>CBDAOQ010000003.1:0-1200000 GCA_965198125.1 Candidatus Versatilivorator sp. | reverse complement strand
ACGGCACTCATCGATCGATATGTGGACGCGGGAGGGAAGGTTCTCCTGCTGCTGGACCCCGATCTGGACTCCGGCATGGAGGAACTGCTGGAGAAGTGGAAGATTGGGGTGGAGGACGACATTGTGGTCGACTCCAGCGGGTTGGGCCAGCTTTTCGGCATGGGACCCGCAGCTCCTCTGGTGACCTCCTACGAATCCCACCCCATCACCGAAGACCTGAACAATACCATGACCTTTTTCCCGGAGGCTCGCTCCCTGAAGACGGTCGACCATGAGGATTCGTCCTTTAGCTCCAGGGCGCTGTTACGCACCTCGGAGCGAAGCTGGGGAGAAAAGAACCTGGTGGAAGGGGCGGCGGAATTCAATCAGGGCGAGGATATCGAGGGCCCGGTGGTCCTTGGGGTGGTCAGCACCCTTGCGGTGAGTTCAGCGGCCGGAGATTCGAATGGAGCTCAAGAAGAAAACGGGGGCGAGGATTCGGGCCGGGAAGAGGCGGAGAAAGACAAATCCTTCGGCAAGGAAGCCCGGGTGGTGGTGATCGGCGATTCCGATTTTGCCAACAACGCCTTTCTGCGGCACCAGCGAAACGGGGACCTGTTTCTGAATGCGGTGAGCTGGCTGGCCGAGGACGAGGACCTGATTTCGGTGCGTCCCAAGAATTCGGAAAACCGCAGTGTCCAGATGACCCCTGCCCACTCGAGGATACTGTTCTGGGTGACCATGGTGGCGCTGCCGGGAGCGGCGTTGGGCTTGGGCCTCCTGGTGTGGTCAAGGAGACGCAAGGCATGATCTGGAGAAACCTGGGGATCGTGGCTGTCCTCTTTGTCGGCTTGGGGGCCTTCGTCTACTTCTATGAAATCGAGGGCGGGAAGAAGCGCGAAGAAGCCGCCGAACAGGCCAAGAAACTCTTCCAGTTCGAAAAGGAGGAGGTGAGTTCCATCTCCCTGGACAGGGAGAGCGGTTCCATCATCCTGAAAAAGGAGAATGGCGGGTGGAAACTGGTTGCGCCTATCCAGGCCAAGGCCGACGAGACGGCGGTGGACGGGCTGGCCTCGGAATTGAGTTCCACCCAGTTGGAAAGATCTCTGGAGCCAGGTCCGGTGGACTGGAAGGACTATGGTCTGGACAACCCCAACCTGAAAATCAGTGTGGGTTTGCAGGATGGCCGGAGACTGGAACTGGAGCTTGGAGACAAGGACTTCAACCAGGACTCGGTTTTCGGCAGAATTCCGCACTTGGCGAAGGTGCTGGTTTTGCCCGGCTTCTTGTACACCACTGCCGATAAGGAACCGGTCGATTTCAGAGACAAGACGGTGCTGGAGTTTGACAGGGAACAGGTACGGGAAGTCGAGATCCGGGCCAAGCGGAAGACCTACCGCTTGCAGAAGGAGGGGCAGGATTGGTCTATCCGAGAACCGATTCAAGCCAGGGCCGACCGGTCGGAGATCCGTTCCCTCCTCAGTGATCTGGAGTTCGCTCGAGTGGAGGAATTCGTGGAACGGGGAGCCGGCGAACTCAAGACCTACGGACTGAACGCGCCCTCATCCCGTGTCGACCTCTATCTGGGCGACAATCGAGCCAGGAAAACGCTGCTGGTTGGCAAGAAGGTCGGCGCCCAATTCTACGCCAAGGATGACGCCGGGGAGGATGTCTTCAGGATCAAGGAGGACCTGGTCGAGAAGTTCGATCTGGACCTGTCCAAGCTCCGCGACAGGAAGATGGCCCGCTTTGAGCGGGATGAGGTGAAACGGGTTGAGGTCAAGCTGCCCGACCGGAAGTTCGAGTTCGCCAAGGACTCCGAAAACCAATGGCGGTTACGGACTCCCACCGGTCATGAGGAGAAATCGGTCCTGGAATACAAGCTCTTCTGGCCATTGGAGGATCTGGAGGGGAAAGAGATCGTCGACCGGGCCAATCTGGATGACCCCAAGTATGGCTTCAGTGAGCCTTCGGCTGAAGTCAAGGTGGTGAAAAAGGACGATCAGATCATTGAGGTGGTATTGGGAAAGACGGAGGGTGAGGTCGTTTTCGGCAAAGCCGCTCCCGACCCGACTCTTTACAAGTTGGACAAGAAGGTTCTTGAGGACCTCAACTTCAAGGTCGACGACATCCTGGAGAAGAGCGAGTAGAACCAACGCCGGCATCGTATCCTGGCGGCACGTCAAATCCCCGAGCTTGGATTGGGCGGGACGGAACCGCAAACTCGCGGCTTTGGCTGCCTGGATGAATGCAGGAGGAGCAACCCGTGCCTCTTAGCCCCGATCTTCTGGAGATCCTGGTTTGTCCCCTTTGCAAGGAATCGGTAAGCCTGACCCCAAAGGAGGACGGACTGAAATGTCCCCGGTGCAAACGGGTCTATCCCGTCAGGGATGACATCCCGATCATGCTGGTCGATGAGGCCAAAATAGAGGAGTAAGGAGGTCAATGCCTCCCGATGGTTCCCGGTTGTCGGCGGCCTTGGCAACCGGTCCCTAGTAAAGAAGTCCCTGCCAGCCCTTTTGACAAGCACCTGTCCCGATCTTATTAATTTCGCGTAGTGGAATTCGCAACGGGAGGGCACCGATGGCTATCGTCAGATGGACGCCAGTGAAGGATTTACTGAACATTCAAGACCGCATGAACCGTCTTTGAATCCATACCGAGGCAGTTGAGAACGAGCGGGCAATCCTCCAAAGGAAGGTTCCAATGCGGGTTGACAAGCTGACTCTAAAGGCCCAGGAGGCACTGGTCGAATCGGAACGGCTGGCCAGTGAGCATGCCCATCCGCAAATCGAACCGGAGCACCTGTTGCAGGCGCTTCTGCTTCAGGCCGAAGGCGTCATTCCACCGGTCCTGAACAAGTTGGGAGTTGGCCTGGAAGTGCTGACTCGGGAGATCGAAAAAGCCCTGGCCAAGCTGCCCAAGGTGCAAGGCGTGGGCAGCCGGCCCATTTCCGGGATGCTTCAAACGGTCCTGGAAGCTGCCTTTCGTCAGGCCGACCGTCTCAAGGACGAGTATGTCAGCACCGAGCACCTGCTGCTGGCCCTGGCTGAAACCGAAGGGTCGGCCGCCCACCAAATCCTGGCTTCCCAGGGCGTCAGTCCCGACAATATCCTGCAGGCTCTGGTGGATGTCCGCGGTTCACAGCGGGTCACCGACGCCAGTCCCGAGGAAAAGTACCAGACTCTGCAGCGCTACGCCCGCGACCTGACCGACCTGGCGAGAAAGGGCAAGCTCGATCCCGTCATCGGTCGGGACGAAGAGGTCCGCCGGGTGATTCAGGTCCTGTCCCGGCGGACCAAGAACAATCCCGTTCTGATGGGTGAGCCGGGGGTGGGCAAGACCGCCATTGTCGAAGGCCTGGCCCAGCGTATCGTGGCCGGGGACGTTCCTGAGAGCCTCAAGCACAAGCGACTGGTTGCCCTGGACCTGGGCGCCATGGTTGCCGGAGCCAAGTATCGAGGGGAGTTTGAGGATCGGTTGAAGGCGCTGCTCCGGGAAGTGTCGGAAGCCGAGGGGCGGGTGGTCCTGTTTATTGATGAATTGCACACGCTGGTCGGCGCCGGCGCCGCCGAAGGGGCAGTGGATGCCTCCAACATGCTGAAGCCGGCCCTGGCCAGGGGGGAACTGCGCTGTATCGGCGCGACCACCTTGAGCGAATACAAGAAACATATCGAAAAAGACGCCGCCTTGGAGCGCCGGTTTCAGCAGGTGTTCGTGGGGGAACCTACTGTTGCCGATACCATTGGAATATTACGTGGCCTGAAGGAGCGCTATGAAGTGCACCACGGAGTCCGGATCAAGGATTTGGCCATCGTGGCTGCGGCGACCCTCTCGGACCGGTATATCACCGGCCGCTTCCTGCCCGACAAGGCCATCGACCTTGTGGACGAGTCGGCAGCCTCTCTAAGGATGGAGATTGACTCGTTGCCGGTCGAGGTGGATGAAGTGGAGCGGCGAATCCGCCAACTGGAAATCGAACGACAAGCCCTCAAGAAAGAAGAGGACAAGGCCTCCAGAGAACGGCTGGCTTCCCTGGAGCGTGAACTGGCCGACCTCAAGGAGAAGTCGGCCCAATTGAAGGCCCGTTGGCAGAACGAGCGGGCCGTGATTTCCGGCATCCGAAATCTGAAAGAGAGAATTGAGCAAGCCCGGATTGAGGAGCAGAGACAGGAACGGGCCGGAGATTTGGGTAAGGTCGCGGAAATCCGCTATGGATCCCTGGTCGATCTGCAGAAGGAACTGGACGCCGCCAACCGCAAGCTGGAGCAAATGCAGCAGTCCAGTCGGATGCTCAAGGAAGAGGTCGATGAGGAAGATATCGCCCAGGTGGTGTCCAAATGGACCGGCATACCGGTTGCCAAGATGCTGGAAGGAGAGGTCGACAGGCTGGTGCAGATGGAGGAGAGGCTGGGTCGCCGCGTCATCGGGCAGGAAAAGGCTCTGGGCTCGGTTTCCAACGCGATTCGCAGGAGCCGTGCCGGTCTGCAGGATCAGGACCGACCCATCGGATCCTTCATTTTTCTGGGTCCTACGGGAGTGGGCAAAACGGAGTTGGCGCGAGCCTTGGCGGAGTTCCTGTTTGACAACCAGAAGGCCATGGTGCGTCTGGACATGTCGGAGTTCATGGAAAAGCATTCCGTGGCCCGGCTCATTGGCGCACCCCCGGGCTACGTGGGCTACGAAGAGGGAGGGACCCTGACCGAGGCCGTCAAGCGAAGACCCTATTCGGTGATCCTGTTTGACGAGATCGAGAAAGCCCACCCGGAGGTATTCAATCTGCTGCTTCAGATCCTGGAAGATGGACGGTTGACAGACGGGAAGGGGCGAACGGCAGACTTCAAGAATGCGCTGATCATTATGACCTCCAACCTTGCCGGATCGACGATTCAGGAGATGACCGGGCGAGACCCCAAGCAGATCCAGGCTCAAGTCTTCGAAGTGCTGCGCGCTTCCTTCAAGCCGGAGTTTCTGAACCGCATCGATGACATCATCATCTTCAATGCCCTGGGGCGCGCAGAAATCAGCCGGATCGTCGATCTTCAACTGGAGCGGCTGAGGTCCAGGCTGGCGGCGCGCCAGATCGAGTTGGAAGTCACCGAGGAGGCCAAGGAGGTTCTCTTTGAGGAGGGGTATGACCCGAACTATGGAGCCCGCCCGCTCAAGCGGGCCCTCCAACGCCTCATCCAGGATCCGCTGGCGCTCAAGCTGCTCAGCGGAGAGGTGCATGCGGGCGACCATCTCCTGGTGGACGCGGATCCCGAACGATCGGCAATGGTCTTCCAGCCGGCGGCGGTCGCCGAGCAAGCCTGATCGGTACCGCCCGCATCCATGGTTTGCGCCTTCATGGCAGTGCCTCGGAGGCGCCCGTTGCTTGCCCGAAACAACTGAAAAAAGACAAAAGCAAAAGAGTTTTCCACGAAGGGCCACTAAGAACGACGAAGGGCCACTAAGGCGTTGAGGTTAGCCGCGACGGGATACCAAGGTCACGAAAGGACTATCGATTTCCGATTGTTTTGCTCTCGTATGATCCGCCCGTCAGGGCGGGGGCCCAACTTACCTGAAACAACCCCCTGCGCCTGGTGGCTGGAAACCGGTTCATAGTCAAGCATGGGTAGATTTTTGATTCACATCGATGCACAGGATGCACAAGATTTTTTCCGGAGACGGCTGGCTTGTGTTCCCGGACATCCTCAAATCCGCACGCGATCATCGCCCGAGTCAGCCTCTCCTGCAGCAGCCTCCCGTCCTGATTATCCTGTGCATCGATGTTCCATTTATAGTCCTTCTCGATGGATCTGCCCAGTCGCGGGGGGTGGGCGCCCGGCTCGCAGGCAAACGGGAGTTTCCCAAAGGGGACAGGCCGGCTTTCAGAGAAGTCGCCCGCCGGATACCCCCCACCTCACCATCGGGACGACACCCCCGGGAGCGCGGGCGTCCCGCCCGCATGCTGTCCCTTCGGTTGCCGCTCAGTTTCCCTGCGATGTTGCAGCCGACCGCCCTGCCGGCGGGAACCGCATGGGCCCGGCCGAAGCAGAGGCAGGGCGCCGCTGCCGGTTGATTCCGGTGGAGGAGATGGCCGAAGCTGCGAGAGGATTTGTGCGGGCGGGACGCCCGCGCTCCCGGGTGGGCTTCCTCCCATGACAGGGTCACACCAACGGGACAAAAGTGCAGAAGCATTTTGGCGCCAGTTGTCGTTGAAGGAGGTCCATCGGTCTTCCTGTCTATTCGTGTTCATTCTTGGTTCATCTTCATTGACGATCGGCCGTTTTCCCTCGGATGATACCCCCGCTCGGCCGGGCGCGCGGCTAAACTGACGGTTCCCAAGGAGGAGGCAGTTCCTTATGCAGAAGTCCGACAAATCCCAGTCGTTTCCAAAGAAAACACTTGGCGCGACCCCGTCTCCCCAGACCACAAGCCCGGACCAGGAAGGTAAAATCCGAGTCATCGATAAACGCTTTTGGGTTCGGGAGGGTGAGGACGCACCGGCAAAGAAACCCTCCTCCCTGAAGCCCACCTACGTGGAGGAACTGGAGAAACAACGTGCTGAGGCTGAGAAGAAGGTCGCCGAGGTTATTGCCTCCTATCGTGAGTTCCGAGTCAACGCCGAGGCCGAAAACCGTCAGGCCCGGGAGCGTATTCGAAACGAGTACGAAAAACGGGTTCAGCAGACCCGGGGAGAGACGGTTGAGAAGTTCATCGACATTTTCGAAAACTTTGAGAGAGCCGTGATGCACGCCAGGAAGAGTCCCGACCGTGAAGGGCTCTTGAAAGGTGTTGAACTGATTCACAGTCAGTTTGGCGGTGTTTTGGCCGAGTTGGGATTGGAGGAAGTGGTCAGGTCGGGGGAATCTTACGATCCCGAGTTGGCCGAGGCGGTTGCGGTGACCGAGGTGTCCGGGCCGGAAGAGGATAACCGGATCCTGGAAGTGGTCCGAAAGGGGTATCGCTTGAACGGCAAGCTGGTGCGCCCCGCCAGGGTCAGAGTCGGACAAGCCAAGGCTGCTGCTGAGTCGGAATCCGGTTGATGCAGTGAAGAGTGGAGAAGATAAAATACACACTGTTATCTTATTATTTAACAATTGACAAAACGAACTGATAAATATTATGCTTTCTAATGTATAGCTTAATTAATGTTGAGGAGGCTTAATGGAAGATTCGTTGATAACTGTCAAAGAGGTTGCCGAGTACCTGAAGTTGAAGGAACAGACGGTCTATCTCCTGGCCCGGCAGAATAAGATTCCCTCCCTCAAAGTGGGGGGCAGTCTCCGTTTCAAGAAGTCCCAGATCGATGATTGGCTCCTGGCTGAGCCGAACAAGGACAGTTCGGCGAATGGGCGAAGCAAGGTGCTCATCGTGCAGGATGAGCAAGCGGTCAGGGACAGCCTTCAAAGGATCGTTCAGCTCCATGGCATTGCGGCGGTAGCCGTGCCGGACGGGCCCCGGGCCCTGGATGCCGCCCGGCGGGAGTCCTTCCGCATGGTGTTCCTGTCGCTGAACCTGCCCCGGATGGATGGCGTGGAAACGCTGCGCGAGCTCCGAAAACTGGACCGCAAGCTGGTATTCGTGGTTGTCACGGATCTGGCCGGCGAGAACCGTTTGTTCCGAAGCGCCCTGGAGTTGGCTCCGGTCTCCGTCATTCCCAAAGGGTTCACATCCGGACAGATCGGCGATGTCCTGGAGTTGCATTTCGACAACGTGGTTCGTTCGCAGGCAACCTCGCCTCAGGTGTAGGCCCCCCTCCCAGTCCCCTGGTTCCGGCCGGCAGGGTCGGACCGATATTCATCGTTTGACTTGAATTGCCCTTCAAGGGACGTCTGCGGGTTGCCGGGGGTGGGTTCGCCTTCCTCCGGTGAGGCAGGAACCCGGAGATTTATCGGATCCGGGCGCTTGAGATGAACTGGCGGAAGCTGTCAGCCCAACGGGAGATGGTTTTTTTTGGGCCGACCAACTTGAAGAACCAGGGTCCTTGCGGGCTTTCCAGAACGGCTCCCAGCAACCGATAACCGGGACGAGCCGGCCGCTGAGAGACTCCGGGCATGGTGGATGCCTTCAGTGTTCCGCTCACATCCACTTCGGTCATCGGAAAGCCCGAGACCTTGCTTTGACTGATCTTGGCCTTGTCTCTGGAGGAAGAACCGTCGGGTTGGCTCACCTGTCCAATCCAACGGCTGATGTTGGCTTCGGTTGACCCGCCCTGGCCCATGCCGAAATAAAATACGGTCAGTTCACCATCCTCGGAGTCGCCGCTTTCCCTGGGAAGGGCAAATTGGGCTCGGCGCATGCGAGAGCTCGGCGTCTGCTCGACCCAGCCTGAGGGAACTTCCAGAGTGAAGGGTCCCAAATCCTTCTGGCGATCGGACGCCGGGGCGGACGAGCCCGCGGATGGCGGTGTTGCGGGAGCGTTCCCGGCATTGGAAACACTCTCGCTGGCACAGCCTGACAAGAACAGGAAGAGCCCTATCCCGGAGCAGCAGGCCCTGTAAATTCCGTTTTCCGGCGCAGGGCGGGTCTTCCCTCGCGCGGCTGAACGTCGACGATTTGGCTTGTCCATTCTCTTTCTCCTTTGGCTACCCAAGGGAAGGGGCTGTTCTGGAGCGCCTCCGGCGCTGTCCCGGGAATGGATCAGGCTGGATCTGGAAAAGGACGACGGGGTCTTCCCTCCCGCGGCCTGCCTCCGGAAGGACGGCTCCTCACATTCCCATGATGTTGTATCCGCAGTCCACGTATAACACTTCGCCGGTGACCCCGGCGGAGAGATCGCTTCCCAGGTACAGTCCCGTATTTCCCAATTCCCCGGGCTGAACGTTCCGCTTCAAGGGAGCGTGTTCCGCATGGTGCTTGAGCATGCTGCCCAGACCGCGGATCCCGCGTGCGGCCAGGGTGTTCATGGGGCCGGCGCTGATTGCGTTCACCCGGATATTTTGGGGGCCGAGGTCATGGGCGAGGTAGCGAACGCTGGCCTCCAGGGAGGCCTTGGCGACTCCCATCACGTTATAGTGAGGCACCACTTTTTCCGACCCGTAGTAGGTCATGGTCACGATGCTTCCGCCTTCCGTCATCAAGGGAAGGGCGGCCCTGGCGATGGCCACCAGGGAGTAGGCGCTGACATCCTGAGCGATCCCGAAAGCCTCGCGGGTCGTGTCGACGAAGCGTCCCTCCAGGGCCTCCCGGGGAGCAAAGGCAACGCTGTGCAGCACCAGATGTATCTTGCCGAAGTCCCGGGTGAGACAGTGGAAAACGTTTTGGATTTCCTCATCCCTGGTGACGTCGCAGGGGTAAAGCGGAGCCTCGTTTCCGAAGCGTGCGGCCAGTTGGGTGACGTTCCGTTGCAACCGCTCTCCCTGATAGGTCAAGGCCAGCCGGGCTCCGGCCTTGTGCCAGGCTTCGGCGATGCTCCAGGCAATGCTGCGTTTGTTGGCCACTCCGAAGACGACGCCGACTTTGCCCTCCAACATGGGAAACCTCCCGCCCGATGAGGGGATGAGACTAGCAGATTTCCCGGTGAAAAAACAGAGAGGCGCACTGGCCACTAGTGACATCATGTACAATTCGAGCCGAGAATCCACAGCGGCACGCCGTGACCACGTGTAGCCCGCATTTCTCACCGGGTCGCTGGAACCATGATGAAAGACAGTTTATTTTCGGCAACTTGTTGGTCCGATTGTGATGCCTTGCGGTAACACAGTGTGCTGGGCGCGCTCTGGCTTGTCCTTTTCCCCTCAGCGCGCACATGCTCGCTCGAACGTAGTGACCGCTACGCTCTTCGCTCGCGAGCACGCGCTGAGGGAAAAATTACTGCGCCATCTTCACGCCCCCCGGTGAGAAATGCGGGCTAGGAGGGAGAAGGAGGTGCTATGGCCTACACATTCGGGGAGCTGAAGCAGAAAACCGTGGCCCAGCTTCGTGAGATCGCCACGGAAATCGAGCACGAGGCCGTCAAGGGCTATACCCAGTTGACCAAGGAGCCTTTGTTGAAGGCGATCTGTGAAGCCCTTGGCGTCGATATGCACGAGCACCACCAGGTGGTGGGCATCGACAAGCGGACCATCAAGCTGGAGATCAAGGAACTCAAGAAGCAGCGGGACCAGGCCCTGGAGGCCCGGGATCGTTCGGGGTTGAAGTCAATTCGCCGCCAGATCCATGCCCTGAAGAGAAAAATCCATCGGGCCACGGTTTAGCCTTCGCGGGGTCGGTTTGGGGCGACCGCCAATTGTCGAGCACGCCGACCTGCTGGACGCAGGACACCGTGCAGTAAGCGGCGCAGGTCTTGCGAAGGTTGAATTCCCGCCGGATATCGTCCCGGGAATAGTCCTTCAGCGGAATGGCCGGGTAGCCGCGTTGCTGTGAGCAGTAGTGAACCAGACCGTCCTCGCAGACGTAGAGGTACCTTCCGCCGGCTCGGCAGCGCCACTGGTTGGGTTTTCCCCGAGAGATGTTCTCCTGGAACCTGTTGAAACGGGTAAAGGATTTTTTGCCCAGCTTCTGGATCTCATGATAGACGGTTCGTTCGCTCTCGTTCAGAGCCCGCAACTGGCCGTCCCCATCGTGGATGATGCCCAAGGTGCTGGAAAAGCCCAGGGAGACGGCCCGGCGGGCCACCTGCAAGGCATCCTGGGGGAAGCGGATGCCTGAGCCGATGACCGAGTTGATGTTGACCGCGAAGTCGGCGTGCTCGGCCAGCATCACCAGCTTCCGGTCCAGGACCTTGAGGCTTTTCTTGGAAACATCGTCCGGGTTGACATTGTCGATGCTGATCTGCAGATGCTCCAGGCCGGCCTGATTGAGCTGTTGGATGCGCTTGACACTGAGCAGGTAACCGTTGGTAATCAAACCCGCCATCATCTTTCGCCGCCGTATCTGCTTCAGCACGGCGTCAAGCTCGGGGTGCAACATCGGCTCTCCTCCGCTGATGGTGACCACGGTGGTGCCCAGGCGGGCCAAATGGTCGATCCGCCTCAGCAGTTCCTCGATCGGCACCGGTGCCGAGACCTGGTCGAACTCATTGCAGTAGGTACAGGAGAGGTTGCAGCGGCGGATCGGGATGAGGTGCGCCAGCACCGGATGCCGGGTGGAAAGCAGGGCTTTAGCAACCATATGCCATTCCCGTAAACGCCGGTGCGCCGCCAGGAACGTCTTGCGAATCCCTGTCCCGTTAGTCATGTCCATCCTTTTGCACCACTGAGAAGTGCGGGCCAGGCACCACTATATGCAAATGAATCCTCGCTAGCCAATCGAAATCTACTGGGCGGGCGACTCCTCGGACAACTCTTCGGGCGCCCCCTCCGGCGCCTCCTCGGGCGGCTCTTCCGTTTGCTCGTAGCGACTGTCCCGGTGCCGAATGACGGCTCCGTTGCCCAGCCTGAAACTGAGCTTGACCCCGCCGGCCTCCCCGGTCAGCGGTCGCTGCCACTCGAACGTTCCCTGCGAGCCTGCTTCCAGGCTCTGGGGAGTCACCGGCACGTCCTCCTCCACGGGCAACGCCAGAGAGGTGATCAGGGTCAAGGTGGCAGTGAGATCATCGAGCCTCCCTTCGGTCCGGTTCAGGACTCTCCCCGTCACCGTGATGGTCTCCTCGCCTCGTTCCTGGCTGAACTCCAGCAGGGCAAGGGGTTCGCCTCCGTCGAGCGCCGGGGGGACGTTTCGCTGAGCATATTCCTGCGTCCAGGGAAGCCAGGCATCCATCACCCCGGAGGACGAGACCACCGAACCGATCAGGAAAAGAGCGGCGGCACCGACCACCCCCGCCAGGATCCAGGTTCGCTTTCTGGAAGGTCCGACCATCTCGACTCGGAACCCCCCCGGCTCCTCCTCGGACGGGCTGTCGTGAACAACATCGTTGGCGTTTCGATTGTCGTTTTCCATCCTCATTCACCTCTTCGATAAGTGGATAGTGGCTAGTGGATAGTTACAGGAGCAGGACAGCGCCCTATGACATCGTTGCACTTATTGAACGACTGCGCTGAGATCGACAAGATTTTCAACGCAATGCTCAAGTCACTCTTCACTCTCCACTAACCACTAGCCACTCCGTTGTACTGCCATGGCCCGCATGGACTCCTCCACGACTTCCAGAAAGACGATACAGGCGCGGGAGAGATAGCGATTTTTTCGGTAGATGAGTCCCAGTTTGCGAATCAGAGTCAGATTCCTCAAAGGCAACAGGCACAAGGTTCCCCGCCGCCTCTCCTCTTCAGCATAGCTCCTTGGAACGATCGAAACGCCCATGCCGATGGACACGAATTTCTTGATGGTCTCAATGCTGGCCAGTTCCATCGAGATATGCAAGCGGTCCCACCAGCTTCCGAAGTGTTTTCTCAGTCGTTCGCGAGTCGTTCCGGCAGTGTGGAAAATGAAGGGATAAGAGACGACATCCTCCAGGTTGGGGGAAGACTGCGCAGCCAGCGGATGACCCGGACCGGTAATCAGCCACAATTCGTCCTCCGCGATGGGCAGGATGTTGAGCTCCCGATCCGGAACAGGCAAGGTCACGATTCCAAAGTCCAACTGGTTGCCCCGCACCTTGTCCAGAACCTTCCTTGAAAAGTTGCGGTAGATGCTGATCTGAACGTCCGGATACTTCTTCTTGAAGAGCGCGAAAATTTGGGGCAGCACGTAGAGACAGGTCGACTCGTTGGCTCCGATCAGAATTTTCCCCTTGGGAGTGGTATTGACCTCGGTAACTGCCAGTTTGGCTTCGTCGTGCAGACTCAGCAGCCGCTCGGCGTAGTCGAGAAGCACGTTCCCCGCTTGGGTCAGGTAAACCTTCTTGCCGATGCGATCGAAGAGCCTGGTTCCCAACTCTTCTTCCAACATTCGGACTTGGGTGCTGATGGCCGGTTGGGTGCGGAAGAGTTTCTCGGCGGCAATGGTAAAGCTTCTGTGGACCGCCACGGCATGGAAGTTGCGAATCTGGTCGAGGTTCATGTCGGAGTGGAGAGGGGCATCTCCCCTATTCCCTGGTTCTTATACGGGTTGGAGCCTGTAGCACTGCCATACGGTTCCCACGGATGCCGTTGAGCAGATACAGCAGCGAGTTGGTCGCGTCGTCGTCGTGCCGGAAGGCTTGCCATTAGGAGGGGTCACTCCCTTTCGAACGCCGTCATGGCGGATTTCGGTGGCTCTGTCGGCGGCGGTGAGTTTTTTCGGGGCATCTTGCAGGTCTCTTGGGCAAGTGGGGAGTACAGTTCATCCTGAGTCCGGGCACGGTGCGCAGGCGGTCAGGCCGCCGCTTGCTTATGCCTCTCTTGCGCCAGATCATGGCCCGCTTGCCGGCGCATCCAAAAATCAGCTTCCGACCAGCCAACACGCTCCAACGCCAACGCCAGCCGGGGGTTGATTCTTCCGGTTCCGGCCAAGAGCCGATGCAGGGTGTTTCTCGAAACACCGAGCCGCTTTGCAGCCGTGGTGACGCTCCATCCGGTTTCCTCGATAGCCATTCGGATGGTTTCGCCAGGATGCGCCGGGTTCAACATCGCCATTGCTGTTCCAGGGTTTTTTGTTGGCAGACACGTGCCGGGTTCAACAAAGCCACCAAAGGATAAAGATGAGAACCTGGTCTCTCATGGTGCTCTTTTTCTCTCAATGCACCGCCTGCGGAAGGTCTCCACCGTGCGCTGATTTGCCGATTGGGTCGGATCGACTCCAAACTTGCTGGTAGAGCTCTGGCCAGGTATCGTTGGCGCCGGTCATCCGTAATCCATAAGTTTTTCTTATGCGAATCATATATTGAATAAGTGAAATTAGCCAACCGGCAACGCGGTGATTTCCTGCTGAAGATCAGCCTGGGTTGCCCGACCTTCAGCCATGGGGACCGCTTCAGACGCCACGTCTGCTTGTTCTTCGCGAGCCAAGGTCCCACAAATGCGCTGGAGCATTTTCGGCCATGCTCATGGTCGTTCTCCTAAGAGCTCAGCATCCTGGATGCTTCTCGCTAACTTGGACTGTTGCGCCCATGCTGTGCATACGTCGTCAACACTATCTGGCTTCCCAACCCGGTCGGGCTGCCTGCTGACGTGCTGCATAGAAAAGCCCTCTCTACCCGTCATGGGGTCGCTTCCCGTGAAGCGGTGAATAGGCGGGGCCTCTCCTTTTTCAGGTGATGCTCACAACAGCCTGACACCACCTTTGTACGAGCGACCCTTTGGTACAATGGCTACTTTAGCTGACAGGAAGGGAAAACTATATGGACTACAAAAATGCCGTTGTTGGTCTTTCGTTGCTAGTTGTTGTGGTGTTGTCGCCGCCTCGTGCAGCGGGCCAGACGTCAGAGTCATCGCCCCACTCCGCTGCAAATCTCTTTCGTTGGCTAAGCGAGAGCGGTAATGCCTTAATCAGTCACCGCTCGGAGCAAGCGAAGAACCAGATGCGTGGCACCTATGGAGTAAGGTCCAAGGAAGCAAGCCACCGTGACGAGCACAAAATCGCCAGAGGGAGGGACGTGGCTCCGGGAGACTGGCCTTTTGTGGTGCTGGTATTACGGGTAATAGACCGGGAGCTGGAATCCTTTGCCTCTTGTACCGGAAGCCTTGTGGCGCCAGACTGGGTTCTGACAGCCGCGCACTGCTTGGTCAATGAGGATGGGTCCGTGGCGAACCCGAGCGATGTAGCTGTTGTCGTAGGACACGATTTGAATGCGATAACCGGTATGTTGGAACGGGGCGATTCTACAAATGTGAGACAGGCTACTCAAGTGATACCTCACCCTCAATATTCCACATCAATCTTGGAAACATTTCTCTTGGGAAGCAACGATATAGGCCTGATTGAACTTGACCAACCCTTTCCGGTAACGCCGATCAAGATTCTGACTCCTCTGGAAGAGGCTCGCTATGCTCCTTCCGGCACCACTTCCGTTGCCGTGGGCTGGGGCCACACGGAGATCGGCGAACAACCAACCATCTTGCAACAGGTAAGCATTCCCTTGTTCAGTTTGGCGGAGTGCCGCCGTTTGATTCCGTTGCCCCTGCCGGATGGAACATTCTGCGCCGGGACGGCCACTGAGGGAATTCGGTCGGGGGACAGCGGTGGTCCCCTGCTGGTGAGGATGGGCAGCGGCTGGGGACAGGTGGGAGTGGCTTCTCTGGGAAGCGCCAATCCAGAACTGGTTAGCTTCCCGGCAACGTATGTTCAAATATCCGCCCATTACGACTGGATTCATCAGCATATTTCTGTTTCCGGGGGTGGTCCGGACATCACGCTGAACCCACCCTCAAACCTCACCGCCGAGCCCATTGGTTCATCTCAAATCCGTCTGACCTGGCGGGACAACAGCACGAACGAGTCCGGATTTCGGATTGAACGAAGGTCATCAGGAACGGATTGGAATGTGGTGGTGTGGACAGGCCGGAATCGAACACTGTTCGTAGATGCCGGCCTGAATCCAGCATCTACTTATAGCTATCGTGTGCTTGCTTGGAATGACGAAGTGACGTCTGCATTCTCGAACACGGCAACCGCAACCACCTCGTCGTCGGGAGGAGGTGGAGGAGGCGGGACCATTTCCTTAAATAAATGGGTCATCCCCACCATGGCCAACTCTCCCGGCAGGCACGGGGCCTACTACCGAACGAAGGTGATCCTGTCGAATTTCGATTCGGACCTGGACCTGACGATCCGACTCTATGGCCCTGGCGGGGCGTTGGCTTGGCGTCACCGCTCGATAGAGGCGAATTACTACCGGACCTGGAACAACTTCCTTGAGGAAGTCTTCGACTATCGGGGGACCGGCGCAGTGGAGTTTTCCGGCAATGCCCCGTTCACGGTCTCGGCTGAGGTCTACACCACGTCTTCCCAAGGTAAGTACACGACGGTCGTTCACAACGGGCCGGCCCCGCTGACACCCTACTTGTCATTGGCCGCGAGCGTGGGAGTGGTCGCGGTCGATGGGGCCACTCGCACCAATGCCGGAGTCTTCAACAACTCGAACCGGAGCCAGACCGTCACTGCCCGCGTGTACTATCCCGACAGCGACAGCGAAGATCCCGACCAGACCCTTACCTTCTCCCTGCCACCGAAGGGATGGGCGCAAAAGACCGTAACGGCAAGGGGCGAAGGTGGCTATATCTATTGGAGAATACCCCGAGAAGCCTACTTGTGGGTGGTGAGCGTGGACAATCGCTCTAACGACGGCACGCTTGCGGTGCCTACTCCATTGCCTTAATGAAGGCGGAATCGCCCCGCCTACCCTAGACTGCACTTGCGTCATCGACAGTTGCAGGCTCACTAAATCCGATCGGTGTCCTTATCCATGTCGTTGGCAAAACCACTCCCTGTTAGTCTTTTTGGTTGCTCTAAGTGTTGCGAGGGCGGTGCACTTGGCGTCGAATGCTCTCATAATGCACGCCCTTGATGTTGAGGACAACGACACTCTCCAGGTCCAGACGTAAGAATGGGTCGTGATATGTCGGCAGTCCGTCATCTTCGCTGTTAATATCTTCATTCCACCACGGCTCGGAAACGGACAGCCTCAGGAGACCTCCAGAACTCTTGCGGTTTTCTGACGGTAACGCCTTTGCCGACGGATCAGGCAACACGTCCTCAAATACAAAGATATCACCGCCTTCATCTTCTTCGCCGCCTCGTGGGATACGGATCTGGATTTTGACACCTTCGGGGAGTTCATAGGGCTCCACGCCGCAAGCATGGTTGAACAAAACCAAATTGTGACCGGTTCCACCGGTCTGCGACGAGCGGAAGATGATCCCATCAAGTCGTGGTTCCAGTTTGTTGGCTAGGTACTCGGCCACGGCTTGAGTGGCGAGATGTTCGAATGCCTCGTCTTGCGGCATCACCGGTCGACTGATCTCCCGAACGAGCCGCCCAAGGAACGCCGCCCGAGCCTCTCGTTCGGCGTACTCAGGGTCAAAATGACTACCCTCGACGAAGATTTCAGCCAGCGCATCGAAGTCAAGGAGGCGTGCCGAGCGCAGAAACTCGAATTTGGCTACTACCACTTTGCTGCCGACCGGCGCTCGCACCTCGGCTACGCAAGTGGCCTCATCCATGGCGCCATAGAAAACCGGAATGCCGGGTGCATTCATTCGACCGCCTTTGGCCAGCCGCGACGGCGGCGGACCAATCTCCAATGCAGGCGACTTCAGGATGGCTTTGAGTTCATTGTCTGACTGGGCTTTGCGCGCCCGCCAAATAAAGCTGTCTTCGTCGTCAGGGCCGATCTCACGGAACACGGGCTGGTCACTATCGGTCCTGTGATTGTGCAGGTCGCCAAAAATTGTGTTCAGCGCCTCTTCTGCATATTTGCTGAAGAATCGCGCACGGGATCGAATATCGCTGCAAAACACGGACCATGTTTCGCGGAAATGCCCGTCGTGGGATTTTAGTTCCTCGTAATGTGCTTCTTCGCTGAAAGGATCGTCCTCACCATCCTTAACCGCCATCTCGCCGTAACGGTCGGATAGTAAGCCTCTCACGTCGCCAGCGATCCCGTCGCTCAGGCCAGCTATATCGGCGATCACTTCCTCGACCGGTGAGCCGGACCGTTGCCAAAAGTCATCTCGCGCCCGGTGGTAGTGCTCTTGCAGTACATCGTAGATACGGTCGGCCAGACTATTCAGTGACTGTGCCTCGCGCGTCTCACCGCAGTAACTGCACAGCTCCTGAGAGCCGCCTCCTTTTACCTCTTTGGAGAGGAAGGGATCCTCAATGCAGACATGGCAGACGAACGTGGCGTTGTCTTCTTGCACGGCTCCTCCAGACCCACTCTCAAGTTGCCATTAACCCTAACGAGTATGTAAGGTGAGCGAGACATAATGTCGTAATTCACAGGTTTATGTCACCCTGTCATTGTGCAGAAGTGCTTGGGTGTGAGCCAAAACCTGATTCGCCGTTTGGCAGTGCACCGACGTAGATGTCGTTCCCCCTCCCGATATCACGGGGACCAATCGGGAGCGGTTGGGAATTCAGTTGGGAGGTTGCTGAGAAACGCGCTTAAACGGTCCCGGACGGCGTCGCTTTTCGGTCCAGCAGGATGATCCAACAGGATGAGAAAATCCTTGCGCGTGGGAACCTTGCTTTTCCGCGCCCCCTCCTTGATCCTGGCTGCGGTCTCGCCGAGATAGTGCACAAACCTGATCGTGACCCGCATGGCCATCATTCGGGCCTCAAACAATTGCTGCCGGTGGATGTCCTTCTTGAACTGGTTCCCGTGCACCAAGTCGCAGCGGAGCTTGTAGAGTTCCTTGAACTGTTCCTGCATCTCTTCCTTTTTCCCTTCGGTTGTGCCGAGAATGGCAGCGCATCTTCTGGCAATCGGCTCTCGAGTGCTGCGCTTCTCACCCAACAAAGCATCCAAAGCGGTGATGTGCCACAAGAGTTGCTCAAGCCCATCAGTGAAGAACGCCTTGATCAAATTGTCTATAGCCACCTTGAGGTATGGCCAATGAGTGTCGTCAGTCTCCAGTCTCAGGTGCCCAAGGCACTCGTCGGCACGCTTGATGCACTGTTCGAACGCGACGACACGAGACTCGTTCAGGTCAAAGACGACGACGTGGCCTTTGTACTCTTCATCGGTATCCAGGTCGACGTGCTTAATACCGTACGACTCCAGCTTTGAGCAGTCCGGAGCACTTTCCGGTGCTTTCAGGTCATTGTCGTCCACGCGAAGGACGAACGGAATCTTGAAACCAAACCACCAGTGTCCATTCGGTGGCTCCCTCCCCTCCTGTAGTTCCCCGACCCAATCGAAGAGGACCAGCCGCTCCAAAGCGCGCTCGATTGCAGTCGGGAAACGGGTGTATTCCGGCGAGACCCAGCCCACCGCTTCTTTTGCAATGGTCATCCACCCCAAACGCCGCACCTCCTCTTCGGTCTTTACCACGATGAACCAGTATTCTTGCAAGGCATCCAAGGTGTCCTTATCGAGAACCGCATACGGATAGAAGACGCGGTTAACGTCGTTGCCAGCGATCTCGTCGAGTTCCTTCCGGTCGAACTTACGGATTTCGAATCCTGAGAACTTCAGTTCCGATTTCTGAAAGTTCACGAATTCCAACGGCGCCATGTACTTCGTATGAACAGAACGACGTTGGAATGCTGCCTCATACCGTTCAAACAAGGCGCACGGCGCGTCCGAGCCGGCGAAGGTGTCGGTGTAATAGCCTGTGCGGCAAAAAAAATTTCGAATTGGATCCCTCCACCACGATGCACCCTTGGCGCTGTGCCAGTCGTCACTGCGGAACTCCGAGCGGGTTGCTTCCAGTAACGCTCTGAATTCGTGGCCGTCTTCGAGTTGCTTGACCAAGGCCCGTAGGTGATCGTCCCTATTTAGCCACTCCACCAAGCTTCCTTTGTTTGTGGGAGGACGTCGCTTCTCCTCGAACTTTGTCTCGACAGCCTTGGTGTAGGCGTGGAATGCTTGTTCAATCATGGTAAAGGGGTTTTCCTTCAATCATTTGCAGATGACGTCAGCCGAAACTTGTCAGGCTATGGCGCCGCATCTACGGATATTCAATGATGGCAGTGATCGCAAGGACAATCTCCTCCATTGTCGCGGGAGAGACTTTTCCCAACTTCCGAATGAAGCGTTGCCTATCCATGCCACGCAACTGCAAGGTATCAACAGCGGAGACTTTTGTGAGGCCATTAGTGGGATCTGGCACGATCGGCACGTGCCAGATATTGGGCGCAAAATACTCCTTCCAGTCTGTAATAGGGGCAACCAGCTTGATGGGTAAACGCCCGACCGCATCAGAATTCACCACCACCGCCGGGCGGGTTTTTTGTATCTCCGTTCCTACCGTTGGGTCAAAATTGACAAGCCAGATTTCCCTTCGTTGCGGAGCGGAAACCCTAGGGCTCGACAATGTCGCCTCCCTGCCATGTCTCGCGCTCTATCCGTTCCGAATCTTGCTCGTAGTGCCCCGCCATCCGTTCCGCTTGCTCTGCGAGTCGCCTGCGACGTTCTGCAAGCGGCAACCTCATGTAGGCGCGACGCTGCGCAAGAGATAACCCCTGATTGACTTCTGCTGTTTGTGTTTGCACAGCCATGATTGTTCCTCCTGTGGAAGGAAGTCTACGGTATCGGCAGCCACTTGCCAAGAGCGACCAACACTCCTGCGCCAGGGGGCTGCCATTGCGCTGTGGTGGGTCATTAAAGCTCTCGTCGAATTATGAAAACAATCCTGCCCTCTCTATGATTTAATGACTAAACCTCCGGTCGGTCGCGGCGGCGGCAAGACAACAAGCTACAACAAGCTGTATACAACGTTTCGGATTTAGTAGGACAGCGGGGAAAGACGCCATTTTGAAGCGTATGGTTCGGGGTGTGCAACGTGGGGAGAACGAAACAGTGACAACATTTCGGGTGGGGCAAGATGTAAACGTCCCGTGCAACATTTACCCAGGGGCGTTTCCCAGTGAATACCTGGTGATTCTTGAAGCGCAAGATGGTGCGTCCTCTGGATTTGTCCAGACGAAATTTATCACTCCGTCACCAACCGATAAGACTGAAGGGTCCATTCAAGGTATCGTCAGGGCGATAGAAGACGACGGGATTACGGTCCAACTGCCGGGTCAGTATTTTACCACTGCCATGGGTTTTACGACGTTCCCTGCAAGTTGGGCGAACAAGAATATCAGGGCCGCCCGGGCCATCATGCAGGGACCGTCCAAGAAGGACAAGGACGGGGATTACCTCAAGAAAGACCGCCCCGCCCAACCGCCTGAGCCCCGCGACTGGTCCGGATCGCGAAACGAAGAAGGAGTATAAGGAGAAATGAGAATGACAGGTTACAAGGTCAGACTCCGGGCCTGGTTCCGCAGGGATGGTCAACAATGGATCGTCTGGTGTCCAGCACTTGATGTTATGACTCAATCCCGAACCAGGAAGCGCGCCCTGGAATCGCTCAGAGAGGCTGTTGAGTTGTGGTTTGAGTCGTGTACTGAACGAGAAGTACTCGATGGGGCGTTGAAGGAGTTAGGGTTTGCCAAGGCCGCGCATAGTGAAGCACTCTCTCCTGATGCCGACCAGATTCAAGTGAGTCTCCAAGAATGAGTCGAGGGGAAGAATCGAGGTGGGCTCAAGCCTGGACACCCACCGAGGATGCCGCCTCGAGGATGGATTCCCAGATGTCATCGGCGATGGGGATGCCGTCGCGCTGGCGGACTTGCTGGGTTCGATCCTCGGGCACCCCGGGCAGCAGGACTTCCTTGAAGCCCGGGGCTGGTGGAATGGCCAGGGCCCGGGCGGCCAGGTCGTCGGCGCGCTGGCTGTACTGGGACAGCGGCTGGAACAGGTCGGCCCGGAAGACGATCAGGGTGGCGCCGTGCCGTCGAAAGAGTGGATCGGAATAATCCCGCTCGGCCCCGTCGTCGGCCCCGCTGAAGGTTCTGCCCAGCAGCTCGGTGGCCAGCATCAGCGCATAGCCCTTGTGGCCGCCGAAGGGCAGATGGGCGCCGCCGTCCATGTACTTTCGGGGGTCGGTGGTGGGATTCCCGTCTTTGTCTACGACGGAATTGGGGGGAAGCTGCTGGTTCCGGTTGTAGGCGTTGACCACTTTGACACCGGCGGTGGCGGAGGTTGCGAAATCGATGATGACCGGTGCTTGGCTTCCCGCGGGCAAGCCCATGGCGATGGGGTTGGTATGGAAAAGGGCCTTGCGCCCGCCATAAGGGACCGCAGCGGGTTTTTCGGCCCCCTGCCCTCCTGCCCAGACCATGGAAACCATGCCCTCGGCCGCTGCCATTTCCGCGTAGTGACCGAGTCGTCCGATGTGGTGGGTCTGAACCAGGGAGACGACCGCCAGGCCCTGCTCCCTTGCCTTATCAATGGCTGTCCGCATGCCGAAGCGCGCCACCACGTGGCCGAAGGCCCAATCCCCGCGGACCAGCGCACTGGCCGGGGTTTCCCGGGCGATCTTCGGCTCCGCCGCGACGCGAATGTGTCTGTCCTGGATGGCCTGGACATAGCCCTGGATATGCCAGACGCCATGGGAGTCCACCCCCCGCAGGTTGGCCAGGACCAGATGCTCCGCCACAATTTCGGCCTGGTCCGGGACGGCGCCGGCCGCTTCCAGGATCCGCCGGGTCAACTGGCGAAGCTCTTCGGCTGTCTTGGTCACCATGAACGGTCTTTCCGGGATCGGTATCCCTTTGGAATCCTGAGGGTCAGTGCTGAAAGAGCTTGAAGAAAATGACAGACCGGTTCGAGCCCGCTTTCAAAGCCGGAAGGCGGGTGGCGCCACGACCCGTTCTTTGGCCGGTCCCATCGCACCCACCGGACGCATCCACCGAAACGACTATGCGAAGTCCTCGACGACCAAGGCACGGGTCTCGGGATGCTTCTGCAGAATCTCGGCGATTCCTGCCCGGTCTCCCGCATCCACCTGGGTGCCGGGCGGACGGACAGGGCCCCCGGCCCTTCCCAAGGCTTCCATGGCCACCTTGATGCCGCTGATGCCGTAGCCCGGCTTGTAGCCGCGGATCTTGAGAATGGGATCCAACTCCGTTTTCAGCACTTCTTCCATTTTGGCGGTCTCTCCGGCCACTCCGTGCTTCCAGAAACGCCTGGAGGCCTCGGGAACCAGCGCCGCCGCGGCCGTGGAATAGGCGCGGCTGCCCCGGGAAAATGAGTCGGAGGCGGCCGGTTCATTCTCGGCCATGAACAGCAGGGGCTTGGCAACGGCCTCCAGAATCTGTCCCCCGGTCCTGGGATAGTAGTCATCGTCCGGACCCACAGGGGGGAAGAATCCGATCATGTTGGGAATCTTGGCCAATCGGATGAGCACCTCCGGCCAGAAATCGTGTTGGCCGCTGGGGAGGACGACCGCCCCAATGGTGACCGAAGTCACGATGTCCTTGTAGAACTCGTAGTAGCTTTCAGCCTGCCAGTGTTGCCCCCGGGGAGGGAAAATCACCAGCGCATCCGCTCCGGCCTTTTCGGCATTCCTGGCCATCTCAATGGAGATCTGGTATCCGCCGATCACTCCGGCCATCACCGGCAGCTGCTGCCGGGCTCCGGCCACGGCGGCGGCGACCAACTCCCGGTGCTCCTCGAGACTCAGCTTCCAGCCTTCGCCATAGCCGCCTCCGACCACAACCGTCAGACGATCCCTTTCGGCGTGGTAGGCCACGTTCCGGCGAAGGCCCTCGAGGTTCACTGAGTAGTCGGCGTGAAACGGAGTGGGCAGGTAGTTGTGGGGACCATCCAGGGCGGTGATCAACGCCTCCGTGGAGCTCCAGCGCCGCCCGGGTGAGGCGGGAGGACGGCAACCCCAGGGAAGGGCTAGGCTCCCGAGCGTCCAGGCCCCCATTTTGCAGAGGTCCCTTCTGGAAACCCTCCCTCCCGAAGCCGACTTCAACCCCCGTCTATCCACGATGTACCTCCAATTCCTGATTTACATGGATGAACAGGATGGACGGGATAATAGTAATCCTGTCCATCCATGTTTCTATCTTTCGGTATAGTTTCCACTCGAAAAAACGGCGGCCGGCTAGGCCAGGATTGGTTGCACCACCTTGCCGTGCACGTCCGTCAGCCGGAAATGACGCCCCTGGAACTTGAAGGTCAAGCGGGTGTGATCAATGCCCAGGCAGTGCAGGATGGTGGCATGGAGGTCGTGAACATGGACGGGATCGCTGGCGATATTGTAGCTGTAGTCGTCCGTTTCACCGTAAGTGGTGCCGGGCTTGACGCCTCCTCCCGCCATCCAGATGGTAAAGCAGCGGGGATGGTGGTCTCGGCCATAGTCGTCGGCCGTGAGCTTTCCCTGGCAGTAGACGGTGCGACCGAACTCCCCGCCCCAGATCACCAGCGTGTCCTCGAGCAATCCGCGTTCTTTCAGATCCTGGATCAAGGCCGCCGAGGGCTGGTCGGTATCCAGGGCCTGCCCCTTGATCTGCTCGGGGAGCTTGGAATGCTGGTCCCAGCCTCGATGGAAAAGCTGAACGAAACGCACCCCGCGTTCCACCAGTCTCCTGGCCAGCAGGCAGTTGGCCGCAAAAGTCCCCGGCTTTCGGGAAGCCGGCCCGTAGAGCTCGAAGGTTCTCTCCGGTTCACTGGACAGATCTACCAGGTCCGGTACCGAGGTCTGCATCCGATAGGCCATCTCATACTGGGCGATTCGAGTGGAGATTTCCGGATCTCCGAATTCCTTCAGCTTCAATTGATTGAGCCGGGAGAGATCGTCCAGGTAGCGGCGCCGGCCGGAGGACGAGAATCCCGGAGGATTGGACAGGTAGAGCACCGGGTCACCCACCGAGCGAAACTTGACCCCCTGGTATTTGGTGGGAAGGAAACCGCTGCCCCACAAACGATCGTAGAGGGGCTGGCTGTCGGACTTGCCGGACCCTTGAGAGATCATGGCCACAAAGGCGGGCAGGTCCCGATTCTGACTTCCAAGCCCATAGGAGAGCCAAGCTCCGATGCTGGGACGGCCGGCCAACTGGGCGCCGGTTTGAAAAAAGGTGATGGCCGGGTCGTGGTTGATCGCCTCGGTATGCATGGACCGGATGAAGCACAGCTCGTCGGCGACGTTGGCGGTGTGGGGCATGATTTCGCTGACCCAGGCTCCCGATTGGCCGTGCCGGTTGAATTTGAAGATCGAAGGGGCAATGGGCAGGCGGTCCTGGGTGGCGGTCATTCCGGTGAGCCGCTGACCCTTGCGCACCGAATCGGGCAGTTGCTGGGCGCGGCGTTCCTGCAGCCCGGGTTTGTGGTCGAACAGGTCCGTTTGAGCGGGAGCCCCCGACTGGAACAGGTAGATGACTCTTTTGGCCTTGGGGGCAAGGTGAGGGAGCCCCGGAAGGCCGCCCTCCCCGGACGGTGGTCTGGGAGTAGAGGGGAGCGGTCCGGCTGCAGCCCCGTCGCCCTCGAGCAGCGATGCCAGGGCAGCTGTCCCCAGTCCCCAACTGGCGAGACCGAAAAAGTGGCGTCGGGTGAGCAAGAGCTGTCTTTCCAGGAAAGGATTCATGGCTCACTCCTTGGTAATGGTTTCATCAAGGTTCAAAATCAGGCTGGCGACGGCCGTATAGGCAGCCACTTCCCGGGGGTCCAAGCCCTTGGGGACCGGGGACTCTCCCGTGTTTACCAACTTCCTGGCCGCCTTGCGGTTGGAACGATAGGAGGCGAGGTGGGCTTCCAGGCTATCCAGGAGAATCTTCTCTTCCTCGTCCGTCGGCCGCCGGGCCGTGGCCAGGCGAAAGGCGCGGGCAATCCGGTCCGAGTGAGATTGGCTTTCCGGCCCGGACAGCACCCGCTGAGCCAACCCCCGTGCCGCCTCCACAAAGGTGACGTCGTTCATCAGGTTGAGCGCCTGCAGGGGTGTGTTGGTCCGGCTGACCCGCACGGTGCACATCTCGCGGGCGGCGGCGTCGAAGTTCAGCATGGAGGGCGGCGCAATGGTGCGCTTCCAGAAGGTGTAGAGGCTCCTGCGGTAGAGGTCTTCCCCGGTGCTCTGGTTGTAGGCAATATCCCCGGCCAATTCCTCCCAGAGTCCCGCCGGCTGATAGGGCTTCACCGAGGGCCCCCCCAGCTTTTCCACCAGCAATCCCGCCACGAACAGGGCCTGATCGCGGATGGCCTGGGCCGAAAGCCGCTGGCGGGGGCCTCGCGCCAACAGGAGATTGTCCGGATCCCTGCCAAGCACTTCCGGGGCCGCTCGGGAGGACTGGCGATAGGTGGCGCTCATCACCATGGTCTTCTGCAGCGCCTTGAGATCCCAGCCGGATCTCACGAACTCGGTAGCCAGCCAGTCCAGCAGGGCGGGATGAGTGGGCCGTTCCCCCTGGGAGCCGAAGTCCTCGACGGTTCCGACCAGTCCCTGTCCGAAGAGCCGCTGCCAGTAACGATTGACCACCACCCGGGGAGTCAGGGGATTCCCGGGATGGACCAGCCAGCGGGCGAAGTCCAGGCGGTTCCTGATCTTGCCGTTGGAGCCGCCGCTCAGGACTTCCGGAACACCGGGACTGACTTTCTCACCGGGCTGGTCATAGGCCCCTCGCAGCAGAAGGAGGGTCTCCCGCGGCCTCTCTCGCTCCTGCATCACCATGGTGGTGGGAACCAGCTCCAATAAAGCCGTTTTCTGCCTGTTGAGGTCCAGAATATGCCGGTGGGCTCGGCGCACCGGCTTGGGCGCGTGATTCTGCAGGAAGTAGGCGCGGATCTTGTCGGTCTCGGCCTGGCTTCTCCGATCCGGCGGTTTCCTCACGATGTCGTTGATTGCCGTAGCCGTGGCAACCACCTTGACCTCGTCCGGCGGGAGGGCCCGATCGTAGACTCTCACCTCGTCGATCAACCCCTGGAAACGACTTCCGGCGCCTCCCCCCGACCCGATTCGGAAGGGTTCCTGGTTCTCGAAGGTAAGGTTCAGGTCATCCAGCAACACCTTGAATTTCTCCGGCTTGCCGTCGACGTAGATCCTGATCGCCTTGGAAGTGCGGGATCCGTCGTAAGTCACCATGACGTGGTGCCACTGATTGGGGGCTAGCGCCCTCTCCGTCTCGACTCGGATGGAGTCGTCCAGCCAGCGCACCACCAGGTTGACGTGGATCTTGCCGTCCAGCAAGGCCACCCGGTAACCCTTTTCCTTTTCCAGCTCCAGGGTCCGCGAGACGATGGCGCCTCCCTGGTCGCCCTCGGGGTAGATCCAGGCCCCCAGGGAGAAGCGGTCATAAAAGCCGAAGTTGCCCAGATCTCCGGCATCGATAAAGCGGCTGCCGTCGAAACTGGCGGCCTGACCGATTTTCCCCTCGGTGAATTTCGGCCGGCCTTCCTCGAATCCGGACTTGGTCCGCTTCCCTTTAGCCGATGCCCGGAGGGGACGCCGCCAACCTCGGGCGTTTCCGTCCAGGGGGAAGTGCCCCAATAATCCTTCCGCAATGGACCAATGGAGCGGCCGCCGCTTCCTGAAGGAGGTTTCCCATTGCCGTTGGGCCCGGTCCAGTTCCGGTGTGAGCGCCTTGAAGTCCCGCTCGGCCTTCTCCATTTTCTGTTGCAGAGCGGCAAGCTGTTGCTGTTGCCGGCGGGTGGGCGCCTTGATCATCGGGGGAGAGTTGCCGTACTTGTAGACCTTGCCACGCTCGGGGATGTTGTTGAAGAAGGCGAAGGTTCGATAAAAATCCTTCTGGCTGACGGGGTCGTACTTGTGGTCGTGGCAGCGGGCGCAGCCCAGAGTCAACCCCAGCCAAACGGTGGAGGTGGTCTCCACCCGGTCCACCACGTACTCGACGGCAAACTCGTCGGCGATGATGCCGCCCTCTCCGTTGCCCCGATGGTTGCGGTTGAAGCCGGTGGCGATCCGCTGTTCCAAGGTGGGTTGGGGGAGCATGTCCCCGGCCAGTTGCTCCACGGTGAAGCGGTCGAAGAGCATGTTGGCGTTAAAGGCCTCTATCACCCAATCCCGCCACCGCCACATGGTCCGCTCCCCATCCGTCTGATAACCGTTGCTGTCCGCATAACGCGCTGCGTCCAGCCAGCTCAGTGCCATGTGCTCGCCGTAGCGCGGAGACCGCAGCAGGCGATCCACCACTTTCTCGTAGGCTTGGGGAGAATCATCGGCCAGAAAGGCATCCACCTCTTCCGGCGTGGGGGGCAGCCCCGTGAGGTCCAGCGTGACCCGGCGGAGGAGTACCGTCTTGTCGGCCTGGGGTGATGGGTCCAACTGCTCCTTCCGCAGTCGGTCCAACACGAAGAAATCGATCTCGTTCCGGGTCCAGCCGTCATTGGGAACCTTGGGTAGCGGAGAACGCTTGGGGGGGATATAGGACCAGTGAAGTTGCCACCCGGCCCCCTGCTCGATCCACAAGCGGATGAGTTCGATTTCCTTTGGGTTCAGCTTGAGCCCGGAGTAGACGGGGGGCATGCGGAGGGCCGCCTCCTCGGAGGCGATCCGTTTGTACATCTCGCTCCGGTCCGGATCGCCGGGAACGATGGCGCGGTATCCGCCCAGGTCGGCGAAGGCCCCCACTTTGGTGTCGAAGCGCAGGTCGGTGGTGCGGGCCGCCTCGTCGGGCCCGTGGCAGGCGTAGCAACGGTCGGTCAGGAGAGGGCGGATGTCGCGATCGAATTCCACCGCCGGCTGCCCGGAACTTTGAGCCCAAGCGGCCGCTCCCGTTCCGAAGATCAAACCCGACACCATCACACCGAACCACCCCGGCCTCAAGCTAGCCTTCCTTCTCATGGTTGACCTCTCTGGAAGCATCCCTTCCGGCGGGGCTTTCCCCGTTTTCCCTTCCGTCCCGCCGCTCTGTGGCCACGGTGCGTCCAAAAGGTTCCGTCCTGGGGCTGGCAAGGTGAACAAGTCCGTGGCGTCGATCCTTAAGTCTAGCGCTCTCGATGGGCTCCCTCAACCCCAAATTGGGTCTGGCCCGGGGCCGGTCTCTGCTCACTGACAGAAGGTCGGGGAAACAGTGCCGGAGGGTTGGGTCCGGAATCGGGGAAGCATCGGACTGAGAGTGGGATAGCAATTCGGCTTGCATGCACCTCCCCTTTGTAGTGGCTGATTCCCGAAAAGCAGGAAGCTTCCTAATCCTCAGGACACCTCATGACGCGGCATGACCGCCGCGGTTGACTCGGCCCGGCAAGCGTGCTAGGTTCACAGCGCCTTTCCGGAGGTTGCCTCGCATCGCTCTGAAGGTTGCTCTCGCCGCCCTCCCGCAATGGGGGATTCATGCCGACCCTGGGCGCACCTGCCCTCCAAGCCTACTCGACCCGAATCTTCCAGGCATGCAAAGCCCCGGCTGACGATGCCGCCACGGTTTCCGATCACCTGGTGACCGCCAATCTGATGGGTTTTGCTTGAAGAATCCCACGAGGTCATCCGCGTTCCGGGATCCCGTTGGCTACGACAGGACCTGGGAATGATCCAACCCGGGGCTCCCAGGCCGCCATCGTCAGGGAGTCGGCGTGGCGGACGGCGCACGGAATTGCGGGGCTGGACCTATAAAGAAGAGGAGAGTGCCAAGCTATGGAAAATGCCAACAAGCTGAAGCAGAAGCTGCAGCAGGGTCAGTTCTGCCTGGGGGTGGGGATCAGCTTCAACGATGGGGCCGTCACCGAAGCCCTCTGCCGGGTTTACGATTTTGCCTGGATCGACACCGAGCACAATGGCATGACTCTGGAAAGAGTCGAGGGCCATATCGTCGCCACCCGTGCGACCGGAGCCACGGCGCTGGTGCGGGTTCCCTGGAACAATCCGGTGCTGGTCAAGCCGGTTCTGGACCTGGGCGCCGACGGGATCATCTTTCCCATGATTCGAACCGCCGAGGACGTTCGCAATGCGGTTGCGGCCTGCCGCTACCCGCCCGAAGGGATTCGAGGCTACGGCCCCCGCCGCCCCACCAATTTCGCTCGGGCCGGCGGTCCCGACTATTGCCGGAAAGCCAACCAATCGGTGTTGACGGTGGTGCAGATCGAGACGGCTGAAGCGGTCGAGAACCTGGACTCCATTCTGGCCGTCCCCGGTCTGACCAGCGTGGTCATCGGCCCCAATGACCTGTCGGGGTCGCTGGGGCATATGGCCAATCCCGGTCACCCGGAGGTAGTCACAGTCATCGAGTCCATTATCGACAGAGTTCGCCGAACCTCCGTCTACGTGGGAATTGCCATCGGCTCGGATCCGGAGCAGGGCATTCGATGGATGGAGAAAGGAGTCCATTGGATGCAGTTTGGAGTGGACTTCGGCTTGTTGGTCGAACGGGCCGACCTGGTTTGCGAGACATGGTTCGGGATCACGCCAGGGCAAGACAAGGGGCATAGTTTCGCCCCAGGACGGCGACAGGGATGAAAGTCGATCTGCAGCGGTCAAGCAGCGCTGGTCACCGGTGGGGCTCAAGGCATCGGCCGCGCCATCGTGGAGTCGTTGATCGACAACGGCGCCCGGGTGGCCAGTGTGGACATTGACCGGGAAACCAACCAGCGCACGGCCCGGGAACTGAGCCAATCGGGCGGCACTTGTCTGGCCTTGACCGGAGACGTCTCCGACCGGCGGCAGATGGAGCGGGTGGTCGCAGAGGTTGAGGATCGGCTGGGCGGCCTGCGGATACTCGTCAACAACGCCGGCATCAACACTCTGAGCGACCGGGTTCCCATCCACCGGTTTTCCAGCCGGGACTGGGACCGGATCGTGAACATCGATCTGACGGGCGTCTTTGTCACCAGCCAGGCTGCCATTCCGGCAATGCTCAAGCATTCCGGAGGGAGGGTGGTCAACATCAGCTCGGTGGCGGGCCTGGTTCCCCTGCGCCTTCAGAGCGCCTTCGTGGCCGCCAAGGCCGGAGTGATCAACCTGACCCGATCCATGGCCCTGGAGCTGGGGTCGCAAGGCATCCTGGTCAATGCGGTGGCGCCGGGGTCCACCCTGACTCAAGGAACCCAAGCCCTCTTCTACGGTCCCGACGGGGCCTACTCGGAAAACGCCGCCAGTCTGATCTCTCACATTCCCCTGGGCCGGCCGGCCCGGGTCGAAGAAATCGCCCATGCCGTTCTCTTCCTGGTGGCCCCGGAAGCCAGCTACGTCAACGGCGCCGTGCTGGTGGTGGACGGCGGTTGGACGGCCGGCTACCACCGGGAATGGTGAACCCTCTCAGTTTGACGTTCGTTGATCGGCTCCGGAGTGGTTATCGTTCCCACAGCGGCTGGCGCGCAAAGCGTTTTTTTCAAGCGGTCATTCGGTTCTACCGGTGCATCGAGCGCGGCAACGAAGGCATCGTAGGCTTCGTCGTCGAGCGCAATGACGGGACGCTCATTCAACGTTTCAATCGCAGCCGCTTCACTCGACCGTAGCACGAACTCGGTGCGTGTTACGCCCCGAATCGCCGCCGCTCGATCAATGAGCGCCAGACGCTCGTCCTTCATTCGGAAGTTCACTTGGGCCATTTGACCGTCCTCCTAAGCCAGGATGTATGCAGGTGTGGCCGGACTCCAGATGTATACCATTTGTGTAGATATCGTCAAGGTCCGGCCTCTCTGCCCAAGAGCGCAAGCTCAGCCTGCATTTCTCATCAGGGGGCATGATCATGGCGCCGGATTTTTTCCTCCAGCGCGTGCTCGCGACCGAAGAGCGTAGCGCTTTCTACGGTCGAGGGAGCATGTGCGCGCTGGAGGGAAAAAGACAAGCCAGGGCGTGCCCAGCACAGTCTGTTTGTTTTGCGCCCTAAAGAAGGACCGATAACGTATTAAAAATAAATGGTTGAGCCTTTTGCAAAAATCGGAGTCGGGCGATCCTTATTCAGATCGAGGGTTTTTCCTCCCCAGTCGGTCAAGGATGAGGTGACACTGAACCCGTTTGCCGTCTGAAGCTTAATGGCCACAAAAGGCACAAAAACACAAAAAGGACCATCGGATCGGCAAGACGCGAAATCAAGAAACTCGTTTTGTGCTTTTTGTGGTGAATGCCGGAGCCTGCAGCCCGTCACCTTTGCCGCCTCCATATCATTCCCGATTGCGAATGTTGCAAAAGGCTCATAATAAACATGGATGCACAGGATGCACAGGATATCCAGAACGGGACGCTGCTGCACGAGAAGCCGGCTCCGGCAATGATCGTGTGCGGATTTGCGGAAGCTCAGGATTACAAGCTAGCCGTTTCCTGAAAAAATCCTGTGCATCCTGTGCATCCATGTTAATCAAAACCTGTTCCGAGCCTCCATAAGCCCGTTGCCTGCGGAATTTTGCAAAAGGCTCGGTTCTTAACAATATCGGGTGCGACCTGGTGAGAAATGCGGGCTCGGCCACCCCCGCCTCTGTCCGCACCCCTCGCAGGCTGGCGGCCTGAACTTGACCCGTGTGTGAGACTTGACTCAACTGTCGATGTTGTTATGACTCACGGTATGCTCGTCTCTTCGAACCAGGGAGCCGTGGGGGTAGAGGCTGCGATTTTGGCCCGTGGAGGTAACCGCCATGGCCGGTGATTGGGTGCTGGGTCTGGAGCAAAATGTTGATCGCGAGGTTGTTTCAGGGTCCCCGCGAGAACTGGCCGCGGCCGTCCGCCGGGGTGCCGACCTTCGGCTCTACCTCACCACCGCGCGTTACGAAGAGACCCTCTATTTTCAACAGACCTATGCCGGCAGAGGCGATGCCTTCGCCGGACTCATGACCCATCACCATTCCCTGGTGCATCGCGGGAAGGTCGCCGAGCAACCCTACTTCTGTGTGTTCAAGTATGACCTCTCGGGTCGTTTTTCCCTCCTCAAGTGGATGCTGGACAATCGTACTCTTGACGAGAGCGCCGACTATCCTTATGGAGTCTACCGTTGGTTTTTTTGTGATCGCTGGAGGCTGGTCTACGAGCACGACGCCAGGGGACAGCCCCTGTTCGGCGATTTGGAAGAGCTGAAGGAGTTGGCCAGGCAGGGACGGACGCTGCAGGTGGGCATCCGGCAACTCTTCGGACTGGGGAGCGATGACCTCCAGGGCCCCGAGCACATCTCGTTTGTGACCACCATGCAGCCCGTGATCCAGGCTGGCCAGGTGCTGTCCAACTGCGATCTGGTGGTGGCCGGACCGCCCCGGTGGCCCTTCACCTGGAAGGACGGCCTCCATCTCTGCGTCATGCGCCCGTCGACTTCGGGTGAGATCGAGTGCTATCTCACCGAGCCCGGCAGGGTTCCCTTTTGCTGGAAGGCGCCCCGCCGGGGGATGCAGTGGATGGTGGCGGAGCGGGTGTGACAAGGAGAGATCTGCACTCGCCGGCTCGAATGGCTTCGGCGGCTGCCTTGGCCGGCTCGACTTCTCGGCTCTCGGAGATCAGTTGGGAGCTTCGATCCCGGGGAATGTGCCCCCCTCCATCGGCGTTTCCTGCCACTCCTCGGCCGGGAGAGCCTGGGGCAGTGACGAAGCAAAAAGGTGGGTCTGGCTTGCCAGGAACCAGAGCTTGAAGGCCCACCGCCCCGCCAGGTAAACCTGCCCCAGGCACAAGGCCAGCAGGACCGCCGTCCAGGTGGACTGGTTGGGACCGGGGGCCAGCCAGGCGTAGGCAAGGAACCAGAGGAGGGGGCCGGCGGCCAGCAGCAGGAAGAGGCCCAGCACGGGGCGCCGATGGTCCTTGACGAAACCCAGGGCTCGAAACAGGGCCAGCAGCACGCTGCGCCGCTCTTCCACCACCAGAGAGATCCGGGCGTAGTCCAGAACCAGTTGCGTCATCAAGAACAATAGTCCCACCAGGACGTAAGCCAGGACGGTGTAGATCAGAACCGTCCGCTCCACGGTGGTGTCTCGGGTGGCGGTTTCGATCCAGCGGTGCAATGGCTGTCCGATGCCCCGGAAGATCCCCCAGTAGAGCAGTCCCGAGATCACCGAGAGGCGCAGGAACCTCCAGAAGAAAAGACCTCCCTGGGCCAGGAACCCGGCACGCAAGTGCGGGTCCCCCTCATGAGCGAAACGGCTCAGGATTCCCCCCAGCAGCAGGCACCAGGCCAGCACCATCAGAATGCCGGCCCCGAGCACCGTGGGGTCGACCTGGTGCAGCTTTCCGTCCAGCAGCCGCTCCAAGTTGCTCAGCACGGGCAGGATTCCCACTACCGTGGGCCCAAAGGTCTTTCCCAGTCCGGTCCTCCCGGCGGCAAACTCCTGGTACCAGAGCAGGTCGAAACCCTGGCGCAGGCGATCCTCCATCAGGCTGCCTTCAAATGAGCCCTGCAGCAGCTCCCTCATGGCCAGAGTGAGGGGTAAGGCGACCACCAGAGTGGTCAGATAGACCCAGGCCAACAGCGACGGCGTGCGCAGGACCGATCTCAATCCGGCCAAAAAATGGGTGCGAGGGTGCATGGGCGTTCCTGTACCGGCTAGAGTAGAACCAGCACGGTCTGCAAGTAATCCTGGAGCCAGATCAGCCACTTGAGGGCCCATTTGGTGGCCGGCAGGGTCGCCTGAGGCTGCAGGCGGCGGCTGTTGTTGGTGAAGTTGATGTCCAACGGGTTCGTTTGATCAGGGTCCACGGCTGCGTAGTCGAGCTTGGAAGGCTTGACCAGGCGGTAGAGCTTCCAGGGGTGCTTCCCGTCCCACTGCGTTCTGAACTCCTCGCCGTCCTCGAATCGCAACAGGACGTCTTGAGGAAGGATGCCGTCCCCGCGCCGCCGGAAAAGAACGGTCGTTTCGTAAAGGGTGGACCCTTCTTCAGCGGCTTGGGAGTCGGACGTTTCCGCCAGCAAGAGGAATTGCCCATCTTTGTCGAGGTAGCCCCTGGTTTCCACTTTCAGGCTGGAAACCGACTCCACGCTGTAGTCGAAGACCCGGTCCTGGTGAAAGACCTGCTCGAAGAAGGGGCTGAGGTCCCGAGGGGAGACCTGGTTGGCGATTCGGAAAAAATCCTCGGGGGTGGGGTGGCGGAAACGGGATCGCTCGAAGAAGGTGGAGAGGATCTGTTTCAGGACGTCCCATCCCAGGCGGCGTTCCAGAGCCAGCAGCCAGAGAGCGGTCTTGGTGTAACTGGTGGCTCCCGAGGTGGAGGGATGGTAGAGGTAACTGGGGGTGGCCTGGATTTCCCCGCGGGCTGCCGCCAGGTACCGGTGGCGCCGGCTGTTCAGGATGCGTCCCGACTGGATTTCCGGGGTCATGATCGGGAAGAAGCCCTGAAAGAAACGGGACAGGTGGGCTTTCTTGCCGTAAGCCACCTCAAAGACCCTGGCCGTGGAAAAGGTGTTGATGCCTTCGTCCAGCCAGGCGTGCTCGAATTCGTTGTTTCCCACCAGTCCATACCAGAATTGGTGGCCGGCTTCGTGGATGGTGACGCCTTCCGGAGACCCGCCGCCCGGCGGGTTGAGATAGCGGGTGCCGCAGGTGTAGAGGGTGGGGTACTCCATGCCCCGGGCCCCGCTTCGCCAGGCGGGGTCCACCACCGTCAGGTGACCGTAGGGATACTCCCCGAACCATAGGCCGTAGTGCTTCAAGGCCGCCTCGGTGGCTTGAAAGTGGCGGTCCACATGGCCCTGATGCTCGGGCTGATAGAGCAGGCGAATATCGACCGACTTGAGGCCGGGATGGTCGAAACGGCGGCGAACCTCTCCATAATCCGGGCTGGTCGTCCAGGCAAAGTCATGGACCTGATCCTGCTGGTAGCGATGGGTCGAGGTTCCGTCGCCGTTCTCGATCATCCCAAGCTCCACGCCGGTGGCGCCGACTTTCCATCCCGTGGGCACGGTCATGCGGACGTCGTAGTTCCCGTAGTCGGAAAAGAACTCCGTGGCGGCGTGGAACTGGTGACAGTTCCAGGAACCATCCGCTTGAAACACTCCCAGCTTGGGAAACCAGTGGGCGATGAAGAAAAAATTGCCGCGGAAGCCGGTTCGAGCGAAGGTGCGAGGGATCTTGGCTTTCCAGCCAATGGAGACTCTGACGGTCTCGCCGGGCTGTACCGCCCGCTCCAGGGGAACCACCAGCACGGTTCGATCGTCCTTGTTGCCGTCGTCCGGGGAGGCAAAGTACATGGCGGAGGTGCGTTCCGATTCCAGGAACGGTCCGCCGGCCTCCACCTTCAGCGATTCCACCTGGCTGTAACTCCAGTCTCCCGGACGCGGATTTTTCAGGGAGGAACGGGGCCGGGAGCGCAGGGAATCCTCGCGCAGCCAGGTGCTGCGGTTGTTCAGCCAGGCGTTCCAGTAGAGATGGAACCACAGTTCCCTGGCCGGTTTCCGGGTGGCGTTGCGCCATTCAACCACCTGGCTCCCCCTCAGCAACTGTCGCTCGGGCAGGAGCTTGACTTGGATGGTGTAGCTGGTGGTCCTGGTTTCCGGTGGGGCTTGCCGGGCCTGGGCACTCGAAAGGGTCAGCGCCGCCAGCCCAAGCCAGGCCGCCAGCCGGGAGATCGGGACGGGCCGCCGGACCCTGGGCACCGGTAGGCTGGTCTTGAGACCCGTGGAATCCAGACGGAGAGGAACCGATCCCAGGGAACCGGTCGGTCGAGGGTCATTCCTGTTCTTCATGTTTGCCGGTTAGCCTCCCGCCCTGCGGATCATTCGAGGAAGAAACTGCCGATCGTTTTTGAAGACGAACCACCAATGGACACGAATGAACACGAATAGGGATGGACCACCTTCAATGACCAACCGCGCCCAAATGCATCTGCGATACCGTGACCTTGATATCACGACCTCATGGGAGGAAGCCCACCCGGGAGCGCGGGCGTCCCGCCCGCACAACACTGGCAAAGCCTCGCCCATCTCCTCGACCCGGATCGACCGGCAAAGACGCCCGGGCTCTGCTTGGGCCGGGCCCATGCGGTTCCCACCGGCACGGTGGGCGGGTGCGCGCAGGGAAACTGAGCGGCACGCAACGGGATAGCATGCGGGCGGGACGCCCGCGCTCCCGGGTGGGCCGCTTTCGTCACGATTGCCCTTCAAGGCAGAGTCGGCGCAAACGAACTGGCTGGTTGGTCGCCTTAAATCCCCATTTGACAATCACTTCGTGGCCCTTCGTCGTCCTTCGTGTCTCTTCGTGGATCACTCCTTTTTTCGCTTGTTTCAAATAAGTCCGGCCCCCGCCCTGCCGGGCGGATCATACGGGGCGAAATCGGGGTGTTTCAGGCCGCCGCGGCGCACCTCAGCCGGCCTGGGTGGCGTCCCGGCTTTCCTCCAGAAACTGAGGGAAGACTCTCAGGCAGCATCGCCGGAACCGGTCCACCTCCCGCTGGGTGGCCGTACGGTAGGGAGGGCGGCTGGGAAGCAGCGACCCGGTCAGAAATCCGGTTGCCGCCGCGAAGGTGCGGTCAAAGGCGGTGTCGGTGAAGCCCTCCTGCAGCAGAGGGACCACGAACTCCCGGGAGAGGCGCTGCAGTCCCTTGCCGATCTCGACCGCCTGGGGATGGCCCTCTTCGCAGAGCTGAAAGTAGCGCAGAATCAGTTTGGGGCAGGCATAGACCAGGGAGCTGTAGGAGCCGCGCACTCCGGCATGCCACCAATCGGCCAGTTTGTCTTCACCGACAAAGATCCTGAGCCGAGGAGCCAGATCCAGGAAGGTGGCGGCTTCTTCTTCACTGCTGACTCCCTTGCACCCGATCAAGGGGAGGTCCTGATCCAGCAGGCGCTGGAGCAGATCGGGGGTCAGGGGCTTCTTGGAACGCCCGGTATTGTAGAGAATCACCGGCATCCCGGGCGCCTGACGGGTCACCTCCTTGAGAAATACGGCAGCCTCGGCGTCCGACAGAGCCAGCCAGAAGGGAAAGGCCACCTGTATCCCGCCGGCTCCGATCTCTTGAGCGAATTGAGCTCGGCGAATGACCTCGGCCGTCCAGAGGGCGGTGCATCCGACCTGGGTGGGGGTTCCGTGCGGCCGGCACTCCTCGACCGTGATTCGCGCCACCTGTCGCCACTCGTCCGGCGTCTGGGCATAGAACTCTCCGGTGGTTCCGTGGGTGTATACCCCGTGGGCGCCGGCCAGGCACATCCGCCGGACGTTCTCCCGCAAGGCGTCCTCGTCCACCTGGTCCTCGGCGGTCCAGGGAACCGGCATTCCGGCCCACATGCCTTTCAAGGTGTCACTGGTTAAGGGCACCGCAAACCTCCTGTTCCTGATGGTAACGAAGGGGTCCATTGTAAGAAGATCGGAATCGGGACGCCAGTGGGAACTCCGAATTTCCCCTGCAATGCAAATTGAGTTTCCCGAGGGCACTCTGTTACAATTTCTGGCCTTTGGCCCGGACAAGGATCACTTTGCCCATGTTCTTCAAGGAAAACGATTCGACCGAGGTCCGACGAGTGGAGGCCATCCATGAGGGCCGAGGCGCCATTCAAGTGCGGTCCTTTTTTGAAGGCCAAAGCCGCCTGGGGACCCGTTTCCACGTTTGGGAACTGGCGCCGGGAACCAGCGAAGGCACCCACACCCACCAGGAAGAGGGGGCTTTGGAGGAGATTTACTACTTCCTGCAGGGCCAGGGAAGGATGTGGATTGGAGACGACCCTGTGGACGTCACTGCCGGGGATGCCATCCTGGTGCCTGCGGGGGTGCCTCACGGCTTCGAGAACAACGGGACTTCGCCCTTGAGAGTCGTCCTCTTCTTCGGAAAGCCGCATCTGGACCAGCCCCTTTCCTGAAAACAAGCCCGGAGCGCCGCCGGGACTTGAGATCGCAGCCGGCCATGAGACTTCGCAAGCTGGGCAATACCGGGTTGACGGCCTCCGAGGTGTCCCTGGGGACGGCCGAGATCGGTTTGGATTACGGGTTCAAAGGCTCCCCTCAATATGCCCGACCCTCCGTCCAGGACTCGATCCGGTTGATTCACCGGGCCGTGGATCGGGGGATCAACTGGCTGGATACGGCTCGGGCTTATGGCAACAGCGAAGACGTGATCGGGCAGGCTCTGAAGGACGTGTCACCCAGGACCCGGATTTCCAGCAAAGTGATCTTCGACAACCCGGTCGGCGACATGGATTCGGCGTCCCTGCGGCAGTGGGTCTTCGGCTCGATCGAATCCAGCCTTCGAGCCCTTCGAGTCGATGCCATCGACCTGCTCTACATTCACAACGCCACCGAGAAGCTGCTGAGACAGACCGCCATCCGGGATTCGCTGGAGGAAGCCCGGGAGCAGGGGAAAATCCGGCTGGCGGGAGCGACCTGTTATGGGGAGGAGGATGCCCTGGCCACCCTCAAAGACCCGCTGTTCCAGGTGCTGCAGGTCCCCTTCAGCCTCCTCAATCAGACAATGAGCCGGCGGGTCTTTCCGGAAGCGGCCCGCAAGGGCGTCGGTGTCTTTGTGCGGTCGGTGTTCTTGCGGGGAGTGCTCACTCCTCAGATCGATTTTCTGCCCGCAAGGCTGGCCCCGCTGCGGGAGCAGGCGGCCAGGATCCTCCAGGTCCTGGGCCCGGAGGTGGAAGGACTTGCCGAGGCGGCCGTGCGTTTCTGCCTTTCGCTGCCGGAGATTTCGTCGGTCCTGATGGGATTGAAGAGCGAGGCCGAGCTGGAGTCCAATGTTTCCGGCCTTTCCCGAGGCCCGCTGCCGGAGGCGGTGATGCCGGCACTGGCAAGGCTGTCCCTGTCCGATCGGACCCTGGTGGACCCCATCCACTGGCAGGACCTGATCTGATGGAGGCCGCCCGACTGGAGGTGATGTCGCATGGAGCCACAAACCAAGTCCAAAGACCGGTTCCGGCAAGGCCGTGACAGAGGCTGCCGGTTTCTGATGCGGCAGTTGAGGCCGGACGGGGGCTTCGGTGCTCCCGAACGCGGGCTGGCGGACTACTACAAGGTCCCGTTGGCCTTGATGGTCAGCGGGGCCAGCGCCGAGGCCAACCGGCTGTTGGCCTGGATCCGCCGGCACGGCCAGGGCCAGGACGGGGACTTCGGGCCCCGATTGCCGGAGACCAAGGGGTACCCCTACATTTACTACAACATCTGGGTCATCATCGCGGCCCATCGCCAGGGCCACTTCGATTTGTCTCAAAAGGGCGTGGACTTCGTGCTGGGCTTTTACGATGAGGAGAGCGGCGGCTTCTATTCCAGTCCCAGCCAGAGGAACGCCCGGGTCTTGCAGGATCTCTGGGTGGTGAGCGGCGGGGGCCAGGCCGCCCTCTACACCGGCCGGATGCGGGAAAGCCTTGGGGTCGGCGGCTGGATGAAACGGTTGATGGAACTTCAGCCCAACTACCCCGAGCAGCTCTATTCGGTCTACAGCCGGGCGGGTGGTCTCCACACGACCTTCGATCCGGAGGAAGAGATCCGTTTTCTGTTGAATGCCTCCGCCGAGCGGGACGAATACTTCTTTCATCCCGGGATCGCCGCCGGCTTCCTGGCGAACCTTTACAAGGCGACCGGGCAGGAGGAGTGGCTCGGCCTGGCCCGGGACTATCTGAGGCTGGCCGAGATTGCCAGCGATTTCAACTACAGGAGCCTGCGGGCCGGAAAGGTGGCCTGGGCCGCCTCCAACCTCTACAGCCTGACCGGTGAGAAGAAATATGCTGAAATGGCCGCACGGGTGGGCGACAATCTGCTGGCCTCGCAGGCCGAGGACGGTTGCTGGAAATTCGGTCAGATGAGCAGCAACGACGCCACCGCCGAGATGGTGGTGTGGCTGGACGAGGTGCATCAGGCCCTCGGCGGCTGAGGGATGGCCGTCTGGGGATGGGCGCCGGTCGTGTCACAACCCGATGTGAAGAATCCGGCCGTTTGTCCCGAGCTCCCTGGCCGCAGTCTCACAACCAAGGAAGGAGGAGAAGACGACATGCCCTTTATTGACATCCTGGAACTTCCGGCTCTTGAGCTTCAGCCCGGAGTCCGTCTCCGCACCCCCTACGGCAAGAACTTGATGCTCTCCTATCTGGAGATCGAGGAGGGGGCCGTGGTTCCCCTGCACAACCATCCCCATGAGCAGGGGGGGATCGTGCTGGAGGGGAAGCTCAAGATGACGATCGGAGACCAGACCCGGGTCTGCGAGGCGGGGTCGATGTTCCTGGTTCCCCCCAACGTCTACCACAAGGCCGTGGCCGTGGACGGACCTGTGCGGGCGCTGGATATTTTCAGTCCTGTCCGCGAGGACTACGCCAAGCTGTCCAACACTTATGTCGGCGATGCCGACGCCGAGCCCGACTAGCCGCATTTCTCACCAATGGTAGGAAACGTCGGCTATCAATCCGCCAAGGGGCAGGAAGGACCACCAAGGGACACGAAGAAAAACTAAAAGAAAAATCAGATTCTTCGCCACCCCCGCAGCCGGTCCCCATCAGGAAAGGTGAAACATCATGCTGAATCGCAGGCGGTTTCTGCAGAGGGTGGGTGCGGCCGCACCCGTTTCCATGGTTTCAGTCGCAGGAAGCCTGTCTGCCGGGCGTCAGGCGGGCGATCCGGCGCCGGACGAGCCTCGCGTGTTCCTGCGGGAGGATTTTCACCACATGTCGGGGATCGCGCCGCCCCTGACCAAGGCGGATGTGACCAAGACGGTGGACCTAGTGGCCGGAACCTCGGTGAACACCCTCATTTTTCAACTGGCCCCCCGGGGAGGAATGTGCATTTACGACACCAAGGTCGGACAGATGCATGGGAGCAACGTGGGCAAATGGAACCATGCGGTGAACTATCGGGACGGCTTGCATGTGCGCCAGTTGGTGCGGGAGGGTTGGGACCGTCCCCAGTTGTTCTGCGACCGCTGCCATGAAAAGGGGATGTTGTTCTTTGCCAGCGCTCACCTCAACATCGGGGCCGGGGCTTCCGAGCAGGCCCGGGGCACCGGTCGGCTCTCCGACTTCGTGCTCGACAGCGACCATCTTCGGGTGGGCAAGGATGAAGACCCGCGAGCCAGGTATGTTTCCCCGGTCCGCCTCAACTTTATCCATCCGGAAGTGCGGGAAGAGCGTCTGCGCATCTTCGAGGAATTCCTCTCCCGATATTCGACCGACGGGGTGGAGGTGCACTCCGAGGTGTTTCCCATCTGCCGCTACAGCCAGGTGAGTCAATGCGCGCCCCTGCTCACCCAGTGGCTGCGGGATCTGAAGGCCATTGCCGGGAAGGCCGAGCGGGAACAGGGCCGCCGCAAGCGGGTCTACATGCGCATCCCGGCCAACCCCCGGGCCTGGCAAGCCGTGGGTCTCGAGGTAGGCGACTGGATTGCGGAGGGGGTGGTGGACGGACTGATCTGTGCCTCCAGCGACCCGGAAGTGTTCGACCAGGACATCGAGATATCGAAGGTGGTTTCGCTGGCCCGGGGAACCTCCTGCCGCATTCTGGTCGAATGTGGGACGACCCTGGGGAAGCGGAGGGACGACAAGCCGACCGCCCGGCTGCTGTGGGGGGCTGCCGCCAACGCCTACCACCAGGGCGCGGCCGGATTCGGAATCAACGACATGGTCCGAAGCCAGCGACTGGCTTTCCTGGAACCCATGGTGGAGGCGCTGCGCCCGCTGGGGTCCCCTGAGCTTTTGGATACCGCCGACAAGATCTACCATGTTCGGGACCAACCCCGCAGCCCCAGGAACTTCGGTTCGGGCCTGCCGGGATTCGATCCCGTGCTTCCCAAGCCGCTCGAGGTAGGAAAGCCCCAGGAAGTGCCTTTGCGAGTTGCCGACGATCTTCACCGCTGGCACACCCTGGACCGGCTAAGGTCGGCAAGGCTGAGGGTCCGCATCAACAACCTGGAGCCGTCGCTCAACCGGTTGAGGATCGAGCTCAACGGCAAGCCGCTGCCCGAATCGATGCTGCAGATTACCGACTTGAACTACCGCTTCGTCAAAGAAGGAGTCGCCTATCAGGGCAGTCAGATCTACGAGTACCGGCTGGCCCCCGAGTACTACCCGAAGCCCGGGGAAAATGCGGTCAAGGTGACCCTTCTGGAGAAGGACCCGGACATCGATATGCCGTTTGAAATCCAGGACGTGGACTGCTCCATCGAATACCGGCTGCACCGCCACTTTGAGCCGCGGCCCATCGAATATTGACATGAGAAAGGAGAAGTGGACTTGACGGTTCCATGGAAGCGGTCAAGCCACGACCAACCATGAAGCGCAGACATTTCTTGCAAGCTCTGGGCATGGCGGCCCCCGGCGCCGCCCTGGTCCCGCCGGCCGCGGCCTCGGCCGTGAAGCATCACCAGGAAACAACGGCAAATGGGAAGTCCAAGGAACCCAGGGTCTTTTTCTATGACGACGGGCGCCACTATTCCGGTCTCTATCAATTCGCCCCGCCGCTGGAAGCTGCCGATCTGACCTATGCCGTGGATCAACTGGTCGACAGCGGCGTGGACACCCTGCTCTATTCGGCGGGACTGGAAGGGGGCGCCGTCCAGTACGGCAGCCAGGTGGCCCAGAAGTGGGGCGACAACGTGGACGTCTGGGTCCACCCGATCTTCTACCGCGCCTCTCGCAATCTCCAGCAACTGGTGGCCGACGGCAACGACCCCATGCGCATCCTGGCCGAGCGCTGTCACCAGAAAGGGATCTGGTTTATTCCCACCTGTCCGGTCTGCATTATCGGGGGAGGCGCGGAGTCAGAGCGGGGTTACGGCAGAAAATCGGATTTCGTTTTCGACAACCCCCAGTTCTACGTGGGTGAGGACGATCATCCCCAGGCCGAGTTGCTGGGACGCATGTTCGGCACCGGCCGGCTCAACTTTCTCCACGCGGAGGTGCGACGGGAGCGGTTCCGGATCTTCGAGGAGTTGCTCACTCGTTACGAGTCCGACGGGGTCGAGTTGGACCTCTCGCTGGATAACGAATTCGGCCCCTTCTGCCGTTTCGGCGAAGTGGCGCAACTGGCCCCCGTCCTGACCCAGTGGATCCGGGACATCAGGGAGGTAGCCCAAAAGGCCGAGCAGTCTCAAGGCCGGCGCAAGCGGGTCTATATTCGGATCCCCTCGGGTCCCCCCTCCATGTGGCGCATTCCCGGATTCGAAGTGGAGGCCTGGGTTTCGGAAAAACTGGTGGACGGACTGGTCTGCATGAGTCCCTTCAAGAAGGAGACTCCCAGGAACAACGTGCTCATGTTCGATCAGGATCTGGACCTGTCGGCCGCCGTCAAGCTGACCCGGGGAACCGGTTGCCGGGTGCTGGCAGGGATCACCAGCTACCTGGGCCGTCAACTGGAGAGTACGGCGACGGCCCCCATGCTCTGGGGGGCGGCGGCCTTGGCTTACGACAAGGGAGCCGACGGGTTCGGGTTGAGCAGCGGAGGATGGACGCCCAACGGTTGGCCCTGGACGGCGGCGGAGTACGAAACTCTGCGCTTGCTGGGGCAGCCGGAACTGCTGGCCACTGCGGACAAGAATTATCGGGTCCGTTCTCTGGCCCGTAGCACAGGAGACCCCAAGCCCCTGTTCCCGATTCAGGATCCCATCCTGCCCCAAAAATTGCCCGAGGGGAAACCCGTTATCCTGCCCCTGGCGGTGGCCGACGACCTGTCCCGTTGGCAGGCGTTGGGAAGGGTCAAGTCGGTGCGGCTGCGGGTCCGGGTCACCTCCATCGAGCCGTCGTTGGACAACTTGGCCGTCAGTCTCAATGGCCGGAATCTGCCGGATGCCATCAGGAACGACATCGATCTGCATTTCAGAGTTCTGAAGAACATGGCTGTCGGGCCCTACGGCTACATCCTGGAATACCACCTGCCTCCCGATCACTACCCCAAAAAGGGAACCAACCAGGTCGGGGTGACCCTGGTCAAGCGTGATCCCAGGATCAGTGGACCTGTCGACGTGGTGGATGTGGACTGCCACATCGACTATCGCCACCATCGGAACTTCGAGGACTCGCCCATCCAGTACTGAGCGCCCGGTTGTTTCAGACAAGCCGGGCCCCCGCCCCCTACGACGGGGCGGATCATTCAGAGGAGAAACAGCCAGCCGTTTTCGTTTTGGAAATAAAGACGAACCACGAATGAACACGAATAGGCACGAATACGGATGGAGTTCCTTCAATGACGAGCGGCGCCCGGGTGCTTCTGCAATATTGTGACCTTGGTATCACGACGTCATGGGAGAAAGCCCCCCCGGGAGCGCGGGCGTCCCGCCCGCACAAATCCTGGTATAGCCTCACCCATCTCCTCGACCCGGATCGAACGGCAACGGCGCCATGGCTCTGCTTCGGCCGGGCCCAGGCGGTTCCCGCTGGCAGTGTGGCCGGGTGCCGCATCGCAGGGAAACCGAGCGATAACTCAAGGGAGAGAATGCGGGCGGGACGCCCGCGCTCCCGGGGGGTGTCGTCTCGATGGTGCAGTGGGGGGTATCCGGTGGGCAAATTCTCTGAAAGCCGACGGGCGCCCATTGGGAAACTCCCGTTTGCCCGCGAGCCCTGCCCCCGCCGTACCGTGCGGATCAAACCAGAGTGTAACAATCAGGAATCGACCATCCCTTCGTGACCTTGGTATCCGGTCGCGGTTAACCTCAACGCCTTAGTGGCCCTTCGTCGTTCTTCGTGGCCCTTCGTGGATAACTCTTTTTTCTTTTGTCTTTTTTCGTTTGTTTCAGGCAGGTCTGGCGGGTCTGATGATGGGCAGCCGGAACACCAGCCAAAGCGCTGCCAGGATGGTGGCAATGGCAAAGCCGAAGCTGGCGGCGAATCCGAACCCGTCGGTCAAGGCCCCGTGGGTGGCGGGGGCCACGCTGGAAGCCAGGGGAGCCAGGGCCATGACGGACATGTTGCGGGCTCCCTCCGCCGCCGGCGAGATGCTGACCACGTAATTGGGCAGGTAGGCTCCTCCCAACTCTCCCGCTCCCAGCAACCCGAAAGAAAGCAGGTAGCCGTAGCCCGGCACCAGCCAGGCCCAGGCGATCCCGGCTCCTACCAGCAGGACCGTGGTGGTCACGGGTGACCGGATCCCCCTGCGGAGGGCCAAGCCTCCCAGCAGGAACCCGGCCACCGACTTGAAGCCGAAGCGAAGGGCCATCACCAGTCCCGAAAACTCCTTGGGCTCCCTTCCCATGGCTTGCCTGGTATAGAGAGAGAGGTTGGGCATGGATGAGAGCGAGAAGTACCAGAGCACGTAGGCCATCCAGGTCAGGGCCAGGGGGCGCGAGGAGAAGAAGGCCCCGATGCTGTGCCGGAGATAAGGCAGCAGCGGGGGGCGCTGCTTCTTTTCTTTCACCGGGACCAACTGGTAGCGGCTGCTGAGAAAGGCGACCGTGGCCATGCAGGGCACGCCGATGCCGTAGAGGAAGGCAAAGTCCATGGGATAGGGCAGGAAGGGGAGTCCCTGGTTCAGAACGAACTGGGCGCCCAGGGAGCCGACCACTGCAGCCAGGGGAGTGAATCCGAAGGCGATACCAAAGATTTTGGCTCGTCCGGGTGTAGTGGTTCCGCGGCGCAGGCACTGAAAGCCGAAGGCGTGGGCCACAGAGTTGGAAATCCCCTGAATGAGACCCTGGGCCAGAAGAGCGGTGATGCGGGCCGCGTTGGAGAAGGGCAGGAGCAGCGTGGTCCCCACCGCGGCCAGCACGGCGGTGCTGATGCCGTAGGACCAGACCACGGTGGCCCGTTCCCGGCGATAGGGGATGAGCCAGGAACAGATCAACGGACCCAGCCCGCCCAACAGGTGGAGGGATGCGGGCAGGCTGGCAACCGCGTAGCTGGCCCCGAGCTTGTCGCACAAGGCAGCCTGGACAATGCCGATATAGGTCACCGGGGCGGCCAGGTAGATCAGCACGTAGGAGCAGAAGAAAAGGACGCCGTTCCGGCGCTCCATGGCCGGCGTCAGGTCTCCCAACTCCTGCTGCTCGGGGAGCTTGTCGGTGGTATCCGGAGTCGTTCCCGGGGGATCGGAAGGGTCCCTATCCCGCATTTCTCACCAATGGTAGGAAACGTCGGTACTCAATCCACGAACGGGCACGAAGAACCACTCAAAGCTAATCAGGGCCGAGGCAGGACGAATCCTCCATCCACCCGAAGGACGCTCCCCGTCATGTAGGAGGAATCCTCTTCCGAAACCATGAACAGGATGGCCTTGGCCATCTCCTCGGAGGTGCCCAGACGGCCCATTAGCAGCTTGCTGCCCCGCTCCTTGATCTGCTGATCCGAGGCGTAGGCGCGTTCTCCGGGAGTATCGATCCAGCCGGGCTCCAGGACGTTCACCCGGATCCTGTGCCGGGCCAGTTCCGCCGCCCAGGTCGCCGCCATATGGTTGATGGCGGCTTTGGCGCCGTTATAGGCGGTGGAAAGGGCATAGGGTCGAAAGGCGTGCACCGAGCTTACGATGGCGATGCTGCCGCCGTCCCCCTGCTTCACCATCTGGCGGGCGGCCAGTTGGCAGCAGTGAAAGACACCCCACAGCGTCACGCCCCAGGTCTTCTCCACCTCTTCGACCTCCATTTCCAGAAAGGGCTTGCGGATGCTGTAGGCCGCGTTGGCAACCATGATATCCAGCCGCCCCAGCCTTTCCACCGTCTCCCGAACCATGGCTTCATCCCGGGCCCGATCGGCCACGCTTCCCTGAAACAGGAAGGAGCGGCGTCCCAGCCCTTGGATTTCCCGAACCACTTCGCGTCCCTCCTCCGGGTGGCTGTAGGCATTCACGGCGACGTCGGCGCCGTTTCTGGCCAGCTCGATGGCGGCGGCGCGGCCGATCCCGCGGGATGAACCGGTGACAATGGCGACTTTGTTCTTCAGTTTCATGGGCGCTCGACCTCGTTTCTCAAGTTCTTCCATCCTCACGGAGAATCCTCATTCTGACACAAGCCCGATCACCCGCCAACGCCATTTGAGGACGCCACCGGTGTCAGGGGACGGAGACGTCGGAGCTTCCCGATTCTTTCAGGGCCAGATAGGTGGCGCTGAGGAAGATCAGGCCCCCCCCCAGCCATACCCAGCGGTCGGGCACCTCCCCAAAGACCAGGAAGCCCATCAGGGCGGCCCAGACGAGCTGCAGGAAGTCGAAGGGAAGCACCGCCGAGGCCTCAGCCATCTTGAAGGCCTGGGTCAGGCAGATCTGTCCCGCGGATCCCAGGAGACCCACCAGGAACAGCCAGAATAGCTGTTCCCCGCCGGGCCATTGCCAGACGGGGACAGCTGCCAGCAGGGAAAAGGGAGTGGTAAAGAGCACCATGTAAGTGGCGATGGTCAGACTGGAATCGGTGCGGGACAAGGCTTTGATGAAGACCAGGGTCACGGCCCACATCATGGCTGAAAACAGGATGAGCGGCGGTCCCCAACCGATCGCCTGAATCCCGGGCCGCAGGATGATCCCCGCCCCTGCCATACCGGTGGCGATCACTGCCAGCCGGCGCAGGCGGAAGGGTTCCTTCAGGACCAGGATGGCCAGCAGGGAAGCGAAAAGGGGAGAGGTAAAGTTGAGGGCCGCGATGGAGGCAAGGGGGGTAATCAATACCGCCGAGTAGAAAGCCAGCATGGCCAGCAGGTTGAAGACGCCTCTGCCGAGGTGAAGCCGGAACTGACCGGTCTTCAGGAACGCCAGGCCGCTGCCGGACTGCCAGGCGGCCAGCAGCGCCAGTCCGAAGAAGTTGCGGAAGAAAGCCAGTTGAAAGGGGTGCAACTGGCCGGGAACCATGCGGACGCAGACCACCATGCAGGTCAGCAGCAGGGTGGCCAGCGCCATCAGCAGGGCTCCTGAAATCCTATGGCTGGAGGGGTGAACCCGCATTTCTCACCAATGGTTAGGAAACGTCGGCTCTCAATCCACGAAGGACAAAAAATATCCACGAAGGGGCACGAAGGACCACGAAGGAACACGAAGAAAAACTAAAAGAAAAATGAGTCGTTTGAACTCTGCACCGCCGCAGCCGGGTAGGCGGCGGATGAGTAGCGCCGTCCCAGACCGCAGTGCCTTTCCCGAACAACGCCAAACACGCTTTCCCACAGAGCAGGCGAGCGCTGAGTGGCGATTCGGCCCCAACCCGTTTAAAATGGTGCTTCGCCGGCGGTGTTGAGGGAAGCTGGCCGGTGCGGCCTGGAATCGCCGCCGACGGTCCTCCCCGGGGAAACGGAAATCCCATGAAGTGGTCCTGGAAAATTGGAGAATACGCGGGCATCGGCGTATACATTCATGCAACCTTCCTGCTGATCATCGGCTATTTCGCTCTGACCCACTGGAGGGCAGGGGGGCCCGGCGCGGCCCTGTCGGGGGTCCTGTTCATCCTGGCCTTGTTCGTCTGCATTGTGCTTCACGAGTTCGGTCACGCCCTGACCGCCCGCAGGTACGGGATCGCCACCCGGGATATCACACTCCTGCCCATCGGGGGCGTGGCGCGGCTGGAGCGGATGCCGGAGGACCCCTGGCAGGAACTCTGGGTGGCGCTGGCCGGCCCGGCCGTTAACATTGTCATCTCGTTGACGCTGGCTGCCTGGCTGATGGTGACCGATCAGTGGGAGGCCCTGGGTCGAGTCGCCTTCGATCGACTGACTTTCGGGTCGTTCCTGCCGATTCTGATGGCGGTCAATCTGATTCTGGCCGGTTTCAACATGTTGCCGGCCTTCCCCATGGATGGCGGCAGGGTGTTGCGGGCCCTGCTGGCCATGAGAATGGACTACCTGCGGGCCACTCAGGTCGCCTCCGGTCTCGGTCAGGCCATGGCCTTTCTGTTTGGATTTATCGGGCTCTATTCCTGGAATCCTTTCCTGGTGTTTGTGGCCCTGTTCGTCTGGATGGGAGCCCAGCAGGAGGCATCCCTGGTGGGGATGAAATCCGCCTTGGGGGGAATTCCGGTCAGCCATTCCATGGTCACCAAGTTTCGCACGCTTTCTCCCTACGACTCCCTGGGCCAGGCGGTCGACGAGATCCTGGCCGGCTCTCAGCAGGACTTTCCGGTGGTTGAGGGCGACAGGGTGGTGGGGGTGTTGACACGAGCCGACCTGCTGGTTGCATTGGCCAAGCAGGGCTTGAGCACCTCGGTGTCCTCGGTGATGCGGCGAGATTTTCAGATGGTGGAGGCCACGGAAATGTTGGAGATGGCTTTTGTCCGGCTGCAACACTGCAAGTGCCGAACCATGCCCGTGATTCGAAACGGCCGCCTGTCGGGTCTGCTGACCATGGAAAACGTCGGCGAATTTCTCAGCATTCAGTCAGCCCTGAGCCAAGGCAAGCGAGGATTCAAGAACAGCGTCTTCGAATCCTGATTCACTGAGCGGCCCTGGCCGGGATCGATCCCATCTCCGCGCCGGTTTCCTGCAGGACAGCCTCGAAGAATTCGTTCACGTGGAAGCCTCCGCCCCGCACTGGGACCCCCAGTCTTCCCTCCAGGTCCGCGCGGACCCAGTCGTCCAGAAACAGACCTTCCTCCCCGGTCATGGCTTCCGAGGGGATGACGATGAAGTCTCCGTGGACCCGGCCGCTCAGGCTCGCAAAAATATCCGAGCCGGTGAGCAGCCCGGCCACGGTGATCCCGCCCCCGAAATAGCGGTTTTCCACCAGTTCGCACCGTAGCTCGGTTCCCAGGACCGCATTCATGGTTTCGACGCAGTCCTCCAGGATCGGATGAAAGATCCTGCCGGTCGCGACCGTCCCGCGAATCGGAGCGCCGGCCGGCCCCCGATTGTTTCCGATCTCCCGGTGGAACTCATCCAGGAACGTCCGCACCATGCCCACTCCGTTCTCGACCAGCGGGAAATCCCCGTAGTGGGAACGGGGCGGAATGTCCTGCGAGGCCATGATGTAGAACTCGTCTCCCAGAAAACAGAACGGAGTTGGGTGGGACTCTCGAATGCGCTGCTGGATGGTGGAGACATGAGCAATGGTCTTGCGGGCGTAGTCGGCGTCGACCGGCGTCAATCGGGGCAGGCCCCGGCGGTGGTCCGTCAGTCCGACCGGGACGATCGACAGGGTCATGACCTGGGGATGGAACCGCAGCAGATCCTCGATGCTTCTCTCCAGGTGGGCTCCATCGTTGATCCCCGGCATCAGCACGATCTGGGTGTGCAGTCGGATGCCGCCCTGAATGAGGCGCCGGATGTTTCCCAGCAGGTCGTCGGGCCGACGGTTCTGCAGCAGATATTGGCGCAGCTTGGGCTCGGTGGCGTGTACGGAAACATAGAGGGGAGACAGCCGCTGCTCGAAAATCCGCCCATAGTCTTTCTCAGAGAGGTTGGTGAGGGTCAGGTAATGGCCGAAAAGGAATGAAAGCCGGAAGTCTTCGTCCTTGACCCTCAGGGTGCGGCGAACCTGCTTGCCGCGCGGCAGTTGGTGCACGAAGCAGAAGATGCAGTTGTTCTTGCAGATCCGGGTCTGGATGGGCTCGAGCTCGAGACCCAGGTCTTCGTCCTCCTCTTTTTCAATTTCAATGTCCCAAAGCTCTCCCGACTTCTTGACCACCTTGAGAGTCAGCTCCCGCTCGACCAGGGAACTCAGGTAACGGTAGTCCAGGGCATCTTCCACCTCACGCCGGTCGATGGACAGCAGGCGGTCGCCGGGTTCGATGCCGACTTCTTGAGCAATGGAGCCGTCTTCCACCCTATCGACGGCGACTCCCGGAATGGAGGTGTTTTCGGGCATGACGGAAGAAGGCTCAGGCTGGAGCCGGTCCCTCGGAAACCATTCTCTTTCCCCGATAAGTGTAGTGCAGCCCCGAGAAGACCGTAATGGCTCCCGTGGCCAGGTAAAGAACAGACAGCCACTGGGCAGCGGTCCCCAGGTAGTTGAAGAACAGCACCAGGGTCAGGGTAATGATCTGGATGAGCGTGGTGGCCTTGCCGAAAATGGAGGGTGGAAAATTCCGATGACCGGTGATCAACAGAATGACGAGAGTGCTCACAATCAGAACGACATCCCGGCTGAGGACCAGAATGGTGAGCCAGAGCGGTATCAGGTTGGGCAGCTCCAGGTCCTTGATGGACAGGACGACGAAAGCGGTGGTCAGCAGCAGCTTGTCGGCGATGGGATCCAGCAGGGCCCCCAGCGAGGTCTTCTGCTGCAGCCAGCGGGCCATCAGGCCGTCCAGGCCATCGCTGACCCCGGCCAGCAGGAAGACGAAGAAGGCCCAGCCGAGGTGGTGGTAGAGCAGGAGGATGACAAACACCGGAATGAAGGCCATCCTCAGAATGGTGATCTGATTGGCAGGCGTGAGCAGTTGAGAGGTCATTGCCAAGGGCCGCCGAGCGCCGGGTCACCGGTCGAAGAGGAGAGATGTTAACGGGCCGCTCGAAATACTGTCAACGCATTTCCCGGCCCTGAAACCTGGCGCCTGCCGGCCGGCGTCAGAGCAGGATTAGCCGCCGGCTGAACCGCCCGGCGGATCCCCCTCCGCATGCGGCAACAAGCCTTGCAGGCACCGGAAGGCGGCATGGGCGCCGCCGGAAGTGTTTCGGGACAAAAGGGGTGGTGGGCGCTACAGGATTTGAACCTGTGACTTCCACCGTGTGAAGATGGCACTCTACCGCTGAGTTAAGCGCCCCGGGCCGGATTGAAGTCCGTGCCCGGGATTCTGGCACGTCGCCTTCGGCCTTGACAAGCTCAAAATCCGAGGTCGCGGCCCACCCTCCTTACCTGAAACAAAACCTGTTTCACTCTCGAATGATCCGCTCCGTCGTGGGGGGCGGGGGCTGGACTTGCCTGGAACACCCTAAAATAAAAGAGTAATCCACGAAGACAGTGCGCCGTGGAAAGGCGCCTTCTTCTGGCGGGTGCGAATCCCGCCCAACAACTGTCGCTCCGGTTGGTAGCAGCCAGGGCGGATCATGGAGGCAACGAAATGGTCTGAAGCACTCTGGTGTCAAAGGCCGCCATGGGCGGCTCAGCGACCATGCGGGCCGGAACGCGAGTGAACGTCGAGCAGGCCTCGAAACGGACAATACGGAAGCCGACCCTCCTGTCTTTAGGGGAAGGCCGTTGGCGGATGGGGAAGAGAGCGACGCGGGCACCGATCCGCTTCCGTCGGGGTAGTGACGCTGGCACGCATGGAAGGGGAAGAAGGCAGCAACACGGGAAGCCCTGGCGGAGAGGCGGCACACATCAACCGGGACCCCGCGAGGGGCAGGCCGGGCCGTCAGGGTGGCGGAGAGGCCCGTAGTACCGGGGAAGCGGGGTAACGACCGCGGAGGGAAGGGGCCTCAGGTGAGGAGCGGTGACCGAAGGGGGAAGGGTCCCGGGAGTGGCGAAAGCCTGAAACCCCGACAAAAGGGCCGGAGACTCCGGAAGCATCACATGCAAAAGTGAAAGGGTCGTCGGAGGTGGACGGCGTCGTCAGGGCATCAACAGGCCTGGCGGCAACCCGGGAGCGGAAGTGGATGGAGTGGGGGACGGGTGCCAATCCCATAGGAGTCGTCCACGGACGCGAGCGGGGACCTGTGTGCGAGACGCATGATCCCACTGGAGAGCCGAGATGCGGGAAAACCGCACGTCCGGTTCGGAGAGCGGGGACTGGAAACGTGATATGGGAGCCGGACTGAGGCCCGAAGCGAAAGCGACGGAAACGCCACCGGACCCTATAGTCAACGCGCCAGTCCTCGACTCTACCACGAAGAATCACGAAGGGCCACTAAGGCGTTGAGGTTAACCGCGACGGGATGGTCTATTTCTGATTGTTACACTCTGGTTTGATCCGCACGGTACGGCGGGGGCAGGGCTCGCGGACAAACGGGAGTTTCCCAAAGGGCGCCGGTCGGCTCTCAGAGAAGTCGCCCGCCGGATACCCCCCAGCGCACCATCGGGACAGCACCCCCCGGGAGCGCGGGCGTCTCGCCCGCATGCTATCCCTTGGGTTGCCGCTCAGTTTCCCTGCGATGCGGCAGCCCGCCCCTCCTGCCGGTGGAAATCGCATGGGCCCGGCCGAAGCAGAGCCATGGCGCCGTTGCCGTTCGATCCGGGTCGAGGAGATGGGCGAGGCTATACCAAGATTTGTGCGGGCGGGACGCCCGCGCTCCCGGGGGGCTTTCTCCCATGACGTCGTGACACCAACGTCACAATATTGCAGAAGCATTCGGGCGCCGCTCGTCATTGAAGGAGCTACATCCGTATTCGTGCCTATTCGTGTTCATTCGTGGTTCGTCTTCATTTCCAAAACGAAAACGGCTGGCTGTTTCTCCTCTGAATGATCCGCCCCGTCGTGAGGGGTGGGGGGACGGCTTACCTGGAGCGTCCAGCCGGCGGAGCGGAGGGACGGCTGACAACGAACAGGGCCACCCCTAGGCTGATCAGGATCAGCAGCGCCTGGAGGTAGGGAGAGCGGACCGCGAACCACACGGCGTAGCCCACCAGGCCGAACATCAGCACCACCGAGGCGGCCTTGGCCCTCGGACGGATCGCCTGTCCATTTTCCCAGTCCTGCAGGATGGGACCGAAACGCCGGTGGGCCCGCAACCAACGGTGAAACCGGGGCGAGCTTCGGGAGAAAAAGTAGGCGGCCAGCAACACCAGCGGGGTGGTGGGCACCACGGGCAGAAACACTCCTGCAAATCCGATCGCCAGAGACACAAGTCCCAGACTCAGGTAGAGTTTTCTGATCATGGATCCAAAAGCAACAACCCGTCGTCGGTAGGGATTGGAACTCGGGACACGAATGTCCTGACCGCTTTCACTGGAAAGAAATTGACGGGTGTACGTCATGATTTTTAGATCTTGATCACATAGCCGCAGCCCGCTGGCCCCAGAAGTCTTCGAACCGCCCGCTCAGGAGGCAGCATTTCAGGGCGATGATGGCGTTGGCCCCGTCAACGGTCCAATGCATGCCACCGCGTTTCAGACGGTTGCCGACGATTCTCTTGCAGCCGGATTCCACCACCCCGCTGGAAGTACTCAGGCCTTGTCTACGGAACTGTGGGTATCGCATTCGGTTCCGATTGGTTTCCAGGTAACCCATGCATCGGAGCGCTTCTTGACAGTTCTTGTGCGCACCGAGGGTCTCGACGACGGTATCGATGCGGCCGGCTTCGAGTTGGCCGCATCGTTTTCGGGCCCATTGAGCGGCGAGGTCGGTGCCGGGGCCATAGATTGCCTTGGCGGCGTCCCAGAGGCGGCCCTTGGCGTGGAACAGATCCATGATCTCGATGGCCCCAGGGAACAGTTCCCGGGCGATGTTCCAGATCCAGGCGGCGCCGTCCCCGAGGATCACGCGCCGTTGAGCCTCGGGGAAGCCCCGGCGTCGCGCTTCGCGGTCCACCCGTTGGGCGAAAGCGGACGGTTCCGGGTCGGTATCGCCGGTGGCCGCACTCTCGATGGCGGCGGAGTAGGAAACCGAGTCGGGGTCGTGGAGGGGACGGCCCGTCTGGTCGCACTGTGGGGAGGTCGACCAGACAGGCACCAGTTTGACCTCGCGGGTCTTTGAGGAGCCATCGGGCTGCTTGCCGGGCCGGCCTTCGCATTCCGAGGGGCGGACCGGAACCCCGGTGCCGTCCATGCCCAGATAGAGGGTCGAGACCGGTGGCTGCACCGCTTCGACGCGGCACAGCTCGTCCTCGGCGACTTCGGCCCCGAGAGCCTTGGCGGTGCGCTCGACCTGTTTGGTTTCGACTCGCAGGCCGGCCAGTTCCTGCAGCATCTCACCGCTACGCCTGAAGCTGACCTCGGCCGCAGCCAACCCTGTCATGCGGGTGACGGCGGGCGAGAGCGAACGCTTCTCCATCCCCAGCGCCCGGTCGCGGGGAAAGAAGCCTTCCTGGCAGTGGCGGCAATGATAGTAGGCCCGCTCCAGCGTCATCTCTCCCAGCGCCGTGGTGAAGGTCTTTGGCCGCCGGCCCGCGTAGGCGGCCGCAGTGCCGCAGGCGCAGGAAAGCGTGGAACCGGCCTGGTCGGTGTGGTCGGCGTTGAGCCTCCTGGCCACGGCTTTCGCCGCAATCTCGAGCGCCTGTCGCCGGGCCGCCCTCTCCAAGGCTTCGAAGTCGATATCCGTCAGCCTGCCTTCGCCGATCAGGTCTTCCACCTCGGCGGCGATTTCGGTCGTGAGCCTGGCCTCAAGCGTTTTTTTTTGACCGCTTTGGCCTGCTTGGCCTCGTCCATCTCGGTGTCGCACAGCCGAGAGTTGACCTCGATCAGGGTCTTGACCAGTTGGCGGAACCGATGATATTCGGCGATCTGCTGCTGGGTGCGCTCGACCGTGGCCGCAGGAACCGACCGGCATCGGGCCTGGCCGTTGACCTCGCTGGTCAGCAACCAGTAGGGCCCATGTCCGGGCGCGCCTTCGGGCGCGCAGCGACAAGTAGGCTTGCCACACTTGACGTAGCGAGGGGCGAGAGTGCCTGGACGGAAGTAGCCGATGTGGGCGAGTTGATGGCGCACGGCATCCCGTTGAGCCTCCAGGGATGGATCGTCTGAAGAGAGGGGCATCAGGGGGCCTCCTATTCTTTATGTTTTACTACATAAAGATATCATGCCCTATCACCCGTCATTGTGCAAATCCAAAATTCATGACGTACACCCGAAATTGACAGACATCTGGCGACAGTGGTACAGATTTCTGTATGAAAACCACTCTCAACTTCGATGACCACCTGATCCGCACCGCCAAGAGCCGTGCCGCTCAGCAAGGAGAAACCCTGACGCGACTGATCGAACGCGCCCTGCAAGACTATCTTCAGGCCGGCCCACGCGACTCCGCGCGTCCGTTTCGGGCCAAGTTGCTGACCAAGCGAGGCCGTGCGGTCGCCGGCGTCAATCTAGACGACCGGGACGCTCTCTACGAGCGGATGGAGGCACCGGATTGATTGCGGTCGACACCAACATTCTTGTTCATGCACACCGCGAGGAGTCGCCCAAGCATCTCGCTGCTCACGCACGCGTCATCGCCCTCGCCGAGTCTCCTGCCCGCTGGGGTATCCCGGTATTTTGAAGGTGTGCCAGGTGTGGGCCCTTCAGCGGGACCACTGGGCAAATGCCTCGGCGGCGGCGGTCACCGTCTCTTCGATATCGTCGGGAGTGTGGGCCGTGGAGAGGAAGGCGGCTTCGAACTGGCTGGGAGGCAGGTAGATTCCCCGTTGCAGCATGCCCCAGAAGAACCTTGAGAAGCGTTCCAGATCGGACTGCTTGGCTGAAGGAAAGTCAGTGACGGGTGCGCCGGCGCTCTGACCGGGTTGGGTCGGTTCAACGGCTGGATTCCCTGGCGTAAAGAAGAGCGTAAACATGCCGCCGACCTGGTTGACATGGACGGAGACACCGGCCTGGTCGGCTGCCCGAATCAGGCCGCCCCGGAGTTGGTTGGCCAGGTTCTCGAGCCCCTGGTAGGTCCCGGGCCGTTTGAGGATCTTCAGGGTTGTCATCCCCGCGGTCACCGCCAGAGGGTTTCCCGAGAGGGTGCCGGCCTGATAGACGGGCCCGGTGGGGGCCAGACGGCTCATGATCTCGTCTCGACCGCCGTAGGCCCCTACCGGGAGGCCTCCCCCGATGACCTTGCCCAGGATGGTCAGATCGGACTGGACTCCAAAGCGTTCCTGGGCTCCTCCGTAGGCGATGCGAAACCCGGTCATCACTTCATCGAAAATCAGCAGGGCGCCGTTCTGCCGGGTAATGGCGCGCAGCCCCTCCAGGAAGCCGGGCTGCGGCGGGACACAACCCATATTCCCAACCACCGGTTCCAGGATCACGGCTGCAATCCTGTCCTTGTGCCGGGAAAACGCTTCCTCAACCGCTGCCAGCCGGTTGAAGGGGCAGGTCAGGGTCAGGCGGGCCAGTTCCGAGGGGACGCCGGGGCTGTCGGGCAGCCCCAGAGTGGCCACTCCGGACCCAGCCTTTACCAGAAGGCTGTCGCCGTGGCCGTGGTAGCATCCCTCGAACTTCAGGATCATGGGCCGACCCGTGAAGGCGCGGGCCAGCCGCAGGGCGGCCATGCTGGCTTCGGTGCCGGAGTTGGTGAGGCGTACCTTCTCTACCGACGGAAACGCCTGGTGGATCAGCTCGGCCAGCTCCACCTCCCTTTCGGTGGAGGCGCCAAAGCTGGTGCCGGTTTCCAGAACACCTCGCAGGGCCACCATCACCTCCGGATGGCAGTGGCCCAGTATAAGCGGCCCCCAGGAGCCTACGTAGTCGAGGTAGCCGTTGCCGTCCACGTCGTAGATGCGCGCCCCCTTGCCGCGATCGATGAACAGGGGGTTGCCTCCCACGGCCTGGAAGGCTCTGGCCGGCGAGTTGACTCCGCCCGGAATGAACTTTCGGGCTTTCTCGTAAAGTTGTTGGGACTTCCGGTACAAGATTCCTCCCTGAAATGGACCGAGAATAGATGGCCGGCGGGGGCGGTTGGCCCCCCTGATTCGGCAGGTGAGTGCCCTCCGCGGGAAGGGCGAGGGGCCCTCCACCCCGGTTTCCCCCCGCCTCAGTTCGTTCCCGCCGCAGCCTGCCTGCGCTGTCCCGCTTATGATCCTGCCGCAGTCTCACCCTGGAGGAGCTTCACCGCCGCCTTGGCGAAGTAGGTAATGATCCAATCGGCTCCGGCCCGCCGGATGCAGGTGAGCGATTCCAGGATGGTCTGTGCTTCGTCCAGCCAGCCGTTTCTGTGGGCGGCCACCAGGGCGGAGTACTCGCCGCTGACCTGATAGGCCGCCACCGGCAGATTGAATTCGGTCTTGACCCGATAGATGACATCCAGGTAAGGCATGGCCGGTTTGACCATCACGATGTCAGCTCCCTCCTCGATGTCCAGGGCGACCTCGCGCAGAGCCTCCCGCTGATTGGCGGGGTCCATCTGATAGGAGCGCCGGTCCCCGAATTGAGGGGCCGAGTTGGCCGCCTCCCGGAAAGGCCCGTAGAAGCCGGAGGCGTATTTGGCGGCGTAGGACAGGATCGGCGTCTTTTCGAATCCGTGGTCGTCCAGCCGGTCTCGAATGGCTTTGACACGGCCGTCCATCATGTCCGAGGGCGCAATCAGGTCGGCGCCGGCCCGAGCATAGGCCAGGGCGGTCCGTGCCAGAAGTTCCAGGGTGGCGTCGTTGTCGACGTCCCCGTCGCGCAGGTGTCCGCAGTGCCCGTGCGAGGTGTACTCGCACAGACAGACATCGGTGATGACCAACAGGTCGGGCTCGGCCGCCTTGACGGCCCGCACCGCCGAGGGGATGATGCCCTCCTCGGCGAAGGCGCCGCTGCCCTCCTCATCCTTCGAGGGCGGAATCCCGAAAAGGAGAACCGCAGGAATTCCCAGCGCCCTTACCCGGCGGCATTCCTCCACCAGTTGATCGATGGAAAAATGGTAGTTTCCCGGCATGGAGGAGATCTCCCGCTTCACACCCTCTCCCGGACAGACGAAGAGGGGATAGATGAAGTTGAGGGGGGAGAGCCGGGTCTCCCGGACCATGGCGCGCAGCCGCTCGCCGGTCCGTAGACGGCGCGGTCGGTAGAATGGCTTCGGCACGAATCCTCCCGGGACCCAGGACGGCCCGATTGTAGCACAGGCCACCGGCTGGGCCGGCTGCGCCACCTCATCGCGCCAGTCGAGCCGGAGGGGGCAAACGCGGCGCTCCGTGAGTGGAGGTCAGCAGCACTGGCAGAGCCGCGAAGCGGTATGGAGGTGCATCAACGGCACGGGCCGCCGGTAAGGGATCCACCCGGGAGCGCGGGCGTCCCGCCCGCATCCTTATTCCTTTATGGAGGTCGTTGAACGTCAGCGCGACTTTGCCGGCAGCCAGCCTGTCGGTGTGAACCGCAACGGCAAGGCCTAAGGAGACCCACGGGGCCGTTCCGGGTCGATCCGATTGGCGGATATGGGCGGGGCTGTGCCAGGCCTTGTGCGGGCGGGACGCCCGCGCTCCCGGGGGGGCATCATCCACACAAAAAACCGGGAACAGGGTTTACATCATGCCGACTATAATGACCCCGCCACAGGATCGGCGGCGCCACCCGGGATTCAGGGTATATGGCCGTCGCGCTCGCCGCGGGAGGAAAGCTAATGACCGTTCGTTACAAGAAGGGCAGCAGTCGTCCGGCGGGATCATCCCGCCTTGTCCAGATCAGCCGCAGGGGTTTCCTGCAGGCCGGCGCTCTGGTCGGTATGGGGCGGATAGGCCGGCTGCAGGCCGGGGCGCCGGGTGATTCCTGGTTGGAGTTGTCGGGACGGCAGGTGTCGGTGGGGGTGCGGCGGGACCTGGGGCTGAGGATCGTGGGCCCCGACGGGGAACCGGTCTGGTCGACCTCCACTCGGAAGAAGCCGGAAGCGGTATGGCTGTCTTCCGGTTCCGGACAGGAAAAACGTTGCGCTTTCGAAGCGGCGGGCCGCCGGCAGCAGGAAGCCTTCAGTGAAGGCGCCCACCGGGGCTTTCTCATTCGACTGAGTCAGTTCCCCCAATCCGATCTGGTCGTGGCCCTGACGTTGGCCCTCGATCCCGACAGCGACGAACTGCTCATCGAGGTTCGCCAGGCGGGCGGCCGGGACAGGCTGAAGCAGGTCGACCACCTCTATTGCCTGGAGAAGCCGACGGCGGCCGGCGGCTATCTGGTGGTTCCTCACGGTTCGGGCTACCTCATTCCCGCCGACAGCCCCAAAAAACTGGGACCCCTGGACGACTATTTCGTCCAACCCGGCGCGGTGGGTGGAAACACCCGCAGGAGCCGGAACATCATCGGGTACCGCTACACCCTGCCCGTCTTTGGCATGGTCAACCACAACCGCGATTGCCTCTACCAGATCGTGGAGACTTGGTGGGATTGCAGCGTTGCGGTCGAGCATCTGCCGGGTGAGCGATCCAGTCTGGATTTCAACTGGCTGCCCTCCCTGGGGCAGCTTGGATACGCGCGGAGGTCTCTGATGCGGTTCGCGCGGGGAATGGACCACGTGGGCATCGCCAAGAGCTACCGCAGTTATGCCAAGGCCCGGGGACTGCTGCGAACGCTGGAGGAGAAGGCGGAGGAGGTCCCGGCTCTGAGGCGGTACATCGAAGGGATCGAATATCGGATTCTGTGGCGGCCCAAAGGCGATGAGAAAGCCCTGCGCGACCTGCGGGAATTCCGTTCCCGGGGCCTCCCGGTGAACTTCTTCTTTCCCAAGTGGGGCACCGGGGAATACGACGCCAGCCGGGGGGAGCCCTGGAACGCCACCGCTTCCTGGCAGGCCTTCATGCTGGAGAAGAATCCGATCCCGGGAGGGTGGCGGCGCCTGGTACGTCTCTCCAGAGCCGCCGGAATCGAGGGCGCGCTGGTGAAGGTGATGATCAATCCCACTCAGTATGCTCCCGGAGCCCCCGCCTACGATCCCGCCAGGCGTGCCTTGGACGAGACGGGAAATCCACGCCGCTGGCCTCAGATCAGTCCCTACTTCGCTCCGGAGCTGACCCGGCAGGCGTTGGACAGCCTCCTGGCCAAGGGCTTTCAACTGGACGCGCTCTATTTCGACGGCTATGCCGCCCATGCCGGGGTGCCCGAGGACCATTCCCCCAGCCATCCGCTGCCACGACGGTTGGCCATCCGAAAAATGCTGGAGAGTTTTCGAGAAGCACGCCGCCGCGGGATCATCGCGGGCGCGGAGTTGCCGAGGTTCTGGGCCATGGGGGATTGCGACTTCTTCTTTTTCCGGTCCGGCTGGTCCTCGGAAATCCTGGGGGTGGGAGAACCCATTCCGTTGTTTCAGCTGGTCTTCCACGAATGCTATGCGGGCTGCTTTTCGGGCGGCGGCTACGGTCGCTACGACTGGCCCCGGGACCGGCAGCCGCGGCTGTATGAACTGCTGTTCGGGGCGGCGCCGGCCTACAACTGGATGCTGCCCTACAGCGATGCCCATCCGGGGACGGGCTTCACCGAGGTGCCCGTAGCCGATTGGGACAGCCCCAGGGTGCGGGACCGGCTGGTGTGGTTGAAGCGGTGGCGCGCCTTTTATCGGGCCACGGCCTGGTCGGAGATGGTCTCCCACCGGTTCCTCAACACCGAGAGGACCCTGCAGCAGGTCGAATACGCCAACGGGGTCAAGGCTGACTTCGACCTGGCGAGGGGGCTGTGCCGCGTTCAAGGCGTGGCCGGGTTCAGCGGCGAATGGGAGAAGCCCCACCCGGGGCAGATCTGAATGGGCAATCGGCAGCCGGGAGGAGGAGCCCCAACGAGGAAGAAACTAGGGGAGGTTGTTGAATAACTGGAATAACAAGGTTCTTATCGGGGGGTATTTCACTGCACGGAGGCGGACCTCACGCGGCGGGGTCTTTGTGGCTGAACAGCGCCTGATAGAGAGCGTCGATCCTGGAGTGCAGCGCGGCGGCCATCGCGTCGATGCGGGAATTGGTTTCCTTGATGTCCTGGCGCAGATCCTTATAGCGGCTGTCCATCGCACGCCAAAGGGCAAGACCGGTCCCAAGAACTGTCACAAGGACGGCAAGCACGGCAACGATGATGGCGATGGTGTCCGGGTTCACGAAGCCTATCCTACCACGTAGGACCTCTCCCCCCAGAAGAAACCAGGGGACGTTGTTGAGTAACTGGAATAACTTTGCTCCGCGTCCGAGTCCGGGTTGACTAAAGCGGGCCATTGTCCGCCGGATCGATGGTGTTTCAGTGTAAGATAGTCGGGAATTCGAGGGGACACAGCCCGGGCATCTCTTGGTGGACGGATCTTGAACAACAGGTCCGGAGCAGCCGTAAGCCAACTCGTATCCCCAATGGGAGGAGAATGAAGCAGAGACTCTATCTCGCCTCGCTGGTCGTTATGTCAGTGCTAATGGCCGGGAGTCATCTATACCTCGGAGCAGGCGGTGGCTCAGCCAATTCGAACTCCATCGCCATGACCTTCGTCGACGTGGCCGAGCAGGCCGGTCTCGATTTTCAGCACGTCAGCGGCAGCGCCGAGAAGACCTACATTCTGGAAGGAATGAGCGGGGGGGTGGCCTGGATCGACTACGACCGGGACGGTTGGCAGGATCTCTACCTGGTGAACGGCGGCCACTGGGAGGAGTTGCTGCAGGGGAAGCGGAGCGTCTCCAACGCTCTCTACCGCAACAACGGGGACGGCACCTTCACCGACGTCACCCGGAAGGCCGGTGTCGGCGGCAGCCAGTGGGGCATGGGCGTGGCGGCGGCCGACTATGACAACGACGGCTGGCCGGACCTCTTCCTGAGCAACTACGGACCCAACACCCTCTATCGCAACAACGGGGACGGCACCTTCACCGACGTTACCGCGCGAGCCGGAGTCGAAGACGGGCGCTGGGCGGTCAGTGCCGCCTTCGGGGACTATGACGCCGATGGACACCTGGACCTCTACGTGACCAACACCGTCGCCTTCGACCACAAGGATCCGCCCCCCATGAACTGCCAGTATCGTGGCATCATCGTGCAGTGCGGCCCCTTCGGCCTGCCCTGCGACGGGGACGTCCTCTACCGCAACAACGGCCAGGGCGTCTTCGAGGATGTGACCCAAAAGACCGGAGTGGGGGGTGTGAAGCCCTCCTACGGACTCGGGGTGGTGTGGACCGACTACGACAACGACAGGGACCTGGACCTCTACGTGGCCAACGATCAGATGGCCAACTTCATGTTCCAAAACCAGGGGGACGGGACCTTTGCCGAGGTCGGCCTGCTTTCCGGAGCCGCTTATTCCGACGACGGCATCGCCCAGGGCAGCATGGGCGTCGATTTCGCCGACTACGACCACGATGGGCTGCTGGACATCTTCATCACCCACTTTGCCGACGACTACAACACCCTCTATCGCAACCTGGGCGGCGGGAATTTTCGGGATGTCAGCCATCTGGCCGAAGTGGCCTTCCCCAGTTGGTCCTACCTGGCCTGGGGGACCGGCTTCCTGGATGTCGACAACGACGGCTGGGAGGATCTGTTCATTGCCAACGGGCACCTGTTCCCCCAAGTGGACCGCTACGAGATGGGCCACCGCTACTACCAGCGCGGCCAGCTCTTTCGGAACCTGGGCAACGGGAGATTCGGTGAGGCCACGGCCGGGCTCGACCGGGTGAAACTCTGGTCCAGCCGTGGAGCGGCCTTTGCCGACTACGACAACGACGGGGATGTCGACGTGGCCGTCAACAATCTGGACGGGAACCCCTGGTTGCTGCGGAACGATGGCGGCAGCCGGCAACGCTGGCTGAGCCTGCGCCTGGAAGGCGCCCGCAGCAATCGCAGCGCCGTGGGCGCCCGGGTGACGGCCCTGACCCAGACGGGGGTCCAGATCCGGGAGGTCCGGGGAGGGTCCAGCTATCAATCGACTCATGACCTGAGAGTGCACTTCGGCTTGGGCAAAGCCAAAAGGGTCAAGACACTGGAAGTCCGCTGGCCGGACGGCAGCGCGCAGAAATTCACCGGCGTCTCCGGCAATCGGAGATACCGCCTCAAGGAAGGAGGACGTCTTGAGCGGGACAAGTAGTCCATCCCCAGGGATTACCCGCGGGGACTCACAGGGATTCCCGTGGGATCCATTCCCGGGCCGCCGGCCTGGAAGGCGGCCCGTCCCGGGATCGGCCCGGAAACCGGGCGGATGCCCCCGCAAGCTCTTGGACCGTGTGCTGTCAGTGTCGGTAATCCTCTGGGTCGTTTTTTTCAGTCCCTGGCTGGGAGCGGAGTCCCGCCACTACCGCGAAGCCAGGGAGTTGCATGAGAAGCAGCAGAATCTGATGGCCATGCTGGCGGCCCAGAAGGCCGTAGAGGAAGATCCGGAGAACGCCGACCATCTTTTTCTCTATGGTCTGATCCTGACTGATCTGAAACAGTTCAGCGAAGCCGGGGTTCAGCTTCGCAAGGCTTTGAGCCTCCGGCCCGACAGTGCTGAATACCATTACCGCCTGGCCGCCCTGCTGCTGCAGGAGAAGATGGAGTGGAAGGCCACGCTGGGACTGGACAGGCGGGACGTCAGCACCCGAGTGGTGCTGGGGACCGAGCAGGAGGCCCTGGATTTCCTGGAAACGGCCGTCAAGCTCGACCCCAACCACTTCAAGGCCCGCCTCCATCTGGGTCGCACCTATTACGACCACAATCAACACCCGAAGGCCCGGCGGCAATTCGAGGCGGTATTGGAAAAGGATCCCGACTACGCCTGGCTCCACTACCATCTGTCCATGCTCCATTCCAACCGGGGTGACTTCCAGGCGGCCATCCGGGAGTTGGAAAGGGAACTCGAGCTCCACCCCGGGCACTCCCAGGCCCGGCTGGAGCTGGGGGAGTGGCTGGTCAAGATCGGCCGGTACCAAAGCGGGTTGACCCATCTTTCCCAGGTGAAGCAGGAAGAGGTCCATCCGGTCGACCTGAACTATGCCATCGCCAAGGCCCACCGGGGCCTGGGGAATCCGGAGCAGGCTCTGGCCGCGGCTCGGAAATGCCTGGAGATGGACCCCGAGTTCTCAGACGCCCACTACCTGCTGGGCCAGCTCTACCGGGAAACCGGGGAACTGGAGCTGTCCCGCCAGTCCATGGAGACCTTTCAAAGGGTCAAGAAGAACCCCACCCGCTGAGAGTTCCACCAAGCCAGGGTGCGCCCAGCGCAGTTTGTACCCTGATGGCTCCCAATAAAACGCTGCAAGATGCCAAAAAACACTTTCCCGGCAGATGCCCAGCCCGCCGGTGAGAAATGCGGACCAAGTCGCCGTCTACGCGGCTGCGCTCCCCCGGCGCAAGCCATTGGACTGCCCTCCCTATTGACTTTTCCGCCCTCCCTGTCCAACAATGGTTCACAGTCTGGATTCGACCCTTTGAATGGGAATCGGGTGGGTGCCTCATGAAACTGGCTAAGGCGAAATGGATTTGCGGGCTTGTTTGCGGAGTTCTGCTGTTACCCCTGGCGGTAGTGGAAGCCCAGAAAAAGAGGGACAGGCAGCGCGAGCGGTCGCTGCGCCGGGAAACTCAGGACCGGTTCCTGAAAAAGTGGCTCAAGCAGGATGTCTCCTTCATCATCACATCCGAAGAGCGGGATGCTTTCAAGAGTTTGAGCAGCGACGAGGAGCGCTACCAGTTCATCGAGCAATTCTGGTTGAGGAGAGATCCCAATCCGGACACCGTGGTCAACGAGTTCCGGGACGAGCACTACCGGCGCATCGCCTACGCCAATGAGCGTTTCACTTCAGGCAAGATGGGCTGGAAGACCGATCGCGGGCGCATCTATATCATGTACGGACCGCCGGATCAGGTCGAGACCTACCACGGGGGCGGCACCTACTACCGGCCTCACTGGGAAGGGGGAGGCGTAACCAGCACCCATCCCTTTGTCAAATGGCGTTACCGCTACCTGGACGGGATGGATCTGGGGAGCGAAGTCATTATCGAGTTTGTGGATCGCACCTTTACCGGTGAATACCGCATGGCGCTCGATCCCTTTGAAAAGGACGCCCTGAAGAATACTCCGGTGGCCGACCTGTCCGAGGACCAGAGAATGGGCGTGGGCGACGACTCCAGCCGGCATACCCGTTTCCCGTCGGGCATGTTCTATTCCACCTTCCGCATCAATCAGTTCAACACGCTGAGACAGGTGGCGGCTCTCAACCGGGCTCCCAAGATCCGCTTCAAGGACCTGGAAACGGTGGTGGACACCAAGCTCACCTACAACACCTTTCCCTTCGACTACCGGACCGACTTCATCAAGATCACCGAGGACACCATCCTGACGCCCATCACGGTGGTGATGAAGAACAGCGACATGACCTTCCAGGACGTGGACGGCGTCAAGAAGGCCGAGGTGAACGTCTTCGGCAGGATCTCCACCATTACCGGCAGGTCGGTTCAGGTTTTCGAGGAGGTCGTCCGGCAAATCGCGCCCGAAGCCCTGTTCAAGAGCGCCTTGGAGAAGCGCTCCCTCTACCAGACCCGCATCCCCCTGCGGTCGGGCCTCTACAAGCTGGAACTGGTACTCAAGGACCTCAACAGCGGCAACCTGGGAACCGTCTACCACAGCATCCGCGTGCCAAGATTTCCCCAGGACCAGCTTGCCACCAGCAGCATCATCCTGGCCGACCAGTTGGAGCGGCTTCCCAGAAAACAGGTGGCCGCCGGCCAGTTCGTGATCGGAAGCTCCAAGGTGATGCCCAGTGTCGGAGAGGCCTTTGGCAGAGACCGGCCCATGGGGGTCTATTTTCAGGTGTACAACCTGGCCACCGATGAGCAGACCCATAAGCCCTCGGCCACCATCGAATACGTGCTGAAGAAGGGCGGAAGGGAAATCGGGAGAGCTCTCGAGTCCAACGACAAGCTGGCAGGAGCGGCTCAACAGATGACCCTGCAGAAGCTGGTGGCCCTGGAAGACCTGGAACCGGGTCAATACAGCCTGGTGGTTCAGGTCACCGACAATATCGCCAACCGATCCATCGCCCCCGAGGCCAAATTCGTGGTGCGGTAGTTGGCCCGGCCTGGGGAGATCAGTCCGACTCCGCCCCGTAGGGCAGCGTGACGTTTTCCGAATTCCCCCGCCATCCTACGAGATAACGTAAACTGTTACCCAACCGAGGGCGCCGGAGGTCAATCGGCTGAAGTTACATCTTAAAGTATTCATTCCATTTGAGTTATACAAGTCGAGCCCTGTGGCAGCAGCAGATGGAGAGCCGGGACCGGAGCCGCTGAATTCAAGATTTCGTAGAATGGCAGGAAGGGATTTCGGTGCGGCCAGGGAGGATTGGTGACTAAGGTATTGAATAGTAAGGATTTACATTTATTTTTTCATCTTATGGATTTTGGCAAGCTGATTGCACCATAAAAACTGATTGACTGGAATTTTCGAAGTCAGTTTGGAGAATCGACTTCACTGGTGGCAACGTTCAACCTGAGGAGGTAACAGCCGATGCAACGCTTTCTAAAAGGGGCGGGATTTGTCGCTTTCCTGACCTTGGCTCTTTCATTGTCGTCTTCGCCCCTGCTGGCGCAGGAGTATTCCGGTGTTCACGGGAACGTCGAGGACGAGACCGGCGCCAGGGTGACCCAGGTCGAGATCACGGCGACCGAAGAATCCACGGGGATTGCCCGCTCGACCGTGAGCAACGAGGTGGGAATTTACGAGTTGCGCGGCCTGCGGCCCGGGAGCTACACCCTCACGGCAGAGTTGGCCGGATTCAAGGCCTACACCAATAGCAACGTGATCGCCTACGCCGGACGTCCCCGGCGGGTCGACATCTTGCTGGAGGTGGGTGACATCCAGGACACCATCACGGTTTCGGAGGAAGGCGCCGTCATCGAGACGGATAAATCCAGCATCACCTACACCTTGCCCTACAAGGAAGTGGAGGCCTTCAGGATTGCCGCCAGCCTGATCTACACGGTGGGGAATAATCCCGGGGCCGAGAACCGCAGCCAGGTGCATGGAGCCTTCGCCAACAACACCACCTCTCTGCAGGACGGCGTGGCCACCAATGCCTACGGCACCTTCCGGGCGCCTCAGGAACTGGTCCAGGAGATCAATCAGGTCTCGCTGAACGCGCCGGCCGAATACAAGACCGCCACCACCATCAACGGGGTGGGCAGAGGCGGCACCAATCAATTTCACGGTGAGATCTGGATGCAGTTGGATCATCCCCGGCTGCGGGCCTTGACGGCCGGCCAGACCAGGCATCCGGCCGCCAAGCCGGGTATCCGCTGGAACTACATGGCCTCGGGTCCCATCTACATTCCCAAGGTCTACGACGGGCGGGACAGGACCTTCTTCCACTTCTACGTTCAACCCAATAAGGCCGACCAGAAAGCTCCCATCGCGAATTACGTCTACCCCTCCGAGGCCATTCGCGGCGGGGACCTGACCGAGGTCGTCAGGCAGCAGTTGAAGGGTAAGCCCGTCGTCAATCCCTTTACGGGTGAGCCGTTCGCCAACAACATCATTCCCGGGGATATGCTCAGCCCGGTGGCGCAGGCGGCATTGAGATACGCTCCTCTGCCTAATTTCGGGGAAGCGAATACTCTGCTCGACAACACCCACGGGTTCCAGTTCGGGACCAACGTGGAGAAGGACTGGCACGTGCGGTTCGATCACGCCATCACCGACTCCAACACCATCTCCTTCAATCACTACGGCTACAACCGGGTCCTGAATGAAGGCAACACGATTACGCTCTCGACCTGGATCGGCGACAACGCCACCCGGATGTGGAGTATCCAGGACTCCCACATGTTCTCCCCCACGGTGATCAACGAGTTCCAGTTCGGGACCAACGATCAGGGATACAACACCAAGGGCGCGACCACGGTGGGCAACACCCTGCTCAGCGAGTTCGGCATCGACCTGGGGGGGCGCAGCTCGCCTTCCGGACCCGGATGTCCCCAGATTTACACGGGGCTGTGGGGATTCCAGCCGGGTGGCCACTTAGCTTCCTTCTCGGCAACCGAGCTTACCTCTCCCATGCTGGGGCGCTGCGGCGCCGGCGGTGCCAGCAGCAATCCCAAGGTCTGGGTCATGAAGAACAACGTCTCCATGAACCGGGGCACCCATCTCATCAAGTTCGGGATCGAGGCCAACTGGGAGAGGCCCTTTGGGTCGGCCAACAGTTCAACTGCTTGGGGTGAGTATCACTTCACCGGCCATTACAGCGGAAGTGACATGGGCGATTTTCTGCTCGGAATCCCCCGCAAGACGTCCATCGCGACCTCCCGCGCCGACGTTCACGCCCGCGGGTTCGACTTCGGATTCTTCGCCCAGGATGACTGGAAGATCACCCCCCGCCTCACCATGACCTACGGCGCCCGCATCCAGCACTATGGCGCGCCTACGGAGGCGAACGGCCTCTTCTACAACTTCGACTTCGACAACCTTCGAGTCGTGGTTCCGGACAGCGCCTTCCACCATGTGGTGCCGGTATGGCCGCAAGGCGCGATTCCGGTCGTGACAGCCAGCGACGCCGGCTATCCCCAGAGCCTGGTCAACTTCAGTACGGCCCACATCGCTCCGCGCTTCGGGCTGGCCTATCGCATCAACGATGTGACCGTGATCCGGGCCGGTTACGGCATCTACCACGTGCCCTTCGCCATTGCCGGAGCGGGTACGAGCGGCCTGGGGCGGGCCGGCTGGCTGGGAGGCCGCGAGGGCGGACCCTTCACCGGGTCGGAGTCGTTCGGACCCAACGTGATCGTCGACGGCAAGCCGCAGTTGACGTTTGCGGATCCCTTCCTGCCCGCGGGCAGCGGCGCCATCCCCAAGCAGGGTGTGCGGGGAATTCCTCTCAACAGTCGTAGTGATGCCTGGGCTTACGACCAGCAGTGGAACCTGACCCTGGAAAACGATCTGGGCGACGGTTGGGCCACCCGGGTCTCCTACGTGGCTTCCAAGGGCACCAGCTGGCCCTATCGGAGCAACTTGCAGACTCCGGTGCCAAGCACGATTCCGTTCTTGGAGCGCACGGACAAGTTCCCCTGGGGCGACAACTTCTCTTTCGTCGACCGGCACGACCTGGGAGGGACCGGCAGCTACCACGCCTTGGAGTTAGAAGCCACTCGCCAGTTCAGCAGGGGAATTTACGTGCGCAGTTGGTGGGAATGGAAAAAGAACCTGGCCGATGTCATCCCGGGATTGTTTTCCTCCACCATCGGCTTCGAAGCCGAAGATCCACTGGATCGCAAACGCGATAAGGGAATCCAGAACGGCATCCGCAGACAGCGCTGGCGGCTGGCCGCGGTCTGGAGTCTCCCGCTGGGTCAAGGGGAGCGCTACGGCAGCGACATGGGTGGCATCCTCAACACCTTCGTGGGCAACTGGGCGGCGGCCTTCAACTTCCGCGGTGGCTCGGGAACGGCCTTCACGCCCTCCTACTCCGGCTCGGACCCTTCCAACACCGGACGCTCCAGCGGACGGCCCGACCAGTTGTGCAATCCCAACGGCTTCGGTGAGACGCCGGGCCGGGGGTGGAATCCCTCCTGCTTCGCCATCCCTGAGGCGGGTATTGGCCGCTACGGAAACGCCAGCCGCGGGATGTTGATCGCCCCCCGGGATTGGGGCACCGATCTCAATCTTTTCAAGCGGTTCAACTTGACCCAGTACGAGAACGGCCCCTACTTCAATTTCGAGACCTACATCTCGAATATCGTCAACCACCGCAACGCCTCGGGTCCCTCCTCGACCAACATCTCGGCCGCCAACTTTGGTATCTTCAATACCAGTACCTGGGATGCGCGCCGCATTGTGTTCCGCTTGCGGCTTGGCTTCTAGGAAGCCCCATAGCCTGATCAATGACAAAAGCCCCGTGCACCCTGCACGGGGCTTTTTTTTAGCCCATCACTCCCACCTCGAGGGGGAAAAGTGATGTCATGGGATGACGACTACCTGGGAGCGCGGGCGTCCCGCCCGCACAAGGCCTGGCACGACTTCACCCTTTTACTCCCACGTCGATCATCGGGGAACGCACCATTGCTTCCGTTCCGCTTACCTGAAACAATTGAGGGATATCCACAAAGGCCAAAAAAAGAAATCCACGAAGGGCCACGAAGGACTTACGAAGGGCCACTAAGGGGTTGGAGAAAGCTCAAGAGGGATCCGCCAAAGGTCGGGAAGGGAGAAAAGATTTCCACCAAGGGCGCTAAAGTATCTGTATAAGGGGGCAAGAGATGAATCCGCGAAGGGATTCCAAGGGGTTGGAAAAGACTCGAAAGGGATCTGTGAAGGGCCACGAAGGACACTGAATTTGTTATTCCTGCTAGGATGGATGTCTGGTCAATGAATGTGTCTCGTACCGCGGAACTTGAAGCGTTTGTAGCATCCAAGGTGCGGAGTGGGCGCTACCATTCGGCCAGTGAGGTGATTCGTGAGGCATTGCGGCTGCTCGAAGAGCGCGAAAAGCTAAGAGCCCTCCGAATTGGTGCGCTACGTGAGAAAATCGGCGAAGGATTGGGGCAATTGGAACGCGGCGAAGGAATTGCCGGGGAACAGATATTCGCCGAGCTCGAAGCCGAGTTGGGCATCCTGGAACAAACCCGGCGCGAAGATTGAGTCAATACGTTCTTTCCCCAGCCGCAGCGCAAGACCTTAGAGGCATCCATTTATTGGTGTAGATTAGCTGAATGCGCCTTGGATTGACGCTGCCGACAGCTTTGAAACCCCCGTTCAACACAACTCGAATCCTGCCGGTCTTTCTCATCCTGACACTTGGGGTCCCGCTGTTCTCGCAGGCGGATGCCTATCAGGATGCATTGGCAAGCTACCGATCCGGGCGTTACCTGGAGGCGCTGGTGGCCGTGCAGAAAGCCCTCGGTCAGGAACCAGGCAACGCCCCCTACCACCTGCTGCATGCCAAGGTTCTTGCAGCGCTGCGCCAGTACGGCGATGCCGAGGAGAGCCTGGGGCGCGCCATTGAACTGCGGCCCCAATGGGTGGAGCCTTACTACGAGCTGGGAGTGCTTCTGTTCAGACGCGGGAAATACCGGGAGGCGGCCACGAGGCTGGCCAAAGGAGTCGAGATCGCACCCGATTCCGTCAAGACTCGCTTTCTACTGGGCGTCAGCTATATGCAGATCAATCTGGACGGTGCGGCCATGGAGCAGTTCAAGGCCGTGGAGGCAGGCGATCCGCGCTACCCCGCGGTTCACCACAGCATCGGACGCGTTTACTTTCGGCAGGGCAGGGACACTGAGGCCATTGAGCACTTCAGAACCGAGTTGGCGCACAACCCCGATCATCAGGCGGCCAGGTTTCTTCTGGGCAAGGCGCTGGTAAGATTGGGAGAGGCGGAAGAGGCGGTGGTGCATTTGCGGACGCTTCAGGGAAAAGAGGTGGGTCAGGCACAACTGCACTACTTCCTGGGCGCTGCTTACCGCCGCCTGGGGAAACGAGCAGAGGCCCTGGAAGCGCTTCTCAAGAGCATCTCGCTCAATCCGGCGTCCTATGAATCGCGCTACCTGCTGGCTCGGCTCTACCTCGAAACAGGCCAGCCCGACCTGGCCCGGAAGCAAATGTCCATGTTCGAGCAATTGCGACAGAGAGAAGGGCGGGGGCGGCCGGTCGACCCCAAAAAGTTCGATAGGGAAGATCAGGAATTCGTTCAAGCCGACAGCGATTCCAATGGCCGGTTGACACCACAGGAGTTCGAGGGCTTCGTCAATACGCGGGTGAAGGGTTTTGCAAGGCATGACGAGTTCTTCCAGGGACTGGATGGCAATGCCGACGGTTTCCTGGACCGCCAGGAATTCTCCCGGCGTTTTGAGCTTCTCGGAAAACTCCAGCGCCAATAGGGAACCCTATGGCGTTGGCCGGAAACTGGGGACTTTCGACCTTGGAGGTCCCAAAAGGGGGTCTGAGGGTGAAGCTTGGCGGAGGGTCCGGGCAGCGGCCAGCAGCTGAGGACCCGGTGTCTGAGATGTCGGTTGGGTTGCCGGTTCGGGCCGGTTCCGGTGGGACCCGCGACCGCTCGCCCCGGGGCTCGATCGGGGCCGGAATGCCGTGGGCCGTTCTGCTCCTGGCGCACCTGGTCCAGCTTCCGGCCCTGCCGGAGGCGATTCCCCAATTCATCGACATCACCCGCTCCAGCAACATCACATTCCAGCATGTCAACGGTCCCGAGCGGGACAAGCGCTATTTGTTCGAGCTCAAGGGCGGCGGCGCCGGTTTCTTCGATTTCGACAACGATGGTTGGCTGGACCTTCTCATGGTTCAGGGGTCCACCCTGGAGAGATCCCGCCAGGGAGACAACCCCCACTGTACCCTCTATCGAAACCGGCGGGACGGCGCCTTCCAAGAGGTGACCCGGAAGTCGGGTCTGACCCGCACGGCCTGGGGAATGGGAGTCAGCTTCGGAGATTACGACAACGATGGCTTCGCCGACGTCTACCTGAACAACCTGGGAGCCAACGTCCTCTACAGGAACCGGGGAGACGGGACCTTTGAGGATGCCACGGCGCGGGCCGGCGTGGGAGGGGCCGCCTGGACCGCCTCCTCGGCCTTCGGCGACTACGATGGGGACGGGGACCTGGATCTGTTCGTCTGCAACTACATCCACTACGATTTGGACAATCTGCTCCCGCCCGATCCCAAGCTGATCTGCCACTACCGCGGCACCACCATCCCCTGCGGTCCCCTGGGACTCCAGGCCGGGGCCAACCGGCTCTACCGCAATAACGGCGACGGCACCTTTGCGGACGTCACCACGGCCTCCGGGATGGACGTGAACAACCACTACTATTCTCTGGGCGTGGTGTGGGCCGATCTGGACGGTGACGGGGACCAGGATCTCTACCTGGCCAACGACAGCACGCCCAATCAGTTCTTCGTCAACCAGGGGAACGGCACCTTCAAGGAAATGGGACTTCTGAGCGGTCTGGCCACCAGTGCGGCCGGAGACTTCCAGGGCGGCATGGGAGTGGACGCGGCCGACTACGACAACGACGGGCGGTTGGACGTTTTCGTGACCAACTTCGCCCACGACTACAGCACGCTCTACCGGAACCGGGGCAGCCTCATGTTCGAGGACGTGACCCAGCAAGCCAGGTTGATTCAGCCGGAGTGGCTGCTGGTCGGTTGGGGTATGGGGTTCTTCGACCTCAACCACGACGGCTGGAAAGACATTTTCCATTCCAATGGGCACGTCTATCCCTTTATCCTCACGGCCGGATGGTCGGAGAGCTACTTTCAGCCCTCCTCCTTCTATCTAAACCAACGGGACGGGACCTTCAAAGATGTGAGACGGTTGGCCGGAGGCGACCTCCAGAAGCAACTGTTGGGACGGGGAATGGCTTTCGCCGATTTCGACAACGACGGGGACATGGACTTCGTCATCGGCAACCTCAACGGCGCCCCGCGGTTCTACCGGCACCAGGGGGCGGCCCCCAACCATTGGGTAATGTTCCGGGCCAGAGGGGTGCGGAGCAATCGAGATGGCATCGGGACCCGCATCACGGTGGTCACCGGAGACCTCCGGCAGGTCTGGGAGATCAAACGAACCGTCGGGATCTACTCGGCCAGCGATCCCAGAGCCCATTTTGGATTGGGAAAGGCCAACCGGGTCGATCGGGTGGAGGTTAGATGGCCCAGCGGGGTCGTGCAGGAATTCAAGGACGTGCCGGCCGACCGCCACTACCTGATCGACGAAGCCAAGGGCCTGGAGAGCGAGTTCTGATTTTCGTCTGGAGGTTGCGCACGAAAAGTGCTAGCATCTACCTAATATTTTCGCTTTTTTGGCGAGTTCCTTCATGAAGTTCATCGGTTCCAGTTGGCTGTCCCTTTCGGTCGTTCCCATAGTGGCTCTGGTTGTGGCCGGTTCTCTTTGGGCAGACTTGAAGCAACCGGGCCGGGCCGTCCACAGGGTCATCAAACCGGTTCCTACCATTTCCAACATCGCCCCTAATGCCTCCGCGACACGCGGCTCCAGCGTCACCCTGAAGGTGAGTGGAGACGGGTTCGTGGATGGAGCTTCGCTGGTGCGCTGGAATGACGAGGACCTGCCCACCACCTTCGAAAGCAGCAGCGAGGTCACAGCCCGCCTCTCCGCGCAACGGCTATCCACCCCGGGAGAATTCGCCATTACCGTTTTCAATCCCGAGCCGGGCGGCGGGACCTCCACCTCGATGACCTTCACCGTCACCGAACCGGATCCCTCTCTGGATCTGTTCGTTCCGGTGGTGGTGTCCGTGGCGGGACACAACGACTCCTTCTATACCTCGGAGTTGACCCTGACCAACAAAAGCGACGCTACGGTCACCCTGAGTCTCCAGTACACCGCCGCGGCCGGCACTGTAACCGGGCAGGTTTCCGATGTTCAATTGCCCCCGGGCCAGCGAATCGAATCCGACGCCATCGAGTACTTGAGAGGCCTGGGACTGCCGATTGCGTCCTCGGGCAATCGAGTGGGAACACTGATGGTGCGGGCCTTCGGGACTTCTTCTCCTTCGGATGTCGCCGTGACGGTCAGAACCAGCTCACCCGTGCCTGAAGGACGAGCCGGGCTTTCCTACATGGCTGTGCCGGTGGCCACCGATGCTCTCACCGGCCCATCCTACCTCTGTGGCTTGCGGCAGAATTCGACCGACCGGACAAACGTGGCCGTCCAGCATGCGGGGGCGTCGGGAAACATCACCTTGCGTCTCAGCCTCTATTCGGGGGATACCGCCTTGTCTGATCCCCAATTGGTCTCGGAGGTGACGCTGCCTCCGGGTGGATTCAAGCAGTTCGACCGTATTCTGCGTTCGGAAGGTCTGATGCTGGACCATGGCTACGTGAAAATCGAAAGAGTGTTCGGCGAAGCGCCCTACTATGCCTACGCGGTGATTAACGATCAGGCCAATTCCGATGGCTCCTTTGTGGCTCCCGTTCGGGAAGACTGGATGGCCGGGCGTTCCGGCTTGACGCTTCCGGTCGTGGTGGAGGCCGGGGAGTACCGTAGCGAGGTGATCGTTTCCAATTGGTCCCCTGATGCCAAGACGCTGACCGTTGATTTCGTCGATAGTGACATCGCCGGGGGAAAACTTTCCTTTTCGATAGACGTCGAGCCGGGGTCGCAGCAGATCCTGGAAGATTTCATAGAGCAGCTCCGCCAGTCCGGCTTTGAAGCTGAATTGCCGCGGGATGGTTCCTATGCCGGTCCATTGATGGTGACGGTCGACGGAGACGGTGATGGAATATTTCTGGGTGCCCGAACGACGACGCCTGGAGGAGGCGGACAGTACGGTGTTTTCTACCTGGGGGTGCCGGTTGGGACCGAGTTCAGCACCGGGGCCTGGTTGTATGGGTTGCAGCAGGATAGCGAAGACCGCACCAATTTGGGCTTGCTGACGACGTCGAGTGTGAACGACGAGGCCAATGTTTATGACATCGATATCTATGATGGAGCCACCGGTCTCAAGGTGAAGACACTCAGCCGGGAGGTTCCCGCCAATCAATGGGCCCAGATCGGAATGATTTTGGAGAAGGCCAAAATTTCCCAGGGTTACGCCCACGTCAAGCGAGCGACTGGAGCCAACGACTTCATTACCTATGCGGTGATCAACGACGGGGGAAGGCCGGATGAGCGCAGCGACGATGGGGCCTTTGTCCTTGGAGTTGCGGACATTATCCAATAGAACTGTTGCTCATTTGCCTCCTGGATTCCCCCCATCTCCTTAACCCGCCACCCCGTTTCCAGACTCTCCGGTTGCGGAGCACCACGACGAACCTGATGTAAGGAGGCGGGACCTCCTGCTCCACCCTACCTTGCCACGAAACCGCCAGGTGACTATCGGCCGTATCATCCATCGAGCTTGGCACTTTCCAGTTCTCTGCTTGCTCTGTGGTCTGCCGATGCAGGCACAGAGGCCGGTCGGCAACCCCCACAAGCCCTCGTTGCGACCTCAGGCGTACCAGCCTGCCGAAGCCTGCCTGCCTTGTCACCGACGCCAGTACGACGAGTTGCGTAGCTCGGTCAAATCCGGTTACCGAAGTGTCAGCTCGGTGTTCAACGCTTTGGAGTTGTCCGGAAACTTTCTGAGCGGAGGGCGGCTGAGGCCTGTCTACGGAGACAGCAACAAGGTGACTGCCATCGACGTCACCGGAGTGGCCGGTCAGGGAAAACCCTTGAACACCAATATGAACAGCGCCGACACCTTTACCCACATCAACCAGGTTCAGGCTGCCTTCTGCATCGGATGTCACAACCCTCATATCGTGTTGATGGGGGAGGACCCTGAGCAAAGGGAAATCCCTGAGGTGGAGGGCGTGGGCGGAAAATTTCGGCCGGATCGGATTCGTCCCCTGCGGGACTTCCATTTTGTGGACAGCTCCAATCGACAGATCCTGCCGGAGGAAATAGGTGGACCGGCTCCGCCGGGGGCCAAGCCTTCCCTGGGCGCACAAGGAATCAACTGCGACGTCTGTCACGACATTACGGCTCCGGACCTGGACCGCAGCCCCGACCGCGACGGTCTTTCCAATGCCAGCTTCGAATTGGTCCCTTCCATCAGCAAGATCGGTCCTTTCTTGTTTCCGGCACCGGTCAAGAACAATTTTCACGTTGCCAGCCGCGACCCTGACCAAATCGGCTATTTACGGAGCAGCGACTTCTGTGGCAGTTGTCATGATGTCCGAGTTCCGGGGGATGGATCGGGATCGTTGACCCACCGCGAAATCAGTCCGAACCCCGAAAGTCGGAGTGTCAGTCTTTTTCGCCTGGAAAACCTGAACACCGAGTGGATGACGGGCCCCTACAACAGCACCCAAAACCCATTCGGCCGGGTCATTCGTTGTCAGGACTGCCACATGTCCCTGTTTCCCTATGGTGAGGAAAGCACTTACCGGGTGGGGGAACTGGAAGTCACCAGTCCGACCCCGGGCCAATTCCCCTTGAATTTCGCAGCCGTGCCGGCCATCTCGACGGACCTGAACTATCCTCTGCAGCAGCGGCCGGTGGTGACGCACTATATGACCGGGGTGGATGTGCCGATCCTGAGGACGGATGAATTGCGGGCGCGTCTGGGCCAGGACTACCCGGACGTCAATGAGCCGGGAGTGGATCAGTACGGTATTCCCCGGTCGCTGGCCCAGAGGCGCGAGGATCTCTTGAAAGCCTCGGTTCGAATCAACCTGGACAAATCGGACCGTACGGCACAGCTCGGTCGGCCCCTGATGGTCAAGGTGACGGCCGTCGCCCTCACCGGCCACCGATTTCCGGCCGGATTCTCTCAGGAACGAACCGCCTATATCCAGCTCTCCATCCGGGATAGCAAGGGATTTCTCCTCTACCAGTCCGGGTATGTGGTAGACAAGCCCCACCCGGAGGTCGGAGAGTTGGCCCCTGATGGGAATCTGGACGATGAAGATCCCGAGCACCTTCATGCCGTGGTCGATCCCGGGGGTCCCGCTGTCCCCTACCGTGTGGGGCAATTCACCAATGGCCATCGCAATCAGGTGTTTGAGTCGGGTCCGGACAACGGACCCGATGCCCGAATTTATTTCGGGAAACCCAGCGGCCTGGTGTTGTGGCGCAACGAGTTGACCCGGGTCTTCCTGCCGGGGGAAAGCCTGGGGCGGTTCAACGAGCAGGGCAACCCTATCGTTTTGACCCGACCTCATCTGGAGGAAACCTTCAGCGCGGTTCTGGCGAACTCGGTCGACAATTACCGCTCGCTGCCTCCCTTGCAGCCCAGGACCTACGCCTATCAAGTGGTGCTTCCAACCAAGGAAGAACTGCAACTGCTTGGGGTTGGAGAGCTGGAGTCGCCGTTGCACGTCCACGCCCAGGTCAACTTCCTTCACTTTCCGCCTCTGTTTCTGCGGTTCATGGCCAGGACCACCAGTGCGGAGGGCCCAGGGGGACGGGATTACCACCTGATCGATGAGAAGCTCATCGATGATCTTCTGGTGAACGTGCGCGGCATCGCCTCGGCGGATCTCACCATCGACCTGGCGGCGCCATGATCAGAAGGGAAATACAATTTCTGGCCACGCTGGGATTCCTGATCGCGGCCCTTTCCCTTTGGATCGGCTACGGAGAAGCCTGGTCGCAGAACGATCAAACCGGCTCCCGGAAGCGCAACCCCAACTACCTGGTTCGGAATCCCTTTTACTTCGAGGGAAGGGTTGACTATGAGCTGTTGGGCATCGACCATCCGGTGGATGCCTGGGAGTTCATGCAAAGAGGGCTTCACCGCCAGGATGTACTGGAGGATCGAGAAGGAGCCATCCAGGATTACCGCAGCGCGATTGAACGCAGCAATCCGGAAAACGGCACCTGTCAAATTGTCAAAACCTTGCCTTCGACTACCCTCGAGTTCCAGCAGCTCACTCCGCCCCCCTGCCTCTTCACCCCGCGGCTCAGACTCGGATATCTCCTGATCCATGAGGATCCGATGCAGGCCATTGACCTGTTTCGCCAGGTGACCGACATCGATCCTCAACGGTTGGAGGTGAATGCGCTCATCGGCGAAGCCTACGAGTTCCTGGGAGACGAGGCCTCGCATCCGGAGGAAAAGGAAGCCTTTTATCTGGAAGCCGTCCGTGCATTGAATGCCGAGCTGGCCCTTTCACCGGTCACCGAGCTGACCCGGCGCCTGACAGGCGACGAGGCCAACAATGCTCATGCCCATTGGATGTTGGCAAGGATCCAGGAGAAGTTGAACCACCACCGAGAAGCACTGTTTGCGCTCGATCAATATCTCAAGGCCACCCGTTGGCACAGCGACGTCTATCCCTGGAGGATTCCCCTGGCGGAACGACGCATGGAGCAATTGAAATCGCGCCTTGGCGCATCGTCGGGCGAATGAACGAGAGCCAATGATGGAAGAGGACTGCTCCAGTGGAAGGAAAGGATTGCCCTTTGAATGGGTTCCGCCGGCGTGAGAAACTGCTTGCCAAATGCTGTCGTGTCCCGGACGGCTGGACAACCAACGGGTCATCGGTCAGCCTGTTGCCCCGAGTATATGAATTACCTCCAATCCGGGTTTGCTCTGTAAAGGTTTGGTGAGCCAGCATGGCATCCCGCACTGTCGCATTGGCTGCCGCTGCCGTCGGCTTGTGCCTTTCTGCCCACTCCCAATCGTCGCAACTCACCATCGAAGACGCCTGGAATGACCTGCTGGGCGATCCCGCTCAACAGGGCGCCAAAAGCCTTCTGGTTTCCGTGGAACGTCCCGCTCCCAAGAGCGCCGCTCGAGATTTCTTGGACCATTTCTTCTATAACACCCGTTCCGAATATGTTCACCAGCAAGCCACTTTCAGTGGCCTGCCCACCTTGACCGGTGTCGTCGACCGTGAACCGGGGCCGGTGGCCGACCCCGGCGCCATTCCCTTCCCCGGCGCTTTTCAGCCTCGCTCGGACCACGTCTACTCTTCAATGAATTGGGGAACCCGGGGCTGGCTTTCGCCGCGAATCAACACCAATTTTTCTCTCCGCTACCGCCAGGACCTGTCGGCCCTGGACATCGGTTCTCCCGCCCGGACGGTGGTGAATACGTTTTCCCGGAATCGGCTCTTTGAGCTGACCACCGGCGTGGTCGAGTTGAACGGGTTGACCAGGCAGGGGACTCTTGCCGATTCGACGCTGCGCCTGGGGCGGCAGAACGTCTATGGGGCCGAGATGGCGACGGTGGACGGTTTCTCCTTTGCCCTGGATCGGCCGAAGTACCGGGTAAGCCTGTTTGGAGGGCGGCGCTTTACCTACTACTCCAATCCCCGACAGCGGGCCATCGGCGGCGGAAGCCTCGGTTTTCGGCTACCGGGAGGTGGGAGTTTCGAATACCAGGGACTGTTTTATGTCAAAGGGATCCACCGGTTCGTTTTTCGCCAGCCATTGGAGTCCTCCTGGATGGTGGGGGCTCACTTCAAATCGGTCGGTTCCAGGCCAGTCGACTTTGGCGCGCACCTCAGCTACCTGCCTGCCGATGGTCGCACGGGAGCACGGTTCAGCTTTGCCCAAAAGTTGTCCCAACACGATTTCATCTATGATTACACCCTTCGGGTCAGAGATCGGGATTCCTTCAATCGTCTGAGCCGACTGAATTTCGGCGCCATTTCGCCCCACCGCCAGTTCTCCATCGAGGCCCATCGCCAGATTCTTCGAGTGGCCAGGCTGGGAGGAGCCCTGTGGGTGCGTCGCTTGAATCAGGAAAGCGATGCCGGTCCCTTTGACACCTCGTTTGAGGACTATCGGACCCACCTCAAGCTTTTTCCTCTGCGACGAACGAGCTTGCTGTTGGAGTTTCACCACCGGCGCACGGATCGCCCAAGCCCTCTTGGGGCCGAGGGTTTCGACGATGTAGGCAACGCCGGTGAGACTCGGATACGGGACATCAGCCTTGAAGTCAGCCGCTCCTTCGGCGAGGACCGGCTGGGGCTTACCTTCGGGGGCTACCATCGAGAGATCGACTTGCAGAATCGATTTTTTTTCATAGACAAAGCCCATGCTCTGGGCGCCATCGGCGGGGCGTATTTTCGGCTCGATCACCGCACCCGCCTCTACTTCCGTTACGGGCTGGATGAGGACTTCACCCTCTTCAGACCCAGCCTGCAACGATTCCAAACCTACCGCATGGGATTGGACTGGAGGCTCTGACTGCCCGGAGAAGCTTCGCTGCCAGAGTCTCTTCAAGCAAAGTGAGCCGGATTCATTTGGGAATGCTTGCATTCATCGCCAGGGAAAAACACCGGGCCCGACTCACCGGGGGGGTGCTGCTGACCGCTGCCGCGGTGGCGTTGACCCTCGGCCGTGTTGGCGCTGAGGAAACCCCCGCCCCTCCAGCCGACTACCGCTTGCACGGTCGTCATGTGGGCCAACTGGGCCTGGACTGCGGTGGCTGTCATGTGCCAAAGCAATCGGGGTCGGTGGTCCTGGTCCGCCCAGGCCACGCTCAGTGCCTCTCCTGCCATCAGGAGGACTTTCAGGGGAGACCGCGCGTTGAATTGTGCCAGGTGTGCCATGCCTCCTTGCAGCCCACGGGTTCCGAGGACCTGCGGCCTTATCCGGAGTTCGACAAGCCTCAGGCGCTCCTGTTCCGCTTCTCGCATGCCCAACACCTGGACAAAAAGGCGCGGCTGGATCCGGCTACGGGGTTTCGCGCCGACTGCACCTTTTGTCACAAGTTCGAAGGAGAGGGTGTTTTCGCCGGGTTTCCTGGTCACGCTGAATGCGCCGCTTGTCATTCCAAGCCGAACATCCAGCCTCATCTGACTGCCGCGTCGACGAGCGCCGATTGTGAGCAGTGTCATGGTGCGGCTGAACGAGAAAACCCGGGCTTCAGCAAGGAACGTCGGCTGACGGTGCCGCACCAGGACTCAGGGGCGCCAGTGAACCTGAAATTCGCCCACTTGCCCCATCTGAGATCCGGTGAGGCGGGGGATATTTCCTGCATCACCTGCCACTACGAGATCCCCCGGAGTCGGCGCCTGGCCGATCTCAGCCACCCGGAGGTCCTGGACTGTGTGGCCTGCCACGATGGGCAGCAGGAGTTGGTGTCCCATTTCAGGATGAAAGACTGCCAACTCTGCCACATCGACCCTCGGGAAGGCGCCCTGCCTGCCAGCCACAGCCGCAGCGCGAAGCCCCTGTCTCACACCGCGAGTTTCCGGAGACACCACCTGGAGGAAGCCTCGGCGGGGAATGCCAAGTGTTTCGTTTGCCACACCCACGTTTCCCCGGCCGTTCGCCGTGGAGGAGATTGCGCCGCTTGCCATCAGGTCATGCGACCCGTATCGCATACGGCGCGCTGGCGCGATGCCATCCACGGAAAGCAGGCGGCCCTGGACCGCCAGGCCTGCGCCGTTTGTCACACGGCGGACACCTGTTCCAGATGTCACAACCAACTTCCAAGAAGCCACCTGCCGCTTGCATTGTTCAAGGCCGGGGCCCATGCCGAGTTGGCCACGCTTCAGTTGCGCTCCTGTTTTACCTGCCACACCTTCGAGGACACCTGTGGAGCCTGCCACCTGCGGTAAGGACAAAAAGATATCCACGAAGGGGCACGAAGGACCACGAAGGGACACGAAGAAAAACCAAGAAAGTTGACCGGAAGGTTCACATGAAACGGAGAGAATTCCTGGCGGCTTCCACCATCGCCCCGGCAATGCTTATTGCCCGGGCTCAGGACGGCGGGCGAGCGACCGAGTCTCGGAGGAGTTCATTGGTGGAACACGGCTTTTGGGACTACACCACCCCGGGGGCCGGGGGGATGGAGGCTTTCGGGCAGGACGACTACCTTTCCCTGCTCGACGACATGGCGGGTGCGGGGATGAACTCCCTGATGATCTACGTGAAGTGGCTGACCACGGGTTACCGGTCCCGACTCCCGTTTCAGGACCAGTCTCCCGACAACCCCGTCATCGCCTCCGACAACTCCCTGCTTCGTCGGGTCATCGAGCAAGCGGGTCAACGCAGAATCAAGGTCTGGCTGGGCGGAGCGGTGACCTATTTCGACATCTCCAGGTTCCGGGCCGATCCCTACCGCACCTACACCCGGTTGAGCGGGTTCGATCTGCCGGTCGAGGTGGGCTTGTTCGACACCGACACCCCTGGACTCACCGAGCGGATCGTGCAGATCTACGAGGAATTGGTGGACTTGTTCCCGGGCGCCGGCGGCCTGGAGGTGGAGCTCGAAGGGGCCGGAATCGAGAACCCCCGCCGAATCCCGCTCTACAATCGTTGGGCCAGGGAGAAAGGGCGTCCGCCATTCGCGGAACTGGGCCACCCCTTCAATCCCCGGTCATTCGATGTGCCTGACTGGAGGGACTACACTACCGATTCCCGCCTGAAGGTGCTCCGGGCTGTAGAGGATGCCGTGCGGGCCAAGGGTTTTCGGGGGGACTTGGCGATGATCTGCGAAACGGGCTCGACGCCCTATGCCCTGGGTCAGGCCGTCAACCTGGAGGAGTTTCACAGGCGTTTTCCCCACTGGGCCGCGACCACCTACGAGTACGACAAGTGGAACCACCGCTTCGGCATGATGGACCTCTGCATCGACCATCCCAAGCGCGAAGGGGTCCCAGTGTTTTATCTTCCCCGAGGTGTCATGACCTGGGGAAGCCGGTGGCCCTTGCCGGTCTCTCTCGAGCAAAGTTGGCGGATGGATCTGGAAGACATTCGAAGATTCAAACCCCAGGGAGTGTGGTGGTTTGGGAGCGGAGCACGCAACGAAGGTGCCCACGTGAGCCTTGCCAGGCTAAAGAAGTCAGGCTACGGGAGCGGCGAGGAGGCGCGGCGGGCCTTGTTGAGGGTAGCTTCCGAGCTTTCCTGAAACATAAAGAAAAAAGAGTTATCCACGAAGGGCCACTAAGGCAAACTGAAGGAGCTCTGTCGGTCTTTGTGTCTATTCGTGTTTATTGGTGGTTCGTCTTCATGAACGATCGGCCGTTTTTCCTCGATTAATCCGCACGGCAGGGCGGAGATGTGGTCAACCCCGTCCACTCCTCCCAAGAGCACGGTCCCCTGGTCACTACACAGCCTGACCACCCCCCACGGCTTCGCTTGGGTCCGGCCGGAACACTGTGCCATAATCGCCATAGTGGAAGTACAGTAAGTGACTGTCGTGGCTCGCCTGGGCAGATGACCGGGGCACCCGATTGCGGGAGGTCCCCTGAAACTAAGGTCCCATGGTAGTGATTCTACTAGCGCTGGCTCTGTTGACCCTGCTGTGGCCGGGGGCGGCCCTGAGTCAGAAGGCTCCGGTTCGGGACCTGGATCGGCCGGTACAGGTCCTGGACTACGGTTACGTCTCATCGGACGAGTGCCGGAAGTGCCATCCGCAGAACCATGCCAGTTGGCACGCCTCCTACCACAGGACCATGACCCAGGTGGCAACCCCTGAAGCGCTGGCCATTCCCATCGAGCAGGTGGCGTTGAAACTGGAGGGCCAGACCTATGATTTGAGGCGGGAAGGGGACTGGTTGTGGGCGGAAATGCCCCACCCTTCCCTGGGACGCATCAAGAGGCGTATCGTCTTGACCACGGGGTCGCACCATTTTCAGATGTACTGGTTTTCCAGCGGCGCCACTCGCAAGCTGGAGCTGTTTCCCTTTGTCTATGCCATCCAGGAAGGCCGCTGGATCCCCGAGAAGTCCACCTTCCTCATGCCGCCTTCACACCGGATTTCCACCCAACCGGGGCGTTGGAACCAGGCTTGCCTGCAGTGCCACACGACTCTGGGCCGGCCCCGGGTAGCCACTCAGGACAACATGGACACTCAGGTGGCGGAGTTCGGCATTGCCTGCGAAGCCTGCCACGGTCCGGGAGGGCGGCATGTCCAGGTCATGAGCCGGCCGGGCAGCCTGGAAGCTTATCGCAGCGGGAAACTGAAGCTGCATATCGTCGATCCCGCCAAGCTGTCCCACCACCGCTCCTCCCAGGTCTGCGGACAATGCCATAGTGTCTTTACCTTTGGTGATCGGCAGGAGTTGGTCCACTGGTTGAACCACGGTTTCTCCTACCGGCCGGGACAGGACCTGAACGACAGCCGCTTCCTGATCCAATACCATCAAAGTCGGGGCGCTCCCCAGATGGAAGCCTATCTGAAGGCCCAGCCACGGTTCCTGGAGTCCGTTTTCTGGTCGGATGGAATGGTTCGGACCGCGGGGCGGGAGTACAGCGGGCTTCTGGAGTCGGGGTGTTACGAATTGGGGCAGATGTCCTGCCTGTCCTGTCACCGCCTCCACAAGGCTCAGGAGGATCCCCGGTCCCTGAAGTCCTGGGCCAACGATCAGTTGCAACCGGGGATGGACACCAACCAAGCCTGTCTGCAGTGCCACCCCTCCTTCGAATCCAGGCAGGAGAAACACACCCATCACCGGCCGGGTTCTCCGGGAAGCGAGTGTTACAACTGCCATATGCCTCACACCTCCTATGCCCTGCTGAAGGCCATTCGCAGCCATCAGATCAGCAGCCCCACTGTGGCTGCCAGCCTGGAAACGGGCCGGCCCAATGCCTGCAACCAGTGCCACCTGGACAAAACCCTGGGATGGACGGCTGAGAACTTGCAGAAGTGGTATGGGGTGCCCAAGCCCAAGTTGTCCAAGGAAGAAAAGACCGTTGCGGCCTCGGTGCTCTGGACCTTGAAGGGGGATGCCGGCCAGCGGGCCCTCATGGCCTGGAGTCTGGGGTGGGAACCGGCCAGGACCGCCTCCGGTTCGGGCTGGATGGCGCCCTATCTGGCCCAGTTGCTGGAGGATCCCTACGACGCCGTCAGGTTTATCGCCTATCGCTCGCTCCGGCAGCTGCCCGGTTTCGGCGACTTCCAATACGACTACGTGGACTCTCCTCAGCGGCGCGCCCAGGCCCGTCTCAAGGCCTTGGAAATCTGGCGTCGAGCCGGTCTGAAACACCCGCCCGCAAGTGGGTCTGCCGTCCTTTTCGATGCCCGTGGCAACCTCCGTCAAGACGTCTTCGATCGTCTGCTGAGTCAGCGGAACGACTACCCGCTGGGCCTGGCCGAGTAAAAGGGTCCGGCCCGTTTCCCAGCAATAATGCCCGCCGCGGACTCCGAGTCGAAGGGCCGGAATTGCGAAGCTTCATGGTCAACCCGCATTTCTCACCGGGTCGCTGGATACATTATGCAAGACCGTTTATCTTCAGTACCTTATTGGTCCTGTTTTGACGGTAAGCGGGTAAAGACTGTGCTGGGCACGCTCTGGCTTGTCTTTTGCCCTTCAGCGCGCACATGCTCCCTCGAATGGTGTTCCGGCTACGCTCTTCGGTCACGAGCACGCGCTGAAGGGCAAAATCCTGTGCCATTTTCGCGCCCCCCGGTGAGAAATGCGGGTTAATCCCAAACGGGTCCTGGCTCCCTTTCATGTCCTGGCGATGGTTGTGCTGTGGGTTACCCCCCCGCTTCTCTCCCAGTCGGAGGACTATCGAAAGGCACTGGCAAGCGTTCGGGAAAAGCGCTACCTGGAGGCCCTGGTCTGGATTCAAAAAGCAGTGGCCGCGGAACAGGACAGGGCAGCCTACTATCTGCTTCAAGGCGAGGTCTTCAGCGCCCTGCATCAGTTCAGCGACGCCGAGGCCTCGCTACGACGTGCGGTTGAATTGCAGCCCGATTTGGCCAAGGCTCATTTCCAACTGGGCGTTCTTCTTCTGAGAGATGACAAGCACCGCCAGGCCGCTTCGGCACTGGAGCGGGTTGTGGCCATCGATCCCGGCGATCTGAGAGCCCGTCTCTTGCTGGGCAATGTCTACTGCCTTCAGCTCAATCTTGACAGCCTGGCCTTGCAGCAGTTTAGGGCGGTGGCAGAGGCCGACCCCCGCTATCCCGCTGTCCACTTCGGCCTGGGGAGGCTTCTTTTCAGACGGGGCAAGGACCGCGAGGCCGTCAAGCATTTCGGATCCGAGTTGCAGTTGCATCCGGACCATGCGGAGGCCCGTTTTCATCTGGCCAAAGCCCTGCTGAGAATGGGCCGGACCGGGGAGGTCCTCGGCCATTTGCAGGCACTCCAGGGCAGGAAGGTGGACCAGGCGGAACTCCATTTTGTCCTGGCCAAGACCTACCAGCGCCTGAAGCAACCGGCCAAGGCCATTGAAGTGCTGCTGCAGGGGATTGACCTCAACCCTGAGTTCCCGGACGCTCATTACCTGCTGGCCCGACTCTATCTGGAGACGGGGCGTCCGCGGCAGGCTCGGGAGCGGATGGATCGGTTCGAAAAATTGCGCGACCGGGAGGGACGGGGCCGGCTGAGGCCATGAGCGTGTCTTGCAAAGCCGTGTCGGTTTGGGTCCCGCTGCTTCTGGTGCTTGCGGCCGGCGGGCTCCTTCGGGCGGAGCCGGTGCCCCGGTTCACCAATGTCACCCGTTCCAGCGGCATCGATTTCCTCCATGTGAACGGCCCCGAGAAGACCAAGCCCTACCTGTTCGAGGCCAAGGGAGGCGGGGCCGGCTTCTTCGATTACGACAACGACGGCTGGTTGGATCTGCTCATGGTTCAGGGGTCCACCCTGGAACGATTCCGCAAGGGAGACAACCCGCACGGCGCGCTCTATCGGAACCAGGGGGACGGAACCTTCAAGGAGGTGACGCGGGAGGCGGGTCTGACCCGGCCGGCCTGGGGGATGGGAGTCACGCTTGGGGATTACGACAACGATGGCTTTGTGGACGTCTATTTGAACAACTTGCAGACCAACGTCCTGTACAGGAACCGGGGAGACGGCGCCTTCGAGGACGTCACCGTCCGGGCCAGTGTGGGAGACTCGGGATTAAGCTCCTCTTCGGCCTTTGGCGACTACGACCGGGACGGAGACCTGGACCTCTATGTCTGCAACTACGTCCGCTACGACTTCGACAGTCTGCCCCCGCCCGGGTCCAAGCCCATCTGCAACTTCCGCGGGGCTCCGGCCTTTTGCGGTCCGCTGGGGCTTGAGGGGGCGGCCAATCGGCTCTACCGTAACAACGGAGACGGCACCTTCTCGGATGTCACCGAGGCAGCGGGGTTGAATGTGAACAACCGCTACTACTCCCTGGGAGTGGTTTGGGCCGATCTGGACAACGACGGGGACCCGGATCTCTACGTGGCCAACGACAGCACGCCCAATCAGCTCTATGTCAACCAGGGAGACGGAACCTTCGAGGAGATGGGTTTCCTGAGCGGCCTGGCGACCGACGCCGACGGGCGTTTCCAGGCGGGCATGGGGGTGGATGCGGCTGACTATGACAACGACGGGCGACTGGACCTTTTTGTGACCAACTTTGCCGACGACTACAGCACGCTGTACCAGAATCGCGGTCGGCTCCTGTTTGAGGACGTGAGCCAACAGGCCCGCTTGAGCCAGCCGGAATGGATGCTGGTCGGTTGGGGGGCCGGATTTTTCGACCTGAATCATGACGGTTGGAAAGACATCTTCCACTCCAACGGCCACGTGTATGCCCTGGTGATGACGGCCGGCTGGTCCGACCGCTACTACCAGCCTTCTTCCTTCTACCTGAACGAGAAAGACGGCACCTTCAGGGACGTGAGAAAGTTGGCCGGACCCGACCTGCAGAAAGAACTGGCCGGCCGGGGAATGGCTTTCGGAGATCTGGACAACGACGGGGACATCGACTTTGTTATCGGCAACCTCAACGGGACTCCCCAGCTCTTCAGGCACGAAGGCGCCCGTCCCAACCATTGGGTCATGTTCCGTGCCAGGGGGACCCGGACCAACCGCGACGGGATCGGAACCCGCATCACGGTGGTCGCCGGTCAACTCCGGCAGGTCTGGGAGATCAAACGAACCGTCGGTATCTTCTCCGCCAGCGACCCCAGAGCACATTTCGGATTGGGAGCGGCCCAGCGAATCGATCGGGTGCAGGTGAAGTGGCCCAGCGGGGTGGTGCAGGAGTTCCAAAACCTCAAAGCCGACCTGCACTATCTGATTGACGAAGAGAGCGGTCTGGAGAAGGAGTTCTGAAGGCGGCTGAAACTCTTCCCGGCGCATGGATTCGGACACCGGGTATCACCTCTGACTCCCCCCTTGAGGGGCGAAAGAAATGGGATGACCACCCGGGAGCGCGGGCGTCCCGCCCGCCCAGGGACCTGGCGCAGCCAGGCCCGTCTGCTCTGCCTTCGATCCCGCGGAAAGGGCGCCGATTCTCCCCTTCCGCCTTGGGGAAGACCACCTCGTAGCGGCCAGTCCGGCGCTCAGTCGGAGGCCGTGGCGGTGACTCGCATCCTGCTTGCAGCGAGACGGTGCGGGCGGGACGCCCGCGCTCCCGGGGGTCACAATCCCTCGTGGCCATCAATTCCGCTGACTGAAGAATTTTGCAAAAGGCTCAATTGAACATGATTCCTGTAAATTACGAGGCCGAGGGCGAGAAACGCGGGTTACAGAGCCCCCGATTCGCGGTAGATGTTCTTCCTGTAGGCTTGGTGGCGCTGCAGCGCTTCCTGGTTGACCTCGGTGCTGCGCCCGCGGTAGTCGAGCACAAACCCCCGGCGATGGGAATCGGTATTGTTGGGGCCGCTGCGGTGGACGGTGAGGAAGTGATGGATGGAGGCGTCTCCGGGTTGGAGCAGCGCGGGGACTTCCGGGCAGAGCGCGGGGTCGGGCGGTTGGGAGAGGGCCTTGGTGAACAGGGGCAGTCCCGTTTGGGCGTGGGGAATTTCTCCCAGCCGGTGGCTGCCTCGGGCGAAATGGACGGCGCCGTTTTCGAGGGTGGTCTCATCCAGGGCGATCCAGAGCACCAGTCCGTAGGGGGGAAGGTAATTGAAGTAGGCGTTCTCCTGGTGGTAGAGGGCCGGAGAGCCCACTCGGGCGGGTTTGTAAAAGACTTCTGTGGTAATGGGCTCCACCGGCTCTCCCAGGCAGGCGCTGAGTAGATCCAGGGTAGCCGGCCGCCGGAGCGCTTGCTGAAAATAGCGGTCGTAGAGTTCCAGTCTGGAGAACTGCTTCAGCGGCCCGCTCCAGCCCGATTCATAGACCACGTGAATCCGAGGAACACTGGGCAGGACCTCTGCAATGTAGCGGTCGATCTCCTGCTCGAGCCGCTCCACCTCCTCGGCGTTCAGGAACCCCTTCACCACCACGAACCCGTCCTCCCGAAACCGGACGGCCAGTTGAGTCGTGTTCATTGTTGAAGGCATGTCGTGCTCATCCGTTCGCATAATCGGAGGTGATGAAGACCGAACCCGCTTCGGGCGACAAAGGCTAAACGATCAGCTTGCCAAGGCCGAGGACCAGCGTCACGATGCTGGCGGCCATCAACCAGAGATTGCGAAAGCGCTCTAGCACCCACAGCCGCTTTTGTCTGCCGTTCTTCTCGGCATTTCACTCCGCCCGGTAGTCGACCTGCAGCCGCACGCCATAAAACTGCGCCCTGGACGCCATCCCGGGCAGACGCTCCGGACGAACGGCCCCCGGCCTGGCGGGCATGCTCTTGAGCGCCGCCACCACGGTGTTCATTCCCTGCCGCAGGGGGGGAGCATCGATGGGATAGCTCATCCGATACTCACCCTTGCCGGCGTCGATGACCGTCGATCGCCCGTCGGCCAAGTCCTTGCCGTTCACCCGGCAGACCACAGCCTCCGGCCGGGCCGCGCCCCGCACATCCAGGACCAGCCGCATGGCCTGCAGCGATCCGTTTATTTTGGCCGACGCCAGGTCGTCTCCGACCACCAGCGGCACCCTTGCCACGACTCCGTATTTTATGACTCCGTCCCGGCTCACGGGCAGCGGCGGCGGACTGGAGATGTGGGCATAATAGTCGAACACTCCACCGGCATGGGTGTCCACGCAGAACAGCTTGTTCTTGCCCGCCAGAGTCCGGAGCTGGCCGATATCGCTCAGGCAGGCATAGGACCGCCGGCGCGTCTCGATCAGATCCTTCCCGGTCTTGTACTCGAAAGGCGTGCCCAGATTCCACAGGTAGATGCCGTCGGCGCCGGTCTGGAACCAGTTGCTGGCCATGGCCCGTACCGCCTCCAGGAAGCTTCCCCGGGACACGCTGTTTGCGGCGCCCTGGTTGATGCAGGGATAGACCAGCACGCCGTGTGGGTGAGCCTGGGCCGTGAACTCCCCCAGGGGGAGGCTGAAGGGAGCATAGCCGCCGCCGGCAATCAGAATGTCCACCAGATCCTCTTTCAGCCAACCCTTGAGGTCCAAGCCGACGTTCAGGGCCAGTTGGAAGCTGTCCGGCACCCGAGTGGCCAGAAGCAGCGGTCGTCCCCGCCGCTCGGCCTGGCTGTCGGTGAGCCGCCGGATGCGGCGCATGAAGGCCGTCATGACCTCGACCTGGGCGGCGCTCACCGGTTTTCCCTGCAGGGTCTGGCTGAAGAACACCGGGTGGCGAATGAAGTCCAGCTCGAAGCCGTCAACCTCGTAACGGCGGGCGACTTCCTCGATGATCTCGAATTTGCGCTGCCGGACCTCCGGGTGCGAGAAGTCCTGGGCGGTGACATAGAGCTCCAGAGCGGTGAGCATGCCCGAGGGATCCACCAGAAACTCCGGATGTTCCTTTTTCCAAGTGGTCAAGCCGCCTTCGATGAAGCTGTCGTGAACATCGTTCATGCGAACCGAAGCCAGGATCTCCATTTCCTGAGAGCGGGCAAAATCGATGGCGATCTGCAGCGGGCCGCGACCTGCCTGGATCAAACGTTGTACGTTGGAGGTGACCTTGGACCAATAAAGGGGCGGGCCTCCATGGGCATCGCCGTAGATGGGCTGGATCTTGCTGTCGTACACCGGGGCATCGGCCCAACCTCCCAGGATGGACCAGGAAATGGTATCGACCTGGGTTCCTGCCAGGGGTTGCAGCCGTCGTTTCAGGAACCCTTCGGGGGTGTCGGCATCCTCCCGGGACAGCTCGTAGGTGTCGTCATTGAAGATGATGCGGCGCTGTCTGGCAGCCGCCTGCACCCGGTCCTTCTTGGCGTCCGACCAGTTCGCCTGTGGGTCCCGTACGGGTCCGGAGCAGGACAGGACTCCAGCCAGGGCCAGGCAAAGGCAGGCTCCCAGACTGAGGCTCTTGGTCCGGCTCCATGGACCCATTGGGCATGGGTTGATCATCCTGTTCACCTCCTCCTTCATTCTTCCTTCGTGCCCTTTCGTGGATTGAGGGCTGACGTTTCCTTTCATTGGCGAGAAAAGCGCTCGATCCGATCCTTCAGTTCCCGGTAGCTTTCCAGCGCCTGCCGGGCCGATTCGGACTGTCCGGCATCCTGGTAGAGTCTGGCCAGAAGGCGGTGGCCCACCGGATTTTCGGGCAGGAGCCGGATAGACTGCCGGGCAGCCGCAATGGCCTTGTCGAGTTGCCCGAGCCTCCGGTAGACCTTGGCCAGACCGAAGTGGAGATCGGGGAGCGAGACAGTCCGGCTCTCCTCGGATACGGCAGTCAACTGGGACAGAGCCAGCTTGGGCTTTCCAAGCTGAAGCAGCAGGTCTCCCAGCTCCAGGCGGGCCTGGCCGTGGTCCGGGTGATCCTCCACCTCCCGTTGCAAGGCTTGCAGGGCCTCCTGAAACTTCCCGGCGTCCAGGTATATGGCGGCCAGGTGGTAGTGGACCCAGGCGTAGCCGGGGTCCCTGGCGGCGACCGCCTCGAACTGCCGGAGAGCCTTGCTCCTCATGTTCTGCTGATGGTAGGTCCGCCCGAGGTGCATCCTGGCCTTGAGGTGGTTGGGATCCAGTTCCAGGGCTTTTTCCAGGAGCCGGATGCTCTCTTCCACCGGCTGGCTGGTGGTGTTTCTGGCGCCCATTCCCATGGGATCGGTCCTGTCTTCGGTCTCGCTTCGCTGCTGCAGAATGAGAGCCGCCACGCCGTAGTGGAAGTCGGCTTTGGTGGGGTCTACAGCCAGGGCCTTGCGCAGTTCAGGTTCGGCGTCGCTGTACTGATTGAGCTGCAGCAGCGTCATGCCGTACAAGTGCCGGTAGACGGCGTTCTCACCGTCCTGCTGCACGGCTTTCTGAGCCGCCAGCATGGCCATCAGATACTCCTTCCGCTCATACCTCTCTTTCGCCTCCCGATAGTCCGGTGATTGCCCCTGAAGCTGGCCCGCCCAGAGAAAGAGAATGGCAAGCGCCGGGAGAGCCCAACGCCGGCCCGGCCCAGCCCAAAACAGGTGGCCCGCCCGGTCCGGCTCGGCCCACAGCAGGCGGTCTGCCCGTCCCGCTCGCCTGGCCGGCGGGGTCCATCCTTCATTCCTGGCCGTGAGCGGCATACCCATAGGGTGGTCGCAACCTGCAATTCCCCGGGACCCCGGGACTGTCAGGGTTTCTTTTCGGCGACGATGCGGATCCAATGGTCGGCGAACTCGGAGTGGGTCATGAAGCCCTCTTCAAAGAGCATGTGACAAGAGCTGCATTGGCTGGTAGCCACCTTGCATCCCGGGGCCGTGGCATGGTCGCCGCCGTGGCAGGCCAGGCATTTGGAATCGTAGGAGGCGGCCGTCTGTACCAGGCTCTCATGCGGGTCGTGGCAGGTGGTGCACTTCAGTTGATCCCGGCTCTCGCTGTAGCACTGGCTCAACACCAGGCGCTGGGCCGGAAAACGGGACACCTCCTTGTCGACCATGTACCTGGCAAGGGCCTGCAAGTCGCTGCCACCCGGCGGCGCTCCGTGGCAGGCGCCGCAGAAATAGAGCTGCTCGATGGCCGGCATCCTGCCGGGGTTTTGGATGGTTGAGGCGGCATCGGCCTCTCCTTGGGTCATGGCCTGGACATGTTTTTGCCCCGGTCCGTGACAGCGTTCGCAATGGACGCCGGCGGAGATGGGGTCCATCTGCTCGGGCGGCAGGTCGGCGTTCCGGGTGGTGTGGCAGGCAAAGCAGTGCTCTCGTTGAGGCGGGCTCATCCAGTCGGCCAGGGCATCGTAGGGGTTGTCGACCCGGTCCTCCAACCCGGTGGTGATGTCCAACCCCCCGGTGGACTGGTACCAGCTCACCCGGCTCTGGCCGTAGGCGCCGGCATCGGTCATGCCCACGAAGGTGATCCCTTTTCTGCCGGCCCCCATGCCCCAAAGCAGATGCATGCGGTCGGCTTCTCCGGCCCTGGCGGCCACCAGGTCGAGGGTGAACTCCCGGCTGGGGGACCGCTCGATCCGATAAGCGACCTGGTTGCGGGGGTCGGAGAACTGCAGGGGAACCGATTCCAACAACTGGGGAATGGAGCCCACTCGCCGCAAGGTCAGCGGGTGGCCGCTCTCCAGTTGGACCTCGGCAATCTCCCGGTGGCACTGCGCGCATTGGCTCGAACCCACAAAGCCCGGTTCGTCCGAGGCCAGGATCCGGGAGGGGCTCGTGCAGAGACAGGCTGCCAGGGCAACCACCGCAAAGCGGCAGAAGCCAAGCTTCCCGTTCAGGGCTCTCGCCCCGGCCTGTCTCGGGAGGGTTGGATTGCCGGTGGTGATGGGCATCAGTTGTTATGCCTCCCCATCCCCATTTGCACACGATGCTCCGGATTTTCCCGCATCTGGCGATCGTGTTCGTCTTGTCCCACTGACTGCTGCCTTCGACCGTTGCGGTTTTCCCCGAGGTCCCTGGACTTGATCCACAAGGCGTTGCGGTAACGAAATCCGTAGGGGGATTTGGGTTTGGAATCAAAGGGCACGAAGGTAAACCATTGGGACTGGTTGCCGAGTACCCATCCTCCTCGATTTTGGTAGCCGAAGTTGGGGTAGGCTGACCTGCGCACTCTGGCTGAGAGGTGTGAATTGGACTGGGCCAACTGTTGGGCCCGCTTTTTGCTCCATTGGTTGAGCTCGTCCTTCTTCGTCAGCTTTCCCGAGTGAAGCTTGGAGGTTGTCGCTTCGAGCCTGTAGCTTCTGCCGGCTTCAAGCCGTCGCCTCTTCCGATTCATTCCTGTCCAGTCCAAAGCTCCTTTGTGGATTGAGACGCGCAACCGCGGCTCGAGGCTGAGGCGATACAGTCCCTTGGCGGCGACTTGAAAATCACCCCCTGGAGTCGAGATGGACAGAGAGTGGATAGTGGGATTGAAAGCGGCAGATTCCACGATCACTTCACCCTGTAGAATCTCAAACTTCATCTTCGGATAGTCCGTCCTGATGAATCGGATCAGGCTTCTCTCGGCAAGCCGCAAGTAGCTGCCCGGATTCAGGAGCAACTCTGCGCGACCATTCTCAAAGGTTCTTAGCTGCCCACCCGCGTTCAACTTGTGACCGGCCGTCAACAGCCAGCGATTGCTGCCTGCGAAAGAATATTGAGGCGGTCTTCCCCAGAAGCTGTTCAACAGGAAAGCGGAACGCACCTGGCCCCACAGGTCCAGGCGGTCGCGGCTGTGTTTGCCCAGCTCGGCAACCGCCGGACTGGTTTCGCCGGCACCGCGGAGGACGTACCGCTTACCATCGGTCAGGCTGACTGTTTGGTCGTCTCGCTTCAGCCAGTTCAACTTGCCGGAGTGAACAGCAACCTCCAACGAAGACGGTTCCTTTACTTGAATTCGATAAAATCCGTCTTTGAGAAATTCCAGATCTCCGGCCGGTGTTGACAGCTTTAAGGCGTGACGCCGGCGCTTGAAGCGTCTGGAATCGACGACGACGGTTCCTTCCGAAACGCCGAAGTGCATCTTTCGGTATGCCGTCTTGAGGACCTCCAGTCGGGCCTGGTCGGCGAGGCGAAGGTAACCGCCGGGCTGCAACATGATTTCGAGGCGGTCCCCGCGGCCTGTCCGGATAATGTCCCTGGGCTCCAATCGGTGGCCGACTATGAGTTCACTCGGCGCCCCTTGCCCACCGGCCAGCAGCAGGTGCTTCCCCTTGACATACCTGACGGTGCCGGCGAGAAGGTGAGAGACGTGGGCGGCAGGGTCCTTCTCCGGAGCCCAGGCGACTCCGCCAAGAAGCAGAAACCCGCCCACCCAAGTCAGGATCATCCTATTCATTGCCTTCCCTCTCCCCCAGCGGGAATCCGAGTCCAACATCGGCAATACAACTGGAGGACGGCGCAACCAATCGATCAGTGGCCCTATCTTAGTGATCCTGCTTCTTCAATTCCAGTCTCATGTATGAACAAAAAGCCGGCGCCAGTCCTACCAGGACGAATCTGGAATGGTCTTTGGGACTGAAGCGGAATGCCGATGGTTTGACCTGCCACCATGATGTCGAAGTCCCAGGCAGGACGTACTCGCTCGACGTAGAACAAAGTCGTCGGTGGATGCGCCAGGCAGGAACGGTGTCCTACAGGCTGGCGCCCCGGGATCGGTCACGATCCGTGCTAAAATCTACAGAGAAGGCGATGATGAAGTCGTTCTCCGCGTAGTGACGTCTTCCAGCGACTCCTGCAGGAAGTTTGCTCCAAGAAATGAACAAGGTGATAACACTGAGCTTGATCGTCTGCCTGGCCGGGTTGGCGGGGACATCCGCCAATGATTTGTCTCGCTCAGCCAAGTCATTGCCTGCCTCACCCTCCCTGGTCTTTGAGGACGTGGCCGCCGAAGCGGGCCTGGATTTTCAGCACTTCAGCGGCAGCCCCGAGAAGCAGTACATTCTGGAGAGCATGAGCGGGGGAGTGGCCTGGATCGACTTCGACCGGGACGGTTGGATGGACCTCTATCTGGTCAACGGGGGGCATTGGGAGGAGCTGGTTCAGGGGAAGCGCACCATCTCCAATGCGCTCTATCGAAACAACGGCGACGGGACCTTCACCAACGTGACCCGGAAGGCGGGGGTGGGAAATCGGCACTGGGGGATGGGAGTGGCCGCCGGAGACTATGACAACGACGGCTGGGTGGACTTGTTCGTCTGCAACTACGGCCCCAACACCCTCTACCGGAACAACGGGGACGGCACATTCAAGGACGTGACCGGGACCGCGGGGGTGGGGGACGGACGCTGGGCGGTGAGCGCGGCCTTCGGCGACTACGATGCGGACGGCTGGCTGGATCTCTATGTTACCAACACCGTCCAGTTCGACTACAAGGACCCCGATCCCATGGAGTGCCACTACCGGGGGATTACGGTGCAGTGCGGACCCCTGGGGATGGTCGGCGATGCCGACATCCTCTACCGAAACAACGGAGACCGGACCTTTCGGGACGTGAGCGAGCCGGCCGGCGTCTCAAGTGTGACCCCGTCCTACGGCTTGGGAGCCATCTGGAGCGACTACGACAACGATGGAGACCTCGATCTCTACGTTGCCAACGATCAGATGGCCAATTTTCTCTTTCGAAACCAGGGAGACGGCACCTTTGAGGAAACCGGGCTCTTCGCCGGAGCCGCTTTCAGCGATGACGGTACGGCTCAGGGCAGCATGGGAGTGGATTTCGGCGACTATGACCGCGACGGCCTGCTGGACATCTACATCACCCATTTTTCGGACGACTACCATACGCTTTTCCGCAACTTGGGTCAGGGCAGATTTCGTGACATGACCCGCGGGGCCGGATTGACGTTCAACAGTTGGCCCATGGTGGGTTGGGGTACCGGATTCGCAGACCTCGACCATGACGGATGGGAAGACATCTTTGCCGCCAACGGCCACGTGTTTCCCCAGGTCGACGGATACGAGATCGGCACCAGTTTCCATCAACGCAGCCAGGTCTTTCGCAACCTGGGCAATGGCAAATTCCAGGAAGTATCGGCCGGACTCGACAAGCTCAAGTCCTGGTCCAGCCGGGGGGTGGCCTTTGCCGACTTCGACAACGACGGCGATATCGACGTGGCCGTCAACAACCTGGATGGTGTCCCCTGGCTGTTGAGAAACCAGAAGGGGAGTCAGTCGGGCCATTGGCTCCTGCTTTCTCTGGAGGGGACCCGAACCAATCGCAGCGCCATCGGGGTCAGGGTCACCCTGGAGACGGGGGAGGGAACGCAGGTCCGGGAGGTGCGGGGGGGCTCCAGCTACGAATCGACCCACGACTTCCGGGTCCATTTCGGACTGGGCCGGCTGAAGACCGTAAAAAGGATGAGCGTCCGTTGGACCGAGGGGACCACCCAGAGCTTTGAGAACCTGGCGGCCAACCGGGCCTACCGGCTGAAGGAGGGGGGCGAGCTCGAGTAACCCCGGAAAAGGGAAGTCTCGTACGTGTTTAGCCGGCCCCCGCCCCCCACGACGGGGTGGATCAAACGGGGTGAAACAGGGGCGTTTCAGATAAGCGTTCCGGGAGCAGGGAAGCTCCTTATGACCTGGTTGCACTATTTGAAGGACTGCGCTGAGATCAACAAGATGCTTAACGCATCGATCAAATCACTGGCCACTATCCACTATTCACTTAGCCACGCCCCCGCCCCCCACGACGGGGTGGATCATTCGAGAGTGAAACAACGGACCTTCATGACCTTTCGGGAGTAGGGACATGTCCCGTTCAACCGGTTTGCTGCATCAGGGAACATCGATAAACAGGATAAACAGGACGAGAAGCTGCTGCAGGGGAAGCTGACTGGCTCGATGATCGGGTGCGTGTTCGAAGTGATCCATGAGCCTGGGATTGGGTTTTGGGAATCCCTGTCGAAGCATTGGCGATGGTTGAACTCAAGACGGTGTAGCCTCTCGCCGAATAATCCTGTGCATCGATGTTAATAAACAATCTACTCATGCTTGACTTTGAACCGGTCTCCCGTCACCCGACGAAGGGTTTGCTTCAGGGCAAGCGTTCTTCGGAATTACGGAATCCAGCTGCGATGCGCATTCCAACCGGGTTTCCGTTCATGAGCCGGCTATTGCTGCTCCTTTTGACAGCCGGCCTCTTCGATTCCGGGGTGGTCCGGGCGTCCGATTCCGCTCACTACCTGGAGGCCAGGCAGAGGTATGAGAAGAAGGAGTACCTTCTGGCCATGCTGGCCGCGCAAAGGGCCGTGCGGGAGGACGGAGAGAATGCCAGGCACCGTTACCTTTACGGCACCGTTCTGGCCGAGCTGAAGCAGTTTTCGGATGCGGAAACCCAACTGCGAAAGGCGGTGGCCCTGGAAGGCCAAAACGCGGAAACCCTTTACCAGTTGGGACGGGTTCTACTGGAACAGTCGCAGGCAGCCGTCATCCGGCAAGGCATGAGTGCCGGTGTAAACCTGTCGCGCCGTGAGGCCATCGATTCCGAGGGATTGGCGGTGCTGGAGCGCGCCGTCGAGCTGGATGGCGGCCACCTGGAGGCCCGGGTTCGCCTGGGGCGCGCCTACACCGACCAGAATCGATACCGTGAGACGCTGGAGCAGTTCCAGGCCGTGGCCGACGCCGATCCCCGCTATCCGGAGATCCACTCCTATCTGGCGGTGCTCTACCTGAGGATGGGACGGGTCATCCAGGCGATCCAGGAGTTGCAAACGGAAGTTGGTTTCTACCCTGAAAACGCCATGGCCCGTCTGGACCTGGGAGACCTGCTGCTGCAGTTGGCTCAGCCCAGGCTGGCCCTCCGGCACCTGCTTGCGGCTGAGCAGGAGAGCCCGGAAACTCCCGACCTTCACTACGCCCTGGCCAGAGCCTACCGGGCCCTGGGCCAGCCCGGGAAAGCCCTGGCTTCGGCCCGCAAGTGCGTCGACCTGGCCCCCGATTCGCCCGCCCCTCGCTTCCTGTTGGCCCAGCTCTACCGCCGCAAGGGGCAATCCGATTTGGCTCGTCGGGAGTTGTCGGCCGCGGAAAGATTGAGAAAACGGCAGGCGGCAACCTACCGCCCCCCCAAGGCGGACTGATCCGGGTAAGGCGCCGTAGCCGCGCCAGCTTTATCCATGGCTGACACGGATGTTGCCACGGTTGTAACTATTGGGTGATGGCAAGGCGGACGTTTAACGTGTCCAGGACCTTGAACAGCGTGTCAATCCGCGGGTTGCCCTCGCTGGACAGAGCCCGATACAGGGCCTGTCGGCCCAAACCGGTCGCATCGGAAATAGAGGACATTCCCTTGGCGCGTGCGACGTTGCCGAGAGCCTTGGCAAAGTACTTTGGATCGTTTTCCTCCAGCGCCAAGTTGAGATATTCGATCAATGCCTCATCGCTGTCGAGGAAATCGATCACGTCGAATTTCTTGAGCCTCATAATGCCTCCTCAGAGTTTACTTGCCATTTGTTGGGAGAGTTTAATGTCTTGCTGCTGACTCGACTTGTCGCCGCCACAAAGCAGGATCACTACTGTGTTTCTTCGAATCGTGTAGTAGGCGCGGTAGCCCTTGCCGACGTTAATTCGCAGTTCGCTGACACCACCGCCGACCGATCTGTGGTCGCCAAAGTTTCCATCTTCCATTCTTTCAATTCGAGAGGCCATCGCGACTTTAGCGCGTTGGTCACGTAGCTTCTTGAGCTAATTCTCGAAGGTGTCAGTGTAGAGGACATTCATGGAAGGATTGTCTCTTATAAGAGACGAACTGTAAAGCGGAACTACGCTTGCGGTCTGCAATCAGTCGGAAGCCGGTAGGACCCGAATCCAATGGTCGGCAAAAGCCGAGTGGGTCATGAAACCGGTCTCCTGGGGCATGTGACACCGTACGCAGTCGTTGTCGGATTGGGGGCAGGGGATGGCGAACCTGGCATTGCGGCCGTGGCAGCTCAGGCAGTTCTGATCGAAGGAGCTGGCCAGATTCTCGTGAGGGTCGTGGCAGGTCGTACACTTGAGGCGGCCGCCGCTCTCGTTGTAGCAGCGACTGAGCACCAGCCGCTCCGCGGGGAAACGGACGCTGTGATCCATGGCCATGGCGTGCCCCAGCGCCCTCAGGTCGGCGCCTCCCGGGGGGATGCCGTGGCAACTGCCGCAGAAGTAGATCTGCTCCAGGGCGCCCAGTCGGCCTGGATTATCGATGCCGCGGGATGGATTGCCGGTGTCCTCGGCCATCGCCCGAATGTGTTGCTCACCCGACCCGTGGCAGCGCTCGCAATGAACGCCTGCATCCGCCTCCCCGATTGAATCGGGAGGGGTGTTCTCGTTACGGGTCATGTGGCAGCTCAAGCAATGGGTGCTCTCGTGGGGGCTCAACCAGCCCGCCAGGGCGTCGTAGGCATCTACCGGGCGCTTTTCCAGCCCGGTGGTGACATCCAGCTTCCCGATCTTCTGATACCAGCTCACCCGGCTCTGCCCGAATGCTCCCTGGTCGCTCTGGCCGACAAAAGTGATTCCTTTTCTTCCAGCCCCGACTCCCCAAAGCAAGCGCAATCTCTCCTTCTTCGTTCCCATCCGGGCGACCATGTCTACCCCCGACCGCGGTCCGGCGGAGTGTTCGACCCGATACCTGACGCCGCTGGCCTGGTCCAGATGTTCGACAGGCAGCGCCTGCATCAGCTCGGGGATGTCCTGGACTCTCATCATGGTTTGGGCGTGGTCGCTGGCCATTTGCCTGGAAGCGATCTCGAGGTGACAGGCGGCGCATTGCCCGGCGCCGAGGTCGGTTGAATCGGAATCGGACGGGGAGGAGGGGAATACCAGTGCGGCCGACAGAGGCCCTGCAGCCATCAGGATGGGCAGCAGCCTTGCCAGGGGTTTTCCGGACCGGGTCAAGCGTTCCGGTCCACCGGCCGGGCTTTGCCTGGAAGCGTTGATTTCCAAAGGGTTTTGAGGCATTCCCATTCCGGTTCGAGGAGACGCCGGCAGCATCCCGACCCGCCGCAATCATGGACAGGGGCAGACCTTTTGTCAACCAAATCCTGGTTGCGCCAGGCGGCCTCTCCCGTTAGAGTAATTCTCGTGGAAACCGGCTTGGGCAGGGCTGTTTCAGGGAGGCCGTCCATCTAATAAAGGGAAGAGGACGATGCGTGAGGACCGGAATCCCGGCGGCAGTCCGATGGCGAATCAGCGTTTAATGAATCTTCGGTGGGCGGGCGTCCTTCTCTGGGCTTTCAGCGGGCTCTTGGGGTTGGTGACACCGGGTTGGCCCCAGTCGGCCCATTACAAGGAAGCTCGGGAACGGTTTGACAGGGGAGAGTTCCTGTTGGCCATGTTGGCGGCTCAGAAAGCCGTGGAAGAAGACGGCGAGAATGCGGAACATCTCCACCTGTACGGTGCGGTCCTGCTGGAACTGCAGCAATATTCGGAAGCAGAGGCGCATTTGCGGCAAGCCGTGGCTTCCGAGCCCCATCGGGCGGAGTTTCAATATTCCCTGGGCGAACTCCTGCTGGCCCGGACCATGGAGGCGGCCATCCTCAAGGAAACCCGCTCCGGCGTGGGCCAGCCCAGGATGCGGAACGTGGATCCGGAGGGGGTCAAGGCTCTGGAGCGGGCGGTTGAGCTGGACCCCGACCTGCTGAAAGCCCGCCTGCGACTCGGCCGAGCCTACTATGACCTCAACCGGCACGATCTGGCCCTGGAGCAATTCGAGATCATCGCCCGAAAGAATCCTCGCTATCCCTGGATCCATTCCTCCCGGGCGGTGGTCTACATGAATGCGGGCGCCGTCGACTCGGCCGTGCAGGCGCTGCGGACGGAGCTCCGGAACTATCCCGATCACCATTCCGCACGGTTGGAACTGGGAGAGGCCCTGCTCAAGGCGGGCGACACGGAACAGGGGGTGGAGCACCTGCTCCGGCTCAAGGAGGAGGATGTGTCCCCGGGTGACCGTGTGGCCCTCAACCATGCTCTCTCAAAGGCCCACCGGGACCTGGGCCAACTGGAGAGGGCCCAGGCCGCCTCCCGCCGGGCTCTCGAGTTGGATCCGGGCTTTCCCGACGGTCACTACCTGCTGGCTCAGCTTTACGAGCAAACGGGCCAACCGGCTCTGGCCCGCCGGCAGATGGAAACTTTTCGCAGGGTCCAACGCGAAAAGCGGCAGAAAACGCTGGGGCCGTTGCAAAGGGGGCGCCGGTAGCAAGAGTTTTTTCGATCCCCGGGCGCCAGCCCGGGACTCCAACTTGGCCGCCAAGGTGGCGTCAGCGTGGCGCCCGCTCCCCAATAACGGTGGACACGTGCGAGGGCAACCGGTGAAATTCATTTCACAAAATAATGATTCGAGGCTTATAATTCAGGCGATCAATCAAATGTCAAGTTGGTGGTATTGTCCGCTTTGCCATCCTGGAAGGTGCCTTATGCAAAACACACGTGTCGGTCGCATCTCTGCTCTCCTGTTGGCTTTGGCTCTGCTGCTTGGCTGCTCCCTGACGTCGCTGGCCAGGAAGAAGGAGGACAAGCGGCGTGAAAAGTCTCTCCGGGCGGAGACCTCCGATCGCTACCTCAAGAAGTGGCTGGAGCAGGATGTCCTCTACATCATCACTCCCCAGGAGAAAGCGGCCTTCCAGCAGTTGCAAACGGATGACGAACGTTACGACTTTGTGGAGCAGTTCTGGTTGCGAAGAGATCCCAGTCCCGACACCATGGTCAATGAGACTCGCGACGAGCATTACCGCCGCATCACCTATGCCAATGAGCGGTTTCCGTCAGGAAAGCCGGGGTGGAAGACCGATCGTGGGAGGATCTACATCATGTGGGGTCCTCCGGACTCCATCGAGACTTTTCACGGCGGCGACATGACCCTTCGGGATTTCAATGAAGGGGGCGGGTGGTCGGTCAAATACCCACACATCAAGTGGCGCTACCGCCACATTGAAGGTCCCAGCCTCGGGGCCGAGGTCATCATCGAGTTTGTGGACCGCGGCCTCAGCGGGGAATACCGCATCGCCAGGGATCCCTTTGAAAAGGACGCCCTGGCCAATGCGCCCGGCTATGACATCGACCAGAAGCTGATCCTGGGCGGCGTGGAGCCGATCAGCAGAAACCGATTGCCCGGCGGGCTGGATGTGTCCACCTTCCACATGTTGCAGAGCGAGAAGTTGATGGAGACGGTCGCCCTGGGACAAGCGCCCAAGATCCGGTTCAAGGATCTGGAAACGGTGGTCGATACCAAGCTGTCCTACAACCTCTTTCCGTTTGAGTTCAAGACGGACTACCTCAAAATCACCGACGATACCGTACTGACGGCCATCACCGTAGCCATGAAGAACAGTGACATGACCTTCAAGCAGCAGCAGGGGGTCCACCAGGCCTCGGTCAACGTTTTCGGGCGCATCACCACCATCACCGGACGCAGGGTGCACCTCTTCGAGGAGCCCATCCGTCAGATGGCCCCGGATTCCGCCTTCAAGGACGCCCTGGAACGGACCTCTCTCTATCAGACCACCGTGCCCCTGTCTTCCGGTATCTACAAGGTCGAATTGGTATTGAAGGACATCAACAGCGGCGACGTCGGCACCGTCTACCGCAGCATCCGGGTTCCCAAGTTTCCCGAAGACCAGTTGGCGACCAGCAGCATCATCCTGGCGGACAGGATCGAGCCTCTGCCGGCTTACCAGGCGGCCGCCGGCCCCTTTGTATTGGGGGCCTCCAAGGTCTTCCCCAACGTGGCCGAGACCTTTCATCGGGCCACCCCCATGCGCATTTATTTCCAGGTCTACAACCTGTCTCTGGACGAAGAGACCCAGAAGCCCTCGGCAACCATTGAATACATCCTGAAAAAGGGCGGCAAGGAGATCCGCCGCTTCCGTGAGGGCAAGAGCGTAACGGAAGGCGCCTTGCGGCAGGTGACCCTGGCCAAGCTGTTTCCTCTGAACAACCTTCAACCCGGCGACTACAGCCTGGTTCTGAACATCACCGACAACCTCGCGAACCGAACCGTATCGCCGGTGGCCAAATTCAAGGTTCAGTAGCTGCCGGAACCTTGCGGTTGCGCCGCTGAAGGTCTTTCGGTCCCGGTTCTCCCGGTTGCGGGGGCATGACGGGAGCAGTCCCTCCCACCGGCGCGTTGTCGGAAGTTTCCGGACTCGAACCGGAGGCGCCGGACTGAATTCCAACTCGCGGGTGCTGACATGGTCCCTACCCCTTCTTCCCATTCCCATTCATTCAGGCGGAGCTTGAAGCTTGTGGGCCTGTTTCTGCTGGTCCTGAGCCTGGGAGGTCAGGCCCGGTCCCAACCAGCGGAGCCGGCCCAGGCCGATGGGGAAGCGGAATTCACCTTTCGCGTGCCGGTCGACGTGGTGGTGGTCAGGGCCATTGTCACCGATCGCGGCAAGCCGGTCACCGACCTCGCCGTCGAGGACTTCACCGTTTTCGAAGACGGCAAGCCGCTTCCCATCCAGAGCTTCACCCGGGAATCCTACGAAATCATCCGATCCCATCAGCCTGAGGTTGAACCGGAGAGAGCGCCGGCCGATGCAACCGATGCGGAAGCGAAGCGGGCTCCGGTTGCCGGTCCTGCCGCGGATCGTCCTCACTTCATCAGCCTGATGATCGACGACGTCACCTCACCCTCCCATGGGGCCTTGAAGCGCACCGTCGATGCCGTCGGGAAATTTGTGGAAGAGCGCCTGCAGCCCGGAGACAGGGTTGCCATGGTCGCGGCTTCCGGCAAGTTTCACCAGCCCTTCACCGCCGACCGCCAGAGACTTCTCCAGGCGGTACGGCTCTTGCCCAGGAAGCTGAACCGCAGGCAACTGGTGAGATCCGACTGTCCGGCCATCAGCGACCTGCAGGCCCAGAGAATCTACAACGAGACCGATCCCCTGGCGCTGGAGACGGCCATTTCGGAGAAACTCTACTGCAATCAAATGGCTGCAGGGGGAGTCTTTGGCTCCAGCCAGGGGGGCGCCGACCAGAATCCCCGGGCATTCAGGAACACCAACCTGCTGAGCTTGAACCTGACCGAGGGCAACTCGGAACAGCGGCAGAATGCCGAGGTGGTGGTCCGCGCCCAGGCCACCCGCATCCACCGCGAGAACGAGTACTGGAGTCGAAACCTGCTTGACACGCTTCAGCAGCACCTCCGCTCTCTCCAGCATTTCGACGGCAGAAAGAGCCTGGTGCTGGTCTCCGACGGTTTTCTTGCCCAGCAGCTCCGTTACGAAATGCAGGGCGTGGTTCACTCCGCGCTCCGGTCGGGGACCATCTTGAGCACGGTCGACATGCGCGGGCTCTATACCACTTCCTACCGCGCCTCCGAGGTGGCTGCCCTGGCGACCGAGGCCACCCTGTCCCAGATGTCCATGCGGGTGGAGAATATGCGTGTGCAGTCCCAGCCCCTGGCCCAAATGGCCCGGGAGACGGGCGGGGTCCATTTCCACAACAACAACGATCTCTTCGGCGGGCTGAAGCAGATTGCCGACAGCCAGTCCTTCTACTACGTGCTGACCTATGCCTCTCCGGCCACCGCATCGGACGGACGTTTCCACCGGATCGAGGTCAAGGTCTCGCGTCCCGGCCTCAAGATCACCCACCGCAAGGGCTACTTTGCTCCCAGAGAGGACCCGACCTATATCGCACTCAAGAAAAGGGAAGTTCTGGATGCCATGCGGGCTCCGGGAAATCTGAACGAGATCCCTGTCCGCCTCTCCTACAACGCTTTTCCTGTCGGCGAGGACCGCTACCAGGTGGACGTATTTACCCGCATCGACTTCGGCCGCCTGCCCTTCCTGGAAGAGAAGGACCGCCAGACCAATCTGCTGCATCTGATCACGGTCGCCTACCGGGAGGAGGGCGGATACCTGGGGGGGCAGGAGAAGCAGTTGGACTTGAGATTGACCCGGTCCGGCCAGCAGGAGCTGGCGGCCCTGGGTGCGACTTCCAAATTCACCCTGGAAGCGCCGCCCGGGGAGCACCAGCTCAAGGCGGTGGTGCGTGAGAGCGTGGAGGCCACCCTGGGCTCCGTCCAGGAGTGGATCGTCCTGGCCAGGCGCCTCGCTGCCGGGAAGCCCTCCGGCCCCAAGTACCGCCTGCTGGCCGCCCTGGCGGCGCCGCATCCTTCCGCCGCGATTCCCCTGAGTTTTAGCACCTACACCTTCTATACGGATCCCAAACAGGCCCTGGTTCGATTTTCGGCCGAGGCTCGGCTGCCTGAGAACGGGGCCCCCGGCGCTTCGATGACGGAGCCGCTGCAGATTCTGGGAATGGCCCTGAGAGAGGATGGAGAAATCGCTTCCCTGTTTGGCAGCTCGGCCGGGGCTGACGATTCAGGCGGGAAAGTGGCCTTCGGCGGCCGCATGAAATTGCCCCCGGGGCGCTACCGTTTGAAGCTGGCCGTGGCCGATATCGGCGGCAGAGTGGGTACAGCCGAGCAGGATCTGTTCATTCCGGAGTTGCCGGAGGACCGGCTGGCCACCAGCAGCCTGGTCGCCGCCCGGGAATTGCAGACCTTTCCGCCCTCGGTGTTTGCGGTGCAGGTCAAGTTGACCGACGAATTGGATCCCTTCATCCATCAGGGCTTGCAAATCCGGCCCCCGGCCTCCCGCCGGTTCAACCGGGGAGAACCGCTGATTGTCTTCTACAGGCTTTACAACCTTGCGGCCGAGGATGGTCAGAGCCCCTTGATGGCCAGGGTCTCCCTGGTTGGGGAGAGCGGAGGCTCCAAGGAGTTTCCACCGGTCGTGCTCAACGAGGGAGTGGAAGCCGCCACCCGGGGGGAAGCCGGGGTGGCCTTTCAGCTACCCACCGGAGACCTGGCGCCGGGGAAGTATTCCCTGAGGGTGGAAACGCGCAACGTTTCGGGCTCCCGATCCGTTCTGACCCGATTGGAGAATATCGAGGTCCTGCCAGGGAAAGGCAAGGCGGTCGCTTCCAGCCTGGAAGGGAACGGATCCCCAGTCGGGGCCCCGGGCCTGGACCTGCCCGAACCGGGTGAAAAGGGCGTGCAGGAAGAGATCGACTTGCTCGCCATTGCAGGCGCCGAGGATCCGGCCCAGCGGGTGGGTCTGATCGAAGCCTTCCTGACCCGGCATCCCGAGTCCGACCGAGTTGGAGAGCTGCGCCGGCAGGCCACCTGGCTCTACTGGCGGCTCAACCAATTTCAAAAGGCCATTCAGCACGGTGAGGCCAGCTTGTCGGATTCTCCCTCCGACCCTCAGGTCCTGACCATCCTGGCAACCGCCTATCACGCAGTGGATGAGCCTGCTCAGGCAATCCGTCGGGCTTCCAGGGCGGTTCGAAGCCTGCGAAGCCTCGAACGCCCCGGCCATATGGACGCAGAACGCTGGCAGTCCCGGATTGACGATCTCATGTCCCAGAACTATGCCTACATGGGCAGCGCCTACCTGTCGCAGTACGAGGCGGACCGGCGCAACCCCGCCAGCCAAAATGCCGGACTCAATCTCCAAAAGGCCCATCTCTACTCCACCCGGGCGGTCGAGTTGGCTCCCCGCTCCGACTTCGCCCAGTTCCAGCTCGGCATCGTCTTCTGCGCCAGGAACGACGTGGTGGCGGCCATCCAGCCCCTGGCCAAAGCCGTGGTGTTAAACGGCCGCTTCGGCGACATCGCTCGTGAAAACCTGGAATCGGTGTACCGGCTGATTCACCAGGGGTCGCTGGATGGCTTGGAGAATCTGCTGGCCCAGGCCAGGCTCGATCTGGCCATCGGCAAGCGTTCCTCGCTCTGAACAGCACCCCGACAAACCGACCTCGAATTCCTTACGGCCACCTGCAGCAGTCCTGTGCAAGCCGAACATGGTTTACACCGTACCACCCAACGTAGGGGCAGCCCTTGTGGTTGCCCACGTTGTGGTTGCCCGGTGATTCCCGGATTGGGCGCCCACAAGGGACGCCCCTACGGTTGCGTGCAGGACGATGATAGCGACCACGCCAATCACTTCCCCCTTGAGGGGGACTCGCCGAGCCGCCAGGCGATGGCTGATGCGGTGGGGGGCGACAAGGTGGCTGCCTGCGGAATCGCACTGAAGCTCAGCGGCCGCCAGGCGGCGAACGCTGCCGGCTGCCTGAAACGTCGATAGTCCGCAGGCACGGGCGCGGGAGGACGCCTTGGCAGGGACAGGATGCGGGGGGATGTCTGGCCGGTGACTTCTCAGAAAGCCGAACTGAAAATGAAGACGAACCACGAATGGACACGAATAAACACCAATAGACCGGAAGACGGACGGACCTCCTTCGACGACAAGCGGCGCCAAAATGCGTCTGCGCTTTTGTCCCTTTGGTGTAGCGATCTCATGGAATGAAGGCTTCCTGGGAGCGCGGGCGTCCCGCCCGCACCAGGCCTGGCACAGCTTCGGCTGTCTCCCCCACTTCGATCGACCGGGAACGGCGCCATTGCTCCCCTTCCGGCTGGCTGATGCGTCGATAGTCCGCAGGCACGGGCGCGGGAGGACGCCTTGGCAGTAACAGGATGCGGGCGGGACGCCCGCGCTCCCAGGCGAAGGCTGATGCGGTGGGGGGCCAACCAACGCCTGGTCCCTCGCCTCACCAATCTGTCGTGCACCCCGCGAGTGCTGCAGTCTTGATTTCGACACCGGCAGGGTTTCATAATCAGGAGGTTCGGATAGCTGGCGCGGGTTTCTGCAGATGGCCGAAGCCGGCGGATTCAAGACGCCGAGCGCCTGGCAATCGCGATGAAAACTCAGAAACACCAATTGATGCCGGGCACGTCCCGAGTTCGTTCCGCCGCGGCAGCTTCCGGCAGGAGGCTTCCGGCGCCGGCGGCAATGCTCGTCGCGCTGGTGTGCCTGCTCTGGGCCGGCGGGCCCCTGCAGGCCCAATCCCCCGCCTACCTGGAAGCCCGCCAGAAGTATGAGAAGCAGGAGTACCTGGCCGCCATGCTGCCGGCGCGGCAGGCGGTTGAAGAAGATGGAGGCAACGCCGCTTACCGGCATCTCTACGGCGCGATCCTGCTGGAACTCAAACAATATTCCGAGGCTGAAGATCACCTTCGCAAAGCGCTGGCGCTGGATCCCCAAAACAACCAATATCAGTCCACGCTAAAGGAGCTTCTGGCCGCCCGAAAGGCGTCGGCAAGGGGCATCCGCTCCCTGGTCGGCGAGACGGACGAACGGGAGCAGGTCACGCTGTGGTGGGAAGACCTGCCGGAAAAGGTTCGCACCGACTTCCGGGGAACCGGCAGCCGCAGCAATATCCATCCAGGGGACTATGTCGGGCCGGAGACCTGCAAGAGCTGTCACCAGGTGCAGTACCAGTCCTGGTCCCGGCATGCCCATCGCTGGATGAACGCCTTGGCCGACGACTCCACCGTCAAGGGAGATTTTTCCGGCAAGGCCAAGGTCTCCTATCTCGGTGGCGAGGCGGTCTTCTTCAGGGAAGAGGGCCGCTACAAGATGCGGCTGCAGCGGGGGGAGATCCGCCGCGTCTACCGGGTAAACCAGACCATCGGATCGCGCTTCTTCCAGTACTATATCGGCAAGCAGACCGAGGGCCCCGAGCCCCGCGACCATCTCTTTTATCGTCAGGATCACGTGCTGTTCTTCGGCTACTGGCTGGAGCAGCGGCAGTGGGTGCCCATCGTCCACGTGGGTCCCGAGCTGCCCGACGGGGAAAGGCCCGACCCCTTCGATCCGCCCACCTCGCAGCCTTTTCTGGCCCGTTATTCCAGCCGCTGCAACTTTTGTCACACCACCTTCCCGTTGGGAGACATGCTGGCCCGCAATCCCTCCCGCATGGCCCGTCACGTTCCGGTTCCTCTGCACTTCTCGCTCGGCCAGTATCTGGATCAGAATCAGTCGGGCATCGTGAGTTTCCTTCAAAGCCCCGCCGACGCCAGCGACCAGGACATTCTGCGAATCCGCCAGGAACTGGTAGGGCTGGAGGCGCCGCAGCACGCGGCCACCCTGGGTGTGAGCTGTGAAGCCTGCCATCTGGGCGGCAGGGAACACGTGGCCTCGGGAGGCAAGGAACCCCCGGGTTTTTTCCCTTCAAGTCCCTTCCTGTTCGTGGATAACCGGGACAAGGACATCTCCTTCGGGCGAACCCACGAAAACCTCAACTGGGCCTGCGGCCGCTGTCACGTGGGCACGCGGCCAACCTACGCCAATGGAATCTCGACCTGGAATTCGACCGAGTACAGCGACGCCGTGAGCGGCAGCTGTTTCTCCCAGCTCCGCTGCATTGACTGTCACAACCCCCACCAGACCATTGGTCCTCGCTGGTCCAATCCTCCCGACGGGGACGACCGGTTGTGTCTCAGGTGCCACCGGCAATTCGAGCCGGCCCAGGCCAGGCGCAATCACACCCACCATCCTTCCGGCAGCAGCGGAGCCCGCTGCATGAACTGCCACCGTCCCCGTATCAACGAGGGCATCCAGGACCTGGTGCGGACCCACACCATCTTTTCGCCCACGGACAAGGCCATGATTGAAGCCAACCACCCCAATGCCTGCAACATGTGCCACACTGACCGGACCATCGACTGGACCGTGGGGCATCTCAAGGAATGGTACGGCGCCGAGTATTCGGAGGAGAAGCTGGCTGAGAACTACCCCGACCGGAATCAACCCGCAGCCGTTGGCTGGCTCAAGAGCGAGACGCCGGCGGTCCGCCTGGTGGGGGCGGACGTTCTTTGCCGCGCCGGGGCCGGGTGGGCGCTGCCGGAGCTGATTGGAGTATTGAACGACCCCTTCCTGATCAACCGCCAGTTTACCCGGAGATGGCTCAACAACATGCTGGGCGTCCGCTTGCAGGAGTTCGGTTACCGGTTCTACATGACCCCGGAGGAGCGCCGGGGTCCCATAGCCAGAATCCGGGCCGAACTGTGGCATCGAAAGCGGGCCCTGGCCCAGGGTGGCTCGGGTCCCATACCCTCCCGGTGAAAGCGTCCGGCTTCGGCAATTTTTGCGTCTTCCCTTCCCTGAAACAAAAGAAAAAAGAGTTATCCATGAAGTTACACGAAGGACCAGGAAGGGCCACCAAGCGGGACGGCTCTGCCTCATCGGCAGGGCTGCGGCTCGGCAACCCGGCGCGCGCCCCCTTGAGGGGCAAGGGTGATGGGAAGAGGACCCCCTGGGAGCGCGGGCGTCCCGCCCGCATCCGCTCCCTTTGCCTGCCGCTCGGTTTCCCTGCCATGCGGCAGCCGGCCACCCTGCCGGCGGGAACCGCATGGGCCCGGCCGAAGCAGAGCCCTGGCGCCGCTGGCGGTCGCTCCGGGTGGAGGAGATGGGCGAGGCTGGCGAGGTTGTGCCAGGATTTGTGCGGGCGGGACGCCCGCGCTCCCGGGGGGGGGGGCTTCATTCCATGATGTCGTTGCACCGAGGGAACAACATTGTCGAAGCATTGGGGCGCCGCTCGCCATTGAAGGAGTTCCATCGGTCTTCGAGGGACGTCCCCTACCCGCTCGGATTGCGGAGAATGGGTTTGAAGATGCGGGGAAAAACAGGCATAAGCTACGCATGGAGTGCGTAGAATGACTCGCTATATTTACCAACTCACAGAATGGCCCAAATTTACATGGGATCATGATGCCTTGGCTGTCCCTTTGGCCGATATCCGTTACCGGCAAGGGCGCTTATTGGGTCGGATGGAAGGCTTGGGCTTCTCTCTCCAGCAAGAAGCCGAACTGGAGACACTGACATTGGATGTCGTCAAGTCCAGCGAAATCGAAGGCGAGAACCCGAACACGGATCAGGTGCGTTCGTCCATTGCCCGGCGGTTAGGCATGGACATTGTGGCGGCGATTCCCACAAACCGGAACGTCGAGGGTGTTGTCGAAATGATGCTGGATGCCAGCCAGAACTTTGACAAGCCCCTCACAGAAGATCGCCTCTTTGCATGGCATGCGGCGTTGTTCCCTACAGGACGTAGCGGCATGCGCAAGATCATCGTCGGTGCGTGGCGCGACGACGCGGATGGACCGATGGAAGTCGTCTCCGGCCCCATAGGCAAGGAACGCGTTCACTACGAAGCGCCGGCCGCTCCACTTCTGGTTAAGGAGATGGCTCAGTTCTTCGATTGGGCCAATGAGTCTGACGGTACCGATCCCGTACTCCGGGCGGCACTGGCGCACCTGCGGTTTGCCACAATTCACCCGTTTGACGATGGCAACGGCCGCATAGCACGGGCGATTGCCGACTGGGCTCTGGCGCGGTCCGAGAAGAGCCCGCAGCGCTTCTACAGCATGTCTTCCCGGATCCGCCAGGAACGGGATGACTATTACGAGATTCTGGAAAGGACGCAGAAGGGAACGCTGGACGTCACGCCGTGGATGGTGTGGTTCCTCGTCTGCCTGGGACGTGCGTTCGAAGGAACCGAGGCAACGCTGGCCACTGTACGTCAAAAGGCTCAGTTCTGGCAGGAACACGCTGACGTCAACATCAACGACCGCCAGCGTCTGCTCCTCAATAAGATACTGGACGGATTCGACGGAAAACTGACCTCATCAAAGTGGGCAAAGATTGCGAAGTGTTCCCAGGACACGGCGATCCGAGACATTAAGGATCTGGTGGCACACGGCGTCCTTGAGAAGGATGCGGGAGGCGGGAGGAGTACCAGCTACTCGCTCTACCGGCGGAATTTTGCAAAAGGCTCGTCCTGTTAATCCTGTCCATCGATGTTCGCTGATGCAACAAACCGGTCTGACGGAACCTGTCCCTGCTCCGGCCAGGCTGTGAAATAGCGTTGTTTCACTCTCGAAGGGTCCGCCCCTTCGTGGGGGCGGGAGATGGACTCGTTCGAGAAATTCGGCCCCAAACATGCGTATCTGGACATCTGAACCTTCCGAAATTTCGGATTGCAATACGAAATATCAATTGGAAGAGCCTTCAGGAGAGTAACGTTCGAAGACAAATCGACTTGGATGCCTCTGCAACTCACTCAAAATAAACGTCTCAAAAAAATTTTGGCCAGGCCGTCAGTTTGGCAATATAGTTGCACATTCTCGAAGTGGGATTTAGTCTTTCTGGACGGTTTCCAGGTTGGGCACACGACGAGTCTTTGCAGGTCGGCTGGCGTGCAGCTTGGGGGGCCGCATTAACACAAGGAGATTTTGATGATGACGAAACAAGCACTAAGAAAGTCGGTCTGGAGTTTCGGGCTGATTGCACTCTTGGGCCTGTTGGTCATTCCCACCTTGACGGTAGCGCAGGACGTCACCGGTTTTCGCGGCAGGGTCGTCGACACGACCGGGGCCGTGATGGTCGGTGTCAACATTACCGCAACCAACGAGTCCAAGGGTCTGACCTACAGTACGCCGACGAACGAGGTTGGGGAGTACGAGTTGCGCGGCCTTTTGCCCGACACCTACACCATTTCCGCTGAGGCCACCGGGTTCAAGCGCTATGAGAACACGGGCGTGATCGTCTACTCGCAGTCACCGCGGCGGGTGGACATCACCATGGAGATCGGCGAGTTGGCCGATGCCATCACCGTGACCGAGGAGGGCGCCCGAATCGAGACCGATACGCCTTCGGTGACCTACAAGACTCCAAATAAGGAAGTCTACTACACCAACGTGGCGGCCAGCCTGATCTACACGGTTGGGGCGGCCCCCGGAGTTCAGAACCGGAACGAGATTCACGGGGCCTACGCCAACAACGTCTCAGCTTCCCAGGATGGGATTCTGACTCTCGCCTACGGCACCTTCCGTTTTCCGCAGGAAGTGCTGCAGGAAGTTCATTTGAAAACGCTGAACGCGCCGGCCGAGTTCCAGCACGCCAACAACATCATCGGTGTGGGGCGCAGCGGAAGCAATCAGTTCCACGGCGAGCTCTGGAATGATTTCAGGCATGCTCGTCTGAGGGCCAAGAACCGTTCTCTGGCTCGCAGACCCAAGCCGGAGACGCCCTCCTTGAAGTGGTCCTACGAAGCCGCCGGACCCATCTGGATTCCCAAGGTCTATGACGGCCGCAACAAAAGCTTCTTCCACTTCCTGTATCAGCCAAACAGCGGGTTGACGCTGGAGATCAACCCCAACCTCACCTATCCCACCCCTCAGATGAGAACTGGGAATCTGAGCGAAGTCGCCGAATTCTCGGGGATCAGGGATGCCTCGGGCAAGGGTGTGATCATGAATCCCTACACCATGACGCCCTTCCCCAACAACACCATTCCCAGCGCCATGTTCCATCCCCTGGGGATTCGATTCACCGAGTTGCTGCCCCTGCCGCAACGACCCGGTCTGGTGACCAACCGAACCGGTATCAACGAGAACAGTGGCAGCGAGGAGTACTGGCACTTCCGCTTCGACCACCAGATCTACGAGGCCAACACCATTTCGTTCAACCACTTCCGCTACACTCGTGACAGCAACGAGACGAAGTGGGACCACGGGCCGCTGGATTGCGGGCGTACCGGTCACGACCCCACGCGTGCCTGGAGCATTCTGGACAGTCACGTCTTCTCGCCTTCCGTCATCAACGAATTCTCGGTCGGCTACAACGAGCAGCTCTACCTGATCGAGAGCGGTTGCGCCGGGAGCGCTCTGCTGAATCTGATCGACCCCAACGGGATCATCGACTTCGGCGGACGGGAGGGCAAGATTCCGCAGGGTTTCGCGGGAGCGCCTCAGATCAAGGCCCGTTCGATCGGCAACCTCTCCAACATCAGCGGCGCCTTCGACGCCCGTCTGACCAATGCGCTGGGGGGCGGCGCCGCCGGATACGGCAGCCGGACCGACGCCAATGCCGTTCACCTGAAGAACAACATTTCCGTCACCAAGGGCACCCACCTGTTCAAGATGGGGTTCTCCAACATCTGGGGCCTGGACGATCGCTACCGGCCTACCAACACTGTCTACGGATTCTGGGATTTCTCCGGCAACTACACCGGCTGGGACTACGGGGACATCCTGCTGGGCCTGCCCCGCAGCACCGCCATCGCCCAGGCGCGAGGGGAGCTGAGCCCGCGGTCGCAACAGTTCGGGATCTTCTTCCAGGATGACTGGAAGGTGACGCCCAGGTTGACCATCACCCCCGGTCTCCGCTTCCAGCACTACACCGCCGGTCGGGATGCCCAGGGGCAATGGTACAACTTCGATCTCCAGCACCTGCTGGATGGCGGCACTGGCCGGTTCGTGGTGCCCCAGCAGTCGCTGCATCGGGTTGTGGCCGGCTTTCCCGCGAACATCCCGGTGGTCGGAAACGCCGACGCCGGCTTTCCCGCCGATCTGTTCGAGTACAAGCTGATCCACGTCCAGCCGCGTGTCGGCGTGGCCTTCCGTCTGACCGACAAGATGGTGGTGCGCGCCGGTTTTGGGGTCTACACCGTGCCTCTGACCCCTCCGGACAACATGCAGCAGGCCATTAGCGGGTTCACCGGCGGTCCCTTTGAGCTCAGCGAGAACTTTGGGCCCAACGAGATCGTCAACGGTGTTCCCACGCTCACCTTCAGCAAGGCCTTTCCGGCTCCCGGAACCGGCGCCACCTCGCTGCAATCCCCGAACGCCATTCTGCTCGACACCCGCACCAAGCACTGGCCCACCGACAAGCAGTGGAACCTCACCCTGGAGAGGGAGTTGGGAGAAGGCTTCACCGGCCGTGTTTCCTACGTGGCTTCCAAGGGGACCCATTGGCCCTACAACGTCAACGTGCAGATCCCCCGGGCCAGCACCATTCCGTTTACGGCCTCCCGCAAGGTATTCGGGGCGGAACCCTACGGTTCAATCGACGACTACCGCCTGGGCGGAAACTCCAACTATCACGGGGTGGAAGCCGAGTTGCTGCGGCAGTTCTCCAGCGGCCTCTACGTCAGGAGTTGGATCGAGTATCGATCCATCCTCAATGACGTGGAAGGCGGCCGGTTCGGCTGGGTGGGTCCTGGCGGGTTCGCCACCGAGGATCCCTACAACCGCTCCCGCGACAAGGGCTGGACGGATGGCAACATCCCGGTTCGGGCTCGTGTCGTGGCTGTCTATACCTTGCCTTTGGGTAAGGGACAGCGGTACCTTTCGGGGGCCTCGGGGGTGATCAACCAGTTGGTCAGCCAGTGGACCGTGACCCCTATTCTGACACTGGGCGCGGGAGGCCGCAGCACGCCGAACTTCGGCGGCTTCGATTCACCGAACGTGGGCCGTTCGGGAGGCCGTCCGGACATTCAGCAGGGCTGCCAACCAAACGGTTTCGGGGACAATACCGTTGCATACACCTCCTATTGGAATTCGGCCTGCTTCAGCATTCCGCGGAGTGGAACCTACGGAACCGCTACGCGGGGCGTCTTGCAGCAGCCACGGGATCCTCACTTCAACATGAACATCTTCAAGGTCTTCCCGTTGACGCCTTACGAAAACGGCCCCTACTTCAAGCTTGAGGCTTATGTCAACAACGTGCTGAACCACACCAACCCCAGTGGGCCCAATTCTCTGACCTTCAATGATCCGAGATTCGGTCAGTATGCTGCGAGTTGGCACACGCGGAACATCATCTTCCGCTTGCGTCTCGGTTTCTAGCAAGCCACGGAAGTTGTTTCTTCGCCAGGCAGTCGATCTTCGGCTGCTTGGCTTTTTTTTGCTCCAGGACTGCCTTTCAACATCGTGAGTACGGGCATGCAGAACACAGGAGGATGGAATGAAAGCAGAAATCTGGATAGTGGGTATGGCCGTCTACCTTTTGATTGGCTTAACAGGCCTTGGTCACCATCCACTCATTCAAATCCCAGGCGACGTTGATCGAGTCCGGACCGACGAGCAACTCGGAGTGATCCGGGGAAGAGTATTTACCGATGATGGGGGCCATCCACTCTCGAAAGTTACTCTAACACTCCGTTCGAGTAGTGCACGTCCCCAAGACCGACCTCAGACTGCTCGGACCGATAGCAGAGGAGCATATGAACTCACAAATCTTGAGGGGGGCACATATGTGCTTAGGGCGACTCGAAATGGCTACATTCCTCGCTATTACGGCCAGAAAACGAAGCACGCCTTTGGAAGACAAGGAGCGGGAACCGCACTATCGATAAGATCCGGGGAGGTATTGGACGGCGTCGACTTCAATCTCATACGGGGCGGTGTGGTGGAAGGAAGAGTGGTAGATCAAGACAACGAACCGATCTCGCGGGTCTCTGTAAGAATGAGTGGCTATCGGAATTTGGGAGGTGGTCGCCGACTGCTTCCCATCGGCAGGGACCAGACTGATGACCGGGGCCGGTTCCGGATTTTCGACCTTCCTCCGGGGAGCTACTACCTGAGCGCGTCTCAACGGCCCGCCACTGACCAGCGTAGAAGTGAAATAGCGTCGTTCCCGCCCACTTACTACCCTGGAGTCCAGAGTATAGAGGAAGCGACTACAGTTCAGGTGGCGGCGGGAGCGGAAGTTGCAGGTTTCGATATCACCTTGATCGAGACCCGAAGCTACAGTGTTGGCGGTCGGGTGCTAGCCCCGGACGGCAGACCGGCACACTCCGCGTGGATCGTGTCCACAAAGGACTCCGGAAACGACATAGGTTCAATGATAGGACCGACCACGAACACTGATCTGCAGGGAGAATTCACGATCTCGGGTCTTCTTCCCGGAAGACATCGTTTATTTGCCCGCTCGGGGGAGGGAGATGAAATGCAGATAGCCAGCACGACGGTAGACGTGGCGGACCAGGATCTCAGCGGATTAACGTTGATTCTTGGGACCGGTGCAGAGGTCTCCGGAAGGATCGTGGCGGACAACCTGAACTCTAATTTGGATTGGCGTAGGATCTTGTTGTCCATGAGGTCGGTTCGTAATGTCAACCTACTTTTCTCCAGTGCAAGGGGCGGCCAAGTCGAAGAGGATTTTACCTTTAGGATATCGGACTTACCCGAGGGACTGTATCGCTTTTCCGTCAGGCTTCCTCCGGGGAATCACTATGTCGAGTCCGTCCGGGTGGAGGGACAGGAAATCATTGATCATTCAATTGAAACCAAGAACAATGACCGTCTGGAGGGGGTGGAGATTCACGTGTCGTCAGAGGGAGCACAAGTCAGTGGAGTGGTCGAACAGGAAGATACCCAAGAGAGGGCGGACGGGGCGACCGTCCTCGTCTTTGCCGCTGATCCCCAATTTAGGGGACGCTACTCACGCTTCACAAGAACTACTCAAACGGATCAGAGCGGACGGTTTTCCTTGAATGGCCTAGTCCCTGCCGAGTACTTTCTGTGTGCTCTCGTCGATCACGAGGCTGGGCGCGAGATGGAACTCGAATACCTGAGAAGTGTGGAAAGGGATTCTGAGAGCATCGATCTTTCACCCAACCAGATCTTGGAGCAAAACTTGGTGGCAATCCCGACGCTGAATATATTTTGACGTCAAGTGGGACCGGGGACTAAATCGGTCTAAGGTCCTGACCTACCAAGAAAAGGTGTCCCTCCTCCACCCCCAGGGCCATCCCACGCTAACAAAGCTTGACAACGAGTTGCAGCAGTGGTCGGGGTTTTGGAGTTTTTACTGGCTTTTTAGCTTCCGATGCCGCATGCTTGGGTTTGGGAGTGAACCATTGGACGCGCCAGCGATCTTGCAGGTCCCGCCGGAAGGGTATTCTCTGAAAGAGGCGAAGGTGCGTCTCGCGCGCCCGGAGGAACGGGTGCGATGGGACCAGACGGTCGATCAGCACCACTATCTCGGCTTCAAGCGGTTTGCGGGACGGGGACTGCGCTACATTGTCGAGTGGCGGGGGCAGTGGCTCGCGCTCGCCGGCTGGCAGTCGGGGGCGTTCAAGAGCCGGCATCGGGACCGCTGGGTCGGCTGGAAGCGGGAGTTGCGCTACCGGCGGCTGCACCTGATCGGGAACAACACCCGGTTTGTGATCTTGAGTCGGCCGGGGGTTTTTCCTCATCTCGCCTCCTGGGCGCTGGCCGCGATGACGCGGCGTCTGAGTCAGGACTGGCAGGCGGCCTACGGACACCCGTTGCTGATCGGGGAGAGCTTCGTCGACCCGGCCCACTTCCAGGGGACCCTCTACCGGGCGGCGAACTGGCAGTATCTCGGCAACACCCGGGGGTTTGCGCGGCACAACGGCCGCTACACCGACCCGCACGGCAAGCCGAAGCGGCTCTACGTCTATCCGCTGCAGCGCAACGCGCGGCGTCGTCTGCGCGACCCGCGCCCGCTGCCACCAGCCTGGGAGCCGAAGGGGCATGCGGAGAGGGCGCCGAGCGAGTTGCGCTCGCTCTATGAGGAGTTGGCGAGAGTCCAGGACTTCCGCCGGGCCCAGGGACGCAAGCACCCGGTCGCCTCGGTGCTCGCGGTCTACGTTCTCGCGTGGCTCGCAAACCTGCGCGGTCCGGTCGCCGCTGCCGAGTATGCGAGCAAGCTCACCCAGAGGGAGCTGCAGGCGATCGGCGCCTGGAAGAACCCGAAGACCGGCCGCCGGGTGCCGGTCTCGAAGTCCACCCTGCACCGGGTGATCGCCTCGGTCGACCCCGCCGAGATCGAGGCCGTACTGCAGCGGTTCTCCATGCCGAGACTGGAGTTGGGTCGTGCCGTCGCGGTCGACGGCAAGCGCATCCGCGGCGCGAACCGCAACGGAGCACAGCATTACGAGACCGCGACCCTGGTGGAGCACTCCACCCACCGGCCGATCGCAATCCATGGCTACCAGGAGGAGGGCGGCGAAACCGCCGCGGTGCGCGCCCTGCTGGAACAGGTCCCCATCCGGGGGCGCCTGCTGACCATCGACGCGCTGTTTACGACTCGCGAGATCGCACGCCTCCTCGTCGAGGCCCATGGCGCCGACTACCTGATGAGTGTCAAGAAGAACGCCTCCGAGACCCACCACCTCCTCAGCACCATCTGCTGGGAACGGGACGCGACCGGTTGCTTCCGCGAGGCGGTTGACAAGGGCCACGGGCGCATCCAACAGCGGTCGATCCAGGTCCTGACGCCTCCCCCCCGCCTCCTCAACTATCCCCACGTCTCCCAGATCTTCCGCATCACCCGCAAACGCACCGACGCGAGGCATCACCGAACCGCCAACACCTCTACCGAAACCGCCTACGGGATCACCTCGGTCCCCGCCTCCCGCGCGACCCCCAGGCAACTGCTCGCCTACAACCGAGGCCACTGGTCGGTCGAAGTCAACCATCACATCCGAGACACCACATTCGCCGAAGACGCCTGCCTCGCCCGCACCCGCTTCGCCCCCCAAAATAACGCGACCTGCACCAATCTTGCCCTCGCTCTCATCCTTCACCGCACTCGCTTCGACAGCATCGCCTCGGCGACCCGTCACTTCGCTCTCCAACGCTCCGACGCCTTCGACGCCTTGCTGTCTCCCTGAACTCCGCCCCCACCGCTTCCAGACTCCCACAACCCCTCGATCTGTCTCCACCCCCCAACAACTCTGCCATTCGAAGTCTGAAAGCGCGCTTGCACCCTCCCGAAACGGATCGCTTCGCCCGTCGCCTTCACCCGCAGGCGTCGTCGTCCAACCCCCACCCCATCAATCCTACCGTCGGTCCACGGTGAAATCAGAGCGTGGGATAGTCCTGCCTCCACCCCCCCAATCAGTTGCGTTAGCAGTTCGTTGTAAATCACCAAGTTTCCCAAGGGCGGCTTCAGCGTCTTCCGCTATTGGGCAACTATAGGTCTGGCTCGGATCTTCAATCCGGTTTGTCCTCCTTTGCAACAGCACCGCTATCTTACGACGGGCCGACCACCAGCCTCCCATCAAGTACCGTCTCTGCGTCTACTACGGACGCCCAAAATGCTCCCCCCCAGCGGCTCCGCTCCTCCATGTCGTTGTTCGAAGGTTTCCTCGGCGGCAAAAAATAAAATATAGAGCCTTTTGCAAAATTCCGCAGGTAAGGGAAGCGAATAGGGGACGTTGTTGAATTACTGGAATAACTGGTAGAGACCACGTAGGAGATGTTATTGAATCAAAGCAATTTAGGAGCGGCTGATCGAAGTTATTCCACTAATTCAACAACGTCCCCAGCGCTACACCAGTGCTGCACGACGAATTTTGCAAAAGGCTCTATAGAATACTGTTTACACGGTCGATTATATTGCGATATAAACGTGAAAACTTCAAAATAGTAACTTGGTAGTGTATGGAGAGAAAGGAGTCGCGAACCATGAGGCTACGAAAGATTCTGTCTGCTATTGTTTTGATGGTTTCCCTAAGCTCGGTGCCATCTGCACTAAACGCCTTTTGTGACAGGGAGAGAGTTCCTGGGGGGTATTATTATGTGTCTTACTATTGTGTCTGGAATCCGAATTGCGAGGATCAGGGTACAAGGTGTTTAGTAGAAATCTATACAAATGGTTGGGACTTTGAGCACATTCGAAGAGGGTGTAGATGCTCCTAGTAGGTCTGAGGGTTTGTGACGGCGGTGCAGAATGAATATCATTACTTTGCTTGCCTGCTTTGTATTTGTGTTCGGTAGCGCTTTGGATTCGGTAGCGCAATACAAGCCAGTAATCGCCAAGCAAACTACATTGACCTACGAGATTCACCCCGATGGCAGTGAAACCGTGGAAGGGCGAACGGAGGGAACCTACTTCCGTTCGTCCTCCGGTTCCGAAATGTCAACCTCCTTTGACATAAAGCAGGGGCGGAGAGTTGGAAAGGGGGAATCAACTTTCATTGATTCCGCCACTGGAAAGACATATTCGCTCTACCACGATTCTAAACATGCGAGACTAAGACATGTAAGGTCAACGCCGTTTCACCCTCCTAAGACTAGGCCGACCCAAGTGCTTGGGAAGGCCGTTGTTAGCGGTTTGAACTGTATCGTAATTCCTATTCTCATGAGAAAGGGGAAAAGACAGATGGGAAAGGTTTGGGTGTCATCCGACCCCTACTTGTTGGTCAAGAGAGAAAACAAGATACCCAACCGTCGGCAAGTTTGGACGCTCCATGACATCCAATTTGCGGAACCCGATTCCTCGAAGTTCTCATTTCCGGCAGATTACACCATCGACGACTCAGAATGCGCCCCATGCCAGAAAGAGCCCCCTCCAGACGCGCGACAATAATTGACTTCTGCTCCATCCCTCCGAATCCTGGAGCTATCCCCACTAGGAAGGGTAGTCAGGGACGTTGTCGAATTACTGGAATAACTTTGTTCGGCTTTCGAGCCTTGGCCCGCAGGAGGAGACCACCCGCCGGAGGCCTTGAGAGGCGGCACGGGTCATGCAGCGGGGCATGGAGTTTCGCCGACATCGACATGAATCTGCAGGACGGCCGGGCCGAGTAATTCCATTGATTCAACAACGTCCCGTGAGACCCCTCCTGGGAGCGCGGGCGTCCCGCCCGCACAAGGCTTGGCGCAGCCAGGCCCGACTCTCCGACTTCGATCAACCGGAAAGGGCTCCATGGCGCTCCTTGCGCCCGGCCGACGCAGTGGCCGCCGGCGACGTCGACGGGAGGGTCGGCAGGGAGCGGATGCGGGCGGGACGCCCGCGCTCCCCGGGGATGCCGTCCTGCCGCGCCTCCGGAGGGAGTCCGGCGAGCGACCATTTTAGAACCCGGCGTGCATCTCCCGCCGCCTGGCCGATTGCCGCCGGGCACCCTCTTTGGTATACTTTCATCAGACCTATCCGGCTTTGGGATCCCCATTCCAGGTACTCGAAATTCCATGGCGCCACGATTCAGAATTCCTGTCCTGTTGACCATTTGCTCTCTCCTTTGGGTTGGCCCCAGCCCCGGGGCGGCCGAAGAAGCCCCCCCGGCCCAGGAGCCGGAGGCGGCCTGGCTGTTTCCCCTTGGGGGGCAGCGCGGGACTGCCCTGGAGGTCGAGATCCGGGGGAAAGCTCTGCAGTCGGCCTATGCGGTGGTTGCCGAGGAAGAGGGGATCCGGACCCAGTTCCGCGCCGTTGAAGAGATCGTGGAGGAGAGCGAAGAAGGTTCCCAGGAGAAGGCGGACAAGAAGGAGCCGGAGTATCGCGTGCGAGTCGGTGTGGAGATCGATCCGGCGGCCCGCCCGGGGAACCACTGGTTCCGGGTGGTCACGCCCAGGGGAGTGACCAATCGGGTCCACTTTCGGGTGAACGCGGACCGGGTGATCCCGGAGTTGGCCGGCCCCCATGACCAGCCCGACAGGGCCCAGGCGATCGACACCCCGGTAGTGATCAATGGAAAGATCGACACGCCGGCCGAGATGGATTTCTACCGGGTTGAAGCCACCGCGGGGCAGGAACTCCTTTTTGAAGTGACTCCCAGTCAGGAATCCGTCGCCAACGTCTTTCGCGCCCAGATATCGATTCATGGGAGGCAGGCAAGCTGGTTCGATCCCGATCGGGTGGTGCGCCTGGATTTCAGCGACAAGGACCAGGGAGAGCGGGTCACAGCGGCCCGGGATCCCAGGCAGAGAACCGGGACTCGAATCAGCCTGCGCCACCGGTTCCCGGAGCCGGGCCGCTACTTTGTGGAGGTAGGCTCGCTGGGCGGGCAGGCGAAGCCCGATTTTGTCTATCAACTGCGGGTGGCGCCGTCGGACCATCCGTCGCGGGACACTCACGGGCTTCGGGACTGGAGAGAGCGAAGTTTCGTACGGAAACTCGGCGGCGACCGGCTCAAGCAGTTGTGGTCGAGGGGGGTCAGGGATGATCGGCCGGCCTCGAAGCAAAGACCGGAGGACGGCCAGGAAGACAAAAGCCCCAAGGAACCCGACCCGGCCCAACTGGACCTGGAACTCTCCGACCCGGGCATTGTCCTCGCCGTCCATTCGGAAAAAGAACCCGCTGACGGGATGGACGACGCCGTTGAGATCCCGGTTCCGGCAATCGTTGAAGGGGTCGTTCAACACCCGGGGGATAGCGACCTCTACAAGTTCAAGGTCCGTTCCGGGCAGAAACTGGCTTTCGAGATTGAGACTCCCGAGGCCACCCGGCCGGATTTCAATCCCTTGTTGCAGATCATCGACTCCAGGGGACGGGACCAGTTCAGCAGCCTGCGCCGAACCGAAAAATACAGGAGCGTGACCAGTGTTCACCTGGTTTCGGTGGATCCCAAGGTGATCGGCACCTTGGAAAAAGGCGGGGACTACTACTTGCGGGTCAGGGATGTGACTCTCAGGAAGGGCGATGCCGGCTTTCGCTACCGGGTGCTGGTCCGACCCCAGATCCCACACGTCGGCGACATCCATCTGGAATCCCGGACGCGGGATTTTCAGGATGGCCGGGTGGACCCCCACCGCGTCAATCTGTTGGCGGGTGAAGCCCGAAAGCTCACCTTGATCATGGAGCAGGAAGAGGGTTTCTTCCTGCCCTCCAATCAGATTGCGCTGTCGGTGGAGGGGCTGCCGGCGGGCGTTGAAGCTTTCGCCGGAGCCAGCAGCTACAAGTTGCCGGGCGGTCCCAAGCCGCCGGTCATCAAGGGAGCCGACCACCACCAGCCCAAGGTCCAGTACGTCAGCGTGGTGCTTCATTCCCGGGACGACGCAGCGCCGACGCACCTGCCCGTCTGGATCACGGTGACCGCCCGGCCGATTGTTGGGGGCCGCCTCGGTCCCAAGCTGACGGTGAAGAAGATTCCACTGATGATCCTGGATCCAGATCCAGCCAGGAAACTGAGCCAACTGGCGACCGATTAGCCGGGTAGCCAAAGGGTGCACTCATGGAAACGAGATCGGCCGGGAAGACCGCCGCCAGCTACCGAAAGCCAGCCGGCCTGTTTGTGGTGTTGAGCCTGGGCGCAGCCTTTCTTCCGGCGGCCCTTGCCCGCGGTGCCGAGGTTGGGGGAACCGCTCAGGGGGCTTCCAGCAAACCGCTGTCCCTTCGCCTGGTGCCCTCGGAGGTCCGGCTGCAGGGAGCTGACGCCTCTCAGCAGTTTCTGGTGATGGGAAGGTTCTCGGACGGTCTGGAACGTGACCTCACCGCCCAGGCCGAATTCAAGGGCTCCAAACCCGGGCTGATCCGGTTCACCGCTCACAGCCGCGTGCAACCGCTTTCGGACGGCGACCTGGTCCTCACGGCCAGGGTGGCGGGACGGAAGGCTGCAGCCACCATCGCCATACGGGGATCCGACGAGAAGCGCCCCTTCAGCTTTCCTCGGGATATCGGGTCGCTGCTGACCCAACAGGGCTGCAACAATACCACCTGCCACGGCGCCGTTCCCGGCCAGGGCGGTTTCAAGCTCTCGACCAATGCCACCTTTCCGCGCGACGACTACAAGTGGATCGTGGAGGGCGGGAAATTCGAGGTCCTCACCGCCGAATTGGAGGAACCTCCCCACCCGCGGGTGAATCTGAAGGATCCGGAAAAGAGTCTGATCCTGCTCAAGGCGACCCTCCAGCAGCCCCACGGAGGCGGCCTCCGATTCGGCGCCGACTCCCCCCAGTACGCCAGGCTCCTCCAATGGATTCGAGCGGGAGCCCCTTACGGCGAGGAAGGTGAATCGGAGAACATCCGGATCGAGAGCCTCGAGGTCTATCCTCGGGAGAGCGTATTGGAACTGAAGGGCAAGCAGCAGATTCTGGTCGCGGCCCACCTCAGCAACGGCCGGCGGGAGGATGTCACCCAGCAGGTCGTCTACGAGTCCATGAACCGGTCGGTGGTCGAGGTCGACGAAGGGGGGGTGGCGGAGTCCCATAAGACCGGGGAGACCAGTGTCCTGATTCGAGCGCCGGGCCGCGCCGCCGCCGTCCGGTTTGGCGTGATCGCCAATCCGTTGCCCAGTTACCCCGAGGTGCCGGAAAATAATTTCATCGACCGGCATGTCTTCGCCAAGCTGAAAAAATTCAATATCGTTCCCTCGGAGCTCTCCAGCGATGCCGAGTTTCTCCGGAGGATCTGTCTGGACTTGACCGGGACCTTGCCGCCGCCCGACCGGGTCCGCGAGTTCCTGGCCTCCCCGGACCCCGACAAGCGGGACCGGATCATCGAAATCCTTCTGAATTCACCCGAGTTCGAGGAGTTTCTCTTCTTTCGGTACGGGGAGATCTTTCGCTGGTACGGCGGGGCGACCCAGTTGGGCAAAGACACCCAGCTCTACGGGGAGTGGTTGAGGAAGAGCATCGGCATCGACAAACCCTACGACCAACTGGCGGTGGAAAGGATTGCGGCTCAAGGGTACGACGGCCCCTCCCGCTTCTTCTACCAGTTGCGGTTCATCATTCCCCCCGAGGAAATGATTGCCGAGCAGGTGAGGATCTACCTGGCCCGGCGGCTGGACTGCGCCCGCTGCCACAACCATCCCTTTGAAGCCTGGAGCCAGGATCAGTTTTGGGGGATGGCGGCCTTTTACGGCCGGATGGTGGATCTGCGGGATTCGGTCATGGATGACTCCCTGCTGGTGGACGACCCTGCGCTCAAGGATCGGGTCGTTCATCCCAGGACCAAGAAGGTGGTCCATCCGCGCTTTCTGGATGGTCGGGAATTGCCGGAAAGCGAGCGCACCGATCTGCGGATGAAGCTGGCGCAGTGGATCGTGTCCCACCCCTATTTCGCCGAAGCCTTTGTCAACCGCGTCTGGGACTGGTTCTTGGGCAAGGGCATCGTGGATCCCGTCGACGACTTCCGCTCCACCAATCCGCCCACCCACCCGGAGCTGCTCAAAGCGCTGGCCGAGGACTTCCGGACCAACGGCCACGACGTGAAGCACCTGATGCGGGTGATCGTTCAGTCCAGAACCTATCAACTGTCGGGCGTCCCCAATGAGACCAACCGGGGGGATCGCCTGAACTTCTCTCACGCCCTGCCGAGACCGCTATCGGCGGCAGTGCTGCTGGATGCCGTCTCACAGGTGGCCGAGGTTCCTGAAAAATTCATCAGCGGCGAGCGGGGCTACGCCGCGGGGACTCGGGCCATCGCCCTGAAGCCGGGCATGCCCTCCCAATTCATGGAGATCTTCGAACGCAATGAGCGCAAGACGCTCCCCGAAGGCAAGCCCGAACCCGCCCTGTCCCAGGCCTTGCACATGTTGACCGGGAAGACCTTTACCGAGAAGATCGCCAGGGAAGGTGGCCGGGTGGACCGGCTGCTCAAGAGCGGAGCCGCGGACGGCGAAATCATCGAAGAGCTCTATCTGGCCGCCCTGTCGCGGTTTCCCCGGCCGGAGGAACAGGCGCGGCTGCAAGAAATGATCGCCCGGCGCCCTCGAAGAGAAGCCCTCGAGAGCGTGGCTTGGGCGTTAATTAGTTCTCGACAATTTGCGCACAATCATTGATAATTGGGACTCTGTAAGCTCCGTCAACATCAGGGGGTGGGGGCAGTTTGGCCCTAACCATCCTATAAGCAGCAACTTTGGGGGATCGTGATGAAGCTGCCGGAATGTTTCTCCTGCACCGGAGGGGATTTTGAACGTCGCCAGTTCCTCAGGGTGGGCGGCCTGACCTTCCTCGGGATAACACTGAGCGATTATTTCAGGCTGGCCGATACTCTGGCTGCCACGGGCAAGGGCACGCGCAAGAAGGCCGATTCGGTCATTCTGATCTGGCTTTCCGGCGGTCCGCCCCACATGGACATGTGGGATCCCAAGACCAACAGCAACTTCAAACCGATCTCGACCAACGTGGCCGGGATCCGGATCTCCGAAACGCTTCCCCGGGTGGCGCGGCAGATGGACAAGTTGTCCATCATCCGCTCCATGCATACCGAGGAAGGGAATCATCCCGAAGGCACCTATTATGGGATGACCGGGCATCGCCCCAGCCCAGCCTTCCGTTTTCCCAGCTTTGGGTCGATCGTCTCCCGAGAGCTCGGCGGGCGACACAATATCCCGCCCTACGTGGTCACTCCGCCCCTCTCCTACGGGCACTCCTACATGGCGGGGAACATGGGGCCTCAGTACAACCCCATGATCGTTCCCGATCCCAGCAAGGAAGATTTCAAGATTCCCGATCTGACTTTGCCGAAGTCCCTCTCTCCCGAGTTGATTCAGGACCGTCAGTCTTTCCTGAAGGTGGTCGATCACCACTACCGGCAGCAAGAGGAGTTTGCGCGGTTTGCGAAAATGGACACCTATCAGGAGCAGGCCCTGAGAATGATCCTCTCGCCCAACGTCAAGAAGGCCTTCGACTTGTCGTCGGAACCGGACCAGGTAAGGGAGGCCTACGGCAAGACCCGCTTTGGACAGTCGGTATTGCTGGCCCGCCGCCTGGTGGAGGCGGGTTGCCGCTTCGTGACCGCCGAGGGCTTCAACCACAGCGAATGGGATATCCATTTCGACAATGACAAGAAGCTGTCGGAGAATCTGGCCCCTCGCTTCGATCAGGCGCTCTCGACGTTGCTGACCGAGTTGGAGGAAAGAGGCCTGCTGGAGACCACGGTGGTCCTGGCCATGGGCGAATTTGGGCGGACTCCAAACATCAACGCCAGAGCCGGTAGAGATCATTGGGCCCATTGCTGGTCCATGGTGTTGGGAGGTGGGGGAATCAAAGGCGGCCAGGTGGTGGGCGCCAGCGACGAACGCGCGGCCTATGTGGCCGAGCGCCAGGTGACCACCGGTGATCTTTTCGCCACGGTTTACAAGGCCTTGGGGGTGGATTGGACCAAGACCTATACCGGTCTGGACGGTCGGCCGCTCTACATCGCCAATTCCATTGGGGACAAGCAGGGCCATCCGGTTCACGAGCTGATCTAGCCCGAGTCAGGCGACCACAGAGTTCAGGCTGTCCCGGTGAGGGTTTGAGTCGATCGCCCCTCTCACCGCCGCAACTGCCGCCAGTTCCTTCCCTACTTCCCAGATCCGTTCGTCAGGCCCGCATTCCTCATCAGTGGGCTGCGCTCGCGAGGTGAGTGCAGTGCTTGAGACAAGTGCAGGGTTGAGAAGAGTCTTCACTTCCCAGGTGAGGAGGAGGTCGGAGTGAAGCGAGTTCCCGCGGTATTCTCCATCGTTCTGGTGCTGGTTGCCGGCGGCCTTTGGGCCAAGGAAGCCCCAAAGAACCAGAAAAGGAACCCACGACTGCTCTCCATGGCTCCCTTGGGCGGCCACCCGGGTTCCTCATTGGAATTCCGGCTGCGCGGAGAAGATCTGGAAGGGATCCGGTCCGTCTGGTTGGATTGCGATCGCTTGACTGCCGAAGTGAAGGCGGTCAAGGAGATTGTCCTGGAGAAGGCCAGATTCTCTGCCAAGACCTACTCCCCCGGCCAGGAGGTGTCGATCCGGGTCGATATCGCGGGGGATGCCGCGGCAGGGGCTCACTCGCTTCGACTCCTCACCGAGTGGGGCTTGTCGGGGCCGGTGACGTTTATGGTCAGCGACCAGGCGGTCGTTCAAGAACAGCAGGAACCCCATCACAGCCCCGGCAGCGCTCAGTTGCTGGCGCTGCCCGCCAACCTCAACGGCAGGATCCGGCAGAACGGAGAGGTGGATTACTACGCCTTCGAGGTGCTTGAGAATCAGGAGCTGCAGTTTGAAGTCCTGGTGGCCGGCGGAATCTTGTCCGGGTCTCCCATTCACTTCCGGGACCCCGAGCTCATTCTTTACGAACCCTCCCAGAGCTGGTTCGAAGGCAAGGCCCGGCGCCTGGAAACCCGTGTGGAATCGACGGTCTTCCCCCTGCGGACAGAGGGACAGATCATGAGGCCCCGGCTGCGGCACCGATTCAGCAAAAGGGGCCGTTATATGGTGGCCGTGGGAAGCCTGGCTCATAAAGGAGGCCCCGGGCACAACTATCAGTTGCGGATCACCCCGGTCGGGTCGGATCCCCGACAACGGCAGGACCACTGGACCCGTTACCCTCCGGCCCATGACGCCGCTCTTCTCGACTGGCAGGAGAGAGGCTTTGAGCGGGAGCTCCATCCCGGGCGGCGGCGACAGCTCTGGTCCCGCGCCGCCGGGAGCCCTGACGGCAATCCCGGTGAGGCTCCGGCAGGAAAGGACACCGGCAAGCCGGACCGATCCAATGCCGCCCCCGGCGCCCAGAGTCCGCCCCTTGCCGGCTATCCTTTATTGGTGGAATCGGAACCCGACGAGAACACGAAATTGGCTTCGGCCATCTCCCTTCCCGTCATTCTCCAAGGCAGGATAGATGCCCCCGGAGACCTGGACCACTTCCGTTTTTCAGTAGAGTCGGGGCAGAGAGTGGCCTTCGAGATTCAGACCCTGGACCGGATGTTTCCGGATCTCAGCCCCTGGCTCGAGGTGCTGGATGCCTCCGGTCGAACCGTCTGTTCCAATATCTATCGAAGTGTGGAGAACAATTCCGCCTACTGGCAGAAATTTCTCCAGTCCAAGACGATCTTTACTTTCGAGCAAGGGGGCGACTACATTTTGCGGCTCAGGGACCTGACCTCCCGGCAAGGAGGCGAAGCATTCAACTATCGGGTACTGGTTCGGCCCCAGGTTCCTCACATCGGAGTCGTGACCCTGGCGGGAGAAGATCACATCAACCTGAACCCGGGTGAAGCCAAGCCCCTCAAGCTGACCCTGGAGAGGGAAGAAGGGTTTGACCATCTGGTAGCGCTGCATTTGGAGAATCTGCCCCCGGGAGTCCAAGTGCTCCCCACAGTCGCCGGGGATGAAAAATCGGGCAAGGCCAGAGGTACGCGGAACGAAGTCAACCGGGATCGGTTTTTCCCCCGGACGCAGGAGGTGTCCCTGACACTGTTGGCGGAGGGGGGAACGCCGGCTACCCTACGGCCTCAGCCGGTGAGATTGGCTGCCCGGGTGGTGGCGGAGGGGCGGCCAGGTCAACCCTTTCCCGTGAAGGACCTCTTCCTGACGGTGGTCAGCCCGGTTATGCCCAAGACGGTCAGTCAATTTACGTCGGGAGATTAGTCGGGCCCCCGCCCCATTCGACGGGGTGGATCATTCGAGGGTGAAATAACGGAGCTTCATGGCCTTTTGGGAGAAGGCACATGTTCCGTTAAACCGGTTGGTTGCATTAGGGAACATGGATATACAGGATGGACAGGATAAACAGAATGAGAAGCAGTTGCGCGGGAAGCGGACTGGATCGATGATCGGATGCTCGTTCGAGGTGATCCATGACCATGGGAACGGGTTTTGCAATCCTTGTTGAAGAAATGGCAACGGTCGAACTCGAGGGGGGAGAGAACTTTCGTCCCGGAGCATTCTGTCCAGACCCATCAACCAAGAATCCTGTATATCCTGTCCATCCATGTTAATTATGCATTTAAATCAGGGGTAGTTTCAGACAAGTTGGGCCCCCGCCCCCCAAGACGGGGCAGATCATCCGAGGGTGAAACCGGGGACATTGATGGCGTTTCGGGGGCAGGGACAGGTTCCGGTTCCCTCACCGTCTTTCTTCGTGTGCCTTCGTGGTCCTTCGTGGATAACTCTTTTTCTTTTGTTTCAGACAAGTCGGGCCCCCGCCCCCCACGACGGGGCGGATCATTCGAGGGTGAAACAACGGATCATTGTGAAAGAATAGGCACCTGGCGAGACTCCGGCAGCTACGCCCCGTTTGAACTTTGGTGCCCCGTGCCCCAAGACAAGTCTGGGTCCGAGCAGGCCATCATTCATTAGTGAGGCTTCCCGGGAAGCTCTCCTCAAGACAAGAATCCGAACCACCACGCCAACTCGGGCCGGAGTGATCGCCGCCGAGGAGGCCAATCTCATGCAAAAGAGCAGGAAAGTCAACACGAAGGCGAAGAAGACCCCGAAGAGGAAGCGGAGCCGTTCGACGGCCTTGTCGCGGATTCATCCCCAGGTGGCAGGCATCGACCTGGGGAGTCGGGAGCACTGGGTGTGCGCTCCGGAGATAACCCCAAGGAAGCCGAACGTGCGCACCTTCGGCACCACCACGGAGCAACTGCAGCAACTGGCCGACTGGTTGCTGGAGCAAGGGGTGGAGTCGGTGGCGATGGAGAGCACCAACGTGTATTGGATTCCCCTCTACGAACTGCTGGAGTCCTGCGGCATCGAGGTGCTGCTGGTCAACGCCCGGCAGCTGCGCTACGTTCCGGGCCGCAAGACCGACATGCAGGACTCCCAGTGGATTCAGTTGCTGCACAGCTGCGGTTTGCTGCGGGGATCCTTCCGTCCGCACGAGGTGATCGTCCGGGTTCGGACCCTGCACCGGCAACTGAGCACTCTGGGGGCCGAGAGTACCCGTTTTGTCCAGTGGATGCAGAAGGCGCTGGATCAGATGAACGTCCAGATCCATCGTGCGGTCACCGATCTGACCGGTCAGACGGGGATGGCGATCGTGCGGGCGATTGTCGACGGAGAACGGGACCCGGTCCGTCTGGCGGGTCTGCGCGACCGACGGTGCAAGAAGTCCAGCCGGGAGTTTGCCGAGCACCTCAGAGGCAACTGGCGCGACGAGCATCTGTTCAACCTCAAGTCGGCGCTGAAGCTCTACGACATGACTCAACGCGAGATCGCGGCCTATGAGGCACGCATCCTGGAGGAAATCCAAGCGCTGCAACCGGTGGAGCACCGCGACCAACCCGTGCCCACCCATCCCAATGCGATCAAGGAAAAGGCGATTCGCCGCCGCGGCGGGCACAAGCTGCGCACCGAACTGTGGCGCTTTGCCGGCGTCGACCTGACGCGCATCGACGGCATCGGCACCGAAGCTGCTCTGACCCTGCTGACTGAGGCCGGCCTCGACCTGACGGCGTTCCCCTCAGAGAAGCACTTTGTATCCTGGCTGCGCTTGGCTCCAAAAACGGCCTTTTCCGCAGGCAAGCCGCTCCGCCACAAGAAGCCCAACGGCACCGGCTCCACCCGGGTCGCCGGCGTCCTGCGGATGGCGGCCGTCTCTCTGAAGCACTCCAAGACCGCTCTCGGCGCCGCCTTCCGTCGCAAGGCCCGCCACAAGGGATGGAGTGTCGCCGTCTTCTCCATGGCCCGCAGGCTGGCCGTTCTCGTCTACCGGATGCTGCGCTACGGCCAGGACTACATCGACATCGGCGAAGCCTGCTACGAAGACCGGTTCCGGCAACGCCGCCTCGCGGGCCTCACAGATGCTGCTAAGTCTCTTGGTTTCAAACTGGTTCCACAAATCGCAGCCGCTTGAACTGCGGGGTTGTTTCAGACAAGGCGGTTACGATGATCATGGCGGCAGCCAGGCGGAATCGGCCGCTCCGACCGATCCTCATTGCCGGGTTCCTCTGCCTGGCGGTCGGTCTGGTCGGGGCCCTCGGTCCGAGCCGCGTTCTGGCCGAGGATCGGCAGCCCACGGCCGGGATTGTCTCTCTGCGCCTGGTGCCGGAGCAGGTGGTGCTTGCGGGAGCTGGCGCCAGCCAGCGCTTTCTGGTGCTGGCGACGGGCCCGGACGGCTTGGATCGGGAGGTAACGGCGCAGGCAACCCTCTCGATTTCCCACCCTGAGGTGGCCAGCCTGGGTCCGGAAGGCAAGGTGGTCTCGATATCCAATGGAGAGGCCACTCTCAGGGCCGAGCTGAGCGGCCGGAGTGTCCTGGCCGCGGTCCGGACCAGCCATTCCGGGAGGACGGATCCGGTCAGCTTCGTCACCGACATTACCCGAATACTGACCAAGCGGGGTTGCAATGGCAGCAGTTGTCACGGGGGCGTCAAAGGCCGGGGCGGTTTTCGGCTCTCCTCCAATGCCATGCATCCCGCTGAAGATTACCACTGGATTGTCCAGGGTGGCGGCTATCAGGTTCTCACCGACAAGCCCCGCGGGCCCCGAAATCCACGCATCGACCTCGAAGCACCCGAAGACAGCCTGCTCCTGCTGAAACCGACCATGACGCTGCCCCATGGTGGGGGGGTGCGGTTTGAAAAAGGTTCCGGCGACTACGGGACAATCCTGAGTTGGATCCGAGCCGGCGCTCCCTATGGCCGGACTCCGGGGACGGATCCGGTCATCCGCCGGCTGGAGGTTTTTCCGCAGGAAGCGGTGGTGCTTGAGGAGGGCCGCTACCAGATGCTGGTCACGGCTTATTTCTCTGACGGTCGCCGGGAAGACCTTACCGAGCAGGTTCGCTATGAATCGTTGGATGGAGAGGTATTGGAGGTGAGTCCCGGCGGCCAGGTGCAGGGGAGACGCACCGGTGAGGCCGTGGTCCTGGTTCGGGCGGCAGGCAAGGTGGCCCATGCCCGCTTCGGCGTGATCCGCCAGACCCTGGCCCGTTTTCCCCGGGTGGCGAGGAATAGTTTTATCGACGAAGAAATCTTTGACAAGCTGGAGCGATTCCACATTGCTCCCTCTCCGCTGGCTGAAGATGCCGAGTTTCTCCGTCGCCTCTGCCTGGATGTGACGGGAACGCTGCCCCCTCCCAAGCGGGTTCGGGAGTTCCTGGCCAGCCGGGATCCGGACAAGCGGGAGAAGCTGGTCGAAGTCCTGCTCAATTCCGCCGAGTATGTCGACTATTGGACCTTTCGCTGGTCGGATCTCTTCCGCATCCGGCTCTCCGCCTACGACTACTGGGAGTGGGTACGGCAGAGCCTGGCCTCCAACAAGCCTTACGACCTGGTCGCCCAGGAGAGGATCGCCGCCCAGGGGGCCAGCGGAGCCTCCAAACACCTCATCCGGGCCGGCGCCAACGTGGAACAGGTGGTGGCGGAGCAGTTTCGGGTCTTCTTCGGCCGCCGCATGGATTGCGCCCAGTGCCATAACCATCCCTACGATCTGTGGACCCAAAACCAGTTCTGGGGCCTGGCCGCCTTCTTCGGCCGAGCCACCAACATCGGAAGCGGGTCGAATCTGGTCGTCTATGACGATCCCGTGGGACACGAACAGGATTACGGGGAGATGGGACAGACCTCGCTGATCTTCAAGCAGGTTACCCATCCCCGACGCAGGACCCGGGTGGAGCCCGCCTTCCTGGACGGGACGGTCCTGGCTTCTGCTTCCAGAACCGACCAGCGCCTGGAATTGGCTCGCTGGATGACGGACCATCCGGACTTTGCCAGGGCTACCGTCAATCGCTACTGGGGCCACTTCTTTGGAAGAGGGTTGGTGGAGCCGGTGGACGATTTCCGTTTGGGGAATCCAGCCACCCACCCCCGCCTTCTGCAAAGGCTGTCTGAGGATTTCCGGGAGCACGGCTATGACTTGAAGCACCTGATCCGGCGCATCGTCCTGTCCAGGACCTATCAGCTCTCCAGCCGGACCAATCCAGGGAATGGGGACGACCGCATCAACTATTCCCACGCTCTGCCTCGACCCCTGGAGGCCGAGGTGCTGCTGGATGCCATTTCCACCGCGACCGGCATTCCCGAGGATTTCGTGCCTCCCGGCGGAGAAATCTACGCCTACGAAACGGCGCCCCCGGGAACCCGGGCCATCAATCTGAAGTTCCCCTCCAGCTACCGATCCCGGTTTTTGGACATTTATGGCCGGCCTCAGCGGGATTCGGTGGGAGAACGGGACAACAAGGCCAATCTCAGCCAGGCGCTGCACATCCTGGTCGGCTCAACCTACAGCCGGAAGCTTGGCGGGCCGGGAGGGCTCCTGGAGGCGTTGCTCGAGAGTCGGGCCTCGGACCGAGAGGCAATCGACGAACTCTACCTGGCCGCACTCTCCCGTTTTCCCTCGGAAGAGGAGAGGAGTCGTCTGGCCGCTCTGGTTCGGTCCCACCCCCAACGGGGGGAGGCCCTGGAAGACCTGCTGTGGGCTCTGATCAGCTCCCGGGAGTTTGCGGAAAACCACTGAGGGACCGCGACCGGTCCTAGCGAGGTAGGTCCATGAAAAAGCCAAGTCGTTGGATTGTCGACGGAGCCGATCTCAGCCGCCGTTCCATGCTGCGCGTGGGCGCCTTGAGTTTCATGGGAATGAACCTGAGCCGTTACCTGCAGGCGGCTCCGCTGATGGCCTTGAGCGGCAGGGGTCTGCCGGGCAAGGCCCAGGCCTGCATTCTGCTCTGGCTCAACGGAGGTCCCAGCCACATCGACATGTGGGACCCCAAGGCCAACAGCTCTTTCAAGCCGATCTCCACCAACGCGCCTGGAATTCAGATCTCTGAACTTCTACCCCGTTCGGCCAAACACATGGACAAACTGGCGGTCATTCGCTCCATGCATTCTGAGGAGAACAACCATGGTTTGGGGCACCACTATGTCATGACCGGGCACCGGCCCAACCCCTCCATGAAATTTCCGGCCTTCAGCTCCATCATCACCAAGGAGATGGGGCCGCGCAACGGCGTGCCGGCCAATATCATCGTCCCCAAGATCCATCCGGGGTACAGGAATTACTACAAGGCCCACTTTCTGGGAGCCCAATATGAACCCCTGGAGATCCCCGATCCCAACGACCAGGGGTTCCAGGTGCCCGATCTGAGCTTGCCGGCCTGGCTCACGGTAGAGCGCATGGAGTCGCGGCGCACCTTCCTGGGGGTGGTGGACCAGCTCTACCGCCAGAAGGTGGAAAGCGTCGAGCATGCCAGCATGGATGCCTTTCGGGCCCAGGCCTGGAACATGATCCTGTCACCGGCCGTCCGCGAGGCCTTCGATCTTTCCAAGGAGTCGGAGGCGACCCGGGATGCCTATGGCCGCAATACCTTTGGCCAAAGCGTGCTGATCGCGCGGCGAATGGTGGAGGCAGGCAGCCGCTTCGTGACGGCTCTGGACCTGAACCGGCCCGAAACCGGTCGCGATTGGGACACCCATTTCGGCAACGATTACCAACACCGCGACTATCTGGTGCCGGTGGTGGACCGGACGCTGTCGGCGCTGCTGGAGGATCTGAAGCAGAGGGGCCTGCTGGAGTCAACAGTGGTGGTGGTTACGGGGGAGTTCGGCCGGACCCATGACCTCAATCGCGGCGGCGGTCGAGATCACTGGTGCCATTGCTTCTCAGTGGTGTTGGGAGGCGGCGGAATTCGAGGCGGCCAGGTGATCGGGTCCAGCGACGAGCGCGGGGCTTATGTGGCCGATCGGATGGTGACCGTCGGGGACCTGCTGGCGACGATCTACAAGGCGTTTGGCATCGATTGGACCAAGGAGTACATGCATCCCATCGGCCGCCCTCTCAAGATTGCCAACTCCATCAACGACGAGACCGGAACGCCCATCGAGGAACTCGTATAGCCCGCCTGTTGACGTCTCCGCTGTCGCGGCGGGCGGATCAACCGGCTTGGCCGCGCCGGGGCCAATTTGCTTGATGGTGCCGAAGAGCCTCCCGAATTTGACCTGGGCCTCGTATTTGACGGGAATTTTCGCCCTGTCATCGGTGAACCAGAGCACGAAGCTCCCTCCCCCCTTGAAGAGCCCTCCCACGGCAACGGTGTCGATTCTGATGGTGGAGTAGGTTCCTGCAATGGCCTCCACCCTCTCCCGCCCCACCGCGCGGATATCCACTTTCTTGACCACCCCGTTGTCGCTCACGTGCAAGGGATAGTTTCCCCCCACCTGGAGCCCTCGCAATCGAGTGCGGTAAATGGCTGACAGGAAGTCCTGAACGCAGGGTGGAAGGTCTTCCAATGCCTCGTTCTTCAATTCCCTGGGCGGTTTTTGGGCAGCGTCGTAGGCCAGGTACCGGCCCCGATGATTCTCCTGGTCGAAGGTCAGCACCACGTCGCGGTGCCGCCTGCCTTCCCGGGTGATCTTGGTGAAGCGATTGGAGCAGAACTCCTCGGCGGCCACCAGCGACTCGAAATGGTCCTTGACGGTGATGCCCGTCAGCCTGGGCAGCACTCCCGAAGACACCGCATCGGCCGTAATCCTGAAGATCGGCCGCCCCCGGTCGTCTACTCCCCTCTCGAATTTGAGGGTCATCTCGCCGGCGCTGATGGTTGGGATAAAGAACAGCCAGGCCGGGGGGTCCCAACGGACCTCGTAGATGAGGGTCTCACCGCCAGGAATGACTTCGGAAGGGTTCCGCAGGTTGGAGGAATGGAGATGAGCCGATCCGGGGAAGGCAAGCAACCACACGGCCAGCAGGACCGGCGCGGAGATTCGGAAGCTAGCCCGCATATCTCACCAATGGTAGGAAACGTCGGTTCTCAATCCACGAAGGGATGCGAAGGAGAAAAGATATCCACGAAGGGCCACGAAGAAAAACTCAAAGAAAAATGAGCCTTTTGCAAAATTCGTCGTCGGGCGATCCTTATTCGGATCGAGGGTTTTTCCTCCCGAGTCCCTCAAGGATCCGGTGACACTGAACCGGTTTGCCGTCTGAAGCTCAATGGCCACAAAAGGCACAAAAACACAAAAAGAACCATCGGATCGGCAAGTCTCGAAATCAAGAAACTCGTTTTGTGCCTTTTGTGCTTTTTGTGGTTTCTGTTGTCTCTTGTGCTTATCGTGGTGAATGCTGGAACCTGCAGCACATCATCCTTGCCGCCTCAATGTCATTCCCGATTGCGATATTTGCAAAAGGCTCATAATAAACATGGATGCACAGGATGCACAGGATAACCAGGACGGGACGTTGCTGCACGAGAAGCCGGCTCCGGCAATGATCGTGTGCGGATTTGCGGAAGCTCAGGATTACAAGCCTGCCGTTTCCTGAAAAAATCCTGTGCATCCTGTGCATCCATGTTAATCAAAACCTGTTCCGAGCCTCCATAAAACCGTTGGCTGCGGAATTTTGCAAAAGGCTCAATGAGCTATTTCGCTACCAAGCGGCGACCCGGGAAGTCATGCGGGTCAGCCGCCGGGCTCTTGCACCACCGGCAGCGCGGCGTCTCTTCTGGAGTAGTGCGACTCCACGTATGCATCGATCAGGTCCAGAAACTCGGCCACCAGTCCCGTGCCGCGCAAGGTCATTTTGAGTCGGCCATCGACAAACACGGGGGCCTTGGGCTCTTCTCCCGTTCCCGGAAGAGAAATGCCAATATGGGCGTGCTTGGATTCCCCGGGGCCGTTGACAACGCAGCCCATGACCGCGACTTTGAGGTCTTCGACACCCTCATAACGGTCCTTCCACATCGGCATCCGAGTTCTCAAATAGCTCTGGATCTCCTCGGCCATTTCCTGAAAAAAAGTGCTGGTGGTGCGGCCGCATCCCGGACAGGCGGTCACTTGAGGCAGAAAGCTGCGAATTCCCATGGACTGGAGAATCTGCTGGCAGATCTGGACCTCTTCGGTACGGTCCCCGCCTGGAGCGGGAGTGAGGGAAACCCGGATGGTATCTCCGATGCCCTCCTGAAGCAGCAGGGCCAGGGCGGCCGTGCTGGCAACGATGCCCTTGGCGCCCATGCCCGCCTCGGTCAGTCCCAGGTGAAGGGGATAGTCACACCGGCCTGCCAGGGATCGATACACCGTGACCAGGTCCTGCACTCCCGAGACCTTGGCGCTCAAGATGATGCGGTCGTGAGCCATCCCGTACTCTTCGGCCAAATGGGCCGATTCCAGCCCGCTCCTCACGATGGCATCCCTGGTTACCTCCGCGGAGTCCTTCGGCTGGGAGGAAGCCGCATTCTCGTCCATAAGGCGGACGAGCAGCGCTTGATCCAGGGACCCCCAGTTCACCCCGATCCGGACCGGCTTGGCATTTTCGTTGGCCACCTCGATCATGCGCCGAAAGTTCTCGTCCCGGTGCCTGCCGGCGCCGACGTTTCCGGGGTTGATGCGGTATTTGGCCAGGGTTCTGGCGCAATCGGGATAGCGGCTGAGCAGAAGATGCCCGTTGTAGTGAAAATCGCCGACCAGCGGGACATCGATCCCCAGGTCGCGCAACCGGACAGCGATCTCGGGGACCGCCCGGGCTGCCCGGTCGTTGTTTACAGTGATCCGAACCAGCTCCGAGCCCGACAGGGCCAGCGCGGCCACCTGGCCGGCGGTGGCGGCCGCATCGGCGGTGTCGGTGTTGGTCATGGACTGAACCACCACCGGGTGTCCGTAGCCCACCATGACCGGCCCTACCCGGACCGCTACCGTCTGCCGCCTTTGGATCGTTTCCATCCGATGCCTCCCCCCCCCAACCGTTGGCTTGAGGCCAAGCCACTGCCACCACAGAGTAAAGGAAGTGGCGATATCGGGTCAAGCCAGGGGCAAGGACCGGGTAGCTCACGCCCGAGCCGAGTAGGCGGCGAGTTAGGTGTACCTCTCCGGAACGCAGTGCCCGTCCAAGAGCTTCCACGCACGCCCCTGCCCAACTACGCTCACCTGAAACAAAAGAAAAAAGAGTTATCCACCAAGGGCCACTAAGAACGACGAAGGGCCACTAACGCGTTGAGGTTAGCCGCGACGGGATACCAAGGTCACGAAAGGATTATCGATTTCCGATTGTTTTGCTCTCGTATGATCCGCACGGCAGGGCGGGGACCCGACTTGTCTGAAACAACCCTGTTTCACCCTCGGATGATCTGCCCGGCAGGGCAGGGGCCCCACTTGCCTGAAACAATCCCCTGCGCCTGGTGGCTGGAAACCGGTTCATAGTCAAGCACGGGTAGATTTTTGATTCACATGGATGCACAGGATGCACAGGATTTTTTCCGGAGACGGCTGGCTTGTGTTCCCGGACATCCTCAAATCCTCACACGATCATTGCTCGAGTCAGCGTCTCCTGCAGCAGCCTCCCGTCCTGATTATCCTGTGCATCCTGTGCATCGATGTTCCATTTATAGTCCTTCTCGATGGATCTGCCCAGTCGCGGGGGGCGGGCGCCCGGCTCGCAGGCAAACGGGAGTTTCCCAAAGGGGACAGGCCGGCTTTCAGAGAAGTCGCCCGCCGGATACCCCCCACCTCACCATCGGGACGCCCCCCCCCGGGAGCGCGGGCGTCCCGCCCGCATGCTGTCCCTTCGGTTGCCGCTCAGTTTCCCTGCGATGTTGCAGCCGACCGCCCTGCCGGCGAGAACCGCATGGGCCCGGCCGAAGCAGAGGCAGGGCGCCGCTGCCGGTTGATTCCGGTGGAGGAGATGGCCGAAGCTGCGGGAGGATTTGTGCGGGCGGGACGCCCGCGCTCCCCGGGGGGGCTTCCTCCCATGACAGGGTCACACCAACGGGACAAAAGTGCCGAAGCATTTTGGCGCCAGTTGTCGTTGAAGGAGGTCCATCAGTCCTCGTGCCTGAAACAAAAGAAAAAAGAGTTATCCACGAAGGGCCACTAAGAACGACGAAGGGCCACTAAGGCGTTGAGGTTAACGGCGACGGGATACCAAGGTCACGAAAGGATTATCGATTTCCGATTGTTTCGCTCTCGAATGATCCGCACGGCAGGGCGGGGGCCCGGCTAAACACGTACTGGGCGTAATCCCATGGGAACGGTTAAGTTCCTATTAATCACTTTCTTGCATTGAATGGCAGCTTTCGTTATCCTAGCCACCCATAGCAATGGAATCCGCAGATCAGAACCAAAAACAGGCCCGCACCCTTTGGGAAGAGGGAGTCAAACATCTGGTCAAGGGTCGCTTTCTCACGGCGGTCGGACTGTTCAACCGAAGCATTGCGATCCATCCAACCGCCGAAGGCTACACCTACCGGGCTTGGGCCGTCTCTTTTCTGGGCATGTTTGACCAGGCCATCCGTGATTGCCACCTGGCGATTGAGGTCGATCCCGAGTTCGGCAATCCCTACAACGACATTGGTGTCTACCTGATGCGCCAGGGTCAAATGGACGAGGCGATCGAGTGGCTGGAGAAAGCCAAGAAGGCCAGGCGCTACGATCCCAAGCATTTCCCTTACCTGAACTTGGGGCACATCTATGTGGCCAAGGGTGAGCAGATGAAAGCCCTGGACGAGTACATGCAGGCGCTGGATATCGATCCCGAAAATGAGGTGGCCCTGAAAGCCATTGGTAAAATGGACCTGACCATCCACTAGCGAGGCTGTGCCTCAGACCGACCAGCAGGGAAAAAAGATATCCACGAAGGGGATCCACGCAGAGACCAAAAAAGATATCCACGAAGGGGCACGAAGAACCACGAAGGGGCACGAAGGGAATGATCGATGAATTGTTGATTGAGGTTTCGTGTCCATTCGTGGTTCATGTTCATTAATGATCGGCCGTTTTTCCTCGAATGATCCGCAGGGCAGGGCGGAGGCGGCAAACCTGTCTGTGTCCTGAAGGCTGCAAACAGAGCGCTGCAAGATGCTGCAGACAAGTCCTTCTCCATCCCAAACCCAGCGACCCGGGGAGAATCGCGGGCTGGAACCGATGCGCGGCCAGCCTGCCGGGGTCATCAGGGAGAAGCCCCTGTTGAGTCCCGTCACTTCCGGCGAGGCGCCGCCCTCGAGGGTGCGGCACAGCCGGCTGTTTCGTGTTCCCTTTGGCAACGGGGTCCGGGTCAATTTTCCGGTGATCTTCGCCCCCATGGCCGGATTGTCGCACCTGGCCTTTCGCCAGCTCGTTCGAACCTACCTTCCGGCCAATGCCGAAACCCTGCTGTTTACGGAGATGTTATCCACCCGACTGCTGCCCGGGGAGGAGGTCGGCCGGACGCCCAAAACCCGGGTAGCCGCGGGGGAACGAGATCTGGTTCCGCAACTGCTGGGCAACGACGAGCGCTGGATTGCGCCTTCGCTCAAGAAGTTGATGACCCTCTCTCCGGCTGGAATCGATATCAACATGGGCTGTCCGGTCAGCAAGGTTCTCAAGCACAACTGGGGAGTGGCCTTGATGGGCGACATCCGGTACGCGGAAGAAGTGGTGCGGACAACCCGGCGGCTGACCTCGCTGCCGCTTTCGGTGAAGATGAGGACCGGCCTCAAGGATGATCCCGAATATCTGGTGGATTTTGCCAGGATGTTGGAGCAGGCGGGAGCGGACTGGGTCACGCTCCATCCCCGTATTCAATCTCAGCACCGGCGTGGCCAGGCCAACTGGGAGTACATCGGCAGGGTGCGGGATGCCGTGCGCATCCCGGTCATCGGCAATGGCGATGTCCAGCAGGCATCGGATATTGTGCGGATGCTGCACCAGACGGGTTGTGACGGCGTGATGGTGGCACGGGCCGCCACCGCCAGGCCCTGGATTTTCTGGCAGGTGGCCGAGCATCTGGGATTCGCCCCACCGAGGGGACGGGAGGGCCAAAGGGCTCCCCGGACGGCAGAGGAGGAAGGTCGGGAATACCAGCGGGCGCTTTCGTTTTTTTGTGATCGGCTGGAAGCCGGGTTCACTCCAGCCGAGCAGTTGCCTCGCCTGCGCCTGTTTCTGGCTTGGGGTCACAAGTGGCTCTTTTTCGGGCATTTCCTCTCCACCCAGGTGAACCGTTGCCGCGACCTGATGTCGGCGCGCCGGGTCATCGAGGATTTTTTCGACACGCCCAAGACGATGAAAGGGCGCACTCGACTCCAGTAGCCACTAGACTCCTCGAGCGACGACAACATTGACAAATGAGTCAAGTTTTTCAGATCGTGAATTTCGGATTGTGGATTTGAGGCAGAACCAGTTGTCATAACGCCCCAAATAACGATCAGCAATCAGCAATCAACAATTCATTTGGCGGGATGGGTGGCGGGGCGATCCGGGGGATCTCTGGCGGGACCATGTTGAGGGAGATACGGACTGCGGCGGCACTGCTGAATTGGCGCAGGATAGGGGTGAAGGTCGGAGATTGTCCCTTGTGCGGTCGGACAGGGTTCATCAAGCTGGATGATTACGAGATGGCCATCCGCTGTCTCAGGTGCCGGTCCAGCGCGGTCACCCTCTCCTTTGCGAGCGTGCTCAAGGATGTCCTCCCCGACCTGTCGCGCCGGCATGTGTACGAGTTGTCGTCAAGAGGTCCCCTGGTGGGCTATCTCCGCAGGCACGCCGGCAAGCTGACGCTTTCGGAGTATTTCGATGACGTGCCTCCTGGAGAATACAAGGGAGGGGTTCAATGTCAGGACGTGGAGCAACTGACGTTCCCCCAGGCCTGCTTCGACGTTTGCACCTCCACCGAGGTCTTCGAGCACGTTCCCCGTGACCTGCAGGGTTTTCGAGAGATGCACCGGGTGCTCAAGCCCGGTGGGCTCCTCCTGTTCACCGTTCCCATGCCAGGCGATGAAAAGACGGTGGAAAGGGCCCGGCTGGTGGATGGCCGGCTGGAGCACCTTCTGCCGCCGGAGTATCATGGGGACCGCATTCGAGGGTCAGAGGCCGTTCTCTGTTTTCGCAACTATGGAACGGATATTCTGGATCGACTGGGCGTGGCCGGCTTCCGCGAACGCCGCCTGGTTCGAGGCGAGGATGTGACCGGCTGGGGCTTTGACCGCCGGGTCGTGGTCGCTCGCAAGTAAGGGTCCGGGACCAGCGATCGGACCCGGTCTTCCTGTCTGATCCCAAGAGGTCGCGTGAGTGGCCGTTTCTGCCGGCATGCAATGGCTCAAGAGCCATCTTGATCCAATCGTCTTCGGATTGACGATCCTGGCGGTCGTTTTTCCGGTGATCAGCATTGCGGTATCTCAGATATTCCTTGGCCTGGCGATTTTGGGCTTCCTGCTGGATTGGCTCCTGAACCGCCGCAAGCGTCTTCGTTTTCCTCCCATCAAACTGCCCTTGCTGCTCTTCGTCGGGGCCACCCTGGCCTCCTGGATGTTCTCCCCCGAGCCCGAAATCGGCTTGCCTCCCATTTACAAGTTCTGGCTGTTCGCAATCATCTTGCTGGTGGCCAATTATTTCTCCACAACGAGGGGGGGGCTGGCCTATCGTGCACTTTTCGCGGCCGGCCTTGTGGCGGCCGGTTTCGCGCTGGTCCAATACCTGGTGCCTTCCCTGGGGAGTGTCGAGGGGCGGTTGACCGGCTTTATGGGCCATTGGATGACCTTGAGCGGAGGGCTGATGCTGGTTTTCCTGGCCATGGTGTGTTATCTGCTCTTCTCTGCCCCCAAGCAGCGGCCGCTCTGGGTGCTGGCAGTCTGCTTCCTGGGTGTGACGCTGCTCCTCACCCTGACCCGGAGTGTGTGGATTGCCAGCCTGGCCGGGCTGTTGGTGGCTGCCTGGCTGAGGTTTCCAACCCTGAAAACGTTGCTCGTCAGCGGCGCTGGCATCCTGATATTGATCGCGTGCTTGCCCGATTCCATTCAGAAACGGCTGGCCAGCATCTGGGACCCAAAGCATCCTTCCAACGCCGCCCGCCTGGAGATCTGGAGTACGGGACTGCAGATGGTGCGGTCGAACCCCTGGGTGGGAGTGGGTCCCCAGCGAGTATCCAAAGTCTTCTTTGACTATCATCCCGACCCGGGAGCCCGTCAACGGGGGGGCTTCTTCTGGATGCATATGCACAATAACCTGCTTCAGTTTGCAGCCGAGCGAGGCGTTCCCTGCGCCCTTGCCTGGCTGTGGCTCATCCTCCGTATGGGGAGAGACCACTGGCGAGGTTTCAGGAGGGCCAGGTTCCCCTCCTTGGAGAAGTCCATCCATGCCGGGGGATTTCTCAGCCTGCTGGGGCTCTTTTTGGCCGGGCTGTTCGAGTTCAATTTCGGGGACTCCGAAGTATTGATGGTCTTCCTGTTCCTGGTTTCGGCGCCCTATGCTTTGGGCCCAACCCCCGGGGAAGCGGGTCGGAACCTCGAACCGGCTGACGCCGTATAAAGATCATCCACGAAGGACACGAAGGGACAATAAAGAAATCCACGAAGGGGCACGAAGGACCACCAAGGGACACGAAGACAGATGGACCTGCTTCAACCCCAAGCGGCGCCAAAATGCTTCCGCAATTTGGTGCCCTCGCTGTGACGATGTCATGGGATGAAGGCTTCCTGGGAGCGCGGGCGTCCCGCCCGCACGATGATGGCTTCCCGGGAGCGCGGGCGTCCCGCCCGCACCAAGCCTGGCACAGCCCCGGCCATCTCCCCCACTTGGATCAACCGGGAACGGCGCCATGGCTCTCCTTCGGCCTGGCCGATGCTGTTCCCGCCGACAGGGTGGCTGCCTGCAGCATCGCACTGAAGCTCAGCGTCGGCCAAAGGGACAGGATGCGGGCGGGACGCCCGCGCTCCCAGGCGATGCCGTCCCGGCGGTGCGGTGGGGGGTGTCTGGCGGGCGACTTCTCAGAAAGCCGACCTGTACCCTTTGGGAAACTCCCGTTTGCCCGCGAGCCGGGCCCCTGCCCTGCCGTACGGATCATTCGAGGTAAAACGGCCGATCGTTAATGAAGATGAACCACGAATGGACACGAATAAACACAAATAGAGCGGAAGACAGATGGACCTGCTTCAACGACAAGCGGCGCCAAAATGCTTCTGCAATGTTATGCCCTCGCTGTGACGATGTCATGGGATGAAGGCTTCCCGGGAGCGCGGGCGTCCCGCCCGCACCAAGCCTGGCACAGCTTTTTCCTGTCCATCCATGTAAATCAGGGATCTACTCATGCTCGACGCTGAGACCCAACGACGGGTTTTGGCCTTGGAGTGAGAGCTACTGTACAATACGGTGGCGATCACTGAAGACAAGCCGGCACCTCTCCGCCCCTCGGACAGGTGGCGGCGAGGAAAGCGCGTCAAGCCCCCCTCATTGGGTCAGGGCTGAACGGCAGGAGCATTCATGGCTGAGATCACCATGCCGAAACTCAGTGACACCATGGAAGAAGGTGTGGTGATGCGTTGGCTCAAGAGCATCGGAGAGCCGGTGGCCAAGGGAGAGGTGGTGGCGGAGATCGAGACCGACAAGGCCACCCTGGAGATGGAGTCCCTGGAGGACGGCGTTCTGGCGGAAATCTGCGTTGAAGAGGGCCAAAGCGTATCCGTCGGCCAACCGATGGCTGTGATCGATCCCCTGGGCAAAACGGGGGGAGGGATTGCGGGAGCCCAACCATTGAAACCCGCCGGGGGGCCGCCGTCCCGGGAAGGTGCCGGCCCGGAGAGAGGTCTGGTCGAGGGATCCGGGGCCGCCGCTGAAGTCGTGTCTCCCGAGACACCGGCGAGAGCTTCCAGCCAGCCCACTCCCTCGGGGAGAGTCAAAGCCTCCCCCCGGGCTCGAAAAGCCGCCGGGGAGATGAAGCTCGACCTGGCTGGTGTGCAGGGGTCCGGGCCGTCGGGACGCGTTCTCCATCGAGACCTCCTGGCTGCAGGCGGTGCTGGAGGCGCCTCGGAGGATCTCCCGGTGGCCGGGAGTCAACGGGTTCCCTTGAGTTCCATGCGGCAGCTCATCGCTCAACGCATGGTGGAGAGCAAGACTCGGATCCCTCATTTCTACTTGCAGATGGAGATCGACGCCGAACCCCTGCAGGAGTTGCAACGTCAAATCAACTCCGGCCTGGAAGAGTCCGGTGGAAGCAAGCTGAGCGTCAATGACATGGTCTTGAAGGCGACCGCCATGGCCCTGACCCGGGTGCCGCAACTCAATGCTTCCTTCACACAGGAAGGTATTCTTCGCCACGCTCAGGTGGACCTGGAGTTTGCGGTCAGTCTGGAAGAAGGGTTGCTGACGCCGGTGATTCGAAACGCCGAGGCGAAGGAGCTGCGCCGGATCAGTCTGGAGGCGAAGGATCTGATTGAAAGAGCGCGCAGCCAGCGGTTGAAGCCCGATGAGTATCGCGGTGGCACCTTTACCGTTTCCAACCTGGGCGCCAGGGGCATCGACAGCTTCCAGGCCATCATCGACCCGCCTCAGGCAGCGATTCTTGGAGTCGGCGCCATCGTCAAAAAGCCGGTAGTCACCAAGGACGATCGCATTCGACCGGGTTATCGGCTCAACCTGACCCTGAGTTGCGATCACCGGGTCGTCGACGGCGCCGTTGCCGCCGAATTCCTTTGCCAATTGCGGAGGCTGCTCCAACAACCGGCGTTACTGTTGCTGTAGACCGCGGCCGAGCCTGCAAGGTCTCCGGTCGTCCCCGGCGCCCTTTCTTCGATTGCTGCCCTGTGCAAGCCGAACATGGTTTACACCGTACCCCCCAACGTAGGGGCAACCCTTGTGGTTGCCCGCGTTGTGGTTGCCCGGTGATTCCCGGATTGGGCGCCCACAAGGGACGCCCCTACGGTTGCGTGCAGGACGATGATAGCGACCAGGCCATTACTCCCCCCTTAATGCGGAGGGGGGCCAGAAACTCAGCCGCCGCAAAGGCCGATGCGGTGGGAGTCGCGCCCGCCACCGGCTGCTGCCGGATCCCGGCGAAAGCCCACGGAATGCCTTCCGCAAACCAAAGTCATCCACGGATTCATCGATCTCGAGAGACTCGCTATGCCTGAGGGATACGACTTGGTGGTCATCGGAGGTGGCCCCGCGGGATACGTGGGCGCCATTCGGGCGGCGCAGTTGGGCAGGAGGGTGGCTTGCGTTGAAATGGACCGGGTTGGGGGGACCTGTTTGAACTGGGGATGCATCCCCAGCAAGTCCCTGCTGCGCAACGCCGAACTCTATCGGCTTATGAAAGACCGGGCCGGGGATTTTGGCCTGAAGTTCGAGGGATTGTCCTTTGAGTGGTCCGGGATCATGGGACGAAGCCGAAAAGTGGCCGATCAGCTCGCCGGAGGTATCGCCTTCCTGTTCAGGAAAAACCATGTCGACTACCTGGTGGGTAAAGCGGAGCTGACCGCCCCGGGTCTTGTCACCGCGGAACTCTCCAATGGCTCCAGGCGTCCGCTGGAGACTGCTCGCGTCCTGGTCAGTAGCGGGGTCCGTCCCCGCCCCCTGCCGGGTCTGCCCTTCGATGGGAGGAGGGTCATTGGAAGCAAGGAGGCCTTGGAGTTGACCGCGCCACCGGCATCCATGGTGATCATCGGGGCAGGCGCCATCGGCGTCGAGTTTGCCTACTTCTACAACGCGTTCGGCACCCGCGTCACCTTGCTGGAAAGGATGCCTCATCTGCTTCCGGTTGAAGATGAGGAAGTGTCGCAAGCCCTGGCACGGTCCTTCACCCGACAGGGCATCGACGTCCATACCTGTGCCCGGGTGGAGGGCGGGGTGGTGACTCAGGAGGGTGTTCAGGTGAGCTTCAGTGGTGAGACCGCCGGCAGAGTGGAGGCCGAGGTGGTCCTGGTAGCCGTCGGGGTGGATGCGCTGCTGCCTCCCGGACTGGAGTTGGAGACCGATCGGGGCTTTATCAGGGTCGATGGCAACTATCAGACCTCGGCCGAGGGCGTATATGCCGCCGGGGATGTCATCGGGCCGCCCTGGCTGGCTCATGTCGCCAGTTACCAGGCCCGTCAAGCCGTCGAGGGCCTGTTCGGGCATGGGAAGCCCCAGCCGCTCCCCCACTATCCGAGCTGCACCTACTGCAACCCTCAAGTCGCCAGCGTCGGTCTCACCGAACGGGCGGCCAAGGAATTGGGGAAGCGGTACCGCGTGGGTCGCTTCCCGTTCAGTGCCAGTGGCAAGGCCCTGGCGGTTGGCGAGAGCGAGGGGTTTGTCAAGCTGATTGTTGGCGAAGCTGACGGGGAGATATTGGGCGCTCACCTGATTGGAGCCGAGGCCACCGAGTTGATCGGGGAGCTTGGGCTGGCCATGACGCTGGAGGCCACCTTCGAAGACCTCGAGGCGACCATTCACGCCCATCCCACTCTGGGTGAAGCCATTCATGAAGCCGGCGCGGCCGCTTTTGGCCGGGCGATCCACCTCTGACCGGTAGGGCCCATCAAGGATTCCGGCCGTGAGCCATACTCTTCCAGATTTCTTTCGACCCCTCGGTGATACCGATATCCGGTGCCATCCTCTGGGATTCGGCTGCTATCGGATCGCCGAGGGTGTCCCGGAACACGAATCCTCCCTTCGGGAGTACTTGGGACGGGGAGGGAACCTGATCGACACCAGCGCCAACTACACCGACGGCCGGTCGGAATCGCTGGTCGGCAAGGTTCTTTCCGGGGAGAGGGCTTCCGGGGCGGTGGTGGTCACCAAGGCCGGGTACATTCAGGGGCAAAACATGACCCTGGCCCAACAGCAATCCTTTCCGGAGGTGGTGGAGTACGGCGAGGGGATCTGGCATTGCATTCACCCCCGGTTCCTGGAGACCCAGCTCAGAGCTTCCTGCCTGCGTCTGAAGCAGGATCGGGTGGATGTGTTTCTGCTGCACAATCCGGAATACTTTCTCAGCCACCAGGCTCACCACCACACCCCCACACCTCAGGACCACCAGGAGTTTTACCGTCGCATCGGACAAGCCTTTGGTTTCCTGGAGGATCAGGTCCGGGAGGGGCGCGTTGGCTGGTACGGCATCAGCTCCAACCATTACGGCCTGCCCCCTGCGGACCCAACCGTGACCAGCGTCCAACGATGTCTCAGCCAGGCGGAAAAGATTTCCTCCGGCCATCACTTTCGAGTGGTCCAGCTCCCGCTCAACCTCTACGAGAGCGGCGGGGCCCTGGAAACCAACAACGACGGTCTGAGCGCCCTTGAATTCTGCCAGCGGGAAGGACTGGGGGTGCTCATCAATCGCCCCCTCAACGCTTTCTCCGGGAATCGAATGTTTCGCCTGTCCGATTTCCTGGATCACGATCCGGGAACTGCCGGCCGGGAGGATCCCGAGTTGCTGGTTCGCCCCCTGCGCCAGTTGGAGCGCTCGTTGGTTGACCGTCTGAAAATCCCCTTGCTCGGCGGGCCCGAAAATGGCTTGACCGGATTGATCCTCCAGATTGCTCCCCAAGTGCGTGCTGCCGCCGATTGGGATTGGGTGGTTGAGAGATATCTGGCTCCTCCCCTTCAACAATGGATGGAGGATTGCCGGAAAGATTTTCAAGGCAACGCCTTTTGGGAAGAATGGCAGCAGCAGTACTTTCAGGAAATCCGAACCGTTCTGGAAAAGCTGGAGAGCTATTCGCTGTTGCAGCAGCAGGAGGAGTCCGACCGGATTCGGAGTTTCCTGGAGGGGTGCGGGTATCCGAAGACCCAGGCTTCGCTGAGTCAAATCGCCATGAGTCTTCTTCTGAATCTCGAAGGAGTCTCCTGTGTCCTCAATGGAATGCGGCGGGTTGCCTACGTGGAGGATGCGATGGGAGCCCTTGGACTGCCCCCGGTGGATACCCTCTCTATTCTGCAGGAGTTCTCACAGAAACGTTCGGCGGAGTAACAGCAGCGTTGCCGAGGTGAAATCATGATTTGTCGGATTCAAGCGATTGCCGCAATGGTTCTGCAGGGGCTTCTGGTATTCATGGCACGGCAGGGCTTCAGGTCCGGACGGCTGGCATTTTCAGCGGCGCTTCTGCTCCTGGTCAGGGACGGACTCTGTCAGGACCCGTCCGCGGCGCAATCTCCCTCCATTCAGCCCGATCCGATCGTGGTAACGGTCTCGGCCGAGGCCATTCCGCTCTCGGCCAGTTCGGCTTCGGTGACCATCCTCACCAGAGAGTTCGTGGAAGAAAGCCGGGCCGAAAATATGGCTGACCTGCTGCGCCAGGTCCCCTTTCTCTATATGTCTCAGACCGGGGGGCGGGGTGGGTTGACGACGGTATCCCTGCGGGGAGGCGAGACCAACTTCACCCTGGTAATGATAGACGGGGTTCCGGTGAACGATATCACCAACCTCCTCGGGGGAGCGGTTGACTTTGCGACCATCAGCACGGACAACATTGAGCAGGTTGAGATTGTTCGCGGGCCGATGTCCTCCCTTTACGGCTCGGAAGGGATCGGCGGAGTCATCAACATCATCACCCGCAGCGGAGGGGGCGAGCCCTATCTCTCTGTGGAGGGGACGCTGGGCAACTTCGGCTCCAGCCGAGCCGGGTTTCAATCCGGAGGCAAGTTGAGTTGGGTCGACTACTCCTTGTCCGGGTCCTACTTCGATATCGACGAGCAGATCGAAAACGATGGCTTCTCCGTGGGAACGGTTGCGTTCAAGTCCGCTCTCCCCTTCGGAGCCGGCAAGGTTCTGCAGTTCACCACCCGCTACCAGGACAGCCGGTCCAGTGGGTTCCCTGAAAACGGCGGCGGACCCGGGTTCTCCATTCTGCGCGACCCCAAGGTTGCCGATGTCGAGCAACTGACCCTGGGACTGGGGTACCAGCAGCAGGTCTCCCCTGGGTGGCTGTACGGTCTCGACTTCGACCTGTTCTCCCGTCAACAGGATGACACGGCGCCTGCAATTCTGGATGGATTACCTCCATCCCCCCGTGCGATCCCCCCTTTGAGCAGCCAAACCGGTTTCCGCCGGCTGCGGGCGGGTTTCACCAGTCAACTGAACCTGACGCCGGAACTGTCGCTGAACTTCGGAGTCCAGGGCAGAAACGAAGACGGGTCCAACGACACTCTGATTGCCGGCGTTTTCCCCAGTGTCTTCGACCTGGAGCGCCGAACCTTGGCCGGCAATGGAGAAATCCTGTATCGGGCCGGCCGGCTCACTCTGAGCTTCGGCGGCCGGGTGGACAGAGCCGAAGGCTTCGAAACCGAGTTCTCTCCCAGAGCTGGAGCGGTGTTTTCCTTGGGAGAGCGGAGCCGTTTAAGGACCAGTTGGGGAGAGGGATTCAAGTTGCCCTCCTTCTATGCCCTGGGGGAACCCAATATCGGCAATCCCCAACTCCAGCCGGAGAAGAGCCGAGGGTTTGACCTCGGCTTGGAGCACACTCTGGCTGAGTCCCGGTTGCATCTGTCCGGGACCGTCTTTTACAACTCGTTCAGAAATCTGGTCGACTTCAGCCCCCAGTTGTTCCAGCTCGTCAATCGAAGCCGGGCAACCACCCGAGGAGTGGAATTCGGGGCCACCCTGCCGCTGAAAGACAAATGGCAGTTGGGGGGTCACCTGCAGTTTCTGGATTGGGAGCTGCAAGGGACCAGCGAGCCTCTCAGAGATCGCCCTCGCTGGAGGGGGAGCTCCTATCTGGACTGGAAAATCCATCCACGGGCCCGGTTGCGTTGGGAGACCCTTTGGGTGGGTGCCCGCTTTGATTTCCAGCTTCCGGTTCCGGAAATGGATTCGGTGGGCGGGTATTCAACCTCCAGTATGGTTTTCAGCTATCAGCTCCCCCATGGACTGGAGGCTTTCGGACGCGTCGACAACGTTTTCGACAGCAGCTACCACGAGTTCGTTGGATTCCCGCATCCGGGTATTTATGCCCGAGCCGGACTTCGCTTCCGGGTGCTCGGTCGCTGATCTTCAGCCCGCCGCTGAAGGCAGGGATTTGCTTGACCCATTACTCCCCCCTTTGAGGGGGAGTCGCAGATACCGAGCCGCAGGCGAAGGCTGATGCGGTGGGGGCGCCAGCCTATAGCCATTGGAATTAGTCAGTGGACCCTTTCTCACTGATACAGGGTCTTGGCGGTCCAGGAATCGGGCAGAACGATGGTATCTTCCCGACCGGGGCCCGTGGAAATGAAGGAACATTCCGTCTGGGTGATGTCGGAAAGGATCTTCAGGTAGTCTCTTGCCTGGACCGGAAGCGTCTCGTAGTCCCGGGCGCCCGCGGTGGGCCGCCGCCATCCGGGGACAGACCGGTAGATCGGTTTGACGGCTTCCAGGACCTTGATCTCCGGTGGAAATTCCTTGAGTCGACTCCCCCGGTACTCATACCCCGTACAGATCAAGATCCGCTCGAACTCATCCAGGACATCCAGCTTGGTGATGGCGATGGCCTGCAGGCTGTTCAGGACGGCCGAATAGGACGTCGCCACCCCGTCGAACCAACCGCAGCGTCGAGGGCGCCCGGTGGAGGCCCCGTATTCGGCTCCCAGCCTTCTGATTTCGTCACCGGTGGCGCTGTTGGCTTCGGTGGGGAAGGGCCCTCCGCCTACCCGAGTGGTGTAGGCCTTGGCAATACCGATAACGCCCGTGATCCAGCAGGGGGCGATTCCGGCTCCCACGCAAGCTCCGCCGGCAGTGGCGCTGGAAGAGGTAACGTAGGGATAGGTTCCGTGGTCGATGTCCAGGAGCGTCCCTTGAGCGCCTTCAAACAACACGCTCTTGCCCCGCCGGACCTGGTCGTTCAGGAAAAGTGAGGTGTCCACCACGAAGTCCTTCAGACGCCGGCCATACTCCAGGTACTCCGAATAGATCTGCCGGGCGTCCAGGGGTGGAGCTCCATACAGGGATTGAATCAGACAGTTCTTCTCTCGGGTAAGCTCGAAGATCGTTTCCCTCAAGCTCTCCGCATCGAAGAGATCGACTACCCGCAGGCCACGCCGGGCCGTCTTGTCTTCGTAGGCCGGGCCGATCCCCCGGGAGGTGGTCCCGATCTTCTTCTCACCTCGTGCCTCCTCGGCAGCCTGCTCCAGGGCCCGGTGATAGGGGAGGATCAAGTGGGCACGGTTACTGATGAAGAGGTTTCCCCGGACTTGGATGCCGGCTCCCTCCAACATGGCGAACTCTTCAAAAAAGGCCTTGGGGTCGATCACGACGCCCGGACCGATGACACACAGTCGACCTCCGTGCAGAATCCCCGAGGGAATCAAGTGCAGGATGAATTGCTTGCCTTCGATGGTGACGGTGTGCCCGGCATTGTGTCCCCCCTGATATCGGGCGACGATGTCGAATCTCTCGGCCAGCAGGTCGACGATCTTCCCCTTGCCTTCGTCTCCCCACTGGGCGCCGATGATGATAATGTTGGCCATGGCGTGTGTCCGTTTCGGTAGCGGCTGCTGGGGAACTCCCGCCAGCCGCTTCAGGATTGCCTCAAGCCCCTTCGGTGCGAGAGGGGGGGGAGCGGAACCACCGGACCGCTCAGGTCCGAGCCTACCCCTTGTTTCGCCCCCTGGTCCCTCTTGGCGATCAGGGAGCGGTAGAGCTCCAGATAGCTTCGAGAGGCAGTGGACCAGGAAAAATCCAGGCCCATGCAGTTGCCTACCAGATCCCTCCAGCGTTCCGGCGAACGATAGACCTGCAGGGCCCGGCGCATCGCCTGCAGCAACTCGCCGGAATCATAATCGCTGAACTTGAACCCGGTGCCGCTGCCGTCTTCCCGGTAATCCTCAATGGAGTCGTCCAGCCCCCCCGTGGCTCGCACCACTGGAACGGTACCGTACTTCAACGAGTAGATCTGATTGAGCCCGCAAGGTTCGTAGCGGGATGGCATGAGAAACAAATCGGCTCCCGCCTCGATCTTATGGGCCAAGGCGTCATGATACATAATTTTGACGGAGACATAGTTGGGGAATTTCCGCTGGAGGCCGCGAAAAAAGCGGGCGTACCTGTCTTCGCCCGTACCCAGGACCACCAGGGAAAAGCCTTCACCGATGAATTTTGGGGCGGCATGGGGAAGCAGGTCGAATCCCTTCTGACCGGTCAGGCGCGAGACGATCCCGACCAGGGGGCGGCGCCCATCCCGGGGCAGGCCGTAAATCTCCAGCAGATCCCGTTTGCAGACCTGTTTGCCTTCCAGGGATTGGGCGGAATAGTTGGAGGCCAGGTAAGGATCGGTTTCGGGATCCCATTGTTCGTAGTCGGCGCCGTTCAAAATCCCGGTCAGCTCTCCGGCTCTTTCCCTTAGCACACCTTCCAGACCCGACCCGTATTCCGGGGTAAGGATCTCGCGGCTGTACTTCTTGCTGACCGTGTTGATCCTGTCGGCAAAGATCAGTCCCGCTTTCAGCAAATTCACTTTTCCCGATGCCTCAAGCTCCACCGGGTTCAACCGGTGGGTCGAGAGGGAGATCTTTGGCAGCCTCGACCTGGGGAATTTTCCCTGATAAGCCAGGTTGTGGATGGTCAAGAGCGTCCGGGTGCGTTGGAAAAAGGGATCGGAAGCATAAATCGTCTTCAAATATGTCGGGATGAGGGAGGTGTGCCAATCGTGGCAATGAATCACGTCTGGCGCGGAGGCCGAGCGTTTGGCAAACTCCAGAGCAGCCAGGGAGAGCAGGGCAAAGCGTTCGGCGTTGTCCGGATGGTCCCGTTGGCCCGCCTGATACAATCCGTCTCGATCATAGTACGGGGGATAGTCGATGAAGAAAAACCTGACTTGCCGGCGGGTGGCTTCATAGACGGGGCAGAACCTGAGTTGATTCCCCAGAGGTATCGTGAGGCTCGGAATACGCCTCCGACCGGCTTCGATCCCGCGATACCTGGGCAGGACCACCGAAACCTCCTGCCCGAGCTGGCGAAGGCTGTAGGGCAGGGCGCCGAGGACATCTCCCAATCCCCCGGTCTTGGCCCAGGGAACCGCCTCGGAAGCAACGAACAGAATGCGCATTGCGCCCTTTCTTGATCCATCCGACTCCACCGGGTTACCCTTGAGCTCACCCGGGCCAAATGGCTGTGGACCCTCCGCTTGGCGGGTTGCCTGACCTGTGGGCCAGGCAACCAGGAACAGGATAGCTCAAGCAATCCAGATTACAAGGTCTCGATCATCGATGCAACAGCAACCCGTAAACCCGCATTTCTCACCAGGGGGTAGCACTCTTCTCAAGAGTGCAACTTGGCGCAGGATTTTCCGCTTCAGCGCGTGCTCGTGACCGAAGGGCGTAGCCGGAACTACGGTCGAGGGAGCATGCGCGCGCTGAAGCGGAAAAGACAAGCCAGGGCGCTCCCAGCACCGTCTGTGCCCTGAAGACTCCAAACAAAGGGCCGCAAGATGTTAAAGACAAGCACTTTTCGACATTATGCTCAGCGACCTGGTGAGAAATGCGGGTAAAGGCCAAGAAGAGGCTGGGACAACACTTCCTTCACAAGCCTTCCCTGGCCAGGAGGATCGTGGCCGGCCTGGGTCTGGAAGGGAACGACACCGTTGTGGAGATCGGGTGCGGCACCGGCGCTCTGACCGCGCACCTGGTCGGCAAAGGCCCCTACATCGGGGTGGAGCTGGATGCTGTTCTCTGTTCGCGGTTGCGACAGCGTTTCGGTGGGCCCGGGATCGAGTTTCTCAATGGCGACATCCTCACGCTGGATCTGGGCGAGCTTCGCAACCGCCATGCCGCACCCGGCTTCAGGGTGGTGGGAAACCTTCCTTACGCCATTTCGTCCCCGATTCTGCAGCACCTCGCCCGTCACGCCGGCGTCATCGACTTGGCGGTGGTGATGGTTCAAGCCGAGGTCGCGGATCGTCTGGCGGCCAGTCCCGGCGGCCGGGACTATGGAGTACTCACTCTGATCATTCAGTACTATTTCCGTATCGAGCCGCTCTTTGCCGTTCCGCCCCAAGCCTTCAAGCCCAGGCCCAAAGTGGACTCCAAGGTGGTTCGCCTCCTTCCCCGGCCGCACCGACGCCTGAAGCCCGAAGACGAGAGCGCCTTCTTCGGCTTCGTCAAAAAGGCGTTCTCCCAGAGGCGAAAAACTCTCAGGAATTGTCTCAAGGAGGTCGAACCGGAAGCCTGGAAGCGGATGGCCGAAACCTTGCGGGAGCTCGGCTATCCGGGAACGGTTCGCGCCGAGAAGGTCTCCCTGTCCCACTTCCTGGAACTCTTTCGTTCGCTCTAACCCGCATTTCTCACCAGGGGGTGTGATCATGGCGCAGGATTTTTCCCTCAGCGCGTGCTGCGAATCGAATATCTCTGGTTGTGCGCACCCTCCAGGCGTGCCGGTCGTAGCCAGTGGGCGAACTGTGGTCCGCTGCCTCGGCTCCGCTGTTCCCAGCGCCGGCTTCTTAGCCGGCTTGCCCGCCTTCCCGCAGGGATCGATGAGACGGGAGCGGCCCCGGGGGGCGAGGAACGGATGTTGTTCGCCCCTCTCCTCGGTGCCGATCGAGGCGCGGTTTCAGGAGGGTCGCTCCCGTCATCGGCTTCGATTCGTCCTTCGGCACGCCGGAGCCGGGAACATCCCTTCAACTCCTTGAGGTGTAAGGAGTTCTGGGAAACGGTCCGTGTTACCCGCGTGTTACCGATGATGTTAATCACCCTTCGCGTCCCTTAACACACCTCCATCGGCACGGAGCGGGCCTTTCAACCCCGGAATCGGAGTAACTATCCCGACTTCCGATAAAGGGAGCGATCCTTACCTGAGCCAGGACCAATCCCCTTCACAAACTGCTTCTCAAGCGTCTTTCATACGAGCCTTTTGCAAAATTCGTCGTGCAGCGCTGGGTGCGGCGCTGGGGACGGGTGCGTCCCCTACTCTCCCCCGGGGAGTGGAGGAAGCAGGATGTGAGCACCGCCCGCGGGTAACCGGAGGGGGGCCGGGCAGCTGCGAGGCGTCGGGCCTGGGGTGGGTGAACACGGTGCTCGGCAACGTCAAGCGGGCCCTGGATGGCACCTACCACGCCTGGGGTCAGAAATATGGGCCGCGCTATCTTGCCGAATTCTCCTACCGCTTCAACCGTCGCTACCAACTCGCTGATCTGGTTCCTCGACTCGCTCATGTCGCTGTGCGGACTCCTCCGTTGCCCTATCGCCTGTTAACTGTGGCTGGAACTTATGCGTAATCAGGTTTTTTTGCTTTTTTTTGCCGAAACCGTTCGGTTTCCGGTTCTCAGCCGTCATGGATGGTGAAAAGGGGGAATTTCCATTAACCAGGCGGAATGCCGGGGGAGATCGCAGAGAAATTCTCCTGCCCCTGTTCGGCTGCTACCGCCGGCGGTGAAAGCACAGAGAGGCGCTTCGCCAGTGTTAACAGGCCCTAGACCGAGCACCGAGCACCATGGTCTGAATCTCAAGCCCGCCCCGCCTGAACAAGCAGGCACCGCACTCCATCCGTCAGACCTTCCGAACGCCCCCGCCCGTCGGCCCAGGTGGTGTGACGCCATGCACCGCAAGCATCACCGGCGCTATCAGGAACGCTTCAGCCGTCTTCGAAGCCTTGCCCGATCCCTGACCGCCTCCTCGGCGGCAGGACTGCTGCTGGCGCTCGCTACGCTGCCAGTGATCACGCCGGCGCAGGGCAACGCGCAATCAGCCACCTACCGGGTGACATTTGATGGCAAATGGACCACCAGCGTCACGTCCGGCGGCCTTCCATCCGGTGCGCATTTCTCGCCTTTGATCGGCGCTGTACACAATGACAGCGTGACCTTTTGGAGCGTTGGCGGCACGGCCAGTGCGGGGATCGAGAGCATGGCGGAAGTTGGGGGAACGAGCACGCTCAAGTCCGAGATTAACGCCAACTCGAATGCTCTCGCCGTCATTGAGAAGAGTCTCCCGAGCGGCGGGACGCCCACAGCCACGGTGGACATCGCGGTCACCACAGCCCATCCTCTGGTCACGCTGCTCTCGATGATTGCCCCGAGCCCGGACTGGTTCGTGGGCGTCTCCGGGCTGTCCCTCCGTAATACCGCCGATGACGGCTGGCAGCCTTCCCTCACCGTGGACCTGTTTCCCTACGACGCCGGGACCGAGGAGGGAACCGAGTTCTCGTTGACCAACTCCGCGACCTCGCCGCAGGGAACCATCACCAGCATCAAGGGGATGGGCAAGTTCTCGAACGAGCCGATCGCGACCCTGACCTTCACTCGCCAGACGGTGGCGCCGGTCATTACGACGTCCTCGGCGATTGACGTCGCTGAGAACGAGACGGCAGTGGCGACGCTGAGCGCGACCGACCAGGACACCGCCACCACTGCCCTGATGTGGTCGATCCCGTCAGGCGCCGCGGGCGGGGCGGACGCGACGCAGTTCACGCTGACCAGCGCCGGTGTCCTCACCTTCGCCGCGGCCAAGGATTACGAGACCCCGGACGATGCCGACGGCGACGGGACCTACGCCGTCACCGTGCAGGTCAGCGACGGTACGCACACCGACACGGCGGCCCTCCTGGTAACGGTGACGGACCTGGCGCCGGGGCTAACGGGGCCCGCCACCGCCAGTCACGCGGAGGGCAGGCGCGGCATGCGGGTCGCCGCCTACGGGGTCGTGGACGGCGACGACTGGTTGCTCGCGGGAAACGACAGTGCGTTGTTCACGATTGCCGACGGCACTCTGCGCTTCGTCGATCCGCCGGACTACGAGAACGCCGTCGATGCCGGGAACGACAACGTCTACGACGTCACGGTGAGCGCCGGCGACGGCACGACCACCGAGTCGATCGCCGTGGCGGTAACGGTGACCAACGTCGAGGAGCCGGGGGTGGTGACTTTCTCCCCACTAAGGCCGAAGCTCGGTACGGCGCTGACAGCCACGCTCGCCGACACCGACGCCGTGAGCGGCACGACCACTTGGCAGTGGGAGCGCAACGACGGCCGGGAGGACTGGGAGGAAATCGACGGCGCCACGTCGGCGAGCTATTCGCCGACTGCGGCCGACGGTGACCGCTACTTGCGGGTTACGGCAACCTACGCGGACGGCCTCGGCGCCGGCAAGACAGCCCAGGCGATGGCTCCGCACGTTGTCATCGGGCACCGTCTGAGTGCGCTCACCGTGTCCGGCCTGTCGGGAGTGCCTGCCGACGACCGCGCGTTCTACCCCGCCTTCGACCCGGACACGCTTCATTACGCCGCCCGCTGCACGGCGTCGGTCACTCTGACGCTCACACCCGAGGACACCGATACGCGCCTGTCCGTCAACAGCGTGCAGAGGCCCAAGGGCGAGGCTTTCACCGTAGACAGCCTGGGCTTCGAGAGCGACATCCGAATCACGCTGACCGGCCCCACGGGCGCGAGCACCACCTACACGGTGCACTGCATCGACCGGACGGAGTTCCCCAAACTGACCACGGTGAAGGCGGACGGCGCAACGGAAGACCTGATGATGTTCAGTGCCAAGTGGCGGCGTAGCGATGTGGGGTGGCGCAGCTCCCTGATCATGATGGACAACAACGGCGTGCCCCGCTTGCGCAAGTACATTGCCAACCAGATTAATGAGTACTTCCGGGTGTTTCCCGACGAAACGCATCCCCGCGCCCGCTACGCCTTTACGAAGCGGGGCAGCAGCTACGCCACCGACGGCGTTGAAATGGTGGTGCTCGACAAGTACTTGAATACGGTGGATGACGACATCCACGTCCTCAGCCCGTTCAACAACACGGACGGCCACGACCAAATTATTCTTCCGAACGGCGACTATGTGTTGATGGCCTACAGCCGCCGACAACGCGACCTGAGCTTTCTCAACACGGCATTCCCCGACCTCCGAAACGGCAACGGTGACCCGCTCGGAACGAGCCAGAGTGTCAAGGACTCGGCCATCCAGGTGCGCACCTCGGATGGCACGGTCAAGTTCAACTGGAACGCGTGGGACCACATGGCGATCGAGGACTGCATAAGAGGAAGCACGTTCAATGACGAATATGCGCACATCAACTCGCTGGGCTTAATCGACGGGGACATCATTGCGGGGTTCCGGTTCTGCTCGAAGATCCTGCGCATCGACGGGGACACCGGCGATGTGGTGTGGCGCACGGGCCCCTCCATTCTCAGCCGGGAGCAATGGAAGGCCGGCGAGACGGTGCAGCTGGACCGGGGGCCGGCGCCGCTCGACTTCGTCAACGATCCCAGGGGCGGGTTCAGCGGCCAGCACGGCGGGCAGATGACGGCGGACGGAAATCTGCTCGTGTACGACAACGCCACGAATTGCGAATTGCCGCCGTGGGTTCCGGAGGACCCGAGAGGACTGACGCAATGCTTTGAGAGGACGCGCGCCGTGGAATATGCGATCGACGTCCCCAACGAGGAGCTGGTCTTCCAGCGCGAGTTTCGAATACCGGGGACCTGGAAAGGAGGCTGGGGCGGGCATGCCGAGCCCTTGGACAACGGCGATTGGGTGATCAGTTGGAGCAACACAAGATTCGGGCCTATGCCCAACACGGCAATGCACGTCGATGCGGAGACGGAGACGCAGAAGCTCATCATGACGCTCGAGAACATCATCGGCGATCGCGGCGTTGGCAAGCCCTACAACACCCGAGTCGTCATGGTGAGCCCGGTGGCTCTGGCGGCGCGGGTCGAACCGCTCGAGGCGACGATCGTGAGCCGGGCGGAGTTTCATTCCGGGACCTCGGACCGGCCGCTGGTCGTCGTCGCCTTCAGCCGGCCGGTGGTGGACTTCGCCGCCGGGACGCCGTCGGTCGCTCTGACCGGCGCCACGGTTGACAGCGTCGTGCCCCACAGCGAGGCCGGGACTCCAGCCAACGCCTATGTCTTGACCCTGATTCCCGCCGGCGACGGCGACATCACCCTCGGTCTGATGGCCGATGAGCCCTGCGCCGATGGTGGCATCTGCACGGCCGATGGTACCGTGCTGTCGAAAGTCCCCGCATCGCATGTCATCCGTGCAGACACGACTCCGCCGGCAGTGAGCAAGATCGAGATCACTTCGAATCCGGGTTCGGACCTGATCTACGCACCGGATGACGAGATTCAGGCAACGGTCACCTTCAGCGAGACGGTGGAGGTGACGGGGACGCCGCGGTTGAGTCTGGAGCTGGGGGGAGGGAGTCGAACGGCGACCTATGGAGGCGGGTCGGGAACGGCGGCGCTGGTGTTCGCCTACGAAGTGGTCGACGGAGAAAGCGACACCGACGGGGTAGGCGTCGAGGCCGACAGCCTGTCGGGCGGCACGATCCGGGACGGTCCGGGCAATAACGCGGTGCTGGACCACCAAGGGCTGGCCGCCGACTCGGGCCACAGGGTGGACGGGGTCAAGCCGGAACTGGCTGCAACCGGCGGGGCGGTGGTCAACGGGACGACGCTGACACTGACCTACGACGAACCGCTCGGCGGGAGCTCGACGCCTGACGCAGGGGACTTCACGGTGTCGGGCGGCGATCGGACTCGGACGGTCACCCGTGTTTCGCTGAGCGGCAGCACGGTGGTGCTGACGCTGGATCCGGGGGCCGAGCACTTGGAGGCGGGGATCCGGGTGAGCTACACGCCGGGCGCCAATCGGATCCGGGACCTGGCAGGCAACCAGGCGGAGGGGCTGAGCCAGGAGCCGGTCACCAACGACACGCCGGACACGACCGCCCCTGTGGTGAGCAGCCTGGCCATCAGTTCGAACCCGGGATTTGATCAGACCTATGCGGCAGAAGACGAGATCCAGGTGACGGTGACCTTCAGCGAAACGGTGAAGGTGACGGGGACGCCGCGGCTGAGGTTGAGAGTGGGAACCAGAAACCGGTTGGCCGGCTACCTGAGAGGCGCGGACACGGCGGAGCTGGTGTTCGGCTATGAGGTGGCCGATGGGGACGAAGACACCGACGGGGTGAGCGTGGAGGCAAACCGACTGACGCTCAGTGGAGGAACCATCAAGGATGAGGCGGACAATGCGGCGGAGCTGGCCCATGAGGCAGTGCCCGCGGAGTCGGGGCACAAGGTCGACGGGGTCCGCCCGGCGTTTGTGGGCGCGGCGGTGGATGGCTCCTCTCTGACGCTGACCTACGGGGAGGCGCTCGACGCAGGATCGAGGCCCGCATCCGGGGACTTCACGGCAGAGGTGGGGGGCAGCGGGCGAAGCGTTACGGGAGTCTCGATCAGCGGGAGCGTGGTGACGCTGACGCTCGATCCGGCGGTCGAGCACGGAGATACGGGAATCCGGGTGAGCTACACGGTTCCGGCGGGGGTGGGGGCGAACCCGATCCGGGACGCGGCAGGCAACGAAGCTGTGGGGCTGAGCAACCGGGCGGCGACCAACACCACCGATGCGCCCAACACGGTGCCTGAGATCACGACTCGGGGACCGCTCAGTGTCGGGGAGAACCAGGCGTTGGTGAGGCGGCTGGCGGCCAGGGACAGCGACCCGGGGGATGAGGTGGCGGGCTGGGATATTGTGGGTGGGGCCGACCGGTTTGAGTTCTCAATTGCCCCTGACACTGGGGAGTTGCGCTTCCAGACGGCGCCGAACTACGAGGGCCCCGTGGATGTAACGAGCACGGATCCGGTGAGCGGATTGGAAGACAACGAATACGTGGTGACGGTGCAAGTGAAAAGTGGGGCGGGAGCCAGGGAGTTGACAGCGGAGCAGACTTTCCTGGTGAGCGTGACGGACGAGCGGGAGCCGCCGGAGGGGCCGGAGGCGCCGGACATATCGGGGGAGACGGCCGACAGTCTGACGGTGAGCTGGAGCGAGCCGGAGAACACGGGACCGGCGATCACCGACTACGACGTGCAGTACCGGGAGAAGGGGACGGGGCGCTTCACCGACGGGGGCCAGGAGGGGCCGGGGCTCAGCTTGACGCTTTCCGACCTCGAGCCGGGGACGGCCTACGAGGTGCAGGTAAGAGCCGGAAACGAGGAGGGGACGAGTGATTGGTCGGATTCGGGTGAGGGGATGACGGTCACGCCGCTGACGCTCGTGATGGCGAGCGGCACGGATCCCCCGGTGTCGGGGCCGTTCAGGGTGAGGATCAGCTTCTCCGAAGAGGTGACGGGCTTTAGCCGCAACGAAATCGAGACCGAACAGGTTGCCGAGCAAGACCCTGCCTGCAGGGACAGCCAGGGAAGCGCAGTACCCTGCGACCCGGTCATTGGGGCGTTGCAGACGGTCGATGGCCGGGTCTTCAGCGCTACGGTAACTCCGGGGACCAACGGGGTGGAGAACAACTACACACTGAGCCTCAGTGTGGCTGCCGACACCGTGAGGTCGGCCGCAAGTGGCCAGCTCAACCAGGAAGCGATGTTGGAGGTGCGGGTGGCGCCGCCGGGAGTGACGGTGGAGATCTCATCGATCGGCGCGAGGGCCGGCGGCGGGAATGGAACGGTACGGTTGAGCTGGAACCGGCCGGCGGAGGAAGGGGGCTCACCCATCATCCGCTACGAGTACCGGCACGCGGCCGTGGGGGAGGAGTTTGGGGCCTGGGAGAACATGGCGGCTGGGACGCGCGGGGTGACGGTGGAAGGCCTGATCAACGGCCAGGAATATGTCTTCGAGGTGCGTGCGGTCAATGCCCTGGGGAAGGGGGGAGTGGAGACGGTGCGGGCCACGCCGGAGCTGCGGATTGCGCCGCCCCCGCCCCGCGGCGGCGGCGGCGGTGGCGGCGGCGGTGGTGGCGGCGGCCTGCTGTTCCCTCCCGAGGCCCCGGCGGCCCTGATGGCGACACCCGGGGAGGGAATGGTGAGGCTGGAGTGGGACCCGCCGGAAAGCGACGGGGGCATCCCTATCCTGCGCTATGAGTACCGTTTGAAGGAGATCCGGGGAGGGTTCGGCGAGTGGACCCCGATCGAAGACAGCGCCCCCGGCGAGGTCAACGCCGGCGGGTATACGATCGGGGGGCTTCTCAACGGGACGGTCTATGTCTTTGAGCTGCGTGCGGTCAACCTGGTGGACGAGGGACCGGAGACGGAGGCGGTGGAGGCGGTGATGTTGCTGGACCGGGCCTACTGGTCGAACTTCCTGGCGGAAGATCTCCAAGGGAGTGAGGCCGGCCTGGAGCACACCCCGTTTGGGGGGACCCCGCGGAGTCTGAGGCTGCGGTTTGGAGCGGGGCTGCGCTTCGAGGAGGACGAGCTGGACGGGGAGGGAGAAGTGACGGCGACCCGCATGGGCGGCTACGGGTACCGCTACACCAGCCGGACGACTGGGGAGTTGAGTCTGGACTTCGACGGGGGAGAGACCTGCCAGCTGCGGCTGACCTTCAGGGGAGTGGGAACGGGCAGCTACAGCTATCGCTGCGGCGGACGGTTCGGGGGACAGGGAAGCTTCCGGTTGAGCGGGCTGAACCGGGCGCCGGAGATCACCGGCGCGGGGCAGTTCGAGGTGGTGGAGAACCAGGCGAGGGTGGGGCAGCTGGAGGCGGTGGACCCGGACGAGGGGGACGAGGTCACGGGATTCGGGATAGCTGGAGGAGCCGACGGGGCGCTGTTTGCGGTGGATGAGGAGACGGGGGAATTGATGTTCCGGGAGGCGCCGGACTATGAGAATCCGGGGGATGTAGAGAGCGCGGAACCGGAGAGCGGAGCCGGGGACAACGAGTACATCGTGGTGGTCGAGGTAAGCAGCGGAGAGGGGGAAAGGGAGCGGAAGGGGCAGAGGGCGATCCGGGTGCGGGTGAGTGATGAGGAGGAACCGCCGGAGATCACCAGCCTGGGCGTGTTCGAGGTGGTGGAGAACACGACGAGAGTCGGGCAACTGGAGGCGATGGACCCGGACGAGGGGGACGAGGTCACGGGATACGGGATCGCGGGGGGAGCCGACGGAGCGCTGTTTGCGGTGGATGAGGGGACGGGGGAGCTGGTGTTTGGGGAGGCGCCGGACTATGAGAATCCGGGGGATGTGGAGAGCGCGGAACCGGAGAGCGGCGCAGCAGACAACGAATACATCGTGATGGTCGAGGTAAGGAGCGGAGAAGGGGAGAGGGAGCGGAAGGGGCAGAGGGCGATCCGGGTGCGGGTGACGGACGAGGAGGAACCTCCGGAGATCACCGGCGCGGGGATGTTCGAGGTGGTGGAGAACCAGACGCGGGTAGGGCGCCTGGAGGCGGCAGACCCGGACGAGGGGGACGAGGTCACGGGATACGGGATCGCGGGGGGAGCCGACGGGGCGCTGTTTGCGGTGGATGAGGGAACGGGAGAGCTGATGTTTGGGGAAGCGCCGGACTTTGAGAATCCGGGGGATGTGGAGAGCGCGGAACCGGAGAGCGGAGCGGGGGACAACGAATACATCGTGGTGGTCGAGGTAAGCAGCGGAGAGGGGGAGCGGGAGCGGAAGGGGCAGAGGGCGATCCGGGTGCGGGTGAGTGACGAGGAGGAACCGCCGGAGGCGCCGGCAGCGCCGGCGGTGACCCCGGAGGGCAGCGACCGCTTGAAGGTGAGCTGGACCGAGCCTGAGAACCGAGGGCCGGCGATCACCGACTATGAAGTGCGCTACCGGGAGGAGGGGGAGGAAGGCTACAGCGATGGGGGGCACGAGGGGACGGGTCTGGAGGGGAGGCTGTCAGGGCTGAAGGAAAAGACGGACTATGAGGTGCAGGTGAGGGCGGTCAACGAGGAGGGGATCGGTGAGTGGTCGGAGCCGGGCGAGGGGACGACAGAGACGACAGAGCCCGACGCTGACGATCCCTCGAACTTCACCGGGGAAGACCTGGAGGGGAGGCGTCTGACCCTGCGGCTGGAGGGTGAGGAGGGGGCTGCCGGAATCGTTGAGCTGCGGTTTGGAGAAGGCAACCGGTTCGAGCAGGCCGAGTCGGCCGGCACCTACACCTATGAGTGGACGGGCCCCGGCATGGGAACGCTGGGGCTGGACTACGATGACGGAAGTTCCTGTGAAGTTTCACTTACCTTCACCGGGACTGGAGTGGGCACGTTCAGTTACGACTGTGGCGACGGAAACCCGGCCGAGGGGAGCTTCCGGTTGACGACGGGGTCTCTGTTCATCCCGGTGATTCTCTCTTCGGCGGGCCGGAACAACTCCTTTTTTACCTCGGAGATGACCCTGACCAACCGTGGGGAGCAAGACGTAAGCCTCGACTACACCTACACGGCCGAACGGGGAGGAGGAAGCGGGACAGGATCGGAGGTTCTCCCTGCAGGCAGGCAGAGGGTCAAATCTAACGCCCTGGGCTATTTGATTGGCCTGGGGGTGCCGATTCCGGAGTCGGGGAACCGGATCGGGACGCTGAGGGTGGAGGTGCCGCTGGGATCCGAGGTGGAGGCGGTGGTGCGGACGACGACGGAGGTGCCTGAAGGACGGGCGGGGCTGGCCTACCTGGGGGTAGCGGAGGAGGAGGGCTTTAGCGAGGCGGTCTATCTGTGCGGACTGCGGCAGAACAGCCGGGACCGCTCCAACCTGGCCTTGCAGAACATGGGGGCACCGGAAGAGGGGGCGATCACGCTGAGGGCCACGGTGTATTCGGGAGAGGCATCGGATAGGAGTCCCCGCGTGCTGGAAGACATTACGCTTGAGCCCGGCGGGTTTCATCAGTATTCGCCGGTGCTGGGAGTGCTGGAGAGCGTGGATGGCGACCGCCAGGGCTACGTCAAGGTGGAGCGTGTGGAGGGAGAGGCCCCCTTCTACGCCTACGGAGTCATCAACGACCAGGCCAACTCGGACGGGTCGTTTGTCTTTCCGGTGACGGCGAGTTCGCTGGAGGGGAAGATGGGGCAGACCCTGCCGGTGATCGTGGAGACCAGCGAGTTCAGAAGTGAGCTGACGGTGACCAACTTCTCGGAGGAGGCCAGGATCTTGGATTTGGAGTTTGTGGCCGAAGGGATCGAGGCCAGTGGGAACGCCGCCGCCTTCAGCCTATCGCTGGAAGGCGGCCAGCAGCAGATCATCCCCGACGTGGTGGCTGAGCTGCGGAGTCGGGGGGTGGCGGGGCTGGGTACGGGCAACCGGGCCTTGGCCGGGGCGGTGTTTGCCACGGCGGTGGAGGCAGACATGAGCGGGATCGTGATCGGGGCCAGGACGGGATCGGAGGGAGGGGGCGGGCAGTACAGCGTCTTCTACAACGCGGTGCCCTTCGGTGAGGCCTTCACCGAGGTGGCCTGGGTGGAGGGACTGCAGCAGAACCAGGAGAACCGCAGCAACCTGGCCTTGGTCAACACCGGGGAGGTGGATGACAGTGAGAGCGTCTTCCATCTCGAGATCTACGACGGGGAGACGGGGTTGCTGGCCCAGACGGTGGTGACCAGGCCGGTCCCGGCGCGGAGCTGGCATCAGATCAACGGGATCCTGGGCAGCTACGCCCCGGAGACCCGGCAGGGGTATATCCGAATCCTGAAGGTGTCGGGGGAGAACCCCTTCCTGGCCTACGGGGTGGTCAACGACGGCGGGGCCCCGGAAGAGCGCAGCGGCGACGGAGCCTACCTGCCGGCTCGGGAGTAGGGAATGCAAGAGAAACCGGGGCCGTAGCTCGTTCGGTGCCGCCAAGTACTGCTTCAGTAAAGAAACCGCAACCTGTGAGGGTTGACTCAGGAGTTGACATAGAGGGTCTTCCTTAGTCGCTCCGGTCTCCTTGCTGGCCTGTATAGCGATTCAACGGTGCGGTCCTGGACGAGTTCTTTCGCCTCAAGACGAGGCCCCGACGCCAATGGTGAGTGTCCACAGGGAACATCTTCATCTGGATAGCCGGAGTGCCAGAATCTCGAAAAGGAGGAAAGTGACATGTCACGGGCAAGCGAACGGTACATCATAGCGGTTATTGTCATTGGGCTGACGTGGCTACTGAGCCCAGCGGCCGAGGCCCAGCGCAGAGGACTCTTTTCCGCAGTCGATCGCGCGGCGACGCAGCTGGATTCGCCGACACCATCCTCGCTCCACCCGACGGTGCTACGCCGTCGGGTGGTGACGATTGACTTGGAAAGGCTCCAGCGCGCCCGGGCAGCCGCATCCGTGCTCCCCCGCCCCCGCGTTCACACCAAAGCCGTATCCCCGCGTATCGGCAAGCGTGACGCGGCGCCCGCGTCGGATGCAACCCTGACCTTGAATCTGTTCGAGGACGTCGTGTTGACAGGGATCGTGCAACGGACAGCGCCGACCTTTTCGGGCGGCTATTCGATCTCGGGCCGGCTCGTTGGCAAGCCGCCAGGCACGCTGACGGTTGTTGTCAACGGCGAGACGGTCGCCGGCGCGGTGCGGACGCTCAGCGGAACCTACCGCATCCGGTCCGCCGGACGGGGGCGGTACGCCATCAGCGAGGTCGAGGAGCCGCCGCTCAACTGCGGAGTGGAGGAGACCCGTTGCGAGACCGACCACCAGCACTGATGAAGCCAATGTCAGAGGTCCGACCGCCGATGCAAGACTTCAGGTGGCTGCTACGAGTTCTTCTGGCCGTGCTGCCGCTCGGTGTGGCAGACCACGTCCATGCCCAGAATTCTGTCGCCACCGACAAGGCCGCTCTGGTCGCGCTCTACAACGCCACGGACGGCGCGAACTGGACGACCAATACCAACTGGACGAGTGAGGAGCCGCTGTCCTCGTGGTTTGGCGTGACCACCAACAGTGACGGCCGCGTCACGGCCCTGGCGCTGAACGGCAACGGCCTGGAAGGCACGCTGCCGGCGGCCCTGGGCGACCTGGGCGAGCTGGAACAGTTGGATTTGCAGAACAACGCTCTGGGCGGCGCCCTGCCGACCGAGTTGGCGGACCTGACCAATCTCACCACCCTGTTGCTCAACCAGAGCCGGGCCTTGACCGGCCCCCTTCCTGACGGGCTGCGTGAGTTGTCCGACCTGGAAACCGTGAACATAGAGGACACCGAGCTCTGCGCGCCGGGGGATGACGCCTTTCAGGACTGGCTGGACACGATCACCTTCAGCGGCCTCCTCTGTCCGCCGGCCGAGCAGTCGGTCATCGACGTGGCCGTCTTCTACACTTCGGCTGCCCGGGAGTACGCGGGCGGGATCGACGAGATCGAGACGTCGATCGATCTCATGGTCGCGGAGACCAACGCGGCCTACGAGGCGGGTGGCGTGCACCAGCGCATCAAGCTGGTGGCGGTCGACGAGGTGGTGGGATACACGCAGCAGGATGACATTTTCGGAGTGAGTGCGACGTTTTTAGATCGCGACCGTCTGCAATCGCCGTCGGACGGATACATGGACGAGGTTCACGACTTGCGCGACAAGGTCGGCGCGGACATCGTTCTGCTGGTGCGATCCGGTTCTTTAGCCACGGCGTACTGGATGGCCACACCGTCGCAGGCCTTTGAATCCCGAGCTTTTGGCTTGGTCCTTCCTGACGACGCCATTGCGTTCGCGCACGAACTGGGCCACATCATGGGTCTTCAACATGACCGGTATCAGTTCTGCCAAGCCTCGATCTGCAGTGGCACGGATATCATGCCATTTCCGTACGCCTTTGGCTACGTGAACCAGCGGGCGTTCGACCCGAATGATCCTGAATCCCCTAATCCGGACCCGACTGTGCCGGCGACCGCTCGCTGGCGCACGATCATGGCGTACCCCGATCAGTGCTCCGCTGCCGGTTTCAGTTGTCAGTGGCTGCTCCGCTTCTCCAATCCGGATCAGATCCACCCCGATCCCGGCGGCGACCCCCTGGGAAAGGCCGGCCTCGAGCCCGCGCCGGGGGTGGACGGCCCGGCCGACGCGGTGCGCATGCTCAATCGGACGCGCGGCTACGTGGCGAACTTCCGGAGCCCGCCGAACATCACGGTGTCCTTTGATGCCGAGCAATACACGGCAGCCGAGGGCGGGGCCGTGGCGACCGTGACAGTACGCCTGAGCGCAGCGCCCACGCGCCCGATCGACATTCCGTTCACGGCAACCGGAGCGACCGGCGCCGCGGCATCCGACTATTCCGCACCGCGCAACGTGACCTTCGCGGCTGGCGAAACCGAACAGACCTTCACCGTCACGGCCGTCGACGACGGCGTGGACGATGACGGCGAGACCGTAACCCTGACCCTGGGCCATCTGCTGCCGGGTGGCGTCGGTGCGGGCAGCCCGGCCACCGCCACGGTGACGCTAACCGACAACGATGCGGTGACCGGCGCCCCGAGCGTCCTGAGCGTGTCACTGACCTCGGATCCCGGGGCAGGGGGATATGCGGTGGGCGAGAGGATCGAAGCCGCGGTGCGCTTCGACAAGACGGTCACGGTGACGGGGACGCCGGCTCTCTGGCTGGCGATCGGGAGCAGTTCGCGGGTGGCGGTGTATCAAGGTGGGGCGCGCGAAGTTCTGACATTTTACCTCTTTGTGGCCTCCGGCGAGAACGATGCCGACGGGGTGAGTATTCCCGCGAACGCGCTGATCCGTGGCAGCGCCACGATTCAGGACAGCACAAACCAGAACGCAGTCCTGACGCACAGTGCGCTTGCGGGCGACGCGACCCACCGCGTGGACGGCGTCAAGCCGACGGTGCTGGAGGCGGTGGTGGATGAAACGGTGCTGACGCTGACCTATGACGAGCCGTTGGCTCAGCCGCCGTTTCTGGCCCGCAAGAAGTTCAGCGTGGCGTCCAGCCGGTCCTCGCCTTTCACACGGGCTGAAGTGATGGTGAGTGGATCTATCGTAACGGTAAGTCTCACGGATCCGGTATTGGCGGGTGAGGAGGTGACGGTGAGCTTCTCCAATTCTCCGCTCGCAGTACCGCAAGTACCGGCCCTCATCCGGGATCTCGCGGGCAACGCAGCGGCACCCTTGGTAGACCAGGAAGTGACGAATGTGACGGAGGAGCGGGTCTACGACACCGACGCTGACGCGCTGATCGAGATCACGACACTTGCGCAGCTCGACGCGGTCCGCCATGACCTGGACGGCGATGGCGTCCCCGCGCACGCCGGGGCGAACGCCTACCGCGCAGCGTTTCCCGATGCGTTTCCGGAAGCAGACTCACAGCTCCGCTGCGTCCTCCAGTGCCGTGGCTATGAGCTGATGGCGGATCTGGACTTCGACACAGACGGCGATGGAGACGTTGACTTGGACGACGACTATTGGAACAACGGCGCCGGCTGGAACCCCCTTGGGACCGGCACAGCCGGTTTCCAGGCAACGTTCGAAGGCAATGGCCACACCCTTCGCAACCTGTTCATCGACCGATCCACAACGTCTCGGGTCGGGTTGTTTGGAGATACCGACTCGACGTCCGCCATCCGCAACGTCGGAGTGACACAAGTCGATGTAACGGGAAACCTGGACGTCGGCGGTTTGGTGGGAGACGGCCAGGGCACGATCACGGCCAGCTACGCCACCGGCCGCGTGTCGGGCGCGCGCCATGTCGGCGGCTTGGTCGGGGGGACCACCGGCACGACCACGGCCAGCTACGCGACCGTCCGCGTGTCGGGGCCACGTGCAGTCGGCGGGCTGGTCGGGACGCCCAGCGCCACCATCACAGGCAACTACGCCACCGGCCGCGTGTCGGGCTTTCTCCAAGTCGGCGGGCTGGTCGGGGACAACGTCGTCAGGATCAGGGCCGGCTATGCCACGGGCCGCGTTACGGGGACGAGCGAGGTCGGCGGGCTGGTCGGGGACAACGACCGGGGCAGCGTCTTCTACAGCTACTGGGACACGCTGACCTCGGGGCAGGCGACCGGAAGCAATGGCCAGGGTCAGACGACGACCGGGCTCCAGTCACCCACCGACGCCACCGGCATCTATGCGGACTGGGACGCTGAACTGTGGGACTTCGGGGAGGCCGACGAATATCCGGTGCTGGTCGTGGACTTCGATGGGGACGGGGACGCCACATGGCAGGAGTTCGGCTACCAGCTCCGGGAAGGGCCGACCCTGACGGCAGAGGCCGGTGTGGGACAGGTGGTGCTGAGCTGGACCGCGGTGGACGCGAGCCACTGGACCCCGGCTCCAAATGTCACCTACACCCTTACCCGCGACGACGGCGCCACCTCGGAGATCCTCGGCGAGGGCCTCAGCGGCTTGACCTTCACCGATACCGACGTGACCGCCGACACGACCTACACATACCAGGTTGGGGCGGTGGTCACGGGCGGCGAGGCGACCCGCAGTGCCCTGGTAGCGGCGACGGCCCTGCCCAACATGTGGCTGAGCCCGCCGGCGAGCGATCCGGTGGCTTCGGTGCGGTCGGCAGCCACCTACAGCGTGACCTTCCAGGGCGCCTGGACCACCACCGTCACCTCCGGCGGCCTTCCATCCGGAGCGCATTTCACCACCCTGATCGGCGGGGTTCACAACGCCGGCGTGACCTTCCTGAGCGAGGGCGGCATGGCCAGCGCGGGGGTCGAGTCCATGGCGGAACTTGGGGGAACGAGCACCCTGGCGAGTGAAGTCCGGGCAGCCCAGCCGGACGCGCTCAGCGTTGTTCAGGGCAGCGGCGGCAATATCGGCCCGACGAGCTCATCCACCCTCAGCACGGTCACGCTCACCACCGACCATCCCCGGGTCACCCTGCTCTCCATGGTGGCGCCCAGCCCGGACTGGTTCGTGGGCGTCTCCGGGTTGTCCCTGCTCGATGCGCAAGCGGGCTGGCTGGCATCGCTCACGGTGAACCTGTATCCCTGGGACGCCGGGACCGAGGAGGGGACGGAGTTCTCACTGTCGAACGCCGCCACCTCGCCGCAAGCAACCATCACGAGCCTGCGGGGGATGGGCAAGTTCTCGGACGACCCGATCGCGACCCTGACCTTCACTCGCCAGTCGGTCAACACCGCGCCGACCTTCACCAGCGACACCAGCTTCGATGTAGACGAGAACCGAACTTCGGCGGTAGCCACGGTGTTGGCCGAGGACCCGAACAGCGGTGATGCGGTCACCTATGCGATCACCGGCGGCGCGGACTCCTCGCAGTTTCAAATCGTCGAAGCGACGGGCGTGCTGACCTTCAACACGCCGCCGAACTACGAGAGACCGGCGGACGTCACCAGCACGGATCCCGCCAACGAAGCGGCGAACAACGAGTACATCCTGACCGTGACGGCGACCGGCGGCACGGGTGACCGGGCGCTGACGGCAGAGCAGATGATCACGGTGACCGTGCGCAACCTGGAGGAAGCCGGAACGGTGAGCTTCTCGCGGGTCGGGTCTGCCGTCAGGGCAAGGTTGAGCGATCCCGACGGCGGTGTAAGCAGCGCGAGCTGGCAATGGGCCAGGTCTTCGGACCGCACCACGGGCTGGGTGGATATCACCGGCGCCACGTCGGCCCGCTACACGCCGTCCAGCGATGACGAAGAAATGTACCTGCGAGCCACGGTGTCCTACAGTGACGGGCAGGGTTCCGGCAAGCAGGCGCAGGGTGTCAGCACCAACGAGATCGCCCCGCCCGATCTCGAGATTACAACCCTCGTCTCCGGCCTGAGCATTCCCTGGGGCATCACCTTCGCCCCCGACGGGACGATGCTGTTCACCCAGCGGGCAGGCGTGCTGAGCAGCCGACTCGCCGACGGCACCGTCCAGACTGTCACCGCCGATTTCAGCGACCTGTTTGCCGTCGGAGAGACGGGGTTGATGGGCATCGTTGTCGATCCGGGTTTCTCCTCCAACCGGCGCTTCTATACATGCCAGGGCCACACGGGGCCCGAGGTGCAGGTGATCGCCTGGACCATTAACACGGCCTACACCGAAGCCACCCGAGTCGCCGATCCGCTTGTCGGGGGTATGTCGGCCGCCACCGGCCGTCACGGCGGTTGCCGGCTGCGCTTCGGGCCGCAGGGCTATCTGTGGATCGCGACCGGTGACGCGGCAACGGGATCGGTCCCGCAGGATCTGACCTCGCTCGGAGGGAAGGTCCTGCGGGTCAATGCATCGACGGGCGAGGCAGCGCCCGGTAACCCGTTCGGCTCACGGGTCTATACTTACGGCCACCGCAACCTACAGGGCTTGGCGTTGCGCCCGGACACGAACCAGATGTGGTCGGTGGAGCACGGCCCGTCGGTTGACGACGAGATCAACCTGCTGGTCGTCGGCCGCAACTACGGCTGGGACCCGGTGCCCGGCTACAACGAAGGGGTCTCCATGACCGACTTCGTAAAGTTTCCTGACGCTCTTAAGGCCAAGTGGTCGTCGGGGTCACCAACCTTGGCTACCAGTGGCGGCATCTTCCTTGAGGGCGAGCAGTGGGGTGTCTGGGAGGGACGACTGGCGGTGGCCACGCTCAAAGACAGCAAGCTGCGACTGTTCGAGTTCACCCCCGGCGGAGAATTTGTGAGCCAAGTCATTGTGCCCCAACTCGACGGGGACTACGGTCGGCTGCGGACCCCGATGATGGGACCCGACGGAGCCCTGTATGTGACCACCTCGAGCGGCACCGACCAAATCCTCAGGATCGCCAAAGACGCAACCCCACCGGCAGTGAGCAGTCTGGCCATCAATTCGGATCCGGGGTCGGACCGGATCTACGCGCCGGAGGACGAGATTCAGGCAACGGTCACCTTCAGCGAGCCGGTGGATGTGGAGAGGACGCCGCGGCTGGTGCTGAATGTGGGGGACAGAAACCGGCTGGCCGGGTACCTGGAAGGCACGGGTACGACGGAGCTGGAGTTCGGCTACGAGGTCGTCAAGGGGGACGAGGACACCGACGGGGTCAGCATCGATGCGAACAGCCTTTCGCTCAACGGCGGCACGATTAAGGATCGCTCGAATAATTCTGCGGAGCTGGGCCATGACGGGCTGGCGGCCGACTCGGGCCACAAGGTGGATGGAGCAGGCCCGGACTTGTCTGAAAGCAACGGAGCAGTGGTCGACGGGACGACGCTGACGCTGACCTTCGACGAGCCGCTCGACGGGAGTTCGACGCCGCAGGCGAGCGCCTTCAGGGTAACTGGAGGGGACACCACGCGGACGGTCACCGACGCTGCTTCGAGCGGGAGCGCGGTGCTCCTGACCCTCGATCCGGCGGTGGAGCACGGGGAGGCGGGGATCCGCGTGAGCTATACGGTGCCGACCGGGATGGGGACGAGCCCGGTCCAGGACCTGTTGGGCAATGAGGCGGACCGACTGAGCAACGTGCCCGTCACCAACGAAACACCGGATACGACCCCGCCGACAGTGAGCAGTCTGGCGATCAGCTCGGATCCGGGAACGGACCGGACCTACGCAGAGGGCGATGAGATCCAGGTGACGGTGACCTTCAGCGAGACGGTGGAGGTGACGGGAACGCCGCAGTTGACGCTGGAGCTGGGAGGAGGGAGCCGAACGGCGACCTATGGAGGCGGGACGGGAACAGCGGCTCTGGTCTTTGCCTATGAGGTCGCCGACGGAGAAAGCGATACCGATGGAGTAGGCGTCGAGGCCGACAGCCTGTCGGGCGGGACCATCCGGGACGAAGGCCGCAACAACGCGGAGCTGGACCATGAGGGTTTGTCAGCCGATTCGGGCCACAAGGTGGACGGGATCAAGCCGGCACTGGCCGCAACCGGCGGGGCGGTGGTCAACGGGACGACGCTGACACTGACCTACGACGAGCCGCTCGGCGGTAGCTCACCCCCTGAGACAGGAGACTTTACGGTGTCCGGCGGCGATCAGACTCGGACAGTCACCCGTGTATCGGTGAGGGGCAGCACGGTGTTGCTGACGCTGGATCCGGGGGCCGAGCACTTGGAGACGGGGATACGGGTGAGCTACACGCCGGGCACCAATCCGATCCGGGACCTGCCGGACAACCAGGCGGAGGGGCTGAGCCAGGAGCCGGTCACCAACGACACGCCGGACACGACCGCCCCTGTGGTGAGCAGCCTGGCCATCAGTTCGAACCCGGGATTTGATCAGACCTATGCGGCGAAGGACGTGATCGAGGTGAGGGTCACCTTCAACGAGACGGTGAAGGTGACGGGAACACCGCAGTTGAGGCTGAGAGTGGGGAACAAGACCCGAACGGCCGGCTACGATAGCGGCACGGGAACGGCAGCACTGGTGTTTGCCTACGAGGTGGCCGATGGGGACGAAGACACCGACGGGGTGAGCGTGGAGGCAAACCGACTGACGCTCAGTGGAGGAACCGTCAAGGACGAAGCGGACAATGCGGCGGAGCTGGCCCATGAGGCGCTGGCGGCGCAGGCGGGGCACCGGGTGGACGGGGTGCCGCCGGCGTTTGTGAGCGCGGCGGTGGATGGGGCGTCGCTGGCGCTGACCTACGGGGAGGCGCTCGACGAAGGCTCGAGGCCGGCGACGGGGGACTTCACGGTGGAGGTGGGAGGGAACGGGCGAAGCGTTACGGGAGTGTCGGTAAGCGGGAGCGTGCTGACGCTGTTTCTGAACCCGGCGGTCGAGCACGGAGATACGGGGATCCGGGTGAGCTACACGGTTCCGACGGGGGTGGGGGCGAACCCGATCCGGGATGCGGTGGGCAACGACGCACGGGGGCTGAGCAACCGGTCGGTGACCAACACCACCGATGCCCCCAACACGGCTCCTGAGATCACGAGTCCGACTTCGTTCGATGTTCCGGAGAACCAGTTGGTGGTGAGGCGGCTGGCGGCCAGAGACAGCGACGCGGGGGATGAGGTGACGGGCTGGGCGATCGTGGGTGGGGTCGACCAGTCGCAGTTTGCGATCGCCTCCGATACGGGCGAGTTGAGTTTCCGGGAGGCGCCGGACTACGAGGACCCCGTGGATGTTACCAGCACGGATCCGGTGAGCGGGGCCGGGGACAACGCGTACGTGGTGACGGTTCAAGTGAGGAGCGGAGCGGGAGCCAGGGAACTGGAGGCGGAGCAGACTTTCCTGGTGAGAGTGACGGACGAGCGGGAGCCGCCGGAGGGGCCGGAGGCGCCGGACATTTCAGGGGAGACGGCCGACAGTCTGACGGTGAGCTGGAGCGAGCCGGAGAACACGGGACCGGCGATCACCGACTATGACGTGCAGTACCGGGAGGAAGGCACGAGGCGCTTTAGCGACCCAGACCACCAGGGGACGGGACTCAGCTTGACGCTTTCCGACCTCGAGCCGGGCACGGTTTACGAGGTGCAGGTGCGGGCCACCAACGACGAGGGGACGGGTGACTGGTCGCCCTTGGGAGAGGGGATGACGGTGACGCCGCTGACGGTCGAGATGGCGAGCGGCACCGAGCCGCCGGTATCGGGGGCGTTCAGGGTGCGGTTCAGCTTTTCGGAACCGGTGACGGGGTTCAGCGGGAACGACGTCGACTCGAAGCGAGACCCTGAATGCAGGGACGATCAGAACAACACGATCTTCTGCGACCCGGGGATCGGGGGTCTCGAGACGACCGACGACCGGATCTTCACCACCACGGTGACTCCGTGGACCGACCGGGTGGCCCACAGCTACACGCTAAGCCTCAGTGTGCCTGCCGACACAGTGACGTCGGTCGCAAGTGGCCAGCCCAACGAGGAAGCAATGTTGGAGGTGAGGGTGTCGCCGCCGGGGGCGCCTGAGCTGATTTCCTCCATGGGTCTGCGGGCGAGTTCGGGCAGCGGGTCGGTGAGGTTGAACTGGAGCCGGCCCTCGGATAACGGAGGCTCGCCGATCATCCGCTACGAGGTCCGGAATCAAGCGGTGGGAGAGGCGTGGAGCAATTGGGAGAATGTGGCGGCGGGGACTCGGAGTGTGACGGTGGGGAACCTGGTCAACGGCCGGGAATATGTCTTCGAGGTGCGGGCGGTCAATGCATTGGGGAAGGGAGGAGCGGAGACGGTGCAGGCCACGCCGAGGCCGCCGTCGCCGGGCGGTGGCGGCGGTGGCGGTGGCGGTGGCGGCGGCGGCGGCGGCGGTGGCGGCGGTGGGGGCCTGCTGTTTCCTCCGCAGGCGCCGGCGGGCCTGACGGCGATGCCCGGGGAGGGGGCGGTGAGGCTGGAGTGGAGCCCGCCGGAAAGCGACGGGGGTACTCCCATCTTGCGCTATGAGTACCGGCTGAAAGAGGGCCGGGGAGGGTTCGGCGAGTGGACTCCGATCGAGGACAGCGCCCCGGATGAGGTCAACGCCTTGGGGTATATGGTCGGGGAACTGGACAACGGGACGGTGTACGTCTTTGAGCTGCGTGCGGTCAACCTAGTGGGCAAGGGGCGGGTATCGGAGGCGGTGGAGGTGGTGATGTTGCTGGACCGGGCCTGGTGGTCGAACTTCCGGGCGGGAGATCTGCAGGGGAGCGAGGCCGGCCTGGAGCACACCCCATTGGGGGGAACCGAGCAGCGTCTGAGGCTGCGGTTTGGAGCGGGGCTGCGCTTTGAGGAAGACGAGCTGGACGGGGAGGGAGAAGTGACGGCGACCCGCCTGGGCAGCTACGGGTACCGCTACACCAGCCGGACCACGGGGGAGTTGAGGCTGGACTACGACGAGGGGGAGAGCTGCGGGCTGCGGATGACCTTCAGGGGAGTGGGAGCGGGCAGCTACAGCTACCGCTGCGGCGGAGCGTTGCAGGGACAGGGGAGCTTCCGGCTGACGGGGCTGAACCGGGGGCCGGAGATCACGAGCACCGGTCCGTTCGAGGTGGTGGAGAACCAGGCGATGGTAGTGCAGCTGGAGGCGATGGACCCGGACGCGGGGGACGAGATTGCGGGATACGGGATTGCGGGGGGAGCCGACGGGGGGCTGTTCAGGGTGGTTGAGGAGACGGGGGAGCTGATGTTCGGGGAGGCGCCGGACTACGAGACTCCGGGAGATGTAGCCAGTGGCGATCCCCAGAGCGGAGCGGGGGACAACGAATACATCGTGGTGGTAGAGGTAAGGAGCGGAGAGGGGGAGAGGGAGCGGAGGGGGAGCCGTGCGATCCGGGTGCGGGTGAGTGACGAGGAAGAACCGCCGGAGATCACCAGCCTGGGCGTGTTCGAGGTGGTGGAGAACACGACGAGAGTCGGGCAACTGGAGGCGATGGACCCGGACGAGGGGGACGAGGTCACGGGATACGGGATCGCGGGGGGAGCCGACGGAGCGCTGTTTGCGGTGGATGAGGGGACGGGGGAGCTGGTGTTTGGGGAGGCGCCGGACTATGAGAATCCGGGGGATGTGGAGAGCGCGGAACCGGAGAGCGGAGCCGGGGACAACGAGTACGTGGTGGTGGTCGAGGTGCGGAGTGGAGAGGGGGAGAGGGAACGGAAGGGGGAGAGGGCGATCCGGGTGCGGGTGACGGACGAGGAGGAACCTCCGGAGATCACCGGCGCGGGGATGTTCGAGGTGGTGGAGAACCAGACGCGGGTAGGGCGCCTGGAGGCGGCAGACCCGGACGAGGGGGACGAGGTCACGGGATACGGGATCGCGGGGGGAGCCGACGGGGCGCTGTTTGCGGTGGATGAGGAGACGGGGGAGCTGACCTTCCGGGAGGCGCCGGACTATGAGAATCCGGGGGATGTGGAGAGCGCGGAACCCCAGAGCGAAGCGGGGGACAACGAGTACGTGGTGGTGGTCGAGGTGCGGAGTGGAGAGGGGGAGAGGGAGCGGAAGGGGCAGAGAGCGATCCGGGTGGGGGTGAGTGACGAGGAGGAACCGCCGGAGATCACCGGCACCGGTCCGTTCGAGGTCATGGAGAACACCACAACGGTAGTGCAGCTGGAGGCGGCGGATCCGGACGAGGGGGACGAGGTCACGGGATACGGGATCGCGGGGGGAGCCGACGGGGCGCTGTTTGCGGTGGATGAGGAGACGGGAGAGCTGCGGTTCCGGGAAGCGCCGGACTATGAGAATCCGGGGGATGTGGAGAGCGCGGAACCCCAGAGCGAAGCGGGGGACAACGAATACATCGTGGTGGTCGAGGTAAGCAGCGGTGAGGGAGAGAGGGAGCGGAAGGGGCAGAGGGCGATCCGGGTGTGGGTGAGTGACGAGGAGGAACCGCCGGAGGCGCCGGCAGCGCCGGCGGTGACCCCGGAGGGCAGCGACAGCTTGAAGGTGAGCTGGACCGAGCCTGAGAACCGAGGGCCTGAGATCACCGACTATGACGTGCGCTACCGGGAGGGGGGCGAGGAGGGCTACAGCGATGGGGGGCACGAGGGGACGGGTCTGGAGGGGACGCTGTCGGGGCTGAAGGAGGGGACGGTGTATGAGGTGCAGGTGAGGGCGGTCAACGAGGAGGGGATGAGTGAATGGTCGGAGCCGGGGGAAGGGAGGACGGAGACGGAGGACCCGGACCCGGACGACCCCTCGGACTTCACCGGGGAGGACCTGGAGGGCCGGCGGTTGACGTTGCGGAATACGGGTGAGGAGGAGGCTGCCGGAAGCCTTGAGCTGCGGTTCGGGGAAGGCAATCGGTTCGAGCAGGTCGAGTCGGGGAGTCAGCAAGCCGCCACCCGGAGCGAGGGCGCCTCCTCCCGATCGGGCACCTACACCTATGAGTGGACGGGCCCCGGCATGGGAACGCTGGGGCTGGACTACGATGACGGAAGTTCCTGTGAAGTTTCACTGACCTTCACCGGGACTGGAGTGGGCACGTTCAGTTACGACTGTGGCGACGGAAACCCGGCCGAGGGGAGCTTCCGGTTGACGACGGGGTCTCTGTTCATCCCGGTGATTCTCTCTTCGGCGGGCCGGAACAACTCCTTTTTCACCTCGGAGCTGACGCTGACCAACCGGGGGGAAAGGGAGGCAAAGGTGGACTACGTCTACACGGCTCATATCGGTGAAGGCAGTGGGAGGGCCTCGGAGGTGCTGGAGGCCGGCAGGCAGAAGATCCGGACCGACGCCCTGGGCTATTTGATTGGCCTGGGGGTGCCGATCCCGAAGACGGGGAACCGGATCGGGACGCTGAGGGTGGAGGTGCGGCTGGGATCCGAGGTGGAGGCAGTGGTGCGGACGACGACGGTGGTGCCTGACGGACGGGCGGGACTGGCCTACCTGGGAGTGGCGGAGGAGGAGGGCTTTAGCGAGGCGGTCTACCTGTGCGGACTGCGGCAGAACAGCCGGGACCGCTCCAACCTGGCCTTTCAGAACATGGGAGCGCCGGAAGAGGGAGCGGTCACGCTGAGGGCCACGGTGTATTCGGGAGAGGCATCGGATAGGAGTCCGCGGGTGCTGGAAGACATTACGCTTGAGCCGGGAGGATTTCATCAGTATTCGCCGGTGCTGGGAGTGCTGGAGAGTACGGACGGTGACCGCCAGGGCTACGTCAAGGTGGAGCGGGTGGAGGGAGAGGCCCCCTTCTACGCCTACGGAGTCATCAACGACCAGGCCAACTCGGACGGGTCGTTTGTCTTTCCGGTGACGGCGAGTTCGCTGGAGGGGAAGATGGGGCAGACCCTGCCGGTGATCGTGGAGACCAGCGAGTTCAGAAGCGAGCTGACGGTGACGAACTTCTCCGGGGAGGCCAGGATCTTGGATTTGGAGTTTGTGGCCGAAGGGATCGAGGCCAGTGGGAACGCCGCCGCCTTCAGCCTATCGCTGGAAGGCGGCCAGCAGCAGATCATCCCCGACGTGGTGGCTGAGCTGCGGAGTCGGGGGGTGGCGGGGCTGGGTACGGGCAACCGGGCCTTGGCCGGGGCGGTGTTTGCCACGGCGGTGGAGGCAGACATGAGCGGGATCGTGATCGGGGCCAGGACGGGATCGGAGGGAGGGGGCGGGCAGTACAGCGTCTTCTACAACGCGGTGCCCTTCGGTGAGGCCTTCAGCAAGGTGGCCTGGGTGGACGGATTGCAGCAGAACCAGGAGAACCGGAGCAACCTGGCGCTGGTCAACACGGGGGAGGTGGACGAAAGCGCCAGCGTCTTCCATCTCGAGATCTACGATGGGGAGACGGGGATGCTGGTCCAGACGGTGGTGACCAGGCCGATCCCGGCCCGGGGCTGGCATCAGATCAACGGCATTCTGGGCAGCTACGCTCCGGAGACCCGGCAGGGGTATATCCGGATCGAGAAGGTGTCTGGGCAGAACCCCTTCCTGGCCTACGGGGTAGTGAATGACGGCGGGGCGCCGGGCGAGCGCAGCGGCGACGGGGCCTATCTGCCGGCCCGGGAGTAGCAACCTGCGCTATCTTGCTGCTGAATCAGGTTTTACTCCTGGCAACATACTTATGGGATCAGGCCGCGGGCTTGGTCTCGTTCGCGGGGTTCTTGGCCGCAGACCTGCCGCCATCGGTCGGCGGCAGGGGATCGAAGTGAGGCGGGGTAGTGCTGCGGACGGTTCCGGTGCACATCAGGCCGCCGGTGCGGGGCTATTGTAACTCCAGCGCAACGGATCGACATAGGACCAAGCCCGATAGCAGGACGGCCCGGAGAACCATTTCGAGGGCGGCTGCGGCCTGGGTTGCAGGGTCTGCGATCGGGCTCTTTTTTGCATAAGTGACTGGAAAGGAGGGTATTGTCCGTCTGAAGGGAGTTTACATAAGTGGATGTCATCGGAAGTCGGGAGCGACTACTTCGATTTTGAGGATTCGATACCAATTGGGCCAAGCCAGTTTGCATTCCAATGGCTGCATCAGAATGGTGGCGCTGCGGTACTGGAACGCCAGCCGGATCGAGGCGGCAGCGGATGCCTGCTTGCGCGAGCAGATCGAGGTCACCGCATGATTCCCCATCTCCAGGGACGCGAGAAGGAACTGGAGCGGTTGGGCTGGACGGGACGAAAAGCCGAATGGATTGCCTTGGCCTGTCTGCATGGCGGCGGCCTCTTCACCCGGGCACAACTCTGCTTCCATCTCCAGGAAAACCGCTGGCAAGCCCTCCGATTTGTCCAGGCCCTGGTCAGCAAGGGGATTGCCACTGAGGACAGCCTGGAGAACCAGAAAGTGTGCCGGATCTTCAGCCGGCAGATCTACCGGGCCCTGGGTACCGAGGACATCCGCCACCGCCGGGTCGCTTCTCTGGAAATTCTCCTCCGGCGCCTGCTTGCGCTCGACTACGTGCTGGAGCATCCAGGCTTGCCATGGCTGCCGACCGAGCCGGAGAAGGTCCGTGCCTTCGAGGCGCTCGGGATCGAACGACGGCACCTGCCCTTGCGGGTGTATCGGGGTGCGGTGGAGGAGGCGCACCTGAACCTGTGGCGGCGGTTGCGGGCCGGGGGCCGACAGGTGCGAGTGGTTGCGGTGGCCTGGGAGCCATCGCTGCTGACCCGGGCCGGCAAGGACAGCCAGGACGAAGACGCTCCGGACACCCTCGGCAAGGCGATCGCGGAGGGTGATTGGGAGACGATCGAGCAGCACGGCGGCCTGAACGAGGTCATGAGCAGGATCGGCAAGAGGGCTGAGGGTGGGAGGATTGACGGATTCACCCTGGTGATCCCTGCGGGAAGGCGGTCAAGGCGATGTGGTTGCGGATCACGTGCGACAATGCCGCCTCCATCACCGCATGAGGCGCGTCGGTCTCCTCCCACGCCCAGTCCCGGAAACTGGACCGGAACCCATGCGGCACGGCCGCAATCCCGTGCTCCTGGAGCAGGCAGCGCAGCTGCTTGTCGTCGAGCGGCTTCCCGCCCGGGCGGGTGAACACCAGTGGACCGGCTCCCTCCCCAAGTGTCCGTGCCGCCTCGAGAATCTCCAGGGCGCGGCCACACAGCGGCACTCGGTGCTGTCGGTTGGCCTTGGTCCGCTTGGCCGGGACGGCCCACACTCCCGCGTCCCGATCGATCTCCGCCCACTCGGCCCACCGCACCTCCCCCCACCGCGCCGCCGTCAGCACCAGGAACTCGAACGCCAGCCGCACGGCCGGCGCCGCCGCCGATGTCTGCGGCGTCCGCATTTAGCCGTGGGCGTAAGCGGGGGTGCAAGCCATTGGAGATAGGTAGCTCCACCCCCGAGCCGCGTAGGCGGCGGCAGCAATCCTCGCTGGTGTTCGATCTCGAACACGCCAGGGCGCGCCCGGCGCGATCTGTATGCTGGAGGCTCCCCCCAAAACGCTGCAAGATGCTAAGGATAAATACGTTCCCGGCCGATGCCAGTCCCCCGCTGACAAATGCGGGTTAGGGATGGGAAGACTACAGCACTCACGGGGTCGGAAGACCTCGAGGACAGATTCTCGGCCAGGGCATCTTTCCATCGGGGCCCGCGCAGGTTATATTACTCCTCCCGGTTCGGGAATCCAGCGGTAGTCATTTCTCCAAAACAACGAGGCAAGAGGTGTCAGATCGAGTCGAAAAACTTGTGATTGTGGGATCGGGCCCCGCGGGGCATACGGCGGCCATCTATTCCGCACGGGCCGATCTCTCGCCCCTGATGTTCGAGGGGTTCATGGCGGGAGGCGTGGCGGCCGGAGGTCAGTTGACCACCACCAACGATGTCGAGAACTATCCGGGTTTTCCCCAAGGCATTAACGGGCCCGAGATGATGGACCTGTTTCGTCAACAGTCGCTACGGTTTGGCGCCCGCATTCTTACCGAGACGGTGGACAAGGTGGATCTGAGTCAACGCCCGTTCCGGCTGATCGCCTCGAGCGGGGAAACCTTGGCCGAGACCCTCATCGTGGCCACGGGGGCCACGGCCCGGCGACTGGGCATCCCCGGAGAGGAACGTTACTGGCAGTACGGCATTTCCGCCTGCGCCGTTTGTGACGGCGCCCTCCCCATATACCGCAACAAGGTGTTAATGGTCATCGGCGGCGGGGATACCGCGGTAGAGGAAGCGACTCATCTCACCAAGTTCGGGACCGAGGTCATCGTGGTGCATCGGAGGGACGCCTTGAGAGCCTCCAAGATCATGCAGCAGCGGCTCCTTTCTCATCCCAAGATCCACATGCAATGGAATTCGGTGGCGGAAGAGGCTCTGGGTGACGATGCCCTCAAGAGCGTTCGGGTCCGCAACGTCCGGTCGAATGAAGTCAGCCTCATCGACGCCGAGGGGCTCTTTTACGCCATCGGCCACGTTCCCAACACGGGCTTTCTGGACGGACAGCTCGAGCTGGACGACACCGGCTACATCGTGACTACTCCGGGGACCACCCAGACCTCGGTCGAGGGCGTTTTCGCCGCCGGAGACGTCCAGGACAAGGTGTGGCGCCAGGCTGTAACCGCCGCCGGAACCGGATGCATGGCCGCGCTGGAGGCCGAGCGCTTCCTGGCGGACCAGGCCTGAAGTTATGGAAGATGATCCACGAAGGGACACGAAGGAACACGAAGGGGCACGAAGAACCACGAATGGACACGAATGGACACCAAGAAACTGATTGATGAATTGTAAATTGGGGGGGGGGGTGACAACTGATTTTGCCTCAAATCCACATCTACAACCCATAATCTACAACCCGAAATGCACAATACTTGACTCATCTGTCAATGTTCTTTCGATTCAAGAGATCTAGCCACATGTCTGAAACCAATTGAGGGGGTTATCCACCAAGGAAACGAAGTCACACCAAGGGCAGAAAATTGCAGAAGCATTTTGGTGCCGCTTGTCGTTGAGGGAGGTCCATCTGTCTTCGTGTCCATTTGTGTCCATTCGTGGTTCGTCTTTATTAACGATCAGCCGTTTTTCCTCGAATGATCCACCCCGTCGTATGGGGCGGGGGCCGGACTTGTCTTACATCGATATACAGGATGGACAGGATGAAGAAGCAGGCGATCCTGTTTATCCTGTCCATCGATGTTTCTATCATGATTGCCGCCACCCGCTGCAGCGGTCCTCCTCAGTCGATCGAGTCCTGCCATGGGGAGGCACGCCCCTTTGAATGCACTGATTCGGTAAATCCCTTGGCTGCGGCATAAGTCAACTCAATTTGAAAACACAACACTAGGGTGCAACCCCCGGGGTCGTCTAAATCCCCGGACGCCCCCGCAGCCGCGTAGCGGCGAGTTGGTTGCGCGGCCGCGGGCGTAAACCCGTGGAACCGCCCGGGTGTCAGGCTCCTCCGACACTGTCGGAGAAAACCTGCGCTTCACCCTCCCGCCGCCGGCATGGGAAGAATCCTGTAAGTCAATGACAAATAGATGGATGTAAGCTGGAAGCCTCTTTGGCGACTGGCTTGCATATGCAAGCAGCAATGAATCCTCCCGGGTTGGCCCGAGACGGCCAGGACCGAAGGTTTCGAATTCGACCGGTTGCCGCGGGAAGCGGAAAGGAGACGGAAGATGAAGACGGACGCTTCGATTCACCTGAGGGAACATGGGAGCATGCTGGCATTGCCGGAGAAGCGCGCCCTGGTATGGATGGCCCGGCGCATGCCCTCCTGGGTCCATTCCGACCACTTGACGCTGCTGGGTCTGGTTGCGATGTTCGGAGCCGGCCTGGCCTACTACGTGGCCGGCCAGCACCCGAAGGCGCTGCTGCTGGTGGTTCTTGCCCTGGGCCTGAACTGGTTCGGGGACAGCCTGGACGGGACCCTGGCCAGAGTCCGCGACCGGCAGAGGCCGCGCTACGGATTCTACGTGGACCATGTGATCGATATGGTGGGTTCCTGCTTTCTCCTGGGGGGAATGGGACTGTCGGGCTACATGAGCCCGCTGGTTGCCCTGGGACTGCTGGTTGCCTTCCTGATGGTCGCCGCGGAGGTTTTTCTCGCCACCCATGTCCGCCAGGTGTTTCGCATCTCCTTCCTGAGGGTAGGACCCACCGAGCTCCGCATTCTGCTGGCCGCGGGCACCCTCTACCTGCTCCACAAACCCTGGGTGCAGTTGGGGGACCTGGGTCCGTTTCTGCTGTTGGACGTCGGAGGCGTCGCCGGGATTGTAGGTCTGGCCTTGACGCTGGTGGTTTCCGTGATCCGCAATACCCGCGCCCTCTATCTAGCCGAGAAGCTGCCGCAATGAACGGAAATGCTCCCAGGGGAGTTTCGCACGCGGCCGGATCCTGGCCGGCCTCTGCCGTTCTGAGGCGCTGGGTCCTCTTCTATTCGGTGGGGTTCCTGGGCATGCTGGTGCAGCTTTCCACCCTGGGAATCCTGACCCGGGGGTTGGGCTTGCACTATCTGCTTGGAACGGGTCTGGCCGTGTGGATGGCCATCCTCCACAACTTTCTGTGGCACGAGAAACGGACATGGGCCGACCGGGCCCGTCTGGACCGTTCGGGACGCTGGCGACGCCTGGTCCACTTTCATTTGAGCAGCGGGGTGCTGTCCCTGACCGGAAACCTGTTCCTGATGCAACTGTTTGTGGGCTATTGGGAAATGGGGCATGTGCCCGCCTGCCTGTTCTCGATCGCCACCTGCTCCATCCTGAATTTCTACGCCAGCGACCGGCTGGTGTTTTCGGTCGCACCGGGCTCATCGAATGCCGTGGGTTTATCCAGGCTGGGGTTGCCTGTTTCGTCGGGCAATCGGACGATACATGAAAGGACACCATCATGAGAAATTCAAGGCTTAACGGGAACCACCGGTTGCTGTTTGGGCTGGCTGCGGCGGTCTGGATTCTCCAGGCTCAACCTCTGACCGCCGTCACCTTGCAAAGTCATACTGTCCGGGATTGGACGACCTACGTTGAGGCCACCGAGAGGCGAATCGCGCGAGAGCTTGAATCCGGGAGCGGATTCCTGGTGTTGGATTTTCAGTCATTCGCCGGGGCCGACCAGGAACTGCGCACCATTGCCGCCGGAGGTATTCCAGTTGCCCCGATGGCGACCTTTGACTCGTGGGGCAGGGGAATCGCCGTCGACGGCGGCGCCATCCATCACTGGCGTGGATGCGTCATGGTGCCTGGCGTGGACCTGGGGGAGGTGCTGTCCCGAATCGCCAATCCCGGTCCGCTCGATGAACGGCAGGAGGATGTGCTGGACTCGGCGGTGCTGGGCAGAGGCCCCGACTGGCTCAAGATCTACCTCAAGCTGCAGCGCTCCAAGATCGTGACCGTCGTCTACAATACGGAGCATCTGGTCAGCTATCGCCGGCACAACCGGGCGAGGGCTTCCAGTCGGAGCGAAGCCCTGAAGATTGCGGAGCTGGAGTTCCCCAATTCCGGTAGAGAGAAGGAGAAGCCCCAGGGATCGGACCATGGATTTCTGTGGCGCTTGAACTCCTATTGGCGCTACCGGCAGGTGGATGGCGGTGTCCTGATCGAGTGCGAATCGGTCAGCCTGAGCCGTTCGGTTCCGGCGGTGCTGGAGTTCCTGATACGGCCGATCATCAACCGCATGGCCCGCCAGTCCATGCAGCGGACGCTGGCTGGGCTGCGGGACCGCCTGGTCAAATCCCACCGGCAGCCAACAGATGCCCTCGCAAGGGGGGTGCAGGGGCTGCAGTCTGTAAATTGCAACCCACTACTTATAATAGACTTACTACGCTCGATTTAGCTTTACATTCAGATTCGCAGTTCCAGAGTTGCGCAGCTCCCTGTATAGCGACGCCTCGTTCGAAACGGATCAGGCCGCCGCCTCGAGTCTCCATGTTAGCGGTCGAGCCAGCGGCTCGAAGTGAGCGGTCACAGCGCCCGGATCGGCCCTGGGTAGCGCGTGACTACTTCGTCCGCTGTCAAAAGCGTGAGCCCTTCGATCTGGGCCTGTGCCACCAAGATGCGATCGAACGGATCCTTGTGGATTGGCGGAAGCAGATCCACCGCAACTGCATGAGTACCGGTCACGGGTAGTTCCACATAACCGTTCTCCAGTAACCCTCGGCGTAGCAGTCGCGGGTCAGCCCTGAACTCCTTTCGACCGAGCCCATTCTTGATGGCAACCTCCCAAAGCGACGCGGCACTAAAGACTAACTCGTTCTCTGGATCTTCGATCAGCGCACGCGCATCGTCCGGCAACCGACGCGATGCGCCCGCCGCCCAAAGCAAAACCTGCGTGTCGAGAAGGAGATTCAACCGTCACCTTCAAACAAAACTCCGATCTCTTTGGAACCCATGCGGTCGAAATCCTCGGGCACCGAGATTTTCCCGGCCATGAAGCCGACCCGCCGGGTGGATCCGGCACCCGGCGCTTCCAAGGCGACGACTTTGACGACGGGTTTGCCGGCGCGCGCAATAATAAACGGTTCGCCCTTGGCGGCGGCCTCGACGAGACGGGAAAGATGGGTCTTGGCTTCGTGCATGTTGACGGTACGCATGACACCGCTCCCTAAACTTAGTCTAAACAACTTAGTCAACCATGTCAAAGCTAGCCGCAGGGCCATTCTTTGTTCCGTATTAGCCCTCTGATGGAGTTGAAGGAACTTTAGCTCTGGACAAACCGTTTCTCATCCGCGATAATGGGTGGCATGCCGACTGACTCGTCCCCGGCCCCACCCCTGAACGCCCGGTCGTTGCGAGCGGTCCGTGTGCGTCCGACCTGGGGGCTGGAAGAATGTCGGCGTTGGGACCATTTGGTCGAGAATCATCACTACTTGCCGTTCCAGGGCCTGGTGGGCCGCGGCTTGCGTCATGTGGCGGAACTCGACGGGCAATGGGTGGCGCTGGTGGGCTGGCAGGCGGGCGCCTTCAAGCTGAAGGCGCGGGACGGCTGGATCGGATGGATCCCCGAGCAGCAGTTCCGGCGTCTGCATCTGATTGCCAACAACACCCGCTTCGTGCTGCTGCCGGGCCCTCACCGGCCCAACCTGGCCTCGCGGGTGCTGGGATTGAGCCTGCGGCGGTTGTCGAGCGACATGCGCCAGTTGCATGGGCATCCGGTGCTGGTGGCCGAGACCTTCGTGGACCCGAGCCGCTTTGCCGGCACCTGCTACCGGGCCTCCAACTGGCTTTCGTTGGGCATGACCCGGGGCTACCGGCGTCAGCCCGGCGGCAGCGCCCGCTGGTCCCATCACGGTCAACCCAAGGAGATCTTCCTGTACCCCTTGCAACCCGATGCCTGCCAACAACTGAGTCGACTCGAAGACGCCCCCGATTGGTCCAGCCAGGGCGAATCGCAACCCCTCAGCGACGACCGGCTGCGCTCCCTGTTCGAGTGTCTGCGTCGAGTCAAGGAGTTCCGCAAGCCCCGGGGCAAGCGCTACCCGCTGGCCACCCTGCTGGCGATGGCGGTGGCGGCCCGCCTCGCCGGCTATCGCGGCGTGACCGCCTTTGCCGAGTTTGCGAGCCGCCTCACCCAGAAGCAGTTGGCCGCCTTGCGGGCCTACTACAGCCAGAAGCTGAACCGCTACACGGCCCCGACCACCACCACCTTCCATACTGTGCTGGCCCGCCTGCCTCCCGACACCCTGGACTGGGTCTTGCGGCAGTGGGCCGCTCAGATGAGCCGGGACCGGGCCCCGGTCGCCGTCGACGGCAAGCAGGTGCGCGGCGCCTCCCGCCATAACCCCCGGGGCCGCACCCTGCTGGTGGCCGCCCTCGAACACGGCTCGGGCCTGGTCCTGGGCCAGGAAGCGGTCCGGCACAAGAGCAACGAGATCCCCGCCGTGCGCACCCTGGTGGGCCAGTTGAATCTCGCCGGCCGCACCGTCAGCCTGGATGCACTCCACGTGCAAGCCGACACCGTGCGCCTCGTGGTCGAACAGGGTCAGGCCCATTACCTGGCCACGGCCGTGAAGAAAAATCAGCCAACCCTGCTCGAGGACCTCCGCGCCATCGACTGGGACGCGCCCGAGTGCGTGGCCTCCCAATCCGAAACCGTCGACAAAGCCCACGGGCGCATCGAAACCCGCCGCTGCCGCAGCCTCGACCTGACCGGTCAGGAGTGGGACGGCTATGCCGACCTGCCCCATCGCCGCCAAGCCTTCCGCATCCAGCGCCAGCGCACCCACGTCAAGACCGGCGCCACCAGCAGCGAGGTGACTTACAGCCTGACCTCGCTGTCCCCCGCAGAGGCCGACTCCCAACGCCTGATGACTCTGGTCCGTGGTCACTGGGAAATCGAGAATCGACTCCATCACGTCCGCGACGTCTCCTGGGACGAAGACCGCTGCCGCGCTCATGTCGGCCACCTGCCCCGCAATCTCGCCGCCATGACCAATGCCGCCATCTCCATCGTCCGTTATCAAGGCTGGTTCCGTTACCTGCCCCAGGCCCATCGCTACTATGCCCATCGACAACAGGCCGCCCTGCGCGCTGTCCTCCACCCCCTGAGGGCCTGAGCCCACACCCCACCGGCCGGCAACGCCCCCTGCCCTCCCCACAGGTGCGCCCCCTCCTGCCCGCTCCCTGCCCATCGCCTCGAAATCGCCTTCACCCTCCTCAAATCCACCCCTTCGCCTGCGGCTCATCGCTCTCCAGCCGCTCCCCTGTTCCCTCTCCAATCGCCCATTGCAAAGCTACAAGACTCGCTCCCGTTCAGTCTTGCCTGCCAAGCACCAAACAAAGAATCGCCGTGAAGCTAGCCGGCTCAGGGGATAATGGCCGTGGCATTGATTTCGATCAGATAGTCGGGGTGGACCAGACCCGCGACCTGAACCAGGGTGCTGGCCGGATAGTGGTCACTCCAAAATTGGGCTCTCACCTCGTGAACGGCCTGAAGGTGTTCCATGTTCACCAGGAAGACGTTGATGCAGGCGATATCCTCCAGGGTTCCGCCCACGGGCTCCAGGGCGGCTTGTATATTGTGGAGCACTTGGCGGGTCTGCAGCCGGATGTCTCCTCTGCCAACCGGATGTCCCTCGGCATTGATGGCTACCTGGCCGGAAATGAAGTAGGGACGGCCAGGGTCCGCCAGCGCAGCGTTGGAAAAGATGCCGAAGGGGCGACAGAGGGTCCGGGGATTGTAAACGGTCTTGCCCATGCTTGCTTCCTCCTGTGATAGAGAATAATAGGAGATGCGATCGCTGAGGTCGTGAGTCCTCAGTCTAACCCAAACGCGTCCCGCGATGCCGGCAGGGGGTCTGTCGGACTGGGCGAAAATCGTCCGGCCCGGGGGACACTCGACCGGTCAAGTATTCAGGGACCATTTCCGGAAGGACCTTCATGTTTCCCTACTTCGAGCTGCCAGGCATCGAGCTGGGCCCCGTCACCCTGCATGCTTTCGGGATGTTGGTTGCGGCCGCCATCCTGTTGGGTCGCTGGATGCTGGTGCGGCGGGCCGAGAGAAGAGGACTTGACGGGGAGACGGCCTCCAGGCTTGTCCTCTGGATGATCGCCTGCGGTCTGCTGGGCGCCCATCTGGTTGCGGTGACTCTCTCCGATCCCAGGGATATTTTCCAGGATCCCCTGGTCCTGATTCGACTGTGGGAAGGACTGTCGTCGGTGGGTGGGATTGCAGGAGGGATACTTGCCGGACTGTGGTTGATGCGGCGTTCCGGATTGAATCCCTCCGAGATCCGGGCTTATCTGGATCTGGTTGCCTTCGTTTTCCCCTTTGCATGGATTCTGGGACGGGCTGGTTGTGCTCTGGCCCACGACCATCCGGGAATCCCTACCGACGGGTGGTGGGCCGTGCAATATCCGGACGGTCCACGCTTCGATCTCGGCCTGTTGGAATTCTTCTTTGCATTGGTTCTGGCGGGCCTGTTCCAGTGGCTGGATCGACGTCCCAGGAGCAACGGTTTTTACTTCGGACTCTTTTTTGTGCTCTATGGACCGGTTCGCTTCTTCCTGGACGAGCTTCGGGTCGGTGACGCCCAATACCTGGGGTTCACGCCGGCACAGTACGGGTGCGTGGTCGCAGTGTTCCTCGGCGGGGCGGTCTTATTGAAGTCGGGAAGGGGTTCCAAGCGAAGACAGCGCGCGTTCTCCAAGCGGAGGAACGCGGCTGGTTGATTGGCAGGACAGGACCGCCCGGACCGGCCTCGGGGGAAAAGGACCTCACTCCACCCGGGTTTCGTCCATCTCGCGGAAATAGTCCGGGCGCTTCAGTACCTCTCGCGGCTTGCTGCCGTCGGGCGGCCCCACAATGCCGTCATCTTCCATGATGTCGAGCAGCCGGGCCGCCCGCCCGTATCCAATGCGCAAACGGCGCTGCAGGGTGGAAGTGGAGGCCTTGCCCATTTCCACCACGATGCGGACCGCCTCGTCGTAGAGCTCATCCGTCCCACGCTCCGGATCCTTGGTGTCGGCCTTCTCGGTGCGGTTTACCACCACCCCTTGATCATAGACCGGTTGCGCCTGGGACTTGAGGTGCTCGACGACGCCGTTGATCTCCTCGGTGGTTACCAGGGCGCCGTGTACCCGGGTCATCCTCGAGGTTCCGGGAGGAATAAAGAGCATGTCTCCTTTCCCCAGGAGTTGTTGAGCCCCCATCTGATCCAGAATGGTGCGTGAGTCCACCTTTTGGGCGACACGAAAGGAAATACGGGAAGGGAAATTGGCCTTGATGATTCCCGTGAGAACGTCCACCGAGGGGCGTTGGGTGGCCACGATCAGATGGATCCCCACCGCTCGTGCCATCTGGGCCAGACGCATGATGGAATCTTCGATGTCCTTTGAGGCCACCATCATCAGGTCGGCCAGCTCATCGATCACGATGACGATGAAAGGCAGGGGCTTGAGGGCAGCGTTCTGCTCTTCCGAAAACAACTCCAGATTCCGAGGTTTCCGCACAAAGGTGTTGAACTGATCGATGCTGCGGACGCCCACCGTGGCCAGCAGCTTGTAACGGTTCTCCATTTCCTTGGTTGCCCACTTCAGGGCATTGGAAGCCCGCTTGGGTTCCACCACCACCGGGGTCATCAGATGAGGAATATCCTCGTAGAGACCAAGCTCCAGACGCTTGGGATCCACCATGATGAACTTCACTTCTTCCGGCGAGGACTTGTAGAGGATGGAAAGGATCATGGCATTGAGGCCTACGCTCTTGCCGGCGCCGGTCTGCCCGGCAATGAGCAGATGAGGCATCTTGGCCAGATCGGCAATCACGATTTTTCCGACGATGTCCTTGCCCAAGGCGATGGTCAGCCGGGAGGCGGACTGCTGGAATTCGTCTGACCGGATCACTTCGCTCAGAAGAATCTGCTCCCGATCGGCGTTGGGGACTTCAACCCCGACGGTTGATTTCCCCGGCAATCGATTGATGCGCACCGACTCGGCCTTGAGGGCCAGACACAGGTCGTCCACCAGGTTGGTGATCCGGCTGTACTTGACTCCGGCCTCCGGCTTGAATTCGTAAGTGGTGACGACCGGACCGGGATGAATTTTCTGAACCTGCCCGTGGACGCCGAACTCCTTGCACTTCTCCATCAATTGGCCGGCACGCTCCAGCAGTTCGTCCTCTTGTATGTCTGCCCTCCGGCCGGGGGCCTGGAGCAGGTCGATGGAAGGCATCAGGATGTCAGTCTGCGATCCCCGAGCCGTCCGCTTGGCCTTCCTGTTGCCGGCAGCGGGAGCGGCCTCACCGGACTCCTCTTCGCCAGAGATAAGCGTGGGTGCCGACGGCTCCTCTGCTGCAGCCCCCCACTCCTTGATCTCGGAAGTCTTTTGAGCCGTGGCGGCTTTCCTCTCCTCGCCCCGCTTCAGTCTGGCCTCCAACCTCCTTTTCTGCCTCTTTTTCTCCTCCGCCTTGCGCCAATTCCGCCAGCGGGCTTGCCACACCTTGATGAATTGCAGGCGTCGTTCCAGCCAGTCCAGACAAACCCTGAAGGAAAAGCGGGTGGCGACAAAAAGGGAAGCCATGAAAATCATGAAGCCTACGATACAGGCGCCGGTCCAATTGAAGCGGCCTTGGAACCAATCCGCCAGCAGGTCTCCGACGAGTCCTCCGGCTTTGGCGGCGCCGCCGGTGCCGGCGATCTCTCCGGCTTGGATCGACCACCCCACCGTGACAGGGTAAGGAAACGCCAGCGCCAGCAGAAGACAGCCCGAGGCGGCCAGGCAAAGCAGTCCGAAAATCTTGACGGCCGGTGTGTTGATGTTGTGAGAACGTAACCATTTCCAGCCGAAAATCGAGAATATGACCGGAAAAAGGAATGAGGCGTATCCGAAGGCCGTCAGCAGCAGATCCGCCAGGATGGACCCGAATTCGCCAATGAAGTTGTGCACCGAATCCTGGCTGACCGGATGGCGCGACACGTTGAGGGAAGGATCTATCGGATGGTAGGAGAACAGGCTCAATACCAGCAGGAGGGCCAGACCGAGCAGCATCAGTCCCACGGCCTCGTTGAGACGCGGACGTGCGGTTGGCGACAGAAGACTCATGCCTTCAGTCCACCCAGTTGGAGGAGGATGAGAATCACGATACCCAAAAGGATACGGTAATGGACAAAAACATAAAGTGTTTTTTTCTGAAGGAAGCGAAGGAAATACTTGATGGTGAAATGCCCGACAACCAGAGCCGCAAGAAAGCCGGCCAGCAGAGTGGCGGCCTCCCCCTCGGCAATGCCCAACTGATTGATTTCGTAGAGCTTTTTCAGGCTGACCCCGGCAAGGATGGGGACCGAGAGCAGGAAGGAAAATCGGGCGGCGGTTTCCCGTCTCATGCCCCGAAACAGTCCGGTGGCTATGGTGATGCCGGAACGGGAAGTTCCGGGAATCAAGGCCAGCGCCTGGGCCATCCCCACCGAAAGGGCATCCATCAGCGAAATCTTCTCCAGTCCCTTGGTCAATGCCGCTCGACGTTCCGCCAGCCAGATCAGGAGGGCCACCGAGATCAGCGTGACGGGAAGAATGCCGGGGTGCCGAAGGTGGGTGGCGATGATCCCCTCCGCCAGCATTCCGGCAAGGGCGGCGGGCAGAGTGCCCAGGACGAGAAACAGGAGCAGGCTGCGCCCGACCACCCGCTGGTTGTATGGGTCTCCGCCGGGGGCCAGGCTCTCCCGGATCATGGCCGCCAAGTCCCGCCAGAAGCAGGAAAGAATCGCCAGCAGGGTCGCGGCGTGCAACACCACGTCGAAGGTGAGTCCCTGGTCCGGCCAACCCATGATCCGGGGTATCAGTATCAGGTGGGCAGAACTGCTGATGGGCAGGAACTCCGTCAGGCCTTGCACGGTTCCGAGGACAATCGCCTGCCTTAAGGTCATGGAGTTTCCGAAATGCGGGCTAGCAGTTGCGGGCGACCTCGATTGCACCTGCCGGGCGCCGCCGACGTTTCAGCAAGCCGGTCCAATCCCAACGCAGTCCGGACAAACGGAACAGGGGCCAGTCGGGCGAGGCATCAAATCTCCAGGATGACCGGCAGCACCAGAGGCCGCTTGGCCGTCTGCTTGAACAGGAAGCGGCGCAGATCGGTGCGGATCTTCTCCTTGATGAGGGACCAGTCGGTCCTCTCTTCCACGCTGGAGCCCTCCAGGGTTTCCAGCACGCGGCCGCGGGCCTCCTCCAGGAGGGTGTCGTCTTCATCCACGAAGACGAATCCCCGGGTGATGATCTCGGGCTGGGTCTCCATCTTGCCGCTGGCCTTGTTGATGGCCAGGATGGGAAGCACGATGCCGTCTTCGGAAAGGTGGCGGCGGTCCCGCACCACCACTTCCTCCAGTTCGTCCAGGCTGCCCTCATCGATAAAGATGCGGCCCACCGGAGCCTTGCCGTTGAGCTCGGCCCCCTGTTGGCTCAGTTGAATGCGGTCGCCGGTTTCTGCGATGAGAACCTTGTCTCCCACCGCATGCAGATTCCTGGCCAATTCCGCGTGGCGGTAGAGCTGGCGGAATTCTCCATGGATGGGAACGAAATGTTTGGGGCGCACCAGGTTCAGCAGGAGCTTGAGCTCCTCGGCGCTGGCGTGGCCGGAAACATGAATGGGAGGTTGAGACCCGTCGTCGTAATGGACGGCCGCACCCCTTTTGTAGAGATGGTTGACCATGCGGGCAATGGTCTTCTCGTTGCCGGGAATGATGCGTGCCGAAATCACGACGGTGTCTTCCGGACCGATTTTCATGTTCTTGAAGTTGTCCACGGCCATCTGAGGCAGGGCGGCCAACGGTTGCCCTTGACAGCCCGTCAGAATCAAGACTACGCGTTCCGGCAGCATCCTCCTGGCGTCCTGTATCTTGACCAGCAGTCCGTCCGGAATCTTCAGGTAGCCGAGCTGGTGGGCGACCTTGGTCGTCGACAGCATGCTCCGTCCGGCGATGGCCACCTTGCGCCCATAGCGCTGGGCCAGGTTGAACACGGTCTGAATACGATGGATGGAGGAGGTGAAACAGGAAACGATCACCTTGCCCGGAGCGTGGTGAAAGATCTCGTCCAGCTTTTCGATCACGGCGGTTTCCGAGGGGGTGATCCCCGGCCGATCCACGTTGGTGCTGTCGGAGAACAACGCCAGCACCCCCTGGCTTCCGTACTCGGCAATACGGGGAAGGTCGGTGACCCGGCCATCCAGGGGTGAGGAGTCGATCTTGAAATCGCCCGTGTGCAGGATCACCCCCACCGGCGTGGAAATCGCCAGCATGACGGCATCCACGATGCTGTGGGTGACATGGATGAACTCCACCTGGAAATCACCCATCCGGTGAGTCTGGCCGGCCTCGACGGTGACGAGCTCGGCCTGGTCCAGCAACCGGTGCTCGGCCAGCTTGGCAGACGCCAGACCCAGGGTGTACCGGGTGCCGTAGATGGGAACATGGCTCAAGGCGGGGAACACGAAGGGCAACGCCCCGATGTGATCCTCGTGGCCGTGGGTCAGCACGATGGCTTGAACCTGGGAGGCGTTGTCAATCAGGAAGGAGATGTCGGGGACAATGACGTCGATGCCCAGGAGCTCTTCATCAGGGAACATCAGGCCGAATCCACCACGATCATCTGGGTTCCGTAGCGGAACACCATCATGTTCATCCCGAACTCCCCGAGGCCGCCTAGGGGGATGGCTTCAATAAACTCCTGAGAATTCAAGCGTTAACCTCCTGTACGAATCTATAACAGGGTTGCATGCTGCCCTGGATGCGGGCCCATGGATCGCCGGGCGGGAGCGGGCTACGGGAATACGGACATCTCCGTTTCCTGGGTAGTCATGAACTCCAGCAACACCGGCAGGCCTTCCCGGGTTTTCCGGATTCCTCGCTCGAGGGCCGGAACAATGGCCTCGGCCTTTTCCACCCGTTCGGAATAGCAGCCAAGAGATCTGGCCATGTCGGCGTAATTTCCGGAAATATCGGTGATTCGGTGCCTCACGGTGGCGGTGGGATAGAACTGCAATTCGGCAGCCATGCAGAAATTGTTGAGCAGGATGGAGAGGATGGGGATCTTTTCTCGAACCGCCGTCTCCAGATCGGTTCCGGTAAACCCGATGGCGGCGTCTCCCCAGAGGTTGATGCACAGTTTGTCCGGTCGAGCCAGTTTGGCTCCCAGGGCCAGGCCCAGCCCGTAGCCGAGTTGGGTGGACTTTCCCCAGCCGATGTAGGACAGGGGGCTGACGCATTCCCAAAAAGGAGAGAGCTGGTCCCTGGGACTGCCGGAGTCGTGGGTGATGATGGTGTCGGCAACGTCCACCGTCCGCATCAGATCCCGGATCACCCGATAGGGGGAAAGCGGCTGATGGGAGGCGGTCAGTTTCGGGCTCCAGGCAGCCATCCATTCCTTCCTGATGGCTTGAATGCGTTGGGCGATTCCCTCGGCCCGCCCTCGCCCCGCCAGCTTGAGGCGAGGTTTGATTTCATGGACCAGGGCTTCCAGGACCAGGCGCGCATCGCCGACCAGCCCGTGCTCCACGGCAACGTCCTTGTTGATGTCGGCGGAATCCAGCGTGGCGTGCACAACCTTGGCGCTGCTCGGCATCGACAACCCGAAGGGGGTGGTGGTAAAGCTGCATCCCACCCCGAAAATGAGATCGGCCTGGTTGAGGAACTCATGCACCATCCGGGTGGTGGATCGCCCGCCGGAGCCCAGGGAGAGCGGGTGGTTTTCCGGAAAGGCGCTCTTGCCGCCCAGGCTGGTCGTCACCGGAGCTTCCAGCAGTTCGGCCAATTCCCGCAAGGACTGCCAGGCCTTGGCGTAGTGGACCCCCTGCCCGGCGTAGATGACCGGTCGTGAGGCCTGGAGCAAAAGCTCGGCTGCCCGTGTCACCGATGGTCCGTCCGGACCGAATCGGATTCTTGGCGCCGGCCGGTAGGAGAATGGCTCGGGGACTTCCTCCGTCAGCAGGTCGGAGGGGAACTCCACCAGAACCGGACGAGGGCGGCCGTTCCTGACCTGGGTGAAGGCTCGGCGAAGCGTTGCCGTCAGGTGAGCCGGGAGCGTGACCTGTTCGCAGGACTTGGTCACCTGGCGGTAGTTGAGGGAGGAATTGAAGTTGGGCGGCACCTGAGCCCACTCCCGAGGATGGCCCATGGGCAGGACCATGATGGGGGCCGATTCAGCGTAGGCCTGGGCCACGCCGCCAAAGGCGTTTTCGGCGCCGGGCCCGCTCTGCATGCAGAAGACGCCGATCCGTTCGCCGCTGTGCATCCGGCTGAAGGCATCGGCCATGTGCAGGCCGGTTCTTTCCTGACGCACGATGACGGGCCGAATGCCGGCCTTGGATGCCGATTCTATGAGGGGGTTCAGAGGATAGGCGAAAAGGACTTCCACTCCCTCCAGCATCAGAATACGGGCGACTGCATCGGCAACGGTCATGGAGACACAGTCTAGCACAGGTCTGGGTGGCAGCCTGCGATCCATCGGCTGCCGTCCGCGTCCAGGGACCGGGGCGGATTCGCCTGAAACAAAAGAAAAAGAGTTATCCACGAAGGGCCACTAAGAACGACGAAGGGCCACTAAGGCGTTGAGGTTAACCGCGACGGGATGCCAAGGTCGCGACGGGATGGTCGATTACTGATTATTGCACTCTGGTTTGATCCGCACGGTACGGCGGGGGCAGGGCTCGCGGACAAACGGGAGTCTCCCAAAGGGCGCCGGTCGGCTCTCAGAGAAGTCGCCCGCCGGATACCCCCCGGCGCACCATCGGGACAGCACCCCCCGGGAGCGCGGGCGTCTCGCCCGCATGCTATCCCTTGGGTTGCCGCTCAGTTTCCCTGCGATGTGGCAGCCCGTCCCTCCTGCCGGTGGAAATCGCATGGTCCCGGCCGAAGCAGAGCCATGGCGCCGTTGCCGTTCGATCCGGGTCGAGGAGATGGGCGAGGCTATACCAGGATTTGTGCGGGCGGGACGCCCGCGCTCCCGGGGGGCTTTCTCCCATGACGTCGTGACACCGCCGTCACAATATTGCAGAAGCATTCGGGCGCCGCTCGTCATTGAAGGAGCTCCATCCGTATTCGTGCCCATTCGTGTTCATTCGTGGTTCGTCTTCATTTCCAAAACTATAACGGCTGGCTGTTTCTCCTCTGTATGATCCGCCCGGCACGGCGGAGGCCGGATTCGCCTGAAACAACCGAGCGACGATCCGCGAATGAGCAAAAAGCGTCATCCACTTTTACGAGACCTGGCCCCTGCTCCCGACAGGCCGTAATGATCCGTAGTTTCATCCTCGAAGGGTCCGCCCCGTCATGGGGGGCGGGGGCCGGGCTCGCCTGCAATTTCCCCGGCAGCAATCCAAAGTTGCCTTTAGAATGGGGACGGGAGCACGCTGGCGATCACACTTGTCCCCGGCCTGAGAGATGCACAGATAGCCTTCCCGCAGGGCCGTTGTGCGAATGGTCTCCCCAGAGATATCTTGAACAAGACCCCCGATCAAAAAGTCGCCCTGGTCATCGCTACCCTGGCCGCCTTCTTCATCCCCTTCATGGGATCCTCGGTGAATATCGCCATTCCTACCATCGGCGAGCATTTCGGCATGGACGCGGTCTCGCTGAGCTGGGTGGCCACCTCGTTTCTGCTGGCGGCTGCCATGTTCCTGCTGCCCTTCGGGAGGCTGGCGGACATCCATGGCCGCAAACGCATCTTTGCCTGGGGGATTGCCATCTACACCCTGGCCTCCTTGCTGTCGGCCGTCGCGCCCTCGGGGTTGGCCCTGATCCTCTTTCGAGGGCTCCAGGGGCTGGGGGGCGCCATGATCTTCAGCACCGGGATCGCCATCCTGACCTCCGTCTACCCGCAGGAGGAGCGGGGCAAGGTGCTGGGGTTCAGCGTGGGGTCCGTCTACCTGGGACTGAGCTTCGGCCCCTCCATCGGCGGGTTTCTGACCGAGCAGTTCGGCTGGCGGTCGGTGTTTCTGGTGCACGTCCCCATCGGTCTGTTGATCGTTTCCCTGATTGCAGCCAAGCTCAAGGGGGAGTGGGCCGACGCCCGGGGGGAGCGGTTCGATTGGGTGGGCTCTCTGATCTACACCATTTCCCTCATGGGATTGGTTTACGGGCTCTCTCTGCTGCCGCAAGCGCTCGGAGGCTGGCTGGCCTTGGCCGGCGCAGCCGGTCTGATCCTGTTTGTGGGATGGGAGTTGAAGGTCGACAGCCCCCTGATGAACATCAATCTGTTCCGGACCAGCACCGTCTTTGCCTACTCCAACCTGGCCGCCCTGATCCACTATGGCGCCACCTTTTCCGTAGGATTCCTGCTGAGCCTCTACCTGCAGTACATACAGGGTTATGGGGCCCAGAACGCCGGCATCATCCTGATCGCCCAACCGGTGGTCATGGCTGTCTTCTCCCCCTATGCCGGCAAGCTCTCGGACCGCATCGAGCCCAGGATGGTGGCCTCCGTCGGGATGGCCCTGACGGCCGTGGGACTGTTCCTGCTGGTCCTGATCGACAGTCGGACCGGCGTGGGCATGATCATCGCCAATCTGATCCTTCTTGGAATCGGATTCGCGCTGTTTTCCTCTCCCAACACCAATGCCGTCATGAGCTCGGTGGACAAGAAGTATTTCGGCGTGGCCTCCGGCACCCTGGGGACCATGCGGTTGACCGGCCAGATGCTCAGCATGGGCATCGCCACCCTGATTTTCGCCGTTTATATCGGAAGAGTGCAGATCACGCCCGAGCAGTACCCGCTGTTCCTGAAAAGCACCCAGGTGGCCTTCCTGATTTCCGGCCTGCTCTGCCTGATCGGCATCCTGGCCTCGCTGGCCCGGGGAAGGTTGCGTGAGGTTGAGCCTCCAATAGAGGAGTCGGTTCGCCGCAAGGGACTATGAGAAAAGTCAGCACGTCTGAGGCCAAAACCCACCTTTCCGCGCTTCTTGATGACGTTGCCCGCGGAGAAACCATTGTCATCACCAAACGCGGTCGCCCGGTGGCCCGGTTGACACCGCCGGAAGCGCCCGATCGTGAAACTGCTATTGCCGCCGTCACGACCCTGCGCGGCCTGCGCAAGCGCGTTGGGTGGGCGACCGCCGAGGACATTCTTCGGATGCGCAACGAAGGTCGACGGTGAAAGCCCCCGTACTGGATAGTTCCATCGCCCTGGCATGGGTGCTCAGGGACGAGCCATCGGTGTCAGCCGGCGCTGTCCTGGAGCGAGTAGTGGAGGTTGGCGGGGTCGATCCGGCGCTGTGGTGGGTGGAGGTCCGTAACGGCTTGGTCACCGCCGAGCGCAGGGGGCGATTGACACAAGAGGACACCGCCGCCGCGGTGCAGGCTATTGATGCTCTGGGCATCCACTTGGACCACGCACCTGACAGCACCTCCCTGTTGCGACTGGCCAGGACTCACGGATTGACCGTCTACGACGCGATGTACCTGGAATTATCCATCCGGCAACAGCGGCCCCTGGCTACCCTTGACCGCAAACTCCACGCGGCGGCCCAGGCTGAGGGCGAAGCGCTGACGGCATGAGAGCTGGTGTATCGTCTATTCCCTCTTCCTTGGAGAAGAGGGTCTGGCTGTCTTTCGATTCCGTACCGAATCTCGGCCAAAGTGACGCTGCTCAGGAACAGGCTGTCTGCTGCTTGCGCATCCGACCATGCTTTGACACGACTGTCGGGCCGCTTCTTTCAGAGTTCGGAAACGACGTTGGTGTCGAGCAGCCATCCATTCACCACTCAACCTCACGGACGGGGCTCCGACTACCCTCTACCTCGAATTTCATGCGGCTCAGAGGGGATTGAGACAGGAGCTCGTGCAAGCTGGCCGATCTCTCCCGCACCCGGAGGGCTTCAAATGCGTCCGCCGCGACAATGACCACGGCATCTTTCCCGTGAACCGTGATGCGCTGCGGCTGCCCAGCCATGGCAAGTCGGACGATCTCACCTAACCTTGCCTTGGCCTCTCCCAACTTCCAGCCCGGCGCCGGCCCGATCTGTCCAGCTTGAAGAGACTTGTTCAAGGGATTTTCTCCTTTTGACCCGGGTAGTCAAATTCATGGACAGTATATTGCAAGTTCCGTAGGTCGGGGGAGCCGAAGGCGCAAGCCGGCACTGAATTCACGGCTTGCCATGTGTTTAACATGCAAGTAGGCTTATCACATGTCCAAAATGATTCAGTTGCGGAATGTCCCCGATGACCTTCACCGGGTTCTCAAGTCCCGGGCTGCGTTGGCCGGAAAATCTCTGTCGGATTACCTGATTGCGCATATTCGGCGTCATGCCGAACACCCGACCATGGAAGAGTTACGCCGCCGGCTCCAGGCTCGAACCCGGGTTCGCCCGACTGTTCCGCCGGCCCAAATGATCCGGGAAGAAAGGGACAGGCGGTGATTGTTACGGACGCTTCGGCAGTCCTTGAGCTGCTCTTGGGAACAACTGCCGCGTTTGATATTCAGAGGCGACTTATTGAAAGCGGCGACTCTCTGCATGCGCCTCATCTGCTTGATCTCGAGATAGCTCAGGTCCTGCGGCGGTACCTACTCATTGGAGAACTGACGTCGCAACGAGGAAAGCAGGCACTGACCGACTTGGCCGATCTTCCGATTATTCGCTACCCGCATGACTTGTTTCTCTCGCGCATTTGGGCACTGCGTCACAATGTCACCGCCTACGACGCGGCCTACCTGGCTCTCGCGGAGTCGCTTCCGGCGCCATTGATCACCTGTGACGCCCGATTGGCCGCCACCCTCGGTCATCGGGCAACCATTGAGCTTGTCCGGACCGGTCGCGCCTGAGCATTCATAACTCAACCTCCGCGGGTCGGGGAAGCCGAAGGCGCAAGCCGCATCCCCCGGCCGATGGCAATTGATGCGTGGCCGCATGAGCAGGGTGAACGAAGCGCGTCCTGAAATCCCCGCGATGTGCTGAGACGCCTGAAGATGAGCAGCGCCCCAGGTGGAAGGGTGCGGTCCAGTGGGCTTTGGAATGTTCGACCAGACCAGGCAACGTCCGATCAGGCCAGGCTGATCGGACGTGCCCGACCATTTAGCAGAGGGAATAGTGTGTTGGTGTTATGGTGTGTTGGTGCTATAGTGTGGATATTCCTGAATCGGAAATCATGCCATGCCCCGCCTGACCATTAGTTTGGCTGACCGGACACACCGGGCGCTGAAGGAAGCCGCGGCCCGGCAGAACCGTTCCATGGGTTCCATCATCGAGGAGAGCCTGGAACTGAGAGGTATTCGACCCTACGCCGCTGCCAGGGAGATCGTTGCCCGGGCGCGAGCGAAGTCCGGGTTGAGCGCTGAGGAGGCGATGGTCCTGGCGGTTGAGGAAACAAGACGTTTTCGCGACGAGCCACCGCGCTGATCGGCGCCAACGGCCAGGTTCTGGAGGTGTGGAAGAGAGCCGATGACGCTCCAGCCTTGTATTGTGGATACCAACGTCATCGTCTCGGGCCTGATCGGTGTGGACTCGAACAGTCCCCCGGCACTGATCCTGGACGCCATGCTTGATGGCAAGCTCCTCTATCTGATGTCAGACGACCTTCTCAACGAGTATTCGTCGGTGTTGCGGCGTCCGCGTCTCGTCCGCCTGCACGGACTGACAGACGACGAAATCGACCGGCTCCTTGCCGACCTGGTCGCCAACGCCATGTGGCGCGAGCCTGTCGCCGGCGTCGATGCCCCCAGCTCGGGGGACGCCCACCTGTGGGCGTTGCTCGCCACCCATCCGCAGGCACAAATGGTTGCGGGTGACCGGCTCCTTATCGAGAACCCTCCAAATAACACCTCTGTGACGTCCCCTCGTCGTTTCGTGGACAGATTTTTGTCTCGACAAGCGACCTGAACTCGGATTTCCTGACAGCCTCAAACTAGATTTCCTGTTTTCTTGCGAAGCGAGAATCCAGTAGCACGCGGCCAAGTATTGTGCCACGGATGAAGAGCACCTGAGTGGCCAAGCTGATTTCCAGAAGGGACGTGCGTTCCAGATCAACCGGAACAGAGGAGAGACGAACATGTCCCACGAGGGGGTGAATGTCGTTGATGTCGGCCGGCGTTTGCGAATCGCGCGTGAGGCAGCCGGCATGACTCAGGCACATGCGGCCGCCAACATCAAAGTGGCCCGCACGACGCTGGTTGCCATGGAGAAAGGTCAGCGCACGGTTCGGTTTGCTGAACTTCGGCCGTTGGCCCGGCTGTACCGCACGTCGGTCAACGCGCTGCTGCGGCGAGAATCCGTATACACCGATCTCGTACCTCGATTTCGCAAGCTCCCTGTCAGCCAAGACGAGTCGTCCGCTGAGGCGTGCCGGCTGCTGGCAGACCTCGTTCGAGCCGAAGTGGAACTCGAAAACCTACTCGGGATCACGCATCCGCGAAACTATCCTCCCGAACGGGTGTTGCTGCCCGGGGACGTGCGCAGTCAGGCCGAAAATGACGCGACGGAACTTCGGCAGAGACTCGGGCTGGGATTGGCGCCGGTCCGAGACCTGATGAACCTGCTGGAGCTCGACCTCGGGATTCGCCTGTACGTTCGGCGGCTTGCTCCTCAGGTGTCCGGACTGTTCGCCTTTGATGAGCAGGTTGGCGCATGCATGTTGCTAAATGCCAACCATCGCCGCGGACGCAGGGTGCAGACTGCGGCGCATGAGCTCGGACACCTTGTTTCAAACCGGCGATCCCCGGACGTTCAGTACCGCGACGGAGGAGAGGGCTCGCGTGAGGAGCGATACGCGAACGCTTTCGGCCGCGCCTTTCTGACCCCGGCGCGGACGGTGATGCAGAGATTCAGAGAGGTGACGCAGGGCGCTTTCCAACTGACGCGCCGGCACGTCATTCTGCTCGCTGACACCTTCGGGGTATCGCGTGAAGCACTGGTTCGGCGGCTTGAAGAACTCAACCTAACGAAACAGGGCACCTGGGATTGGTTTCAGGCGAACGGCGGCATCACCAACGAACAGGCTCGACAGGTCCTTGGCGATCTGGTGGATACGGATAGAGACCCAATTGATGCAAAGCGGCCCACGACGCTACGCTTGAGTCTGCTCGCTGCTGAAGCATGGCGGCAAGAACTGCTCAGCGAGGGACAGCTTGCCCGCCTTCTCCATCTTGACCGTGTTCAGTTGCGCGAAATTCTGGATGGAGTGGAGACGGAAGGAGTTGAGGCGGATGGTGCGCCAAAGCTGCCTGCGTGATCGGACCGTTCCCGTCATCGCAGACACGAGGGTGGTGATTAATCTGAATGCCACCAAATGTGCCGAAACGATTCTGGAGGCTTTGCCCAATCCATTTCTCGTTGTGTCGGAAGTGGTGCTGGAGCTTGAAAGCGGCCTTCAAACCGGCCGAAACGACGCTGCCGCGCTCAAGGAATGGCGTACTTCGGGGCGAGTGCAAATCGTGCCGCTTGGGGACACTGGGACGCGGCATTTCTTCAACCTCGTTTCCGGGCCGGCTGCTCAAACACTTGATGACGGGGAAGCTGCAACCATCGCCCTTGCATTGGAAACGGAACCCCCTGCCATCCCCCTCATGGACGAACGCAAGGCAAACCGCATCTGTGCCGACCGTTTCGCTCACCTTGTAACGGGCAGCACCGTTGATCTCCTGGCTCAAGACGATGTTCAGGCAGCTCTTGGACGGGACAGACTCGCCAGCGCAGTTTTCAATGCGCTGTATTATGGCCGCATGCGGGTTCTACCTCATCATTTGGACTGGGCAGTCAACTTGATAGGTCCGGAGCGTGCGAGACAGTGCGAGTCTCTGCCGAGATCCGTTCGTTCCGGTTAACCCACTTGAGGGCAGGTCCTGATCTGACGGACGGACTCAATGGCCCTCCGAACCACCCCCTGCCGGTGTTTCTACGCAAGCTGGTTCACGCAACTGGCCATGAACTGCGCTTTGCTGCTCGACTATCAGAACACCCGGCCAGAACAGGTCGATGAACGCAGCACAGTGGCAAGAGCGGATCACGTGAGCCTCGCATCCGCCAACTGTTCCCGGGTGTCGCGTTCCCGGCGCGCATGTGCCAGCTCATAGCTGGCCTGCATCCGCATCCAGTGCTCGGCGATGCCCCACCCGATCTCTTCCAGCGCTAGCGCCATATTAGCGGACACGCCAGCCCGCCCATTGAGCAGACGCGACAGCGTCCCGCGCTCGCAGCCCAGGCGGGCCGCTGTCTCGGTCACGTTCCAGTGACTCGCTTCCATGCTCTCGCGGATCAACTCGCCCAGGTGCGGCGGGTTCAGCATCGGGCCTACAGTTTCGCTGTCTCTGTCGTTCATCACTCACTTCTCCCATGCAGTCAGTGGTAGTCAACCAGATCCACGTCCACGGCCTCGTCATTCTCGAAACGAAACACGACGCGCCAGTTGCCGGAGACACGCACGCTCCATTCGCCGGTCCGATCCCCCTTCAGGGGATGCAATCTGAAACCGGGTGCGTCCGCGCTGCGTGGATGCGATGCCTCCTGCAGCCGGAACAGGATTCGCCGAAGCCGAGGGACCAGGCTCGCAGGCAATCGCCCCGCGTCGTCTCGTTCGTGCAATGCACGCAATCCTTTGTGCCTGATCTTCATAAACCGAACCTGTCAATTGTAATGCGCTGCGCCACACGCTGCAACCTCCCGCCGCATACCTGCTCGCTTGCTTGCTTGTGCGCCACGATTGCCGTCCTCCCGACAATATATTCGAGGGAGTAGGGGACGTTGTTGAATTACTGGAATAACTTGTAAAGAGCGCGTAGGTGCCGTTATTGAACAAAGGCAATTCAGGAGCGGCCGATCAAAGTAATTCCAGCAATTCAACAACGTCCCCAGCGCTGCACGACGATTTTTGCAAGAGGCTCCAAGATGAAAGGGTGAGTAGAATTGGACTTGACAATGTCACATAGTTGTATTATATAAATGACATTGGGGGATCCAAATGAGCGACGGGCCACACAGAAGCCTACCGATGTCGCAGGGGTGGAGGCGGTTCGCGGAGCGCATCTATATCGAAGCGTTCAGTCATGACGAAGAACGCAATGCTCTGGTAACGGCGCTGGAACAGGATTGGCGCAAAGGGAATATGGAAGGACTGGTCCAGAGAGTTGGTGAGACTCTGCGCGACCGCCAAACCCATTTCTTCTGGGATCAAGGTGCTGAAAAACTCAAGTTGCTTCGAAGAGAAGCAGCTTTGTCCCCACCTCAGCATGTATTTCTTGACTTTGTGGACAAGGCCACGGCGGGAGGGTATTCAGGCGATGGCGCGATAATCGAGGCGGCTTGTCAGACCCTTTCCGACCTCGCAATACGCCGCACACGCCAAGTCGAGGAACACTGCCTCCGAAGCCCCGGGCGAAGACCCGCTACCGTTGTCCGGCGACGAATCGAAGGTGCAGTTAAGGGATTGGATTTTGCGGCGCCCGCCCGCCGTCTTCTCGGCATCGATCGCAATGAGCCTCCACTAACGCATGCAAAGAAGACGGGTCTCGACGACGGAGTACGCCTCTAATGGAGAATACAACAGCATTGAACACCACTTTGCCAACACATCGCGTCCATGTCGTGGAACAGAGAGCGTCTGCCCGTCGCCATTGGGTCAGGTGCGAGATCGGCGAGAACCTCAAGTTCGACATGGGTGGTCTCCAAAGCTATTGCCTCGCCAATTGGGACGAACGGGTTTACGACGCGTTTGTCGTTGCTGCGGCGGTGCAGTTTTGCGATCACACGAAGCGTCGACCTTCAGCTGAGTGGGGACGCAATTTTGTCTTGCGTATTCCGGTTCATGATTCGGGGCACTGGAACTCGGCGGATGTCTCGATTCCTCTGCATGACGCCTTGGGGTTGCTCACCTGCGACGGGTGGCGGATTGCCTTCGAACCGAGGAAGACCGCTGCATCGGTCCCCCGTCCGGGGAACTTCGATTTGCCCGACGACACCTCGGCAATCATTCCGTTTAGCGACGGTCTTGATTCACATGCAGTGGCCGGTCTCATGAAGTTGGAACATGCCTACAACGTGATCCGAGTACGGCTTGGGCAGAGATTGTGGCACGGAAACCGAAACGGCAGTCGATTGCCGCACTTCACGTCCGTTCCATACCATATAGGATATGGCGAGAATCGCTCCGTTGAAACGAGCGGGAGGTCACGTGGTTTTAAGTTCGCGGTTCTCAGCGGTGTCGCAGCCTATATGGCAGGGGCCAAAGATGTCTTTATGCCCGAAAGTGGCCAGGGTGCCTTGGGACCGAGTCTTGTTCCGGTTGGCCAAGAGTACGAGGACTACCGAAATCACCCCCAGTTTACGGACCTTATTACGAAGTTCCTGTCGGGCCTCCTCGGCTATCCAGTTCGTTTTACCTATCCTCGTCTCTGGCACACCAAGGCGGAGACCCTTGCCGAATTCGTGGCGAAATGTCCGGAGGACGGACGGAATTGGGATCAAACCCGGTCCTGCTGGCAGGGTCAAAGGCATGTGTCGGTGTCCGGAAAGATGCGCCAGTGCGGCATCTGTGCCGCCTGTATGCTAAGGCGCATGAGCGTCCACGCTGCAGGTCTCTCGGAGCGTAAACAATCATATGTCTGGGAGGATCTGACCACGACGCGATATGAAGACGGTGCCGCTCCTTCATTTGAAAACAGAAAGCCGAAAGGCGCAATGTATGAGTACGCGATTGCAGGAACGCTTCATCTCGATCATTTGGCAGAAATCCTGCATTCCCGTGCAAACCAGGCCGTGCTCTCTCGACAGGTCTTTCTGTTGAGCAGATCCCTTGGGCGTCCAGAAGAAGACATTCGAGCAAAACTGGAACGGTTGATAAGAAAACACACGGATGAGTGGAAGGGTTTTGTCGAGTCCCTGGGGCCGGAGTCATTTATAACTCAGTGGGTTGAAAGGAGAGCTAAACATGTCCCGCACGGAGGTGAATGTCGTTGATGTCGGCCGGCGTTTGCGAATCTCGCGTGAGGCAGCTGGCATGACTCAGGCACATGCGGCCGCTAACATCAACGCGGCCCGCACGACGCTGGTTGCCATAGAGAAGGGTCAGCGCACGGTTCGGTTTGCTGAACTTCGGCCCTTGGCCCGGCTGTACGGCACGTCGGTTAATGCGCTGCTGCGGCGAGAGTCCGTATACACCGATCTCGTGCCTCGATTTCGCAAGCTCCCTGGCAGCCAAGACGAGTCGTCCGCTGAGGCGTGCCGGCTGCTGGCAGACCTCGTTCGAGCCGAAGTGGAACTCGAAAACCTTCTCGGGATCACGCATCCGCGAAACTATCCTCCGGAACGGGTGTTGCTGCCCGGGGACGTGTGTACCCAGGCCGAAAATGACGCGACGGAACTCCGGCATAGGCTTGGGCTGGGATTGGCGCCGGTCCGAGACCTGATGGGCCTACTGGAGCTCGACCTCGGGATTCGCATGTACGTTCGGCGGTTTGCTCCTCAGGTGTCGGGACTGTTCGCCTTTGATGAGCAGGTTGGCGCATGCATGCTGCTGAATGCCAGCCATCCGCGCGGACGCAGGGTGCAGACCGCGGCGCATGAGCTCGGGCACCTCGTATCAAACCGGCGATCCCCGGACGTTCAGTACCGCGACGGAGGTGAGTGCTCGCGTGAGGAGCGATACGCGAACGCTTTCGGCCGCGCCTTTCTGACGCCGGCGCGGACGGTGATGCAGAGATTCAGGGAGGTTACGCAGGGCGCTTTCCAACTGACGCGCCGGCACGTCATTGTGCTCGCTTACACCTTCGGCGTATCGCGTGAAGCACTGGTTCGGCGGCTCGAAGAACTCAAACTTACAAAACAGGGTACCTGGGATTGGTTTCAGGCAAACGGCCGCATCACGGACGAACAGGCTCGACAGGTCCTTGGCGATCTCGAGGGCACGGATAGGGACGCAATAGATGCAAAGCGGCCCACGACGCTGCGCTTGAATCTGCTCGCTGCTGAAGCATGGCGGCAAGAACTGCTCAGCGAGGGACAGCTCGCCCGCCTTTTCCATCTTGACCGTGTTCAGTTGCGCGAAATTCTGGATGGAGTGGAGACGGAAGGAGTTGAGGCGGATGGTGCGCCAGAGCTGCCTGCGTGACGGGGCCATTCCCGTCATCGCAGACACGAGCGTGGTGATTAATCTGAATGCCACCCAATGCGCCGAAACGATTCTGGACGCTTTGCCCAATCCATTTCTCGTAGTGCCGGAAGTGGTGCTGGAGCTTGAAAGCGGCCTGCAAACCGGCCGAAACGACGCTGCCGCGCTCAAGGGATGGCGTACTTCGGGGCGAGTGCAAATCGTGCCGCTTGGGGACACTGGGACGCGGCATTTCTTCAACCTCGTTTCCGGTCCCGCCGCTCAAACACTTGATGACGGAGAAGCCGCAACCATCGCCCATGCGTTGGAAATGGAATCCCCTGCCATCCCCCTCATAGACGAGCGCAAAGCAAACCGCATCTGTGCCGACCGTTTCGCTCACCTTGTGACGGGAAGCACGGTTGATCTCTTGGCTCAAGACGATGTTCAGGCAGATCTTGGGAGAGTCCAACTCGCCGGTGCGGTTTTCAACGCTTTGCTCGTCGGCCGCATGCGAGTTCTACCACACCACTTGGACTGGGTCGTTAACTTGATAGGTCTGGAGCGTGCGAAACAGTGCGAGTCTCTGCCGAGATCCGTTCGTTCCGGTTGACCCGCTGGGAGAGCAGGTTCTTGCATGAAACCAATTGAGAGGTCGCCCGCCAGGCACTCCCCACGGCGCCGCCGGGACAGCATCCCCTGGGAGCGCGGGCGTCCCGCCCGCATCCTGTCCCTGTGGCCGTCGCTGAGCTTCGCTGCAATGCCGCAGGCAACCACCCTACCGGCGGGAACGGCAGCGGCGAGGGCGAATCGTTCCATGGGTTCAATACCGACTTGGTCGCCAACGCCATGTGGCGCGAGCCTGTCGCCAGCAGCGATGCCCTCGGCCCGGGGGACGCCGCCCTGTGGGTGTCGCTCGCCAGTCATCCCCAGGCACAACTGGCACAACTGGTCACGGGTTACCGGCTTCTTATCGAGATCCCTCCGAACAACACCTCTGTGACTTCCCCTCGCCATTTCGTGGATGCGTTTTTGCCCTCGAAAGAGACCTGAATAGGTCCAGACATATCATTAACTTGGTTGGATGGAATGGGGTCTCGCTGTGGGGCGGCTTAGGTTGCCATCGAGGCAATACCCATGGTTGGGACGATTTCGTGAAGGTCTGGATGATTCTCCGGCGTTGCAGAGGGACATCCCAGCGGTGCGAGGCGAATCTGAGCGGTGCAACGGAGAACCTGGGTGGTGCGAGGTAAATCTGGGCGGTATAGGGGAGAACCCGGGCGGTATAAGAGAAAACCTGGGTGGTGCGAGACGACTGCTGAGCGGTGTGAGGGAGAATTTGGACGGTGCGAGGCGAATCCGAGCGGTAGAGGGGCAAGTCCGGTCGTGCACAATGGGGTGGACACCCGTTTCCAAGGCATTTAAGAGGGTATGATTGACAAGGAACCCGTAGGGAATGAAAGGAGAAGTTGTCAAATCGAGAGGTTTGCCAGAGTCGCACAAGGGGCCGGTTTGCGACGCGAGACCTTATACCAATCCTTCTCGGAAGGACGGTAATCTTGGCTCTCCACATTGAACGGTGTTCTGGGGCAACTGGGCCTACGGCTCAGTGTGACACCACTGGGGAAAAGCACATGAGCGCCGGAAGCGGTTGAACAGCCGTCCGTTAACCCGAAGTTCCCCCCATTTTACACCTAGAAAATTGGCTTAAGCCATTTGTTTTCTTACATAGGGAGTTTGGAGTGTGTTTCATTTCGTTCCCATGTATATGATTATTAATTCTCTTGACATGAAATCTATATATGATACTATAGTCCCATGTACGTCAACCGCAACTCTCCCCCTGCCATCCTCCTGCGCGAAGGCCGCCGTGAGGGCAAGAAGGTCCACAAACGCACCCTGGCCAATCTCACCCATTGGCCCAAGGACAAGATCGAGCGCCTCCGGCGCGTGCTCAAAAACGAACCCCTGGTCCACCCCGACCAACTCTTCCTCATCGAACGCTCCCTGCCTCATGGCCACGTCGAGATCCTCCTGGAAGTTGTGAGGAAGCTCAAGCTCCCGGCCCTGATCGATCCCCGACCCTCTCCCCAACGGGACCGGGTCCTGGCCATGATCCTCCAGCGGCTGCTGCATCCGGCCTCCAAGCTGGCCACCACCCGTCTGTGGCACACCACCACCCTGGGTGAGGAACTCTCCCTGGAGGACACCGACGAGGACGATCTCTATGAGGCCATGGACTGGTTGCTGGAGCGTCAGGACCGCATTGAGCGCAAGCTGGCCAAGAGACACCTGGCTGAAGGCGACCCGGTGCTCTATGACGTCAGCAGCAGTTACTACGAAGGCCGGACCTGCCCCCTGATGCAGTTCGGCCACAATCGGGACGGCAAGCGGGACCGGCCCATAGTGGTCTACGGGGTGCTGGCCGACTCGATGGGGCGGCCCCTGGTGGTCCAGGCCTATGCCGGCAACACGGGGGATCCGACCACGGTGCCCGATCAGGTGGAGAAGGTACGGGGTCGGTTCGGTCTGCAGCGGGTGGTGCTGGTGGGGGACCGCGGCCTGCTGACCGAGACGCAGATCAACCATCTGAAGCGTCATCCGGGACTGGGCTGGGTCTCGGCCCTGCGCCACCACCAGATTCGCCGTCTGGTGGAGAGCGAGGCGGTTCAGCTCTCCCTGTTCGATGAGCGTCATCTGGCCGAAGTCCGCAGCCCGGACTATCCCGGCGAACGGCTCATCGTCTGCCACAACCCGCTGCTGGCCGAGCACCGGCGGCAGAAGCGGGAGGCGTTGCTGAGGGCCACCGAAGAAGCGCTGGCCCGGATCGCCCGCCAGGTGGCCAGACGGACCCGCACGCCCTTGTCAGCGACGGAGATCGCCGAGAAACTCGGCCGGGTCAAGAACCGCTTCCAGGTGGCCAAACACTTCCGGACCCAGATCGCAGACGGATCCTTCCACTATGAGCGGCGCACCGAAGCCATCATCCGGGAGGCGCAACTGGACGGGTTCTACATGCTGCGGACCAGCGAACCGGCCGATCGCCTGCCAACAGCCGCCGTGGTGCGCCGCTACAAGGACCTGACCCGGGTTGAGCGAGCCTTCCGTTCTCTGAAGACCGTCGACCTGCACATCCGTCCCATCCGTCATCGGGTGGAGACGCGGGTACGGGCGCATCTGTTCCTGTGCCTGCTGGCCTATTACGTCCATTGGCATCTGCGGCAGGCCCTGGCTCCGTTGCTGTTCGATGACGAGGAGCTGGAAGCGGAGCGGGCCCGGCGAGACCCGGTGCTGGCGGCCCAACCGTCGGACTCAGCCAAACGGAAGAAGGGGAAACGCCGAACCGAGGACGGCTTGCCGCTGCAGAGCCTGGAGACGCTGATGGCGCAGATGGGGACGCGGGCCCGCCATCAATGCCGATTGCCCTCGGAACCGGACGCGCCTTGCGTCCAGCGATTGACCGAGCCGACCCCGCTTCAGCAACGGGCCTTCGAACTCATCAGGATGTTCCCAGGCAACACAACCTAAGATTCTTGAGTGATGATTGAAGATAAAGGAGTTATCTTGTCGGTGGGTCAGGAACTTCGGGTTAACAACCGGACGGCGCCACTCTGTGCCGACACCGTAGAGCCATTTTTCGTTGGGTCAGGCAGTCATGGCGAGCACACTCGGACTGATCCATCCGGAGGAATGCTTCGTGATGCGGCCTTATTGAGATAGCTATGATCTTCCTCAAAAATGAGAGGGTGGCGAGCTAGAGGTTTTTGGAATGTTCGACAAAGACAGAATTTGTCGGATTACGCTAGGCTAGTGTCCTGACATCTATTTAATATTTAATAATAATGATTCGATGCTATAGTATGGGGCATGGCCCGTCCGATTACAGTCCTCAAGCTCACAGCCGGTGAACGTCGAGAGTTACAGCGCCGGGTTAGTTCCAGCACGAGTTCGAAGCGCGATAGCTTGCGCGCCGAGATTGTCCTGCTCCGGAGCGAAGGGGTCAAGGTCGAGGAAGTGGCTGAACGATTGAACGTCAGCTTGCCGTGCGTCAGCAAGTGGTCGAGGCGCTTCCAGCACGCCGGCCTGGACGGCTTGAACGACAAAGCGGGACGGGGACGCAAACCGTGGGTGCCCATGGAGACAGTCGAACAAATCATCGTGAAAGTGACCCAGCCGCCACCGGGACGGACGCGATGGAGTTTGCGCAGCATGGCGAAGGAAGTCGGCGTCTCGCGCCACACGGTCCACACGATCTGGAAGCGTAACGACTTGAAGCCTCATCGCACGCGTACATTCAAGCTGTCGAAAGATCCGAAGTTCGAGCAGAAATTCTGGGATGTCATCGGTCTCTACCTCCATCCTCCCGAGAAAGCGCTCGTGCTCTGCTGTGACGAGAAAACCCAGTGTCAGGCTCTGGAACGCAGTCAGCCGGGATTGCCCTTAGGAATCGGCCACATTCGCACCCGAACTCATGACTACAAGCGACACGGCACCATCACCTTGTTTGCGGCTCTCAACTACCTGGACGGCAAGCTGATTTCCCGGACTGAACAGCGGCACACCCATGTGGAGTGGTTGCGTTTCCTCAAGCAGATCGAACGGGAAACACCCAAGTCGCTGGCCATTCACCTCATTGTCGACAACTACAGTACTCATAAGCATGAACGTGTCCGCCGTTGGGTCGACCGTCATCCACGCATCCACTGCCACTTCACGCCGACCGGGAGCTCCTGGCTGAATCTTGTCGAACGCTTCTTCGCCGATCTCACCAGCGATGTGATTCGCGACGGCAGCTTTCGCAGCGTCCCCGAACTGGTTCGCGCCATCGAATCCTATCTGGCCGACCGCAACGCGGAGCCTCAACGCTACACATGGCATACAAAAGGCGAAGCAATCCTCGCCAAGATTCAACGAGCCAAAGAGGCTCTGGCCAACGTTAATTAATTAAACCCATTTCAATGTCAGGACACTAGTCCGACCTGCTGGCTTTGCCCAAAGGCTTTGCCCAAAGCGATGAAGCGGGGTTCTATTGCTTTGGGCAAAAACCCATGTCGGATTTAACCCCGCTGTTCTCGCTTCGCCCCGATTGTTTGTCCGTGCATCAAGTCAAAGATGCAGGCTTGCTGCACCGACCACCGCCCCGCATCAGTTGGCAATGCGATATCGCCTTCCGCAGTGTTTCTGAATGCCAGCACCTGGAACTCTCCTTCAACGTCTCCCTTCGGTGTTCTGCCTTTCAGGAGGGCAACGACGTCAGCTCGTGCTACTGTACTTTGCCGAACGGAATGTATTTCAAAGGCCATAAGTTCTATGTATTGGGCATCACGCCGCAGTTGGCCGGCCATTTTGTTGATCGGGATCTGCGTGAAGTTCACGGCCCGTTCTGCCATCTTCCCGAAATTCCGGTTTTTCCAACAGGTCAGGAAATCAATAACTGCATACTCGGGTGAGTCTTTATCAACGCCATCAGTGAACGGCCCGAAGCTTTCCCGAGGCTTAAACGCTTCGATTGCGCGCTTGTCCATTTCGTTCTTGTGCATCCTTTTCGCCAAATCACTAAAACTGAAATCCACCACCGATTGTCGCTCGCGAATGCGCTCTTCCTCACTTGACTTGTCACATGCCCAGTCAACAAGTGCGATCAACAAAAGCCATGCTTTCATACACACAATACGATTGGCATAACCCAGCGAGTGACCGTGGAGGATGCCGTGTCGTAGTGGCAATGTCAGGTCCTCGTCCGATGATTTCCGTACACCCTTGGTCAGCTCCTTGATCAGAAATGGCAACGAATTCGGATGTCCTGTGATCGAATCAAACGCTGTAAGGTCAGCATCTTTTTCGAACGGGCTGGTGCCAAGAACATCCGAGGCGAAACCATCACATACAATCAGGACTAACGGTACCGCCGACCAATACCTCTCTTCGAATGTCAATTTTAGTGCCTCTTGAAGTTGATGCCACCTATTCCTAGCCTTGTTGAATCTCTTGGTGCGCACAATCGCGAGTAGATTGATTGTGTCTTTTCGAAACCATGCAATGATTTCGTCTTCTGCCTGTTGACCCTCTCCTGCTTCGTAAAACTCAAGGGCCCTCTTCATGGTATCGACAGACATTGATCCAGTAGCGATCCAGCCTTTATTAGCGAAGGCATCGTTGAAGCGATCAGGAAGGGTCAGAACATCAGATTGCTGTAAAATATTTTCAGCAGTTTGATGTATGCCTTCGAGACTTTCGTTGGCGATGCCAAGTCTCTTTGTGAAACCCGTAAATAATTTGGCTAGCCTGATCAGGGGCAATATGTCTGACATCATTTTTGCGGAAGGATTGTCTTTGATGCGCGAACCTGTTTTCTTATCTCTCATGTCTTTCTTCCGAGCCGAACGTAAGCGCTTGAAAGGCGGGACAGATGTATTTCTATCGGCTTTTCCGGCTTTCGAGTGGATAGGGGGGCATCGGATAACACCTTCGGTGTAGAGGTGAAGACCGCCGAGGTGAAGGTAGGTGGCGTTGCAGAAGCGTTGCCGGTTGAAGAAACCTCGTGCTGAGTACTTCTTCAGCTACTGCACACCAGCGTTAATGGCCTCGGTCCGAGCGTTGGTCGCCCAATGGGCCGCGAGTGTTAAGTATCCTATGAAGTTCGTTGCGCTGTCCCAGTTCGGAGTGATAGAGCTTACACGAAGCAACTTGAAGCATGTTCGTTACCTCGATTCATCTGAAAATCGCACGACGCAAGCGAACGCCGAGTTCATCAGTCTGTTTTGGGTCCCATCACCCGTGATGAGGTTCTTTTCTAGCCGATCGCAGAGGGCCATCAGTTCATCGACTTTGGCGACGATGCGGCGCTGTTCGGCGAGGGGTGGCAGGCCAATTGTCATTTTCAGCAAAATGGACTGGTTCAGATTCTGCATTGTAGCGCCGACAGCGAAGCCACCGAGGTACTCACGGACGTAGGGCGAGCCGATTAGCATGGCTAAGTATTCGGGATAGAGACACTGGGGGAGACGGAGGATCAAACTTCCGGTTCCGCAGAGCCATCCGTTTTCCTGCTCTGTCACCACCGCACAGCGTCCCATCTCACCACGGCGGCCCATAACAATATCGCCGACTTGAAGTTTGAAAGTTGCAAGTCTCTCAAGAGTATCTGGCCCCACCGCCATCCTTTCAACTGGAACAATTTCCCCATCCCGCATCGACGCGGGGTTGATGACGGGCGTTCCACCGATCTCATAGTCGTTTTGATGGAGCGAGCTACCGAAGGGACCGGTCTGTAACTCAGTCAAAACATCCGACAACTGTGCCGCAGCCCAGCCACTAGGCAGTTCAAATGCCAGGCTATCTGGCGGCGCCGGTTCGGACGTTTTTCGCTTCCGAATCGTTCCTGACTTCGCCAGCCGTGCTTTCTCTGCCGAAATCCGCTTCAACAGTTCCGACGCCGGTTCGTCGTTTGGGTCTTGCCTCACCAGTTTGCCGCGTACGGCCAAGTTGAGGATGGTCTGGCGGAGGGCCTTGATCTGGTCGGGGCGGGTGGTGAGCGGGGTGAGGTTGTTGAGGGCGGAGGCGACATCATGCTGGAATATCGCCGGCTCGGAATCCGGCGTGTTGAGCCGGGCCAGGCTTGCTGTCGCCAGTCGATCCCGTTTCGCCTCCCGCTCAGCCCGCACCGTCTCCAGCCGGTCGCAGAGTGCCATGAGTTCATCGACTTTGGCGACGATGCGGCGCTGTTCGGCGAGGGGTGGGAGGGGGAAGGGCACGCCCGCAACGATTTTGCCCGAGACTTCCTTAAACGTTGTTCCGGGTGCTGTCGCGTCGATTTCAGAAGCGAAAGCCTTCATTGCAATTGCAACGAAGCGGGAGCAGTCGAGAACATAGGGGAAAATAGATTTGAATCCCTGATTCGTAGAAATAGGATTCGCAGCAATTGCAACGTAACCAATTGGAGCTCGGCTTGTGAAAAGGACGGTCCCCTTGGGCATGAGGGTTGCCGAGGAACTTTGCAAGCCCGTATCAGATAAATCACGGGTTCCTCTGGAAATGAATAGCTCCGAATAGCCTCCCAAATCTGCTGGGGTTAACCAGGGGATGCCTTGGCCGGGCGTGGCGAAGTTTTTTGCCTCATTGGCCGAAGGGGTGCCTCCTCCAATAATGGCGCCTACGGAATCTAACCTGACCCACTGCCAAGACTGCGGGACTACAAAAGGAATTGTAATAGGTTCACTTCCATCTAGAACACGTGGCTTCTTAATTTTCCCCGCCTTTACCAGCCGCGCCTTTTCAGCCGCAATTCGCTTCAGTAGTTCCGAGGTCGGTTCGTCGTTCGGGTCCTGAGGCACCAGCTTTCCGCGTACGGCCAAGTCAAGAATGAAGCGGCGCAGGCGATGAACGGATTCGGGAGACTGAATCAGTCGATCGAAATCAGCAAAAAGAAGGTCGATACTCATCGGAGTTTTTGGATTTTCAACGGGACCGCAGGTGGGGGGGCGAACACGGGCTCGCCGAGCTTGGCTCGATTTAACTCAATGATTGCTGGCGTGACGACCCAGCGTCGCAGTGCGGCTTGCTTTGTCCGTTGAAGCGCCTTGTCAGGTGGCTGGTTGGTCTCTGCGCTCGGTATTCTCTGCGGTCTCAATCAGTCGATCCTGGTATTGCTTCTGCATCTCCAGGTAGAAGCTCACCAACTGTGCGGGATCGTGACCAAAGCGCGCAGAGATGCGGTGCCGCACTTCGCGGATCTCGTCGATTACCGGATCATTCAGGTTCCGTTTCATCGCTATCTCCAAGCAGTGCCAAGGGCGTCACCAACGCAGGCACAAAAAGACGAAGTTCAATGGCCCTGCTGTTCAAGTTCGGACAGAGCTTCACGTACAAAACCGTCGGGAAGGGCTTCAGCGGAGGAATACCTGGCCCGGCGATGCTTGCCTCCCATATTGACCAGGCACAGCGCACCGCCGTCCGAATCGCATAATAACAGCACCGAACTCCCTTGACCATCGGACGCGTCAATGGCGATCTCACCATCCGGCATGGGGTAGACCTCAAAGCGACGTTGAGACAGCGGGCACATTCCCTTCAACAACCGATTTGCGTTCTCGCAAGCCACATCTGCCGGTGTCGGAAAGCCTTCGTCACGGGCTTCGTCATTGGCCTCTCCCAAATCACGCAAGGCGTCGGCAAGCCTGACCGGGAAGTGCTCTGCGCCATGTGCGACCTGGGGGTCAGACGATTCCGTTTGCTCCATGCTATGGGACCCTCCTCCTTGCAGCACTCGGAGGCCTTTCAAATGGGGTATGTAGACCTTATCGGCAAGTTCGGGGTTGGATTTGCTCAGAATGTTCAGTGCTTCGCCAATGATTTCGAACTTCCGTTCGACGGCCGCTTGTGTACGGAAATCGCTTGCGTAGGCCGCTTGATCCATACCTTCCGTGAAGCGCTTGATGGCCTCGCCCGCTTGTTTGACGTCCGCGAGCAAAACGCGAGGATCAGGATGCATAGACAAGTTCGCGGGATTTGTTGATGGCGGTGCGGAGGTAAGGGTTGTTGATGGCAGCGGCTTCGACGAGGTCGACGCGACGGCCCAGGGCCGTTTTCAAGGCTTCGGCGAAGTCGAAAAATTGATCGAAGGGCGACAGGTCGCTTTCGGGTTCGAATTCAACCAGGAAATCTGCGTCGCTTGTTTGTGGATCGAAGTCCGTGCCGCGCGCGGCTGAGCCGAAGACTTCGAGGCGCGCCACATTGTATTGGCGGCAAAGTTCAATCAGCTTGGCCTTCTTGTCAGCGATGGCGGTGTGCATGGCAAATTCTCAGCGATTGTTCCGGTTGGCTGATAATGGCGGATAGCGGTTTGTTTGGCAAGAGCTTCCGTCACCCCAGCGGCACGTCCGACAATGCCGTCTTCAACGGGTCGCGCAGCCTGCCGGCTTCGACCTCGGCGGCAAACGGTCTGGCCAGCAGTTCTTCGTTAGCCGAAAGTCCCCTCGCCGCTTCTTTCAATTCATTGAAACGGCGGCGTTGCGGTTCATTATTCATGATGGCGATGAGTGCCGATGTGTCGATCACCATCAGACCGGAAGACCGCGTTCGTCATAACCGATGATCTGTTCGGTGCTCCGCCTGTCGTGGCGAGGCAAAGCGGCGCACTGCAGGGCAATGTGGTCCAGCTCATCGGCGAGCCGGATGGCACGCTGGCTCTTTTCCACCCTTGCAAGTCTTTCCTGGACGGCCTGCTTGACGGCTTGGGTCAGCGATTCTCCGGTCAGGCTTGCCAGCCGTTTCGCCAAGGCGTGGGTTTCGGAGTCTTTGATGTTCAGTGGCATCTATAAATGCTCCATGGCTCAGGTTATGGGGGAATGAAGGATAGATCAACCGGGGCAACTCACCCAGTGCAAGCTCCGGCTGGCTGAACGGCATCCTCACCTCTATCTCAGTAGCGCCTCCGCCAAAATCGCTTTCAACTGCTCGCGCAACCTCGCAGCTTCGGCCTCGGCGGCGTTCAGTTTAGCCAGCAGTTCTTCCGGGTCGCCGTGGTCGTCTTCGGACATGTGGGGGTTCTTGATGTCCAGGTTGTAACCGCGCCCCTTGATTTCGTCCGCCGTCACCTTCCAGGCGCGTTCCGTTTGCTTGCGGCCTTTGCGTTCCGCCCCTCCCCACCAGTCGATGCAGGGTTGCAGGTGTTCCAGCCGGATGGGCCTGGTCATGGAGTAGGCTTTCTGGCCCTGAGGCACGAGGTGTTCGTAGAACCAGATGTCCCCTGTCGGCTCGCCCTTCTCGAAGAACAGCAGGTTGGTGCCGATGGAGGCATAGGGCCTGAAGACGGAGTTGGGCAGGCGGACGATGGTGTGCAGGTTGCACTCCTCCAGCAGGTGCTCCTTGAGCCGCGTTTTGACGCCCTCGCCGAACAGGGAGCCGTCGGGCAGCACCACGGCGGCGCGCCCGCTGGGCTTCAACAGCCGCACGATCAGGGCCAGGAACAGGTCGGCGGTTTCCTTGGTTCGAAAGTGCTGGGGGAAGTTGCTCTCGATGCCGTCTTCTTCCTTGCCGCCGAAGGGCGGATTGGTCAGCACGATGTCCACGCGGTCCTTCTGCTCCCAGGAGATGTAGGGCCGCGCCAGGGTGTTGTCGTGACGCACGAAGCCGGGGTCCTGGATGCCGTGCAGCAGCATGTTGGTGACGCACAGCATGTGCGGAAGCTGCTTTTTCTCCACGGCGCGCAGGGCGGCCTGCAGGGTGTGTTCGTCCTCGGGCCGCTTGACGTAGCGGTCGCGCATGTGGCGCAGCGAACAGGTCAGGAACCCGCCGGTGCCGCAGGCCGGGTCGAACAGGGTCTCTCCGGGTTTGGGGTCGATGCGGTCGGCCATGAAGGCGGTGACGGCTCGTGGGGTGTAGTACTCGCCGGCGTTGCCGGCGGATTGCAGGTCGTTGAGGATCTGTTCATAGATGTCGCCGAAGTGCTGGCGCGCGGTCAGGTCGTTGAAGTCGACGTCGTTGATCTTATTGACCACCTGGCGCATCAACTGGCCGGACTTCATGTAGTTGTAGGCATCCTCGAAGACATCGCGCACCACCCGGCCGCGGTCTCCGGGTTGGCCGCTGGTGCGGAGGTTCTTCAGGGTGGGGAACAGGTCGTTGTTGATAAAGGCCAGTAAGGTGTCGCCGGTTGCGCCCTCGGGATCGGCCGCCCAGGTGCGCCACTGGAACCGCTCGGGGATTGGGGAGGTGTAGTCGGCCTGCATCAACTCCAGTTCCTGGTCCTGATCGTCGATGATCTTGAGGAAGAACATCCAGCACAACTGGCTGATGCGCTGGGCGTCGCCGTCCACGCCGGTGTCCTGGCGCATGATGTTCTGGATGGATTTGACCAGGGTGCGGACGGCCATGGGTCAGGCGGTCTCCTGGTAGAGGGCGGCTTGCATTTCCCGGACAGCTTCGACGAAGCCCTCCCTGCCGCCGAAGGCCTTGAGCAGTTGCACCGGGGTGCCGAGTTCGGTTAAGGGCGGAATGCGGAGCACGGTGACGTCGTCGAGATTGAACACGCCCTCGTCGGCATATTTGACCAGGAGCGCGTCGAGCACGGCTCGGGCTTTGTCCCCGTATTTGTGGAACACGTCGCGCTTCTTGACGTTGGCGGCGCGCTCACGCCGGGTCAGCGGCCTGGCGTCGAAGGCAATGTGGCAGATGAGGTCGAAGGGGTCGAGGTCTTTGTTCAGTTCCTTGGCAATCGCACTGAGCTCCAGACCCTCAACTGCCAGCTCATCGACAATGGCCTGCTTGCGCTCGGCGGTCTTCCAGCGCCTGAGGAAGTCGTCCAGGCTGGTGAAGCGTTTCTTGAGAGCTTTCTTGGTGAAGTCACGCAGGGATTCGGTGATGAGCTTGCCGTACTGATCCACATAGGAAATCCGCTCGGCAACGATGGAGGCACGCACGCCGTCGACATACACCTTGTACCGGCCACTGTCTGGCGGCAGATCTGGAGGGACATCGACGATGGTTTCGTCCTCGTCCGGTTGCGGCGGTGTATCGTCCTCGTCCGGCGGCGTGACGGGATCGTCCTCTCCGGGCTCGTAAATCTGGACCGGCTCGCCGTCGAACTCCGGATCGGCGAAGTGGTTGGTGGCGCCCCGGAAATCCATCAGAGTGAAGTAGAGCTTGCGGGTGTCCTCGTGCACGCGGGTGCCACGGCCGAGGATCTGCTTGAACTCGGTCATGGAGCCGACCTGGCGGTCGAGCACGATCAAGCGGCAGGTCTGGACATCGACCCCGGTGGAGAGCAACCGCGAGGTGGTGACCAGCACGGGATGTTTGGATTCCGGGTCGATGAAGTTTCCCAGTTGCGCTTGGCCCGCGGCGTCGCTGCCGGTGATGCGCATGACGTAGCGGTGGTTCCGGTCCACCAGGTCGGAGTTCTGGTTGATCAGCGCCTGCCTCATGCGGGCGGCGTGTTCCTGGTCCACGCAGAAGACGATCGTTTTCTGGAAGCGGTTGCCGCTTTCCTTCAGATACCGGGTGACCTTGCGGGCCACCAGCTTGGTGCGTTCATCCAGGACCAGAGTGCGGTCGAAGTCCTTGAGGTTGTAGAGACGGTCTTCGACCTGGTTGCCGTCCCGGTCGAGTTGCCCTTGCTCGGGGCGATAGCCTTCCACGTCCCGGTCGATGTGGACCTTGATGACCTTGTAGGGCGCCAGGAAGCCGTCGAGAATACCCTGTTTCAAGGAGTAGGAATAGACCGGCTCTCCGAAGTAATGCATGTTGGAAACGTAACGGGTTTCCTTGGGTGTGGCGGTCAAGCCGATCTGTGTGGCCGTGGAGAAGTATTCCAGGATTTCCCGCCAAGCCGAATCCTCGGCCGCGCTGCCCCGGTGGCATTCGTCGATCACGATCAGGTCGAAGAAGCCGGGCGAGAATTCGCGAAAAATCTTCTGGTGTTCCTCCGGCCCGGTGATCGCCTGATAGAGGCTGAGGTAGATCTCGTAGGCCGTGTCGATGCGGCGCTTTTTGTTGATGGCGGCGGACAGGTCCTCGGAGGACCCGTCGGCGCGCTCGATGGTTTTGGCGTGGGTCGAGAGCTTGGCCATCGCCGGGCCAAAGGGACGGAAGTCGTTGACCATGGTCTGATCGACCAACACGTTGCGGTCAGCCAGAAACAGGATGCGCTTTTTGCGCCCCGCCTTCCACAGCCGCCAGATGATCTGAAAGGCGGTGTAGGTCTTGCCGGTTCCCGTGGCCATGACCAGCAGGACTCGGTCGCGGCCCGTGGCGATGGCCTCGACGGCGGCGTTGATGGCGTTGACCTGATAGTAGCGCGGCGCCTTGCCGCTGCCGTCGTCGAAATAGTCCTGAAGAACGATTTCCTCGGACTCGGCCGTCAGGCCCTTCCAGGTGCGATAGCGCGCCCACAGGTCATTTGGTGGTGGAAAGGACTCCAGGGGGAGCGTGGTTTCCTTGGGGGCGGTGCCGGTGCGGTCATGGAACAGGAAGCCGTCGCCGTTGGAGGAGAATACGAAGGGAATGTTCAACGTGTCGGCGTAGTCGAGGGCTTGCTGCATGCCGTCGCCGACGGCATGGTTGTTGTCCTTGGCTTCGATCAATGCGATGGGCAGGTTGGGCTTGTAGTACAGCACGTAGTCGGCCCGCTTGCCCTTGCCCCGGCTGACCAGCTTGCCGCGCACGATGATGCGGCCCTTGGTGAAGTGAACTTCCTCGCGGATTTGCGTCATCTCGTCCCAGCCTGCCTTGCGCAGGGCCGGGGTGATGAACTTGGTGCAGATGTCGCGCTCGCTCAGGCTTTTCTTGTCCATGGCGGCTGGTTGGGCCGGCGTCCTGGCCTGGCTGGCCCGGGGAAAGCTCAGAGCTTCCGCTTGCGCCTCCGGCGCCATCACTTCAAACCAACTGCCCTGCCGTGCAGATCATTCGAGGGCGAAACAACGGACCCAGCCGGCCTTATGAACAGCACGAGAAGCCGGTGCGCAGGAAGCGGAGCGCGCCGGTCGGATTCTTGAGAGGCCAGCCGGGTGGAAGGAGATCAGAAGCGCCGTTTCGGGTCGATCGGGGCGGAGGAGTGGTACCGGGCTGCGCCCGGACTGGGGCGGGCGGGACGCCCGCGCTCCCGGGAGGGGCTCCTCCCATCACTCCTGCCCCTCAAGGGGGTGCGCGCCGGGTTGCTGGCCGCAGCCCTGCCGATGCGGCAGAGCCGTCCCGCTTGGTGGCCCTTCGTGGATCACTCTTTTTTCAGCCTTTGTGGATAACCCTCAATGTTTTCAAAAACGTCCCTCAGTACTCCAGGCTCGGCGGCGGGCCGCCGTTCTTGCCTGCCAGGACGTCATAGCAGTTGAGCACGCCCTGGTTGCGGATGTAGAGTCTGCCGCCGCTCACCACGGGGTGGGCCCAACTGGGCCAGCCCTGGTCGGCCACTTCGAAGCGCCCTTTCTCCCGGTACCCTTCGGTCGTGGCTTCGGCCAGGCCCACCACGTTCTTTTCGCTGAACAGGTAGAGGTGGCCTTCGGCAAAGGCCACCGATCCCTTGCCCACGCTCCGGTCCTTCCACATCACCTTTCCGGTCTCGAATTCCATGCAGGTGAGGATGGCGTTCGAGAACCCGTAGAGATATCCGTCGACCAGAACAACCCCTCCGTGATGGTTCATCATGTCGCGGTTGAAGTAGACCTCCTTCGCCTCCATGGATCCATTGTCGGCCTTCAACTGCAGCAGGGCGCATCCGGTACCGTAGGCAGAACTGTAGAAGGCCTTGTCCCGGTATACGACCGGGGTGGCGACGTTGGCAGTCCGGTTGGCCACCGGCTCATAGCGCCACAACAGTTGGCCGTCCCCGGCCCGCAGGCCCACGGCCGCGGCGGCGGTAAAGGCCAGAAGAGTTCGGATGCCATGGACGTCAGCCACCACGCAGGAGGAGTAGCCGGCCCCGTCACTGAGGTCCTTGCTGGTCCAGATCGTCTTTCCGGTATCCTTGTCCAGAGCCACCAGGCTGGCCTGATCGCCGCCGGGCATCACGATCAGTCGATTGCCATCCACCAGAGGCGACTCGCTGATGAGCCATTTGGGATTCTCACCCTTGAAGTCCTTCAGGATGTTGCGGTGCCACAAGGTCTGGCCGTCGGCGGCCTGAAGGCAGGCCAGGTCGCCATTCTCGGTCAGCACGTAAATGCGGTCCTCGTCGATGGTGGGGGTGCCCCGGGGACCGGGCCCGCGGCCATGTTCCAGTCGATCCCCCAGGGATGCTGTCCAGAGGGTCCGGCCGCTGCTTTCCTCGAGGCAAAAAAGAGTGCTGTCGTTGTCGAGGGTGCCCTGGACGAAGATTCGGCCTCCCTGGATGGCGACGCTCCCATAGCCTTCTCCCAAGTCGGAAGTGGACCAGACCAGCGAGGGACCGTCGGCCGGCCACTGCCGGAGCAATCCGGTTTCGGTGGAAAGGCCGGTTCTTTCAGGTCCCCGCCACTGGGGCCACAGCCCCTCGGAAAAGTCGGTGCGGGTCGAGCTGTTTGGTTGGGGAAGGTGCACCTGGCTGCAGGAAGCCAAAAAAATAGCGGTGGCAAGCAGTGCTGCGGTCGGGAGCTCCTTGTGGCTCATGGCAATTCTCCTTTCGCTGAAGATGGCCGCATTGTACACCTTTGGGTCCGGGCTTGGGCCCACTCAATTCGGGGCCGCCGGGCGCTTTGGTCCCCGGCCAAACTGAAACAAGCCGGCCCCCGCCCTGCCGTGCGGATCATACGAGGAAAAACAGCCGATCGTTCATGAAGACGAACCACGAATGGACACGAATGAACACAAATAGACCAGAAGAAAGATAGACCTCCTTCAACGACAAGCGGCGCCAAAATGCTTCTGCAATATGGTGCCCTTGCTGTGACGATGTCATGGGATGAAGGCTTCCCGGGAGCGCGGGCGTCCCGCCCGCACAAAACCTGGCACAGCCTCGACCATCTCCCCCACTTGGATCAACCGGGAACGGCGCCATGGCTCTCCTGCGGCCTGGCCGATGCGGTTCCCGCACGCAGGGTGGCTGCCTGCAGCATCGCACTGAAGCTCAGCGGCGGCCAAAGGGACAGGATGCGGGCGGGACGCCCGCGCTCCCAGGCGTTGCCGTCCCAACAGTGCGGTGGGGGGTGTCTGGCGGGCGACTTCTCATTTTGTTTCAAATAAGTCCGGCCCCCGCCCTGTCAGGCGATCGGCGCCGCGGCCGGCCCGGTGAGGGGCGCCGCAATCCCCGGTCGACCGTTTGCTATCCACTGGAGTTGTGATAAGACTGTAGTCGAATTCTCCTGGCCGGGTTAATGAGTAATGAGAGTGTGGATCGGCTCACGGTCCCTGCGGGCTCATGGCGCAGCCGGGTTCACAGGGAGGTCCTGATGAGGTTGGGATTGATTGGCTTGGTGGGCGTCGCTTTAGCTTTAGCCGTCGCCTTTTTTCCGGAAAAACCATCGGATACTGAAATGAGTTGGAACGCTTCGGGTCGGGTCGGAGCGGTGGCCGCCGGGGACAGCCGTGCCGTGGCCGCCGGGATCGAGATTCTCAGTGAGGGCGGCAACGCCGCCGATGCCGCGGTCGCCGTCATCCTGGCGCTCAGCGTGACCGATTACGGGGATTATTGCATCGGCGGGGAGGTCCCCTTTCTCATTTACGACGTCCGGCGTGAAGCAGTGGAAGTGCTCTCGGGTCAAGGGGCGGCTCCCAAGCTGGCTACGCTGGAGCATTACCAGAAGATCGGCGGGATCCCCCAGAGAGGGGACCGCAACAACCTCCAGTCGGCCGCGGTGCCGGCAGTCATCGATTTGTGTGTGACCGCACTGGAACGCTACGGCACCCGAACCTTTGCCCAAGCCGCCCGGCCTGTGCTGGAGATTCTGGACGCTGGTGAGGAGTCCTGGCACCCGAGACTGGCCGGAACGCTGCGGCGCTTGATCGAGGCCGAAAAGCAGGCTGAGGGTGGGCGGCTCCAAGGGCTGCGCGCCGTGTCCGACCGCTTCTACCGGGGAGACATTGCCGAGGAGCTGGACGCCTGGTACCGGAAACATGGCGGACTGCTGCGGAAGGAGGATCTGGCCGCCCACCGGACCTGGGTGGAGGAGCCGGTCACCGTTGACTATCGCGGCTATACCGTCTGCAAGGCCGGGGTCTGGACCCAGGGCCCCTATCTCTCCCAAACCCTGCGATTGCTGGAGGGTTACGACCTGCGGCAAATGGGTCACCTTTCCGCCGACTACATTCATGTCGTCACCGAGGCCATGAAACTGGCCCTGGCCGACCGTGATCGCTACTACGGAGATCCACGTTTTGTGGAGGTGCCTCTGGCAAGCCTCTTGTCGGATCGGTACACCCTTCTGCGCCGTCCGCTGATCGACCTCAAGAAGGCCTCGCTCGAGATCCGTCCGGGAGATCCCTACGGCATGCGCCCGGTCCAGGTGTCTGGCAAGCAGGCCCCGGCGAGTGCTAAAGGGTCCCGCGATACCACCACCTGTGTGGTGGCCGACCGCTGGGGCAACGTGGTTGCAGCCACCCCCAGCGGCTGGGGCAGCGAAGTGGATGAGGGTGGCAGCACCGGCGTTACCCACGGGACCCGCCTGGTCAGCCTGAATACCTGGGAGGGGCACCCCAACGTGGTGGCCCCCGGCAAGCGGCCCCGAATTACGCTGACGCCCACCATCGTTCTCAAGCAGGGCAAGCCGGTCATCGCCATCAGCGTGGCAGGGGGCGATCATCAGGACCAGGTGAGTCTGCAACTGCTGCTGGACGCCATCGAGTTCGGGATGAAGCCGGATCGGGCCGTAACCGTTCCACGCTTTGCCACCGCTCATCACACGGGATCGTTCAGCCAGCCTTCTCCCCAATTGGGAAGCCTGAGTCTCTATGAGGGCACCGAAAAGGCGGTTGCCGACGAGCTCGAGACCCGTGGCCACCGCCTGCAGTTCGTCCAGCGGGTGGCCAGTCCGGTCATGCTTCAGGTGGACCCGGAAGAAGGAACGTTTCTGGTGGCCGGCGATCCCAAGGCAGGGCGCCACGCCGCGGCGTTGGAGAGTGATGAGTGATGAGTGAAGAGTGATGAGTGATGAGTGGAGAGTGGAGAGGATTTCCCCTTGGGAGAAGTCACGCCCAGGGGGCAACCCTTATCAAGGCTGCGGACTGCAGGAGGGAGTGTTGCTGTCAAGCCCGCATTTCTCAAACCTGACCCACAACCGGTTCGAGTCCCAGTCTCGGCCGAGGAAGAAAAGGAAGAATCAGACCGGTGCGACACCCAATACCCGTTTCAGTCGTCCTCCTGCTGCTTGTTTGGTGCATCGCGGACTCTGCGTTTGCGGCATCCAGTGTTGCCGTCACCGTCAATAGGGTCCGGCCCGGAAAAGGGCTGGTACGCATTGCACTGGTCAACAAAGTACAGTTTCACAAACGGCAGAAACTGAAAAAACCTCTGCAGAGAGGTGTCGTCAAACCGACGGACGATTCGATTCAGTATCGGTTCAAGGATGTGGCTCCGGGGGAGTACGCCATTCAGGTGCTGCAGGACTTCGACGAAGACGGAAACATGACCAACAACTGGCTGGGTCTTCCGAAGGAGCCTTGGGGGATGTCCAACAACCCGCCCATCGGATTCGGTGGGCCAAAATGGGAGCGTGCGAAGTTCACCGTCACGGACAGTTCCGAGGTGGTGAAGGTCAACCTCGACTTGAGGTAGTTCGAGGAAGCGAGGACACGACCCGGCTGATTCAGAGAAACCGGCCAGGCCGGAACGGGGCGGGGGCCGCGCCAGGAGTCTGTTGTGCGACGAGGCTGGCGGCCAGTAGTCCCACCGAGTAGCTGGCGGTCACCCCGTGTCCCCCCAATCCGGCCAGCCAGAAAAACCCCTCCAGTGAAGGATCCCACCCCACGGCGAATTGACGGTCCGGAGTCAGGGTTCTGAGTCCCGCCCAGGATCGCCGGATGGGGAGATCGGCCAGCCTGGGGTAACAGCGGGTCACTTTGTCGGCCAGCATTTGCAGGGCTGCCGGATCGTCTGCTGGCGCTCCCGGTTTTTGAGCTTCTTCGTCACAAGGGCAGAGGAGAAGGCCGCCCGATTCGGGGCGAAAGTAGAGGTCCTGGCTGAGGTCCCAGACAATGGGCCATTGGGTCTCGACCCATTCCAGAGGATTGGTCACGAACAGATGGCGGCGATAGGGAACCAGCGGGACGGGTGAGGCCCCGGCCAAATGACCGATCTGCTGGGCCCAGGCTCCGGCCGCGTTGATCACAACATCCGCTGTTATTTCTTCGGATTCGGTTTGGACGGCGCAGACCTTGCCCTGGCGGACCACAACCCGGCGCAGGGGGCTTGAAGTTCTCAACCGGGCTCCCGCCGAGGCGGCCGCCTTCAGATAACCGTGCAGCAAGCTGTGGATGTCAACGACCCCGTCGGTCGGGCACCATACGCCACCCTCGGCCGGGGAGCCCGCCAGGATCGGCACGGCCTCGACGATGCGTTCAATGGGCCACCACTCTGCCGGTACCCCGCGTTCACGAGTGCGGGCGCCGTCCTGCTTCAGCTTGGCTGAGTCCTTGGCCGACGCGAGCAAGAATGAGCCATTCTGTTCAAAGTGGGTTTCCAGCGGCCAATCCGAGGGCAGGCGGCGAAGGAAGGCTGCTCCCCCTCGGGCCAGGGCGGCAATGGACTCATGGGGCACCACCTGGCGGACCATGGCCGCGTTGCGGCCCGAGGCATGCATCCCGGGAACCTCTTCCTGCTCCAGGATGGTGACCCGTTCCATGCCCATGCGGGTCAGGTGAAAGGCTACCGCTGCGCCGGCGAACCCGGCGCCCACCACCACGATGGATTGTTGATGTTTGCTCGAATCCATGATCCGGGGAGAATCCGATGGTCGGGAAAGGCGTCCCGCGCCCGTCACTTCAATCCGTGGGGAAGAGAGTGTTCCTTGCCGCCGGCCGCCCGCTCTTGAGATAATGGAATCCCGGCTGGCTGCCCGCTTGCGAAAGGAACCCTGTCATGAAATTCGCCATGCACAACTGGATGCGTCAGGAACCCATTGAAACCACCATCGAGCGCCTCCACCGCCTCGGTTATGACGGGATTGAGATCAGCGGAGAACCGACCCAGTATGATACAAGCCATGTCGCCGGATTGCTGGAAAAGTACCAGTTGGCTTGCTGGGGCTCGCACAGCATCATGATGCCGGGGCGGGATCTGGTGCACGAAGAGGCATCGGTTCGGGCCGAAACGGTGCAATACATGCAGGCCTGCGTGCGCATGGTTCACGAGCTGGGTGGATCGATCTTCGTGATTTTCCCCAGCGAGTGCAACCGGCTGTCCCGGCAGGCCACCCCCGACCAGGAGTGGGGTTGGGGGGTGGAGGGGGTCCGGCGGATTGCCGAATATGCGGCCGAGCGCGATATTCGCGTCGGCATCGAGGCCCTGAACCGGTTTGAGACCCATTTTATCAACCGCCACGATCAAGCCCTGGCATTGGCCGACGAGGTGGGACCGGAAGTGGGGGTGGCGTTGGATGCCTTTCACATGAACATCGAGGAAGTCGATCCCCTGCAGGCCATTCGCAACGTGGGTACGCGTCTGATCGACTTCCACGTGGCCGACAACAACCGGCGGCCGCCGGGACAGGGAAGCTACGACTGGAAAGCGGTGATTCGGACCTTGCGCGAGGTGGGTTACGACGCCTACCTCACCCAGGAGTTTGTCAATCCCATCGATCGAACCCCCCTTGGCGTCCGGAAGGAAACCGGATCGGGAGAAGTTTCCGCCGATCTGCTGAAATTCCTGCAGGACCACGGGTCGGGCGTGCTCGGCGCCGAGGAGTACGACGAGGCCGTCCGGCAAGCCATCACCTACCTGAAGAATCTCGTTTGAGCGCCGGCGGTCAGAGGTGCAGAACGATCCATTGCCGTTCTACCGTCACGGAGAAGGTTTCCACCCTGGGCTCGTTCTCCACCTGAGACCCCGGACAGGCGGGTTCCACCGTTACCGGATAGACCTTGAGCTTCACCCGGTCCGGTTTGAAGACCGACTTGCCGGTTGTCAAATCAAACTCCCACCCGTGCCAGGGGCAGCGGATGATGCGGCCCTCGAGGTCGTAGCGAAACTCCCCGACCTCGGAGGGAAGCATGGTGCCGGTCACTTGCCCCAGGCAGAGAGGGCCTCTCTGGTGGGGACAGAGGTTCAGAAGCGCATGGTAGCTGCCCCCGACGTTAAACACCCCGATCGATCGCCCACCGGCATCCACGATCTTTCGCTCTCCCGGCTGTAACTCCTCGGTGGTGCACACCCTGTACCGCTCAGCCATTCCTGCACTCCTCGACGTCCGGGGCTCGATCGTCCAGGCCGTAGAGTTCCTGGGCGTTGCGCCAGAAAATACGTTCGCCCAGCGCCTGTGGGACTTTGGGGAAAGCTGCAATCGGAGAATCGAAGTCCCAGTGGGGATAGTCGCTGGCAAACATCAGGACCCGGTCGGCCCGCATCATCTCGAACAGTTCCAGCAACTGTGAGGTTTTGGGGGGCTCTTCAATGGGCTGGCTGGTGAAGCGCACGTGGTCGAGAATGGTCTCGCTGGGCAGGCGCTTCAACCAGGGGGTTTGGATCCGCAAGGCCTTGTAGTTCTTGTCAAAGCGCCACATCAAATGCGGAACCCAGCCGAAGCCGCCTTCAATGCAGACGAATTTGAGCTTGGGAAACTTCTCGAACACCCCTTCCGAGACCAGGCTCACCACCTGGGCCATGTAGCTTTGACTGATGTTGGTGTGTTTTTCGAAGTAGCTGGATGGGTACCCGGCCGAGCTGGGCGGCCCGGAGATTCCCGATCCCTCATGGCCGGGATGTAACGCCACCGGCAAATTGAATTCCTGAGCAGCCTCGTAGATGGGATGGTAGAAGGGATTCCCGTAGGGGATGCGCGACGCCGAGGTCATGATCGTCTGCTTGATGCGCGGATGCCCGCCCAGGCGGCGGATCTCCCTGGCCGCCGCGCCCGGGTTCTGGGGTGCGATCACCAGGGAGCCGAAGAGGCGCGGGTCCTTGCCAAGCCAGACCTCGATCAACCAGTCGTTGTAGGCCCGAGCCATCACAGGGGCATAGTAGTAGTCGGCCGAGGTGCCGATGCCCACGATCTCGGCCCCCGTCAGGATGGCGTAGTCGATGTCGTAGGCATCCAGCAGTTGCTTGCGCATTGTTTCGTAGCAGGAGCCGGGAGGCCCGCCCCTGGGGGGAAAGGCATCGCGCCGCAGAACGCCGATCGGATTGGCGTAACCGGTGCCGGCCGTGTCCGGAATCGGGAATCCGCGCTCGCGCATTCCGGCGGGCAGATAGGGCTTCAGATCGTCCCAGGAGCGGGGCTGGTTGTGAACATCGGTGTCGACCAGGGATAGTCGGCGGCCTCGCTTCCTGCCGGCCTTTCTTGTGGGATTGGCGCTCCCTTGCTGGCCCATGGTCTCTCCGGCGGTTCTCAAACGATGGGAAGTTTGCGACGCGTGGAGCGAACGCTGTCGCTCATGTCCGGTCCCGTGAAAATGTACCGTTCCGGCATTTTCTCCCGATCCGGACCCAAAAGACAACGGGTTCCCGCATCCGGCGCTTGTCCTGAAACAACCCGCTACGCCGGGTGGCTGGAAACCGGTTCAACGTCAAGCACGGGCAGATTGTTGATTCACATGGATGCACAGGATGCACAGGATTTTTTCCGGAGACGGCTGGCTTGCAGTCCTGGACATCCGCAAATCCGCACGCGATCATCGCCGGAGTCAGCGTTTCGTGCGTAGCGTCCCGTCCTGGTTATCCTGTGCATCCTGTGCATCCATGTTCAATTTATAGTCCTTCTCGATTGATCTTCCCCGTGGCGGTCCTTGGCTGTGCCCAACGCCCCGATTCCCAGTGAGAGTCCCGTGTAGCGGCCTCTGGTCCTATTAATCCTGTCCCTTGGGTTGCCGCTCAGTTTCCCCGCGATGCGGCAGCCGGTCGATCCGGGTCGAGGAGATGGGCGAGGCTTTGCCAGTGTTGTGCGGGCGGGACGCCCGCGCTCCCGGGTGGGCTTCCTCCCATGACGTCGTGATATCAAGGTCACGATATCGCAGATGCATTCGGGCGCGGTTGGTCATTGAAGGTGGTCCATCCCTATTCGTGTGCATTCGTGGTTCGTCTTTAATGACGATTGGGTGTTTTCCCTCGGATGATCCGCACGGCAGGACGGAGGGGGCCGGCTAACCTCCGTGGCGGGCTCTGAGTTCGTCAAAAGCCTGACCGATTCTGAGAGAGTCCGGGTATACTCCGGGACGGAAGGCAGCAGCCTGCACCCATCCGTCTGATCGAAAGGGGTTGTCATGCGCATACCGGATCTGGTGGCCATCGTCACCGGCGGCGCCGGGGCTGTCGGCGGCGGCATCTCCCGCTGCCTGGCTCGGGAGGGCGCCCACATCGTGGTCGCCGACATTGCCCTGGAGACCGCGAAGACGCGGGCCGAAGAGATTCGCAAGATGGGGCGGCGGTCTCTGGCGGTTCAGGCCGACATCACCTTGGAAAAGGACTGTCAGGAACTGGTTGAGGCATCCTTGAAGGAATTCGAGCGCATTGACATCCTGGTCAACAACGCCGGCCATTTCGGCGACCGCCTGGGGTTGCCTTTCACCAATCAGACCGAGGAGGAGTGGGACGACAATTACACCATTAACGTCAAGGGCCCCTTCTTCCTCTGCAAGGCGGTGGCTCCCCACATGATGGAGCGCCGGTCCGGCAAAATCATCAACATCTCCTCGATCGCCGCCAAGCGCGATCCCCAGATCGTGCCGGCCTACGCCGCCGGCAAGAACGCCCTGCTCACCTTGACACGCATCGTGGCCAAGGATCTGGCTCCCTACAACGTCAACGTCAACGCCATCTGCCCGGGCATGGTCTGGGGGCACTTCTGGAAGCGCCTGGCGCCTCTGGTGGCTGCCGGAGAGCCCTCCTTTGCAGGGATGGAACCCCGCGAGCTGTTTGAGGCCTGGTTCCGGAAGAGCACCCCCCTCCAGCGCGAGCAGACACCCGAGGACATCGGCAACCTGGCCGCCTTTCTGGCCTCGGAAGAAGCCCGAAACATCACCGGCCAGACCATCCACGTGGATGGCGGCGCAGCCATGAACTGAGAAATGCGGGTCAGGGGCCCTTTCTCAGCGCGGCAAAGAAGGCGGGCTCGAAAAGCTCCTCGGCCTGCTTGAATCTTTCCCGGCTGCCCAGGTCCGCCCACCTCGCCTCATCGGCGCGGTAGGCACGGATCGGCTGTCCCTGGCCCGCCAGTTGCAGGTAGGCGTCCACCAGCGAAAAGGGTGGGGAGATGGAGAGCCTGTCCAGCAGGGCGGGGGAGACTGCCTGGATGCCCATGAAGGACAGGGGTGTGAGGGGGCCGTCCGGGGAGCGGGCCATGCGCTCTTGCCCGGTCGTTAGGGACCGCCAGCCGCACAGGCTGCCCTGGGAGTCGAAGAGAAGGTGCCGGGAGCTTTTTCGTTGGCGGACCGCCAGGGTCGCCAGGGCTCCGGAATCCAGGTGAGCCTGTAACAGTTGTCCCAAATGCAAATCGCTGAGCACGTCCACGTTGTGGACCAGAAAGGGCTCGCCGTCATGGAAGAACCAGCCGGCTCCTTGCACACCGCCGCCGGTGTCCAGCAGTTGCTCCTCCCGGGAGACCGCCAGGGTGAGCCCGGCGAGGCGGTGACGCCGGCGGTAACGGGTCAGAAATTCAGCCACCTGGTCGGCCAGATGGTGGGTGTTGACAATGATTTCCCTGAAGCCCTGTTGAGCCAATCGAGAGATGACCCCGGCCAACAGGGGGATCCCCTGAATTTCCACCAGCGCCTTGGGCTGGCGCCGGCCCAGCGGGCCCAGGCGCGTTCCCCGTCCCGCTGCCAGGATCATGGCTTTCATGGCGTCGGTTCCAACTCCCGGTGGTGAAGGTCGACTTGAAGATCGTTCCGGGATTGCAGGTGGGCTGCCAGGCGCTCGGCGCAAAACACGGAACGATGGCGCCCGCCGGTGCAGCCGAAGGCGACCGTCAGATCGGTAAATTCCCGCCCGAGGTGGTGATGCACCGCTTGGTCCACCAGGTTTCTGGTCTGACTCAGGAAACGTCTCACCTCCCGATCCTTTTCCAGAAAGTGGACGACCTCCTCGTCCCTGCCGGTCAGAGGGGCGTAGGCTGCAATGCGGCCGGGGTTGGGCAGGATGCGGCAGTCGAACACATACCCTCCCCCATGTCCGGTCCGATCCCGGGGAAGGCCTTGCTTGTAGGAAAAGCTTTTGACATGCACGGTGAGTCCCGGCCTTGACTCCTCCTCTTCCCGGCGCAGGGAAACGGACCGGATCATGCCTTGCCAAACCTCGGATAGCGCAGGCAGCCGGACAGGCAGAGGGCCCTGGGCCAGGAGTCCTTCCAAAGTGCGCAGGCCATAGGGAATGCTGCGCACAAAGTGGCTCTTGCCCTGGTGGAGCCCCCGGTAGCCATAGGCGCCGAAGGCCTGCATCAGGCGCAGCAGGGCGTAGGGCCGGTAGAAGCGCAAAAAGGACTCAGGTTGGAGGGGGGTCAGACTACCCGCCACCGCGAGGTAATGGTCCAGCAATTGATTCCTCAGGGACCAGGGCAGGTCCGCCTTGGCGTCCAGCAGCAGGGAGGCCACGTCGTACTGCAGTGCGCCCTGTCGCCCCCCCTGGTAGTCGATGCAGTAGAGCCGTTCCTGAAACCACATGAGGTTTCGGGACTGAAAGTCGCGGTAGAGAAAATGGTTGGTGTCGGCTTCCATCAGGAATTCGATCAAGGTGTCGAAGTCATCCTCCAGCGCCTGTTCCTCGAAAGGGATATCCACCAGCTTCAGGAAGTGGTACTTGAAATAGTTCAGGTCCCAGCGCATGGACTGTCGATCGAAACGGGGTCTCGGGTAGCATTCTGCAAAGTCGAGGTCCCGGCCGCCGACGATCTGAAATCGGGCCAGCGTCTCCAGGGCCTGCCGGTAGAGACCGACCAGCCGGTTGGAGAATCCCTCCTCCCGGCCCAGGGTCGAGACCAGCGAAAAGAGGGTGACGTCACCCAGGTCCTGCTGCAGGTAGATGTGGCGGTCGAGGTCTGAGGCGTAGATTTCGGGGACCGGCAGACCGTGGCGGCGGAAGTGGCCGGAGAGGTTCAGGAACGCCCGGTTTTCCTTGCGGTCCGGGTTGAAGGCGCCGATGACCGTCCGCCGACTTCCGGTGATCCGGAAATAGCGGCGGACCGATCCGTCGGCCGAGACCGGAGCCATCCCCTCGGCGGGTTCACCGCACCACTGGCGGTAGAGCTCCTGCAGACGGTGTATGACGTCGGCGGCCATGGGTCTCGCGGAACCGGATGCCTTCCGGATGCACCCCCCGAAGATCATACACCAGGGCTGCCATCCCCTATCATGATCGGGATAATGTCACGGCTTGAGGACCACCGCCAGGGCAGTGTCCGGCTTGGGCTAGGCGGCGGGGTCTTTGTGGTTGAACAGCGTCTGATAGAGGGCGTCGATCCGGGCGTGCAGGGCGCCGATGTCGGTGCGCATTTCCTGGCGGAGCGAGTCGATGCGGGCGTTGGTTTCCTTGATGTCCTGGCGGATTTCGCCCAGGTCATGGCGCAGGTCCTTGTGTCGGGAGTCCACGTCCTGGCGGATGGCGGCAATCGCTCGCCACAGAGCCAGACCAACCCCCAGGATTGCGACGACGATGGTGATGCTGTCCGTGTGCATGAAACCTATCTTATCACGTAGGAGCCCCTGCCCTTAAAGAGGATGTCTCCCCTTTGTGAGCGCCACGCCCAACAGCCGCTCTTCAGGGGTGGTATAATCGCCCTTCAGAGGGTCTCATCGTGCAAGAAACAAGGCGGAACGCAAGACGGCGGCAGGGAGGCTGGATCTCCCGGGCGTCCGGCTCCGGATTGGGAAAGGGATGGCTCGTCCTTGGGTTGATGGGAATGCGGGTCTTGTCCCTGTCTGCTCAAGATGCGCCTCCTCCCGGTTTCGAAACCGACATCCTGCCGATCTTTCAGCAGCATTGCCTGCAGTGTCACAGTGACCAGGCGCGTCAGGGGGGATTGTCGCTGGAGACCCTGGATCGGGTTCTGGCCGGAGGAGACTCGGGTTCGGTGGTGGTCGCCCACAAGCCTCTGGAGAGTCGGTTGCTGGTCCTGATCAGCTCCGGCGGCATGCCGATGGGCTCTCCTCCGCTGGAAGCGGGCGCGATTGACATCGTTCGGCGCTGGATTGAAGCGGGGATGCCCGGGGGGACCCTGGAAGCGCCCGTTCCTGAGACAGCGCCCCCCGTGCGCGAGCGGGAAGTGATGGCGGCGATTCTGGGAGCCAAGTGTTTGCCTTGTCACGGCCGCAGGCGCCAGGAAGCCGGTCTGGACTTGAGGACTCGAGAGGGTGTGCTGAAAGGGGGGAAGTCGGGCCCCGCCATCGTTCCCGGTAAACCGGACGAGAGTCTGCTGGTTCGGCGCATCCTTGCACAGGAGATGCCGCCGCCCAAGCTGCAGGAACAGTTCTCGGTGCGGGGCCTGACCTCGGTCGAGTTGGAAAAGTTGCAGGCCTGGATTGCCGGGGGAGCCTTGCCCGATCCGGAAAAGCCTCCGGAAGCCGACCTCGGCCGGGAGCCATCGGTGGGCCCCAAAGACCGTCGGTTCTGGTCCTTTCAAGCGCCCCGCCGGCCGGCTCAACCCAGGGTGACGGCACAGGATCCCATCGGAAATCCGGTGGATGCCTTTCTGTTGGCTCGATTGGAAGAAGAGGGCCTGAGCTTTTCCCCGCCGGCCGACCGCCTGACCTTGATGCGCCGCAGCTTTCTCGACCTGACGGGCCTGCCTCCCTCCCCGGAGGAAATCGGATCTTTCCTGGCCGATACCGATCCGCGGGCCTATGAACGTCTGGTGGACCGTCTTCTGGAATCCCCCCACTACGGCGAGCGGTGGGCCCGCTACTGGCTGGACGCCGTAGGCTATGCCGATTCCGAGGGAGGGGTTTCCTCCGACAACATTCGCCCCCACGCCTTCCGTTACCGCGATTACATCATACGGTCGCTCAATGCGGACAAGCCCTACGATCAGCTCCTGATCGAACAGATCGCCGGGGATGAGTTGTTCGACTACAAGGCCGTGGAGAAATACAGCCCCGATCAGTTGGACTGGCTGGTGGCCACCGGCTTTCTGCGAATGGGACCGGACTCGACCTACAGCACCGAGCAGAACAACCTGCCGGAGCGCCTGGACGTGGTGGCCACCCAGATTGAGATCCTGAGTTCCTCCACCATGGGGCTGACTCTGGCTTGCGCCCGCTGTCACGACCACAAGTACGATCCATTGCCCCAGCGGGACTACTATCGCCTGAGCGCCATTTTGAAGACAGCCTACGATCCCTACGACTGGTTGTCCCCCAGTATGGGCTGCATCGGGGTGGGAGCCAAGTGCGACGAGTCCAACACCCGCTTGTTGCCGTTGCCTTCGGCCGGCGAGTTGCGGCAGGTCGAAGAGTACAACGCGCCCATTCAACGCAAGATCGCGGAGCTGGAACGGCAATTGGAGGAGAAAGCCCGCCCCCTCCGCAAGACGCTCCTCGAGGAAAAAATGGCGGCCCTGCCTCAGTCCCTGCAGCAGGACCTGAAAGAGGCCTCAAAGGCGAAGCCCGAAGATCGAACCCAGGTTCAGAAATATCTGTTGGGCAAGTTCAAGGCTACGCTTCAGGTGACCCAAGCCGATGTTCTTCAGAGGTTCCAGGACTTTGCCGAGACCTCCAAGGAGATCGAGGAGCAGATCAAGGATGAGAAAAAAAAGCTGAAGGCCAAGCCCAAGATACGGGCGCTGTATGACATGGGAGGTCGTCCCACGCCCACCCGGATTCTGGGACGGGGCGAATACGCCAATCCCGGGGATCTGGTGCTGCCCGGGGTGCCGGCGGTGCTCAACGGAGAGCTGAGGCCCTACCGGATCGAAAAGCTCAACTGGAGCACCGAAACCACCGGGAGGCGTCTGGCCCTGGCCAAATGGTTGACTCAACCCAACCATCCCCTGACGGCCCGCGTCATGGTGAACCGCATCTGGCAGCATCACTTCGGTGTGGGTCTGGTGAGCACGCCCGGCAACTTTGGAAGCACGGGCGAGCGGCCATCGCACCCGAAGCTGCTGGACTGGCTGTCCCGCGAATTCGTGGATCGCGGTTGGAGCCTCAAGGCCCTGCACCGCCTGATCATGACTTCCACGGCCTACCGGCAGAAATCCCGCGCCGGAAGGCTCTCCCAGCAGCACGATCCCGAAAATCGTCTTTTGTCCCGTTTCCCCTTGAGGAGGTTGGATGCGGACGCCCTCAGGGACTCCATTCTCAAGGTCTCGGGGCGTCTGGACCCGACCCGCTACGGTCCCGCCGACGAGTTGGAGATCAAGCCGGACGGGGAGGTGGTGGCCGAAGAGGAGGCCAAGGGCTACCGGAGAAGTATCTATGTGAGGCAGCGACGTTCCCAGCCCCTCAGCCTGTTGGAGGCCTTCGATGCCCCGCTGCTGGTGCCCAACTGCCTCAAGCGGCCGCATTCCACGGTTTCATCCCAGGCCCTGCAACTGGAGAACAGCGAGCTGGTGCGCCTCAGCGCGCGGCACATGGCCGGTCGCGTGATTGACGCCGTGGGGGATGACCTTTCCAGGCAGATCGAGCGAGTCTACCTGCTGGCGCTGACCCGACCGCCCACTGCCCGGGAGTCCGGCAAAGCCGAGGAGATCCTCCGCCAGTTGACTCGAGAATGGCAGCGGCACCTGGAAGTGGAGGTCCCGGCGGAGCCCCTGGCCAGCAAAGCCCGGTGGCTGGCGCTGGCATCGTTGTGTCACACCTTCCTCAACTCCGCCGAGTTCCTGTATGTGAATTGAGAAGCCTATCTGCAAGCGAGGAACAAGTCCGATGAAAACCAGACAACGGCATGCCGCCCCCGGGAGCCGCCCGGCGCCCATCAACCGGCGGACCTTCTTTTCCCAGGTCGGCGACGGCCTGCAGGGAGCCGCCCTGGCCACCTTGCTGGGGCAGGACCTGCTGGCACCGGATTCCTTGCTGGCGGCAGATTCGCGGCAGGTCTACGATCTGAGGAAACAGCAGCCCCATTTCGAGCCCAAGGCCACGGCCGTCATTCAGTTGTTCATGAACGGAGGGCCCAGCCAGGTGGACCTGCTGGACCCCAAACCCGCCCTGGAGAAATTTGCCGGCCAGCCTCCCGGCCGTGACCTGGCCAGTGAAGTTCGGGCGGTGCGGGAAGCCGGCGGTCTCATGCCGTCCCCGTTCAAGTTCGCCAAGCAGGGCGAATCGGGCATCGAGGTGTCGGAGGTGATGCCTCACCTGGCCGGGCAGGTGGACGATATCGCTGTGATTCGCTCGATGTTCACGCCCCACATCGCCCACGAGTCCTCGCTGTTTGTCATGCACTCGGGGCGCATGTTTCCCGGGCGGCCTTCGCTGGGCGCCTGGGTGGCCTACGGCCTGGGTACGGAGAACCAGAACCTGCCGGCCTACGTGGTGCTGGATGATCCCAAGGGGCTGCCCATCAACGACATCCAGAACTGGCAGGCAGGCTTTCTGCCGGCCGTCTACCAGGGGACCCGAGTACGATCCCAGGGATCGCCGCTACTCAACCTGCATCCCAGGGAGGAGTGGCCGAATCCGGTGGTGACGCTGTCCCGTTCGCTGCTCAGACACCTGGATCGAAACCATTTGAGCCGGCACCCTGACGAAGCGGAGCTGGAAGCTCGCATTGCCGGTTACGAGTTGGCGGCCCGAATGCAATTGGCAGCTTCGGATGCTCTGGATGTGTCGGGGGAATCCGAGGCCACCAAGGAAATGTACGGCCTCGACGACGAGCGCACGGCTTCCTACGGCAAACGCTGCTTGATGGCTCGAAGATTGGTGGAACGGGGGGTCCGCCTGGTTCAAATCTACATCGAGGGCCAGATCTGGGACAACCACAACGCCCTGGTCAAAAACCTGGGTTATGCCTGCGGCAAGACAGACAAGCCGGCGGCAGCCTTGTTAAAGGACTTGAAGCTGCGGGGATTGCTGGATCGCACGCTGGTGGTTTGGGGAGGAGAATTCGGCCGGCTTCCCATCGCCCAGCAGCCTACCGCCGGAGAGGTGGGCCGTGATCACGGCCCCTCGGGATTCAGTGTCTGGCTGGCCGGTGGCGGCGCCAAGGGAGGGACTGTCTACGGCGCCACCGACGACATCGGTTACAAGGCCGTTGAGAACCCGGTCAGTGTGCACGACTTCCACGCCACCATTCTTCACCTGCTGGGCATGAACCACCGGCAGTTGATTTTTGAGCGCGAGGGCCGCAGCGAGAGATTGACGGACGAGTTCCCCGCCCGCATCGTCCAGGAAATTATTGGCTAGTGTTGCGTTCGGAGATTGAGTTCTCCTTCAAACGGCTTGGATGTACTTGAAATCTCAGCCTTTGGCCGTCTGGAACAAGTCAACGAATTTTCCAAACGCAACTCTGGACTGTTCTACACGCTTACCACGTTGCTGGCCTTCAGCCCTTTGGGACCGCGCTCGATTGAAAATTCCACCTTCTGTCCCTCATCCAGTGACCGATAACCATCCGACTGTACGGCCGAGTAATGGACAAAAACATCTTCGCCGCCTTCATGGGAAATGAAGCCGTAGCCTTTGCTTGAGTTGAACCACTTGACGGTTCCCTGAATTCTATCTGCCATAATCCTTGACTCACTCCTTCTCCAAATAGTTGACACCCCGGATTCCCGAGCGTCCGGGCAAAAAAAAAGCCGCCTCAAACCGCGGCGGCTGCTTCAAAACCGAACAGACACTCGCCTCACCCGAGTCATAAGTCACTATACGCTTCGGTAATTTCCTTGTCAATTGGGTTCGCTGCAGGAATGGCCGGTGGTCAGTGTCCAGACCCGCCCCCTCCGCTGCCCCCGGGTCGCTGAAAGTCCGAGTTTTGCTATCACTCCCCCCTTGAGGGGGAGTCGCAGAAGCCGAGCCGTCAGGCGACGGCTGATGCGGTGGGGGGCGTCAGCATGGTGACGGGGGCGTCAGCATGCTGCCATCGGCGGCAGCCCGCCCCTTGAACCTCAGATTCCGAGCAGTTGACAGGCGTTCTCGCCCAGGATTTGTCGCTTGGCCTGATCGCTGATGGCTGCCGTAAGGATCTTGCCGATCTGGGATCTCGGGTCCATCAGAGGGGTATCGGAACCGAACAGGACCCGCTCCGCCCCGGCCTTTTGCACCAGCTCTTCAATGACTCCCGGGCTGCGAAAGGTCGAGCAGGTCTCCAGGTAGACGTTAGGGTATGACCGGGCGGCTTGAATGGCTTGGCTGCGATGGGGCTCCACGTTGCCGGAGTGGCCGGCCACAAAGCTCGCGCCGGGGAATCGTGGCGCCACCTGAGACAGGAATCGTGGCGCGGCCGTGGGTTCGACTCCGGTATGGGTGATGATCACCAGCCCGCGCCGGTGGGCGAAGTCGTAGACGGGATCCCAGACCGGGTCGTCCAGAGGAAAGGGCGTATAGGAGGGATAGATCTTGATGGCCCGCATCCCGAGGCGGTCGATGGCTCGCTCCAACTCGGGCGCCATTCTGTCCGGCATCAGCGGAGACACGTAGGCGAAGCCGATGAAGCGATTGGGATGGCGGTCCACGAAGCGCGCGGTCCGGTCGTTTCCGGTGCTGCCATCAGGATGAAAGATGTTGAAAACGCAGCTTTTGTCGATGCCAACCGCGTCCATGGCCCGAAGCATCTCGTCGGGATCATCGATCAGACCCATACAATTCTGCTTGCCCACGTGGCCGTGGAAATCGATCACCGTTGTTCCCGCAATCATGGTGTCTTCCTATCTCCTAAAATGCGTTCGAGGTTACCGGCGCAAAGAATCGCCAGTGCGCTTGGGTCCAGGCCCAAGTGATGAATCAAGAATAGAATGGGCCCCATGGCGTAGCGAGGGTAGAAGGAACCGTAAACCAGGCGTTCGATGCCGAATTCGTCGATCAGTGGTTGAAGCTTTCCCAGGCCCTCGTAGCGGCTCAGCTCCAAGTGGGCATTGGGCAACTGACGCAATAGCGGTCCAACCACCGCGGAATGGGCATAGTGGGCGCCCAGCAGGACGGTAACCAGATCTGGGAATCGGCGCAGCGTGTCCCTGACTTCCACTGCCGGCGTGTCGGCCAGAGAAAGCCACAGGGGGATGTGCTCGGCAGCCAACCATTCCAGCAGGTCCCCGTAGATCCAGTCCACGAAGGGAAGGCGACATTCCTCGGTGTTGTGGAGGCGGACGCTGGTGAGTTGTTTCGCTCGATGCAACTGCTGCAACTGGGCCAGGCTCTCGGGGGTGGGATCGACCACCCATTGGGGATGCAGTGCCGATTGCCCGTCCACCCAGGTCAATAGACTTTCGTTGCCTTCAAGAGCGCTGAGAGCTTCTCCCTGGAGGTGGTAGATCAGAGCTCGAGCCACGCCGTGCCGGTTCATTTCCTCCAGGAGTTGCTCGCGGGTCTCAAACGGCGAGACCCGATCGCGGCGATGCCCCACGCCGACGTTGGCGTCGAAAACAGGGACCCGGGCCTGGAAATTCAGAGTTGTCATGATCGATCGGGGTTTCTGTAAGCGCAACCGCGCTCCTGTGTGGAGCCGTCCGCGATTATCTCCCAAGTCCGGGCGCCTGTCGAGCCGAGCCCGCATTTCTCACCGGGTCGCTGGATACACTTTGGAAGGCCGTTAATTAGCCCAGTGCCGCTTGACCCTGATGGCTCCCCTTCGCTAGCATGTGCCCGCCACCCGGCGGAAAAAGCGGGCCGGGTGGGGTGACGTCGATACAACCGGGGGATACCCATGGCAACGCGAAAAGACAAGATTGTGAATACCGGCTGGTCCGGTTTGACGCTGGGGGAGCGCATCCGGCACCTGGAAGTCGAGGGCTACGTCGTCTTGCCCGATCTTCTGGACAGCCAACATATCCAGCGCTTGAAGGCTGAGACCGCCAGGATGGAAACCGTACCCCGGGACTACAGCATTCACCAGCGGGGCCGGTCCAGCGTTCAGTTCTGGGGCGGTCCCATTACCGAGTTGATCGCCCATCCGCCGACCATCGCCTTTCTGAAAGTTCTTTTCGGGGACGAGATCATCATGATGAGCTACGGCTACGACCGTTCCGAGCCGGGTCACCCCGGGATCAGCCTGCACAGCGACGGCCAGCCCTGGGGCTCCAGGATTTTCGGGTACAACATGAGTTGTCCCCGGCTGGTACGGGTCCTCTATTACCTGGAAGATCTGACGCCGGAAGTGTCTCCCTTCAAGGTGGTTCCCCGATCCCATCTGAGCTTCCACAACGACGGCAACCCCTACCTCCGCTACGAGGAGCATCCCGAGCAGGTGATGGTTACCTGCAAGGCGGGATCGGCCGCTCTGATCAACCAGAACGTTTTCCACGGGAATCATCCCAACGTGGGCACCTACGCCCGGGAGATGCTGGCCATCGCCTACCGCCCCGCCTGGGCCGGACCGGGGAGCGAAATCGAGGCCTGGGATCCGGAAGAGCTGGCCAAGGTCCCGGCGGCTGTCCGAGAGTTGATGGGTGACCGCAACACCCGTATCTGGAACTACGGAGGCGGCAACAAGCCTCCCAACATGCCCCTGGTGGGCCCCGGAATCGACCCCAGCCGCTGGGAGCGAGTGGGTTGACCTCTCCGCCTCGGCGGATTAGTAGCGCCGTCCCGATACGCATTGACTCACCGAAACAACCCCCAGGCGCACGCCAAGGGACGTCGTACCCCCCACCCCGTGAGTGAATACCAGCCGGTTCGGGCAGCGGCCCGTTGACGGCGTCGTGCGAGTGCTTCCGGCAGGTCGTGTGAACCCCCGCTGCCACAGCCGCGTAGGCGGCGGATTAACAGCCGGGTTCCGGAAGGCGCCGCCTCTCAATAACACGCAGCTTACGCCACTGCCCCCTCGACTGATAACACCGCTCAATCGGACGAGGGAGGGCATACCCACTGGGCGAAGTAGGCGGGAGCCCATTTGCGGGCCAGGTGCATGGTCAGAAGGGTGAAGCTGCTGTGGGGGAGGGAAGTCTCGGCTTCCATCCAGGCCTCGGCGCCGGCAAAGGAGGGCAACTCGACCACCCGCACCTCATGCCAATCGCTTTGGGGGGCCATGAGTCGGAATCGCTCCAGCCGTATCAACCCGTGGCGGCGGGCAACCGCCTGCAGCCGGCGAGTGTGCTCCGCCTCGCCACGCTCCTTGGCCGACAACTCGGCGGCGCCGGGCAACCAGCGGCGGAATGTGAGAACGACCATGCTGGTGGGGTCTATCTGCAGGGATGGAATCCGATGGGGATCATCGCCGGGGGCAGGCGTAACCGGTGCGGGGGGATGGGCGACGCGGTCCGTGAAGTCGTCCCGGCCCACCCGTCTCGCCAAGTGGTACTCGTAGTGGCCATAGCGCCCATAGGGCGGGGCCATCTCCGCCTGAATCCAGGCTTCTGCTCCGGCCAGGGAGGGGAATTCGATCACCCAGAAACGTTGCCAGTTGTTTTGGGGTCCGAGCAGTCGAAACCCCTCCAGATGCATCAGCCGGAAATGACGCGACACCGACAACATCAGGTCGACATGTTCCTGTGAACAGGCGTCCTGTACCGGTTGGGAGAGATGATGCCAGGCCGGAAGTCGGCCGCCTTTGAAAAGGACCACAACCGAGTCCTCCCCGGGATCGGTTGCACGCCCGGCACTCTGGCCCGTGGATGTCATAAGCCTGTCCGCCCGCATTTCTGACCGGGTCGCTCCCCGTGTGAACAAGCGTCACGGAATTCACAGCCAGGCGATCCCGCCGTTCAGCCGGGACCGGTAAATCCTGCTGTTCATTGGCCGGGGCGCGGCCCCGAACCCAAATCCCCTCGCCGTTTCGGAAGCGGTCAAGGCTCATCGGCCGGCGTGAAGGGTGCGGGAATCCTTGGGAAGTGACCGTATTCGTCCCGCCCGCAAACCAGGACCGGCTGGTAGTACCGCCCGAGAGAGTTGCGTCGAAGCTGGCTGACCCGTGGAGGAATGTATCGAATCGCCAAACCGCAGCGCCGTCTGGCCGAGTGGTTGGGATTGCTTCCGTGGATGAGCAAACCGTCGTGGACCGACATCTGGCCGGCCTTCAGGACGAGGTCAACCGTTTGACTCGAGTCAAAGCTCTCCGCGGGGATCTCCTGGTTGATGCTGAGCAGATTTCCGGCCATGGCCGACGTTTCGTGGGTCAGAATGCCTTGGCGGTGGGACCCGGGGACGACCCGCATGCAGCCGTTGTCGATGTCGACGTCATCGATGGCCAGCCAGGCGGTGACCGCCTGAGGCGGTTCCAGTCCCCAGTAGGTCAGGTCCTGGTGCCAGGCCACGAATTTGTCGCCCCGGGAAGCGGAGGGGTATTTGCAGAAAAAATGGGTGCCCAGGAGAAGGGCGTCCGGGCCGAGCACCGAACGGATCGCTTCGAGAACAGGCGGATGGGTGGTCATTCTCCAAACGAACTCGTGGGTGAAGTGGCGATTGTGAAGCCCGATTTCCGCTTTGCTCTGTCCCTGGTCGACCTCCAGAGCGTCGAACTGCGAGCGGTAGCCCTTAATCTCGGATTCCGAGAAAACCTCCAGGCCGGTCAGATATCCCCGGTTTTTCCACAGTTCTGACCTGGCGCCTTCCCGGGTGGTGGTCGTCATCCGGCGCGGACCTCCTTAGAGTGCTTGCACTGAGTGGCTCCCGGGCTCAATCGACCCGTGACGGCTCCACTTTCGAACGGTGGTGTCCTGAACCGCTGAGGGTCCAGTCTAAATCAGTTCGGTTCGAGCCGTGCAAGAATTTTGGCTCGTCGCCACTGCGGGAGCCCGTGGTGCCGGTGTACGTATTTAGCGGGGCCCCCGCCCCTGCCGTGCGGGTCATTTGGAGGAAAAACGGTCGATCGTTGCATGAAGACGAACCACGAATGAACACGAATAGACACGAAGACAGATTGACCTCCTTCAACGACAAGCGGCACCAAAGTGCTTCTGCGCTTTTGTCCCCTTGATGTGACGATCTCATGGGATGAAGTCCTCCTGGGAGCGCGGGCGTCCCGCCCGCACAAAGCCTGGCACAGCCTCGGCCATCTTCTCCACCGGGATCAACTGGGAACGACGCCATGGCTCTCCTTGGCCTGTCCGATGCGGTTCCCGCCGACCGGATGGCTGCGTGCAGCATCACAGGGAGGATCAGCGGCAACCGAAGGGACAGCATGCGGGCGGGACGCCCGCGCTCCCGGGGGTGTTGTCCCGATGGTGAGGTGGGGGGTATCCGGCGGGCGACTTCTCTGAAAGCCGGCCTGTCCCCTTTGGGAAACTCCCGTTTGCCTGCGAGCCGGGCGCCCGCCCCCCGCAACTGGGCAGATCCATCGAGAAGGACTATAAATTGAACATCGATGCACAGGATGCACAGGATAATCAGGACGGGAGGCTGCTGCAGGAGACGCTGACTCGGGCAATGATCGTGTGCGGATTTGAGGATGTCCGGGAACACAAGCCAGCCGTCTCCGGAAAAAATCCTGTGCATCCTGTGCATCGATGTGAATCAAAAATCTACCCATGCTTGACTATGAACCGGTTTCCAGCCACCAGGCGCAGGCGTTTGTTTCAAGTAAGCCAGGCCCCCGCCCTGCCGGGCGGATCATACGAGGGTGAAACAATCGGAAATCGATAATCCTTTCGCGACCTTGGTATCCCGTCGCGGTTAAACTCAACGCCTTAGTGGCCCTTCGTCGTTCTTCGTGGCCCTTCGTGGATAACTCTTTTTTCTTTTGTTTCAGGTAAGCGTGTTGCCTATTGGGGACGGAGCACTACGCTGCCGCATGGCCAGGCGTCGAATCTGATGTGAAATCCCTTTCGGCCAGTGCTATTCTTTCGGCATGATATCGTCGCGATAACGTTTCCACCTGCGGGGATGTCGATTCAAGGCCCCGGGGCAGAGCCGGGCCCCTTTTCATATCGTCTGGTTCGGCAGGAATGGGAGGTCAGGGATGGAATCTCAAGCGATTTCCAAACAGGAGTTTCAGAGCCGCTACGATCGTGTGCAACGTTTCCTGGAGGACAAGCAGTTGGGGGCCTTGCTGGCCTATTCTCCGGCTCGCGAGCACAAATGGGGTCAGACCGGCCATGTCTCCTATCTGTCGGGATGGGCCAACGATGACCGCATCGTGGAAACGGTGGTGGTGGTGCCCCGCCAGGGCGATCCGGTGATGCTGGCTGCCGGAATGCAATTCATGTTCGAGCAGGCCGCGGAAGTGTCGCCGATCGAGGACATGCGGCTGGTGGACGCCGTCGACCCCAACGCGGTGGCAGGCCATCGGGCCGGACCCGAGGACAAGGGTCCCCGCGATTTTGCCGGCCAGACTCTGGCCGTCCTGGAGGAGAACGGCCTGGGAGGGGAAGGAGTGGGCGTGGTCGGGGTGAGCACCATGACGGCTCCCTTCTATGAGGGACTGGCTCGCGGCTTGGGGGACCGGCTCCATCGCGTGGACGACGTGGTTTCCCAGCTCCGTGCCGTCAAGACCGAGGCGGAATTGAAGTTGATGCGGCGCGCCGCAGAGCTGAGCGATCTGGGATTTCAAACCATGCTCGAGGTTGCCAGGCCCGGTCTGCCCGGAATTGAAATCGTGGCCGAGATGGAGCGGGTGGTGCGCCGGGAAGGAGCTGACCACGCCAAGTACTGGATGGCTTCAGGCCCGCCCCCGGACTGGAACGACACCCGGCTCGACATCAAACCCCATGAGCGCATCCTGCAATACGGCGACCTCATGGCCAGTTGCTCCTACGTTGTCTATCAAGGGTACTGGTGCCACGGGCATCGCACCGGAACCCTGGGAAAACCCTGCGATGCCCTCACCAGGTTGTGTCAGGTGACCCGGGAAGCCCATGATCGGGCTCAGGAGATCCTGAAGCCCGGCACACCCGTGGCCGAATTGGGTCGGACCATTCGCGAGCAGGTGGCGCCGCACGGTTTGGATCTTCTGGGGGGCAGAATCGGACACGGCATCGGCATGGATTACAGCGAGCAGCCCGTGCCCTTCGATGACAGCAACCCGGCTCCCATGCAGGCCGGAATGACCGCCGTGATGCACGCCGTCTTCGGCCTGCCCGGAACGGGAAAGATGTTTGTCCCATTGGGCGACGTGTTCCACCTGACCCAGGACGGCCCGGAACTCCTGATGGGCTTCCCGCGAACCCCGTTTGTCGCCGGGCAGTAGGCGGGCTTCTGCCGTCAGGCAGGCGAGAGAACATCGATCACCTGGCGGCAGTTCAAGATCTTTTCGGCCAGGTCCAGCGGGCGGTAGTAGTAGTGGTTGGAGGCCTCGAAGGCGATGGTGGAGTGGTGCCGGGCAATGGAGAATTGAGCCCGGGCCAACTCGATTTCCGCCTGGGCGATCTCAATCATCCGCTTGGCAGCCTGAGGCTCCTCTCCTTGGCTTTGGCGGAGCTTCTCCCTCAACAGATAAAACTCCACCTGATTGGCCGTGCTTTGGAAGTGGTGCTGGCAGGTTTGGGCGATCGCCAGATCCATTTGGGCAAAGTCCCTTCTTGTCGGAGTCACTTTCTCGGCGCCTTGCCGGAAGCGGCGCAACCCCTGGAGCCAACCCTCGGCCAGCTTCCGGAACTGCTGCTTCACGACTTCAGGCGGGTAGTCCCCCGACCAGGTCCGGTAGTCATCCTGGGGGAAGAGCATCATGCTGGAGCGGTACCCGGTGGGATGGAGGCGCAGCAGGTTGGCCGGCCCGTGCTGGGTGGGAATGTTGTAGATGCGGACCCCGTAGGGGAATTCCTGGAAGGCTTGGCTGAACTGGCGCCAGGCCTCCACCATCAGCGGGGCCGCCGCCGGGCCGTAACGGCGGGTTGCCAGCTCCAGGAGGATATCCCGGTTGGCACCCGCCGGCCGGAAATAGTAGGCCTTGGCCGCTTCCAGGTTGGGCGACGCATAGCCCCCGCAGGTCCAGGAGGGCATGATGCCGCTGATGCCTGCCTTGGAGAGCTTCTCACAGTGTTGAAGGATCAAATCCACCACGGGAATATAGGGCACCGCCGAGATCTCCCAGGTGTTGTTGAATTGCAGCTTGGCCATGGTGCGGATTCCCTCCCGGTCGGCCCTGGCCCAGTTGCGCCTGGCCCGGGGTCCGGGCCCCACCACCGAAATGGAGTACTCCCCGACCTGGGTCTCGACTCCGCCCCTCAACACGGGCTGCTCCCACTCGCTGATGCTCATGAAGCGCACGTCCTTGGGCAGCAGCGGGATGAGGTTGGCTGCCAGGTCGTCTCCCCAGCCCCAGTCCCAGGCAATGACCTCGGCGGTGGAGCTGGCCCTCCGAACCCCTTCCCGAAAGGTGCCGATCAGTTCGCCGATCGTGTCCCAGCTCTTGCGTTGGGAACAGCGGGGACAACCCTCGGCCCAGGGAGCTTCCCGGCCCCAACTGCTGCCGTGCGAAAAACAGTTGGTGTGGTTTTCCGACATGGTGATGGAGAACCATCCCCCCAGGTCGGGGACCTGCCGCATGACATGGGTAAGACTGTCGGCGATCCACCGGCGCACCCTGGGGACGCTGGTGCACATGGCGTGAAAGCTCCGATAAGGGGAGCCCTTGATGTCTGGATGGCGGTCAAAGAAGGGTGCCGGCATGGCGCGCGGCTCGTTCAGGTAGAGATAGATCCGGATGCCGAACCCAAGGGCGTGCTCCACCAGGGAGTTGAGCCGGCGCAGCCGCTTTTCCCAGTCCTTGCCGAATTCCGGAAACTCCGGGGAGGGGGCCAGGGTGCTGAGGAGGGAGTGCATCCAGACCCCGTTGATGCCGGCTCGGGCCAGCGCTTCCAGGTAGGCTCCGGGGAAGGGGTCGATATCCTCTTCCAGGAGCGGATCTCCAAAGAGCGCGAGATAGGAATAGAGGTAACGGGGATCCCAGGCTGTTTTGCGCCGGAGGGTTCCTCTGGGCACAAAAGGACCGCCTCGAAGCTCCATCTGGTCCTGAAGCCAATAGAGGCCCTGCAGGACGGCCCCTTCCTCCTGACCGGTGATGCGCAGTTCCCGAGGCTCCACCCGGACTTCGAAGCCTCGAGTCGCGCCGGCGCTCGAGGAGCCCACCCCCAGCCGAATGGTTTTCCCGCGGCTGGGCGGGCTGCCGGTGAGCTCCACCTGAGCCTCCAAGGAGTCGCCAAGGTAATCCTGGAAGCGCCGGGCGGCTTGGGCCAGACGGGGCCGGGCGGGCTGTATCAGGCTCCAGCCGCTGCTGAGGTCCACTTCGGCCCGGGAGGCTCTCCGGGCGGCATCCCGAAGTAGGGGTCGGCTGGGACGGCTCAGCTCCCGGACGAAGTGGAAGGGCTCCTGACCCGGTTCCTGAAGCCGGCTTCCCAGCGTCTCGTGCAAAATCTCGCGGATGCCGGCGGCCCGGCGCAGCTCCTCCCCGGAGGGGCTTCGATAGAGCAACTCCCCACAGTCAGGCTTGGGCCCCAGCTTGATGTCCAGGAAATCGTCTTCCTTGAGGGCAAACTCCAACTTGGGCCGGTCCCAGCCCAAAAGCTGGATCAGTTGCTGGCGAGGGAGCAGATGCCAGTTCTGGCGGATCACCGTGATGTGAAGCCGCCTGAGCTGATCGGGACTCAGCAGGCGCTTGGGGGGAAGGCCCATGGAGGCGCCCAGGGCCAGCACGTTGGCTTCGCTGGTCCGCAGCACCCGGGCGATCCGGGAGGTGTTGGCCAGCTCCCAGTTCCGCCACACCAACTGGAATACACGATTGGGGAAATGCGGCTCCGGGATGGGCTGGAGCGGGGCAGTGGGAGGTTCGCCGGAGCGGCAGCCGCTGAGGCTGAGAGCCAGCGGACCCAGGTAAAGAAATTCCCTGCGGTGCATGGATTGCCCTTTTGCCATTTTAGGGATGCAGCCCGTTCTTCGGGGAGCCGGCGTGGGAGCATCGGTGATTTGGCCGGTCCAGCCCCGTCGCGCCCAGTGGGTCTTTTCCAAGAAAGCCTAACACCGAGCCAAGACGTTAGCAATAATGAGGGAAACATGGATTAACAGGATGGACAGGATAGCAGACTGGTGCCTGTGAGGCTGACTCGCTCCATGATCGAGTGCGCATTTGAGGTGATCCATGAGCTTGGGAGCGGGTGTTTGGAATCCTTGTTGAAGACAAGGTGATGGTCGGGCTCAAGGAGGGTGACGACTCCCATCCCGGAGTACGCAGCCCAGACTATCAACCAATTATCCTGTTAATCCTGTTCATCCATGTAAATCGTTCCCCCCCCTCTCGACCCTTGGCGTATCCCTCTTGAGCCTTCTCCAACCCCTTAGTGGTCCTTCGTGTCCCTTCGTGGATTTCTTTTTTTCCTTTGTGGATAACCCTCAGTTGTTCCAGGCAAGCGTTTTTGGGACGCGGGCCCCACGCCGGCTCTCCAGCGCCTTATCCCGCCGACAGTCAGGGTGATAGAATAGCCGTCCATGTTCTCAACCCTGCATCCACTCGACCTGGCCGTACTGGCAGCCTACTTCCTGGTGGTGACCTTTCTGGGCGTGGTGGTAGGCAAGAGACAAACCAGGAACCTTCGTGACTTCTTTACCGCCGGAGGCAAGTGGGGGTCCCTGGTGTCCTTCATCTATGTCTTTGCCTCGGCGGTAGGGGGGGCGGAGGCGGTGGTGGTTGGCGGAGCGGCCTACCGGAGCGGGCTTTCCGGGGTTTGGCTCTGGTTTGCCGGGGGCCTTGGCCTGATCATCTACTACATCTTCGCCCCGATCTACAAGCGGGTACGGGTGTTCAATCTGGCCGAGGTCTTCGAGATGCGCTTCGGCCCAGGGGTGGCTACCTGCATTGCCATCATGGGAAGCATTTTCAGTCTGTTTCTGATCGGTACCTTCGCTCTGGCCGTGGCCAAGACCATTGCCGGGCTGTCGGGATGGTCGGTGGAAATCACCCTGCTGGCGGCCTGCCTGGTGGTGGCCCTCTACGTGGGATCGGGCGGCTTGATGTCGTCGCTGTTGACCGATCTGTTCCAGGGGGTCTTGTCGCTGACGGTCTTCTGCTTCCTGTTGTTGCCCTTCCTCTGGACGGAAGTGGATGGGTTTCAGGGGCTGGTGAATGTTGCGCCGGAACGCTGGTCGCTCTTTTCGGAGGAGATTCCACTGACTTACGTGCTGGCCCTGATCCTGGGCGGACTGGGGGCGGTGGCCACGCCGGTTCTGTTCAGTTTCATGGTGGTGGGCAAGGACGAGCGGGCAGCCACCCAGTGTGCATGGAGCCACATCTGGAAGCGCATCATGACGGTGCTGTTCGCCGTCTATGGAATCATGTTCGCCATCTACAAGCCCGGGCTCCACACCCAGCCCTTCCCCCAGGATACCGAGCTGGTTTGGGGAATCGTGATGAAGGAGATCGTTCCGGCCGGCCTGCTGGGGTTGCTGGTGGCCAGCTTTTTCGCCGCATTGATGTCCACGGTGGACACCATGGCCACCGCCAGCTCGGCCATGACGGTGGACTATCTGTTCAAGAAACGCTGGTTTCCGGGTCGCGGCCAGGCATTCTACCTGCGCTGGGCCCGGGTCGGAGGCGTGGTGGCAGTCCTGCTGGCCTACCTGATTACCCTGCAGTTTTCCACACTCAAGGAGATCATCGAGTTCCTGGCGCCGCTCCAGGGATTCCTGGGCATCCCCCTGTTTTTCGGGATCGCCTGGAGAGGGGCCAATCGGAGGGGCGTCTGGGCCTCGCTGGCGGTGGGAATCAGCCTGCTCTGGATGGTGCAGATCTTCTACGAGGGGCCGCCCAGCACCAAGGTGCCGCTGAGCGTATTCCCCCCGATAGGGGCGGCCGCCCTGACCATGTTTCTGGTCAGCCGGCTGACGCGGCCCGAGTCGGAAACACGCCTGCAGCGCTTCTACTGCATCCTGAATACGCCGCTGGGACGAGAGGAGCAGTTGAGCGCCGTGGGAATCCGGTTGCCGGCCATGGAGGGCTCGGACGGGGGCGTCAAAACTGATGAGCGGCTCGATGAGGCGGCCTTGGCACGGCTCTATCAGTCCTATTCCACCCAAAAGATCTATGGCCGGGAGAGCTCTATCGAGTTGGTCAGGGAACCGGGCCTGGAGTGGTTCTACCGAGGTCTGCTCTGGTTTACCCTGTGCTGCGCCCTCATGGTGTCCCTGGTTTGGGCGGGATCGGCGCTGATGGTTTTTCTCAGCTCGCAGGCGGGCGGCTAGATAAACAGGATCGCCTGGTAGTTCATCCTGTCCATCCTGTTTATCCATGTAAGACAAGATTCGAAGGGTCGACAGGGATGGCGGATGAGGGTCGCTGAGCGTGAACGAGGGAGGGATCCATGGCGTCGGCTTTGCCTGAGTCGAGACCCGCCGGGCTCTTTGTCGAGGGGTATGCGGATCGATTGAGTGTCCCGGCCGGAGATGGGATCGGCTTTCACGTTTCGACCAACCTGTCCCGGTACTCGGCGGAGATCGCACGTCTGGGAGCGCGACGGAAGGTCGTGTGGGCCAGGGACGGCCTGTTGGGAGCCCGCCACCCGGTCCCGGCCAATGCCTCCAGCCACGGCTGCGGTTGGCCTCCCGCGTTCCGAATCACCGTGCCCCTGGATTGGTCCTCGGGGTACTACAGCCTGGTCCTTGGTGGGGAGGGAGTTCATCGCCAGGTCCGCGGCGAGATCTCGTTCGTGGTCAGGGCGGCCCGGCCGGGCCGCGGGTCCGGGATTCTCCTGCAGTGCACCACCAACACCGACGCCGCCTACAACAGTTGGGGCGGGTACACGCTCTATAGCGGCCCCGACGGACCCGCCCACCGGGTCTCCTTCGACCGGCCCTATGCGGGGTTCGACGAGGATGGCATCTACCTGTTCACCCTCGAAGGCCGGTTCGAGAAGGATCTGGATGAGCGGCGCATTTCCGACCCTCTGCAGGCGGCTTTTCGGGGGGTCGGAATCGAGCTGTCCCCTCATTCCTTCGTTCAGGTGACTCACCCGGGCGGCCGCTGGTACCTGGTGGTTCCGGGCATTACCTACACCTTGAAGTCGGACGGGCGGCATTTGAGGGTCTACGACGGATTCACCACCTGGGAAAGCGGATGGCGAAACTGGGAGCGGTTCTTTGTTGCCTGGGCCGAGCGCTCCGGCTATCGGCTGGAATACGCGGTCAACAGCGACCTGGAGTTCTGCCCGGAAATCCTTGGCAACTATCGGCTGGTGCTCAGCGTGGGGCATGACGAGTACTGGTCGGCGCCCATGCGGGATCACCTGGAGGAATTCGTTGCCGGTGGAGGCAACCTGGCCTTCTTCAGCGGGAATAACCTCTGGTGGCAGGTTCGGAGTGAAGACCGGGGACGGGCGCTGGTTTGCTGGAAGGACTTCAAGCGGGATCCTTACTATGGCTCCGGCCGATATGACCGGCTCACCACCCTCTGGTGCCACCATTTGGTGCAGCGGCCGGAAAACCGTCTCACCGGAGTGAGCTTTGCCCGGGGGGGCTACCATGACTTCTTTGACCAGTACCGCGACAGTCCGGGGCACTACACCCTCCATCGGGCCGACCACTGGGTTTTCGAGGGCACCGGGCTGCGCGACGGCGATCCTGTGGGAGGCATCGACAGGCTGGTGGGCTATGAGTGCGACGGCTGCGATTTCCGCTGGGACAACGGCCGGCCGGTCCCAACCGGCCGTGAAGGGACCCCGGAGAATTTCACCATCCTGGCCACGGCCCCGGCCGCCCTCTCTCACGCGGACGAGTCGGTTCGCTTGGCCTCGGAGGCCCTCTATGGCGAAGGGACATCCAGGGAAATCGCTCAGCCGGGGGCGGCCGTCATGGGCCTCTACAGTCGGGGAGGGACCGTGTTTACCACCGGATGTACCGAATGGGCCAAAGGCCTGCGGGGCCGGGACAAGGCCGTGGAGCGCATCACGCGCAATCTTCTGGACCGACTGTCCCAGTAAGTGGCTAGTGGTCAGCCCGACCACCGCCCTGCCGTGTGGATCATTCGAGGAAAAACACCCAATCGTCAATAAAGACGAACCACGAATGAACACGAATACACACGAATCCAGGTGGACTCACTCGAACGACAAGCGGCATCAAAATGCTTCTGCAACTTTGTCACCTTGGAATGACTTCGTGTCCGTCGTAGATAACCCCTCGATATCGGTGGTCACACCCGCCAATTAACAACTCGAGCCTTTTGCAAAATTCCGCAGGAAGCAGGTTATTTAAGGTGAGAGGTAAGAGGGGGTAGGAGAGTCGCGGGACAAGTCTAGTCTCTGTTGTATCATGAAGGTGTCGGATCCACATGATGAACGGAGATCGAACTTGCCCGTCAAACAAACCCTATCACGACACTGGTTCAGGTTTCAACGGGAGCTGTTCCCCTGCTCCCCTGGCTGGAGGAGGTAGTGGGTCCGCTGGGTGAGCGCTACCAGCGGCTGGTGCGGGTGGTGGAGTGGCTGCCCTACAGCCGTGGCTGGCGGGGCCGGCCGCTGAAGGATCGCGCCGCGCTGGCACGGGCCTTTCTGGCGAATGCGGTGCTGGACGTACCCACCACCCGGGGGCTGGTGGAGCGGCTGAGGACAGAACCCATCCTGCGCCGCCTGTGTGGCTGGGAGGCGGCGGGTGGGGTGCCGAGCAAGGCGACCTTCTCGCGCACCTTTGCGGAATTTGCCGCCAGCGACCTGCCGGGGCGCCTGCATAAGGCGTTGCTCGACAGAACGGTGAAGGGCCACCTGGCGGGCCACGTGTCGAGGGACTCGACCGCCATCGGGGGACGAGAATCGCCGGCGCCCAAGCCCGCCCCCACGGCCAGGCCGAAGCGCCGGCGGGGTCGGCCGCGCAAGGACGAGCCACCGGCGAAGGAGCCGCGCCGCCTGCAGCGACAGGCGTCGTTGACGCTGGATGAGATGCTGGAGGACCTGCCGAAGGTCTGCGACATCGGCGTCAAGCGCAACGCCAAGCGGCATCAGGAGAGCTGGACCGGCTACAAGCTGCACATCGACGCCATCGAAGGCGGCATTCCGGTCAGTTGCCTGCTGACGTCAGCCTCGGTACACGACTCTCAGGCGGCCATTCCGCTGGCGGGCTGACCGCGAGTCGGGTCGACAGCCTCTACGACCTGATGGACAGCGCCTATGACGCACCTGAGATCCGGGCCTTCAGTGAGCAACTGCGCCATGTGCCGATCATCGACCTCAATCCCCGCAGGCGGCCGCAGATGAAAGCCGAGCGGAAGCGGGAGGCGTTGGTGCAGCGCCGCATCGGCCACCTGTCTCCCGAGGCAAGGCGCTACCGGGAGCGCTCCACCGTGGAGCGGGTCAACGGACGGCTCAAGGACGAGTTTGGCGGGCGACACGTGGGGGTGCGCGGCCCGGGCAAGGTGTGGTGCACCGGATGTTCGGCATCCTGGCGTTGACGGTGGAACAGTTGATGCGCCTGATGCTTTGAGTCTGTCGCGATGGATTCCCGACAATGCAGGATGAGCACCGGCCCTTAGGGTAGGGATAGGGCAAGCTGTGCCTGCATGCGGCGACCGCCTGCGATCCGGCCTTCAGATCTGGACATTTCCGTACAAGAGTGTCTTTGCCGCCAGGAAATCACGAGCGCAACATCACGTTAGCCAGCAAAACGTCATGCCCCACTACGAATTTTGCAAAAGGCTCCCTTGAGAATCGTCCGCAAGGAGCCAGGATAGATTTCACCCCTGGCTAGTCAAGTTCGTAATTCCCAAAGATTGCGCTCTTCACGTATTTCTGGAAGGCGTCGATGCTAGTGAAGTGGCGAAAGCCGTGATCGTTCGCTATCTGGAGCGTCCACTTTTCCTCATCAAGGAGGACGGCCACCGGTTGGCTGTAACCCTGTTGGAGACCGTTCGGCCAGGCGATGTCGAGAATCGCCTGGGGATCGCCTGAATCGGGATGGGCAAGTTCGTACTCCAACTGCCCTGGAGGGAGCCCGTGTGTGCACACCCAGTTATTCAGGTTGGTGAGGGCGACTTGCTCTTGCTCGCTCTCGATACTTCCGGAGACAGTGGTAGGGGGAACACTCGGAATCAGGGGAGAAGCGACATCCTTTTCCGAACCCGTTGCGGAAGGTTTTTCATGCAGCAGATCTTTAAGTAGCGTATTCGCCGCGTCGGCCAGCAAACGGCGGCGCTTCTCTAGAAAGCTTGGGTAGTTCTCGACTTTCCACAGCTCGGGGTCCAAGGGTATCCATTGTGAGGCTAAGACGCCCGGTTGATTTGCCTCGACTTGGGGAAAGTACTCCACCGGGGGCGCGGCGCCAATGTGGAGGTTCGTGGCTTTCGTGAGAAAGCAGTAGTTTGCAACCGCATTGACCTCGGTGCGCGAGTAGCCGTGTTTGTAGAGGACTGCTTTCGAGAAAATATGATGCACTTCTAAAGTGTTCATCCTGCCGAGAAGGTGGCTATTGAGACTCAACCCGGTGCCAAAGTCCTTCGCGTCGCGAGTGCGGGTCAACGCATAGAGCACCGGATAGAAGCGCGCGCCAAGGCTCCACCCGCCAAAGTGCGCGGCCTCTATTCGCAGGTGGCCGTGCCATAAACGCAGCTGGTCGATGAGGCCATCTATGCCGCCCTCGACATCCTCTAGCACTTCGAGATCCTTGTTGAGAAAAGTCTCAGTCGATCCGGAGAACCGCCCCCACATAGCACTTTGGAAGTACCAATAGAGAACCCGATCACGCTCGCCGGCATCCGTAAGACGTCCACCCCGTTTATGGAGGTAACGTGCCACTATAGGTAGAGCGTAACGACCGAACAGGACGCGATTGTGGTCGATTCCCAACCGCCCTGAAATCAGGTTCAGAGCTTCGTCGATGTAACGTTTTGAATCTTCCAGTCCTTCTTTGATTCGCTCAGTGGGGGTGTTGTGCAAGTGCTCGAACCTGGCTTCACCAGTGACAATGGCGTTGACGGTTCGCAGGAGCCAATCGCGAGTGAACCAGTAGCCGGCATTCCTCCACCGATCGATGAGGCTATTCATTCTGTTGCGGCATTCGGGCCAAGACGCGCATATCTTCGCGAGAGCCAGATCGCCGTTCGAAAGCGTCGTACCTTGGCTGTTTACACGGTTGAAGATGTCGACGACCACATTGACGGTTTTGTCGGGTCCCGTCACCTCGTCGACATGGAACTCCCTTTCGCGAATGTTGGAGATCTTGTTCAACCTCGCCATCAGGGTGCCATAGTTCGGTTTGCAACGAAGGCTTTGGAAGTAAGCGTCCAACCCCTCCTGCATCAAGGTGGTGACGTTGATCCAGAGGGGATCATTTGCCATACGCGAGGGCTGGTAAAAGCGGAACTCTTCGTCGCCTACGTTGAAGTACAGGCCGCGGAACGCACTCTCGTTCCCTTGAAAGAATGCCGGTGGCTTCCCCCGGATGATCCCGTAGAGGGATGTGATGCGCTGCTGTCCGTCGAGCAGGAGCTTGACGGCGCCGGCAGCGAGGTCGGCGTCTCCGCGATGAATCACGCCGTCTGCGTTCGTCACCCAAACGAGGAGGCTACCAACCGGGTGTTCATGATAGAGGGAGTCCATCAAGCTCCGGACCTGATCGCGGTTCCAGACATAGCCACGCTGAAACTCAGGCAGTGCCACGTGCCCGCTATCGATGTGGTCGAGGATCGTAGAGACCTTCATAAAACCTCCGTTTGCCGGGAAAAGGAAGGAACTTTACCACGGTTCCCTTCATTCTGAAGACTCGTCCTCCTTGACGCCATCGTGTGCTGTCTGCCGCTTGTCTCCCTCTATCCAGGGCCGCGCTGCTCGACGCCTACCGGGAGGGGAACAACCCCAATACCGAAGCCGCGATAACTGCCATTGCACCCTGTCACACGGCGAATGGCCGACCATTGGTCCTTCCCACCAAGCACCGCAGGTGGCGCCGCTCCGGTCGCCCTACGGGCTCCCTTCGCGCCCCCACCTGACCCATTCCTTCCTCTGGACATAGCTTGTTCCTCCTCTCCTGTAGCTTCTTTTACAGGTTCTCTAATCACTGTCCAAAGAAATCGTGGGCCGGGGGAGGTGGCGTTCGTCGTCGTGACCGTGAGCGAAGTCAACAGCGGTCCCAGCATCGAGTTCGGCGCCACGGTCTCGACGCTCTTGCCGGTCCCATGCTCGTCGTCGTAGGTCGCCGTCACCCGCAGGAACGCATTGGTGTCGGCGGCGGTTGGGGTGTAACTGGCCTCGATCGCACCGCCGATCACGGCCCAGGAGTTGCGGCCCGTGGACCGCTCCCACTGCCAGACCGTCGTTCCGGCAGTCACGCCGTCCGGGTCGCTGAGGACGGCGGTCAGCACGGCGCCCAGCGCGGGACGGGTCGAAGACAGCGACAACTCGCCTTCCTCGTCCACGTCGGTGACGGTAACCGTGAAGGTACGCGTGTCCGTGACGGACGAGCCGGCTTTGGCCAACAAGGTCAGCTCGTAGGTGTTGGCCGCGTCGCCGTCAGCGGGCGCCTCGGGGAAGATCCGCGGGGCGACCGCGTCGAGGGCGAATCGGAGCGCGCCGTGTGGGCTGTCGATGCTGAAGTGGTCACTGTCGCTCCCGCCGAGGATCCACTCGATGCCGGCCCGGTCCTCCTCCGAGGACGCCGTGAAGGTCGCCGCGCGAGACCAACTGTTCTCTGGGAACTCGACGCTCGCGGGCCCGGTGAGCGCCGTGAGCTCGGTGACGTTCAGGAGCGTCACGAGCAACTCCGCCATGTCCGAATCGGCCCCGTCGCTCACTTGCACGGTCACTTCGTAGGTGCGGTCCGCGTCGGCGTCGTCCGGGGTCTTATAGTCCTTGGCCGCACTGAAAGCCAGGACGCCTGTCGAACTAAGCGTGAAGTGGGCCGCATCCGCCCCGCCATCCGTGCCCAATGGAATTGTCCAGGTCAGTTGGTCGCTCGCCGTGTCGTCGTCCGATGCGGTGAGGGTCGCTACCGCCGTCTCGTTTTCCGGCACGAGTATCGGTGAGGTCGTCGTGATCACCGGCGCCGCCAGGAGATCGAAAGTAAGCGTTGCGATCGGCTGGTTCGAGAACTTGCCCATTCCCTTGATGCTGGCGATGGTTCCCTGAGGCGAGGTGGCGGAGTTCGCCAGCGAGAACTCGGTTCCATCCTCGGTTCCGGCGTCGTAGGGAAACAAGTTCACCGCGAGGGTTGGCTGCCAGCCGTCATCGGCGGTATTGCGGAGGGACAGCCCCGAGACGCCGACGAACCAGTCCGGGCTGGGGGCGATCATCGATGTCAGGGTGACCAGAGGGTGGTCGGTGGTCAGCGTGATGTCCACCGTAGCTGTGGCTGTCCCGCCCGATGACGGCGAGAGCGTTCGAGTTGGCGTTAATCTCGGACTTGAGGGCGCTCGTTCCCCCAACTTCCGCCATACTCTCGATCCCCGCGCTGGACGTGCCGCCACTGCTCCAGAAGGTGACGCGTCCATTGTGTATAGCGCCGATCAAGGTCGTGAAATGTTCACCAGGTGGGACCGATACTCCGCTGGTCAGGGCACGTGCCGTGAATTTACCTTCAAATGTCACCCGGAAGGTGACTGATTGCGCGTTGCCCTGCGCCGGCGTGATCACTAGCAGCGTAGCGAGCGTCAGCAGCAGTCCTGCCGCCGAGTGGGCAGACAGGGATCGGGCAAGGCTTGCAAGACGGGTGAGGCGCCCTCGATAGCGCCGGTGATGCTTGCGGCGCATGGCGTCACACCAACTAGGCCGCCGGGCGGGGCCATTTGGAAGGTTTGACGGATGGGGCGCGTTGCCTGTTTGTTCTTGGGGGGCGGGCTGAAGCTTCAGGGCTCGGCATGAAACAAGGATACGTCGGTGGCTTCCTTGTATTGAGACAATGTCCATTTCAACCACTACTCTATCTGGAGGAGGTCGAGATCATGCCTGAGCAAGGCTCAAATGAAGGGAAATTAGAGCTCACGGAGGGGCCGGCTTCGGCCGGTTTGACGGTGCAACACTCCCCTGCCCCGCCGCCCCTCGTGGTCCCCGGAGACTGGCGCATCGAAGGACTGCCTGGGCCTGTCCGCGACGCCGGGCCTGTCCGCGACGCCGGTCCTTCCGCCTAGCGGCGCCTCCTCGAGTTCTTCACCGCCGAGATATCGAGCCCCAATACCCGCACCGCCTACACCGCTACGGCCGCCCGCTTCTTCGGGCTGTGGGAGACCAGGAACCTCGCCCTGGGGGAAATCACGCCCTTCGCCGTCGCCACCTATGTCGAGGAGATGCAGGAGGGCCATGCCCTGCCTGCTGTCGAGCAGCACTTCGCGGAGAACCTCGTCGTTGGAGATGTCTGCCGACCAACCGTACGCGGCAGCCACGGCCGCGGGCTACGTGCATATCCGCGAGCCACCCGGAAGTTCGTCAGGGTTTACTTCATGAGCGCTGAGGCCATCCCGCCTTTTCGGACAGTAGGTGTATTCGAGAGCCTTTTAGGGGAGGCCCTGGGATGAGGACGAACGGCTACGCCGGTTCACGACGGACTGCAAGCAGCGGGGGGCGCTAGAGGCGTTGCGTGGCAAGCGCTCGGTGCAGGAGATCGCGTTGTCGGCATTAGGGCCGGCGTTCGCGGCCCTTCGCGGCACGGCCTCCCGAAGTGGGGCGCGAACGGACCGCCATCGGCATCAGGGCGCGCGGTCGCGCCCTCTCCGCTACGAAGCATGAGTCGCCAGAGCTTCCCAGAACGACCGGATCTTCGGGTCGGTGTCAGGACGCCCGACGCGACCCGCCATGATTTGCTTCGGCAGGAACCGTGGGCGCAGGAACTTTTTCCGCTGTCCACGCGTGGCCCGCTCTTCCAGTTTCATGATGCCGTGTTCGACCAGCTGGCGCTGGAGCCCATCCCATCGGGGGTCCGAGAAGAGACTCGATAAAGTGTCGTCCTGCACGCACACGAGGGCGGTTCGGTGGTACGCCCGCATCAGGCGCTCCACCAAGGCCAGCTCTGCATCCGGCACCGCGGGACCTTTCGGTCCGGAATCGTCCGTGATCGGCGCCCCACACGACTGTAGCGTGGCCGTGATGAACGACGGGTCGTAGTTCGTATCCGTCGTATCGTCATCGTCGACCACTCGAATGCCTGTCAGGTCATCCATGCCGAGTCCGGTCAACTCCAGTCGCGTCGACTCTAGGCTGACCCTAGGTTCGTACAGCTGTACCCCGCGAGCCTCGCACGCCACGAACCGAGTCAACGTGAGGTCGGTGCGCCGCATGACTACGTCGATCAATAAACATTGACTCAAGGTGACGTTCTTGAGATTGCTGCCCGGGAACACGACGGACCGAATCGTGCAGCCTTGGATGGCATCCGGATCCCGGCGGACCTGTTCCCGCAGCAACGCCATAGCGAGGAGCCCGGCATTTTCCCGCACCTGCGCCGTCCGGCGGCTCTCCTGCTCGGCCGCCTTCGAGAGACGGTCCAGCCGTTCCTGCAATCGGTTGCCGGCGGCCGGCGCATCCGACGCAGCAGTCTCCTGCGCTACCCGATCGGCAACTTCCTCGGGTAAAGCAGAACGACTCAGGATGACGCGTAGATCCGCGTCCGCGGCGAGCCGGGCCGCAATCGTTCTGGCGAGAAAGAAAAAGAAGAAGAGCTCGTGTTCGAAGGCGATTCCGCCGCGCGCCGACGGTGCGTTGCCCCGGCCGAGAAAGGCCATCGCCGGTAGCCGCTCTACAATCACCTGCTTTGCGGTGTCCGGCAACCCTGCGTCATGGACGAAGTACTCCGCAACGAAACGAATCGAGCCGACATCGAGTCCGCGGGTCTCCTGGTTCCACATCTCCTCCGCGAGTTCCTGCATCAAGTCGCCGAACTGGTCTGTGGTCAAGAGAGGTCGCGAGTGTCGATCCAACAGCTTGTCGTTCAATTCTCTCGACGAGTACTCTCGCACGAGCGTGCGTAGCAGATCGTCGCCACTGGAGAACGAGGAGTCATGCTGCAACACCTGGACGACCCGAGTGAAGAACAGCGGCTTCAAGGCCAGAGCGGGATCGTCCTTGAAGGTGTGCGTCACGCGTTTGCGAAACGTCTCTGCCTCCGACGAGGACCAGCCCTTCTGCTCGATCCATTTGTTCAGGTAGTTCTGTTGATCTTCTTCAGACCACTCCTGGATTTGAACCGGCACGTGGGACCACGCCTGATCGCCGGTGGCCGAAGCACGCCCGGCCCTTTCGAGAAACTCTTCCTCGTAGTACGTGGACCGGGCCGACACGAGAAGCTGGCCGTCTCCATGGAGCTGTTCGAGGAATCCCGCGAGCGAGCTGAAGGCGTCGTCGTAGCCACTGACGCCGAGTAGCTCGTCGAATCCGTCGATGACCGGCACGAGGATTCCGAGCTGTGTCAGGACCGCGACGGAATGATAGGTGAGACCTACCTTCAGGTCCTGTAGTTCAGTCGCCAGCGCCTCGTTCAACCGTGCGAGCGGTCGCCCCTGAGCGTTCACGTAGAGCAGCAACCTAGAAGTGCGTCCGCTCAGATAGGCTTCAGCCTGTCTCCGCACGAGTTCCCGCAGGACACAGGTCTTGCCGGCGCCTGGCCCACCGGTGACCATCACCACTCGCGTCGTGTCGGCTTCCTTACCGAGCAGGTCGGTTAGGACTGCGATGGCCGCCCCGGAAATGGTCGGGGTTTCTGCCCGCGTCGGAATGAACAGCATGGGTTTCTGCGCCGATTGAATCATCTGCGCGACGTGACGCAGATCGGCCATGCCGGGTCCGGAGGCGAAGGTGTGGTACTGAACGCGGGATGCACCGCTCTCCGCGACCCACACGCCCTGGTCTCGCGAGACGGAGAACGTAGCCTCCCGGGGTTCGCCGCGCATGGTCCAGCTGGCGCGGAACGTGCGGTCGGACCCATCGACATCGACCCTAGTGCCCGGGTCTCCGAACGATGCCAGATCGTGCCTGATGCGTTCGTTCCAGTACGCAAAATAGTCAGTCATGGGGACGTCTGCTCCAAGGACTGGATACGTACTCCGCAATCGCTCAGGGCCCGATCGTTGAGCCCTTCGCCAGCTGCACGGCGCCGCATCCAGGCGGCACCCGCCGGGTCGGCTGCATGGACCGAGAGAGCGGCGGGTAGCAGGTCATCGTCATCGCTTACAATTCCGACTCTCGACTGGCCGAGCGTAGCCGCGAAGATGGCGTCGCACCCGAGCATGGCGTCGACCATCTTCTGCCGTCTAGGTTTGGCTTGGAGCCTTATCGTACCTCGCAGCTCGATGTCTGAAAACTGGAGCATCGCCATCGCGAGTGTCGGCCGAAGGATCAGTCCTTGCCGGCGGCCGCGGAGCGCTGGAAGCAACGGCAGCAACCATAGTGCGGACGGGCTGTGAACGCCCTGTTCATCGATCCAGCCGCCGTACAGACGCACGTCCAGTTCACGCAGGCCCGGAAACGCAGCTTGCGACGCGCAAGCGATCAGATCAAGGAGTTCCGCCGTACGGATCTCGACCTCGTGCTCGGACCTGATGCGCGGGCAGAGGTTGTCGTAGTCGACGAGTGCAAGGCCCTGCATTCTCTATCGTATTCCAAGCAAGGGTTAGTCGACGATTTTCAGTAACTTTTTCACAAAAAAAGACTTAATGTAAGTGCTCAGGTCTCGATTCCCACTTTTCGAGCGGGAATCTGCGGGACCACCGAAGCTGTCCACAGACTGAATTCTATCACAGCCTGCTCACCGCCCGCGATCGTTCAGCGCCAGCAACTAGCGGAGGCCGTCCTTGTTGACGATGTCCGGTCAGGTGCAGCATCGTCAACGCGACTCCCGTGGACACTTCAGAGGCCGGGCCATTCAGCGTCCCGTTGTTCTCTCGCATCCGTCATGAACGGCTCCAGAATAGCCCACTTGTCGAGTTTCGTTGTGTCGTTGCCCGCCCCCCTGTGGATGGCCAGCAGGAGCGTCGCGAGCAGTTTGGCCATCTCTTTGCCGTGTACGGCACGGTCCTTTGGCTTCGGTCCCGCCCTGTAGAAGTGTTGCATAAGATTATTGAACGCTCGCGCGGCCTCATCCGACCCGACGAACGTTAATTGGAACATCGTCTCGCGTTAGCTCATGTTCAGCATCACCTGTTCCGGCTCATCCTCGCTCTGCTGCAGCTCGCCGGTTGGCTTCAGTCGCCGGCGATCACAACTCCTCCCAATTCTTCCGGGGGTCTTTCTGTAACAGCTTGAACAGCGTCCTTCTGGCAATGTCGAATCCCCTGCTAAACGCCTCGCGATTTCTCTCCTGAGTCAGGTTGCCCCGCCCGCCGTGAACGATCTTCGAACGTGCATCGTAGAATTCCTTGGCGCTCTCCTTGATCCGCTCGATGCTTGCGCAGTCGGTTCCGAGATACCCGGAAGCCCTTTTCTGCAATGTCGGGGATATTTTCCGTTTCGGCAAGTCGTACATGTTTTCCAATGCGATCGCAATATCGACTATCCTCATCTCATCCGCGAATCCTTCTCCCCTTGCGAGTGCCTCGGAAAGCCGACTCACAATCGGACCTACCTGGGCGTACCGCTCAGATTTTCGGCTTTCGAAAGCTGCCCTCGCCTGATCCAGTGCGTCCGAAGAAAGCGCCGGGCATTCCTCAAACCCATCGAACCTTTGCGCGGAACGGCGTCCATACTCGCTACCGAAATAGGCCTCAAGACCGAGCAGCCTGCCGGCGGAACGGTCGATGCACTCGCCCAACCTCGCTATCGATAGCACCGGCGTAGCCTGCGCCACGGCGAGAAGTTCCAGGAAAACTTGCGCCTCACGAAAAAACAGGTGCGGCCTTCTCGGGTCCCGGTCCGCGAGATAGCCGGGGCGGCTGAACACGGGCCTCCACCGGAACGGTCTGATGACCGCCCCAACTGACCGCCAGCCGTAGAATACTGCACCCCGCGGGGCGAGTTCTTCCACCAGGCTCTTGTCCACGAACGCCCGCACCTGGTCAAACGGGAGAAGTGCCATGCCGTCCGCAATGTCCATCCTTTCCTTCAACGTCAGGCCGTAGAACAGCACCACGTCGCATCCGACATCCAGCCCTCCAGGCACGCCGGCACACTCTCTTTTTTCGGTGCCCGGATCGAGCAGCGCGTTTAGTTCCCCCGCCGCCGTCCGGAAGCGATCCCCGGACAGCTCCGCCGCTCGGGCCATCAGTCCCGCGATCAGGTCCCCTGACGACGTCGACTGCCCGGTATTGAGGATCTCCATCCAGAATTCGTCCCAGCCGATGATCGGGCTCACGACCCGCGCCAGCATGGGATGCGACCGCAAAATATTCCGAGCCGGGTCCAGCACGGCGCACAGCGGCGCATAATACTCCTCTTCCCTAAACACATGGCTGTGGCAGGCCATGGCATAGAGGTCGCGTACGTCATCGAGTGGGAAAGCCGGCGTGTTGTTGCCCGGCTCTTCGGACACATCGTGCACACGCGGATTCTGCCTGTAATATTCCTCCAGGTAGGGATCCTGCGCGGCGCTCAGTTTTCCAAGCGCCCGCTTCAGGCCCTCGATCCAGTCCTCTGCCCCGAATTCCGTGGACTGCATTCCTGCCCCTTATCACTGGGCGCTGCCTTGCCCCTCTATATTGCAATGCTCTTCCAGCATTTGCCTCGCTAGCCGCGTGGGTCGGTGCTGCTCGGTCACAGTGAAACGAAGATCTCCGCTGAACCACCGGGTATTCCCTCCCGCAGCGGTCTTGACTTCGGTGGTCAGCCGCTCCTCTCCCCGCAGAGAGATCCTGATGCCGCAGGCAATCTCGATCGCCTCCTGGCACTCCCGAATGGATATCGCCGACGGCGTCCGAGGGACCCGGTCGTGCTCCATGATGGCCTTTGCCTTTTGGGTCAGTTTCTTCTTCTCCTGGTGGGTGAACCGGTGATCTCCGCTATACCATCGTCCCTTCCGAATCTCGATATCGGTAATCCTGCGCTCTTGCCCGCCGACCTTCACGGGAATGCCTGGATCGCCCGACCGCCGGGTGATGGCGATTGCATGTTGGCAGGCTCTGATGGATATCCGTGTTTTCAACGGTGCTCACCTCCTTCCCATCTCAGGGGAAATCATAGCAACCCGCCCCAGGATATCGGAAGCCGGCAATTGTGCTTGCCGATCCATGGATGCACCCGCTTTTTCTCTCAGAGGCCGCAGGCCTCGCCGTTTGTGGTTATGGGTGGGTGATGTTGGAGGTCCGGTAGGGCCGAGCTCCTTTGAAGGGGGGTGTGGGGGTTTCCCCTGGCGAGACTCGACGTGGCAGCCACGTATTCGTGGCAATACTTATGAACCAGTGTACTTATGGCCCTTCGTCGTTCTTCGTGTCCCTTCGAGGATAACTCTTTCCCCCTTTTTTCTTTTGTTTCAGTTTCGACGGAGGCCTTCCATAGGCGAAGAAGCCCGGCGTTCAGGATCGCTTCCAGTATTTGTCCACATACTCCCGCATCTTGCTGAGCATGAAGCGTGAGGACTGCACCGCCCGTTCGCCGTCCCAGGCGAACACCTGACTGGTCATGATGCCGTCGAAGTCGATCTCCGCCAACGTTCCGAAAAACGCCTCCCAGTCCACCTCACCGGCGCCGATGTCCAGGTGCTGATGAATCCGCGCCGGGGTGCCGGCCGGGTTCAGGATGTAGCGCCACCCTCTCTTGTGGTTGAAGGAGTCGGCCACGTGGACGTGGGCCAGCACTGGGGCTGCATAGCGCAGCATGGCAGCCACGTCCTCTCCCAAGTGAAAGGTGTGAGGGGCGCAGTAAAGATATTTGACCCAGGGGGAATTAACCGACCGGATCATGTCCACCGCCAGATTGTTCTCTTCCACAAAGTCGTCCGGGTGGGCTTCGATGTGCAAGGGCAGTTGCTCGGCCTCGAAGATGGGAAGCAACTCCTCCATCGACTTCCAGAACGCCGCTTCACTGGCCTCGGCGTGGGCTTCGGGTCCGGCGAATGCCGTCGACTGTGGCGAGGGCCCGCGGTCGAAGATGGTGTTCACCGTCTGACATTCGATCTCCCGGACGATGGGGAGGGCTCTTTTCCAGTAACGGACGGCAGCCTGTCGTTCCTCCTCATCGGGGCTGGCCCAGCGATAGGTCAACAGCAGGCTGACCAGGCTCATTCCGGTCTGGTGAAGCGCCTGCTTGAACTCGCGAATCCTGGTCTTGTCAGCTCGCGGCGGCCAGTATTCGGGAAAGAAATCGTCCCGAGAGCAGAGTTCCAGGTTTTCCCAACCCAGGTCCGCCACCAGTCGGACCACTTCGGGAAGGGGGCGATCGCAGTGCATCAGGGGGTCCAATGCCAATTGCATGGGTCAGCTCCTTGAGTGATGCCGGAGGCGCCGGGGTCTTCCCGTGGTGCCGCCCTCGGGTTTTTGAAGCCTGGAAGAGGGAGTCGGGAGGACGTCTGTTTCGCCGAGTCTTCGCGACCCGAAAAAGCAGCCCGCCTTGGGAGACATGCCGCCGCTGTCGGAGCAACTCTATCCCAGGCAGGAGGGTGGCTGCAACCCGGGCCGGAAGACCGGTGCGAAGGACACGAAGTCACACCAAGGTCGCGAAGGAGTTGTCCAAGAAGGGGCACGAAGGACAAAAAATATCCACGAAGGGGCACGAAGGACCACGAAGGGACACTAAGAAAAACTAAAAGGAAAATGAGTTTCTTCGCCAGCAAGCGGCAGCGGCCGAAGCCTTCAAACTCCAGGGGTTTGGTGGCACACTGTGTCGGCATCGGTTCTCCTCCAAGAATCTTATTAACTTCTGTCACAAGAGTATTTTACAAGATCCTGAGAACCGATGCGTCCTACCTGTGGTGAGAAATCCGGGTTAAACTCCTTCTGCAATTAAGAGCCCTCCGTGCCCCTTCGTGGATAATCTTTTGGTGTCCCTTGGTCTTCCTTGGTGACCTTCGTGGATGATCTTCATGACGTTCCATTACTGTTTCCGGCCGGTCAACTTGTTACAATAGGGGCCTCACCGACAGGTCGCCATCGTCTTTCACTTCAATCCTTGCAAGGGTGGACCATGAATACCATCTCCAGGCATCCGGTGCTTTTGTGGGTTGGGGCTGCGGCCTCACTGTTGCTGGCGACGTCCTGCGCTTCGAGTCCACCCGAGCAGCAGCCGGGATCGGAGAGCCAGGCCGGCCCGGAGGGCGTTGCCGCCCAATCTCTCTTCAATGGACGGGATCTTCAGGGATGGCACACCAATTCCGAAAAGATCGGTCACGGAACGGGCGGCCGCTGGAGAGTGGAGGAGGGGGCCATCGTGGGCGAGCAGGATCCTCCGGGAAGCGGTAACGGAGGCATCCTGCTGACGGATCGGACCTTCGGCGATTTTGAAGTCACCCTGGAGGTCAAGCCGGATTGGGGCGTTTGTTCGGGCCTGTTCCTTCGCAGCACCGAAAAGGGCCAGTGTTACCAGGTCATGATCGACTACCGGGAGAACGGCAACGTTGGCGAGATCTACCGCGAAGGCCTGGACGGAAGAACCAATGCGACCTTCCGTCTTCAGGGCATCTATCAGGACGGAGGAACCAAAGACCTGGCGGGCATCAAGGCAATCCGCGCCGAAAGCAATCAGCGCGGCGCGGGAGGAGAACCCCGCTATTCCCTGGAAGACTGGGCCAAGATCTGGAAGCTGAACGACTGGAACAGGCTGCGAGCCCGAATCGCGGGCAACCCGCCCACGATCACCACCAGCCTCAACGGCCACTTCATCACCGAATACACCAGTGACCAGACGTTTGAAGGGACCCTGGAAGACCGCGGATTCGTGGCGGTCCAGGTGCACGGTGGGAAATTGTGGCCGGCCGGAGCCAGGATCCGCTTTCGGAACATAGAGGTGAAGGAACTTTAAACGGCCTCCTTCCCTACCGTCCCATCCACCCTCCGTCAACTACCAGGATGGAGCCGTTCACGGCCTCAGCCAGGGCGATGGGGTAGGGTAGATTCTCAGGAGCGGCATTGGAGGGGTGGAACAGGGGTCAGCAATTCAGGAGTCTGGCTATGAAACGAAGACAATTCTTGAAAACGGTGGGAGCGGGCGCTCCCGCAAGCCTACTCGTAACCGGTAGCTCTGCAAAGATGAACCCGGTAGTCGAGAGGGAATCGAAGCAGCGGGAAGAACCCCGCGTCTTTCTTTTCGACGACGGGCGCCATGCCGCCGATCTGTATTGTTTCGAGCCTCCGGTAACTCCGGCCGACCATGCCGTCGTCGTGGATCAGCTGGCCAGCAGCGGAGCCGATACCTTGGTCTACTTTGCCGGTACCGAAGGCGGAACGGTGCTATACGATAGTCAGGTCTGCCAGCTGTGGGGAGATGAGGTCAAAAAGTGGACCCACTACGTCTGGTACCGGGCCGCAAAAATCCTGCGCCAACTCATCCAGGACGGACACGACCCCTTGAAGATCCTGTGCGATCGTTGCCAGGAGACGGGCCTGTTCATGATCGCCAGTGCCTGGGTGTGCGTGCAGGGCGGGACCCGGGAAAAAAACGAGGGCCTGGGGCGCAAGTCCGCCTTCGCCATGGACAATCCTCAGTTTCAAGTGGGAGAGGACCCGGACCCGAGGGCACCGGACGCCTTGGGTTTTGCCGATGGAAGCGTAGGCCCGGTAAAGGACCGGTTCAATTTCCTGCACCCGGAGGTGCGGCGCGAGCGCTTTCTGCTCTTCCAGGAACTGCTGACCCAATACGAAACGGACGGCATCGAGTTGAACCTGACCTGGGGAATGCCCTTTTGCCGCTTCGACCAGGTTGGGGAGTTGGCGCCGGTCATGACCCGGTGGATGCGAGATTTACGCAAGGTGGCCGACGAAGCCGGGCGAAGCCAGGGACGGCCCAAGCGCATTTACGCCCGCATCCCGGCTCATCCGGAAGCTTGGAAGCTGGGCGGATACCAGGTCCCCACCTGGGTGTCGGAAAAGCTGGTGGACGGACTCTTCTGCGAGAGCAGCCAAAGCGAGGAGGAAGGATTGGATCAGGATGTGGACCTGAGGGCCGTGGTGAAGCTCACTCGAGGAACCGGATGCCGCGTCTACTCCATCTTTCACAATGGCTTGGGCCGGCCCCTGGCTCGATACGCCACGCCCTCCATGATCTGGGCCGGCGCGGCCAACGCCTGGGACCAGGGGGTGGACGGATTCGGAATCGGAGACCACCTTTGGGCTCCCAACGGATGGCCCTGGACGGCTCAAGAGTATGAAACACTGCGGCTGCTGGGGCATCCGAAATTGCTGGAAACCGCCGACAAGGTCTATTTGGCTCATTCCAACCGCCGACCCGATGCCACCCTGGACTGGCTTCCTGGCCGCTCCCAGCCTCTCCCTCAGAAAATCCGGGTCGGCCGCCCGGTCCAGGTGTCCTTCACCGTGGCCGACCGATTGCACCACTGGCACAGGCTGGGACGAGTCAAGTCGGTGGTGTTGCGAGTGCGCTTGGGAAACCTTATCCCCAACCATGATCAGGTCCTGGTCGAATTCAACCGCCAGGTTCTTCCCGAATCGATTCTCCATAAAGTCGACATGACCTATCGATTGATCGGTCCCCCGTCCAGTTCGCATTCCCTTGGAACCTATGGCTACGCCTACGACTACCACCTGGGGCCCGAGCGCTTTCCCCCCAAGGGGCGTAATCTTGTCGAGGTCAAGCTCTTGAAGAGAGATTCCGAGGTGGCCTTCGATGTCTCGGTCGTGCGGGTGGACTGCAAGATCGAATATCGGCTCCACCGCCACTTCGAACAACGGCCCATCGAATACTGAGAGTCTCCCGGACTGCAACGAAGGCGTGCTTATTCCCAGTCCAGGTCCCCAAAGATCTTCAGGCGCCGCCGGGCAGGGACCCGCTGTCCCCAAGCCTGGGCGTCTCCTGTCTTCCTGATTTGTCTGAGGACCTGCTCAAAGAAAAACCGCTTCTGGCCGAAGGCGGGACGCAGGTCGTCAAGCCAGGTGGCTTCAGGATCGTATCGGGCAAAGAAGGGACGACCCACCCAATCCGGCTCCCGCCCCTGGATGAACTTGAGCACAAAGACCTTCTGTCCATAAACCTCGGACACTCCGTCGACGACGACCTTTCCGGGAGTGGCGGACATGGAGGGTCCGCGGACGGTGCGAGCCAGTCCGGAGACCCGCTTGTAGGCGGTGCGAAAGATCTCGGCGGCAGTGGCCAGGGGGACTTCGAAGTAGTTCTTGGGGCCCGTATCCCTCTCCACGAACATGTAGTAGGGAACGGCTCCCAGTTGCACCTCGACCCGCCACAGATCGGCCCAGACGTTGGGGTCGTCATTGACGTGGCGGATGAGGGGAGCCTGGCAGCGAATGGCCGCTCCGGTAGACAGGATCCGGCGAGCGGCGGCCTGGGCCGCGGGGGTCCGCAACTCTCGAGGGTGGCTGTAATGCGACATGACCGCCAGATGCTTGCCCGCCTGACGGCACTCCTCGAAGAGTCGGAGCAGGTCATCCGCGTCGGGATCGGTGAGAAAACGATAGGGCCAGTAGGCCGTGGCTTTCGTCCCCAGGCGGATACTGACCACGTGTTCAAGTTCGGGGGAGAGTAGAGGTTCCAGGTATCGTCGCAGGACAGCCGTCTTCATGATCAGGGGATCTCCGCCGGTGAAGAGCACACTGTTGACCTCGGGATGTTGTTTCAGGTAGTCAACCAGCTTCTCGGTCTCTTTGGAAGCGAATTTCAACTCTTCGATACCTACGAACTGGGGCCAGCGAAAGCAATAGGTGCAATAGGCGTGGCAGGTTTGACCCTGGCTGGGAAAGAAGAGGACGGTTTCGCGATACTTGTGCTGCATCCCCTCAAGGGGCTCCGTACCCAAACGGGGGACGTTGAACTCCATCTGCCCGGCGGGATGGGGATTGAGTCCGGTCTGAATCTGGCGGGCTGCCGACTGGATCTCCTTGGGTGAGGCATTGCCCCAGACCAGTTCCATCATTCTGGAGAGATCCTTGCGATCCAACATGCCTCGCTGGGGGAATGTCAGTTGGTAGATGGGGTCATCGGGCACGTCCTCCCAGCGGATCAGTTCTTCAATCACATAGCGGTTGACGCGGAACGGCAGCACCGCCGACACGGCCTTGATCGCGACGATCTCATTGCGAGCCAGAGTTTGAAGTTCCGGAATCCTGTCAATATCTTTTCGGGTGTAGGCCTTGTATTTGCGGGCCTTGACCTTTGTTTGGGCTGTCATGTCTTCTCCTCGGGGTGAACTCGACGGGTCAATTTCCGTGTTTTCCCTACCGGCATAACAACTGTTGACCCTTGCCCGGACAGCTTCTTTCGTCCAGTGTCCTCATTTTTTGAAGGGGGCAAAGCATACCATCTCAGACGAAAAATTCAAGTTTCGACGTAAAGCGGGTGCCGGTTATCGGAGGGGACTTCCATGACATCTCGGATTTCCTTGATCAGCCGCCGAAGAGCAATGGGATGCCCAAGAAGTCCAACCCCGCTATAATGAATTCTTTACCGGAAAAATGGACATCGAATCGCCGAAGGCGTACATCAATCGAGAGCTGAGCTGGCTGGGGTTTGCCCGCAGGGTTCTGTCCCTGGTCGCCAACCGAGATCTTCCACTGATGGAGAGGATCCGGTTTGCCGGAATTATGGGCATGCTGCATTCCGAGTTCTTCATGAAGCGAATGAGTGGCCTGAAGCGCCAGATCAAGCAGGGATCCCGCAAACTTTCCCTGGATGGCCGCAGGCCGAAGCAGGAATTCGAGGCCTGCCGTCGGGAGATGCTGGGTCAGGCAGCCGTACTCACCGGTCTTCTCAATCAGGAACTGCTCCCGGCCCTGGCCGAAGTCGGCCATCCGATCCTTCAATACAAGGAATTGACCCCGGAGCAGCAGCAATGGATGCGCACCTATTGCGAGCAATCGGTAAGGCCCATCCTGACTCCATTGGCCGTGGATTCGGAGCACCCCTTTCCCTTCATCAGCAATCTGGGTCTGAACCTGGCAGTGCTCCTCTCGGGCAAGGAGGGCGGCAGGGAACAGTTTTTGCGCATCAAGGTTCCCAGCAACCGTCCCCGCTGGGCGCCCTTGCCGGATGGCGGCTATGTTCCCCTGGAACAGGTGATTGCCGCCAACCTGGACTTGATGTTTCCCCGGGATCGATCCTTGAGAGTCTATTTCTTCCAGGTTACCCGAGGGGCCGAGGGAGATGTCCAGCCGGCCGCCGAGGAAGAGGAAACCCTGAGGGAGCCGGGCAGCCTGGTGCAACAGGTCGGCAGTGAGCTCAAGGCGCGGCGCTTCGCCGGTGTCGTCAGGCTCCAGGTGGAGCCCGGTATGCCCAAAGGACTGGTGAAGTGGTTGACGCAACAGCTTAAAATCAATCCCGAAGACGTTTATACCTCCAGTCCTTTGCTGGGACTCAGCGATCTTCTCCAACTAAAGGTAAACGATAGCGGCAAGATCAATTTCCCGGCCCATACGCCGGTCGACCACCCTCGTTTGCAGCACCTCGGCGCCCGAGCTTCCTCGGCAATATTCGACGAGATCGCAAATGGCGATATCCTGCTGCACCACCCCTACCATGATTTCGAGAGCTCCGTGCTGCGCTTCCTGGAGGCGGCTTCGGTGGATCCCGAGGTGCTGGCGATCAAGCTGACGATTTACCGCACCAGCAGCGACTCGCCCATTGTGCGTGCCCTGGCCGAGGCGGCTCGACGCGGCAAGCAGGTGGCGGTCTTGGTGGAGATTACGGCTCGTTTCGACGAGGCTCCCAATATTGCCTGGGGAAAGTTTCTGGAAAAAGAGGGCGTTCACGTTGCCTACGGCGTGGAGCGGCTCAAGACCCATGTAAAACTGGCCTTGGTGATCAGGGAAGAAAAGCAGAGAATTCGGCGCTACGCCCATATCGGCACCGGGAATTACCACACGGGCACGGCCAAGGTTTATGAAGACCTGGGGGTGTTGACCTGCGATCCCGCCATCTGTGAGGAGGTGGCTACGCTCTACAACGCACTGACCGGCGGCCTGCCTCACGGCAACTATCGGGAGGTGCTGGTGGCGCCGGTCTCGATGCGCCGGCGTTTCACCGAGTTGATTCGCCGAGAGGCGGTCCATGCAGGTGCCGGTCGCCCCAGCGGGATCTACGCCAAGTTGAACCAGTTGCAGGATCCCAACGTCATCCGGGAACTTTATTCAGCCGGCTCTGCGGGAGTTCCCGTGACCCTCAACGTGCGGGGGCTCTGTTGCCTGCGGTCAGGGGCTCCGGGCCTGTCGGAGAACGTTCGCGTCTACAGCGTGGTGGGTCGTTTCCTGGAGCACAGCCGGATCTTCCGCTTCAGCAACGGAGGGGATCCCGAATACTATATGGGTTCGGCGGACTGGATGAAGCGGAACCTGAACAACCGGGTTGAGACGGTCGTGCCTGTCCGGGACCCAAGGCTGAAACGACAACTGGACGGGATTATTGAGGTCTACGAGAAGGACAACTGCTCTGCCTGGGACGCCCAACCCGACGGTTCCTATGTCCGCCGGCGTCCGGCCGAAGGAGAGCCGGTCAGAAATGCTCAGGAGACCTTTATCCGCAAGGCGCGGCGGGCGGCACGTCCCCGGGCGGTCCCGGCCAGTTCCTCGGAAGACCTCGCTTAGGCCGCATTTCTCACCACGGGTTGCACTCTTGAGAAGGGTGCAAGGAGCTTAGCCGGGCCCCCGCCCTGCCGTGCGGCTCATTCGAGGAAAAACGGCCGATCGTTAATGAAGATGAACCACGAATGGACACCAATAAACACGAATAGACCAGAAGACAGATGGACCTGCTTCAATGACAAGCGGCGCCAAAATGCTTCTGCAGTTTGGTGCCCTTGGTGTGACGAGGTTATGGGATGACGGCTTGCCGGGAGCGCGGGCGTCCCGCCCGCACCAAGCCTGGCACAGCCTCGGCCATCTCCCCCACTTGGATCAACCGGGAACGGCGCCATGGCTCTCCTTCGGCCTGGCCGCTGCTGTTCCCGCCGACAGGGCGGCTGCCTGCAGCATCGCACTGAAGCTCAGCGCCGGCCAAAGGGACAGGATGCGGGCGGGACGCCCGCGCTCCCAGGCGATGCCGCCCCGGCGGTGCGTTGGGGGGTGTGTGGCGGGCGACTTCTCAGAATGCCGACGTGCACCCTTTGGGAAACTCCCGTTTGCCCGCTAGCCGGGCCCCCGCCTGGCCGTGCGGCTCATTCGAGGAAAAACAGCCGATCGTTAATGAAGACGAACCACGATATCTTTTGTCCCTGCTTGTCGGTCTGAGGCACAGCCTCGCTAGAAGTTGAGCTGGAGGCGCATCTGAAAAACGTCGGCATTGCCAATGGTGTCACGATTGGCACGGATGTAGTTCCACATCACACGAGCATTGGGGTTCAGGTACCAGTTGAGTCCTGCTGTAAAATCGTTCAGCCTTCCACCTGAAACAGGCCCATGGTTCAGATCGAGCGACGAATAGCGAACCGCCACTTCCCAGGCGCCCGTTCCCTTTTGGCGGATGTTGAAGTTCCTCTTGGGCTTGATTCCTCGGAACTGACCTTCCGATGCACGGTAGTTTCGCTGCTCACCGGTGAGAAAGTAACTTCCCAGTATGTAATAACCGTGGAAATTGGAGTTGGGGTTGCCCTGGACCGGGTTCAGGCCGGCTCGGACGTACTCGGTCTGCACGGATGCCGGACCATAAACCCAGGCGAACTCGGGCCCCACGAGATGGGCCGATTGCATCCTCAGAGTTCCGGTATCCACAAACCGGGGCGCCAAGTGAGCCTCGGGCCTTTGACGAAAGCGAAAACCGGGTTCACTGGGGCTCCTATAGCTGTAGCCGAGCCCCACATGGACAACCTTCTTGCCCTTTTCCGAGTGCCAGGGCGTCCCCGTTAACCGCCCCGTGAAATTGAACTCTCCATCTCCCTGACTCACTCCCAAGTCGTTGGTGTTGCGAAACACACCCATACCCCAGCTCACCCTTTTTTTGGCATGGTTCGAAATCGACAGACCCGTGTTTCGGGAAGGAGCGAAGGCGTTGGGTAAAGCACGCTCCAGGAAGGTGACATGGTTGCTACTGGTCATCTCCTCCAGACCGAAGGGCTCCTTCATGTGTCCTACTCTGATCTTTCCAAGGTAGGGAATTTCGGTCAGGCCCAAGTAGACATCCTCGAACCTGGTCGTGCCGCCGGCGAAGTCATACTGAATTTTGAAATCCACATGCTCGTGAAGAACGCCGGAGAGGTAAATTCTTGCTCTCCGAGGCTCGGTCCCATCCTGAAGAGAACCCAGGTTTTGTCGAATGCCTGAATCTTGAGACATGGCGGCCCAGTCATAGTGAATTCTGCCGCCGAACTTGATCCGGACGGTCTTGTCCCTGGTTTCCAGGCGCATCCCGTCCTTCCACTCAACCTGAACCTCCTTGTCGGCACCGAAACCATTCACAACACACCAGGTCAGCGTCAGAACCACCCTGCCGGCAATAGATCTCTTTTCCCATGGCATCCTCACCAGGATTGATCCCCTTTATTGCTTTTGGTCCGTTAGCCCTTTGAGGTCGTCTTCGGTCAAATGGCGAATCAGTCGGCCTTCCGACATGTAGACAACATCCTGGGCGATGTTGGTGGCGAGGTCGGCGATGCGCTCCAGGTAGCGAGAGGCCGAAAGCAGATGGACAGCGCGCTCTATCGTCGATGAGTCCCGGTGCATGAGTTCCTGCAAGATGTCGAACATTTTGCGGTTGGCTTCGTCAATCTCGTCATCCATGCTCAAGACATGCCGGGCCAGTCGCGGATTCATGTTGCTCAAGGCGTCCAGACTCTTACGCACCATGTCGCGGACACCCTCAGCCATCTTGGGAAAATCCAGAGAAACCTGCAGTGGCTCCCGGGTGGCGAGATAGGCGGCCCGTTCGGCGATGTTGACGGCCAGGTCTCCCATTCGCTCCAGATCATTGTTCACCTTCAGCACTGCGACGATGAAACGAAGGTCTGCCGCCACCGGTTGATGGAGGGCCAACATCTTGAGGCATTCTTCTTCAATAAGGACCTCCCGATGGTTGATCCGGTCGTCTTCGCGCATCACCTGCCGGGCCAGATCCAATCGTCGATCGACCAGTGCCAGCATGGCCCGGTTGGTTGCATCCTCGACCATTGATGACAGGATCAACAGTTCCTTGTCCAAGTGTTCCAGGTCCTTCTGCAAATGGATGGACATTCATGTCCCCCTTGGGTTGGGGCGTTCGTCATTGAGCGAGCCGGCCTGCTCGAGAATGGTGATCCGGGCGAATCACGGTGAGACCGAAACCCGCAAGAAAATTAACCAAAGCGCCCAGTCACATAGTCTTCTGTTCTCTTATGCCGGGGCCGTGTAAAGACCTGGTCGGTTTCCCCGAACTCGACCAGGCAGCCGTTCTCCAAAAAGGCTGTCAGGCTCGAAACCCGAGCCGCCTGTTGCATGTTGTGGGTGACGATAACGATCGTGTATTGTTCCTTCAACTCAAACATCAGGTCTTCGATGCGAGCCGTTGAAACGGGGTCGAGAGCCGAGCAGGGTTCATCCATCAGGATGACGTCCGGCTCCAAGGCCAGGGCTCTGGCAATGCAGAGTCTTTGCTGCTGCCCTCCGGAGAGTGCCAGGGCGGACTCGTGCAGTCGGTCGCTGACTTCGTCCCATAGGGCGGCGCGGCGAAGAGACTGTTCGACTCGAGCCTCCAGACTGCCGCTATATCCATTGATAGAGAGCCCCCAGGCAACATTCTGAAGAATGGATTTGGGGAACGGGTTCGGCTTTTGAAAAACCATGCCGATGCGGCGCCGAACCTCTACCGGATCGACGTCACGGGCATAAATGTCCGAACCCATATAGAGGATCTGTCCCTCCATGCCCACGTCGGGAATGAAGTCGTTCATCCGATTGAAGGCCCGCAGCAGAGTGCTCTTGCCACAGCCCGAGGGTCCGATGATCGCAGTGATTCGATGTTGAGGAATGGAAAGAGAGACCTGACGGATGGCGGGTTTGACCCCATAGCGAATCGTCACGTCAATGACATCCAGGACCGACCGGGTCGGTTCCGTAGATGAGATTCGGGCATCGGGCTGAGTCTGAGTGTTCATCGGCCTTTCCTCTCGGCACGTTGCCGAATCCAGACCGCAGTGGCATTCATGAGAAGCAGTGTCGCCAAAAGTACAATGATTCCGGCTGCAGCCAACTGATGGAAGTCTTCTTGAGGCCGGGAGGCCCAGTTGAAGATCTGGATGGGCAGGGCCGTAAAGGCATCCATGGGTCCTTCCGGGACGAAGGCGACATAGGTCAAGGCGCCAATCATCACCAAGGGGGCCGTCTCGCCGATGGCCCGCGACAATGCCAGGATCACACCGGTAAGTATGCCCGGCAGCGCCACTGGCAGAACTTGCGCCCTCACCGCTTGCCAACGGGTCGCTCCCAGAGCAAAAGCAGCTTGGCGAATGGATCCCGGTACGGCGCGGAGCGCCTCTCGCGCAGCGATGATGATGACGGGAAGAATCAGCAAAGTCATGGTCAAGCTCCCGGCCAGGACGCTTCGTCCCAACGCCAGGAATCGCACAAAAAGAACCAATCCCAGAATGCCGTAGACAATGGAGGGCACCCCGGCCAAATTGGCAATGTTGACCTCAATCAACTGTGACAGTCGACCCTTCGGGGAATATTCTTCCAGATAGATCGCTGCTGCAACCCCCACGGGGATGGAAAACCCGGCCGTGAGGGCGATCAGCCAGACGGTTCCCCAGAGCGCCGACTTGATGCCTGCCTGCTCTGGAAACCGGGAGGGAAACTCTGTGAGAAATTGAAGGTCGAGCCAGCGGATCCCCTCACGACTGACATGGAAAAGCAGCACTCCCAGGATGACGATTCCAGCCCATGCCACCGTGGAGCAGAGAATACGAAAACATTTGGTGGCGGCGTGACGGCGCTTGAGGCGATCGGATCTCATTCGTAAACCTCGCGGAATCGCGCCAGGACTCGATGGGCAATAATATTCATGCCCAAGGTGATGACGAACAACAGAGAAGCCACGGCAAAGATCGTCTGGTACTCGACGGTACCGACGGGTGTGTCGCCGAGGCTCACTTGGACAATATAAGCCGTCATGGTCTGAATGCTTTGAAGTGGGTCCAGCGTCATCTTGGGTGTCGCTCCTGCTGCCAGAGTCACCGCCATCGTTTCTCCAATGGCGCGGGAAGCGGCCAGCACGAAGGATGCCATGACTCCCGAAAGAGCCGCCGGCAAGACCACCCGGCAGGTCACTTCAAACTGGGTTGCTCCCAGGGCAAAAGCTCCCTGACGCAGAGACTCCGGGACTGCGCGGAGCGCATCGTCACACAGAGAAGCTGTCATGGGCAGCACCATGATGCCGACGACGATGGATGCGCTGGCGGCGTTGAAAATCTGTGTGCGGGGGAAAACGCTGGCAATCAGGGGAGTCACCAAGGTGAGTGCAAAGTAGCCGTAGACAACGGTTGGAATTCCCGCCAGAACTTCCAGAACCGGCTTCAGCACTCTCCTGACCGGCGCTGAGGCATACTCCGCCAGATAAATGGCACTGGCCAGTCCCACGGGTATCGCGATCAGAGAAGCCCCGACGACAATCAGCACAGTGCCCGCAACCAGAGGGAGCACACCGAAAGATCGGGGTTCCAGAAGAGGCGTCCATCGGGTTCCCAAGATGAAATCGAAAACCCGTACCTCCCGAAAAAAGGAGAAGGCCTCCCATGCCAGGATGGCGATGATGGAAAGCGTGGTCAGGACGGAGAGGAAGGCGCAAAGGAAAAGCACCCATCGGATCAACTCCTCCTGCATCCTGTACTTCCTGGTGCTTGCGCCTGTCAGTAGTGCTCTAGCCCGCATTTCCTATTCTTCGACGCTGAGCAGATCTTCGAGACTCATGCCAACCATGTGTCCCGAGGCGAACAGCGAGCCCGTGGTTCGTTTCTCGAATCTTTCGAGCACCAACTGATAGACGCGATCCGGCAGCGGCACGTATCCGACCTCCGTCACGAGTGTGGGTGCATTCTCCAGATAGAATTTGACGAACGCCGCGACTTCTTGACGCTCGGAGGCTTTCTTGCCGACATAGACAAAAATCGGCCTCGAAAGGGGTTCGTAGCTTCCATCGTTGATCGTCTGGACTGACGGCGCCACAGGCCCTTTGCCGGTATCAACCGGCACTGCCTTCAGTCGGGAGCGATTCTCCCCATAGTAGGCGTAGCCAAAGAAACCGAGGGCGTTCGGGTCGCCGGCGATCCCCTGCACCAGCACGTTGTCGTCCTCGCTGGCGGTGAAATCGGGGCGACAGGCCTGAGATTTGCCGTTGATGGCTTCCGTAAAGTAGTCGAAGGTTCCGGAGTCGGTCCCCGGTCCATAGAGATTCAGGGCACGGTCTTCCCAGGTGGCCCGGACATCGCTCCACTTCTTTACCGTGCTGTCCGGTTGCCAGATCTTCCGAAGCTCCTCCACGGTCAAGGAATCAACGAATTCATTCCCAGGATTGACCAGGACGGATATACCATCATAGGCGACCGGGAGCTCAATAAAATCAATCCCATTTTCAGAGGCCGATGAGATTTCCTTGGCCTTGATTGGCCGCGAGGCATCATTCAAGTCCGTTTCACCGACCGAGAATTTCTGGAAGCCTCCACCGGTACCGGATATCCCGACGGTAACCCGGATGTCCGGATGTCGCTTTTGAAACTCCTCGGCCACGGCTTCGGTAATTGGAAAGACGGTGCTGGAACCGTCTACTCTCACGGTGGTTGGCCCATCTCTTTCACCCCCGCCACAGCCGATCAGGAAAAACGGTGTGTAGAGCACACCAATGGCTACGATCATTCCCTTCACATTTCTCCATTGCTTCATCAGCGCCTCCTTCCTCCAGCCGCACCTATACCAGCCCCTCGTAAAGATCGAATAAAGACACGGGGTTTTGGTTGGGATCGGGGCACTTCCTGCGAGGTGTACCCTACAAAGGTGTGTTCTTGCGAACGGATTCCCGGGGTGCGATCGGAAAGGAAGCACGAAAAGTACTGCCGATACCGGGTGTGCTTTCGACGAAGACCTCGCCCTGATGGTTCACCGCAACGTGCTTGACGATGGAAAGTCCCAATCCGGTACCGCCCAACTCTCTGGAACGGGCTTTGTCCACCCGGTAGAATCGCTCAAAGACCCTGGCCTGATCCTGAGGCGCAATGCCCATTCCGGTGTCTTGTACCTCAATGAGGACTTGATTGGCGGTGGTTTTGAGACGGACCCAGACTTGTCCTCCCCGACTGGTGTACTTGAGGGCGTTGTCCAGCAGGTTGGTGGTCAACTGCCCCAGTGCCTCCGGGTCGCCCAGGACCGGCACGGGATCTTGGGGAATCTCGGTATGAACGGCGATGCCTTTCTCTTCGCCGGTAGGTAGCAGAGCCCGCACCGCGGCCCTGAAGGGTTCTCGCAGATCGATCGGCCGCAACTCCGGACCGCCGGGGGAGGATTCCAGGCGCGAGAGCGTGAGAAGGTCGGTCACCAACGCCGACAGGCGCATCGATTGGTTCCAGACCTTGACCAGAAAGCGCTCTCGATCGGACGAAGGCATGGACCGGTCCTCGATGAGAGTCTCGACCAAGGCTCGAATGGCCGCGATCGGCGTCTTGAGCTCGTGGGAAGCATTGGCCACGAAGTCCCGGCGAACCGTTTCCAGGCGATGTAAATCGGAAACATCGTGGAGCACGACCACTGCTCCCGCCAGCTCGCCTTCACCGTCGAACAGGGGAGACGCCAGCATTTCCACCACCCGATCCTGGGACCGCGTCACCAACCGCAGTTCGTCCTTTTCGTCCCTGCCGCTTTTCAGGGTACGGCTCAGGGTGTCGCAGACCTGGCGGATCCGGGTCACCTCCCATATGGGCTTGGACACGCTGGATTCAGGCGAAGCTCCCAGGATCTTGCCTGCGGCGGAGTTCATCTGAAGCACCCGTTCATCACGATCGACCGCCACCACTCCTTCCACCATGCCTTTCAGCAGAGACAGCAACTTGTTGCGGTCAGTGATGATGGTCTCCATTCGGTTCTGAGAGCTTACGGCCGTTTGGTTGAGGGCTCGAGCCAGGTCTCCCAACTCGTCGGTCCCGGTGGCCGGCAGCCGGCGATTGTAGTCGCCCCGGGCCATTCCTTCAGCCACAGCCGTCATGGCTGCTACCGGCCTGGCAAAGTTCCGTGCCAGGGCCAACCCCAGGGCTACGGCTGCCAGAATCGCCAGAGCCGCCCCCAGCGCCACAACGGTTCTGAGACGGGCCAGCCGCCGGTTGATGTCGGAAAGGGGCAGGGAGGCCCGGGCGTAGCCCAGCAATTGGCCGTTGTCTTCGATGGGCAGGGCCAGAAACATCATGGTGACGCCGAGGGTACGGCTGTAGCGGGTCGCGATGCCCGAGCCGTGGGAGCGAACGGCCAGAATCTCCGGCCGGCTGCCGTGATTGTCCATCCTGGAAGGATCTTCGTCGGAGTCCGCCAGCACCAGGCCCTGGGGGTCGATCACGGTCAAGCGGGTACCGATCTCTTCTCCCACCGATTGAACTTCCTGCTGCAACAACGACTGTTGGGGCTGGCCAAGCCGGGACTTGGCCATATTGCGGAGGAGGGCCGCCCGCGCAGCCAGCGATCTGCGGACCTGAGTCTTCGAATCCTCTTCGATGCTTCGAATCGTCCATCCCGCCACGATGGCCGTGGAGAGAAAAATCGGCAACAGAAACCCGGCGCTGAGCTTCCACGAGAATCGAGAGCGAATCATTCCTGCTGCTCCCTGGTGCGAGTTAGCGGCGGGACGGCGCCACCAGCAGCGGGTGCCCCAGGTTGTCCCCGTTGGGCTTGAATCCCTGTCCGTCGACATCCACGAAAATCGGGTTGGTGTAGGCGACCGGGTGCATGGCAGCAGGACCCGCCTGTCCCCAGCCCTTGCTCAGATCGCTCTCTTCTCCCGTCGCCACCACGATCAGGTGGGCATCTTCCTGGAGATTCACCCGAATGGTCTCCTCAAAAACCTGGGGCCGCCCTTTGAATTTGGAGGGATCCTTGGACCGGGTGTAGTTGTATTTGGGATGTTGGCGTCCATTGACGAGAATCTGAATCCTGTCGACCTCCAGCCAGTTGGAGGTCTGCACTTTGACTTCCAGGTCGATGAATCCCTCCGACACGACCTGGGAACCGATCGGCATGCCGTCGGCAGTCTCTACCTGGAGGAAGGGACCGTTGGAGATCATCATGCGGCCGGCCTTGGAATTGCGGATGATTTCCCGGTGGTCGATCCGGCCGGGCCGGTCGGTGGAGCTGGGAACGTAGGTCCGCCAATCCCCGGCCGGACTGGAGAATACCCCGTGGGCGTCACTGACGGCCACGCACCAGACATTACGCCCCTGGTTGAGAAGTTGCAGCCATCCAAAGGTTCGATTCTCCCCTTTGACGGTCCGATCTCCACGCTGCCTGATGACAAAGGGGCTGGGGTTCAGGATCTGGTCGCTCCAGAACTCTCCGGCATCGATCAGATCCTCGAATCCGGCATAGCCCCCATCGGCGATCTGGTCCTGGTTGCGGTCATTGAAAACGATCCCCACTCCGGGATGGTTGATCTGGACCCAACGGTCGGCACCGCCCCCGAAGGCGTTGCGGAGCACAATGGCATTCAGCCGGGGATCGTACTGCCAGGGAGGCGTCCCTCCATCTTGCTGGTAAGGGAAGCTCCGGAGCGGGAATGAATTGAAGTGTTGCCCGCTGCCGGTGTGCTCCAGCCCGACGATGGTTTTCAGGTGCCCTTTCAGGCCGAGGCGATCGATGTGAGGTTGCCAGTCATAGATGCGGTTGTGTTCGGTTGTCGGAGCGAATTCGATATGCTCGGCCACCAGATTGATGATGCGATCGTCGGTATTGCAGTAGTTGTCGCCGCTCGGAGTGGAATGGGAATGGTAGTCGGTGCTGATCCACCCCCGCGTATCCACGGTGCGCTGCAGCGTCCCGCTGACCTTGACAGACTGGCCGGGCAGGACTTGCACCGTCTTCTCCACCATGTCGAACTCGGGTCCCCGGGTCATTCTCAGGAGATAGGTCCCCGGGGGGAGCTGCTGGGCGAACCGCCCGTTGTGGGAGTGGTACTGGTGGTCGCAGCCTCGAGCCCGGTAGGGGCTGCCCAGGTTGGGCGTGGGGGTGCCGTTGCGGCCGATGAACTGAACTTTGCAAGGTGAAGGCCCGCCCGCCTGGTCCCGGATGTCGAACTCCACCAGGGACGCTTGGGGCAGCTTGAAGTCCAGCCGGGTGGTTCGCCCGGCGGCCACGGAGAAGTTTCGGCGGGTAGCGGCAGTCTCTTCTCGGCCGATATCGACGACCTGAGCGTCATACTTCCCCGCCGGCAACTGAAACTGAAAGTTTCCCTGGTTGTCGGGATAGGCCGGCAGCTTCTTGCCTTGAATTTCCACCAGGACCCGGGCATGGACCGCCGGTGCTCCACCGTCGTCAGCGGCCGTGCCGGCAACCTGTCCTGCCTTCCTTCCCAGACTCGCCAGGATTCCGTAGGCCTCCAGGGGAGATCCGGCCACGGCCACGGCAATAGCGAACCGCCGCTGCTCACCCGGTGAAAGCTCGACCTTTTTCGGCAATGGGGAAGGCAGCAGGCGAGGGGAGCGGTCCCTTCGGCCGCCCGTTTGAAGGGCGGCCCAGGCGTAGGAACGTTTGTCGAACGGGTCGATGCTGTCTCCCACCTGGATGGCCCCGACGCTCCAGCCTTGGGAAAACTCTTTCCAGACGGCTCGCGGTCTGATGGTCTTTTTGCCCCCGAATTGGTTGTGATAGGTGGAGGTGACCTTGACATAGGGTTGGTCGACGGCCAACTCGTACTCGTGCTTGATGGAGAGGCCTTCCCCCTTGGCGGCCGTCCTCACCGCTTCCAGGCGGGCGGTCCCGCCTCGGCCGGGGTTGCTGATCTGAACGAAGGACAGCGGGCCGCCCAACTGCCCGGGCCGGAGAACCGTCAATTGGTCATTGCTCTCTCCCGCCAAGTCGAGATCGTAGAGGCAACCGGGCGTCTCGAAGGCCTTCTCAACCGTCATGTTGGGCCTTCGAAGCGGCAGGTTGCCCGCCACCAGAAGCTGAATCCGGCCGTTCCGCATCACAAAGTCGCCGATGATGCCATCGGCTTCCTTGCCGCCCGGCAAGAGGTCGACATTGTGCTTGCCGATCTCGACGACTTCCACCAGCCCCTGTCGGGCCGAGAAGGCGTAGATCGCCAACAGGAAAAACCCACCGAGTAAAATCAGTCGTGGCATGGAGGTTCCTTTTCTGAAGAATGGGAAAATACTGTCCGGGGGGGAAGACTGTCGGGTGAGAGCCATGGTCTGGCGGATGGAATTGAATGACTCGGGGCCTTGGCGCGTTTTTCCGTTGAGGCCCGGATGCATCCTTCCAATAACTGTATCCTGTGGCAAGGGATCATAACTTTTCCTATTCTCGATTGAAAGTCTTACACCGGCAGCAATTCCTGGAAGCACCGGTCTGCTTGGCGCTTCGCTCAATTGGACTGGATCGCTTAGGACGGATAGAATGTGTTGCTTCGGTGCGACCTGGTCAGGTGCGGTTTGTCCAAGAAAGAGACTAGTGTGAGGAGCGGTTGAACGAATGGACACCGCTGACTGGAAAAACTTTCTCCTTGAGTACAAGTGGATGCCGACGAGACAGCTTGTCGAGCGCTTTGGGATCAAGAAACACGACGTAGACAATTTTCGAAGAAAGTCGGAAGTTCGTTCTGTTTTGGCGCCGTGGCGGATTAGCTTGGACCAGTCGCCCGAGCGTTTGCGGAAGATCCTTCAAAGCGCTTGGAAATACTATTTGACCCATGCAATGCCCATAGATTTTAAAGCTAGCACTGCTTCTTGGGTTCCTGAACTTCTAGCAGTAAAGAATATAAGCAAGAGTAGTTTCTCGTTCTTAACGAATTCGAAGTACCTAACCGTTGCTTGTCCCGATGAGTTTAAGGACTTCCGTAAACACGGCTACACCAATGTTGCCTTAGGTGTCTATGAATTTTGGCCTGGTAGTGCTTTTCTACGCCCAATGGGAGTTCTTCCGTATATGTTTCAACAAACACATAGAGATGCGTTGAGTCAAACGGACGCAATAAGCATGATCGAGCACGTTTACTTGAATTTTCTGTCGCGGGAAGGTGGGATGTCGCCGCAAGAGCAGCTTCGTCAGACCCAAGAAAGGATGTATGTTCGCTACCGTGAAGCCGGTTTTATCACAAGTACTGAACTCTCTCGTTTCGGTGTTCCAGGCAATTTCTACTCGCAACAGGGAGGATTGAAGTCAATTCTCAAAGAACTCCATCACAAATACGGGGTCGAGCTTGGTTATGTGGACAAAGGGGACTCTACATGGTCGAGCAAGAAATTCAGACAGCAGTGTCCCGAGCGGAATTTTGACTCCTGCGAATATTGCGGCTTGAGTCCAGTTGAGTTGCACCATTTGCTGCCTCGTAGAGACTATCAAAGTCTTGTTTATGAGAGCGAGAACGTAGTGCCCTTATGCGCTAACGTCCATCGCCGTATTACAAGGGGATTGTGGACTGAGCAAGAAAGATGTGCCTACAACGACGCGTTGAAACTGTGGTTGCGGAGTTCGGCGAAAGAGTGCCGCCGAGATATGTTCCGGAGTGTCATGGAGCATATCCATTCCGAGGTTTATGGGAGTTCGTTTATGCGTGGCGGTCAGGAATGATGGAGGCTTTCGCACATTCGAGTGACCGTAGACAAGCACTCGGAACGCACGTTCTACTGACCCTGCCTGGATTCAGTATATTGGTTCCGGGCATTCCAGCCGGACCAGACGGCTAGATCCAGGCCCTGTTCATTCACACTTCATGGGTTGATCACGGGAAGTTCATTTGCGGCTCCCACACATGGCTCAAGAACACCGTTTCGCTTGCAGCCGCTTTAGACGATTTCAGCGGTGATGCTGCTCCCCGGCATCCTCCATTCGATATCCAAGGGAATCTGCCATGACAACAGACATCAGAGATAGACGATATGTTTCCGTTCGAAACTTTTTGCGGGGATTTCTGATCCTCATCCTCTTCCTCTGGCCAGCCGGCGCCCTGGCTCAGGAAGACTTTTCCATTGCCGTGTTGCCCGACACCCAGAACTATGCTTCCGGCGACGGCGGGGGAACTCCCGAGATTTTCAAGGCCCAGACTCAGTGGATCGCCGAGAACCGGGAAGCTCTCAATATCGTCTACGTGGCTCACCTGGGAGATTGCGTCAACCATGCCGATCGGGAGGATCAGTGGCAGCATGCCGACGCTGCCTTCCGCAAGCTGGAGGGGACGCCGCCCATTCCCTACGGCATTGCCGTGGGCAACCACGACAAATACATCTACCGCAGTCTTCCGATCCGCATTGACGGCGTCCGTATTGAGACGACCCAGCTCTACAACCGTTACTTCGGGCTGGCCCGCTTCAAGGACAGACCCTGGTTCGGCCAGAACTACGGGGACGACAACGACAATTTTTACCACCTGTTGAGTGTAAGCGGACTGGATTTCATCCTCATTTTCTTCGAGTACGCTGCCGGCAGCGACGTCCTGGGCTGGGCCGACGGGATCCTGAAAAAACACAGCGACAGGCGGGCCATCGTCGTCAGCCACAGCCTGCTCAAGCTCGACAAGACCTTCAGCCATCAGGGGCAAGCCACCTACGACGTGCTGAAGGACAACCCCAATTTCTTCCTGATGCTCTGCGGGCACGTCCTGGGGGAGGCTCTCAGGGAAGACACCCACAACGGCAACCGGGTTTACAGCCTCTTGTCCGATTATCAGGGTCGGGAAAGGGGAGGCGACGGCTGGCTGAGGATCATGAAGTTCTCACCCACCCGAAACCGGATCGAGGTGAGCACCTATTCCCCGACCCTGGGGAAGTACGAGAGAGACGCCGACAGCCAGTTCACCCTGGAGTACGACATGTCCTCCGATTAGCCGCGCGCCCGGGGATCGAAATTTTATTGTTATTAACATCGATGCACAGGATGCACAGGATTAGCAGGACGAGAGGTTCCTGCACGAGAGGCCAGCTCGGGCGATGATCCGGTGCGGATTTGCGGATACCAGGGATTACAAACTAGTCCGCCCTCCACCGTTCCGGGCAAATCATACGAGAGTGAAACAATGAATCTTCATGGCCTATCGGGAACAAAGGCCATGTCCCACTTAACTGGTTGTCTACATTATTTGAACATGGATACACAGGATGAACAGGATAAAGAGGACGAGACGCTGCTGCACAGGAAGCGGACACGCTCGATGATCGGATGCTCGTTTGAGGTGATCCATGACCATGGGAACAGGTTTTGCAATCCTTGTTGAAGAAAGGGTAACGGTCGAACTCGAGGGGGGAGAGATCTTTCGTCCCGGAGTATTCTGTCCCGACCCATCAACCAGGAATCCTGTATATCCTGTCCATCCATGTTAATTATGCAGTTAAATCAGGGGTTGACTCATGCTCGAGGCCGAGACCAAACGCCCGGAATTGTAGGGTGTAACTTCGTGTCCGTCGTGGAATACCCGTCAACCGGTTCCCCTTCACCCGACCCCAGGGGTTGTTTCAAATAAGCCGTTTCCTGAAAAAATCCTGTGCATCCTGTGCATTGATGATAATAATTCGTCCAAATTAGGTCCCGGACTACGGGACGCCCGCACTCCCAGAAGTGCCAATCACCCCTCCCCGAGCCCCGTTCAATCACCCGTCTCCTGCAATGGAAAGCCCCCGTTGGGCGGATCGAAGTAGCCGTTGCCGTCAACGTCGACAAAGACCGGGTTGGTGAAGGAAAAAGACCGGTAGTTTTCGAAGGGCTTTTCCCAGGGCGTCTGGGAGGAGGCGATCACCAGAACCCAGCTATCCTGCTGGCAATCCACCACCAGCTCGGTGTCGAACTTCCAGGCCTCCTCCTTTTCTTCCGGGGGCGGCACCGAATAGGTCTTGATCACTTCGCCGTTTCGGATGACTTCCAGGGTCTCGACCGGAACCCAGGGAGCCGATTGCAGTTGGATTCTGAGGGAAACCGAGCGATCCAGATCGGTGATCACCGATCCCACCGGAGAGCCGTTGCCGGTGAAGTGAAGGAAAGGCCCCAGGCTGCCGGTGACGGCCCTCCTCTTGACGGCCTGGACGACCTTGCGGGGGTCGATCTCCCAGGGGTTGTCGGTATCCGAGACAACGTAGTTTCGGGGATAGCCAAGGGAGTCTTCGGGATAGCCGTGAGCATCGGTATTAGCCACGCCCGCCATCAGCACCCCGCGATTCAGCAGTCGGTACCAGTCCTGCAGTTTCTGATCCACCAGCCGGGTGCGGCCGATGAATGTTTCGTTCGCGTCGGTGATGGCGTTGAAGATCTCGAAGCTGTCGAAGCCGGTTTCGAAATAGGGGTAGTCGAAGGCTCCGGTGTCCGCGTTGAGCCGTTCATCGAAATAGCCGCTGACTGGGCTGGAGGTCTGGCGCCGCGGGTGGTTGATCTGCACGATCTGCTCGCCCGGTTCCTGTCGGACGATGCGCAGGAACTCGCCCGGGGTCCGGATTCCGTGGCGAAACTCTCGCCGGCCCCAGCGATCGATCTCCAGCGGGAAGCTGTTGAAGTGCCCGAAGGCGGTGTCGATTTCCGAACCCACGGTGGAGGTGATGAAGCGCTCCAGTTTGAGCGCGCGGATATGGGGCGAATAGTCCTTCAGGATGTTGTGGTCGGTGGCCGTGAGCAGATCGATCCCTTCGGCAGCCGAGGTCATGGCCCCGTCCCGCATGGCGTACTGGAGATGGAGATGGAAGTCCGCCGAGATGAATCCGCTGGTATCCACGATGCGCTCCAGTGTCGAGCTGAGATAGGCCGTCCGGCCCTCTTCGATCTTGACCTTCTGCCGGTCCAGGGAGTATTCGGTCCCGCGCGAGACGTAGACCTGGTATTCCCCGACGGGGAGCGTTTTCAGATCACGGCCGGAGGCCGTCACCAGGAAGTGCTGGAAGCGCCCGACCGTGGGCAGCTCTTCCCGTCCATCGTCATGAGTGAAGGTGAGCCGGGCGGGCATGTGCAGATGGGATCCGGCTTCCTTGACTTCCAAGGATAGCTTGCCAACCTTCCCTCCCTGTTGGAGGACGTGAATCTCGTCTGGGTCGGGTTCGGAAGCCGGCAGAATGTCCTTCCAGTGGATGCCCAGGGTCCCGATCAGCAGGGCCAGGAGAAGTCCCACCCGCATCCTGGTTGTTTTCGAAAGGCGTGTCATTGTCATTGGATCTCCTCTCCCGGTGCGTCCCGGTTTGCTTCAGACGCTTGCTTTGGAATCGTCCGGAGCGGGTTAACGCGCATCTTCCACGGGGTAGCCCCCGTGTGACAAGGGTTATTGTACCTTCATGTAGCCCCGGGCGTGGTAAGTGTTTAGCCGCGCCCCGCCCTGCCGTGCCGATCATTCGAGGAAAAACGGCTGATCGTTAATGAAGACGAACCACCAATGGACACGAATGGACACGAAGAGACACGAAGACAGATGGACCTCCTTCAACGACAAGCGGCACCAAAATGCTTCTGCAATTTTCTGACCTTGGTGTGACTTCGTGTCCTTGGTGGATAACCCCCTCAATTGGTTTCAGACAAGTCCCGCCCCCGCCCTGCTGGGCAGATCATTCAAGGAAGAAACTGCCGATTGTTTTTGAAGACGAACCACGAATGAACACGAATAGACACGAAGAATGATGGACCTCCTCGGGTGCGACGACGTTACGGGATGAAAGCCCCCCGGGAGCGCGGGCGTCCCGCCCGCCCCAAAGCCTCTCGCAGTCTCGGCCCTCTCCTTCACCCGGATCGACCGGCTGCCGCATCGCAGGGAAACTGAGCGGCAACCCAAGGGACAGGACTAATAGGACCAGAGGCCGCTGCACGGCCTGCAACCTGTCAATTTTAACCCACTAATTATTAAAGAGTTAATACGGATCAGCCCGCTGCAGTTCCCTCATTATGTCCCTCTTTTTGAAAAGGAATCCACTGGACCCTCCAGGACGTTGGAGGACAGGTCAGCCGAGTATCAATCCTGCGTCCGGGAGTTCAAGACTGTCAAGTGGGGTGGCAAGCTGACCGTGCTGCGGATCGGAGAACTTGGGTTGTGTGCATCCTTCAGGCTTGCCGGCCGTCGCCAATGGGCGAGCTGAGGTCTGGCGTGTCTCCGCTGTCGCTGTCGCCGACCTCTTGGCCGGTTCGATACCTTCCACAGGGATCGAGTAGACAGGAGCGACCCTGAGGGGCTGGGGCGGAGCAGTTACCACAGCGACGGCCAGCACCCGAACCAGGGCCAATAACAGGGTCGCTCCCGTCACTGGTTCTGGACCAGCTATCGGCACGCGGGGCGCGGAAACATTCCTTCAAACTCTTGTGTGGGAAGAGTTGGGAGAAACCACCCGTGTTTCCCGGCACACGTTGATGGTGCTAATGGTCCCTCATGTCCCTTTACACGCCTCCATCGTCACGCAACGGCTCTTTCAACCCCGGAATCGGAGCAAATCTCCCCGACTTCTGATACGAATGTTATCGGCAGTAGGGCCTAATCTATCCGCACGATAGTTCTGGTCGCTACTCCCTCGCAGGCAAATAGGCCCCGTCACCGGTTCTCTCACCCGGGGCCCCGCCGTCGTTGACCACCCCGTAGGCCAGGAAGGGGTTGGCGCCCGAGACCTTGCGGATTTGGACGTAGCCCTGCGTGGTCCCCGGAGCGTGTCTGCTCAGGATGCCGTTGATCTGACGAAAACGCTTGGCTGGGACCACGGTCAGGGGATCCTCATCCATGGTTACGGTCTTGACCAGCATGGCGGTCTCTCCGTTGTAGATGTCGATCTCGAAGACGCTTGAACTGTCATCGACCTGCCCGGTGTTGACCAGGGCCAGGTTGCTACGGTTCTCCTCATTCTGCTGCAACCCGTCCACGCGGGCGCTGCCGGTGAATCCCTGGCCCTGGGGCACCGCCGTATAGAAGACACCGTACTGCCCCTTGCTCACGTCTTCCGGGTCAGCCGGCGCCACCACCCGGGCTCCGATCACGACCCCGCTCATGTCTCCTCCGGCCGCACTGGCGAACAAGGGTGCGACCAGGCCGGTGGTCACATCGAGTCCGAACTGCAGGCGCCCCGCTTGGATCGCATTGGGAATGATCTGCTGCTCACCAGGGGCCAGCGGCAGGGGACCGAAGCTGGCCATATGATCTTCCGTCTCGATCTTATCGTCGATGGCGCTGAACATCAGAACCCTCGGCTGGTCTGATAAGTTGGTCAGCGTCAGTTCGGTCGTGAAGTTGTTAATCTCCACCAACGCCGGCAGGATCTGTCCCGTGGCTCCCTCAAGCGAGCCGGCGCTGACCGGAAAGACAAAGGAGCCGTCCGAATTGGCGTTGTCATTGATGACCCCGTAGGCGTAAAAGGCGGCCGCGCCCTCCACCCGCTCCACTTTCACGTAGCCGTTCTCAAATCCGGCCTCGTCGAGGATGCGGTTGAACTGATAAAACCCGCCCGGAGGCAGGGTTCGATCCGGCAGGACCATGCTCATGCCCGCTGATGCCGAGTCTCCGGAAAAGACCGTCACCCTCAGCGTGATGCTTCCCTCAGCGGCATCTCCCGCGTTCTGAAGGGCCACGTTCGAACGATCCTGGCTGGTCTGTCGCAGGCCGGTGATGAAGGCAGGGCCGGTGAGCAACCCGTCAGGATTCAATCCCAGGAAGGCCAGACCGGCACGACCGCGTCCCTCGTCGACCGGCGTCGCGACCCTCACAGTGACGGCTGCATCCGAAGAGGAGGAGAGGTTGGAGTAGTCCACCACCAGCGTGCCGCCTGCCGAACCACTCCCGATGGGAATGCCCAGAGCAGTCAGGTAGGCAATAGCGTCGGGAATCACCCGTTGCTGGCCCGCCTCCAGGGCATCCACGGCCGTGCCCGAGCCCCCTCCGAAAGCTGCCGAATAGGTGTAGTGGACGGCTGCAGTGGCGCTTCCACGGTTGGTCAGGGTTAGTTCGGAAGTGAAGAAGGACCCCGGCGTCCGCCCCTGAGTCCGCAGCACGATGGGCACAAACAGCCGGCTGTGGATACCAGTGTCGGACACTGAAAAGGAATCTTCGCTCACGGCCATTCCCCCGAGGGTGACCAGGCTGACCGGGCCACTGGTAGCTGCCGGGGGCACTACGGCCTCGATGCTGGTTTCCGACACGACCTCGAACCGGGCAGCCGGGACTGCATTAAACCTAACGGCAGTGGCGCCGAGCAAATGGGTTCCCGTAATTGTGACCTGGGTACCAACCGGACCGCTGGTTGGGTTAAACCGGGTCAGGGTTGGCGGTAGCGCCTTGGGCGTAGTCGCCACGGCCTCGTTCGAATAGTCGGAAAACCCAATACGCCTGAAAGCCCTCACGCGGTAGTGATAGGTGGTGTTCGGTTCTAATCCCGTATCCGAGTGCGTGGTGGCGTTGGCATCCGTCGTCCCGATTTCAACCCAACTAGCCGAGCTTCCAATCCGGCGCTGTATCCTGAATCCGGTCTCGTCGGTGCTGTTGTCTTGCCAGGATAACTTGATTTCCTGGAAGGAAATCGGCGTCGCCATAAGCTGGGTGGGAGACTCCAGCGGTCGAGTCAAGATTCGAATCCGATGGTTCCAGGTATCGGCGATGTAGACGTTGCCTGAACTGTCGACGGCCACGTCAGAAGGACTGGCTACACGCCCTTCGCTGGCCGGACCGCCGTCCCCAGAAGAGCCTCCACTGAAGTAGAGGTCACGCCTGGGACCCACGATGGTAACGATGAATCCTAACGCATCCACGCGGCGAATCCGGTGGTTCCCAGTGGCGATGTAGAGGTTTCCCGAGCCATCTATGGCCACACCTTTCGGACCGCTTAACTGTGCCACCACCGCTGGTCCGTAGTCTCCAGCGAAGTCTGAATGACCGGTCCCCGCAATGGTAGTGATGGTTCCCGAAGCATCCACCCTGCGGATCCGGTGGTTCCACGTATCCGCGATGTATAGACTGCCATAGCTATCCGCCGCAACGTCGTGGGGGTAGTTCAATTGTGCCATGACAGCCGAACCACCGTCCCCGCCGTAGCCGCCATTGCTGTAGCCGCCACTGAAACCTGTTCCCTCAGTACCCGTTACTGTTGTAATGAATCCCGAGGCATCGATACGTCGAATGCGGTGGTTCGAGCTATCGGCGATGTAGAGGTTGCCGGAAGTATCAACCGCCAGGCCCAAAGGTTCAGACAATTCTGCCTCTACTGCCGGGCCGCCGTCCCCGCTGTAGCCGCCAATGCTGTAGCCCCCACTGAAGCCTGTCCTTCCGGTACCAGCTATGGTGGTGATGGTTCTAGATGCATCCACCTTGCGAATGCGGTGGTTGCCACTATCAGCGATGTAGAGGTTGCCGGCACGGTCCACCGCCACGGCAGAGGGAAGGTATAACCGTGCCGAATGTGCCGGGCCGCCGTCCCCGCCGTAGCCCTGCTCTCCGGTCCCGGCGATGGTCGTGATGATCCCGGACGCATCCACCCCACGGATCCGGTGGTTATGGGTATCGGCGATGTAGAGGTTCCCCGCGTCATCTACGGCCACTCCTTTAGGTTGTGCCAGTCTCGCCTTAACCGCAGGACCATTGTCTCCACCATATCCTCCCCCCAAGAAGCCTACATGGCCGGATCCCGCAATGGTCGTGATGGTCCCCGACGTGTCGACACGTCGAATACGGTGGTTCAAGCTATCGGCGATGTAAAGGTTGTCGGAGGAATCAACCGCCAAACCCGACGGTTCATACAGCTCTGCTTCTAGCGCAGGACCGCCATCCCCCCTGTAGCCCCGTTCTCCGGTCCCGGCGATGGTCGTGATGATCCCGGACGCATCCACCCGACGGATCCGGCTGTTTCCACGATCAGCGATGTAAAGGTTGTCGGAGGAATCGAACGCCAAAACCACCGGTTCAGACAGCTCTGCTTCTAGCGCAGGACCGCCATCCCCCCTGTAGCCCTGCTCTCCGGTCCCGGCGATGGTCGTGATGATCCCGGACGCATCCACCCGACGGATCCGGTGATTCCATGAATCGGCGATATAGAGGTTGCCGACATTGTCCACCGCCACTGCTCCGACACCTCTAAACTGAGCCTCTACTGCCGGACCATTGTCGCCGCTGTAGCCCCGTTCTCCGGTCCCGGCGATGGTTGTGATGGTCCCTGACACATCCACCCGCCGGATCCGTGCGTTTCCGGTGTCAGCGATATAGAGGTTGCCGACATTGTCCACCGCCACTGCTGCTGGACCGTACAGCTGTGCCTCTACAGCCGGGCCGCCGTCCCCACTGTAGCCGCGCCCTCCGGTCCCCGCGATCGTCGTGATGACCCCGGATGCATCCACCCGGCGGATCCGTTCGCTAGACGGATCAACGATATAGAGGTTACCGGCGTTGTCCACCGCCACTGCTGCTGGACCGTACAGCTCTGCCTCTACTGCTGGGCCGCCGTCCCCGCTGTCGCCGTATTCCCCCGTTCCTGCGATAGTAGTAATGGTTCCTGAAGTATCCACCTTGCGGATCCGGCCGTTGCCGGCGATATAGAGGTTACCGGCATTGTCTACGGCTACTCCTCCGGGTTGTCTTAGCTGAGCCTCAACCGCCAGGCCGTTGTCGCCAATGCTCTCCTTGCCGCCAACGATTGTGTCGATTATCCAGTCGCTACTATTATCCGGATCGTCCAGGGTCGTTACCGCAGCTTCGTTTGAAAAGGCCGATGCTTCCGTGCGGTTAAAGGCCTGAATGCGATAAATATAGGTGGCATCTGAAAATAAACCTTTATTCGAAAATATCGTTTCGTCAGCACGAGTTCTTCCGAGTTCATACCAATGACCTGAACCCACAACCCGGCGCTGCAGAATGAATCCCGTTTCATTGGTGCTATTGTCCTGCCAAGATAGATCGATCCGAGATCCGGAAGTTGCCTTGGCCGAGAGGTGGGTTGGCGGATGCAGTGTAATGGGTTGTGTGCTCAGGCAACTATCGTTGCTTGAAACGTAGTTTTCAATTTGTTTTCGTGAGAATTGACAGAACGTCATCCCTACGCCTGGCTCCCCAAGGCTCTGCATCAAAGTGTTCGCACAGTCCGTGACCGGAGGACTTTTCTCATCGGGATGCACGGCTCCAAAGTTGTGCCCGATTTCGTGGGCAGGAGTCCGCAACTTTTCTTGGATGTCATTGGCGTGGCTCGACATCCCGTAGCTCAGGGATCCTTGGCTACAGACAACTGAGTTATGGGCTAGACCCCTGATATATTCATCTTCCCGGTCTCTGTCTGTCCAAAGATGGGCGATGTCAAAGCCTACATCCGCTGCGAAGTGGGTGTTCCAGTACTCGGAGAACTCGTCCAGCAAATCAAAGGCATTCCTGGCCGTGTAGGGGTAGGTGTCATCTTTCTCTGTCCAGGTGTTCTGGAAGCTGATCCGAAGCTGCAGAAGCAACTCGCTCTGGTACACACCCTCCACCTGGTTCAGGATGCCCTCAATCTCACGGTTGGCCTCCTCCGAACCTCCTAAGGTCTGCACGTATTCATAGTCAGCTTCAGTCGCCACATCGAAGACGTAATTGATGGGAAAACTGGAAGTGGGTGTCTCCACCTGCGCCGTCACCTGGTCCATGCCTCGTTCCAGCCGCTTGGGCAGCGATACGCCGCAATTGAAGCTCTCTCCGGGTTTGATGTCCGCCTGCCGGTAGACGACCAACTCACCGGCCGGGGCGCTGGGAAGGTAGTTCCTCAGGGGCTCCACGTAGACCCATCCCTCGGGCGTGTAGACGACTCCTTCCACCCCGCCGCCGGTCAGATTGAACCGGCCTCGGGTGTCTTCCCGTCCCGCCAGTACTCCCTTGAAGGTGTGCACCGGCTGAGGAGGAAGCGCCCGCCTCACTCCTCCGGGACCTGTCTCCACCGCCCGGTAATTGGGTGACCGCATGTCGTGAGGTTGGAGATTGAAGTAGAAGTCCGTCTCGTTGAATCGGAACCGCAGCTCTCCGGTCGTGCGCACCTGGCGCTCGATCTCACCGGGCTCCATGCGGATCACTTCATAGCTCGACAGGACCGGGCTCAGGGCTCTTGAGACCTCGGCTGTCCGGGTCAGAACCTGATGGTGGCTTGCCGATATTCCAAGACCAGCCAGTATCAGGATCGTCAGCCATCGGGATGCCTTTTTCTTGTTTGCCATCTCGCTCATTTTCTGAACCTACTCGATCCACTAGACCAGACACTTGCGCTCTCGCTCAACGGTCGGACCAAGGTCGCGGTCACCGCCGACTCATTCCCAGATAACGCTAACATATGTGTAGAGGACGTTTGAGAACCGGAAACCGAACAGTTGCGGTAAAAAAACGATCTCTCCGACTTTTTTGGGTTGAAACCCGCCAGGACGGGGCAGAAACCCTGGCTTCCTCCTCAGGGTCTATCTCCCGGACGGACCCTGTCAGATCGGGTCCGCAAGCCGGCTTCCGCGGTCGACCGCCTGCTCCACCGGTGCCACATCGTCAACATCCGAAGCAACAGCTACCGCATGCGTCGGCAGGCGGAACTCTCCAAAGCGATCTATCCCCTTGCGAACCCAATAGACGGCGGATCGCCTGCAGCGACAGAGGCTCTGTGATGACGACTGCACTCCCGGACCGCTGCCTCACTCCGGTCGCCCCGCTCCCTCCGCGGGACAGCGCTCAAACCCTGACACTATCGGTCCCCAAAAACCTGCCATTTTCGATGCCCATTGACACGGCCGGCCAGTTGAAGGCCTGCAGGCTAATGGGTCTTGAGGCAGGTAATGCCGGGAATCTACAGAATCCCTGACATCAAAGTCGGTTCGGTTTCCTGGAAGCGGACCACGTCCCGATCGATCCCGGTTCACACCTTCTGCCTTCCCGCAGGGATCACTGTGGAGGGAGCGACCCCCGAAAAGGGGAGGGGTGGTGGTGGATTTTGGCGTGCACCACCTCCCCCTGCCCGGTGCCGCACCAGCGGCAAAAAATATGGGGGTCGCTCCCTCCACTTCCTCCCCCTCCCGTGCGGCGCCACGACGCGCCGTGCGAGGGGGTGGACACGCGATGCCGGCGCCGCACTACGCTTTACCGCAGAGGATTCGGGGAATCCGTGCCAACCCGCGTCCAATGTGGATTTCCAGGCACAGCCTGGACCACAACGGCGAGGGCTTTGCCCTCTGATAGTGCAGATTCGTAATTGTCGAAATCGTGCACCACCTGCGTGCACATCGCTACTTTGTAGCCGTGTCACCAATACGACGGCATCGGCGTGACCCCCAGAGGCGGAAACTGTCGATCGATCCGCGCCCCTTGGGCGCTGGGTTTTCCCGCTCCCATTGGAGGATCTTCTCTACGACGGCATTGAAGCCTCCATGGCGTTCGACGGTGTCCCAATCGGTCTCAGCCATGGCCTGGCGAAGCATGAGGGCTTCTTTTTCTTCCTCGCTCATCTTTCCGGCTACCCAGGATCGGAGCCTCCGTCCGGCGCGGTCCAGCAGGGCCTGCTCCCAGGCCACCGCAACCACCTCGACGCTCCGGCCGGACCAGCGGAGCTTCTCCCAAACCCGGCGGTGGGCCTCGCCCCAGGAGTCCAGCTCCGTACGGGTCCCCATGCCGGGGTCGACGTAGACAAAGACGGCCGCTGCACGGGAGGCTGACTGGGAATCGGGGGGTTGGGCACAGCCAAGGACCGCCACGGGGAAGATCAATCGAGAAGGACTATAAATTGAACATGGATGCACAGGATGCACAGGATAACCAGGACGGGACGCTACGCACGAAACGCTGACTCCGGCGATGATCGCGTGCGGATTTGCGGATGTCCAGGACTGCAAGCCAGCCGTCTCCGGAAAAAATCCTGTGCATCCTGTGCATCCATGTGAATCAAAAATCTACCCGTGCTTGACGTTGAACCGGTTTCCAGCCACCCGGCGCAGGGGGTTGTTTCAGGCAAGCCGGGCCCCCGCCCTTCCGTGCGGATCATACAAGAGTGAAACAATCAGCAATCGACCATCCTTTCGTGACCTTGGCATCCCGTCGCGGCTAACCTCAACGCCTTAATGGTAATATCCATAAATACGATGATATATTTCTGGTCGGTCTGAGCACTGTGCGGTAGGATTCTTTCCAAGAAGGGGAAGAGTCCTATGCCAAGAAAGAGCCCGTGTGACATCGTTCTTGCCGGGGCGGAAAAAGAGATTCTCGAAGCAAAGGTCCGACAATATACATCATCGTATATCGATGTGGTCCGGGCCAAGATTGTCCTTTACGCCGCCGAGGGATTGGAGAACAAGGACATCGCGGCACGATTGGATACGTCGGCCCAGATCGTGTGTAAGTGGCGTAAACGCTTCTTCGAACGCCGCATCGAAGGACTCCAGGAAGCGCCCCGGCGAGGCCGACCGCCTCGCTTTCCCCCCCGAGGCCGTCATCGAGATTAAATCGCTGGCCTGCGAGTTGCCTCACACCTACGATCTGCCTCTGTCCCGCTTCAGTATGGCCGATCTGAAGACCGAGGCGATTCGGCGGGGGCTGGTGGCCTCGATTGGGGAGACCACGATCTGGCGGTGGCTGTCGGAAGATGCGATCCGGCCCTGGCGCCATCGCAGCTGGATCTTCCCGAGAGACCCGCAGTTTGCCGAGAAAGCCGGGCGCATCCTGGATCTGTATGAGGGTATCTGGGAGGGCCGGCCTCTCGGCGACGCCGATTGCGTGCTGTCGACGGACGAAAAGACCAGCATCCAGGCGCGGCGGCGGAAACACCCTAGTCTGCCGCCAGCGTCGCGCCGGTCGATGCGGGTCGAGCACGAATACGAACGCGGCGGTGCGGTAGCCTATCTGGCGGCTTGGGATGTCCGTCGAGCCCATATTTTTGGACGTTGCGAGCCCACAACCGGCATCGTCCCGTTCGAGCGTCTGGTCGCGCAGGTCATGGCTCAGGAACCGTACCGCTCCGCTCCCCGAGTGTTCTGGATCATGGACAACGGTTCCTCGCACCGGGGGCAACGCAGCCATGCCCGGCTGACGGCAAAATGGCCCAGCATCGTTCCCGTTCATACGCCAGTCCATGCCAGTTGGCTGAACCAGGTGGAAATCTATTTCTCCGTGATTCAGCGGAAGGTTCTGACACCGAATGACTTCGAGTCGCCCGCTGCGGTCAATGATCGACTTCTTCAGTTTCAGGCGTACTACCAGGAGGCGGCCACTCCGTTCCAGTGGAAGTTCACTCGCCGCGACCTCAATCGCCTTCTCAAACGGGTCGACGCTCTGGAGTCCCGAACCGCAGTCGCGGCGTAAGCGCGCGAGAATACATCATTGAATTTTTGGACTCCAGTACTTAGTGGCCCTTTGTCGTTCTTAGTGGCCCTTCGTGGATAGCTCTTTTTTCTTTTGTTTCAGACAAGTGGGCCCCCTGCCCTGCCGGGCAGATCATCCGAGGGTGAAACAATCAGAAATCGACAATCCTCTCGCGACCTTGGTACCCCGTCGCGGTTAACCTCAGCGCCTTCGTGTCCCTTCGTGGATAACTCTTTTTCCTTTGTCTTTTTTCGTTTGTTTCAGACAAGTGGGGCCCCTGCCCTGCCGGGCAGATCATCCGAGATTGAAACAATCGGAAATCGACAATCCTGTCGTGACCTTGGTATCCCGTCGCGGTTAACCTCAACGCCTTAGTGGCCCTTCGTCGTTCTTCGTGGCCCTTCGTGGATAACTCTTTTTCTTTTGTCTTTTTTCGTTTGTTTCAGACAAGTGGGGCCCCTGCCCTGCCGGGCAGATCATCCGAGGGTGAAACAGGGTTGTTTCAGACAAGTGGGGCCCCTGCCCTGCCGGGCAGATCATCCGAGGGTGAAACAGGGTTGTTTCAGACAAGTCCCCGGGCGCCAGCCCGGGATTCCAAAAAGCCGCGAATGCGGCGTCCGCATGTAGCCGTGGGCGTAAGCCCATGGAACTCGGGAGCTCCAAAGGCCGAGCCGCGTAGGCGGCGACTACAATAAAATACTTGTAACTGCTCATTATAATAGACTTACTGTGGTTTGTCCTGTTGTAATCCCCTCATTATATCCCTCTAATTAAACCGGAATCCACTGGACTATTCAGGACGTTGCTGGACAGGTCTTACGATGTTTCAATCCCCGAGACTCTTGGTCCGAGACCGTCGAGCGGGGTGGTAGGCTGCCCCTGGGTTCGGATCGGAGATATCGGATTGTGAGCATCCTCCAGCCTTGCCCTTCTCGGCTTGTAGGCCATCTGTGGTCCGCTGTTCTTCGAGTCGGCTTCCTTGCCGACTTGCCGCGGGGAGTCGGGGCCGGCCTGGCGCACGGGCCCAGGGAGGCCGTTGATCCGCAAGCCTTCGGGGACCAGAAGCGCGGCCGGGGCGGCCTTGGGGGTCTCTAATCTTTTCCTAATTGGCGCTTGATCGGGCATGGCGTCTGCCTCCCACCACTAACATACTTTATCGGGAGTTAATAGACGATCCCTAGCCCCCTGTCTTTTCCCCAATCCAAGACTCTTTAGGCCAATGATAAGTCCTCCCGCGATCAGCGCACCATTGTTTGAAGTCAGATTCACCGGAATGAGTAAATGTCACCCAATCCTCGATCAACTGTGAAACATAGTCTAGTTCGGATTGAAGTCGCTTCCTGTCTTCTGGATCGTCGATGTGCACGAGATGTCGTCTTGCCTTTCTGAGACGCCTTGCATCATCTGCGGGATCACCGACGAATTCATGAGGCAGATAGTTACAGGAGTCTTCAGAATTTTCAATCAATCCACCGGTTATACAAATTCGAGCCAGTTGATCACTTGGATCTCGTGCCAGCGCGGCCATCAAATGCGAGTATTTATCATCTGGCCCTTCTGCGAAGTAAAGACCTAGCCACCGGCGCGGCGTTGCATCCATAGGCTCAGCCTTCACCCAATCCTCAAGTGTTGGAGTGACAAGCTGATTGATAAGAGGTGTCGGAATGAGTCTTCCTGTGCCGCCTTTCACGAGTTGTTGGCAAAGCCAGTTGACGAAATATTTGCGTTCCTTGAACGTCCATCGTCGTGCACTCGCAACAAAGCGTTGAAGGTGCTGAAAGGCGTGTCGGCGCAGTCCGCGTTCGCGGTCTGCGCAATAGGCAGCGTAGTCAACCCACGATTTGTTTCTTGACGCAGAATCCGCCACGGTACGAAGACTTTGGTTTTCTTTATCCCAGATCATGGCTTGGGTAAACGGTAACTGACTTCAGTCGTAGCGGCAGGAGTTAGATCAACAGGAAGGGCCTTGAGCCCGCCCTGCCGCTTAAAAGTATTCTTGCCCCGAAGTTGAGGTACATCCATGCTCACAATCTTCTCACAGGGGAGGCAGAGATTACTAGCACAACGCCAGCACCAAAAACTCGCCCCCATGACCTTCCCCCCCGTAAAACGGTCCACTTCGAGAGTGAGTTTTCTGGGCTCGTGAGAAGATTCAACACAGGGCAAGTGCGGGCCTTGGTTTGGTGCGGATCCGGCCCAGAATTCCGGTCTGGCTGGACAGGCTCATTGATGGAGTCTCTGGGCATGGACCAGGACGAGATCCGCGGGATGCTCCAGGACCTCGGTGACGGTGGCGTTCCAGGAGTCTCCGGAGCGAGCCTCGACGGCGATGGTGAGGCCTGCGAGGCCGGTTGGGAGGGTGCGGGTGTCTCCTTGGAAGCGAGTTCCCCAGCCACCACCCTTCAGCCTCGCCGGGGTAGATCCAGCAATGGGTTCGGGGGGCGCAGCCTTGACAGGCGCGGCCAGCTCATTCGGGTCGGTGGGAGCGGGACCGAACTCGCGGTCGAGGGCCTCGACGATGAGGGCGCGCAGCTAGGCGCCGACTTTGAGGTGCCGCTCGGTGCGGAGGCGCTGGAGACGTTGACGGGTTTCGGGAGAGACGCGGATAGGAGGTGAAACACTGTGCAACAAAAAGACCCACAACAACACATAGAACGACAATCAGGTTACAAAGATACACGGAGTAGACACTCACCCTCCATGAGCGCGAAAAAGTGCTCTTTGGCCTTCCCGCCAGGGATCACTGTGGAGGGAGCGACCCCGAAAAGGAGGGGTGGAAAGGTGGCCAGAGGTCTGGCCACCTTTCCACCCGCTCGTGGCACACCAGCGGCAAAAATGGGGTCGCTCCCTCCACTTCCTCTCCTCTCGTGCGGCGCCACGGCGCGCCGTGCGAGGCGGGGACGCACGGGGCCGACGCCCTAATGCGCTTTACCGCAGAAGATTCGAGCAATCCGTGCCAACTCGCTTCCAATGCAGATTCCCGGGCACAGCCTGGACCACGGCGGCGAGGACTCCGTCCTCTGAGAGAAAGGCGTTGTGGGTGTGGAAATCATGAAACGGCTGGGTGAACATCGCTACGTTGTAGCCGTTTCACCCATACGGCGGCATCTGCTTGACCCCGGGAGGCGGAAAGCGTCGATCATTTCACGGCTGTTCGAGGCCGGGTCTTCCTGCTCCCATTGGTCGATCTTCTCCATGACGACACCGAGGCCGCCATGGCGTTCGACGGTGTCCTGACCCCTGAATCCGCGAGCTTTGCGGAGGGCTGGCTGGATTTTCTCACTCCCTGGCATAGCAGGACACCCCGGAACGCCTCCTGGACCGATATCCCTCTCAGGGACCGCAGGGACCGCCGCCTGTGGGAAACCGGAATGGCCGGCTCGCTCAGCGGTCCTGGGGTCGCCATGCGGAGAGAGCGACCTCCGCGCGGGGGCAAAGGGTGTCCGGACCCCTGGCCACCTTTGCCCTCCTCCGTGGCGCGCCAGCGCCGGGGAAGGGGGGCGCTGTCACCGCCAGCACCCGTCTCGTGCGGCGCCGACGCGCCGGGCGAGGCGGGGACAGCGAGGCCGGCGCCGCACCGCGTAGTGCCGGGGAGCCAGCCTACCCAATGTAATACATTGGGGCTGGCGAGGGGCTCCGGCCCCTTCGAACCCCCGACCGGGGGAACTCCCCTCTGCCCCCCATCACCCCCGCCGCTCCCTTCTCCCTCTCCCGGGAACTTGGAGCCTGGCTCTCACCCTGGCCTGCACGGGGCGAAGTCCCGTTGCTGGGCTTGGCGCGGGCACCCGATCCCTCGGGCCAGGTAACGCGCCCAGTCGTCCATTAGGATACGCCGGCGGTCGAACAGGTCGGAGCGGGCATAGGCCGCCTCTACACGGTTCCGGACCGCATGCGCCAGGGCCGCCTCGATCACCTCCCGGGGATGGTCGGTCTCCTCGGCCGCCCAGTCCCGGAAGCTGGATCTGAACCCGTGCGGCACCGCTGCAATCCCCTGCTCGCGGACCAGCCACCGCAGCTCCTTGTCACTGAGCGGCTTCCCTCCCCGGCGGGTGAACACCAGCGGACCGGTTCCTTCGCCCAGGGTCCGTGCTGCCTCGAGAATCTCCAGGGCGCGGCCACACAGCGGGACCCGGTGCTTCCGGTTCGCCTTCATCCGCCTGGCCGGGACGGTCCATACACCAGCGTCCCGATCGATCTCCTGCCACTCGGCCCAGCGCACCTCACTCCACCTGGCCGCCGTCAGCACCAGGAACTCAAAGGCCAGCTTGGCCACCTCCGGCGCCGTCGCTGCCTGCACCGTCCGGATCGCCGCAGCCACCTCCCGATGCGGCAAAGCCTGCATGTGCTCGGTAACGTCCTGTTGGAGACCCAGGACCGGGCCGATCCTGTCGCAGGGGTTGTCAATGCGGAACTCCATGGCTACGGCCCATTCCAGGACCGCCCGCAGGCGCTGGCGCACCCGCCGGGCGCTGGACGGCTTCCGGTGCCAGATGGGGGTGAGGACCTCAAGCACGTCGGCGCTCGTAACCTCGGAGACCGGCATCTTGCCGATGCGCGGGAAGGCGAACCGCCTCAGGCTCGACATCCACTCGCGATGGTGACGCCGGCCGCGCCAGCCGCCCCGCTTCTGCTCCAGCACACGCATGGCGGCTTCGGCGAAGGTGGGGATGCCCTCGGCGCGTCGCTTCTCGGCAAGGGGGTCTCCACCCTGGCGGGCGAGCTTGCGGTTAGCAAGGGCTTTCTCCCGAGCCTCTGCCAGGGAGACCAGGGCGACGCTGCCGAGACCGAGCTCACGGCGACGGCCACGGACGACGAGACGTTGAATCCAACTGCGTGTTCCGCTGGGCTGAACGAAGAGGTACAATCCGTTTCCATCGGCGTATCTTCCGGGGGGAGCGGAGCGCAGGGAAGCGGCCGAGAGGGCGTTGCTGGGGTGGCGGCCGGTGGGTTTGGTTTTAGGTCGGACAAGCGCGAAGTCCGTTACAGCATCCATCCCCCCATTATATGGGGGATGGCAGTGGATTGCAAGGGATGTTGGTAGCAAGTCAAGTCACAGCGGAACTTAGATAAGACACTCATAAATAACACAGTTATAGACCCTACTGGACGGCGCTAGACATCACTGGAATTTGTAGTGCCGTTGCGGCGGCGACAGCGAGTAGCCTCCGGGCGCCAGCCCACGGCAACACGCCGCCGCCGCCCCGTCCGCGTGGCGCCCCATCTCCACCGGCTCTGCATGGAAGTCAGGCCGCCGACCCGGCGGGCGGTTGTTTGGGGACGTCCACAAAGACACACTGGCCTTTGTGTCCGCCTGTCTCCTGCCAGGAGGAAATCTCGAAATCGGCGCAAAACACGCCGCAGGTCGGAAGGTTGTCCAGGAAGTCGTTGCAGATGGAATTGATCAGGTCCGTCAACCCCGGGTTGTGCCCGACCAGATAGACGATGTCATCCCCATCGTCCAGTCCCCGGAGGATGCCCATCAAATCGGCGGCCCCGGCGCCGTAGAGCCGGTCCATGTGGCTGATGCGCCCGGCGGGAAATCCAATGGCGCCGGCAATGATCTCGGCCGTCCTGATGGCCCGCTTGGCCGGGCTGGAGAGCAGGCGGTCCGGCATCAGGGAGCGCAGAGCCAACCGCCGCCCCATTTCGGGGGCATCGGCCTTGCCGCGCTTGTTCAGAGGACGATCGAAATCCCTCAGCCCCGGGTTTTTCCAACTGGACTTGGCATGGCGGATGAGAACCAGTTTCTTCATTGTCAGGAATCGGAGGCGACACAATAGAGAAATTTTCGTCCGCGCAGATAGAGTTCCTTGTCGACGACGGCGGGCGAAGCGTCGAATCCATCCTCCAGGGAATTCCTGGCCAAAACTTCGAATTCGGGGCCCCTCCGGAGCACCATGGTGGTTCCGTTCTGGGACGGCAGGTAGACGCGGTTGGCGGCTCCCACCGGAGAGGCGTAGACGCCCTCGATCCCCTCCAGCCTGAGAGGACCGTAGTGGGCCTTGCCGTTCTTGGCGTTGAGGCAGGAGAGGACGCCGTTGTTGCTCTTGACAAAGTAGAGCAGGTCTCCGTAGAGCAGCGGAGAGGGAACATAGGGGGTGTCGCGGTCCAGCTCCCAGGCGATGGCCTCCGAGCCGGTGATGTCTCCTTGAGCGGCTCCAATGCGAATGGCCTGCAGCACGTTGCCTCGAAATCCGCTGGTGACGTAGACGATCCCCTCCGAGGCCACGGGCGAGGGTATAGCGTTAAAGGTCACGCCGCTGCCGTCCCAGAGAAGGTCGCCGGTCTCCAGGTCGTAGCTGCGCACCCGGTTGGTGGCGCTGGTGATCACCTGTCGCCGCCCGCCGTGCTCGACCACGATGGGGCTGGACCAGGTGGTCTCCTCATCCCGGGGGACTCTCCACAACTCGTCTCCCGTCCGCTTGTCGAGGGCAACGATAAAAGAGTCTCCCTGATGGTCCCAGATGATGACGATCTTGTTTCCGTAGAGGAGCGGCGAGCTGCCCTCCCCGAATTTCATTCGAACCGACATGTCTCCCAGGTCCTTCTCCCAGACCAAATTCCCCTTCATGTCCAGACAGTAGAGACCGAAGGAGCCAAAATAGGCGTAGACGTGCTCACCATCCGTCACCGGCGAGGCGGAGGCCCAGGTGTTGGCGCCGTGGGTTCCCTCGTGGGGGCCCTGTTCCCGGGTGGTCCGTTGCCAAAGGACCTTCCCCGTCTTGCGATCCAGCGCCAGCAGGTCGAATTTCACCACCTGGGATGGTTTGGCCTGGCCATCCCCCTCCACCGGATTTTCCCTGTCGGTGGGAATGGCGGTAGCCACGAATACCGATTGATCCCAAACGATCGGGGAAGCGTGGCCCTTGCCCGGGATGGCCACTTTCCAGCGAATGTTCCTGTCCTCGGCCCATTCCACCGGCGGGTCACCGTTGGGAGAGACTCCCGTCGCTTCGGGACCCCTCCACTGGTGCCAATAGGCCTGGTTGCCCGCCGGAGCGTCCTTCACTCCCAGCCACAAACCCACCGCAACGCCTCCAATGACAATTCCGGCGATCCATTTCATCAGGCTTCCTCCTCTGAATGTCCGTGGTTCCGCTGCTTTCCAACTCCCTGGTGCGCCGTTCAGTATACACTCGCCAACCGTTCCAGCAGGTGGCTTTAATCGTCAGGACCGGAGTCGTGCCTCGGGAACAGCCGCTTCATTGGTGACATTTCGTCCCACTCAGCCATGGAACGAAGTCCCATTGCATCTTGGCCCGATCCCGCTCTTTACATTTTCACCACTCCGGCGTTACATTAGGGCCACTTGAAACGACGAGGGAGTTCAATCATGCGCTTTTTTCTTCTCCTGCTGAGCTGGGCCGTGCTCTCGTCCGGCATGCTGGCCGAAGACGCCGCTACCTTCACCCCCCGCTCGGTAGCCGTTCGGTCCGACGGAACGCTGATTATCAGCGACGACGTCAAGTACCGGATCCTGGGCCTGGAACCGACCGGCCTCCTGACGGTCCAATTGGAAAGGGGAACCGTCGATCCCGGGTCCGGCCGGAAAGTGGACCTGGGCCGACCGGTCGGCATTGCCCTGGATGGAGCCGACAATCTCTACCTGACGGATCGGAACACCCACCGGGTCTTCCGCATTGACCGCCAGAGCGGTGCGGTGACCACCGTGGCCGGCAACCGGGAGTTCGGCTATCGCTATGACGAAGTAGCCGCCACTGAAGCCAGTCTGTCGACCCCGGTGGGCGTGACCCTGGATCGAGAGGGGAACCTCTATATCGTCGAGCAGAGCAGCCGCCGGGTCCGCCGGGTCGACGCCAAGACCGGCCAGATCACCACGGTGGCGGGCAGCGGCAGAACCGGATTCAGCGGTGACGGAGGACCGGCCACCGAGGCGGCTTTCGAAGTGCCCTTCGACGTGGCGATCGATCGCCGCGGCAATCTTTTCATCGCCGACACCGGCAACCATCGCATCCGCAGAGTGGATGCGAAGACGGGCCTGATTTCGACCTATGCGGGAGATGGGAAAAGCCGGTTCGGCGGCGATGGCGGGCCTGCGTCCAGGGCCAGCCTGTCGGATCCCTTCTCGGTAGCCTTGGACCGGTCCGGCAACCTCTATATCGCCGATCGCGGCAACCATCGCATCCGCCGGGTCAGGGCCAGAAACCGCGTCATCACCACGGTTGCGGGCAATGGCCAAAGGGGCTTCAGCGGCGACGGCGGCCCGGCCGGGAAAGCCAGCCTGGCCGATCCCTTCGATCTGACCCTGGACCGCCGCGGCAACCTCTATATCGCCGACACCGGCAACAAGAGGGTGCGACGAGTCGATGGCAGGACCAAAAGAATAGAGACCGTCCCGGTCAAGCCGCCCTCGAAGGAGAAGGAGCCGTCCTCGGAGGAGAAGAAAGAGGACCAATCCTCCTGAGGTTCCGCCCGCGGTTCCGGCGGTGTAAGATCACCGATGCCACCCGCTGAAACCACCCACTCCAAGTTGATAGGGTACTTGCTTTGGATCTTCGGCTTTACGGGTTCCCATCGCTTTTACTTCGGCAAACCCCTTACAGGGACCCTCTATTTTTTCACGCTGGGACTGGTTGGAGTCGGCTGGCTCATCGATCTGTTTCTGATTCCCGGCATGTGCCGCCAAGCCGATTTCAGGTTCCAACGCGGCCCCATCGACTACACCGTTGCCTGGCTTCTCCTGACCTTCCTGGGACTCCTCGGTATTCATCGGATGTATTTGGGCAAATGGATCACCGGCATCCTCTATCTGCTCACCGGTGGGCTTCTGGGGTTGGGTTACCTTTACGACTACTGGACTCTGAACGACCAGGTGGCGCTTATCAATAGCGGTTGAAGCCGTGGGTTCCCAGGCCCGTCCCCGCCCGGTTCTTTAGGCTGGCGCCCCGCCGAATGCCGCCCCGCCGCGGCTGGGGTGGGAAAGCGGGTCCGACGCCGGCCCCTTCCCCGGGTGCTCAGGGCCGCTTGACGATCCGACCGGCACGGATCACGCCGCGAGGAACCAGCTTCCAGCGACCTGTCCTGGTCTCTCCGGCGACATCGCTGAAATCGAACCTGCCCTCCGCCAACTCGAAGAGAGCCAGATCCGCCTCCGCGCCGGTTTTCAAGGTTCCCAGGCGGCCCTGCATCCCCACCACCTCCGCCGGAGCTGCCGTGACCATCCTCAGGGCCTCATCCAGGGAGACTCCCAGCAGGAGAAACTTTGAGACGGTGGTGGCCAGATCGTAAACCGGTCCCTGAAGGTTGTAGCGGTGGAGGTCGCTGCTGATGGTGCTGGGGAAAACGTCCTGGCGCATGGCCTGCTCGGCAACGGGGAAGCGGAAGCTGCCCTTACCGTGACCGACGTCCAGACGGACGCCCCTGCGGACGGCTCGGCGGACCTCGGACAGGACCCGGCCGCGCTCATCCAGGATGCCGGCCGCATGACCGTGAAAGCAGTGAGTGAGCAGGTCTCCTCTCCGCATCTCGGCCAGAATTCGGGGCAGCGGCAGGGAAGACCCGGGGGTATGGATCATCAGAGGCAGCCGGGCCGCTTCGGCCGCTTCCCGGGCCAGCTTCAGGGCGGGAAGCTCGTTGCGGCCGTTGGCGGCCAGGTTGGCGCTGAGACGTATCTTGATTCCCAGGATCACGTCCCGATTGGCTTCCACGGTTTCCAGCGCCGCGCTGACACTGCAGTGGCGCAGATCCTCCAGTTCGCCCACGGCGGGATCGGTCTCAACACCGGTGACCATGCCTACCGACGAGATATTCAGCAGGGCAAAGAGCCGGGTGGCGCTGACTTCGATGACGTAGCGGCGGAAACCGTCCCAGGTGGCTGCGCCGGCCGAGCCGGCATCCACTGCCGTGGTGACCCCCCGCTCCAGGCAGTTGGGATCGGGATCGATTCCGTAGTGTGAGACTCCGGAATAGACGTGCACGTGACAGTCGATGAGGCCGGGAGTCACCAGGAGCCCCCGGGCATTGACGGTTTCGCGGGCGTCCCGCTCGTCCAGGTTCTTCCCCAGTTCGACGATCTTGCCGGCCCGCAGGCCGATGTCCCTCGGATCGTTCAACCCCTGGGAGGGGTCGACCGCCCTGCCATTGCAAATCAGAAGGTCATATTTCATGGTTTTCGCTACTTGCCGCCGGGGAAGGCCGTGTCGGCGTTGCAACCGGGATGGAACCCCGGCCCGGCCAGTGGTTTTGTCTTACGGAATCAGGCCATCCATTCTACCATGCATGGGCATGCGACCCGTTCCCGGCTTCAAGACTGACAGGGTGGGTTCTTGGGAATGAGTCTTTTGGGGGATCGGGCCGCGGCAAGGCTCCGGGGACCGGGCTTGCCTGAAACAAACGCCTGCGCCTGGTGGCTGGAAACCGGTTCATAGTCAAGCACGGGTAGATTTTTGATCACATCGATGCACAGGATGCACAGGATTTTTTCCGGAGACGGCTGGCTTGTAGTCCTGGGCATTCGTGTTGCTTCGGGTAAAGCGTTTGAATTCGAGCGTGCGTTTGCCGAAATGGATGAGCAGTCCCACCTGAAATCCGCATGCCATCATTGCCGGAGTCAGCCTTTCGTGCAGCAGCCTCTCGTCCTGATTATCCTGTGCATCCTGCGCATCGATGTTCAATTTATAGTCCTTCTGGATGGATCTGCCCCGTCGCGGTGGGCGGGGCCCGGCTCGCAGGCAAACGGGAGTTTCCCAAAGGGGACAGGCCGGCTTTCAGAGAAGTGGCCCGCCGGATACCCTCCACCTCACCATCGGGACGCCCCACCCGGGAGCGCGGGCGTCCCGCCCGCATGCTGTCCCTTGGGTTGCCGCTCAGTTTCCCTGCGATGTTGCAGCCGACCGCCCGCCCGGCGGGAACCGCAGGGGCCCGGCCGAAGCAGAGGCAGGGCGCCGCTGCCGGTTGATTCCGGTGGAGGAGATGGCCGAAGCTGCGGGAGGATTTGTGCGGGCGTCCCGCCCGCGCTCCCGGGTGGGCTTCCTCCCATGACAGGGTCACACCAACGGGACAAAAGTGCAGAAGCATTTTGGCGCCAGTTGTCGTTGAAGGAGGTCCATCAGTCCTCGTGCCTATTCGTGTCCATTGGTGGTTCGTCTTCATTTCCAGAGCGATAACGCCCGGCTGTTTCTCCTCTGTGTGATCCGCACGGTGGGGGCCGGACTTGCCGGGAGGTGCTTATGACTCCTTTCAATGATCTTCGAAAGCTGCTGCCGGGGCGGATCGTCACGGTAGCGGGGGTCGGCTACCAAGAGGGCATTCCCGCCCGCGACGCCGATGCCGGCTGGCCCATGGGGGTGGTGCGCCGCGGGGACGGGCAGCTGATCGTGGTGGACTATTGGGCCCATCGGCTCTGGAGGATCGATCGGCAGGGAATGTTGCACCGGTTCGCGGGGGACGGCGTGGCCGGCAACCGGGGCGACGGGGGTCCGGCGCTGGAGGCGCGGATGCGCCACCCTCACGATCTGTGCCTGGACCGGGAAGGGAACCTCTATTTCACCGACTTGGGAAACGTGACCATCCGCCGGATCGACGCCGGGACCGGAGTCATCACCCGCGTGGCCGGCTCGGGGCGGCGGGGGCGGGGCGGTGACGGCGGGCCGGCGCTGGAGGCGGAGTTCGACTGTCCCTGCGGCCTGGCGGTCGACGATCAGGGCCGGATCTACATCTCCGACGAATGGTCCTGCACTATCCGCCGGGTCGATCCTCAAAGCGGAATGATCCGGGTCTGGGCGGGCCTCAGCGCGCGCCACTACCCGTCCGAGCGGGGCAGCAGCCGGCCCTTTTTCGGTCCGGGGCTCAGCCTGATGGGTTATCACGGGGATGGGGGGCCGGCCGCTCAGGCAGCCTTCTACCACCCCGAGCACCTGGCGTTCGATTCCAAGGGAGATCTCCATGTTTGCGACAACTCCAACGACCGCATCCGGAAAATCAGCAGGAGGACCGGAGTGATCACCACCGTCCTGGGAAACGGCCAACGGACCTCCAACGGGGACGGGGGGTTGGCCGTGCAAGCCGGCACGCTCATGCCGGACGCCATCTGCCTGGATGTCCACGACAACCTCTACGTGGGGGAAAAGTATGGGTTCCGGGTGAGGAAGGTAGAGGCTGCCACCGGCGTCGTCAACACCCTTGTGGGCACCGGTGTCCCCGGCTTCGGGCAGGAGGGGCTGCACGGTTCGGTGACCGAGTGCAACTCCTGCGAAGCGGCCATTTTCGCCGATCCCGACGGCACCGTGCATTGGGGGGATTGTTCAGGGCGGTTGAGGCGCTACGACGGGGGGACCGGAATCGTGACGACCGCCCTGGGCGGCACCGGCGTGCATGACGGGGAGGCGGCGACTCGAGCCTTCCTGTGCGGTCCCGGTGGCTTGTCGCTGGGGCCGGACGGGCGCCTCTACGTCGCCGACGTCTGGAGCCAGCGTATTCGGGCCATCGATCCGGAAACCGGAGTCATCCGCACCGTGGCCGGCAACGGGGCGCGGGCTTACGGGGGAGACGGCGGTCCGGCCACCGGCGCCTACCTCGGCAACCCCTACGACGTGTCGGTCGATTCGAGGGGTCGAATCGTCATCGCGGACCACCGCCACGGTCACGTGCGCCGGGTGGAGCGGGATGGAACCATTCGAGGGGTCGCGGGGGCCGCCTTTCAATGGGACAAGGGAGACGGCGGCCCGGCCAGCTGCGCCTGCCTGGTGGCCCCCACGGCGGTGGCCCACGATTCCGAGGACAATATCCATGTCGGGGATGGCGGCGTGGGTCGAATCCGCAGGATCGATCGATCCACCGGCATCATCGACAGCCTGGCCGGTTGCGGTCTTCCCGGTTACAGCGGCGACGGCGGCCCGGCCAGACGGGCCAGGATCGGTTCGCCCTCGGCCATCCGCTTCGACACCTCGGGGAACCTCTACTTCACCGACTCGACCTGCCACGTCATCCGAAGGGTAGACCGCGAGGGCCGGATCAGCACCGTGGCCGGCAGCGGTGAGGCAGGATACTCACCGGACGGCACCCCGGCCTTGAAGGCCCGCCTCCATGCACCTTGGGGATTGGCAATTGCCCGCGACGGCACCCTCTATTTTTCGGACTGCCACAATCACCGGGTGCGCCGTATCACCCGAAATGGCCTGCTGGAAACAGTGGCCGGGTGCGGGGAAGGCGGTGACTCCGGGGACGGCGGGCCGGCGCCGGTGGCACGCCTCAACGAACCGTGTGGGCTCTGTCTCCGGGGGGACGACCTGCTGTTCATCAGCGACCACTACAACAATCGAATCCGAGCCGTGAGGCTTCCCGGTCGAGTTTGAGCGGTCTGGCGGGTTTTTAGTGCGAGCAGTTCAAAGACTCAGGCAAATCGGGCCCCCGCCCTGCCGTGCGGATCATTCGAGAGTGAAACAGGGGTGATTCAGGCACGTTGTCAATTCCTCTCCAACCCCTGTTTTTTCAATCTCTTGAACCGGTTTTGCGTCGCGCGAACCCAGGTTTGTTTCAGACAAGTCCCGCCCCCGCCCTGCCGTGCGGATCATTCGAGAGTGAAACAATTGGAAATCGATAATCCTTTCGTGACCTTGGTATCCCGTCACGGATAACCTCAACGCCTTAGTGGCCCTTCGTCGTTCTTCGTGGCCCTTCGTGGATAACTCTTTTTCTTTTGTCTTTTTTCTGTTGTTTCAGACAAGTCCCGCCCCCGCCACCACGACGGTGCGCATCACTCAGAGGAAAAACAGCCGTTCGTCAATGAAGACGAACCACCAATGAACACGAATAGGCACCAGGACTGATGGACCTCCTTCAACGACAACCGGCGCCAAAATGCTTCTGCACTTTTGTCCCGTTGGTGTGACCCTGTCATGGGAGGAAGCCCACCCGGGAGCGCGGGCGTCCCGCCCGCACAAATCCTCCCGCAGCTTCGGCCATCTCCTCCACCGGAATCAACCGGCAGCGGCGCCCTGCCTCTGCTTCGGCCGGGCCCATGCGGTTCCCGCCGGCAGGGCGGTCGGCTGCAACATCGCAGGGAAACTGAGCGGCAACCGAAGGGACAGCATGCGGGCGGGACGCCCGCGCTCCCGGGGGTGTCGTCCCGATGGTGAGGTGGGGGGTATCCGGCGGGCGACTTCTCAGAAAGCCGACCTGCGCCCTTTGGGAAACTCCCATTCGCCCGCAAGTCCAGCCCCCGCCCCTCACGACGGGGCGGATCATACGAGAGTGAAACAGGTTTTGTTTCAGGCAAGCCGGGCCCCCGCCCTGGCTGGCGGATCATTCGAGAGTGAAACAACCGGTCCTAATACCTATCGGGAGCAGGGGCCATGTCTCGTTAATTCGGTTGGCTGCATCATTGAACATCGATACACAGGATAGACAGGATTAACAGGACGAGAAGCTGCTGCACAAGAAGCTGATTGGTTCGATTGTCGAGTGCGCGTTTGTGGAAAACCTCAGTGTCCTTCGTGGCCCTTCACGGATCCCTTTCGAGTCTTTTCCAACCCCTTGGAATCCCTTCCCGGATTCATCTTTTGCCCTCTTAACAGATCCTTTGTCGCCCTTGGTGGAAATCTTTTCTCCCTTCCCAACCTTTGGCGGATCCCTCTTGAGTTTTCTCCAACCCCTTAGTGGCCCTTCGTCGTCCTTAGTGGCCCTTCGTGGATTTCTTTTTTTGGCCTTTGTGGATAACGCTCAATTGTTTCAGGCAAGAGATGCGGCTTGGCGTTGTTGGGGAGGTGGCTACACGCCGCCGCCTATTGCGAGTCCCAGGGTGGGGCCAGCCTGGGTTGGTTGGCATAGCGTTGCATGGAAAATACCAAGCGGCTGCCGCAGCCGGGTTGCAGCCGCAACCTCACCGATGGCCCCTCGATGGGAACGGTCTTCCCGTTCACGGTCACGCTGTGAAACCGGTGCTCGCCATAGGCCCCGGCCTGGAGGATCAGGTCGCGGGAATGGAAGGGACTGGTATTCACCAGGGTGAGGGTTACCGTATCCCCCGTCAGCTTTTCGACCAGGGCGGCCACGTCTTGGGGCAGGCCGGAACGCCGGCGCTCCGGATCGAAATAGCGAACGCGGCTGTGAAGGGTCCAGATCCTGCCGGCCAGATGCCCGCCGAGCGTCAGGTTGACCAGCGTACCGGTCCTGGCTGGATTGAAATCCAGGAGCCAGTCGGCCAAACGAGTCTCGGGTGTGGTCGGATCCTCTTCGATGGCCTGCATGTTGGCGCGGAGGCTCTCGAAGTCCCTTTGCAGGGCCCTCTCCGGGTACCCCGGGTCGGCTCCCTCCAGGAAGCCGATCCAACCGGTTTGAGGCAGGCGCTCCAGGTCCTTGCGGTCCATCGACCAGAGGTAGATTTCCATCAGGCGGTCGGTGAACAGGTTGGTCGTCCAGTGGTACCATTCTTCCCGGCCGCTGTATTTGTAGCCGCGGGGGTCCCCGTACATCTGGGGAATCATGAGCCGGCCGTCGACGACCTTCTTTTGAGCGTACAGGTTGTCCATCTGGCGGCGCAGGGTGTCGATGTAACCGGCATCGCCGGTCAACAGGTAGGCGTTGCCGAAACCCGGCCAACTGCCCGCCGAGAAGTTGTTCCGATGGGCGATCCGCTCGATTTCCCCGTCGAAGATGGTGAAATTCCATCCATAGGTTCCCTTGTACCACTTGCCGCCGTACTCCCCGCCGATGGCGCCGTCCAGACCGATATTGGTGGGGATGTTGCCCCCGTTGGCCTGGATTCTTTCCTTCCAGGCATCGGTGTACTCCAGGGCCCACTCCCGGTATTTTGGCTCCCCAGTGAGCATGTAGGCGTTGAGGGCCAGATTGGTGGCCGCCAGGTTGAGCGGATGGTCTCCCACGCTGTCGAGGTACTCGTCGCAGTGAGCCAGCATCTTGGGGTAGACCTCTTCCAGGTCCAGCATCTTGCTGCGGCCGAATGGACTGTGCAGGAGGTGAAAGCGGCCCGGGACCGGATCTCCCACCCAATCGTAGGTGGTGGCCTTGCGGAGCATGGGGCCCTTGCTGCCGTTCCAGATGCTGCGGATGATCCTGTGCTCGGGGTCGTAGTTGGGCGCCTCGGGATCCTCGTTCATGTAGAGTCCGGCGAAGCGTTTCATGCGCTCCCGCAGCCGGGGCGAACCCGGTTCGGATAGCCCCTGGAACATGAATCCCCGCATCCCTTCCCCGGTATGGAACCAGTCCGACATGGTGATGAATTCGCGGTGGTAGGCGCCCTCGCGGGCCAGGTCGGTCAGGGTGGTTCGGAGCTGGCCATACTGGTGCAGGTGCCCCTCCAGCGCCTTCTTGAACAGCTCCAGAACGGAGTCGGATGCCCCCAGCGCATGCAGCAGGGTCCAGTTGTGAAAGGTCTCGATGGCGTCGTCGGGTCCGTCCAGAGTCCCCCAGCGGGGAGTGTGCAGCAGGTGGCCTCGCTCATCCACATACTTGGCGGCGAAGATCTCGCAGGCTTCCGAGTTGAGACGCAGCAGCTCGCGCTCCATCAGCGCCCAGGCCGGCGGGGGCATCGGACGGTCCAGCACCAGTGGAGGGTTATCGGCGGCCATGGGCCTGCAGGAGATCAGCCCCGCCAGCAGCAGGGGGAAGAAGATTCGTGGCATCATTTGAGACTTTTTGGGTGGCGTTCCGCGTGACGCCCGGCCTTGTATTGTCCTATAGAATACAGCCTTCGGCCAGGATAAGTTCCTGGTCGAGGAAATCAGATAGTGGATACCAGCTCAGAATCTCTCGGGCATGTAAGCTGCAGCCTGGGCGGCCGGGTGGTTGCCGGCAGTTACCGGACCTGCCGGTTGACCTACACGGCCGGCTTCCACGGCATCGACGACACCGGCTCGATCAAGGTGGTGATGCGCTATGCCACCGATTGCGGCGTGCCCCAGTTCGATCGGCCCCAGGCCCCCAACTACACCACCGCCCGGGCATCCAATGGCGCCCGCCTGCGGTTGCGCTACGACCCCAAGGACAACGTGCGGCCCTGGGGCAAGACGATTCACCTGAAAATCGTGCAGGGATTCCTGCGCCAGGGGGACCGGATCGATCTGACCCTGGGGGACCGCAGCGGCGGCTCACCCGGCTGGCGGATGCAGACCTTCGTTGAGAAAACCCTTGAGCTGCGGGTGCTGGTGGACCGCTTCGCCACCTACTCCTTCGAACGCTTGCCGGATTCTCCCCGGTTCCGGGTTGTGGCCGGCAAGCCGGTGCGCCTGGTGGCCGTGGCTCCGACCCTGGCCGGCGCCGGTGAGCCGATTCCGGTCCGGAGCAAGCTGGAGGATCGTTGGGGCAATCCGGTGGGGCGCCCGAGGCGAAAAGTCTTCCCCGCCTTTAATGAGCCGGGATGCTACACCCTGTCGGTGAAGGACGTCCGAACCGGGCTGGCGGGGCGGACCAATCCCATCCGGGTCGGTGGAGGGGAGCGGTTCGGGAGATATTGGGCGGATCTCCATGGCCAGAGCGAGGAAACCATCGGAACCAATTCCATCGGGGACTACTTCCGCTTCGGCCGCGACTACGGCTTCCTGGATATCTGCGCCCACCAGGGCAACGACTTTCAGATCAGTGACGGCTTCTGGAAGAAGATCCAGGCCACCACCCGCAAATTCCACGAACCGGGGCGCCTGGTGACCTTCCCCGGTTGGGAATGGAGCGGCAATACCGCTCTGGGCGGTGACCGCAACGTGCTGTTCCGGGAAGAAGGCGGCCCCATCAACCGCAGCTCCCGCGCCCTGCTTTCCCCGGGCCAGGCCCGGGAGCCCTGCTGCCGGACCGTCGAGGAGCTGTTCGGTCGCTTGCGGGATTGCAGGCGCGAGGTGATGGTCCTCCCCCACGTCGGAGGACGCTATGCCGACTTGAGCCGCCACGATCCCGGGCTGGAATGGGCGGTGGAGGTGCATTCAGCCTGGGGGACTTTCGAATGGATGTTGGCGGATGCTTTTGCCCGGGGTCATCGCCTGGCGATCGTGGCCAATTCCGACGGACACAAGGGCCGCCCCGGAGCCAGCTATCCGGGCGCCAGCACCTTTGGCAGCTACGGGGGGCTCACCTGCGTCCTGGCCGAGAGCCTGACCCGGAAACACGTCTGGGAAGCTTACAGGGCACGGCGGGTCTATGCGACTACCGGGGCCCGCATTGTTCTGGATGTCGAAACCGAGGATGGAATTCCGATGGGGGGCCTGCTCACCTTTGGGTCCGGCTCGGGTCCCGGGTTCCGCATCCGGGTCTGCGGCACCGCTCCCATCGAGCGGGTGGAAGTTCGCAACGGGATGCGGGTGGTGAAGTGTTTTCGAACCTACGCGGCCACCGATCTTTCCAACCGCCTCAAGCTGCTTTGGGAGGGAGCCGAGGTGCGGGGGAGAGGACGGCAGGTGGCCTGGAACGGTTTATTGACCCTGTCCGGGAATCGGATTCAGGGAGTAACCCCTCTAAACTTCCACAATCCCGATCTTCCCTGCCGGCAAGCCGGCCCCACGCGGCTCGACTGGGAATCCATCACCACCGGTGGGGTGGCCGGCCTGATCCTGGAGTTGGCCCGGGCGGAAGCCGGCCGGATCCGGGTGGAAACCAACCAGGCCCGTTTCGGCGTGCGGTTGCAAGGCTTGGGCGTCCGGGGCAGGAGCTGGTCCCTGGGCGGTTTGGACAAGCGGATCTCCCTTTACCGCTTGCCAGCCGACGCCGGCCCCACTCATTGTGAGTTCACCTACAAGCTTCCCGCGACAGACTGCTGCCAAGGGGACAATCCGATCCTGGTGAAAGTGGTTCAGGAAGACGGGCACATGGCCTGGTCCAGCCCGATCTATGTGGTGAAGGCTTAACCCGCATTTCTCACCAATGGCAGGAAACGTCGGCTCTCAATCCACGAAGGGGCAGGAAGGACAAAAAGATATCCACGAAGGGGCACGAAGGACCACGAAGGGACACGAAGAAAAACCAAAAGAAAAACGAGTTTCTTCGCCACCAAGCGGCGGCGGAGTTCACTGGGTTCATGCTCCCCAGGTTGTCGAGTTCGGTGATGTCGTCGACACAGTCGCCGTCAACGTCAGCCGGGTCAGAGACAAGATACTTCTCCACCCGGTAGCGTTCCTTGGGCAGCGCCTCCACGTTCTCGGCCAGCGTGGTCGTGTCCGCTTCGCCTCGCTTTACCAGTACCGGAATCTCCACCTCAGTGCCGTCCATATCGTGCTTCACATAGAGCACGAAATAGTCGTCCGTCGTGGACTCGACCACAATGGGCACCGCCGCCACCGCCACATCGGTCGGCGTCGGGTTATAGCCGCCCCCTGGACACGGCTCTAATTGTGGTTCGCCCTGCGCCGAGGCACCGTCGGCGGCGAGCAGTGCCGCGCAGGCGAGCGCGGACACCGTGAGAGAGCACCTAAGGCGCTGTCTGCACCACATTCCATTTGAACTCGCCACGCAACTTTTCCATGACGCCATTCCGTCACCTCCGACTCATCCTCAATAATGCTTTATGGTATGGAAGACGCTTCAGAAGCGAAAACCGAACGGTTGCCGCAAAAAAATCTCGCCGGTTTTGGGCTGAAACCTGCCAGGACCGCGCGGGAAATCAGGTTGGCGGCGGTCCACAGGGTGAATGCCAGCGCCGGCTTCTTCATCGGCTCGACAGCCTTCCCGCAGAGATAATTTGGACGGGAGCGACACCCCGCGCCCGAACCAGGGCCTCTAACCGGTTCCTTGGGCCAGGTAACGCGCCCACTCGTCCATCAACGTCCGCCGGCGCTCAAAGAGGTCCGAGCGCGCATAGGCCGCCTCGACACGGTTCCGGTAGGCTGGACAAAGAGGAACAGGCCGTTTCCGTCGGCGTGTCTTCCCGGCGGAGCCGAGCGCACGAAGGCCGCCGACAGGGCCTTGTCGGGATGGCGGCTTTTGGGCTTGGTTTTTCGTGGTAGGCGGGCTGTGTTCTTTACAGTAACCATCCTCGTATTATATGGGGGATGACTGTGGATTTCACGAGACGTTATGGGTATGTCAAGGCATTGCAGAAATCGTGTAAAGCGATGACAAAACAGTTATTTATAGACTGTAATGGACGAAGATAACATCGCTGGAACTTGCATGATTGTTCCTGCGGCGTCCGCATTTAGCCGTGGGTGTAAGCCCATGGAAAAGGGCAACTCCAAGCCCCGAGCCGCGTAGGCGGCGGCAGCAACCATCCCCGGGGTGCAACCCCCATGGACGTTTTGTCCCCACCCCCGGCAGCCGCGTAGCTGCGAATAGGCCGCCGGGCTTGTCCCTTGCGGGAAGGGTAGGCGGCTGGTAGAGTTTGGGCTGCTCCGAGCGGGACGCGGGCTCGTAAGACACCCGGGAGATCGGTCCTTTCCATGGCGCTGGTTGACACTCGATGGCAGCGAAGAGTGACCCTGTGCGCGCTCTATTTCGCCCAGGGGATTCCCTGGGGCTTCATGTTGATTACGCTGCCCTCCTATCTCTCCTACAACTACCAGATTTCCGACAGCGATATCGGCAACCTCAAGGCCATCATCCTGGTGCCCTGGTCCTTCAAGCTGATATGGGCCCCCTTGATGGACAGCTTCACCATTCGCTCCATGGGGAGAAGACGTCCCTGGATCATCGGTTCCGAATTGATGATGGCGCTGACGCTGCTGGGATTCATCGGCATCGCCGATCCCTCCCAGGAGTTGAAGTTCATCCTCTACATGTTCTTTCTGCACAACTGCTTTGCCTCCCTGCAGGATGTCTGCACCGACGCCCTGGCGGTCGACATTCTGCCGCCGCACGAGCAGGGGCAGACCAACGGCTTGATGTGGGCTTCCAAGCTCATCGGCAAGGGGGTGGGGGCCTGGAGCCTTTCCCATGTGATCAACGCCGGGGGTCTGGAGGCCTGCGTGGCCGTTCAGGTGCTGTTGCTGCTGGCCGTCATGCTGATTCCGATAATCTTCGTGGAGCGGCGGGGCGAGAAGCGGTTCCCCTGGAGCGCCGGCCGGGCCGCCTCCACCGCCGTCGGGAACGTGAGCAACCCGCTCCGGGTCCTGGGCAGTGTTCTCAGGGCATTTTCGCTGACAACCACCTGGGTCTTCATCCTGTTCACGCTGTTGAAGCTGATCGGGTTGGGAATCAACGAGGTCCTGTCCAATGCGCTCTACACCCAGCACCTGAGCCCGCGCTGGACGGATGTGGAGTTCTCCACAGCCTCCGGTCTGTATGCCACCGCTCCCATTATCGTGGGCGCCGTGGGGGGCGGATATCTGGCCGACCGCTATGGGAGACGCTTGATCCTGACCGTCGGCTATGTCGGCTATGGGGCGGCAGTCATGATCTTCGCGTCATTCCCCGGCCTGTGGAACGAGGGCTGGTTCGCCATGTCTTATGTGCTTTCCTACGAGACCCTGGCGGCCATCGGTTCGGTCGGGTTCCTCTCCATGGCCATGAGGATTTCCTGGACCGTGGCCGCGGGAACAGTGTTCACCACCTATATGACGCTGTCCAACGTTTCCCACGTCATCGGGAACTGGGCGGCCGGCCCGCTGCGAGAATGGTTGATCTGGCTGCAGGGCGGTGCGGCCGACAATCTGCTTTCCTACCAGTCGGCTTTCTGGTGGTTGGGTATCATGACCATCGTCCCCGTTATTCTGCTGTTGCTGGTGAAGACCGGGGACGTCGACCGTGCCCGTGCCGCCGATGCCAATGTCGCTGACGCCACCGCTTAGGAAGGAACATGCCCGATCGATACCGCATTGAGGACAGCCGCCGGCTCACCACGCCCGCTCTGGTGGTCTTTCTGGAGTTGGTCCGGGAAAACCTGGACCGGATGGTGGCCATGGCCGGAGACCCGGCCCGGCTGAGGCCCCACGTGAAGACGCACAAGACCCGGGAGGTCATCGAGCTGCAGTTGCAGCGGGGGATTACCAAATTCAAGGCGGCCACCTTTGCGGAGTGCGAAATGCTGGCGCGGGCCGGCGCGCGGGATGTTCTGCTGGCTTACCAGGTGGTGGGCAGGAACATCGAGCGGGCCGTCCGCTTCGTGCAACTGTTTCCGGAGGTCCGGTTCATGGTGATCGCAGACCACCCCGAACCGGTGGAAGCCCTGTCGAAGGCGATGGCCGAGGCCGGACAACAGGTGGAAGTCCTGTTGGACCTGGATACGGGCCAGCACCGCACCGGTCTGCCGGTCGGCAGCCGAGCCCGTCAGGTCTATGCGCAGATTGCCGAAAGCCCGGGACTGCAGGCGGGGGGATTCCACATTTACGACGGTCACTTGCGACACCCTTCGCTGGCGGAGCGGTCGGCCGCGGTGAAGGAGCGATTCCGGGAAGTGGACGGATTTCGCCGGGAGTTGATCGCTGCTGGCTGGGAGGTGCCGCGCCTGGTCTGCGGAGGGACGGTGACCTTTCCCGTCTATGCCGGGATGGAGGACTCATCCCTGGAGCTGAGTCCGGGCACCTGTATTTTCCACGACGTCGGATACGGATCCAGTTTCCCCGATCTTCCCTTTACCCCGGCAGCGGTCATTCTGACCCGCGTCATCAGCTTGCCGGGAGAGAACCGGGTCACGCTGGATTTGGGTTACAAGGCCGTGGCCTCGGACCAACCCATGGAAAAGCGGGCGGTTTTTCCCCAATTGCCCGACGCCAAACTGGTCCTGCAGAACGAAGAGCACTTGGTGATTGAGACCTCCCGGGCCGGGACATTGCATCCGGGAGACGAGTTGGCGGCCATTCCATGGCATATCTGTCCCACCACCGCCTTGAACCGGGAAGTGGTGGTGGTCAGCCGGGGACGCGTCAAGGAGCGTTGGGAGGTAGCCGCCCGCGACCGCTGCCTGACGGTTTAGGCCGCATTTCTCACCAACCAGGTGTGCCAAGGTCGGCCTGGCGGCGCCAATCCCGCCAGTTGACCCAGGCCGAAATCCCCAGGGCCGCCACGCCGAAGAATACGACCGAGGCGTCCAGCAGGTCCGGGTCCCAATCCTTTCCCGTCAGCCGGTCCATGTAATACTTGATGAATGAGTTGGGAAGGCCGGTTTCGCCCATGGCCTCCTTGATTTGCCAGTGCCAGTCGGTGCTGGGGCAGTAGCCGAAGCCGTAGAACCATCCCAGGCCGAACCAGGAGAAGAGGGTGAGGATCATCAGCCCCAGGTGGAAGCGGCGCGTACGCCTCCAGATCCATCCCGTCAGATTGAAAACGATCTGAACGGTGTGGAAGACCATAAAGAAGATGTCCAGGAAGGGGTACATGGGGCGCCCTTGAACGAGTCTGGTTAGCCTACTGATTCCTGTCGGCGCTGCGGGCCCGGACGGCGCCGGCCTCGACCTTCTGACGCCGGCCGGCAAGTCATTGTAAACTCGCGGCGCGGTTCCATTGAGACAAAAGTTGCAGGTAGAATTGGCTTCGACCCAACCCCGGCCCGGCAGGAACTTGTGAACCTCCTCTATCGCTTCACCTCGATCGCGCGGCTGATCGATCCCCGATATTCCACCAACCGTGCCGTCCTGCTCCTGCTGCCGGCAGCCGCCGGCGTCGCGGGCGCCATGGCCTGGCTGCGGGGAAGCGGGTTGCCGGGTATCGGGGAAGCGGCGTTGTTTGGGGTGGCGGCGGTGGTAGGAGGTTGGTCGCTGGCCCGCGAGCTGGCTCCCGATCTGGAACGGGTTGCCTTCCTCAGTCTTTTCCTGACCTTCGGCGCCTTCCTGGCGGTGGAATCCTCCAGCTTGCTGCTGCTGTTTGCAGCCGTTTTTCTGGTGCGCACCGTCAATCGGACCGTGGGATTGCCATTCCGGCCCATCGATTCAGTTTTTGTGGCGGCGCTCACGGTTTGGGGGACTTGGGGTGGGGCCTTTCCCGGGTTGGGGCTGGCCGGCGCGCTGGCCTTTGGGCTGGATGCTTCCATGACGGAGCGTCTTCGCCGTCAATGGATCTTCGCCGGCATCTGTCTGGCGGCTGCCGGGCTCTGCCTGAATCGGGAGGGACTGTCCTGGTTTCAGGGGAGCCCGCTTGCAATCGTGGCGGGACTGCCCCTGGGTGTTGGAGTCGGCTACGGCCTGACGATGTGGCGAACCCGTGCGGTGACCTCCGTGGCCGACGCCACCGGGAGACCCCTTTCTTCGGCCCGGGTGCGGGCAGGCATGGCGGTGGGCTTCCTGGTCGGATTGCAGTCGCTCACCCGAGGACAGACGGGGCTTGAGGCGGCGACTCTGGTCTGGGCCTCTGTGTTGGGAGTGTCTCTGGGCGGATTGGTATGGCCGAGGCGTTAGCCCGAGGTCGGAAAGCGACGGCGGGAGGTCGTGCTATTCTTAGCCACCGATGCCTGCAACGGATTGGGGAATATGATCGGTCTTGAAATCAGATTGCTGGATCAACTGGTGGTTGCCGCCAGCTTCGCGGTGCTGATCCTGATCGGCTTGCGCTCCGCGCGGTCGAGTCAGACCGACGAAGGCTATTTCCTGGCGGGGAGATCCATGCCGGGATGGGTCATCGGGTTCTCGCTGATGGCCACCATCGTCAGCTCCGTCACCTTTCTGGCGCTGCCGGCCTTCGCCTACGGTGAGGGAAACTGGCGGAATTTCGTAGCTCATTTCGGCTACATTCCCGCCATCATGATTGCGGTCCACCTGTTCATTCCAATGTACCGGTCGACCAGGGTCAGTTCGGCCTACGAGTACCTGGAACGGCGGTTCGGACTCTGGGCCAGGATGTATGCCGCCGGCACCTTTGTCCTGTTTCATTTCGTCCGCACGGGCATGGTGCTCTACGCGGTCTCTCTGGCCATCCAGTCGATCTTGCAGACGGGAGAGGACTCGGTGCCGGTAATTATCGTGGTGGGGGGAGTGCTGGTGTCGATCTACACCGTGGTAGGCGGCTTGAGGGCCGTGATCTGGACCGATGTCTTTCAGGGCATCGCCCTGATCGGCGGCGGCCTGCTCTGCCTGCCCATCATCCTGTCCCAGATTCCCGGAGGTTTCTCCGAGTTGATTCGGGTGGCCGCCGCCGACAACAAGTTCCAACTGGGCGATCCCACCTTGACCCTGCAGGGGAAGACCCTCTGGGCCTATCTGTTTGCCGAGTTCATGATCCTGATGCACCTGATGGGCACCGATCAGACCAACGTGCAGCGCTATGCCGCCGCTGCCAGCGACAAGGCGGCCGCCCAGGGAGCCTGGATCGGTTGCTGGCTGTCGGTGCCGACCTGGAGCTACTACCTGTTTCTGGGCACTTGCCTGTACGTCTATGTCAAGGTGGTGCCGGGGACCGGACTGGAGGGACTGCCTCCCGATGCCGTTTTCCCCCGCTTCATCCTGACCCAGGTCCCGGCCGGTTTGGGCGGCTTCGTGCTTTCGGGACTGCTGGCCTCGGCCATGTCCACCCTGGATTCCAGCATCAACGCCACCGCTGCCACCGTCACCACCGACTTCTACAAGAGGCTTTGGGTCAAGGACGGTGACCCGATTCACTACGGCAACGTGGGGAAGCTGGTGAGCCTGCTGTTCAGCCTGGTGATGATCACCACCGCCTGCGGCATCCACTTCTACCGGGTTTCCGAGACCCTGGACGACCTTCAGCGCATGTTGCTGTCGGTCATGAGCGGGGGATTGCTCAGCCTGTTCCTGGTCGGTTTCGTGACTCTCCGGGTCAACAGCCGGGCGGCCATGATGGCCACCTTCGTCACCGTTCTGTCGGTAGCCGGATGGCTCTTCATGGATACGCCGCTGGGAAGGGGGTTGTTCCCGGGGTTGGCCGCGGCCATGCCCGACAATTTCTGGGTCAGCACCTTTGCCAACCTGCTGCTGTTCGGAATCGCCTATTTCGCCAGCCTGTGGATGGGCAGCCGGGAGCAGGGGAACCTGGCCGGACTGACGATCTGGAGAAAGCGAACCGACCTCGACTGAAACATCCCCCGTGGACGCCGCCGCCCACAAAAACATCGACGTTTCAGTAAGTTGACGTTGACTTTCCGAGCCGGTAGAGGTAATTTGGTCCTTCCATCAAGCTATATCTTCCCCCAGGTGCTTACAGCCACATGACCTTCTCGTTTCGACCTCTGCTGGCCTCCTGTCTTCTGCTGGTCCTGGCGCTTCCCGCCGCCGGCGAGGGGGCTGCTGTCCAGCCGGAGTCGGAGGAACGCTTCCAGAGCGAGATCCGGCCGATCCTGAGCCGGAACTGCCTGGCCTGTCACGGCGGCGATTCCCGCCAGAGCGGACTGGTGCTGGAAAGTGTAGCCGATATTCTCCGGGGAGGCGCCCTTTCGGGTCCCGCGGTGCTGGTCGGGCAAAGCGGCGCCAGCCCCCTCATCCAGTACCTGAAGGGGGAAAAGGAGCCCCGGATGCCTCTGACCGGCAGTCCGCTGCCGGAAGCCGAAATCGCTGCCATCTCCCAATGGATTGACGAGATGCAGGTGGCCGCCGCCGGCCGGTCCGAGGAGCCGTCGCTGTCCTGGCCCTGGACGCCATTGGCGGAGCCTCCGCTGCCCGAGGTGCGGAACCGATCCTGGGTCAGGAACGAGGTGGACGCCTTCATCCTGGCCAAGCTGGAAGAAGAGGGGATGGTCCCGGCCCCGTCGGCCTCCGACCGGGCTCGCCTGAGGCGCATCTATTTCGGCTTGATCGGCCTGCCGCCCACCCCGGAGGAGGCGGAAGGCTTTCTCGGGGACCCGTCCTCCGAGGCCTATCGCCTGGAGATCGAGCGGTTGCTGTCCCGTCCCGAATACGGCGTCCGCTGGGGCCGGCACTGGCTGGACCTGGTTCGCTACGCCGACACCGGGGGAGAGTCGACCGACGATGCCCGCACCCACCTGTGGAGATACCGGGACTACGTGATCCGGGCTTTCAACCAGGATCGACCCTACGATCGGTTCATCAAGGAACAGATCGCCGGCGACGCCTACCGGCACTACGGGGACGAAGCCAAGCTGGGGACCGGGTTCCTCTATCAATGGATTCCGGTGCAGCGGGACAGAGGTCCGGAGCGGCGCCGGGATGTCCTGAATGACGTGGTGGGGACCACCGGTTCGGTCTTCCTGGGCATGACCTTGGGTTGCGCCCGCTGTCACGACCACAAGTACGACCCCCTTCCCACCCGCGACTACTACCGCATGGAGGCCTTTTTCGCCCCGCTGCTGCTCAAGGCCGCTCCCGTCCCCTTTACCGAGTTCGAATTGGCGCGCCGGCAGCCCGAGCTCTGGCAAGAGAAGGCTGCCGCCTGGGACGGCATCCTGGCATCCAGAAAGGCTTTGGGAGATCGAAAGAAAGCGGAGTTCAAGGCCCGCATGAGGGCCCACCGCCCACCGGTCATGGCCCAGGACCTCAAGGACTGGTCCCTGGACATCACCGACACCGATCTGAGATGGGCCATGAAGCAGGGCGTGCTCTTCAGCAAGGAGGAGCAGGACCTCTACCGGCTGCTGGGCAAGCACAGCACCCGCTTTGCCAACCCCAACAATCCGGGCTATTTCAAGCCCATGGCTTTCATGGCTTCCGACTCCCCCATTCGGCATTCGGTGAGCACCTACGTGCTGAAGGGCGGAAACTACCTCTTGAGGGGCGAAGAAGTGCAGCCCGGCTTTCTCAGCGCGGTGACGGGGCACTCCGATCCGGTGAATCTGGAGGGATTGTCCAGCCGGCGCAAGGTGCTGGCCGAGTGGATTGCCAGTCCCGACAACCCCCTCACCGCAAGGGTGATGGTGAATCGCATCTGGCAGTACCACTTCGGCACGGGGCTGGTGCCCCAACCCAGCGATCTGGGGAAGAACGGAGGCGGGACCCGCCATCCCGAGCTCATCGACTGGCTGGCCTCGAAATTCATCCGGAGCGGGTGGAGCGTCAAGTCGATCCAGCGCCTGATTCTGCAATCGAACACCTACCAGCAGGCCCTGCGCCATCCTCGGTGGGAGTCCTACCAGCAGACCGACAGCGACAACCGCTATCTGTGGAAGCGCAGTCCCATTCGCCTGGAGGCCGAGGTCATTCGCGACAGCCTGCTGGCGGTCAGTGGAGAGCTGAATCCCCTGCAGGGAGGCCCACCCTTCTTTCCCAGTATCGACCGGGAGGTCATGGACCGGGCCGGCACCTGGTGGGAGCCCTCTCCGGTCGGAGAGCGGAACCGGCGTACCGCCTACATGCTGCAGTGCCGCTCCCTTCAGTCTCCCATGATCAGCGCCTTCGATGGTCCCAATATTCAGGAGACCTGTCCCGTGCGGGGAGTGACCACGGTGACTCCTCAGGTGTTTGCCCTCTTCAACAGCGACTTCTCCCATGAGCAGAGCCAGGCCATGGCTGGCCGCATCGTCAGAGAGGTGGGAAAGGACCCGGAGCGGCAGATCGAGCGGGCCTTCCGCCTGGCCCTGCAACGGCCGCCCTCCCCCGCGGAAAGGCAGAAGTGCCTGTCCTTCTTGGGAGGAGGCCGGAACCTGCCTGACGCCAGCCGCGAGTTGACCCTGAAGGCCATCTCCTTTGCAGGTGGCGCCGGGGTGGAGCGGAAGGCGCCGTCTCAGGAAGGATCTCGGAAATATTCGCTGGCCAGCCTCTGCCTGGTGCTGTTCAACATGAACGAGTTCGTGTTCCTGGAGTAGCGTAGGGTCGGCGAGATCCACAAAGGAGTCCCCGATGCCAAAACCTGAATTCAACTTCTGTGGGCAGGTGGAACCCAATCCGGATCCTCGCCTGGGTGGGTTGGGGCGCAGGGATTTCCTCTTCCGTTTTGGCCGCGGCCTCGGAAGCCTGGCCCTTTCCTCGCTGCTCTTCCAGGACAACCTTCGCGGAGCCCGCGGCCGGCTCGAGGATCCCCTGATACCCAAGGCCCCCCATTTCCAGAGCAAGGCCAAGTCCTGCATCTTCCTCTTCATGGAAGGCGCGCCCAGCCAGATGGACACCTTCGATCCCAAGCCCGCTTTGGACAAGTACCATGGGACGCCGATCACCCGGATTTACGGCAGCATGCAAAAACGGATCTACGTGGGCAGCCCCTTCAAATTCGCCAAACACGGGCAGTGCGGCATGGAGGTATCGGACATCTTTCCCCACCTGTCCACGTGCGTGGACGACATGGCGGTGGTCCGGTCGCTGCATACCGATTCCCACAACCATCCGGCGGGGTGCTTCCTGATGAACACCGGGGTTTCCATTCCGGGAAGTCCTTCGGTGGGGTCCTGGCTGGTCTACGGGTTGGGCAGCGAGAACCGGAACCTGCCCTCCTTTGTGGTGTTGCCGGACCGGCGGCGGGGCATTTCAGGGGGTGCGGTCAATTATTCCAACGCCTATCTGCCGGCGGCCTGTCACGGCACCATGCTCAACCCCGACGGTGTCCCCATTGTGGATCTGCAACCTCCTACGGGGATGAGCCGGAAGGAGCAGGAGGCCAGTGTCACGCTCCTGAACCAGCTGAATGAGCCCTATCTGGAGTCGGACCCCTCCAACAGCGGCCTGCTGGCGCGCATGAAAAACTACGAACTGGCCTTCCGGATGCAGTTTGCCGTTCCTGGGGCCCTGGACGTCGACAGCGAGTCGGAGAAGACCAAGGAGCTCTACGGACTCAACGACGAAATCACCGAACCCATGGCCCGGAAGTGCCTGATGGCCCGGCGCCTGGTGGAGCGCGGGGTGCGTTTCGTCCAGGTCTACTGCAGCGGCTGGGACTCCCACGAGAATATTGCAGCCGAGCACCGGAAGCGGGGCTATGAAACCGACCGACCGGTGGCTGCCCTGTTGAAGGATTTGAAGCAGCGGGGCCTGCTGGATCAGACCCTGCTGGTCTGGGGCGGTGAATTCGGACGCACGGCCGACAACTCCATGGACTTCTTCCGTTCCAATCCCGGTCGGGACCACAACAAGGAAGCCATGGTGATGTGGTTCGCCGGCGGGGGGATCAAGGGCGGCACGGTGGTCGGAAATACCGACGAGCTGGGCATCAAGGCCGCCGAGAACGTCTACCACCTGCACGACCTGCACGCCACCATCCTTCGCCTGATGGGTCTGGACGACATGCGCCTGACCTACTACCACGCAGGACGCCTCAAGCGGCTCACCGACCTGGGCGGCAGGCCCATCAAGGAAGTCCTGGTCTGACGCGGCCAGAGACCGACCCTCATCCAAGGGCGTTCCGCCCTGCTGTTCATCTCCCCTTCCAAGGCGGCCGGGGGCTAGTGCTCCTCCGTGCCGAGTGGCGCTGGCGAAGCGAGGGCCGGGGTGGGTTGTCCTCTTAAGGGAAAGCCGTACTCCGGTAGTCCCGGACCTGCCCAGGAGTCTGCAGGTTCGAAAGGCGGCGATTCGAATGATCCTGACCGATGAAGAGTGCAATGGCGACCTGAAGGAGCCCGATGTAGAGGATGCGATCGCTGAGGCATTGAAGGGGGTTACCGCCGAAGATTGGGAAAGCCTCCCTGCAGACCTTACAGACCGATTGGATCATTACCTGTACGGCGACGAGAACGGGTGAAGACCGTATTCGTTGGCCGTACAGTGCCAGCAATCACCTGACGGTTTCCCTGCCGGGGATGGTCGGTTAGGCGGCCTTCCTGGTCCCCCCTTTGGAGTCATTGGGCAGTCCCTCCCGGAAGGCCTGAGCGGACGTCCTCCCCTTCATAATTGAAGCGCCGGCACCCGTTCCGCCACAAGCTCAAGGGAGAAGTTTGCCAGTCCCTTCAAATACACAGATATTAATTTATTTAACTTATAAATACTTTATATCAACTAGTAGTTGAATAATATTTATATTTGTGGTACTCATAGCTCCCATGCAAGGACAGCTACCCAAGTCGTGCCCGAGTTGCGGCGCCGGCCTGTGCGTGGCCCAACTCACCTGCCCCGGCTGTGAGACCTTGGTGAGCGGGAGCTACCCGCTGCCCGCGCTCTCCCGTCTCTCCAGCGACGACCAGGAGTTCGTCCTGTCATTCATATTGAGCAGCGGCAGCCTCAAGCAGATGGCCAAGCTCTATGGGGTATCCTATCCAACCGTCCGCAACCGGCTGGACGATCTGATTTCCCTGCTGAGCGATGCCATTGAGGTGCCCAACGGAAATGAGGTGGAAGATGGAGAATAGCCCGTCGACCAATCAGGAAATGCAACAAGAGATGACCATCGGCCGGTGGTTGTTCAATCCGTTCATTCGAATCGCCGGAACCCGGTCCATGGCCGTCGGACTCGTCGGTATTGTGGCTACCGGACTGGCGGCCGCCGGCGCCGGCATACGCTTCGACGGGTTGCTCGACGTGCATGCCGGCAACGAGGTTGCGCTGTGGGTGCCGGTGGTGGAGGGGCTGGTGAACTGGGTCGTGTTCACGCTACTGCTGCTGTTGGTCGCTCTGCTCTTCAGTCGGAGCGCCGTTCGGCTGGTCGACATCGCGGGCACACAGGCCATGGCCCGGATTCCCCTGCTTCCGGTGGCCGCGATCTGCGCGCTTCCCTGGATTCGCGATGCTTTCGACGGGCTGGCCGCAGCCCTGCTTGGCGGCGAACTGGCCGGACTTTCCTGGACGGGCCTGATCGTCGGGGGTGTGGTGACTTTGGCCGGAGTGGTCTGGATGGTTGCCCTGATGTGGAAGGCCTTCTCGATCTCGTGCAACATGAAAGGCGGCCGTGCCATCGCCCTTTTCATCCTGGCTGTGTTGATCGCGGAGGCGGCGACCGTCTATCTGACAAGGTATGTCCTGTAGCTTACCGCAGCAGGTCCCGAAGCAGGGCAGCCTGCCGCTTGCTCACGGTGTATTCCAGTCCGTTGGTCAGGGTCAACAACCAGCGCTGGCTGCTGAGTACGCTTATCTTGCGGACCTTGTTGATGTTGACCAGAACACTCCGATGGACTCGCTGAAACCGGGTCCCGCTGAAGCGCTCGTCGATGGCTTGCAGGGTCTGTGTGGCCATGTAGCTCTTATCCCGGGTTCTGATCCAGACGATTTCAGGGTCGGCCTGGAAAGCAAAGACCTCGTCCAGGTCCAGCAGGAAGTAGTCCTCACCCTTCCTGGCCGCGATCTTGGGCACCCGCCGCTTCCCCCCGGATTCGGCGACGCCCAGGGTTTGAGCCATCCGTTCCACGGCTTCCCGCCGATTCCCCAGAGCCGCCTGGGTGCGCTCCACCGCCGTCCGCAGGCGATCCTGGCTGACCGGCTTCAGCAGGTAGTCGACCGCCCCGACCTCAAAAGCGTTGAGCGCGTGCCGGCTGTAGGCGGTCACGAAGATGATGGAGGGCAGCGGCCCCTGGAGTTGCCGGAGTACCTGGAAGCTTTGCCACCCTGAGCCTGTTGCCGAGCGTGCTGCTGCATGTCTGGCTGGGGTCGCGGCGTTCTTTTCTGTGCTGGATCGGCTATGGAGTGGGGTTGCTGGCCTGCGGCATCCATCTGGCTGAAATTTTCGGGACCGAGGTCGCTTCCCATCAGTTCGGACTCCGGCTGATCACTTTCGGATTTGGCGGGCTGGCCGTGCTGGCGGCCCTTGCCCTCTGGAAAGACCAGCAGCAGCGCAAGGGGGCGGGCATGCGCATGCTGGGCGCCATGGCCCTGTTCCTGTTTGCCGTCTCCTTTCTCCACTTCGGCGAGGTCCACGGACCCGATGCCTGGGCCCACGAGCTCCTCTTGCACCATGCCGGCATTCCCTGGCTCTGGTGGTGCTGCTGCAGGACTACCGGTTTCTGCTGCTGGACGTCTTCATTCGCTTCCTGGGGAATCGCCAGCATGTGCCGCTGGAGGAGCAGCCCGCCGCCGTTCTATCCAAATAAAGCCTCAGCACCAGAGAGAAACGTCTTCGCTTTCGATCAGCAAAAACCCCGTGGAAGCTCCCTGATACGCTACAATAAAGACAGGTTTCACCAGAGTTTTCACAGAAAGGGAAGAACTCCCGCTTCGGCCTTCCGGGACGGATTGTCCAAGGAATCCACCACTCTCGAGTCGGAGAGGTTCCGTAGAGAAGACACAAGAGAGAGACATGAAACACGTCATTGCTTGTTGTGCCCTGTTGATTCATCTCGGGACGCTTGCCTTCGCGGAAACGTCGGTTTCGGAACGCGACGTGAATGCGCTCGGATTCGCTCGAGCCACTTCACTCGCCGTGATTCCCACAGCGACGCACGTGAGAAGCTTCAAAACCCGAGTCGTGATCGGCAACCTGACTTCGCATGAATATTCCATTACGGCCACTCTCTACGGTCCCAATGGCCTGGTGAGTCGGAAAATCATCTCCATGCCGGCGACCCACTACAAAGGCTGGGATAATTTTTTCAGGTCGGTGTTCAACTACAGGGGAAACGGATCGGTCGTGCTTCAGTCCGAGACAGACAGTGAGGCCGGCGACGCTACGGAGTCCCGTTACAAATTCTACTTGACCGCCGAGGTCTACGCAGACTCACAGAACGGCCGTTTCAGCACGCCAGTGGTCAATGGGATCGCTCCGTTGGTCGATGAAGGAGATCGGGCCTACAATTTTGGAATCTCCGTCAATGAGCATCAAAGAACCAACATTGGTGCTTTCAATCCAAGCGATGAGTCTGTTTCGATTCAAGCCGAGGTCTCCGACGAGTCCGGGCTGGTCGAAACCCTCAGCTTTGAAATGACGCCCTACTCCTGGCAGCAAAAACCCATTAGCGCCACGGTAGACTTTGGATGGATCCAATGGAAAACAAGCGGTCGCACCTACCTTTGGGCGGTGTCGGTCGACAACCGATCCAACGATGGAATCCTGGTTTATCCAATGAAACCGGAAGAAGGCGCCGGACCGCCCACCGAAGGCGGCGAGCCCCAGGCTTGCACTGCCGAAACCGTCCTTCGCTCCGGAGGCCAATGCAGCCTCACCAGCGGGGACAGCCGGATCGGGACGTTCACGGTGAACCCTAACGGTACCAGCTGTTTGAGTATCGGTGGTTTTACTTCCTGTTCGGGAACATCGCACAACTTGAGAAATACCGCAGTGAATCAATATCGGATCACCTTCGTGGCCAGCAGGAATGACGACGGGAGTTGGACGATTTCCGAGATCTCGATATCGGGGTAACGACAGATGACCGAACGTCTCGAACGGCACATCCAGGAAGCGGTCAGCGGGCTCCGCAAGACCAACCAGGGGGCCTCGCGACCCACTTCGAGCCGAGCATCACGGGTTGCACAGACTCTAAAGGAAGTCGACTATGCGGACAGCGTTTAGAAGTAGCCTCACAACCCTTGGCGTCCTGTGCGTGATCGCAGGCTCGGCTGACTTGGCCACTTCTGAGACTTCCCCTGGTGAGGGCCGGGAAAAGGCACGGTTGGCCGCGGCGCGGGCATCCATGATGACCCGAGCCGGGGCGGCCCGGATTTCCGAGGAAAGCCGTGGAGTCCTCCGGGAACCGGCCGTTGAGGCCGCGCCTCGATCTTCCTCAACGTTGTCCGTCTCCGAACAGGCCGTGCCAGACTCGTCTCCCTCCCCTCCCTCCGGCTATTCGTTCGTCTCCTACCACGGTGAGATGCCCCGGGAGCGGCTCCAGGGCGAGGTGGCCGCTGGAGGCCAACGCCCCCTGATGGATCTCGACTGGCTCGGGACGGAGACCTCGATCGAGAGGCTGTCCGCCCACGCCGCCGCGGCCGGACGCGACTGGTCCTTCGGCTGGATCCGACTCGCCGGGGACGCCACGGCCAATGACCTGGCGCAGGCGCTCGAAGGCACGGGCGCCCGGATCGTCGGTTCCTCGGGAGTGCTGGTGCGCGCCAGGCTCCCGGGCGACGGGGCCCGTCTGCAAGCGATCGCGGCGTTGCCGGAGGTCGATGGACTGGGCGCCCTGCCCCTGGAGAGAAAACTCGCCCAAGCGCTGGTGACCCCATCGCCCGACGCCTCCTCCCAGGAAGTGACGCCCGTGTACATCACCCTGATGACCGGCGATCCCGATGCCCGCTGGCGGCAAGCGCTCGAGGAGCTGGGGGCGGTGGTGGGCCGCTTCGATCCGAACATCCGGGTCTATGCGGCCAACCTGCCCCAGGCTCGGCTGGAGGCGATTGCCGCGGCCGATTTCGTGCTGGCCGTCGAGCCCATCGGTATCTTCGAATCCGCGCTCGACACGGCTGTTCCCGCCATGGGCGCCGATGCCCTGCGAAGATACGACGGGGCTCCCGGTCTCTTCTCGGGCATCGGCGGGGCCTCGGTCCCTATCGGCGTCATGGATAGCGGACTCAATATCAACCATCCGGACATCGCATCGAACCGGGAAAGCGTGTGCGGGGCCAACTTCTCTCTGAGCCTCGACTTCTTCGGGTTCGGCGGGACCAACGAGTCCGAGGACCTGTGGATCGATGAAGGTTTACACGGAACCGCCGTCACCGGAACCATCCTCGGCAACGGTTCCGTCGAACCCCGTTTCGCCGGCATGGCGCCTTCGGTGCGCCACATCCGTTTCGCCAAGGTCCTGAACAGCTCCGGATTCGGATTCGGGGACGGCGTCAATCGAGCCATGGATTTTCTCGCCCGCCCCACCGAGTGCGCCGAAGCAGCCAACCCGTCGCTCCCGGTCAAACCCCTGATCGTCAACGTGAGCCTTGGTGGGTCCTCCAGGCAATTCGAGGGAAGGGGAGTCGACGAGCGCAAGCTGGACTCCGTCGTCTGGAGTCACCGCCAACTGTATGTGGTTGCGCAAGCGAACGCAGGGATCAATGGATTTTCCGACTTCGCCAGCGCAAAGAACTCGCTGGCCGTCGGCGCCGTGCTGGACAGCGGGGACATCGCAGCCTTCAGCAGTCATGGGCCGACCTTCGATGGACGCCTGGCGCCCCAGGTGGTCGCCACCGGCGTCGGCATCCACACGCCCCGGGGCGCGGGCAGCCGCGGGGGCTATGTCCGCTTCAACGGCACCAGTTTCTCCTCGCCTTCGGCGGCCGGGGTGGCCGCCCTGCTGATGGATGCGGTCCCCGCCTTCCGGGAGCAGCCCGCACTGGCCCGGGCTCGGCTGATGGCCGGCGCCATCCGGCCGGACGCCTGGCTGGAGGACGCCGCGGTGTTCCCCCCGACCAACACCGGCGGGCCGGGAAGGCTGCATGCCCAGTACGGACTGGGCAAGGTGTCCGCCCGAACCGCCGTGCTCAACCGGGATGGAACCGACGGCTGGAGCGGCGGCGGCGCGGTCTCCGAGCTGCAGGACGGCGAGTACGCCTATCAGGACATCCTGGTGCCGGAGGGCGCCAGCCGCCTCGACCTGGTCTTAGCCTGGGACGAGCCGCCCACCGACACCATCGCCAGCGCCGTGTTGAACGATCTCGACCTGTGGCTCGACCGGGACGCCGATTGCGGGGCCGTCGCCTGCGGGGAGCATGTTTCGTCTTCCCGGGTGGACAACGTGGAGTGGATCATCCTCAGAAATCCACATCCAGGCGTCTACCGGGCCAAGGTGGCGGCCCACCGCATCTACACCGCCGCGCCTCGAGCGGCGCTGGCCTGGACGGTGATCCGGGGCACCTCCACCCCCAACCTGAGGATCGACGCTGACAGCAGCGCCCTCGAAGGCGGCCGGGAACAGGAACTGACTCTGACCCTGAGCGCGGACGCCTACGTGGCGGCCGGAACCCGGCTCCACATCGACTGCCGGGACACGGGAGCCCCCTTCAGATGCAACCAGGTGCGGATCCACACCGTGAACGTGTCCCGCGCGGATGGACTGACGGTGGATTTGTCGGGCGAACTCGAGCCGCCGGAACGCGAGGTCTGGGAATTTTCGGGGCAAGAAGCGATCGAGGCCTCACCCATCCCCCTGGGGTCTTCGATCCCGCTCGGTGAAGTCTCGGCGGGAGAGGCTCGGGAAATCAAGTTAAGGGTTTCCTACACCGGCGAGTCGGACGTGGCACGCCTCTACTTTACCGCCAGCGCCTGGAACGCGCAGGCGGCATCGGTGTCGGTCGGCGTGGGTGCGGAAAGCCAGGGCCCATCCGGGATTGCCGACAGGCCCGCCAACGACGACTTCCTGGCGGCAGCCCCGATCGAAGGCGAGGAGGGGTCACTGGCTCTGGATCTGCTACTGGCCACCCCAGAGCCGGGAGAGCCTCTGCTCACCTCCCGCCGGGGGCGCCCGGCCGGTTCGGTCTGGTACACATGGACGGCGCCGGCCGACGGTCCGGTCCATTTCGACATTCCCCCGCCTACGCATCCCGGGGACATGCGCAGCGACGGCATCGACATCTTTCGAGGCGACCGCATCGCGGCCTTGGACCGGATCGCCTCCGGCCAGTGGGGATCGACATTCTTCGCCGAGCAAGGACAGACCTATCGCATCCGGGTGAGCAAAGACGCCAGAGGGGCTGCCCTCGAGCTCCGCTGGGCCAAGGGATCCCGCCCCGTCAACGACGACCTGGCGGAGGCCAGCCTGATTGAGGGCCCGGCCGGCGTGGTCCATGGCAACAACCGGGGGGCCACCCTGGAGCCCGGCGAGTGGTTCGGGTTCGCGGCGGCCACCACCTGGTACCGGTGGACCGCGCCCGGCGACGGCCCGTGGTTGTTCGAGACCGATGCCCCGCGGCGTGTCTTCGTGTTCGAGAAAGACGCAACCGAGACCGGCGTCTTCGAGAGAGACCTCTTCGCGCGGGACACCACCGCCACAGACAGCATTGTCCCGCTCCGGCTGGTATCGAACTTCCCCTTGGAGCTCTCCTTTGTCAACGCCGGAGCCGGAAGGGAGTATCTCATCGCCGTCGCCGAGCCCACGGCCTATTCGTCCGGAGGCCCCTACCCGTTGAGATGGTCGGCGCTGCCCTTCGCTCCCCGCTCCCCAAACGACGACATCGAGGGTGCGGAACCGATCGAGAGCGCGCTGTCGTCGGAACACCTCATCACGGTGGATCCCCTAGCGACCGTGGAACCCGGAGAGCCGGCCGAGAGCGGAGTCCGGACGAAGTGGTGGGTGTGGGAAGCTCCGGAGGACGGCCACTATACCTGGAGCCTGACGGATCCCGGCGGGCTGTCTCTATCACTGTTCCCGACACATTCGAGGCTGCGGGTGACCGTGTTTACCGGAAGCTCCATCGAAGCCCTGCATCTGGTCGCCGAGAGCCGGATGGATGCGGATCCGTCCGATTTCGTCTTTCAGGCCGCGGGCGGGCAACGGTACTGGATCGCGGCCGGCTTTCCGACGGGTGATCTCTCAGGCTTTTCAATACCAGGGGCCGCCGCGAAATTGGTCTGGGGACCAACCCCCGGCAACGACCGTTTCTCCAGCGCTGTGCCGCTGTCGGGAGCCACGGGTTCCACGACCGGTTCGAATCGTTTTGCGACCATGGAGCCGAGCGAACGCGTCGGCCCACTGGGCCACTCCTCACTCTGGTGGACATACCAAGCGCCCGCTTCCGGATGGTACAGATTCCGGATCGATGAGCCCTTCGCTCCCTGGGTGCTGGCCGTCTACAGGGAAGCCCTCGACGGTTTCGGACCGCTCGAGTTCGTGAGAAGCAGCCATCAGCCGGAATGGACGGGGTCCTACGCCATCGAGGTTGTCTTTTTTGCCGAGGCGGGGTCCCGATACAAGATCCGGCTTGGAACCCGGGGCGGCGCATCCAGCGAAGAGTTCACCTTGGACTGGGGCGAGAGTGAAGCTCCGGTCTGGCTCAAGTACGTCGGAAGCCTGGCCGACGGGGACCTGGACGCCCAGGGGAACCCGGTGGCGCTTCGGGGCCCGGCCAGCCTGGCCCTCAATAGCCGGGGAACGGTGCTCTACGTGGCTTCGGGGCGTGGCCTTCAAGTGTTCGAACGCGACTCGAAGACCGGAGATCTGACCCTGCTTCAGGAACTGGGAGACTACGATCTGGAAGACAGTTCGCTGATCTGGGATGGGCACAGAGCCGCGCTGTATGCCCATCGGTGCGGGGCTTGGCGCCGGTTTGCACCGGTCGATGATACGCACCGGGAACTTCGGGACGAAGGCATGCTGTCGGTCACCGACCTGTCCGGCGCCGCCAATTGCAGTGGCGATGTCTTCATGGACTCCGGGGGATCGTTCATCCATACGGTCGATCCCCTACAGGGTCAGCTGCAGGTTCTGGCCTTCGAGTCGCCGAGCGATCTGCGCCACGTCCAGACCCTGACGGTTCCCGGGCTGAGGCGGGCGCTGATCTCCAACGGCGACAGCCACGTCTACGCGGCCACCCACTCCTCGCTTCTGGTCTTCCAGCGCGACGGGGAAACAGGGGCGCTCACCCAGGCAGGGAGCACCGAACCGGGCTTGTGGAACCTGCAGTCCATTGCGATCAGCAGCGACGATCGCTACCTGTTCGCCTTCGACGACAACGGCAGGAGGTCGAACCTGTTCCAACTGGAAGACGATCCCGCCAGTCCTCACCCGATCGGCAGCCTGCCGCCATTCTGGAACCCGCCGTTCGAGTTCTTCGACTTCGACAACCGCTGCGCAGGAATGGCAAGAAGGGGAGGCCCGGCGGTCGACCTGTTCTGCAAGGATTTGGCCTTCGGCGTGCAATGGCAGCCGGAAACCGGTGTCCTGGCGCCGACCGACCTGGTTGCACCCTGGCAGCCGGATCGATTCAACAACCCCATCCCCGAGTTCGGCCACACACGAACCTTCGTGGCGAGTCCCGATGGCAGGCACGCCTACCTCAGCACCGAAGAGGCGGGACTCCTCATCTTCGAGCGCATCGGAGTCGGCGCCGATGGATTTGTGCGACTGGAAATGCTCTCCGTTTCACCCGGCCAGGTCAGGTTCGGTCCCGTTTCGAGCGGAGGCTGCATCGCAGTCGAAAACGTGTTCATCGATGACACCCACTTCGCCGTCCTCCATTCGAAGTGGCAGACCCGAGCCAGTCCGGACGCCGAATGGAACGACATCGAGGGAACGGAAACGGTCGGAGAGCTCTGCGCCTATACGCCGTCCGCTCCCGGCGAATTCAGGCTGGTTGCGGAAATCACGATCGATGGAAAAACAGGACAGTATGCCAGCAACATCTTGGTCCGGTAGGGCGCTTACTTGAAACAAACAAAAAAAGACAAAAGAAAAAAGAGTTATCCACGAAGGGCCACGAAGGACCACTAAGGCATTGAGGTTAACCGCGACGGGATGCCAAGGTCGCGAAGGAATGGTCGATTTCTGATTGTTTCACTCTCGTATGATCTGCCCGGCAGGGCAGGGGCCGGACTTGTTTGAAACAATTGAGGGTTGTCCACAAAGGCCGAAAAAAGAAATCCACGAAGGGTCACCAAACGAGACGGTTCTGCCGCATGGGCAGGCCTGCGGCCCGGCAAGCCGGTGCGCCCCCCCTTGAGGAGCAAGAGGGATGGGAGCAGTCCCCCCCCGGGAGCGCGGGCGTCCCGCCCGCCCCTGTCCGGGCGCAGCCCGGCCCCACTCCCCCGGCCCGGATCAAGCGGGAACCAGGCCATGGCTCTCCTCCCGCCCCGACTGAGGCGGCGTCGGCTGGGAGGGTCGACAGTCGGGGCGGCGGCGAAAGGATGCGGGCGGGACGCCCGCGCTCCCGGGGGGCATCCGGCTGGCCTCTCAAGAATCCGACCGGTGTGCTCCCCTTGCTGCGCACCCGCTTCTCGTCCTGTCGATCCTGTGTATCGATGTTCAATGTTGCAGCAAACCGAATTAACGGGACATGGCCTCTGCTCCCCATAGTCAAAAGGACCCGTTGTTTCACTCGCGAATGATCCACCCGCCAGGGTGTGGGGGAAGTCCAGGAGGATTTTCGTGATTACAAGGCCGATCCGGTCCGCACTATTCGTGCTTCCGGCGATGCTCGCACTTCTACTGCCTGCGTTCGCCGCCGAGCAGGCTGCCCCCGTTTACCAGCCGGTCCAGCAATACGACCCGAAACGGGATGCCGCCGGCGACATCGACGACGCCGTCGCCGAGGCCAGGCGCTCGGGACGGCACGTGCTGATCGAGGTCGGGGGGAAGTGGTGCGGCTGGTGCCACCGGCTGGACGACTACCTGAAGCGGAACAGGAAGCTGGCTGCCCTGCTGGAGCGGAACTTCGTCATGGTCAAGGTGAACTACAGCCCGGAGAACGAGAACGAAGAGGTGCTCTCAGGCTACCCCGAGGTCGCCGGCTATCCCCACTTCTTCGTGCTGGACGGCCAGGGGAAGCTTCTGCACTCGCAGGACACCGCTGAGCTGGAGAAGGGCAAGTCCTACCACGCCCGCAGGTTCAAGCGCTTTCTGACCCGCTGGGGACCGCGCGGTTCAGGCCCATCCGCCCGCCGGGGCCAATAACGCCCCTCAACAGGACAACCGCACCCACAGGCAAATCCGAAGGCCGATATCCACGGCGTCCATCCTCTCTGTCGCTTGATTCTGCGCGGCTTTCTACTTTTCACAATCGAATGTTGCAGAATTGGCCCACCAGGAATTGGCTAGCACATCTACGCGACAAAAAACAGTAGCCAACCTTTACTCCTCAAGTCCGACCATCACGGTGCGTAACCAACGCAGCTTGCAGATATGTACATTATATGGTTCACTGTACATTGAAAGGTGCAGGATGGCCGACGAGCCGAAGCCACAGAAAACCCGCTGATCTTCTACCGCACGCGGTCGGGCAGTGAACCCGTGAGGGAGTGGCTGAAAGGGCTGGATGAGGCCGAGCGTCAGGGGGTAGGGAAGGACCTGCTGCGGGCGCAATGGCGCTGGCCGATAGGCATGCCGATGTGCCGCCCGATGGGAGACGGCCTCTGGGAAATCCGGACGGACCTGCCGACGAAACGGACGGCGCGCGTGCTGCTTTGCCTCTACCGCAAGCACCTGGTGGTGCTGCATGGGTTCATCAAGAAAACGCGGGCAACGCCGGATTCGGATTTGGCAATGGCGCGCAGGCGTCGGAAGGAGTTGGAACGATGAGCAAGAAGCATATGGGATCCAGCATCGATGCATTCCTCCAGGAGGAGGGCATCTTCGAGGAAGCGCAGACGCAGGCAATCAAGGAAGTCGTCGCGTGGCAGCTCGCGGAGGCCATGAAGAAGAAGAAAATCTCCAAGAGCAAGATGGCGATGCTGCTGAAGACGAGCCGCACCCAGGTGGACCGGCTGCTCGATCCGAAAAACGACATCACGCTCGGCAGCCTGCAACGGGCCGCCGCAATAGTCGGGCGCCGCGTGAACATCGAGTTGATGTAGCGGGACAAGCGGGGTGGCGTCGGGTAGTCGGTGCCCTACCGCGACCATCAGCGTGGCATCGAAGTCAGAATTCTGCCCGCTGACCGGATCGATTGCATAGCCCAAGCCGTTCAACCGGATCGCCAGGGTCTGCTCCTCTCGAACGATGTGCGTCTTTGGCGCAATTCGGTTAATATGCTGCAGTTCCCGTGGTATATGTACCGACCGCTGTGGCCAGGCGGTCGACCTCCGAAGAAAAGAGGGCTGAAACCGGCATGACCAACAATGACGTAACCACCACCGACTTGGCCTACGCTGAAGTCCTCTGGAAGTCGGCCGACGCCCTGCGCGGTCAGATCGACGCTGCCGAGTACAAGCACGTCGTCCTCGGCCTGCTCTTCCTGAAGTACATCTCCGACTCCTTTGAGGCGCGACGGGGCGAACTCAAGGGGGAACTGGAAGCCGACGGCATCAGCGGGCCTCAGATCGAAAGCCTGCTGGAGAACCGCGACGAGTACACCGCCGAGCGGGTCTTCTGGGTACCGCCCGAGGCACGCTGGCAGAACCTCCGGAACCAGGCCGCGCAGTCTGACGTCGCCACGCTGATCGATGACGCCATCCTCGCCGTCGAGCGCGACAACCCGAACCTCAAGGGCAAGCTGCCGCGCGACTACGCCCGTCGCGGCATCGCGCCGGAGAAGATGAAGGGGCTGATCGATCTGATCGCCGACATCGGCTTCAAAGACGACCGCGCCAAAGCCCGCGACACGCTCGGCCGCGTTTACGAGTACTTCCTAGGCAAGTTCGCCCAGGCCGAGGGCAAGCTCGGCGGCGAGTTCTTCACACCACGCTGCATCGTTCGGCTGCTGGTCGAGATGCTCGAGCCGTACGAGGGTCGCGTCTACGATCCCTGCTGCGGCTCGGCAGGTATGTTCGTACAGTCCGAGCGCTTCGTGGAAGCCCACGGCGGACAGAAGACCGATATCTCGATCTTCGGCCAGGAATCCAATCCCACCACCTGGCGGCTGGCGCACATGAACCTGGCCATCCGCGGCATCGAGGCCAACCTTGGCTCTCAGCCCGCCGACAGTTTCCTGCGCAACCTGCACCCCGACCTCAAGGCCGACTACATCCTCGCCAATCCGCCGTTCAACGTCTCTGACTGGTCGGGAAAGCTGCTGGCCGACGACGTGAGGTGGCGCCACGGCACGCCCCCCGTCGGCAATGCCAACTACGCTTGGATCCAGCACTTCATCCACCACTTGGCCCCGCCTAACGGGCACGGCGGCGGAGTCGCCGGCTTCGTCCTGGCCAACGGCTCGCTCTCCAGCAGCTCGGGCGGCGAAGGCGAAATCCGACAGCGCATCGTCGCGGCCGACTTGGTGGACTGCATCGTCGCGCTGCCGGCCCAACTCTTCCTCACCACCGGCATCCCCGCCTGCCTCTGGTTCCTCACCCGCGACAAGTCCAGTAGGAACCTCAAGCGCGGCGGCCGTGACCGCACGGGCGAGACGCTATTCATCGATGCCCGCAAGCTTGGCACGATGCGGACCCGCACGCTACGCGTGCTCACCGGCGGCGACGACGGCGAAAGCATGATGGCCGACGGCATGGGCGACCCGAACATCGATTCCGACCTCGGCCGCATCGTCTACGCCTTCCGCCAGTGGCGCGGCGAGCCTGCGCCGGATTGGTGGGTCGAGGCACAGCATGGCGAATGGGCGTACAGCGACATTCCCGGCTTTTGCAAAGCGGATATGATCGCGGGCATCGCCAAGCACGGCTTCGTACTCGCCCCCGGACGCTACGTCGGTGCCAAGGCGCAAGAGGACGACGGCGAACCGTTCGCGAAGAAGTACCCGCTGCTGCTGCGGGAGTTGGAGAAGCACTTTGCCGAGGGGGAACGTTTGATGGGGGTGGTCCTGAAACGGCTGCCTGGCGTTGAAGACGATGAGGGTGGCGCATGAGGCCGACGTACTCGCGCGACACTTGTACCCCACGCTCCACCGGTGACCTGATCGCCGAAGGAAGTCTGTCGATTGGTGACGGCTATCGCGCGAAAAACTCCGAGCTGTCTACGTCTGGGCTCCCATTTGCCAGGGCCGGCAACATTGACGGCGGATTTCAGTTTGATCACGCAGATCGATTTCCCGAACAGGACTTGGCCAAGGTAGGAGACAAAGTCAGCCAGCCATCAGATGTGGTGTTCACGTCGAAAGGAACGGTCGGCCGCCTCGCGTTCGTCCGCGAGACAACGCCGCGCTTTGTATACGCGCCGCAGCTTTGCTTCTGGCGGTCACTGGCCCCTGACGTGATCGACGCGCGTTGGCTCTACTACTGGATGTGTGGAGGCGAGTTCAGGCAACAGATTTCCGGTTTCAAAGGGCAGACTGACATGGCCGACTATGTCAGCCTCACGGACCAGCGCCAAATAGCGATCACGCTTCCTTCGAGTTCAATTCAACGCGCAATCGCCGGTGTCCTCGGTGCGCTGGACGACAAGATCGAGCAGAACCGGCGGACGGCGCGGGCGCTCGAGCGGCTGGCACGTGCGATCTTCCGGGCGTGGTTCGTAGACTTCGAGCCGGTCAAGGCTAAGACCGCCGGCGCGCCCTCCTTTCCCTCCATGCCCCAGTCGGCTTTCGATGCCCTGCCCACCCGCTTCGTCGATTCCGAGATCGGCCCCGCGCCGGAGGGGTGGGATCTGAAGCCGATCACAACGATCGCGACCTTCCTGAACGGACTGGCACTTCAGAAGTACCCGCCTCGCGGTGATGGCGAAGACTTGCGCGTAATCAAGATCGCCCAACTCCGGAAGGGTTCAGCAGAAGGCGCCGCCTGGGCGAACAGCGATGTGCCCGACCAGTATGTGATCGGCGATCGTGATCTGTTGTTCTCGTGGTCGGGCACCCTCGAAGCCGCGTTCTGGTTCGGCGGCAAGGGCGCGCTGAATCAGCACCTGTTCAAGGTCACGTCGTCGCACTTTCCGTGTTGGTTTTGCTTCCTCTGGATTCGGCAGCACCTGCCGTGGTTTCGCGCCATCGCGGCAAGCAAGGCAACAACGATGGGGCACATCAAGCGGGGACACCTTCAAGAAACGCCGGTCGTCGTGCCTCCGAATGAGGTTCTTCGTGAAGCGAACGACGTTTTCGGCCCGATTTTCGATCTTTTCGGCCAGCTGATGATCGAATCGCGGAAGCTGGCGGTGATGCGCGACGTGCTCCTTCCGAAGCTGCTGTCCGGCGAAGTGCGGGTACGGGTGGATGGAGGGACCGATAGTGAGTCCTGACCGACCCTTCGAACTCCATAGCTGTCGCCAACTCTTCGAACGGTATCCAGCCTCAACATCGTTGAGACCTGCAGTCGAGGTCATCGAACGGACAATCCAGGATGAACCCGGTATTGCATTCACACACTGCCGAGGCTTACTGGAAACCGTATGTGTCACGATACTCGCAGACCGTGGCAGAGAGGTCCCGCCAAATTCAAACCCGAACTGGCTCATGACGCAGGCAATCAACACATTGCAACTGACAGCACTAAACCCCGACGACAAGAAAGCTGAACATGGCGTTGCTGGTATCCTGCGGGGGCTGAACTCACTGGTTGACGGTGTCGTGGCCTTGCGCAACAGCCAGGGTGTCGGGCCACATGGTCGGGACGCGCTGGAACATGTGCTTTCTGTTGATTATGCGATGCTGACCGCAACAGCGGTCGATGCGGCTGTCGGGCTTATGTTCCGGCTACATCAAGAGCAAATCGGCCGCGATCCGATCAACCACTTGAGGTTCGGAGTTCACACAGATTTCGACAGCCATCTTGACGCCAAGTACTCAGACATCGAGATCGAAGAGGTTCCAATCAGTGCGAGTCAGGCGCTTCATGACCAGGATCGCTTGGCCTATCGCAAGAGCTTGGTGGAGTTCAGAAACCAATCCGAAGCGGAGAATGAAGAGATAGCGGAAGGCGAGAGCGTGTCGGAGGATTCCGATGGATGAACTGACTGCAGAGCTCGCTGCCGCTGCGTGGTTTGAGTCCGTAAGGATTCCCGTTTTGTCGGCATCCGAACTGACCGAAGAGCGTCAGTTCGGACCTGGAAGCGTGATTTTGACCACGGTGCTGAACGGTGTTGTTCGTCGTCTCAACCCCGATCTGCCGCACAACACCATTGAAGAGGTCGTGCGCATCCTCTCTCGGCCGCCGCACCTGACGCTGATCCAGAACAACCGTTGGTTTCACACCCTGGTCACCGACGGCGTCGAGGTAGAGTACCGCGAGGCGGAGAGCGGCGAGACCCGCGGCGGCCGTGCCCGAGTGGTCGATTTCGACAACCCGGCCGCGAACGATCTACTGGTACTGCGCCAGCACAGCGTCGCCGGAGCGTCGGGCAAGATCATCCGCCCGGACCTGACAGTGTTCCTGAACGGGCTGCCGGTCGCGTTGATCGAACTGAAAGGCCCGACCAAAACCCAGGCAAACCTGGGCGTGGCCATCGACCAGCTCGACCGCTACATGCGGACCGCCCCTGACCTGTTCGTGTCGAACCTGGTGCTGGTCGTCTCGGACGGCCTGCTGACCCGCGTCGGTTCGATCACCAGCGGCCGCAGCCGCTTCATGCCCTGGCGCCCGATCGACGATCGTGAGGGTGGCGGCGCGCCGACCCTGGAGGCGTTGATCCGGGGCCTGTTCGATCCGCGGACGTTGGTCGACTACCTCCGGACCTGTGTCACCTTCGAGGAGGACGAGCGTGGCGAGATCGCCAAGAACATTGCGGGCTACCACCAGTTCCGCGCGGTGCGCAAGGCGCGCGCCAGAGTGCTTACGCGTCTCAAGTCGCCGTGCGGCACGGGCGACGGTCGCGGGGGCGTGATCTGGCACACCCAGGGCTCGGGCAAGTCGCTGACCATGTTGATGTTGGCCGGGGGGCTGATCCGAGAGTCGCGCATGACCAACCCGACGATCGTCATGATCACCGACCGCAACGATCTGGACGATCAGCTCTTCGACACCTTCGCCGCCGGGCGTGCCCTGCTTCGGCAGGACCCGGTCAAGGCCGCGAACCGGGAACATCTCAAGGCGCTGCTCGACCGCGCGGCGGGTGGGGTGGTGTTCACGACGATCCAGAAATTCGCCGAGGCGCACGGCGTGGTCTCGGAGCGCTCGAACATGGTCGTGATGGCCGACGAGGCACACCGCAGCCAGTACGGCTTCGTCGAGGGCGGCGCGCGCTGGATGCGCGAGGCGCTGCCGAACGCCACCTTCGTCGGCTTCACCGGCACGCCGCTGGAGCTCGACGACAGAAACACGATCCACGTATTTGGCGAATACACGGACGTCTACGACATCCGCCAGGCCGTCGAGGACGGCGCCACCCGGCCGCTCTACTACGAATCCCGCATCATCAAACTGAAGGTGGACGAAGAGGGCGCACGCGTCGCCGAGGAAGCGGTTGAGTACGTTGTCAACCCCAACCGCGGCGGGGAAGGGGCGAAGAACAGTATCCGAGTACCGCTCGAGTCCCTGGTCGGCGCCCAGGAGCGCATCGAACGCCTGGCGGCGTTCATCGTCAAGCACTGGGAGAAGCGCCGCGCCGCCATGGAAGGCAAGGCGATGGTGGTGACCATGAGCCGCGACATCGCCGCGCGGCTCTACGAGGCGATCCGCACCCTGCGCCCGGACTGGCACGACACCGACGACGAACGGGGGGCGATGAAGGTGGTCGTGACCGGCACCAACGAAGATCCCGAGCCGCTCAGGAACCATGTGCGCACCAAGGCTGCCCGCAAGCGTCTGGCGGAACGCTTCAAGGCCCCCCACGACGACCTGCGCCTGGTGATCGTCTGTGATATGTGGCTGACCGGCTTCGACTGCCCGCCGGCGCACACCATGTATCTGGACAAGCCGCTTGCCGGTCACAACCTGATGCAGGCCATCGCGCGCGTGAATCGTGTCTACGGCGACAAGCCCGGTGGATTGATCGTGGATCTGCTGGGGCTGGCCGACCAGTTGGCTGATGCGCTCGCGACTTACACCCAAGCCGGTGGCACGGGCGAGGGCGTCAGGGGGGTGCAGAACGAGGCAGTGCCTGCCATGCAAGCGGCCTTCGAGAAACTGCGCGGCTTCTTCCACGGTTGCGACTACGAGCAGGCGCTCGACGCCAGACCGCAAGCCGTACTTCCGGTGTATCTACGAGCGAGCGATCACGTCTTTGGGCAGAACGACGGCTGGAAGCGCCTGCGCATGCTGGTCAAGGAACTGTCGGCAGCCTTCGCTCTGGCGGTTCCGCGCCCGGAGACCGAGGCCATCACGCCTCACCTCGCCTTTTTCCAGCGCGTGATGGCGATGATTCGCAAACGACTGGCCGACGATACCGGAGGTGGCGCCAGTCATGCTCGGCAACGCGACATCGCCGCCGCCGTGCGACAGGTGATTGGCGGCGCGATCGATGCCGACGAAGTGGTTGACCTGTTCGCCGCCGCAGGGTTGTCTGAAGCCCGCCTCGACATCCTCAGCGATGAGTTCGTCGGTCGGGTGGCGGCGTTGGAGCAGAAGAACCTGGCCTTGGAGACGCTGCGTAAGTTGCTCAATGACCAGATTCGCATTACGGAGCGCACGAACATTGTCCAGAGCCGAAGGTTTCGCGAGGCACTCGAAGAGGCGATGCTGCGCTATACGAACAAAGCCATCACCACGGCCGAGATGATCTCGCGGCTAGTCGACTTGGCGAAGAGCCTGCGGGAGGCGCAGCGGCATGGGGAAGAACTCGGCCTGAGCGGCGAGGAAACTGCCTTCTACGACGCCCTGGCGGAGAACAGGTCAGCCAGAGAAGCGATGCAGAGCGATACGCTGCGTCTCTTGGCCCGGAAACTGACCGAAATGGTCAAGAACATGCCCAAGCTCGACTGGACGCAGCGCGAGTCGGTACGGGCGAGGCTTAGGCGCAATGTTCGCCGATTGCTGGCAAAGTACGGCTACCCGCCGGATCTGGCCGAAGACGCGACGCAGCTCGTGCTGAAGCAGGCAGAGCGATCCGCTGAGAATGGGGTAGTCTGATGATGACCCCACTGATTGTTCCGCATTCCGGAGGAATCTAGTCGTGAACGCAGATGACGTACCGCATGTTCGCCGAAACGGCCCCTACACGTTGATCATAACGGCGACAGGCGGGTACAAGTTGCCATTCGGCAACCTCCTTCGCCTCTTACTGGCTTGGGTGTGCACCGAAGCCGGACACCGCTGAGCTGGAAAAGGGCAAGTCCTACCACGCCCGCAGGTTCAAGGGCTTTCTGACCCGCTGGGGACCGCGCGGTTCAGGCCCACCCGCCCGCCGGGGCCAATGACGTTCCTCAACAGGACAAGCGGGCCCACATCACGTCCATCCGTTCAACGAGCCCCGCATAGTAGACCAGTAGCACCTCCCCGTTGGACAGGACGGTGGCATAGGGCAGGCCGTAGGTCCAGTCGCTCATGACCCCCAGTGTGTCCGCCATGGTCCCTCCGGCGGAGGGACGGCTTCTCAGGGCGGCGGCGTGGTCATAAATGAGGACCTCGGTTGCGGCGGGGAAGGGGCCGTCGATGGACGGCGCCAACCGTGCCCGGATGGATTGGGTGCCGAAGCGGTCTACCCAGGGCAGAACCGTTCTGCCGTCGGGCAGGATGGCGGGCGTGGCCGCCTGGTCCGGGAAGCCCAGGTCCTCGGGCTCGGTCCAGCTCCGGCCTTCGTCCCGGCTGATGCGGCGCCGGATGTTCAGATAGGTTCCCTCCTGGCTGTCGAAATACCAGGTGAAGGTGACGATGCGGCCGTCGGGAGCCACTCCCGCCCGCTGGTCCCAGTTGAACATCCTGCCGGTCGGGTCCTGGCTCACCGTGTGGGGGGCGCTCCAGGACCGCCCCTCATCCTCCGAATAGAGATAGACCACCCGCTGATACCACTTGGAGGCGTCCAGGTAGGGCTTGTTGGTCTCCACGCTCAATGCCAGCCTGCCGCCGGCCAGCTCCATCAGGGGACTGGTCACGCTGGGCGGCCCCAGCTCGTCCGGGGTGGGGATGACCCGCCAGGGGCTCCAGTTGCGGCCGCCGTCGTCCGACTCCGACCACAGCACCGTCATGGGCAGGCAGCCTTCGGTTTCGGGATGAAACAGGGTGGAGCCGGGGAAGCTCTCCCGGTCCACCCACATGGAGATCAGCACCAGGCGCCCGGAAGCAAGCTGGGTGGGATAGGCCACCCACAGCGCGCCCTTCTTTCCCTCGATCCTGGGAGACTCCAGGGTCGTGGGTTCCGTCCAGCTCTGCCCCAGGTCTTCCGACCAGCAGAGCTCGACGGTGGCCCGGTCCGAGTCCTTGTTGGGGCCGACCTTGTAGGTGGCCAGCACCCTTCCGTCCTTCAGTCCCAAAACCATGGGAAAGGTACCGACGGCACGGTTGCTTCCCACCTCCCCCCGGTGCAGGGTCCCCTTGGCAACGATTTTCATCGCGTTCCTCCCGCAGCATTCAGCACTGAGAGTGCATTGCAGCGCTGCTAGTGTCTCAGCAACACCCTGAAGACGCAATAGCAATCCTGAGCGGCACAATAACGTGGTGCGGAGGGACCAATTCCCCGAAAGACCGTCCACTTCCAGAGTGAATTCTCAGGAAATGAGGGTCTCCCCAAGAACTGGTCCACGGAGGAAATGATTTCTCAAAGTAACAATGTCTGCTTTATGCATCTTTAATTCGTCAAGTCTGTCGAGCGGCTGCCTTCGGCAATTCACTCCCTGACTCTGGTAAAAAAAGGGCCATGCTGGACTATCCTGATCCAGGTCTGAGTTTCCCTAGATCAACCAATGCTATACTTTTTCTGAACGGCAGAGCCCCACACGTGTGGGAAATGCCTTGCCAATCAGGTATCCAAATAACGAGATAACCCAAAACCGCGAAAGTCAGAGAATCCGCTGAGTTCAGCGAACGAAAGGGCTTCGCCTTTCGGCCGGTGGGTATGCCGATTTGCTTAATCAGTCTCGCCCTTTCAGGAAATGTGTGCATACGAAGTGGTTTCAGGAGGGCAAGATTTTCGTGAGCAACTTAAGGCAGGGGCATTAGGGGAAGACCAGAAAATCGAAGGCAGGATGAGGAGTTGAAACAATGTTTGATCATTTGAAGATAAGACAGTATAGGGCATTGAGCAACCTTGAGATTAACAGCCTGAGCCGGATAAATCTCATTGCAGGTCAGAACAATACTGGAAAGACGACTCTGCTTGAGGCGCTATTCCTATTGTCCGGTGCTGGAAATCCTGAAATCGTACTGAAGATCAATTCAGTTCGTGGAACACAATCGACAGTAGGCAGGGAGCTAGTGGAGACATCTTGGAAACCAATCTTCACTGAACTCGACGTGACGAGGTCCGTAGAGATTGTGGGACATCACAAGTCCTTAGGTGTGCTTACCTTGAAGGTCGCGATTTCGAGGCCAGAGACCGTTGAGCTTTCTCATCCTCGCATTAGTGACGCCGGCAACACGACCGAAACTGAACTGTCGAGCAGGAGCAGCTTGTTGTTTAGCTTCAAACAGGGCTCACGAAAAAGGACCACTGGTGAAATACGCCCTGCACGGGATGGCGTTGAGATCAAGGCCCCATCCTTGCCACCACTGTTTCCCGCAGCATTTCTGGCGTCGCGCATTGGCAACTTCAAAGAAGACGCAAAGCGGCTCGGCCAGCTCAGGAAACGAAAGCAGGGAGCTCTTTTGCTGAAAGCACTACAGATCATCGAGCCGAGACTGCAAAGTATCGAGGACAATTCCGCGAGTGGTGTTCCGATGATTTGGGGAGATATCGGGCTTTCTGAACTTGTGCCGATATCGGTGATGGGCGAAGGGATGGGACGAATTGCGAGATTGGTTTTGGCAATCTCAGCAGCTCCACACGGGATGCTTCTTGTGGACGAAATCGAAAACGGACTCCACCATTCTGTGTTGGGCAAAGTCTGGAAAGCGGTCCAAGAGGCAGCGACGCAATTCAATACACAGATATTTGCGACCACCCACAGTATCGAATGTGTGGACGCAGCCCACAAATCCCTCGATATGGACAAGGTTGCCTTCCACCGCCTCGAAGTCCATGAAGAATCAATATTCTGTGTCAGTTATGGACCCAGCGAAATCAAAGCAGCCCTTGACCATGGCCTTGAGGTCCGCTGAATATGGGGCAACCTACTGAAATTTCAGAGGGGAAGGTACAACTTCTCGTTGAAGGTAAGGACCAAAAGAACTTTTTCGAGGCTTTACTCAGACACATTGGCCTCCAGAACAATGTCCAGATTCAAGATTATGGGGGAGGCGATGAACTGCACAATTTTCTTCCTGCATTCGCCAAGATGCCTAAATTCAAATCCATGAAGAGCATTGGAATCGTCCGGGATGCCGAAAACTCTGAGCAAGCGACGTTTCAGAGCGTGCAGTTGTCGATCCGGAACGCAAACTTAATCAGTCCGAGTCAGGTTGGGACAGCAAGCTCTGGTAATCCGATGGTAACGGTTCTGGTACTTCCGGGTGGTGGTCGGCCCGGAATGCTCGAAACAATCATTTGCGGGGTGTTCGCCGGCAAACCAATTGACAACTGTATCGACGACTTTTTTAACTGTGCGCAACTATTGCCGGATGTGTCGATCACAAGCCGGGAAAAATCCCGCGCCTATACATATTTAGCAACAACATCCAGACCGTTTCACTCTGTTGGAGTAGCAGCGAAAGCTGGTGTGTGGGACTTGGATCACCCTGCTTTTAACGAAGTACGCGATTTCTTGAGCAGACTGTGACCGAAACACTGACCGAAACACGACAGACCTGAAAGTGAACATTGGGACCCACCTTGTAGGTGGCCAGCACCCTTCCGTCCTTCAGTCCCAAAACCATGGGAAAGGTGCCGACGGCACGGTTGCTTCCCACCTCCCCCCGGTGCAGGGTTCCCCTGGCAACGATCTTCATGGCGTTCCTTTCGCGATCACTGGAACAGTCTCGCTGTGTTCTTCAAACCTTTAAACAAAGTATAGCCAGACCGAAAAATGTTGTTGCAATCCCGTAGGGAGTCAATGTAAGTTCTCACCACTCCCTCCGAGCAACATTCTACAGTTTTCAAACAAAACCTTGCCGAAAGAGAACGGCGGAGGTCGTTATGCCGACTGTCTCCGGTGTATGCCGTACTGTGTTCAAATATGACCCTCTTCGCAGGGGGATTCCCACTCTGCTCATACTCCTTCAGGAACGTGTCTTGCTGGCCCAAGGGACCGGTACCAGCCCATGGGTCACGGCTGTCGACGAGTTGTCAAAAACAATTACAGGGCCATTGGCAAAGGGACTGTCACTCATCGCCATTGTGGTTGGAGGCCTGATGTTCGCTTACGGTGAAGGCGGGTCCAAGCGAGCCATGGCCGGCATTATTTTTGGGTTGGGTATGGCTCTGGGAGCTGCCAACTTCATGGAATGGCTGTTTGGGGTGTGACGGCGCCATGACAGGAAAACGTCGATGGAAAGGCTATCCGGTTCTGAGCCGTCCGCTGATGATTCTGGGTGTTGAACGGCGCTGGTTTCTCTTGAGCGCGACGCTGGCAGTGTCGCTGTGGAATGCCAGCAACTCCCTGCTGGCGGCGATCTTCGTCCTGGCGCTGCTCTTTGGAGCCGGCCGGCTGGCCTGGAAACAGGATCCCAATATGCTGAGTCTGCTGCGGGAAGCAACCCGGTCCAAAGCGCGGTACGACCCCGGCAAATGGACAGAATCGCCCTGGTATCTGGACCTCCGGTAAGTGAGCTCGATGAACATGAATACCGAAGCATGGGACTACGGCAAATCGGGAGCCCTCGCCGAAGAGGTCCCCTATTGGGGGTGGCTTCCGGATGAACAAACCTGCCTCACGCGAGCCGGCGAACTCCTGACCGTCGGCAGATTGGCGCCCATGGGAATCGACGGACGGCGGCCCCAGCAGTTGGATCGGGTTCTGGATCGCTGGCAGCGGTTGCTGTCCGACGTCGGTCCTCGCACCCGGCTCTACTTTTATCTCCTTCGCCGGCCCAGTCGGTTGAATGAAATCCAGCAGAGCGGCAGGGACGTAAGCAAGCTTTCCCAGCATCAGCGGCGCCTGTTTCTGGCAAACCAGGTCCGGGAGATGCAGACCTTCCTGGTGTGGTGCCATGACCCGCAGTTGAGGTCTGCCGTCAATCGGGATTCCGGGTGGATGTCCTACGCGCGCAGTTGGCTGGCTCGCCGGCGAAGAACCCCTGAATCGGTATACCTTTATTCGGCCGTTCAAAACGCCGCCACTCGTTTTCGTCAGCTCGTACAAGCCCATCGGGCAATAGTCGACGATCTTACTCCCATCGAGTTGCTGACTCCCCGGGCCGGTTCGCTCCTGTTGAGCGAATTGATCAACCGTCCCGGCATTCCCTGGGACGGAGCCACCGGAAGCGGGCTCAATTGGCGTCTAGCCCTTTCCGAACTGGAGGCGGAACGCCGCTATCTGCGCCTGGATGGTGAGCCGGTCATTCTCTATTCTCTGCTGTCCCCTCCTGGCGAGGCCTCTGCGAATCTGCTCAACGATCTCTACTGCCTGGACGCCACTCTGACGACTTCCCTGGAATGGAGGCCGCTTGAGTTGGACCAGGCGCGGAGAAGAATTCGATCTGCGCGCCGGCACTATTTCGCCAAGCGCTACTCCCTGGCAGCTCACATGCAGGAGAAAGAAGGAACGGATACGGCAATGGTGGACTCGGCTGCCGACGTCGAGTCCGAGCGCCTCGGGGAAGCGCTGGTGGAGCTCGAAGCCGACGGGATCGCTTATGGTGAGATGGCGCTCTGCATTGCGTTGCACGGAGACCTGGAGAAGATCGAACGTCTGGACGGCGACGTGCGACGCATCTTTTCCTCCCATGACGCCAAAGTCATCCGGGAGGGCTACGGACAGTTGCCCGCCTGGTTCTGCCGCTGGCCGGCTCAGCCCAGGAGGCGTCAGGTTCGCACCGTATTCGGCTCCGCCGGTCTGGCCGCCTGTCTGGCTCCGATCTTCGGTCCTCCCGTCGGACCATCGACCAGCAGGCACCTTCAACGCCCGGCAATGGCGGTGCTGGAAACTCGTTGGAACACTCCCTATCACTACGACCTCTTTGCCGGTGACGTGGGTCACACGCTGGTGCTGGGGGCGACGGGAAGCGGCAAATCGTTCCTGCTGAATTTCCTGCTGGTCTCGGCCCTGCAGTACGACCCCAGGGTTCTGATTCTCGACATGGGTGGATCCTACCGTTGGCTCACGGCCTTCCTGGGGGGAAGCTACCTGGAGATGGCTCCGTCCGGAGCACTGAATCCCGCCTTTCAAATAAGGCCCTTCTGCTTACCTCCTACCGAGCGAACCTATCAATTCCTGACGGGTTGGGTGGTTCGCCTGTTACGACTGGGTGGGTGGAGGGTGGAAGGCGACGACACCAACGAAATTCGCAGCCGCGTTCAGGATCTCTATCTGTTTTCTCCGGAACGCCGCACATTGAGCGCCCTGGTTCGAGCTCTGCCCAGCAAGATGTGGCCGGCAATGTCCCGCTGGCATGGCGACGGCGCCTGGGCAAGCTATTTCGACCACTCCGCCGCCGGGGCGGACCTCGATCTGAGAGATTGGCAGGTCATTGATCTGGCCGGAGCGGCGGAGCATGAAGATCTCTGCGAAGCAGCCCTGTTCTACTTGCTGGAGCGCCTGCGCCTGGAGCTGGAAGATCCAGCCGACATCGCTCGGGTGAAGCTCATGGTGGTGGACGAGGCCTGGCGTTACCTGCGGGATCCTGCCGTTTTGGCCTACCTGGCCGAGTCGGCAAAAACCTGGCGCAAACGCAATGCCGCCCTGATCATGGCTACCCAGTCGGCAGTGGACATCACCGGAACGGTTGGCGCCGAAACACTATTGGAGTCCATGCCGACCAAGGTATTTCTGGCAAACCCGGATTTGCCGTCTCAGGCAGGCCAGGTGTTTCAGCTCAATGAACGGGAGCTTGAACTCATCAGGGAGTTGGTTCCCAAGCGAGAGCTCTATCTGCGCCGTCCCAATTCAACGGGTGTGCTTCGGCTGAACGTGGATTCCAAGAGCTATTGGCTCTATACCTCCTCGCCGATGGATGCGGAAAAGAGAGGCGAATTCATCAAGCGGTACGGGTTGGAAGAGGGCATGGAACGGTTATCTCGGGGGGTGACAGAGTGAATGTAAGGTTGCCCGCGGATATCCAGGGTCCAACCGTCGCCTTTTTGGTGGTCTGCTGGACATTACTGGGGGAAGTTGCGGCCGGAAGTGGCGTTCTGCGGGTCAAGGAGCGGGAGGATCAGATCATCGAGATCCAGACCAAGGTTCGACATACGACCGTGTTGGTCCTCCCGAAGGCGGAGAATATTCTGGACTTCGTGGTTGGCGACTCCGACTACTGGCACCTGAGTGGAGCAGCCAACCTGGCCTACCTCAAACCGATTGCCACGGGTGTGCGCACCAACGTGACGTTGGTATGCGCCAGCGGTCAGATTTACGCCTTTCTGGCGAGCGAAGGCGCCAATTCCCCTCACTTGGTGGTTCGAATCGAAAGAACCCCGGGTACCGACCGCCGCGCTGCCGAGTCACCGCACAAGCCGGCCTTCGTTTCCCGCAGCATGGTAGAGGGATACCAACACGCTGCTCGGCAAGCAACCGAGGCCGCACTGGCGGCCAAGAGCGATGCAGAGGCTCGGGTCGACGAGGCAACGCAAGAGGCTGCCAAGACCATTGATCAATTTCGCTCGGCCTATCCGGCTCGCTTGAAGTGGCCTTATCGCCTTGAAAAACGCGCCTTTGAACGACCGTTCCTGGTCGAGGCCCTTTGGCACGACGGTCAGTTTACCTATCTGCGCTGCCGGGCACAGGAAGCCCCGGCGCTTTACGAGTTAAAGGACGGATCTCCCAGCCTGGTGTCCTATGACCTCAGCGACGATGGACTCTATGTGGTGCGGCATGTGCTGGGTGATGGCTGGCTTGCCATAGGAAAGAATAAAGCCAAGTGGCGGTTTGTAGATGCAGGACTACAACCCTAGCGAGCCCCCATGAGTCAGTGGAAGCAGATACACTCTAAACCGGCCGGAGCCCTCCCCGGTAACCTGATGACCCGCATCGGTGTCGGTGCCATTGCCCTGCTCGGCGGGGCACTGATGCTCACCCATTCGTTCACCAACACGAACAGGGATCCTGCAGCAAGTCCCGATGCGAGCGCACAACCCGCAAATCAAGGAGTCCAACGACATCTCAGTGCCCTCATTGGCCGGGAAACCGAAAGGCAGGAGCAGCGGCTTGCCGCCGAAGCGGTGGACAAGCTGCAGCGGCAAGCCGCTGCATCCGCAAACTCCGATGAACTGAAGCAAGCCGCAATGATTCCCGTCCTGCAGGTTGCCGCGGAGACACTTGTTGACTCGGACCCTGGTCCGAATGAGGACGAGCTCAAGCTGCGAGAGGCACTACGGCTGGAGGACATCGAGAGGCGAACCAGGTCCCTTCGCTCCCTGCCGTTAGCACAATCCTACCGGTCTGCGAGGGTCGCGGAGGAAAAATTCTCCAATCACGCGCTTGGTTCGGCAGCAGTTCAGCAAGCGGAAGTCTCGAAAGTTCCATCCCCCGAGGAGTCGGGACTTCGGGATGTCGTAGCAGACCTCAGCGCCTCCCTGAACTCCTTCAAAGCCAATCCGAATGGGCCGCCAGGAGCCCTGCCGCGGCCTGCACTCTCAGATCCTTCCGCCGCAACTCGCAAACAGTCCCCAGCGGACCCAACCCACCCTGCCAAATTGGTCCAGCCTTCGGACCCGCCGGGTTGGGAGCGGATTTACCAGGGCTCCTTCCTGGAAGGTGTCTTGTTGACACAACTCTCAGGGGACTTTCCCGGTCCGGTGCTGGCCATGGTTTCGGTACCGTTTTTCTCTCAAGATCGCCAGCGGGTCCTGGTGCCAAGGGGAGCGCGGGTTGTCGGCACGGCACGGGAAGTCGTTCACAGTGACCAGCAACGACTGGCTGTGACCTTCGATCGATTGCTCCTCCCCGACGGGCGGTGGATTTCTCTTGAATTCCGAGGACTCAACCAAGCGGGGGAGTCGGCTCTCAAAGACCAGGTCGATCGTCATTATGTCTCGATGTTCGCGGCCGCCGGAGCCGTAGGGGTGCTGTCAGGCCTCACCTTGCCGGGAAGCAACCCCTACGGCGGGGGGATCCAGGGATTTCGGACCGGGGCCGGTCAGGGGTTTGGGTTGGGCGCAACCCAAATACTGCAGCGCTTTCTCAATCGTCTACCCACCATAACCATCCGGGCCGGTCATCGGTTGCGAATCTGGTTTACTTCCGATGTGCTGGTGCCCAAATCAGGACCCAAGAAAGGAAGAGAACAACCATGAAAAAAAGAATCGTTTCCCTGGTACTGCTTGTCAGCCTCTGCGTCGCCCCCCTCTACGGCATTGACCCCATTGCGGCCGTCCAACGAGCCCAGATGATCGTGAACCAGGTTCTTCAAAGGCTGAACGAGAGAATGCAGATCGTCAACCAAGTCACCCAAATCAAGCAATTCACTCAACAACTCACCAAGACGAGGGAACAGATCACCCACATGAAGGAGGCTGCATTGGGACAAATCGGAGCCCTCGAGGAATCCTTCTCTGAGCTGGTCGCGGGTCCCACCGACCTGGTGGTCGAGACCATGCAGTGGCAGACGGAATTCACCGGGTCGGCCAGAGAGCTGGTTACCGCTGCCAAAAAGCTGGCCTCCGGCCAACCGTTGCGGGAGAGCTGGAGGAAGATCCTGAATCAATATCGAACCAACCAGGAAGACATCGTGCGGCTGTTGGGCCACCTGGATCCCCGGGTGGCGGCCCAGGTGTCGGATCACTACCGTCAGGAACAGGAAAAAGCCGACAAGCAGCGCGTGACCACCTACCTGGTTGACGACTCGGCAACGGCCTTGATCGAAACCACCACCAGCGCGCAAGAGTCTCTCCGGAAACTGCGGTCCAACACCAATGTCTCGGACACCGCCCTGGCTCAGGCCCAGGTGACAGGTCTGGCTACCCAGGGAGAGGTCCTTTCCGCCATGGCGCAACTGATGGCCTTTGAGGCTGCCCGGGGAGCCGCTCAGGATTACCAGGACGAACTCAAGCGGCGGCAGCAATGGAAACAGTGGGAGCAACGTCAAGAAGCGGGGAAGGAGCTGTTCGAAAAGCACCAGGCGGACATTGCCGCCAGCGCCGAGGGGATGCGGGAGGGCTTGGTCTACCGGATTCCTTCCGCTTTTGGCAATTCACAGTAGGCTCTCCGTCCCATGCAATTGCGACCGCCACAATCGATCGATCCCAATGTTCCGGCGATAATCCCCGGGGAACAGCAACAGAATTTCAAGGCATTCCTCGACAGGGTGCTGGACGACGTTGTGGGCACGGCTTCACCCAGCATTATCCAGGCCGGCGATGACCTGTGGCTGGCAGTTGCTACAATTTCGGTGACCTGGACGGGACTTCAGATAGCCTTCAGCGGCACCTTCAATCCCTGGGAGATCGTGAAGCTTGTCATAGGCCTGAGTATTCCCAAAACCATGCTGTACTACTACACCCAAGCCCTGCCTCACACCTCCTCCACCTTCCCTCAGATCGTGGTGGAACAAGGGATCTGGCTGCAAAGCCTGTTTGTCTCCGACATCGTCTCCGCTATGCACACTGAGCTCAACTACCTGTTCACCCAGCAGGGTAACGCTATTCTGGCGGCCTGGCAGCGGATTGATATCGAAGACCTGTCACCCTCTACGGCATATGCCGTGGTCACACAAGCAGCACCGTCGGTAGCCTTCGTCTTCTTCGGCCTGCTCCTCCTGGCTCTATTCTTCATTACCTATGCGCAAGTCCTCTGGGGTCACCTGGCCGTAACCATCTCTATCCTGGTTGGCCCCATGTTCATCCCCTGGCTGGTTTTCGAGCCGATGGCCTTCCTGTTCTGGGGTTGGTTTCGGACGGTGCTCACCTACTCTCTCTACGCTGCAATCGCGGGAGCCATCCTTCGTATCTGGGGAGGCGTTGGACTGGGTTACGTCACCACTTTCAGCCATTCACCGCCTCTGGACAACTTTGCCGCCGTTGTCTACTGGTCGTTGATTCTCATCCCTCTCTGCGCAGCCGGGATCCTGGCGGCCTTCAAAGTGGGAGAAATGGCTTCGCTGCTGATTTCAGGAGCCGGCTTCGCCGGATCCGGGAGCGTTTCCGCCACCGTCCACAGAGCTGGTGGAGTCGCCAGGAGTCTATCGAGAGGTGTTTCCAGGCGATGATGTCGTCCAAAGACACAGACCGCGAATACGCCGAGATCTGGGGCGAGACCGTGAGCTCCAATCGTCACCTGCGCCTTCTTTCCATGGGGCTTGGCGGACTCACCCTTTTGCTGGCCGTGGTGGTAGTGCGCCTTGGTTTCCGGGAGATGCCCCGCCCGATCGTGGTGCGTGTGGACGAGGTTGGCCGAGCTGAAGCCCTCAATTACAAGGCCGTCGAAGCCAAATCCGACCCTCTCGATCCCACCACCAAGTATTTTCTGAATCGCTTCATCCACGACCACTACTCCCGGCGTGCCGCCACGGTGCAAGAACACTGGACCCGCAGCCTGCGCTTTCTGACCACCGATCTGGCCAACGCCGCATTCCAGGTTGAAAACCGCAATATTGCGCTGGTGGCGGCCCGGGCGGCCTCGGAAGAGACCAAAGTTGAGAACATCGTTTTGCGGATCCATGCCAATCGGTCGCCGCCCCATGGAGCGACTGCCGACTTTGAACTGGTACGCATCCGGCAGGAGAAGGAAGTGGGACGGGAAAAGTGGTCTCTGTCCCTGCAATTTTCCTATATCACCCGCATCCCTCCTGATTTGATGATCCACAATCCCATGGGGATCGTGGTCACCTACTTGCAGGCGGACCGTGCTCTGGTATCGGAATGACAACGGAATAACCAAAGGACGTAACACGATGAATGCCAGTGGAATGGAACTGCTGAAACCCTTGTTGCCGGGACTGGAGAGGGTGCTCGAGGATCAACAGGTGAGCGAAATCATGATAAACGGGCCGGACAACGTCTGGATCGAGAAAGATGGGCGACTGGATCCCTTGCCGGCTCCGGCGCTCGACTCCAAGGCTCTGGGACGGGCCGCCATCCATATTGCTCGACCCCTGGGCCTGGACCCTGCTCTCTCGCCCCTGGTGGATGCCCGGCTCGACGACGGCTCCCGGGTGGCGATCTGCATGCCTCCAGCCAGTCCGATTGTAGCGATTACGATAAGACGTTTTGGGGGACGGTCTTTCTCGGCGGACGAGCTGATGCGTCAGGGGGTACTGGCTAAAGAGATCCTGAATGCAGCCGCGAACACGCTGCGCGCACGGCAGAACATCCTGATTTCAGGAGGAACCGGGAGTGGAAAAACGACCCTTCTCAATGCCTTGATTGGATTGTTGCCGGAGAAGGAACGCATTATAACCATCGAGGATGTCCTGGAGTTGCATGTTGAGCGAAGCAACTGTCTTCGATTCGAGGCTCGCGGACTAAAAGACGCGGTGACGATTCGGAACCTGGTTCGACATGCGTTGCGCCACCGTCCGGATCATATCGTCATGGGCGAGGTTCGCGGTGGAGAAGCCGCGGACCTGTTGCAAGCCCTCAATACCGGCCACGGTGGGTCGCTGACGACCATCCACGCCAATAGCGCTCAAACGGCCCTGTCGAGGCTTGCCAGTTGTGCCGCGCAGGCAACCGGCCGGCTTCCCTGGAGCGTGACCTGCCGTAGCATCGTTGACGGGGTCCGCATGGTAGTGCAAATGACCCGGCGCCAGGGTATGCGATATGCGGAGGAGGCTCTGTTTGTAGAGGGCTACGATGCCGCCACTGACTGCTGGGAGGTGAACACGATTTGGCGAGGACAACCTCGCGCGGTCAGAAATGCGGGATAGCTCCCCTGCATTGATTCGTAGACTTCAAGTGTCCGTTTCTGGAGAGCCATTCCCATCGGGACCGGGCGTGTTGATGAGCCGCATGGATCATTGAGCTTCCTATGGTGGAACGCCTTCCGACAACAGGTACACCCTGACACAGTAGAAAATCAGGTTTTCAATCAAGCCTGACCGAAACCTGATCGCAGGAAATCTCCCTCGTAGCCAAACTCCCTCGACGACACAAACGGACGGTTGAGATTCCGGTCAACTGTCGAGATCAGTGCCTGGCCGATTCCGGTCGGAGCATTGGCCAGGTACGCCCGGATTAGCCCTTGTTGGATCCGGACTTTCGATGAAGCCGACCTCCCTCTCACGGCATTTCCTTGCGCAAGGATTTGGATGGGTACGGATAGGTTCCGTCTGGAGACGGTTGGGAGGAAGGTATGGAACTCAATTGCAGGCTGACGGTCATCGGAATATGGATCTGCCTGGTGCTGCCCCTGATTGTCAGCGAAGCCACGGCGCAGATACGCATTTCAAAGTCGAGCCTGACTATCGACGAGGGTGGAAAAGGTTCCTACAAGTTGTATCTGGATGCGCCACCGTCTACCGAAATCACCCTGGATATCACGACGACCAACAGCGACGTACGGGTCAAACCCGAGTCGCTGACCTTCACTTCAAACGGTTGGGATAAAGCCCGAAAGGTCATAGTCGAGGCGATCAAGGATGCCGATGCCGAGGATGACCGCGCTATCATCAGCCATTCCGTGCGCATCGCTTCCAACAGCCGGAGGGGTTCGGCAAACCTGCAGCCAGCCTCTGCCACGGTCCCTTCAAGCCTGACCGTGATCGTGCTGGACCAGGATGTGGCCAGCCACGAAGTCAATATCAGCCCCTCCTCCGGCCTCTCCATCCGAAAGGGAGGGTCTGGCAACTACAGTGTGTCCTTGACCGAGAGACCAACCGCATCGGTGACCGTCTGGGCCTCAAGCAGCCGGAGCGATGTCAGAGTATCTCCTTCCTCGCGGACGTTTTACATTGGAACCTGGAACAGCACTCAGAGCTTTACCGTGTCGGTCGACGGTGACGCCACCAGCTCCAGTGCCACCATCGGCCACTCAGCCACCAGCGGAGATATCAATTACCAGGGTCTGATCATCGACAGCCTCCCGGTAACGGTCCTGCAGCCGCCAGCGGGAATCACCCAACCACCGTCGCGTACGAAGGTACTCGTCGGTCAGACCAAGACCTACTACAGCCCGGCGCTGAGGAGTCAACCCACCGGTACCGTAACCATTAACGCATCCAGCCAGGCCGCGGGTAACGCTACGGTGACCGGTTCGAAGAGCTTCGGTAGCGGCAACTGGAACACTGCACAAGATTTCAATGTGACAGGGAGGAGCCCCGGGACCGCTACGATCACCTACGACGTGGACAGCAGCGACTCTCGCTATGACGGCTATCGCCTGAGCAGCACCTCAGTGACTGTTGAGGCCACCGCGATTACCTGCGGGGCCGATGACACCAACATCCAACTTGGCGGCTCTTCAACCCTGAGTTGGGACAGCACCAATGCCAATAGCGTCACCATCAACCAGGGCGTTGGGTCGGTTCCGCTTGACAGCCCCGGGGGAGGCAAGACTGTTACTCCTCCTCAGCCCGGCGCTTCGGAAACGTCCAAGGCTACGACTTACCGGTTTACCGCCGCGGGCGCTGGCGATCCCGGTGCCTGCAGCGTCACCATTACCGTCTGGCGGCCGCCGAGCGTGGACCGATTCAGCGCCGACCCCACGACCTTGAGAAAGCAGCAGACCACCAGGCTGAGTTGGGCTACCGGCCACGCCTCAAGCACCTCCATAAACCAGGGGATCGGGTCGGTTTCGGTCGACAGCTCCGGAGGAGGTCGAAGTGTTACCCCTCTTCAACCGTCTACAGCCGCAACCTCCAAGAGCACAAGCTACACGCTTAAGGCCTCGAATCCGGGTTATACCGGTAGCAGTGCAACCAGCGCTACTGTCTCGGTCACCGTTTGGAACCGGCCGAGCGTGGACCGATTCAGCGCGTCGCCTTCCACCATAGATGAAGGTGAAGATTCCGGCCTGAAATGGACCACAACCCACGCCACCGGTGTCTCCATTGACCAGGGTGTCGGGTCGGTTTCCGTTGATGACGAGACCGGATCTACCAAAGTGAGCCCGCATCAAGACACAACCTACACGCTTGCGGCCTCGAATCCAGCCTATACCGGCACTCAGGCTGTGACTGACACCGTTCGCGTCACCGTTCTCCCCCCGGCCCCGCAGCCGCCAGCGGGAATCACCCAACCACCGTCGCGTACGAAGGTACTCGTCGGTCAGACCAAGACCTACTACAGCCCGGCGCTGAGGAGTCAACCCACCGGTACCGTAACCATTAACGCATCCAGCCAGGCCGCGGGTAACGCTACGGTGACCGGTTCGAAGAGCTTCGGTAGCGGCAACTGGAACACTGCACAAGATTTCAATGTGACAGGGAGGAGCCCCGGGACCGCTACGATCACCTACGACGTGGACAGCAGCGATTCTCGCTATGACGGCTATCGCCTGAGCAGCACCTCAGTGACTGTTGAGGCCACCGCGATTACCTGCGGGGCCGATGACACCAAAATCCAACTTGGCGGCTCTTCAACCCTGAGGTGGGACAGCACCAATGCCAATAGCGTCACCATCAACCAAGGCGTTGGGTCGGTTCCGCTTGACAGCCCCGGGGGAGGCAAGACTGTTACTCCTCCTCAGCCCGGCGCTTCGGAAACGTCCAAGGCTACGACTTACCGGTTTACTGCCGCGGGTGCTGGCGATCCCGGTGCCTGCAGCGTCACCATTACCGTCTGGCGGCCGCCGAGTGTGGATCGATTCAGCGCCGACCCCACGACCTTGAGAAAGCAGCAGGCCACCAAGCTGAGTTGGGCTGCCAGCCACGCCTCAAGTACCTCCATAGACCAGGGCATCGGGTCGGTTTCGGTCGACAGCTCCGGAGGAGGTCGAAGTGTTACCCCTCTTCAACCGTCTACAGCCGCAACCTCCAAGAGCACGAGCTACACGCTCACGGCCTCGAATCCGGGTTATACCGGCACCGATGCAGCCAGCGCCACTGTTTCGGTCACCGTATGGAACCGGCCGCGCGTAGACAGTTTCACCGCATCGCCTTCGACCATAGATGAAGGCGAAGACTCCGGCCTGAAATGGACCACAACCCACGCCACCGGTGTCTCCATTGACCAGGGAGTCGGGTCGGTTTCCGTTGATGACCAGACCGGATCTACCAAAGTGAGCCCGGATCAAGACACAACCTACACGCTTGCGGCCTCGAATCCAGCCTATACCGGCACTCACGCTGTGACTGACACCGTTCGCGTCACCGTTAACCCGCCGACGGTCCCGCAGCCGCCAGCGGGAATCACCCAACCACCGTTGCGTACGAAAGTACTCGTCGGTCAGACCAAGACCTACTACAGCCCGGCGCTGAGGAGTCAACCCACCGGTACCGTAACCATTAACGCATCCAGCCAGGCCGCGGGTAACGCTACGGTGACCGGTTCGAAGAGCTTCGGTAGCGGCAACTGGAACACGGCACAAGATTTCAATGTGACAGGGCGGAGCCCCGGGACCGCTACGATCACCTATGACGTGGACAGCAGCGATTCTCGCTATGACGGCTATCGCCTGAGCAGCACCTCAGTGACTGTTGAGGCCACCGCGATTACCTGCGGGGCCGATGACACCAAAATCCAACTTGGCGGCTCTTCAACCCTGAGGTGGGACAGCACCAATGCCAATAGCGTCACCATCAACCAGGGCGTTGGGTCGGTTCCGCTTGACAGCCCCGGGGGAGGCAAGACTGTTACTCCTCCTCAGCCCGGCGCTTCGGAAACGTCCAAGGCTACGACTTACCGGTTTACCGCCGCGGGCGCTGGCGATCCCGGTGCCTGCAGCGTCACCATTACCGTCTGGCGGCCGCCGAGCGTGGACCGATTCAGCGCCGACCCCACGACCTTGAGAAAGCAGCAGACCACCAGGCTGAGTTGGGCTACCGGCCACGCCTCAAGCACCTCCATAAACCAGGGGATCGGGTCGGTTTCGGTCGACAGCTCCGGAGGAGGTCGAAGTGTTACCCCTCTTCAACCGTCTACAGCCGCAACCTCCAAGAGCACGAGCTACACGCTCACGGCCTCGAATCCGGGTTATACCGGTGCCGATGCAGCCAGCGCCACCGTCTCGGTCACCGTTTGGAGCCGGCCGCGCGTAGACAGTTTCACCGCATCGCCTTCGACCATAGATGAAGACGAAGACTCCGGCCTGAAATGGACCACAACCCACGCCACCGGTGTCTCCATTGACCGGGGTGTCGGGTCGGTTGCCGTTGATGACCAGACAGGAACCACCAAGGTGAGCCCGCATCAAGACACGACCTACACGCTTACGGCCTCGAATCCAGCTTATACCGGCACTCACGCTGTGACTGACACCGTTCGCGTCACCGTTAACCCGCCGACGGTCCCGCAGCCGGGCCTCTCCGTCTTCCCCACCACACTCAACATTACTGAAGGAGCTGCCGGAAAAACCTACAACGTAAGGTTGAGAACACAGCCCAGCCGCGATGTCACTGTCGCGGTAGAAGTCGAATCGGGCGGAGACTCAAGGATCCAAAAAAACACATCTTCCCTCACCTTCACTACGGCCGATTGGAACAGGAATCAAGCCGTCCAGGTCTTTGCGGAGGAAAAATCGGGTACGGCAACCGGGCAGGCAAGGATTGCTAATACACCCTCCTCGTCCTATGGCGGCTCTGCCGTTGACGTCACGGTCAACGTTGCTGACGACGACACGGACGGGTGCGGAGCAACCGTCATGCCCACCCGTCTCGCCATCGATGAAGGTGAGAACGATGGTGGCTATTACGATGTGGTATTGGCCGCAAGGCCGGCGGCCAGCGTCACCATCTCGCTCGACCTTACCGGCGACCCCAGCCTGTCAGCAGACAGGTCAGCCCTCACTTTCACCAGCGGGAACTGGAATACTTCCCAACGAGTAATGATCGAGGCAAGGGAAGATGCAGACTATTCCGACGGCAGGGCAACTATTGGCCACACGGCATCCAGCACGGATGAGGGTTGTTCCGGCATGTCCATCTCCAGTGTGTCCGTGGACATCCGTGACAATGATGAGGCGCCACCGCTGCCAGCAATTACCCTTTCGAGTGATCGGACCAGTGTTTCGGAACCGGACGGGACGGCGATGGTCACTGCCGCCGTTGCCGGCGGGGAGGAGCCCGCCGGTGACCTGACGATCAACCTGACCCATTCAGGTCAGGCCACCAACGGAACTGACTATACGGTAGCCACGCTGACCATCGGGAGTGGGGAAACTTCAGACAACGCGGAGTTGAGCGTCATCGATGACAAATTTGCCGAGGGCACGGAGGAGATAAGGCTCATCGCCAACGCCGACGGCTACCGGGACAGTACCCCGCTTTCCATGAATTTGACCGATGACGATTCGGCCGGCGTCACGGTGACCCCGACCAGCCTGACGATTCCGGAAGGGGGCGGGCTTGCTTACAGAGTCATGTTGACCTCCCGGCCATCCCACGACGTGACCGTCACCATGACCCACAGCGGCGACCGGGATATCGGCATCGATGACCAGGAGTTGACCTTCACTGACTCCGACTGGGAGACGGCGCGGACGGTTACCGTAACAGCAGCCCAAGACGACGACGCCACCGACGATACAGCGATATTCAGCCACAGCGTGGCCAGCACCGATGGGGACTACAACGGGATCACGGTTTCGGAAGTGGAGGTCACCGTCACCGATGACGAGATGGCGGGCGTGTCGATTGCGCCGGCGGAGCTGACCATTGCTGAGGGAGGCAGCGACAGCTACGAGGTGGTGTTGACCTCGAAGCCGTCCCACGAAGTGACCGTCACCATCAGCCGCAGCGGCGACGGGGACGTCAGCATCGATGACCAGGAGTTGACCTTCACTGACTCCGACTGGGAGACGGCGCAGGCGGTTACCGTAACAGCAGCCCAAGACGACGACGCCATCGACGATACAGCGACATTCAGTCACCGCTTGGCCAGCACGGATGGGGACTACAACGGGATCACGGTTTCTGAGGTAGCCGTCGCGGTCACCGATGATGAGACCGCCGGTGTGTCGATCCGGCCGGAGGAGCTGACCATTGCCGAGGGAGCCAGCGACAGATACGAGGTGTTTTTGACCTCGCAACCCTCCCACGACGTGACCGTCACCATCACCCACAGCGGGGACGGAGACATCAGCATCGATGACCAGGAGTTGACCTTTACTGGCTCCGACTGGGAGACGGCGCAGACGGTTGCGGTCGCAGCCGCCCAAGACGACGATGCCATCGATGATACTGCGACATTCAGTCACACCGTGGCCAGCACCGATACCAATTACAACAGGATCACGGTTTCAGAAGTGGCCGTCACCGTCACCGACGACGAGATGGCCGGCGTGTCTATCCTGCCAAGGCAACTGACTATCGCCGAGGGAGGCATTGACAGCTACCAGGTGGTCCTGACCTCGCAACCGGCCCACGACGTGACCGTCAACATCAATCACGGCGGGGATAACGATATAGACAGCGACCCGGACAGGTTGACGTTCTCGCCTTCCAACTGGGACCAGGAGAAGACTGTTTCGGTCAGGGTCGCCCAAGACGACGATGCCAGGGATGATACTGCGACATTCAGTCACCGCTTGGCCAGCACGGATGGGGACTACAACGGGATCACGGTTTCTGAGGTAGCCGTCGCGGTCACCGATGATGAGACCGCCGGTGTGTCGATCCGGCCGGAGGAGCTGACCATTGCCGAAGGGGGCAGCGACAGCTACCAGGTGGTTCTGACCTCGCAACCCTCCCACGACGTGACCGTCACCATCACCCACAGCGGGGACGGGGATATCAATAGCGACGCGGACAGGTTGACCTTTGCATCTTCCGACTGGAACCAGGCACAGACGGTCGCCGTGACAGCCGACCAGGACGAAGACGCCAGGGACGACGCGGCCACACTCAGCCACTCGGTAGCCAGCACGGATGGGGACTACAATGGGATCACGGTTTCGGAAGTGGCCGTTGCCGTCAGAGACGACGAGACCCCCGGCGTTTCTATCCGGCCGGAGGAGTTGACCATCGCCGAAGGGGGCAGCGACAGCTACCAGGTGGTTCTGACCTCGCAACCCTCCCACGAAGTGACCGTCACCATCACCCACAGCGGGGACGGGGATATCAATAGGCGACGCGGACAGGTTGACCTTTGCATCTTCCGGCTGGAACCAGGCACAGACGGTCGCCGTGACAGCCGACCAGGACGAAGACGCCAGGGACGACGCGTCAGCCACTCGGTAGCCAGCACCGATGGGGACTACAACGGGATCACGGTTTCGGAGGTGGCCGTTCACCGACCATCGCCTGCCGGAGGAGGACCATCGCCGAGGGAGCAGCGACAGCTACCAGGTGGTTCTGACCTCGCAACCCTCCCACGAAGTGACCGTCACCATCACCCACAGCGGCGACCGGGATATCGGCATCGATGACCAGGAGTTGACCTTTACTGGCTCCGACTGGGAGACGGCGCAGACGGTTGCGGTCGCAGCCGCCCAAGACGACGATGCCAGGGACGATTCTGCGACACTCAGCCACAGCGTGGCCAGCACGGATACGGACTACAACGGGATCGGGGTTTCGGAAGTGGAGGTCACTGCCACCGACGACGAGACCACCGGCGTGTCTATCCTGCCAAGGCAACTGACTATCGCCGAGGGAGGCATTGACAGCTACCAGGTGGTCTTGACCTCCCAACCCGCCCACGAAGTGACCGTCACCATCACCCACAGCGGGGACGGGGACATCGGCATCGATGACCAGGAGTTGGCCTTCACCGCCTCCGACTGGGAGACGCCGCAGGCAGTTACGGTCTCAGCCGCCCAAGACGACGATGCCAGGGACGATTCTGCGACACTCAGCCACTCAGTAGCCAGCACGGATACGGACTACAACGGGATCACGGTTTCTGAGGTAGCCGTCGCGGTCACCGATGATGAGACCGCCGGCCTGTCGATCCTGCCGGAGGAGCTGACCATTGCCGAGGGAGGCAGCGACAGCTACCAGGTGGTCTTGACCTCCCAACCCGCCCACGAAGTGACCGTCACCATCACCCACAGCGGGGACGGGGACATCGGCATCGATGACCAGGAGTTGGCCTTCACCGCCTCCGACTGGGAGACGCCGCAGGCAGTTACGGTCTCAGCCGACCAAGACGAAGACGCCAGGGACGACACGGCGACACTCAGCCACTCGTAGCCAGCACGGATACGGACTACAACGGGATCACGGTTTCTGAGGTAGCCGTCGCGGTCACCGATGATGAGACCGCCGGTGTGTCGATCCTGCCGGAGGAGCTGACCATTGCCGAGGGAGCCAGCGACAGCTACCAGGTGGTTCTGACCTCCCAACCCGCCCACGAAGTGACCGTCACCATCACCCACAGCGGGGACGGGGACATCGGCATCGATGACCAGGAGTTGGCCTTCACCGCCTCCGACTGGGAGACGCCGCAGGCAGTTACGGTCTCAGCCGCCCAAGACGACGACGCCAGGGACGACACTGCGACACTCAGCCACTCAGTAGCCAGCACGGATACGGACTACAACGGGATCACGGTTTCAGAGGTGGCCGTCGCGGTCACCGATGATGAGACCGCCGGTGTGTCGATCCTGCCGGAGGAGCTGACCATTGCCGAGGGAGCCAGCGACAGCTACCAGGTGGTTCTGACCTCCCAACCCGCCCACGACGTGACCGTCACCATCACCCACAGCGGGGACGGGGACATCAATAGCGACGCGGACAGGTTGACCTTTGCATCTTCCGACTGGAACCAGGCACAGACGGTCTCCGTGACAGCCGACCAGGACGAAGACGCCAGGGACGACGCGGCCACACTCAGCCACTCGGTAGCCAGCACGGATGGGGACTACACCGGGATCGGGGTTTCAGAGGTGGCCGTCGCGGTCACCGATGATGAGACCGCCGGTGTGTCGATCCGGCCGGAGGAGCTGACCATTGCCGAGGGAGGCAGCGACAGCTACCAAGTGGTCTTGACCTCCCAACCCGCCCACGAAGTGACCGTCACCATCACCCACAGCGGGGACGGGGACATCGGCATCGACGACCAGGTGTTGACCTTCACTGGCTCCGACTGGGAGACGCCGCAGGCAGTTACGGTCTCAGCCGCCCAAGACGACGATGCCAGGGACGACACTGCGACACTCAGCCACGTCGTTGCCAGCGCCGATGGGGACTACAACGGGATCACGGTTTCTGAGGTAGCCGTCGCGGTCACCGATGATGAGACCGCCGGTGTGTCGATCCGGCCGGAGGAGCTGACCATTGCCGAGGGAGGCAGCGACAGCTACCAAGTGGTCTTGACCTCCCAACCCGCCCACGAAGTGACCGTCACCATCACCCACAGCGGGGACGGGGATATCAATAGCGACGCGGACAGGTTGACCTTTGCATCTTCCGACTGGAACCAGGCACAGACGGTCTCCGTGACAGCCGACCAGGACGAAGACGCCAGGGACGACGCGGCCACACTCAGCCACTCGGTAGCCAGCACGGATGGGGACTACAATGGGATCACGGATTCGGAAGTGGCCGTTGCCGTCACCGATGACGAAACAGCCGGCCTGTCGATCCTGCCGGAGGAGCTGACCATTGCCGAGGGAGCCAGCGACAGCTACGAGGTGGTTCTGACCTCCCAACCCGCCCACGACGTGACCGTCACCGTCACCACAGCGGCGACCAAGACATCGGCATCGGCGACCAGGAGTTGGCCTTCACCGCCTCCGACTGGGAGACGCCGCAGGCAGTTACGGTCTCAGCCGCCCAAGACGACGATGCCAGGGACGATGCGGCGACACTCAGCCACACCGTTTCCAGCACCGATGGGGACTACAACGGGATCACGGTTTCTGAGGTGGCCGTTACTGCCACCGACGACGAGACGGCCGGCGTATCGATCCTGCCGGAGGAGCTGACCATCGCGGAAGGAGGCAGCGACAGCTACCAAGTGGTCCTGACCTCCCGGCCGACCGACGACGTGATCGTGACCATCACCCACAGCGGCGACGGGGACATCGGCATGGATGACCAGGAGTTGACCTTTACCGAGTCCGACTGGGGCACCGCGCAGACGGTTACCGTTACAGCCGCCCAAGACGACGATGCCAGGGAGGATACTGCGACACTCAGCCACTCGGTAGCCAGCACCGATGGGGACTACAATGAGATCTACGGTTTCGGCAGTGGACGTTACTGCCACCGACGACGAGACGGCCGGCGTGTCAATAACGCCAACCGAACTGACCATCGCCGAAGGAGGCAGCGACAGCTATGAGGTGGTATTGACCTCCCAACCCGCCCACGACGTGACCGTCACCATCAGTCGCAGCGGCGACCGGCACATCAGCATCGATGACCAGGAGTTGACCTTTACCGAGTCCGACTGGAACCAGGAGAAGACCGTTACTGTCAGGGCCGCCCAGGACGACGACGCCAGAGACGACGCGGCATCATTCAGCCACAGCGTGGCCGGCACCGATGGGGACTACAACGGGATTACGGTTTCGGCAGTGGACGTTACTGCCACCGACGACGAGACGGCCGGCGTGTCAATAACGCCAACCGAACTGACCATCGCCGAAGGAGGCAGCGACAGCTATGAGGTGGTGTTGACCTCCCAACCCGCCCACGACGTGACCGTCACCATCAGTCGCAGCGGCGACCGGCACATCAGCATCGATGACCAGGAGTTGACCTTCACCGAGTCCGACTGGGGCACCGCGCAGACGGTTGCCGTTACAGCCGCCCAAGACGACGACGCCAGAGACGACGCGGCGACACTCAGCCACAGCGTGGCCGGCACCGATGGGGACTACAACGGGATTACGGTTTCGGAAGTGGACGTCACCGTCACCGACAACGAGACCGCCGGCGTATCGATCACGCCAACCGAACTGACCATCGCCGAAGGAGGCAGCGACAGCTACGAAGTGGTCTTGACCTCCCGGCCGTCCCAAGACGTGACCGTCACGATCACGCACAGCGGGGACCGGCACATCAGCATCGATGACCAGGAGTTGACCTTCACCGAGTCCGACTGGGGCACCGCGCAGACGGTTACCGTTACAGCCGCCCAAGACGACGATGCCAGGGACGATGCTGCGACACTCAGCCACTCGGTAGCCAGCACCGATGGGGACTACAATGGGATCTCGGTTTCGCAAGTGGCCGTTACTGCCACCGACGACGAGACGGCCGGCGTCTCAATAACGCCAACGCAACTGACCATCGCCGAAGGAGGCAGCGACAGCTACCAAGTGGTCCTGACCTCCCGGCCGACCGACGACGTGATCGTGACCATCACCCGTAGCGGGGATGCCGACATCGGCATCGATGACCAGGAGTTGAACTTCACTGGCTCCGACTGGAACTTGGCACAGACGGTGACGGTCTCAGCCGCCCAAGACGACGATGCCAGGGACGACACTGCGACACTCAGCCACGTCGTTGCCAGCGCCGATGGGGACTACAACGGGATAGCGGTTTCAGAGGTGGGCGTTGCCGTCACCGATGACGAGACGGCGGGTGTATCGATTCTGCCAACGGATTTGACCATCGCCGAGGGCGGCAGTGACAGATACGAAGTGGTCTTGACTTCCCAGCCGGCTCACGACGTGACCGTCACCGTCACCCACAGCGGCGACCAAGACATCGGCATCGATGACCAGGAGTTGAATTTCACTGGCTCCGACTGGAACCTGGCACAGACGGTCGTTGTTTCAGCAGCCCACGACGACGACGCCATCGATGATACTGCGACATTCAGCCACAGCGTTGCCAGCGCCGATGGGGATTACACCGGCATCGCTGTTCCGGACGTGGCCGTTGCCGTCACCGACGACGAGACCGCCCGCGTGTCGATCCTGCCGGCGAAGCTGACCATTGCCGAGGGAGGCAGCGACAGCTACGAGGTGGTTCTGACCTCGCAACCCTCCCACGAAGTGACCGTCACCATCGCCCACAGCGGGGACGGGGACATCGGCATCGATGACCAGGAGTTGACCTTCACCGACTCCGACTGGGAGACGGCGCAGACGGTGACGGTCGCAGCCGCCCAAGACGACGATGCCAGGGACGATTCTGCAACACTCAGCCACTCGGTCGCCAGCACGGATACGGACTACAACGGGATCGGGGTTTCAGAGGTGGAGGTTGCCGTCACCGATGATGAGACCGCCGGTGTGTCGATCCTGCCGGAGGAGCTGACCATTGCCGAGGGAGCCAGCGACAGCTACGAGGTGGTTCTGACCTCCCAGCCCTCCCACGACGTGACCGTCACCATCACCCACAGCGGCGACGGGGACATCGGCATCGGTGACCAGGAGTTGACCTTCACTGACTCCGACTGGGAGACGCCGCAGGCAGTTACGGTCTCAGCCGCCCAAGACGACGATGCCAGGGACGACACTGCGACACTTAGCCACGTCGTTGCCAGCGCCGATGGGGACTACAACGGGATAGCGGTTTCAGAGGTGGGCGTTGCCGTCACCGATGACGAGACCGCCCGCGTGTCGATCCTGCCGGCGAAGCTGACCATTGCCGAGGGAGCCAGTGACAGCTACGAGGTGGTTCTGACCTCCCAGCCCTCCCACGACGTGACCGTCACCATCACCCACAGCGGCGACGGGGATATCAGCATCGATCGCCAGGAGTTGACCTTCACTGACTCCGACTGGGGCATGGCAAAGACGGTGTCGGTCTCAGCCGCCCAAGACGACGATGCCAGGGACGATACTGCAACACTCAGCCACTCGGTAGCCAGCACGGATACGGACTACACCGGGATCGGGGTTTCAGAGGTGGAGGTTGCCGTCACCGATGATGAGACCGCCGGTGTGTCGATCCGGCCGGAGGAGCTGACCATTGCCGAGGGAGCCAGTGACAGCTACGAGGTGGTTCTGACCTCCCAGCCCTCCCACGACGTGACCGTCACCATCACCCACAGCGGCGACGGGGATATCAGCATCGATCGCCAGGAGTTGACCTTCACTGACTCCGACTGGGGCATGGCAAAGACGGTGTCGGTCTCAGCCGCCCAAGACGACGATGCCCTCAATGACACTGCGACATTCGTCCACAGCATGGTCAGCGCCGATACGGACTACAACGGAATCGCTGTTCCGGAAGTGGGCGTCACCGTCACCGATGACGAGACGGCCGGTATAAAGGTCACGCCCACCCGATTGGCAATTCCCGAGGACGCCTCCACAACCTATACGGTGGCGCTGACCTCAAGGCCATCCCAACCGGTTGTCGTTGCGCTTAGCCATAGCGGCGATCCGGACATTTCCGCCAATGTGGCCCAGGTTATCTTTGAGCCTTCGGAGTGGGACAACCCAGGTACCGTGACCGTTCAAGCCTCCCGGGATGCGGATGCGGTCGACGACACCGCTACCCTGAGGCACTCCGCCAGCAGTTCCGATTCCACCTATGACGGTTCGTCGGTTGACCCGGTGCAAATCACGGTCGGTGACCTTGATTCCGCGGGAGTGCTTGTCACTCCCGTGAACCTCGCTATTGACGAGGGAGCTTCCGGGACCTACACCGTGGTACTGACCTCGAAGCCGTCCCAGGACGTCGTCGTTGAGGTGGATCAACGTGGAGACGAGGACGTGGTCCCCCGACCCGACTCTTTGACCTTCACCGGTTCAAACTGGCAGGACCCCCAGGAGGTCGCCGTTCAAGCCTCACAGGATCCGGACGCGGTCGACGACACCGCTACCCTGCTCCACTCAACCACCAGCTCGGACGCCGCCTTTGGCGGTTTGACGGTTCCGGATGTCTCGGTTTCAGTGATCGATGACGAAACGACCGGGGTAAACGTCTCTCCCCTCGAACTCGCCGTACTGGAGGGGACCTCCGAGACCTGCACGGTGGCACTGGCAAGCAAGCCCTCGGCCGAGGTCCATATCTCCCTGAACAGCAACAACAACGATGTCTCGCCATCCCCCGCCTTTTTGACCTTCAGCCCCACAACCTGGTCCACTGCTCAAGAGGTGATGGTACCGGTTGCCCAGGATGAGGATGCTACCGACGAGGTAGCCACCTTGACCTTTTCAGCCACCAGTCCCGATCTCGCCTACCACGGGATTTCCGTCTCGGCGGTTTCGGTCGATATTAACGACGACGACAACGCCGGCGTTAAAGTCGTGCCCAATCCGCACATGAGCGTTCCCGAGGGGGAATCCGCGACCTATACCATCGCTCTGCTCTCTCAGCCCCTGGCCACAGTGGCTGTCGCTATATCGAGCTCCAACCCCCAAATGCTGACCGCCGCCATTGATGAGGTTACGTTTACCCAGGATAACTGGAGCGTTGCTCAAACCGTGGCATTTGATACTTTCCACGACGACAACACCCTGGACGAAAATGAAGTGCTCAGCCACAGCGCCGTCAGTCTGGATCCAAACTATAAGGGCATCTCCGTCACTCCGCTCCTGGTTACCATTACCGACCGCACCGCCGAGAAACTCACCCGCACACTTCCGGTGCTCCTGTCGGCCATGTCGGGGGCGCTGGCGGAGAGCATCCAGACAGCCGTTGAATCTCGTTTTGAACGCCGGCGCCAAATGCAACGCATGAAGCAGGACCAGGGCTGGTGGATGCCCAGCTACTATCAGGATCGATCCCGGCTTTCACCAGAATCCAATCCTTCCGGAGGGCCTGAGACTGAGCCGATCCTTTCTCGGGCTTCATTCGGATTGCCTCTTGCAGGCAACGCCTTTGACGGGACTCACTGGCGGCCCGTCTTGTGGGGACACGGCGATTTCCAGCACTTCAACGGCACCAGCTCCCTGGTCGATTTCCGAGGGAGACTGAGCGCGACCCACGTCGGCATGGACCTTCTTTCCAACCGGCACGTTCTCACCGGCCTTTCCTTTGCGCGAAGCTGGGGCGCCATGGGTTACAGCGACGATCGAGAGGGGCGACTGGCAGCCAGTTTCAACACGTTTCATCCCTACCTGTACTGGCAGCCGCACCGCCGCTTCAGCCTTTGGGGGATCGGGGGTATGGGACGCGGCTCCGTTGACCTCAGGGACCCCCGCCTGGCGCACGTCTTCAATTCCGAATTTCGGATGTGGGCCGGGGGGCTGCGCTCCGTTCTGACCAAACCGGGCAAGAATGAGCTGGGTTTTCGTCTGGATGGATTCATGTCCAACATCGCCATCGATCCTCTTGAGCAAATTCGTGAGGTGTTCGGGAGAGCGTCGCGAGCGCGGGCCATGCTGGAGGCGGTCCACCAGCGCGGTGGCCGGAAACGATCCTTCAGCCTGAAGAGTGAAATCGGCGGCCGTCTGGATCGAGGGGAGGCGGTGCACGGAGCGGCCATGGAAGCCGGTTTGCGCCTGGGGTTCATCGACACTCCAACCGGTCTGGATCTGGCCCTGCAGGGTCGAATGCTGCTGTTTCACGATGGGGGCTACCGGGATTGGGGAGCCGGACTGCAAGCGAGTTGGGATCCGGGGAACAAGCGGCGCGGTCTGCGGATGTCAGCCGCGTCCTCCCACGGGCAAAATGGCCGGGCCGGCGCCACTTTGTGGGACGACTCTTATGCCTATGCGTTTGGCCAAGGGAGAAGCTTGCCGGGAAATCCTGTTCCCCTGAACCGGATCGACAGCGAAGCCGCCTACGGCATGGAGGTGCTGCAGGGAAGGGGCCTGCTCACGCCTTTCAGCCGCCTCCGCTGGACCGGCCACGGCAAGGAATTAAGTGTTGGGAGCGAATTCGGCCTTCAACCCCGTAGTCCCGACACCAACCCCTTGAACATGGAACTGGAAGGCATTCGAGGGAAAAGCAGCCGGGGCCCGGACATGGGTGTGCGCATCCGCATGTCCATTCCGTTTTGAGCCTGGCCCCACCCGGCGCGAAGTCCAAGCCAATCTTTTCAACTCGCCCTGAACCTTACCGGCAGCGACTTCGGGGTACGTAGCGAAACGCCCTCCTGCCATTCCGGGGCCGGATTCTCCAGTTGCAGTTCCGGCAACTGGAGCAGGGCGAGGAAGGCGATTTGCCCTTCGATGCGGGCCAGGGGCGCCCCCAGGCAGTGGTGGACGCCGTAGCCGAAGGCCACGTGCCGGTTGTTGCGGCGAAGGATGTCGAAGCGGTCGGGCTCGGGGAACTGTTGCGGGTCCCGGTTGGCGGCTCCCTGCATGGCCCAGATGCGCTGTCCCGGCCGAAGCCTTTTGCCTCGCAATTCAAGGTCGGCTATCACCACCCGGGAAATGCGTTGGATGGGGCCGTCGTAGCGCAGGCATTCCTCAACGGCGGGGGCGATCAAGGCGGGATTTTGTTGCAGTTTCCTCAACTGGCCGGGGTTTCGCAGCAGGGCCAACAGGCCGTTGCCGATCAGGCCGGTGGTGGTTTCGTGACCGGCCTCCAACAGAAAAGAGCAGATGCCGAACAGCTCGGCCTGGCTGAGCCGGTCCCCCCCGGCCTCGACCGCAATCAGATCGCTGATCAGATCGGCCCGCGGGTGCCGCCGGCGCTGGTCGAACAGCCCGCCCAGGTAATCGGTCAACTCCAGGACGCTTCGATTGGTGCGCCGGGCAATGGCGGGGTAGTCACTGCCCACCCCCTCCATGAAGACGGTCAGGTCGTCGGCCCAGCGCTTGAAGCGGTCCCGGTCCTCGGGGGGCACCCCCAGCAGCTCGGCAATCGCGATGGCCGGCAGCGGATAGGCGAATTCAGAGATCACGTCCAGGCGTCCCTTGGCCCGGACGGCCTCCAGAAGATCCTCGGCGATGGCCTCGATTCGGGGCCGCAGGCGCTCCAGAGTTCCCGGCGTGAAGGCCCGGTTGACCAGGGAGCGCAGGCGGGTGTGGTCGGGGGGGTCGTAGTACTGCATCCAGGTGGAGAGGAGCCGTCGCAGGGGCTCCACTTCCGCCTGAACTTCCCGAGGCAGTTGAGCCAGCAACAAGCTGAGCCGCTCCGCCGTGAGGCGCGGGTCGTGCTGCAGGGCAAACCGGACATCGTCGTAGCGGGTCAGGATCCAACTGTTGGCCTGCTGGCTCCAGTGGACCGGGTCTTCCGAGCGCAGTTGGTGGTAGAGGGGGTAGGGGTTGGCCAGCCTGCCCCGGCAGAACAGAGTATATTCGTTCAGCGACTGCCAGTCCCTTGCCATGGCTGGACCTCCACGACCTGAGTTTCCCGTGTCAGCAGCCCCGGCTGACCGCCGTGCCGGGCCTGCCCCGGGCCGGGGATCCCTCAGGCCGGATTTTCCTCATACAGAAACCGCATTCTCCGGGCCGCCAGCATGCAGCCGGCCAGCAGGAGGATGAGGAACCCGTAACCCAGCACCCCCTGGTAGCTTCCCATGGCCCTGACGGCGGTGAACAGGAAAGCGCTGCCGGCCACCAGGTTGACGGCCTGGAGGAAAGCGGGGGCCCGTAGCGTCGGGGGCAGAAACCTGCGGTCGGCCCAGATGTTGGCGAAACAGAAGAAGCTGGCCACGAAGCTGGTGAAGATCCCTGCCGGAGTAACCAGGTCCAGCAGATCGAATCCCGGCTCCACCGCCCCGGTTTGCTGCAGCCAGCGGAGGGTCCAGAGAATAATCAGGGCTGGAATGAGCGTCCAGCCGATGGCGGCGGCCCGAAGCAGCCGGTGGTTCACCCGGCGGCGCAGGGCGGGCAGGCTGTCCAGGTAAGAAGCCCAGAGACGGTAGGCCATCTCCGGCCCGCCCAGCAGAATGCCGAAGAAGGCCAGGAAGATGGCCAGATCGTACAATGGCTTGAGCCAGCCGGCCAGGCCGGTCAGGAATGCCGCCTGGTAGCTGACCAGCTCGAGTCCGTCCGGGACCAGCCGCTGCGGCTGCAGGATGAGCGCGCCCATGAGGGTAAAGGCCACCGCAATCAGGACCACGCAGACGAAGCTGGTGACCGTGTCGATCAATGCCGCCCGGATCCATATCCGGCCCGGGTGGTTCCTGCGGGCGGCCACCTCCCGCAGCTGGTTGCCCGCGAGGGCCGGCAGGTGGCTGCGCCCCCAGCGTTTTTCCCGCAGGAAGGCCACGTAGGCAAGGTAGTCCTCCGCACCCCCGCCGATGACGGCCACGTAGACCAGGACTTCCACCCATTCGGAGCGCTCACGCAGCTTGGGAACCACCTGGAAGGCCCAGTCGGGGTAGTGCAGCGCATGGGGGAGCAGGAATCCCTTGAGGGCCGCCAGCCAATCGGGCTGGACGAAGAATACGGCCACGAAGACCGCCAGCAACATGATCGCCAGGATGAGGATCTGGGCCTTTTCCAGAAAATGGTAGCCGCCCCGCCAGAGGAGGGCAATGGCCACCAGCGCCCAGGTGGTGGCCCAGAAGCAGTGGTCGGCAACCCCCGAGACCTGGGCGCTGTGGGTCCCCAGAATCCCGGACAACCAGGAGTACCAGAGCGGCAGGCAGAGGACGGCCACCGCCACGATGGCCAGGGGGAGCCATCCGCGCGGGCCGGGCAGGTGGGTCCAGCGCTGCATGGGATGGGCGCCGCTGAGGATCATGTGGCGCATGCTGGCATAGGCCATGCCCCACTTCAGCAGGGCTACGGCCGGGTAGATCCACAACAGTTGGTAGCCGAACAGGGCGCCGCCTCGGGAGGGGAAGACGATCTCTCCGCTGCCCACCGTCACCGAGGCCACGATGGCGCCCGGGCCGAAAAAACGAATCCAGGCCAGGGGGTTGCGTGATCGCAGCGCCGCCGGGGGATCGGTGATCCGCGTCTCTTCCCGGGCCGCTTCGCCCTCGGGCAGGCTGCCGCCGCTGGGTGTGTCCGATTCCGGATGAGTCCGGCCCCCGCCCCCCACGACGGGGTGGATCATTCGAGGGTGAAACAACGAACCTCCATGGCCTATCGGGAACAAGGACCACATGCCGTTAAACCGGTTTGTTGCATTGGTGAACATCGATAGACAGGATAAACAGGACGAGAAGCTGCTGCACAGCCTGCAATCTCTCAAATATAAACCATTAATTATAGTAGACTTACTACGGATCAGCCCGCTGCAGTTCCCTCATTATATCCCTCTTTTTGAAAAGGAATCCACTGGACGCTCCAGGATGTTGGCGGACAGGTCAGCCGAGTATCAACCCTGAGTCCGAGGCCGTCAAGCGGGGTGGCAAGCTGCCCGTGCCGCGGATCGGAGATATTGGGTTGTGTGCATCCCCCAGGCTTGCCGTCTCGGGCTGACGGTCTCGACCACGCGGTTGCGGATCACCGAAGGGAACATGGGCAAGTACACGGTGGTGCTGAACCGGGATCCGGCGGCCGACGTGACGGTGGCGGTGGCGGCGCCGGCGGGAGGAGACCTGACGGTGAGCCCGGCCTCGCTTTCCTTCACCACCTCGAACTGGGACACGCCGCAGGAAGTGATGGTGACGGTGGCGGAGGACAGCGACCTGGCCGATGAGGTGGAAAGCATCACCCACACCATCACGCGGGCCACCACCGCCTCGAGCGCGTCGCTGCGGGGCGGAGTGAGCCGGCAGGCGACCTTCGCCACGGCGATGGGCCGGCCGGCCCCCACCCGGGAGTACGTCTACCTGGTGGACCGGCTGGTGGCGATCGAGGCGGGGGGCGCCGTGTCGGAGGCCAGCGTGGTAGTGACCATCGACGACGATGATGACCCGGACACGCCGGGCGTGCCGGCCCTGACCGACAGCCTGCGGCTCACCGAGGGGCACACAGGGGCCTATACGCTGGAGCTGGGGGCGGAGCCGACGGCCGAGGTGACGATTGCGCTTTCGGTCAGCCAGGTGGGCTCCGACGGGGTGGCCGACGTGACGGTGAGCCCCACCTCGCTGGCCTTCACCACGGAAAACTGGGACACTCCCCAGTGGGTGACGGTCTCGGTCGCGGAGGACAGCGACACGGTGGGGGAGACCGAGACCATTAGCCATGCGGCCACCAGCGACGACAGCCGCTATGACGAGATCGAGATCCCTCCCGTCAAGGTCGTGATCCGCGACCGGAACCCGACCCGGATGCCCACCGGCACCCTGACGGCCAGTCCCAACCCCTGCACCATTGCAGCGGGCCAGACCACCTGCTCGACCACCCTCTCCTGGACCTCCAGCGACACCACCGCCGTTCAGGTGCGGCGCATCAGGCCGCAGCAGGGCTCGACGCCCTCGATCAACGAGATCGTGGTCCGAAGCGGCAGTCCCGACGGCCAGACCACCTTCTCCGAGATCAATCTGACCGATTCCCCCTTCTATCTGTACGACTACTCCAGCGGCAGCCGCGGCAATCAGCTGGCCACCGTCACGGTCAAGGGCATCAAGGTGCTCTCGCTGAGCCCCACCTCGGGACCGGTGGGGACGGAAGTGACCATCATGGGGTCGGCCTTCGGAGACTCCCGGGGAACTTCCACGGTGACCTTCAACGAGACGGCGGTCACGACCTACACCAGCTGGAGCGACACCCAGATCGTGTTCGCGGTGCCGCAGAACGCCACTACCGGCAATAAGACCGTGGTGGTCACCGTCGCCCAGGAGGCGAGAACCATAGGCACCTTCAGAGTGACGACGATAGACGAGCCCACGTGCGACACGTTCAGCGCGGATCGGACGACCATCAACCGGGGCCAGCCGGTGACACTGAGCTGGACGACGAGCAACGCCACCAGCGCCGAGCTCGATCCGGGCAACATCAGCGTGACGCCGGTGGCCAGTGGCAGCAAGTCGTTATCGCCGACATCGACCACGACCTACACGCTGACGGCTACGGGGTCGGGGAGCCGGACGGCCACCTGCACGGTGACGGTGACGGTCAACCCGAAGCCGGGGAACGCCACCATCGTCGCCTCGCCGAATCCCTGCAAGATCACTCAAGGGGACAACGACTGCACGACCACTCTCAGCTGGAGCGCGACGGGGACCACCGGGCTGCTGGTGGAGGTTTCGCATCTGACCAGGGCCTTTGCCTCGAGCGGAGCGACGGGCAGTCAGAGCGCCCCGTGGATCCAGGCGGCGCCGGCCAACAGCTACGTCTTCTCCCTGTACGACTACATGGACCGGGTCAAGGGGGCCTTTCTGAATTCGGTCACGGTTACAGGGATGAGGATAGAGGTGCCGGTGCGACACGTTCACGGCCACGCCGGACCTGGTCGACCCCCTCGACGTGAGCGACCGCGTTCCTGCGAGATCGCCACGGGGGAGAGCAGCTGCACGACCACCCTCAAGTGGAGCGCGGCAAACGTCGCCCGAGTGAAGGTGCGCAAGGGGAGCACGGAGCTCAATTCCACCGGGGCACGGTGACGGGGACCGTGACGGAGGGCTCAAACACGTTCGTGGCGGACTATGACAGCAATGAGACAAGGTGGTCGAAGACAGTGTCGTCGTCACCGGGATGAGGCCGGATCCCACGTGCGACACGTTCACGGCCACGCCGGACCTGATCGACGCGGGAGCTCGACGCTGAGCTGGACGACGAGCAACGCCACCAGCGTGAGCATCAATCAGGGGATCGGAAGCGTGGCGGTGGATGGAAGCGAGTCGGTGTCTCCGTCATCGAAGACGACCTACACGCTGACGGCTACGGGGTCTGGGAGCCGGACGGACATCTGCACGGTGACAGTGAAGGTGCGGCCGCGGATCGATTCCTTCAGCGCGGACCGGACGACCATCAACCGGGGGCAGCCGGTGACGCTGAGCTGGACGACGAGCAACGCCACCAGCGCCGAGCTCGATCCGGGCAACATCAGCGTGACGCCGGTGGCCAGTGGCAGCAAGTCGTTATCGCCGACATCGACCACGACCTACACGCTGACGGCTTCCAACGATGACGCATCGGTTTCGAAGACGGTGAAGGTGACGGTCAAGCCGACACCGACAGGCACCATCAGCGCCTCGCCGAATCCCTGCCAGATCCAGCCGGGGCAGAGCAGCTGCACGACCAAACTCAGCTGGAGCGCGACGGGGACCACCGGGCTGCTGGTGGAGGTTTCGCATCTGACCAGGGCCTTTGCCTCGAGCGGAGCGACGGGCAGTCAGAGCGCCCCGTGGATCCAGGCGGCGCCGGCCAACAGCTACGTCTTCTCTCTGTACGACTACATGGACCGGGTCCAGGGGGCCTTTCTGCGCTCGGTCACGGTCACGGGGAACCCTCCGCCGCAGATCGACTCCTTCACGGCCGATCCATCGAGCATCACGCGGGGGCAGAACTCAACGCTGAGCTGGGAGACGAGCAACGCCGACAGCGTGAGTCTTTCGGGACACCCGTTGGTGACGAGCGCCGACGGGACCCAGGCGGTGGTGCCGTGGACAACGACCAGCTACACGCTGACGGCGATCAGCGGCAGCGCGCGGGTTTCCGAGACGGAAACGGTGACGGTGACGCTGCCGCCGCCGCCGAGGATCAGCTCACTCTCGCGGACCCAGGGCCTCCCGGACACCCAGGTAACGATCTACGGGTCGAACTTCTCGACGACCCAAGGGTCGGTGAGCTTCGGGGGGAGCACGGCGGAGATCAACAGCTGGAGCGACACCTCGATCAGCGTGCAGGTGCCGGTGGAGCTGAACCGGGGGCCGGTGAAGGTGTCGGTGACGGCGCTGGGGCAGACGAGCAACTCGGTCGACTTCACGGTGACGGGGGATTCGCCCCGGAGTCCGGAAGAGGAGTGCGAGGAGGGCGAGAAGGACTGTCCGGAGGATGACGAGGCGGAGGAAGAGGAGTCGGCGCCGGACCCCTAGAGGGACCGCAAGGGAGGAAGGGATGAAGAGGATCGTGCTGGGGATGGGAGTGGTCTGGGGACTGCTGGGGGCGCCGTGGGCCTTGCAGGGGCAGGGCTATGTGGGACCGCAGGATTTGCCCTATGGGGCGGTGCGGGCGCTGAAACAGATGGGGGACCGGCTGGAAGCGGCGGGCAAGGAGCGGCTGGATCTGCTGGGGGTGCTGACGCGGGCGGGGCAGAGCGCGGTGGGGGTGCGGATCCTGTGGGAGTTTCCGGGGAAGGTGCGGCTCGAGAAGCAGCTGGGGGCCGAGCCGGACCCGAGCAAGGACGAGCTTCTGGTCTACGACGGGGCGGGGAACCTGCGCAAGAAGCGGGGGACGGCGGCGCTGGCCGATGAGGACCTGATCGAGATGCTGGTCTACGATTCGGTGGAGGGATTCTTCATCGGGCAGTGGGAGGGGTTTGCGACGCGGTTTCTGGGAGCGAGGTTTCACCGGAGGGACGCGGAGGGCAACCGGGTGGGGCCGGACTACGACCTCTACGAGGTGATCAACGAGGTGCGGGTGGTGGGGAGGCCCTTGCGTCAGCGAAAGCTCTACTACTTCAACTCGGACACGGCGCTGCTTGAGAAGGTGCGCTACCGGCTGAGTCCGGAACGGGTCCGGGGAGCGGTGGAGGTGTCGGTGGAGGTCAGCGACTGGGGGGAGGTCTTCGGGCAGCTGATCCCGGGGAAGGTGGTGCGGTATGAGGACGGCGTGGAAGTGGTGAAGCTCGAGATCCGGGAAGCGGGGATAGCGGCGGCAGCCGAGGACGGCAGCTTCAGCCTGCCGTAGGAACAGGAGGCAGAGATGGAGAGGATGGCGACGCGGCGGCGGACGGGATGGATCCTGGCGACGGCGGTGCTGTGTGTGCTTGAGGGGTCGGGGCTTTGGGCGCAGGGCACGGAGGTGCCCGAGCGGGGCCTGCAGGTGACCGGGTCCTACCGTTTGGGGGAGATCGAGACCGTCAACACCAAGAACGGCAACGTGATGCTCCAGGTGCCGCTGGCGTCGCTGCCGCCGGGTCGGGGCGGAGGGCCGGGCTTCGGGCTAACCCTCAACTACAACAGCAAGCTGTGGGACCTTTACGTGCGGAACCAGCCGCTGACGGGGGTTCCGCCCAACCCGCCGCCGGGCCCCGGGGGGCCGCCAGCACCGCCGCCGCCGCGGCGGATCCAGTACACGATCCACCGCGAGCTGCGGAAGAACTTCGCCAATCCGGGGTGGCACTACAGCTACGACTATCAGCTGCACGTGGAGGATCGGCGCTGGCACCATCCGGAGCTGAACAACATTCCGACGACGCCTACGGCCAACTACGAGGTGGAGGACAAGAAGAGTTGGTTCGTCTACAAGGTGTGGATGGTGTTTCCCGACGGGAGCGCGCACCTGTTCCGTCCGGAGGGGGAATCGGATCTGAACGGCTGCAGCAACGGCTGTGACAGCGACTACTTCCAGGTGCACCCGTCGGGGTGGCGGCTGCTGGACTACAACAAGGGGTGGCGCCGGCTGGCGGGCAGCAAGATCAGCTACTACAGCGTGGACGGGAGCTATCTGAGGCTGGAGTTCGAGGTGGACCCCTCGACGGTGGCTGCCACCGCTGCCAAGGACTGGACCGACAACCCCTGGACGCTCTACTTTCCCGACGGGAGGCAGGTGGAGGGGGTGGGGGCCACGGCCGACCGGATGATCGACCGCAACGGCAATATGACGACGATCGACCGGATTGCCGACTACGACCACGACGACAACGCGGCCACGCAGGGAGTGCCGGCGGTGGAAATCGCGGACGATGCGGGGCGGACGATCCGGGTGCTGCACGGGGCGGGGGCCAACGGGGAGACGCTGGTGACCCGGCAGGGGAACGGGGCGGAGCTGACCTGGAAGGTGAAGTGGTCCGACGTGAAGCCCTGCCGGTCCTACTACGTGACGCCGGTCTATCCGGCGCACTTGCAGTCGGAGGAGACACCGGGCGCGGTCCGGACCTGGCTGAGCGACAAGCGGCTGCGGATGGTGGAGTGGGTCCAGCCGCCGGCCCAGCTGGGGGGCTCGAGCCGCCGCCGCTTCGCCTTCGAATACAACGCGACGGCGGCATCGACCAGTTGCGGGACGGGGTCCTCGGGGGGGCTGGGGGAGCTCTCCTCGGTGACGGTGCCGTCGGGGGCGCAGGCTGACTATACCTACAAGGAGGACGGGACGGGTATCCTGACCTCGGCCGACTTCATCTTGTGGAACTCGATCAAGACCAAGAAGCTGAATTACAGCGGCAACGCCAGCGAGTGCGACACCGACAGCAGCGACGACGAGTGCGACACCTGGACCTACACGATCAGCACCAACGTGTCGTCGGAGGTGGAGGGGCCCGACGGGGGGAAGACGCGGGAGAGCTACAACCTGGACGGCATGTTGGAGAAGGTGGAGCGGCTGCAGGTGGTCGCGGGGACCGAGACGGTGCAGGGGGTGACCGAGCGGGTGTGGGGGTTCAACATTCCGGCGGTGGACCAGTCGGCCTCGACGCGGGTGGCCAATCCCTACGTGAAGGCGCAGTACCGGACCCTGGCGACCGCTGGGGGGACGCTGAGCAAGACGGCGGTCAAGACCTTCGCCTACGACCGGAACGGGAACCTGACCCAGGCGGACGAATACGACTGGGTGAACTACAGCGCGGTGGCGCGGGAGTACGGCAAGCCGACCGGAGCGGCGGCGGGAACGCTGAAGCGGCGGACGGTCCACAGCTACCACGCCAGCGGGACGGCCGACGCCTACCACAAGGCGACCTCGCCACATCTGTTGACGGCGCGGGCCTCAAGCGAGATCCGGGAAGGGGCGAGCACCCGGCGGTCGCGGCGGGAGTTCACCTACGACAATGCCCGGACCAGGGGGAACCTGACCCGGGAGCGAATCGGCAAGTCGAACGCCTCGGGGGTGGCGCCGGCGGCGCTGACCTCCGCCAACTCGATCACCGTCTCCCACACCTACGACAGCCACGGCAACCGGCTGACGACGACCGACGGGCGGGGCACGGTGACGCGCCGGACTTATGGGGCCATTGCCGGCAGCGGCTCGCCGGCGATCTCAAAGCTCTATCCGACGCGGGTGGTGGAGGCCTCGGGGACGGGGGTGGCGCGGACCATGACCTATGGCTATGACTTCGAAACCGGGGCGGTGACCTCGGCCAGAGACGCCGACAACGGTGTCTCGACCCTGACCGAGCTCGACGCCGTGGGCCGGCCCATCGTGGTGAAGGAGGCCGCGGGCAAGACCGGGGAAAGTCAGACCAAGACCTGGTACTGCGACCGGAAGCGCCGGCTGGTGGTGCGCTCGGACCTGTCGGGAAGGGCGGGAAGCGGGCAGTTGGCGACAGTGACCGACTACGACCGGCTGGGACGGGTGCGGCTGACGCGCAGCTACGAGGGGGATGCCCCGGCGATGCCCTCGGGCTCGCCCGCCAGCGGGCACTGCTCGGCCTACGATTCGGAGACGAAGGGGATCAAGGTCAAGACGGTCTACCGGTACCTGAAGGACGGGTCCTCGCCGGGCTTCTACACCTGGACCTCGAACCCCTACCGGGGGACGACGACGGGGTGGGCGCGGACCCGGGCGGATCAGTTGGGGCGGGTGGTGGAGGTGGGCCACTTCAGCGGGGCCGCCCGGCCCTCGGCTGCAGCCGCTCCCACCTGGGGCAAGACCACCACCTCCCATGACGGGGAATACACCACCGTGACCGACCCGGCCGGCAAGACCCGCCGCAGCCGCCTGGACGGCCTCGGCCGGCTGGTGCGGGTGGATGAGCCCACCGGCTCACCCCCCGCCCTGGGCACAGTCGGCTCGCCCAACCAGGGGACCTCCTACACTTACAGCGCCCTCGGCAACCTGACCCGGGTCACCCAGGGCGCCCAGACCCGGACCTTCGCCTACGACAGCCTTTCGCGTCTGACCTCGGCCGCCAATCCCGAAAGCGGGACCATCGCCTACACCTATGACAACAACGGCAACCTGACGCAGAGGACCGATGCCCGCAGCGTCGTCACCGCCTACACCTACGACCGCCTGGACCGTCTGACGCGGCGCAGCTACAGCTATACGGGGAGCGACACGGCGGTAAGCCTCGGGACTACCCAGGTGGACTACGCCTATGACCGCTGCGGCAGCTACTCCCGCGGGCGGCTGTGCTCGGTGACGGCGAAGAAGGGGACGGCGCAGGTCTCCCGGACGGCCTACAACCGCTACGACGCGCTGGGGCGGGTGTTGGAGAGCACCCAGACCACCGGGGGTCAGGCCTACACCATGGCCTACTCCTACGACCGGGCGGGGAACCTGACCTCGCAACGGTACCCCTCAGACCGGGTGGTGGACTACGTCTACGACGGAGCGGGGAGGATAGCGGGAGCCAAGACGGGGGCCGACGGCTGGTATGCCGGGGGGAGGGGGGATAACGCCGTCAAGTACGAGCCCCACGGAGGGGTGAAGCAGTTGCTTCTGGGCAACGGCCTGTGGGAGCAGCGGCGCTACAACGCCCGCCTGCAGCCGACCCAAATCGGCCTCGGGACGGCCACGGCCACCGGCGGACTCACGGCGACCGGACCGACTCCCACGGCGAGCCTGCTGCTGCTCGACTACTCCTACGGCACCAGCTCGAACAACGGCAACGTCGTGAGCCAGCGGATCCGGGTGGGGGCGTCGCTCAATCAAACCCAGGCCTACACCTACGACGCGCTGAACCGGTTGAAGACGGCCGCCGAAAGCGGCAGCGGCACGGCCTGGTCGCAGACCTATGCCTACGACCGCTACGGCAACCGCCGGGTGACGGCAGGAGCCTCCCACGGGTCGAACCAGGCGCTGACGCCCCAGTCGACGGCCGACATCGCCACGGCCACCAACCGGCTGGCGGGCGTCAAGGGAGTCAACGCCGTCGCCTACGACGCAGCCGGCAACCTCAGCGCCGACTGGGCCGCCAACCGCTTCAAATACGACGGGGACAACCGCCTGGTGGCCTTCAACCACCCCACCGGCACCGACAGCGACACCGCCTACGCCTATGACGGAGAGGGGAGAAGGGTCCGCAAGGTCGTCGGGGGCTCGAGCGGTGTCACCACCACCTACGTCTATAACGTGCTGGGGCAACTGGTGGCGGAGTTCGGGGGGACGGCCCCCGACCGCCCCGGCACCCGCTACCTGACGCCGGACCCCCTGGGCAGCACCCGCGTCGTGACCGGGGAGGACCAGTCGATCCTCTCACGCCACGACTACCTGCCCTTCGGAGAGGAGATCGGCGCCGCCCTGGGGAACCGGGACCAGGCCTCGGGGGTCACGGGTTACACCGCCTCCCGCGCCGACGGACCCGCCCAGAAGTTTACCGGCAAGGAACGGGACAACGAGACCGGGCTCGATTACTTCCAGGCTCGCTACTTTAGCGGAGCCGGAGGACGGTTTACCTCCGCCGATGCGTCACTAGTTGATCAGTTTGCAGCCGATCCCGGGAGTTGGAACCTCTACACCTACACCCGCAACAATCCCCTTCGGTTCATCGATCCGACCGGAAGAGAATGTATCACTTTGGACAATGGATCAATTGCAGACGACGGTCAAGGAACCCTATGTGAACAAGTCAGTGGAGGTGATAGAGAGGAGCAAAACAACCCATCGGTAACTGTCCACACGGGTAGCCTGAGTGTTTTTGCAGAAGCATTCGTTAGAGAAATGGACCGTCGTGCTTCGGGCGCAAAACAATTGATATTTGTTGGGGCAGCAGCGGGTGTGACAGGAGGAGTAGTAGTCGGAGCAGGAGCAACGGTTGGGGCGGGCTATTTCACTCCATGGACACCACTGATGTTGACTCCAGTTGCGCCTGCTCTTCCGGCACTTCTGGCACCGTCGGGTAAGAAACTGGCGCAAATGATAGCGAGACATGGCGGGCAACTAACAAATGTAGATTTTATGAAATACGCCAATGACTTTAGGCAAGCAGCCATCGCGGCCGGCACGAAAGCACAGGGAGCCTACATAGAAGCCACTGCCACAATTTATAGAATTGGCAATAGCTATTTAACAGTTGGTAACAACGGCAAACTGTTAAGCTATGTGCACACTGCTGAGCCGGCACGAGGGGTAGTGCTACGATACAAAGAGTTGGGTGGAAAGTAAGATTCGGGAGTGAAACAGATGGCGCAACTTGTGTTTGAATTTGGCGCAGGCACGTCCGGGCCCGTCTTTACAGCAGTCGAGCGGCTAATAGGCGGTACCAAGCTTCAGAGTGTTGATTTCTTGCTGCGGGGTGAAACCGACAGCGAACGAATATCACGGCCGACAATAGATGATCTAAACTCGATAAGGGCCAAGTTTGAAGAGCAACTGATCACAACTTTTACTTTGGTGCCACATGTTGCTGACATTCGCTATATCCTTTTTGTTGGCCCAAATTTTGACAACTACGGTGCAACGAATTTTTCACTTTGGGGGACAACCGTAGAGTATCTTTCGGACAACTATAAGGATCTCTGGCAGTCCTTGTTGTCAGTAAATGGATTAAAGTATGTCTGCCTTGGTGCTCCTGAAGGGGTGGAACTGGATGATGCACATATGACAGTTGCAACGTTTCCATGGAACAAATGGCCTTTGGTTATTGGGGCGGTGAGACCAACAGGCAGTTCCAGTGAATGGGTGATCCAGTTTGGTCCAGAGGCTAAGGAATATCCGCTCCGATAGTTAGTCTGTGTTGAGGTCACTCCGTCTTTCCCGGTTTCTAATTTCTGATTGACTAACATGGCGAAGCACACGCCTTCCCGAGCGCTTTGGCACGCTCGCGGGCACTGACACTGCGATTCGTTCTCACAAACCGCCCGAATGGTTGCACCAAGCAGTTCCCCACTATGCCTGGATTTTCCCTCCGTTTTTTCCTCCCTGTCCAGGCGTCGACAGAATCGCCAGACAGCGCAATTCCACTGATTCAACAACGTCTCCTATTGGACACCCAAGTGGTGAAGGCGTCGAGGACGGGGGTGGCGCGGACCACGACCTACGGCTACGACTTCCACACCGGGCAGGTGACCTCGGCCAGAGACGCCGACAACGGGGTCTCGACCCTGACCGGGCTCGACGACGTGGGCCGGGCCATTGGAAAACTCGGAAAGTAAGGGGACGTTGTTGAATTACTGAAATAACTTGAATTAGCGATTCTGTAATCCGCCGGCGATGAAGATGTTGGAGTGGCTTGACCGGTGGGGAATCCATTTTCGAGTTCATCAGATCCGTTCCAACATCTCGGTGTGAGAGAAGGCAATCCGGCATTTCAACCACGTCCCCTATTTCCTTCTCCATAGGTCGCACTCTTGATCCGAGTGCACCGCCTTTGAATTCTTCCTCATCCAAAACCCCACATAGCTGAAGGGCCACTCTTGCCGGCCCCAACATCGACCCGTGAATCCCTCCGTCAAACACCGTACCACCGGAAAGCCCTTTCAAGCAGTTGCCCGCCCACGTAGCGGCCGGCAGCGACGGGCTGGGCCGGCTGGTGCGGGTCGATGAGCCCACCGGCTCGCCCCCCGCCCTGGGCGCGACCGGCTCGCCCAACCAGGCGACCACCTACGGCTACAACGCCCTCGACAACCTGACCCGGGTCACCCAGGGGAGCCAGACCCGGACCTTCGCCTACGACAGCCTTTCGCGTCTGACCTCGGCCTCAAACCCCGAAAGCGGGACCGTCGCCTACACCTATGACAACAACGGCAACCTGACGCAGAGGACGGATGCCCGCGGGGTGGTGACCGCCTACACCTACGACCGCCTGGACCGTCTGACCCGGCGCAGCTACAGCTATACGGGGAGCGACACGGCGGTAAGCCTCGGCACCACCCAAGTGGACTACGCCTACGACAGCTGCCGCAGCTACTCGCGGGGGCGGCTGTGCTCAGTCACTGCCAAGAAAGGAGCAACAGACGTCTCGCGGACGGCCTACAACCGCTACGACGCCTTGGGGCGGGTGCTGGAGAGCACCCAGACCACCGGGGGGAGCTCCTACACCATGGCCTACGCCTACGACCGCGCGGGGAACCTGACCTCGTAGCGCTACCCCTCCGACCGGGTGGTGGACTACGTCTACGACGGGGCGGGGAGGATAGCGGGGGCCAAGACGGGAACCGACGGCTGGTATGCCGGGGGGAGGGGGACGAATGCGGTGGACTATGAGCCCCATGGAGGGGTGAAGCAGTTGCTGCTGGGCAACGGGCTGTGGGAGCAGCGGCGCTACAACGTCCGCCTGCAGCCGACCCAGATCGGTCTGGGGACAGCCACGACCGCAGGCAGCCTGACGACGACCGGCTCGGGCCTGTTGCTGCTCGACTACTCCTACGGCGCCGCCTCGAACAACGGCAACGTCGTGAGCCAACAGATCCGGGCCGGGACGCTCAATGTGACCCAAAGCTACGACTACGACGAGTTGAACCGGCTGACGGGAGCCGTCGAGGAGGTCGGCAGCGCCGAGACTTGGTCGCAGGACTACGCCTACGACCGCTACGGCAACCGGAGGGTGACGGCCGGGGCCGCCCACGGGTCGAACCAGGCGCTGACGCCCCAGTCGACGGCCGACATCGCCGCTGGGACCAACCGGCTGGCAGGCGTCAAGGGAGTTAACATCGTCGCCTACGACGCCGCTGGCAACCTCAAGGCCGACTGGGCGGCCAACGCCTTCAAGTACGACGGGGACAACCGCCTGGTGGCCTTCGACCACCCCACCGGCACCGACAGCGACACCGCCTACAGTTACGATGGAGAAGGAAGAAGGGTCCGGAAGGAGGTCGGGGGCACGAGCGGCGTCACCACCACCTACGTCTACAACGTGCTGGGGCAACTGGTGGCGGAGTTCGGGGGGACGGCTCCAGACCGGCCGGGGATCCGCTACCTCACCCCTGATCATCTCGGCAGCACCCGCGTCGTGACCGGGGAGGACCAGTCGATCCTCTCACGCCACGACTACCTCCCCTTCGGAGAGGAGATCGGCGCCGCCCTGGGGAACCGGAACCAGGCCTCGGGCGTCACGGGTTACACCGCCAGCCTCACCGACGGACCCGCCCAGAAGTTTACCGGCAAGGAACGGGACAACAAGTCCGGGCTCGATTACTTCCAGGCGCGGTACTTTAGCGGGGCGGGGGGGAGGTTTACCAGTGTGGATCCGATTTGGGTCACGGAAGAACGAATTCTGGACCCGCAACGTCTGAACCTTTTTGCCTATGGTCGTAACAATCCACTTCTCTATGTCGATCCCTTTGGTATGGACGTAACCTTTGGGAGGTGTGACATCGGGGGTGTTGAGCAGTGTTTCGACAAACTTATACAGGGATTGAGGGAAGAAGACCGTGCCCATGTGCGCCTAGTCCGAGGTGATGGAGAAAACCGATTCAAGAAAGGCGAATACGGTATAGTGGTTGACCAGGAACACAAGAGCGACTCAGGGAATTTCCAAGCCTTGCAGAAGGTCGCCGGGGACCATTTCGCAACCGCTAGGATCGACGTTTTGAAGGGCGACGCCGAGTTCCAGGTTGGGGTTTTTCTGAGCTTGGATGCTAGACTAGGCGAAGACAATTTCGAAGTCAGGAGCGCCACACCAAACGATTTTGATGTTAGTTTTGAAGGATACATATTTTTCCCACTGGCCGAAGGCGTGCCAAGTCCCTATTCAACGGGTGACTTCACAAATATAATTATCAATGCAGATCGTGGCTGGATGCCATCGTCGATGCATCATGAGGTACGCCACCTGCTAATTGGGGACTTCGGCCGCCAGGTACCATTTGCTGCCTACCACGGCATTGGCAGCGTCGATCAAGAGACACGAAAAGCTGAGAAGGAAGCCGTGAAGAATCATCGTAAAACACTCCGGTAGGCATTCGACGGTAGTGAATCATGATTCAAACATTCTCCTATGTTTTGCTTGTGATGATCGGCCTTGGGGCAGTTAAATCAACCGCAGCACTAGTTAACAAATGCAAGGAATTTGAGCATTCAGGTCGAGCACTTTGCCACGAGTGCGAGAAAGTTGGGGACTCAGACGCAGTAATTCGCCTCACCGCCAAGGAAATGCGCGACCATGTAAACCATCTTGAGCCACTCAAATCACCCGGGATGGGTTCGAAGGGGATTCGTGGTAGTGGAACTGTGCGCTTGGAAATTTGGTTTGACCACGCAGGCAACGTCTCGCGAACGCGAGCGATATGTGGGCATCCAATTGCACTCTCTGTCGCGATGAGGGCCGTGCCAAAGTGGACTTTTAAACCCCTCGTAAAGAAGGGCGTGAAAAAGGGTGGGTGTGGAATTGTAACGATCAAATACCGTTTTCAAAATCGTGAAGCCTCAACCAAGCTCCAGTAGGTTGGGGGATAGGGGTCGTTCTTGAATAATCGGAAAAGCCGGGTACACGCGCTTTGAACCCTGCTGCGGCCCCTTCATCCCCGGCTGATTTCGCGATCCTTCCCTTGACTCCCGCAGAACGCACCTATTGATTTCTGCTGCCACAAGCTCCACTGCCTGCTCTTTCTTCCTATCTGTGGTGACCGCGCGCCTTACAATTTCCCCAATGCGCTGATCCATACTATCCCGCAATTCTCACCAGGTCGCTGGTGCCGTGACGAAAAGTAGTTTATCTTCAGTACTTTGATTGGCTCCATGGTAAGGGCTTGCGGGTAACAGACTGCGCTGGGCATGCCTTGGCTTGTCTTTTTCCCTTCAGCGCGCACATGCTCCCTCGCGCGTAGTGACCGCTACGCTTTTCGGTCGCGAGCACGCGCTGAAGGGAAAAATCCTGCGCCATGATCATGCCCCCTGGTGAGAAATGCGGGCTATCCTCTCTCTCAGGCCTTTGGTTGCCTCCTGCCGCTCGCCTGGCAGACGGGTTGTCCCGCCGCTGGGGCTTCGCCCCACAACACCTTCCTCATTACACCAACACACACCATAAGAAACCGGGTGTACGACAAAAAAGTTAAAATCCCTACCCTGCCAGAGGGCGCCGCTCCCAGAAGTCATCGAACCGGTTGCTGAGGATGGCGCAACGCAGGGCCAGGATGGCATTGGCGCCTTCCACGGTCCAGGCATTCCGCTCCGTTTCAGGCGCAGACCGACGGTGGTCCGGCAGGACGCTTCCACCACGCCCGAGGTGATGCACAGCCCCCAACCCCTGGACGCTCTACTTTCCCGACGGGAGGCAGGTGGAGGGGGTGGGGGCCACGGCCGACCGGATGATCGACCGCAACGGCAATATGACGACGATCGACCGGATTGCCGACTACGACCACGACGACAACGCGGCCACGCAGGGAGTGCCGGCGGTGGAAATCGCGGACGATGCGGGGCGGACGATCCGGGTGCTGCACGGGGCGGGGGCCAACGGGGAGACGCTGGTGACCCGGCAGGGGAACGGGGCGGAGCTGACCTGGAAGGTGAAGTGGTCCGACGTGAAGCCCTGCCGGTCCTACTACGTGACGCCGGTCTATCCGGCGCACTTGCAGTCGGAGGAGACACCGGGCGCGGTCCGGACCTGGCTGAGCGACAAGCGGCTGCGGATGGTGGAGTGGGTCCAGCCGCCGGCCCAGCTGGGGGGCTCGAGCCGCCGCCGCTTCGCCTTCGAATACAACGCGACGGCGGCATCGACCAGTTGCGGGACGGGGTCCTCGGGGGGGCTGGGGGAGCTCTCCTCGGTGACGGTGCCGTCGGGGGCGCAGGCTGACTATACCTACAAGGAGGACGGGACGGGTATCCTGACCTCGGCCGACTTCATCTTGTGGAACTCGATCAAGACCAAGAAGCTGAATTACAGCGGCAACGCCAGCGAGTGCGACACCGACAGCAGCGACGACGAGTGCGACACCTGGACCTACACGATCAGCACCAACGTGTCGTCGGAGGTGGAGGGGCCCGACGGGGGGAAGACGCGGGAGAGCTACAACCTGGACGGCATGTTGGAGAAGGTGGAGCGGCTGCAGGTGGTCGCGGGGACCGAGACGGTGCAGGGGGTGACCGAGCGGGTGTGGGGGTTCAACATTCCGGCGGTGGACCAGTCGGCCTCGACGCGGGTGGCCAATCCCTACGTGAAGGCGCAGTACCGGACCCTGGCGACCGCTGGGGGGACGCTGAGCAAGACGGCGGTCAAGACCTTCGCCTACGACCGGAACGGGAACCTGACCCAGGCGGACGAATACGACTGGGTGAATTACAGCGCGGTGGCGCGGACCAACGGCAAGCCGACCGGGGCGGCGGCGGGGACGCTGAAGCGTCGGACCGTCCACACCTACCATGCCGGCGGGGCAACCGACGCCTACCACAAGGCGACCTCGCCGCAGCTGTTGAGGGCGCGGGCCTCGACCGAGATCCGGGAAGGGGCGAGCACCCGGCGGTCGCGGCGGGAGTTCACCTACGACAACGCCCGCACCACCGGGAACCTGACCCGGGAGCGAATCGGCAAGTCGAACGCTTCGGGGGTGGCGCCGGCCACGCTGACCTCCGCCAACTCGATCACGGTCTCCCACACCTACGACAGCCACGGCAACCGGCTGACGACGACCGACGGGCGGGGGACGGTGGCGAGCTGGACCTACGGGGCCATTGCCGGCAGCGGCTCCCCGGCGATCGACCAGCTCTACTCGACCCAAGTGGTGGAGGCCTCGGGGACGGGGGTGGCGCGGACCATGACCTACGGCTACGACTTCGACACCGGGACGGTGACCTCGGCCACAGACGCCGACAACGGTGTCTCGACCCTGACCGAGATCGACGCCGTGGGCCGGCCCATCGTGGTCAGGGAGGCCTCGGGCAAGACCGAGGAGAGGCAAACGAAGACCTGGTACTGCGACGCGAAGCGGCGGCTGATCGTGCGCTCGGACCTGTCGGGAAGGGCGGGAAGCGGGCAGTTGGCGACAGTGACCGACTACGACCGGCTGGGACGGGTGCGGCTGACCCGCAGCTACGAGGGGGATCAGCCGGCGAAGCCCTCGGGCTCGCCCGCCAGCGGGCACTGCTCGGCCTACGATTCGGAGACGAAGGGGATCAAGGTCAAGACCGTCTACCGGTACCTGAAGGACGGGTCCTCGCCGGGCTTCTACACCTGGACCTCGAACCCCTACCGGGGGACGGCGGCATCGGGGTGGACGCGGACCCGGGCAGACCAGTTGGGGCGGGTGGTCGAGGTGGGCCGCTTCAGCGGGGCCACCCGGCCCTCGACCGGCGCCGCTCCCACCTGGGGCAAGACCGCAACTGCCTACAACGCCGAATACACCACCGTCACCGACCCGGCCGGCAAGACCCGCCGCAGCCGCCTCGACGGGCTGGGCCGGCTGGTGCGGGTCGATGAGCCCACCGGCTCGCCCCCCGCCTTGGGCACGACCGGCTCGCCCAACCAGGCAACCTCCTATAGCTACAACGCCCTCGACAACCTGACCGGGGTCACCCAGGGGAGCCAAACCCGGACCTTCGTCTACGACAGCCTCTCGCGTCTGACCTCGGCCTCCAACCCCGAAAGCGGGACCGTCGCCTACACCTACGACAACAACGGCAACCTGACGCAGAGGACCGATGCCCGCGGGGTGGTGACCGCCTACACCTACGATCGCCTGGACCGTCTGACCCGGCGCAGCTACAGCTATACGGGGAGCGACACGGCGGTAAGCCTCGGCACCACCCAAGTGGACTACGCCTACGACAGCTGCGGCAGCTACTCGGACGGGCGGCTGTGCTCGGTGACGGCGAAGAAAGGAGCCACAGACGTCTCCCGGACGGCCTACAACCGCTACGACGCCTTGGGGCGGGTGCTGGAGAGCACCCAGAGGACCGGGGGGACCCCCTACACCATGGCCTACGCCTACGACCGTGCGGGGAACCTGACCTCGCAACGCTACCCCTCGGACCGGGTGGTGGACTACGTCTACGACGGAGCGGGGAGGATAGCGGGAGCCAAGACGGGGGCCGACGGCTGGTATGCCGGGGGGAGGGGGGATAACGCCGTCAAGTACGAGCCCCACGGAGGGGTGAAGCAGTTGCTTCTGGGCAACGGCCTGTGGGAGCAGCGGCGCTACAACGCCCGCCTGCAGCCGACCCAGATCGGGCTGGGGAAAACCCAGGCCACGCGCAGCCTGACGGCAACCGGACCGACTCCCACCGCGAGCCTGCTGCTGCTCGACTACTCCTACGGCGCCGGCTCGAACAACGGCAACGTCCTGAGCCAGCGGATCCGTGTAGGGGCCTCGCTCAATCAGAACCAGGCCTATACCTACGACGCGCTGAACCGGTTGAAGACGGCCGCCGAAAGCGGCAGCGGCACCGCCTGGTCGCAGACCTACGCCTACGACCGCTACGGCAACCGGCGGGTGACGGCGGGGGCTGCCCACGGGTCGAACCAGGCGCTGACGCCGCAGTCGACCGCCGACATCGCCACGGCCACCAACCGGCTGGCAGGCGTCAAGGGAGTCAACATCGTCGCCTACGACGCGGCGGGGAACCTCAAGGCCGACTGGGCCGCCAACGCCTTCAAATACGACGGCGACAACCGCCTGGTGGCCTTCGACCACCCCACCGGCACCGACAGCGACACCACCTACGCCTATGACGGGGAGGGGAGAAGGGTCCGCAAGGTGGTCGGCGGCTCAAGCGGCGTCACCACCACCTACGTCTACAACGTCCTGGGCCAACTGGTGGCCGAGTTCGGGGGGACGGCTCCCGACCGGCCCGGCACCCGCTACCTGACGCCGGATCACCTGGGCAGCACCCGCGTCGTGACCGGGGAGGACCAGTCGGTCCTCTCACGCCACGACTACCTGCCTTTCGGGGAGGAGATCGGTACCGGTCTGGGAGGCCGGGACCAGGCCTCGGGGGTCACCGGTTACACCGCCTCCCGCGCCGACGGACCCGCCCAGAAGTTTACCGGCAAGGAACGGGACAACGAGTCCGGGCTCGATTACTTCCAGGCTCGCTACTTTAGCCCATCTTTAACATAGGAACGGGCAATTTGAAGGATTTTACCCCTATTTTGGCCTAAAAGCACCCGTAAGTTGTTGATTCTTGGTTGGAGGACTGAATGTAGTGCCATAATCGTATGGGAGGGGCTTGACCCCCTCGCCCCCCTCTGTTAGGGTCCCTCCCATGTTCATCCGCCGCACCCAGACCCGCTCCACCCCCTCCGGTCAGACCTACTTCACCCACCGCCTCGTCCGCTCCCATCGCGTCGCTGGCAAGGTCCGCCAGCAGACCCTCCTCAACCTGGGACGCCACTTCTCCATCCCCCGCCACCTCTGGCCCCTGCTGTGCCGCCGTCTGGATCAGATCCTCAGCGGTCAATTGCCCCTGCTTCAGGAGGTGTCGACCCCGTTGGAGGAGGAAGCCCAACGCATGGCCGAGCGCCTGCTCGAGGGGGAAGCCGACGTGACCGGCACCGCTGGGGAGGCCTCTTCAGAGGACCTGCAGACGGTGGCGGTGGATTCGGTGGAGTTGACGCGTCCGCGCAGTGTCGGGGTGGAGCAGGTGGGCCGGTGGGCGCTGGAGCAGTTGGGGTTGGGGGAGTTGCTGGCCGAGTTGGGTCTGAATGGACCGCTGCGGGCGGCGGCGCTGGGGGCGATTGTGGGCCGCTTGGCCCGTCCCGGCTCGGAACGGGCCACCTGGGGCTGGCTGGGCCGGCGCAGCGGCTTGGGCGAGTTGCTGGACTTCGACTTTCAGACCCTGAGTCTGATGCAGATGTATCGCGCCTCAGACGCGCTGATGAGACACCGCCAGGCCATCGAGGCCCACCTGTTCACCCGGGCCATGGGTCTGTTCGATCTGCAGCCGACCGTCACCCTGTTCGATCTGACCAACACTTTCTTCGAAGGGGCGGCCCGCCGTCAACCCAAGGCCCAGCGGGGGCACTCGAAGGAGAAGCGCAGTGACTGTCCCCTGCTGACCCTGGGGTTGGTGCTGGACGGGGCCGGGTTTGTGCGCCGCTCGCAGGTCTTTGCCGGCCGGGTGGATGAGCACCGCACCCTGGCGGGGATGCTGGGGGCGCTCGAGGCGCCCCGGGGGGCCCTGGTGGTGATGGATCGGGGGGTGGCGACCGAGGATCGCATCCAGTGGTTGAGGGAGGAAGGGTACCGCTATGTGGTGGCCAGCCGCCAAGGCCACCGGCAGTTCGACCCCGAGCTGGCCCTGACCTTGGAGACCGCTTCCAAGGCCAGGTTACAGCTCCACAAGGAGGTCTCAGAGGACGGGGGGGAAGTGCGTCTCTACTGCCGTTCCGAGGAGCGGGCTCACAAGGAACGGGGTATTGTGGAGCGTTTCAGCCGGCGCTTCGAGCAGGGGCTCGCCCGAATCTCCGAGGGGCTCTCACGGCCGCGGGCTCACAAAGGCATCGAGAAGGTCCGGGAACGGATCGGGCGGTTGAAGGCGCAGAGTCGCGGGGTGGCTCAACACTACACCATCGAGGTCCTCACCGACGACAGCGGCCGCAAGGCAACGGCCCTGACCTGGAAGCGTCAGCCCCGCCAGGGCTCGATGGTCACTCATCCGGGGGTCTACTGCCTGCGCAGCAACCAGACCGACTGGGACGAGGAGAGCCTGTGGCGCACCTACACCACTCTCACCGACGTGGAAGCGGTGTTTCGCTCCCTGAAGTCCGAGCTGGGCCTGCGCCCCATCTATCATCACAAGCCGGTGCGGTCGGAAGGCCACCTGTTCCTGACCGTCATCGCCTATCAACTGGTGCAGGTCATCCGCAAACGCCTCAAGCAGCGGGGCGACTCCTCCAGTTGGACCACGCTGCGGCGCATCCTGGAAGGACAGCAGCGGGTGACGGTGACCTTCCGGCGTGGGGACGGGCGAACCTTGCACGTCCGCAAGGCCACCCGGGCCGAACCCGATCAGAAGGCCATCTACGACGCCCTGGGCATCGATCCCGCTCCCGGAGGGGTCCGCAAGATGATCGTCTGACTCCCCTCAATCGCCGGTTTCAACGCGTTTGTAGTGCCACTTGCGGGTTTCTGACTTTGTAACCTGTTGATAATAAGCGTGTAATCGGAAGCCATGTTAAAGATGGGTTAGTGGGGCAGGGGGGAGGTTCACCAGTGTGGATCCCGAAAATGCCGGGGCCTCTCCGGCTGATCCTCAGAGCTGGAATGGATATGCTTATGCACGCAACAATCCGCTGCTGTACGTCGATCCAACTGGAGAGACGTATCAAATCTGTCAGGCCGATGAAACGAACTGTGCTGAGATTACCAACCGGCAGTACCAGCAGCAGGTTCGAGGCAATCAATCGTTTATCGTCATCGGTGGAAAGATCTACGCACGAAATGAAGACGGAAAACCAGGTGAGTTGGTCGGAACGGCTGAGTACACTGGACAGGACCTTCCCCAAGAAGCTATCGACATTGCCGGAGGCGTTACTGATCGATTGGTGTCGGGAGACGCTGTTGCCGCTGCGTTGGTGGTACATACTGCAACTGATGCTATAGTTGGCGGAATCGTCGTCGGCAAGATTCTGGCAGCGACGGGGAAGCTATTCCTACCGAAATTCTCACGGCTTCTTGCTTCAGGCGGAAGGACATGGCGCTTAGGTAAACATAAGAGTGCAGCTAAATTTCAGAGACAGATGAAAGAACGTGGCTGGACTAACGATCAAATTGATGAAGCGGTTGCAACCGGACAAAGATTGCCAGCGCCGAATAAGGTTAACCCGGCAAACAGCGCAAGCCGTTACGTACATCCAAAAACAGGGCGATCAGTAGTAATAGACGAAAATACCAGAGAGGTACTACACGTCGGCGGAGACGGGTTTGTGTACTAAAACAATTTACGTTGAACTACTTGACGAAGGCACATTCGTGATGCGACCTGCTCAGGGACGTCGCGTTTGCGGAAATACGTTCGAAATCATAGCGCCATCTAATTACGACCCAGAATTAGAAACTTGGAAATTTGTCCCCGGCGGTATGGTTGAATGTGAATGGGAGGAACGGCGAGGAGAGAAGTTTTTGGTAGCAAAACGAGCAGCAGCAAGGCTACCTCAAGGGGGGGCGAAGTAAGGGGACGTTGTTGAATTACTGGAATACCTTGAATCAGCGATTCTGTAATCCGCCGACGATGAAGGTATTGGAGTGGCTTGACTGGTGGGGAATCCATTTTCGAGTTCATCAGACCTGTTCCAACAACTCGGTGTGAGAGAAGGCAATCCGGCATTTCAACCACGTCCCCTATTTCCCTCTCCATAGGTCGCACTCATGATCCAAGTGCACCGCCTTTGAATTCTTCCTCATCCAAAACCCCACATAGCTGAAGGGCCACTCCCGCCGGCCCCAACATCGACCTGTGAAACCCTCCGTTTAACACCGTACCATCGGAAAGCCCTTTCAAGCAGTTGCCCGCCCACGTAGCGGCCGGCAGCGACGGGCTGGGCCCGGGCGGACCAGCTGGGGCGGGTGGATGAGCCCACCGGCTCACCCCCCGCCCTGGGCACAGTCGGCTCGCCCAACCAGGGGACCTCCTACACCTATAGCGCCCTCGATAACCTGACCGGGGTCGCCCAGGGGAGCCAAACCAGGACCTTCGCCTACGACAGCCTCTCGCGTCTGACCTCGGCCAGAAATCCCGAAAGCGGGACCATCGCCTACACCTTCGACAACAACGGCAACCTGACGCAGAGGACCGATGCCCGCAGGGTGGTGACCGCCTACACCTACGACCGTCTGGACCGTCTGACCCGGCGCAGCTACAGCTACACGGGGAGCGACACGGCGGTAAGCCTCGGCACCACCCAAGTGGACTACGCCTACGACAGCTGCGGCAGCTACTCCCGTGGGCGGCTGTGCTCGGTGACGGCGAAGAAGGGCACGACCCAGGTGTCCCGCACAGCCTACAACCGCTACGACGCGCTGGGCCGGGTGCTGGAGAGCACCCAGAGGACCGGGGGGACCCCCTACACCATGGCCTACGCCTACGACCGGGCGGGGAACCTGACCTCGCAGCGCTACCCCTCGGACCGGGTGGTGGACTACGTCTACGACGGAGCGGGGAGGATAGCGGGAGCCAAGACGGGGGCCGACGGCTGGTATGCCGGGGGGAGGGGGGATAACGCCGTCGGGTATGAGCCCCACGGCGGGGTGAAGCAACTGCTTCTGGGCAACGGGCTTTGGGAGCAGCGGCGCTACAACGCCCGCCTGCAGCCGACCCAAATCGGGCTGGGGACGGCCAAGACAGCCGCGGGGACCGCGCTGGGGACGACCCAATCGGGCCTGCTGCTGCTCGACTACTCCTACGGGACGGCCTCGAACAACGGCAACGTCCTGAGCCAGCGGATCCGGGTAGGGGCCTCGCTCAATCAGAACCAGGCCTACACCTACGACGCGCTGAACCGGTTGACGACGGCCGCCGAAAGCGGCAGCGGCGCCGCCTGGTCGCAGACCTATGCCTACGACCGCTACGGCAACCGGAGGGTGACGGCCGGGGCCTCCCACGGGTCGAACCAGGCGCTGACGCCCCAGTCGACGGCCGACATCGCCGCCGGGACCAACCGGCTGGCGGGCACCAAGGGGGTCAACACCGTCGCCTACGACGCAGCCGGCAACCTCAAGGCCGACTGGGCCGCCAACGCCTTCAAATACGACGGCGACAACCGCCTGGTGGCCTTCGACCACCCCACCGGCACCGACAGCGACACCGCCTACGCCTATGACGGAGAGGGAAGAAGGGTCCGCAAGGTCGTCGGGGGCTCGAGCGGGGTCACCACCACCTACGTCTACAACGTCCTGGGGCAACTGGTGGCCGAGTTCGGGGGGACGGCTCCAGACCGGCCCGGCACTCGTTACCTGACGCCCGACCCCCTGGGCAGCACCCGCGTCGTGACCGGGGAGGACCAGTCGGTCCTCTCACGCCACGACTACCTGCCCTTCGGAGAGGAGATCGGCGCCGCCCTGGGGAACCGGGATAAGGCCTCGGGGGTCACGGGTTACACCGCCTCCCGCGCCGACGGACCCGCCCAGAAGTTTACCGGCAAGGAACGGGACAACGAGACCGGGCTCGATTACTTCCAGGCTCGCTACTTTAGCGGGGCGGGGGGGAGGTTTACCAGTGTGGATCCGGAAAACGCCAGTGGCGATCCGGCCGATCCCCAGAGCTGGAATGGATACGCCTATGCGCGCAACAACCCTCTGCTGTACGTCGACCCGGATGGCAGGTACTTCATCGTGTGCCAGTCTGACGGTGACTGCACTACGTATGCCGTCGACTCCGAATTCTACAGGTTTTTGAGGGAAGAAAAGCTCCAGTTCGATCCTGAGACGGATGAGGACGGCAACCTGCTGCCGACCAATATCTATAGCGTCGATGAACGGGGGAATCGAACCCTCTACGGCCAAGCCACCCATACTAGGCATGCACCCGGATTGGAAGACAAGGGGCTGGGTCCGCTTGAATTAGCCCTCGGCACAGGATTGACCTCACTCGCCTCACTCGCCAGGAAGGGGGCGGCAAGCAACCTCTGGAAGGCTGCACGAAACTTGTTTCGCGGGAAGAGTTCGTCCGGCGCAAAGGGTGTACAATTTGTTGCCAAAGATGGAACGAAAATTACTGGCTACACTAAGCATGGAGTGAATAGGGCTATCGGGGATGGTGGAAAACGCGCGGGAGTAAGACCTGAAGCGATTCGCGACGCAATAAAAAATCCAGTGAAGATTGTGAATGGTGTCGATGGGCAAGGACGCCCATATCGTTCCTTTTATGGAAAAGACGCCAAGGTGACCGTTAATCCACAAACAGGGGAGCCTTTTGCAAAATTCGCTAGGAAGCGGGATTTATTGTCGGGAAGAGTTGTTGTCCCTGGGAAACCCATGGCTAGCCAGGTGCAGATCCCTTTCGAGGGCGTTATTTTGCAGGAGCATTCTGCCCCCATCTCATGCCCGACTCCGAATTTTGCAAAAGGCTCAGGGGATATTGTTCAGATGAATCCGTTGTCTGGAAAAGGAGTAAGGTAAAATCATGGATGGCTCGAAGATTTCGGTGAGATTGTCGAACGCTGAGTTAAATTATTTAAAACAGGCAGGTTTTTTGAATACAGTCTTACTAAAATCCCTTGAGAGCGCTAGCGAACAAAGTGGCGACTCATCCTTGCTTAATTTAGACCGTTCTATGACTGAGTCTTTTCACTTAAGTATTTCGGGCCAACTCCCCCTCGTCGGTTTTGATGAGAACTACGAGCTTAATCATGAAGGGAGAGTATTAGACGAACTAATTGATCGTTTTTTCTTGGCGCTATTTCCAAAGCTCCACAGAAAGTAGGGGGCAACAATTGGGGACGTTGTTGAATTACTGGAATAACTTTCCCGGTTTCTAATTTCTGATTGACCAAAATGGCGAAGCACACGCCTTCCCGTGCGCTTTGGCACGCTCGCGGGCACTGACACTGCGATTCGTTCTCACAAACCGCCCGAATGGTTGCACCAAGCAGTTCCCCACTATGCCTGGATTTTCCCTCCGTTTTTTCCTCCCTGTCCAGGCGTCGACAGAATCGCCAGACAGCGCAATTCCACTGATTCAACAACGTCTCCTATTGGACACCCAAGTGGTGAAGGCGTCGGGGACAGGGGTGGCGCGGACCACGACCTACGGCTACGACTTCCACACCGGGCAGGTGACCTCGGCCAGAGACGCCGACAACGGGGTCTCGACCCTGACCGGGCTCGACGACGTGGGCCGGGCCATTGGAAAACTCGGAAAGTAAGGGGACGTTGTTGAATTACTGGAATAACCTGAATTGGTGATTCTGTAATCCGTTGGCGATGAGGGTGTTGGGGTGGTTTGCCTGGTGCGGAACCTGTATCCGAGACCATCCGGGCTCTTCCAACAACTCGGTGTGAGAGAGGGTAATCCGGCAATTCAGCAACATCCCCGGTTTCCGTCTCCATAGGTTGCACCCTTGAGTCAAGTACACCGCCTTTGAATACTTCCCCAGTTAGAGCCCCACATAGCTGAAGGGTCACTCTCGCCGGCGCCGACATCGACCTGTGAATCCCTCCGTTTTACCCCTTTCGACCGAATAGCCCTTTCAATCTGTTGTCCTGCCGACGGAACGGCCGGCCGGCAGCTTGAGGGATCCCTTTTTTCCGCCTCCCAAAAGACCTCCTACGCCCCGAAGACCTGGGGCGTCAAGGTCAAGACGGTCTACCGGTACCTGAAGGACGGGCCCTCGCCGGGCTCCTACACCTGGACGTCCAATCCCTACCGGGGGACGGCCACGGCGGGGTGGACGCGGACTCGTGCGGATCAGTTGGGGCGGGTAGTGGAGGCAGGCCACTTCAGCGGGGCCACGCGGCCCTCGACCGGCGCCGCTCCCACCTGGGGCAAGACCGCAACTGCCTACAACGCCGAATACACCACCGTCACCGACCCGGCCGGCAAGACCCGCCGCAGCCGTCTGGACGGGCTGGGCCGGCTGGTGCGAGTGGATGAGCCCACGGGCTCGCCCCCCGCCCTGGGCACAGTCGGCTCGCCCAACCAGGCGACCTCCTACAGCTACAGCGCCCTCGGCAACCTGACCCGGGTCACCCAGGGGAGCCAGACCCGGACCTTCGCCTACGACAGCCTCTCGCGTCTGACCTCGGCCGCCAATCCCGAAAGCGGGACCATCGCCTACACCTACGACACCAACGGCAACCTGACGCAAAGGACCGATGCCCGCGGGGTGGTGACCGCCTACACCTACGATCGCCTGGACCGTCCGACCCGGCGCAGCTACAGCTACACGGGGGCCGAGACGGCGGTAAGCCTCGAGACCACCCGGGTCGACTACGCCTATGACGGCTGCGGCAGCTACTCGCGGGGGCGGCTGTGCTCAGTCACTGCCAAGAAAGGAGCAACAGACGTCTCGCGGACGGCCTACAACCGCTACGACGCGCTGGGCCGTGTGCTGGAGAGCACCCAGACCACCGGGGGGACCTCCTACACCATGGCCTACGCCTACGACCGTGCGGGGAACCTGACCTCGCAGCGCTACCCCTCGGACCGAGTGGTGGACTACGTCTACGACGGAGCGGGGAGGATAGCGGGAGCCAAGACGGGGGCCGACGGCTGGTATGCCGGGGGGACGGGGGATAACGCCGTCGGGTACGAGCCCCACGGGAGGGAGAGTAGGGGACGTTGTTGAATTACTGGAATAACTTCGATCAGCCGCTCCTGAATTGCTTTTACTCAATAACGTCACCTACGCGCTCTTTACAAGTTATTCCAGTAATTCAGCAACGTCCCCAGCGCTGCACTTACTTCAGCGACCCGGACGGGGACGACCTGACCTATTCGGCCAGTTCGTCGAACGCCAACGTGGAGGTTTCGGTTACTGGTTCCACATTGACGATCCGAGGGGGTTCGGACGGGGAGGCGAAGGTGACGGTGACGGCCACGGACCCAATGAGGTTGTCGGCAAAGCAGACGTTCGACGTAACGGTGGAACCCCCACCAGGCCCGGAGATCACATCGATCCGTCCGGGCCTGCAACGGCCGGACGATCCGGTGACCATTTACGGAAGCAACTTCGGATCCGTTGCCGGGTCGGTGTCGTTTGGCGGGCATACCGTGGGTAACTCCAATTTCACCGGTTCCAACAGCGACTACAGATGGTCAAACAGCTCGATCAGTCTTCTCATTCCCGGTTCGTTACACGCCGGACAAGTGTACGTCACCGTGACGACGCATGAAGGACGGACCAGCAACAGGTATCCGTACACAGTCACCGGAGGCCCTGTACAACGGTCACAGGACGAGTGCGAGAGCGGGGAGGAGGACTGTCGGGATGATCCAAAATCGGAGGGGGGCTCATCAGATGCAGAGGAGGAGGAAACGGATTCCGAAGAGTCGGAGGACTCCCCTGAAGACGGGGGATGAAGCCGGCGAGTCGTTTGGGAGGGTGACGTCAGAAACGGGCCAGGGGAGCTGGCGTTGGATGGAGAGGCAGAGAGCTTCACCTAGCCTGTGAGCCGATGGCCTTTCTACCAGGTGTGCCGGTGGAGGGAGGCAGTGTAGGCTTGTGCAAGAATCTATTCCCGCGCCGGCAGATAGGCCCCGTCCCCGCTCCGTTCCCCGGGGGCCCCGCCGTCGTTGACGACCCCGTAGGTCAGGAAGGGATTGTTGCCGGAGATCTTCCGGATCCGGACATAGCCCTGGGTGGTTGCCGGGGCGTGGTTGCGCAGGATACCGTTGATCTGGCGCCAGTGCCGGGCCGGGACCGTCCGGGTGAGCGTCTTGACCAGTCTGCCCGTGTCTCCATCGTAGATGTCGAGCTTGAAGACGCTGTCCGTGCTGTCGATTTCGACGGTATTGACCAGGGCCAGGTTGCTGCGGTTTTCCCCGTTCTGCTGGAGGGCGTCGACCCAGGCGCTGTCGGTGAAGGCTGCATGGTTCGGCACCGCGTTGTAGAAAACGCCGTACTGCCCGCCGCTCCCGTCGGGCGCCCCCGTCCGGGCTCCGACCACGATCCCGCCCGGATCATCACTCACCAAATCCCAGACCGATAAAGCCCCGGCCAGTCCGCCCCTCGTCGGACCCACGCCCTCGACCCCCTTCCGGCGCAGTTCGGTGTGGATGATGTCGGGAATAATCCGCTGCTCACCGGTTTCAAGGGTGAGGGTGAAGCTTGCCGTGTGATCACCCGTCCCGATCCCGTCGGCCGCGAAGCGGAAATGGATGAGCTTAGCCTCCTCCGACAAGTTCGTTACCGTCAACTCGCTGGTGAACTCTCCCGTTTCCACGATCACCGGCAGGATGTGTCTAAAGGTCCCAACCAGTGAGCTCTCACCGACCGGAAAGACGAAGGAGCCATCCGAGTTCCCCTGATCGTTGATGACCCCGTAGGCATAGAAGGGCGCCCTCCCCTCAACCCGCTCCACCCTGACATAGCCGTTAGTGAACCGGGGCTTGTTCAGAATGCCGTTGTACTGATAGAACCCGCCCGGAGCCAGTGTCCGATCCTCCAGGACATGGCCTTCGGAGATCTCCGGATCCCCGGAAAACACCGTCGCCCTCAAGGTGATCGGTCCGTCCTCGGGCGTTCCCATGTGCTGGAAGGCCACGTTCGAGCGGTCCTGCTCATTCTGGCGAAGGCCGCACAGATACACGGGACCATCGAATCCTGCTTCCACCGGAACCCCCGGGTAGGCCAGGCCGGCGCGGCCCTCAGGCACTGCTGTGGTCGTCCGCACCGTGATCCCTATGTCGGATGAGGCCAGTCTGGGGTATGCTACCCGCAAGGTCCCGATCCTGTTTCCGCTATCGGGTATGGCTAGACCCCGTTCTCTGAGAAACTCGATGGCGTCGGGAACGGTCCACTGCCGCCCCGGCTCCAGGTGTTCCCGCACGCTCCCGCTCCCGCCGCCGATATGGGCCGTGTAGGTGAAGTCCAGGGTCGCCAACTCAGTTCCCCGGTTGGTCAGGGTCAACTCCGAGGTGAAGAAGGCATCGTTTCTCCCTTCAGCGTTCAGGATGACGGGCACGAAGGTGAAGCGCGTCGGGTTTTCCTCAGGCTCCCCATCCACTACGATTTCAATAGTCTGGTAGGCAAGTCCTCCGCGCCCGTCTTTCGCCGTCACCGTCACCGTCGCCGATCCGGTAGCCCCCGGCTTGATTGTAACGGTGCTGCCCGACATGCCGGCCTCGGCTACCTCATCATCGCTGGAGGTGACCTCGTAGGTCAGCGGATCGCCGTCCGGATCGCTGAAATAGTCTCCGACCTCTACCACCGCCGCCCTCCCTGCCACCACCAGTCTCTCCGCCGGGATGGTTTCGACTGCTCTCGGGGGCCGGTTGTTGGCGATAGGCGGGACGGTAGTGGTGATCTGGGAGCGCCCGCCCGTGACGTGGGACCAATATTCGACAGCTTTATCTCGGTACCTCGCGTGCAGGTCGAGCAGATCGCCCGAGGGCGTCTGGCCGGGCTCCAGCAGGTAGACGAAGCCGGCGTTGAAAACTTTTTGTGAATGGGAGGTGCCGGGGACCCTCGGGCCTTCGGCGGCCACGATCTGATCGATCGTAACGATCTCCTTTTCCCCTGTGTGCGTAGGCAACGAATTGGGATCGTCGTCTCTTTGCAGCTTCCTCACGATGAACATGTCCGGCACTTCCTCGGCATCGGCCAATCCCATGGCGTAGAGGTCGAGCCAGGAAAAACCTCCAGTACTAGAACCGTATCTAGAGAACTTGCCGTTCCCGTGATCGAACCAGTAATTCCCTCCCATGACGGAGCGGCCGATCACTTCCGCGTGCCAGGGAAAGGCAGGAGGCGAGTGAAGTCCCCATCGCCAGTGGCAACTGCAGCCGCCTACGGAGCCTGGGAGGAATAAAGGTTGGCGTTGTCCAGTCTTGTCGTATTCATAATAGGCGAGCCAGGAATGGCCGAATTCATGGGCAAACAAGTACAAGCCGCGATCGAACCCTTCGTTGTATTTGTGGAAGGGAGACTTATTCAAAACAGAGGAGGACTCTATCCAGATCGGTATGCTCCAATGACCTTTGAGGCGTCCTTGACCGCAGGGTCTATACGACCGATATGGGCTTGCGGATCCTTGTTCGAGAAAGCTCCAGGGCGTCCACGGCGTGCCGGTGCCGCTCCACCCAGTATCCAGCCGATCGCTGTGGAAGACGAACAGATCAAACGCTTCGCCGAGGACGCCGATCAAACGGCAGGCGATGTCAGAGGTAGAGGGAACACTCCTGTAATGAAACACCTCATGGTGACGGTTGGATACCCGGCTGTCGGATTGCGACAGATCGACCCCGGTGGGCAGCCCTTCTGTGGGATCGACATCTTGAAACAAACCAATGATGCCATCCCTGAAGGGAACGTCTATATAGCTGAACCGGATGCTCCCGTCGGCACTCAAGACCGCCTGGATGCGAGCGAACTTCTCCGGTGGAACTCCATGCACCCAGGAAGTGTGTTCCCTGCTGCTCCAGGTTACGACGATCCGGTCCGTCCAACGCGCGACATGTCGCGTTCCGTATCGCCGCGGCTTGTACGACGCACTAATGGTCGGGCTGGAAATAAACTCGTCGGCGATTACTTGCAATGGGGCGCCGTAATAGGAGGACGAATAAGTAAACGGTCCCCCGAAGGTCAGCACACCTGGCGGTCCCAGGAAAAACGAATCCCAGCGATGGCCGGCGAAAGGAAAGTCGAAGCTCTCCAGCATGATTACGGGGCTGAGCTCATCAACCGCCTCGCCAATCTGCTCTTCCCATTCCAGAGTTCTGACTTCGCGCGAATACCGCCCCGTGCCGTCCGGCGTGAAGACCACGGTGCGCCCGTTCAGATCGAACAGATTGGGGCTGACGGAATCTTCAGGTGCAAGTTCCACAAGGATCTGATTGTCCGCGGTCACCAGAATCTCGTTGATCGGGCTGGTTTGCGTGGAATCGGTGGTTAAGACATCGCCCTCACCGACAACCCGGTGAGGCTCCCTCACCACATCCGCGGGCAAGTCTCGCCCGAATGCCCCAGCCATCAAAAGTACCCCGGTAACCGCCAGAATGAAGGTTTGTCGCATGTCCCTCTTCCCGTCCCTCTTATGCGGCCCGTAGCGCCTCATCTGGCGTGCCTCCTCTCAGTGCCGAGTGAGGCTGCCTCCAGTTGTAGAACGCCAGCCACGCCATCGCCGGGTCAAATCCGCCTCGCTGCAGCCCTGCCTCCATGGAATCCCCCTGACTCGACCCCCTTGCTGGGGCCGTCTGATCAAAAGCGAGACGCACATGGAAATGGTCTTCTCGCTGATCCTCTGAACCTCCTCAATTTATACTGTACAACGAAAACACTCATGTGCTCGCTCAGAGGTCGAACCAAGGTTGCAGTCACCCTCAACTCATCGCTAATGACCCTTAACACTTATAAAGACGTTTGAGGACCAGAAACCGAACGGTTGCCGTAAAAAAAATCTCGCCGGCTTTGGGTCGAAACCTGCCAGGACTGCTCAGATATCCTGGCTCGACCCGAACCGTTCACACGGAAACGCCTCTCCACGATATTGCCGGTGATGCACCGCCCGTGGTCGTAGATCTGGGTTGTCTTGGCGTGGCCGATCATCCTCAAGGGGCACGTCCTGCGGGAGCAGATTGGTCACCACTAGGATCCAGAGGGCTGTGGGGGGCTGAAGATCGAAGCCAGCCGGGCATCCTTGAGCCGCCGCTTGAACATGAGGCCCATGGAGTTGGCCGACAGGTAGGCGCGCCTTTGCAGGCAGTAATTCACGGAGCAGGAGGCGGCTTGATTGAGCGTCAGCGGCCAGACCGGTGGGGGTTAGCAGGAGCCAGTGTTCACGGGAGTGCCGGACCGTGAACCGAAGGCGAACCGAAGCGGACAACGCGATCGGCGGGGGGTAACCGTGTGAGCCCGTTATTCCCCTGCGTCACCGCTCCAAGCTTGGAGCCCGCGTCACCACCTCGCACTCTTGTAGGAGCTGAGACGGATCGACCTGCATGATCGCGTGCCTCCCCGCGCCGGCCGGACGAATGCGATAGGTCGCGCCAGGGATGCGGACGGTGCCCGCCACCACGCTCCCGTTGACCACCAGGGTCACGGTCCCTCCCGGCACTCCCGCCAGCCGGCCCGACAGCGCAGTGCCGCCGGAGTAGGTCGGCGTCCACCGCTCGATGATCCCCATCAATGCCACGTCGTCGAACAGATTCAGCCTCAGGGCGGTAGCCTCCCCGTTCACCACCTGATCGAGCCTTCCGATGTCGACGCTGACCTCGCGCCGCCGCAGGATCGCTCGATCGAGCCCACCGCCGGCCTGCCGCGAGGGGGCTCCTCCCACATTTGGCGCTATGGTCCGGAAGAGACCGCCGCCGGGAACCAGCACCGCAGCCCCGACGGTCCTGACCATGGACCGGCCTTGTGAGACGGTGGCCGGCATCGTCAGCCGGTTTGCGGAAGCCCGGGGCCGGAAGCTTGCCACTGAATGGCGCGTGATGTTAAGCGTACGTACCGCATCAGCCGGACCGTTCACGGCCGAGGTCCGCTGGTGGCCGGGCACGCCCAGCGGGTCGCCCAGGTAGGTTTGGTTCGGATTCGAAAAGCGTAGAACTCGGTTGCAATTAAGAACCGCAGCGGAACACTGGCTTGTGTAGGCCATGATTGTCGTCCAGCGGGTCGATTCAGGCGCACCGTCGGCGAAAGCCTGCTGGTTCACGTCTCCGTGGCTGTAGGGAAACAGGCCGTCGCCGCCGTCTACGTACCGGTCGTGCGAGAGTCCCATGTTGTGCCCGAGCTCGTGCGCGAACACCGAGGAAGGGCACCTTGCGCAGGTGTGACTGTAAGCTCCCGGCCAGAACGCACGGCTTGGTCCATTCTCATCAGCGATCAAGTGAACGAGGTCCGCCCCGAACTGGTCGCGAATGGAGTGGACCTCGTCCATGTAGCCGTCCGATGGGTTAGAGAGCCGGAAGAGAGCAAAACGACCGGAACCCTCCTCCTGGTACTGCACCTCTTCCCGAACCACCAGGACGAGACGCTGATTCACGCCGCTGTCCAGGTACGCTTGATTGGTCTCGGCGATCTTGAGGTCTATGACCGATTCCATCTCCGCGGTCCCGCCAACGATCTTGCGCGCCGCCGGCGTATAAAAGACCGCGATATCGATTGACGACATCGCATCGGCGGGGCGTCCGCACGTCAAACCCGAAGGGAAAAACTTTATGGTCGCCAACCACTCCTGCAACTCTTCATCCTTGGGAACACAGACTGATGTCGCCATCAGGTCGAGAGTCCAGAGCGGCAGTTGATGCAGCCCCGGCGGGGTTGTCCCGGTCAAGTCCTCATTGAAGCCGAGATCCAGGCGTCCGAGATTGGTCAGCCCGCCCACTTCCGACGGGACTGCCCCGCTCAGTTGATTGCCTCCGAGATCCAACTCTCGAAGTTGAGTCAGCCCGCCCAGTTCGGGCGGGATCGCCCCGCTCAGATCGTTGAACCCGAGAAACAGCAATCGGAGTTGAGTCAACCTGCCCAGTCCCGGTGGAATCCCTCCGCTCAGCTGGTTGTCCGTGAGAAGTAGCGCTTGGAGATGGTTCAGTCCGCTCAGTTCCGGTGGAATCGTCCCGCCGAGCTGGTTGCCGCCGAGAAACAGCCATTGGAGGTCCATCAGCCCGCCCAGTTCTGTCGGAATCCTTCCTCTCAACTCATTGTGCTCGAGATTCAGACCTTGGAGCTGGGTCAACTCGCTTAGGACTCTCGCCAAAATAACCTATCCGTTTGTAGATCCAATCTGCTATGCTTGACGTCTATGGAAGGTATGGCGCAGGCGGTCCGGGACAAGTACACGATGATGGGTCCGTGGCTGGACGAACGGAGGCGCCGCCTCCGGTAGGATCTTCCCACTCAGTTGGTTGTCCCTGAGATTCAGCACTTGGAGTCGGGTTGCTCCGGCCAGTTCCACCGGGATCGCCCCGCTCAGATCGTTGAACCCGAGGTGCAGGCTTTGAAGGTGGGCCAGCCCGCCGAGTTCCGCCGGGATTGTCCCGCTCAACTGGTTGCCCCCAAGATTCAGGCTTCGGAGGTAGCTAAGCCCAGCGAGTTCCACTGGAATCTCTCCGCTGAGTTGGTTACTCCAGAGGTTCAGACTTTCGAGTCGAGTCAGTTGGTCCAGCACCGCCGGGATTGTCCCGCTCAACTGGTTGCCCCCAAGATTCAGCTCTTGGAGGCGGCTCAGACCACCCAGTTCCGCTGGAATCTCTCCGCTGAGTTGGTTACTCCGGAGGTTCAGACTTTCGAGTCGAGTCAGTTGGTCCAGCACCGCCGGGATTGTCCCGCTCAGACTGTTGTAAGATAGAGATAAGCGCGTGACCCGGCCGCTCTCATCCGTTCCGACCCCGTACCACTCCGACAGGGGCAAGTCGCTCAGCCAGTGGGCGCGGTGGCTCCAGTCCGTACCGCCGGCCAAGTGATAGAGCGCCTCCAGCACTTCCCGGTCCGTCATCGCATCGGTCCCCGGATCGTGGATCGACACCGTAGCCATGCCCGGATCCCCGGCGATGACTCCGGGCGGCAGTGGTCGCCGGAGCCCGAGCACGACCGTCTCTCCGTGGTCGATGTGGTCATCCTTGACAGCTCTGACGACGAATCCCGCCTCGGTAGCGGGAGCCGTGATGGTGATGCTCTCCGGTACTCCCGAATAGTCAGCAAGGGTTGCCCCACCACCCGCTTTGGCCGTCAGGGAGATTCTCGCTGACCAGTCTACGTCCCCGGTCTGATCGATCAGGTGGACCGACACTTCGACGGTCTCTCCCTCTCTCACCTGATAGGTCGGCGCGGAGAAGACGATCTGCCTCGTCCCATCGCAGACGAGACCCGAGGAAGAGAATCTGGAAAGCGTGTCCAGCCATGCCTGAAAGGCGGCATCCGCCGGGACGCATACGCCGGTGCCCCGGATGTCAAGCGCCGTGAGCTCTGACAGTTGTTGCAGGTTCTTTGGGATCGCGCCGCTCAACTCGTTGTCCCGGAGATACAACGCCTGGAGTTGGGTCAACCCGCCGCTGACCAGTCAGTTCCGGTGGAATCGTCCCCGGCTGAGCTGGTTGATTGAGAGATCGCGCCGACAACCCGCCCAGTTCCGGATCCCCCCGCTTGGTTGATTGAGAGAGACAGCCGTTGGAGTTGGGTCACCCGCCCAGTTCCGGCGGGATCCCCCCGCTCAGCTGGTTGAGTGTGAGAGACAACCGTTGAAGTTGGGTCAACCTGCCCAGTTCCGGTGGAATTTTTCCCCGCAGCTGGTTGGCCGCAAGACCCAGCTTCCGCAGTCGACTCAATTGGCCCAGTTCCGGTGGAATGCCCCCGCTCAGCCGGTTGGCGCCGAGCTCCAGCTCCTGGAGCAGTGTCAGTTTACCCAGTTCCGGTGGGATCATCCCGCTGAGCGCGTTAATTACGAGCTCCAGCCGTTGGAGTTTTGTCAGTTGGCCCAGCTCCGACGGAATCCCTCCGCTCAGCCGGTTGCCGCCGAGCTCCAGCTCTTGAAGTAGTGTCAGCTTGCCCAGTTCCGGTGGGATCACCCCGGTCAACTGGTTGCCCCCGAGATCCAGTCGTTGGAGTCTTGTCAGTTGGCCCAGCGCGGGTGGGATCGTCCCGCCGAGCCCGTTGAAATCCAGAGCCAGGCTCGTGACCCGGTTGCTCGCATCCGTTGCGACCCCATGCCACTCCGATAGCGGCAAGTCGCTGAGCCAGTGGGTGCGGTTTTTCCAGTTTGGCCCGCCCGTCGTGTGATAGAGCACCTCCAGCACTTCCCGGTCCGTCATCGGCTCGGTACCCGGATCGTGGATCGCCTCCCCCGCCGGCAGGTAGGCCCCGTCTCCGCTGCGCTCCCCCGGAGCCCCTCCATCGTTGATCACTCCATAGGCCAGGAAGGGATTGCTGCCGGAGATCTTGCGGATCCGGACATAGCCCTGCGTCGTTCCCGGAGCGTATTTTCCCAGGATTCCGTTGATCTGACGCCACCCCTTGGCGGCAACCTTCAGGCCGTTCACCGCGTGAACCAGCATCCCCGTCGCTCCATCGTAGATGTCCAGTTGAAAGACACTGGGGCCGAGATCGACTTCACCAGTGTTGACCAGGGCCAGGTTGCTGCGGTTCTCTTCGTTCTGCTGCAGGCCGTCGACCCAGGCGCTGCCGGTGAAGGACTCTCCATCAGGCACCGCGTTATAGGAAACCCCGTACTGCCCGCCGCGTCCGTCGGAGGCGCTGGTGCGGGCTCCGACCACGATCCCGCTCATGTCGCCCCTGGCCACCGTGGCGAACAAGGCCCCGGCAACGGTCTGGCCGGAGGGGCTAATCCCCCCTGTTCCCCTCTGGCGCATCACCTCCACGATGTCGGGAACAACTACTTGCTGGCCGGGCTGAAGCGTCCATTCCAGGGTGGCCGTCTTGTCGTGAGTCCGGACAGCCTCGGACCTGAAGCGGAAGGTGACCGTCTTGGCAACGTCGGAGAAGTTGGTCACCATCAACTCGGTGGTGAAGACTCCTGTTTCCACAATCACCGGCAGGGTCTGTCTCGTTGTCCCCTCAAGAGAGCTGGCCGTGACCGGAAAGACGAAGGAGCCGTCGGAGTTGGCCTGGTCATTGATGACGCCGTAGGCATAGAAGGGCGCTTCTCCCTCCACCCGCTCCACCTTGACGTAGCCGTTGTCAAGGCCGGCCCGGTTGAGGATGCCGTTGTACTGGTGGAACCCTCCGGGCTCCAGTGTCACCTCCTCGAGGACCCGGGGAGTAGGATCGCTCGGCTCTCCGGAGAACACCGTGGTTCTGAAGGTCACGTTTCCCTGCTGCGGGGTTCCCATGTTCTGGAAGGCCACGTTGGAGCGATCGTGGGTATTCTGACGCAACCCGCACAGATAGACCGCTTCCTCGAATCCAGCAGTGGCGGCAATCGCGGGATAGGCCAAGCCGGCCCGGCCCTCGGGCACCGAGGTGGTGGTCCGCACCGACACGCCGACCTCGGAAGAGCCCGAGACCTCCACCCGAAGGGTGCCGAGGCGATGGCCCGAGGAGGGAATGGGAAGGCCCAGGTCGATGAGGTAGCCGATGGCATCGGACTCGATTCTCTGCTGCCCGGGGGCCAGCCTATCGGTGGCCGTACCGCTTCCACCTCCCCGGTGGGCCGTGTAGGTGTAGTGGAGAGTGGCCTCCTCCCCCCCCCGGTTGGTCAGAGTCAGCTCCGAGGTAAAGAAGGAATTGTTCTGTCCGGATGCGTTCAGGAGGACCGGGACGAAGAGGGTCGAAGACATACCCGGATTGCTGAAAGACGAGGGGATGGCCCCGATTGTTTGGTTGTTGGAGCGGGCCACCAGAGTCTCCCGTTCCGCCGTCCCCCTCCCCTGGGCAGGAGCGTGGCCTGCCAGGAGGCACAGGATTGTGGCCGCCAGCCACGGCATCACCCGGTCGGCTCCGCGCCGCCGCCCTGTCGTCATGGAATCCTCCTGACTTCATCCTCTTGCAGCCGCCGTCTGATCAAAAAGCGAGAAGCACATGGAAAGTGTCTTGTCGCTGATCTTCTAAACCTCCTCGATCTATACGAGACAACACTCGTGTGCCCGCCGAGCGGTCGGGCCAAGGTTGCGGTCACCTCCGACTCATCCCCAATAATACTTTAAGGTATAGAAGACGCTTCAGAAGCGAAAACCGAACGGTTGCCGCGTAATTATCTCGCCGGCCTTGGGTTGAATCCTGCCAGGGGTGCGCAGAAATCCTGCCATGGCAATGTCTGTCGGGACGATGGGAAGGGTATGGGGGGGTAAAGACGGGTCGATTGGTTGATGGAAGGAGGGAGTAGTAGAGCAACATAAGGACATTATGTTGCACTCTTTGCAGGAGGCAGACTGTTTGCATGATCGAGTCCACACGAACATAAATGGTGCCTCTCTGCCATCCGGGCCCTGCGTGACTCCCTGGCGGTGGGGCAGGTCATGCCGAGAATCTACCGAATCGCTGACATCAAAGTCGGCCTGGTTTTCGGAAACCAGACCCCGTCCCGATCGATCCTGATCCACACTGGGTCGGCCGCCTTCCCGCAGGGATAATTTGACACGGGAGCGACCTAAGAGGGAAGGCGTGAAGGAGAGTAGGGGACGTTGTTGAATTACTGGAATAACTACGATCAGCCGCTCCTGAATTGCTTTTATTCAATAACGTCACCTACGCGCTCTTTACAAGTTATTCCAGTAATTCAACAACGTCCCCAGCGCTGCACGGTGAGCACGCCGCCGGGGGCGACCGATTCCGGGGCCTTGACGGTCACCCTCACCCATCCGGGGGGGGATCGGCCGAGAGCGCGGATTACACGCTGGCTCAGAAGGTGACGATCCCGAGAGGCAGCTCCACCAAGACGACGGATCTGAGGGTGGTGGACGACCTGATCTACGAGGGCTCCGAGACGATCACGATCCAGGCGAGCGCAGCGGGCTTCATTACCAGTTCCCCGCTGACGGTCACGATCGCAGACGACGAATCGGAGCCAGACCCGGAGATCACGGTCAGCCCGGCGAGGGTATCGGAGCCGTCGGGGACGGCGACGGTGACGGCGACGCTGACGGTGGCGGCGGAAGGGGCCACGACCTTCACCCTTACCCATCCGGGCAACGGAACGGCCGGGAGCAGCGACTACACGCTGGATCGCACGGTGACGATCCCGGGAGGCGCCAAGTCGGCAACGAAGACGCTGAGTGTAGTGGACGATACGACCCAAGAGGTGGACGAGACGGTCGAGATCAGTGCCGGCACCCGCTTCGGGAACGCTGGCCCGGTGACGGTGACCATCGCTGACAACGATCAGCCGCAGAAGCCGGAGATCTACTCGATCCGTCCAGGCCTGCAACGGCCGGATGACCCGGTGGCCATTTCCGGGAATCACTTTGGCACCACTGCCGGATCGGTGTCGTTTGGCGGGCATACGGTGGGCAACCACAATTTCACCGGTTCCAACCCTGGCTACAGCTGGTCCAACACCTCGATCCGCCTTCTCATTCCGGGTTCGATACACTCCGGACCGGTGACCGTCACCGTGACGGCGCATAACGGAGGGACCAGCGAGCCCTATCCCTACACGGTCACCGGGGGTCCCGTGCAGCGGGGTGAGTGTGAGGGCGAAGAGGATTGTCCGGAGGAGAAGGAGAAAGAGGAATCCCAGGACTCCGGAGAAGGAGAAGAGGATCCGGCTGAGGGCGGAGGATGAGGCTGGCGCCTCCTTGCAGTGGGAACTTCACGGGCATGTCGCACCAGCTACGCCCGGGGGCGCCTCTATACCACCCGGCTGCCGGTCCCGGCCGGCCATGCTCGTAACCAGAGCGTCCTGCCTTTCTTCGAGCGGCATCAGGCTCAGACCCCATCGCGTTCAGCGGTGATGGCCGAGAGATCTGCGGCCGTCCGGATCGACATCCCGATGAGTTCTGCCTGCGGCTGGAGGAGGTCAGGCCCCGCACAGCCTCGGTCCGACGGCCGTGCCAGTGCCTCAACCTGAAGGGGAGAACGCCCGCTCAGGCCTTCCGTGACGCACTGCCGACAGACTTGAAGGGAGGGACCGGCAAGGCCCTTGAACTGCCGCTCCGAAGCGGGCAGGATGCGGGCATTGCTGCCGTGGATTGAAGCGACGATGACCAACCGAAAAAAGCCTCCCTGCTGGCTGACGATCCTGATCCTGAGTGGTCTGGGCCTTTCGTTCGGCCCCCAAGAGGTTCCGAGCCGGACGCGCGAGGTCTCAAGAGCCCTCGACCCGGTCCTATCGAACTATGAAGTGATCCGCATGGCACCCGGTGAGATCGAGCGTCAGGTGCGGACGACCGGAGAGCTGCGGTTCCGGTTCGACGGGACCGATTTCTATTTCAATCTGGAGCCTCACGACATGCGGGCCCCCAACTACCGGGCGGAGGCAACCGGTCCCGGAGGGGTGAGGCGGACGCTGCCCCCTCAACCGGTGCACACCTTCAAGGGAGTGCTGGCGGGACAAGAAGACACCCGGGGGCGGTTCAACCTGACCGACGGCGGGGTGGAGGGAGTCGTCTATGCTCCCGACGGCTGGGTTTACGTGGAGCCCTTGCGGAACCATCTGCCGGAGGCCCCGGCCGGCGATCTGGTGGTCTACAGACATTCGGACATCGAGGCAGGCGAAGCTCCGGAGTGCGACGTGTCGCTGCCGGGGCGCCTGCAGCGGGGGGTGGACCGGGTGGCGGCTCAGACGGAAGTCGTTCCCCCGATCAACTACGTGGCAGACGTGGCGACGGAAGCCGACTACGAGTATGTGCAGGCGGCGGGAGGGGCGGAGGAAGCCAACCGGGAGATCGAGGGCATCCTGAACGTGGTGGAGGGGGTTTTCCAGAGCGAACTGCTGGTGCAGCTGCGGCTCGTCTTCCAGAATGCTTGGGAAGTAGAGGAAGATCCATACACCGGGACGACCAGTGGACGTTTGCTGGAAGAGCTTAGTTCACATTGGAACGAGCATTTCAAGACGGAGCACGACTATGACCTCGTCCATCTTTGGACAGGAAAACAAGACCTTGACGTGGCGGGTAAATCCGGTGGTCGCATCTGCCTCCCAGGCGAAAATAACTGGGCTAAGTCTTTTTCGATCCGTAATAATTTCCTGTCGAGAAAGTACGGCACGCCCACCCATGAATTCGGCCACGACTTCGGTGCCAGCCATCCCAACGAGCAACTCCCTCCAGTTCTGGCGTGCGGCGGCACCATCATGGTTGGGGGCGGTGGGCTGCCGGCGGGAGGAGAGCTCCAGTTGACATTCTGCCAGTTCTCCCGCGATGAGATTGCGGAGCATCTCGCGGGCTACAACAGTTGCCTGGACACGCAACCCATCCCACTGCAGCCGCCCAGCGGGCTTTCGGCCAGGGGGGCGTCGGCAACCAGGATACACCTGTCCTGGCGGGACAACAGCGCCAACGAAACGGGCTTCATGGTGGAGCGTCGGCGGGAGGGATCGGGGGTTTGGGTTGAGATAGGAACGACAGCAGCCGATACGGAGGGCTTTACGAGTGAGGGGCTGTTTTCCGAAGCCACCTACTTCCATCGCGTGCGGGCCTTCAACGACAGCGAATCGTCCGCCTACTCGAACGAAGCCTCGGCGACAACGGGGCTGTCGGCCGGTGTCGCTTCCGGCTGGAGGATCGACACGATAGCGGGGAGGACAGACAACGACGGGGACGGGGGGGAGGCGGTGGCGGCGCGGCTGGCCTATCCCGAGGCTGTGGCGTTGGACGGTTCGGGCGCCCTCTACATCGCCGACAGGGATAACCACCGGATCCGGCGGGTGGATGGGGCGGGGACCATCACCACGCTGGCGGGGACCGGGGACCGGGGCTACAGCGGGGACGGGGGCCCGGCGGTGGAGGCGCGGCTGAACGGGCCGACGGGGATAGCGGTGGACAGCGAGGGCGCCCTCTACATCGCCGACAGGGATAACCACCGGATCCGGCGGGTGGATGGGGCGGGGACGATCACTACGGTGGCGGGGACGGGGGCGCGGGGCTACAGCCATAGCGAGAACGGGGGTCCGGCAGTGGAGGCACAGCTGAATTATCCCACGGACGTGGCGGTGGACGAGGCGGGGAACCTCTACATCGCCGACACCTGGAACCGCAGGATCCGGCGGGTGGATCAGGCTGGGATCATCACCACGGTCGCGGGTAACGGCGGGGTAGGCTTTGGCGGGGGTGGGCGTCCGGCAGTCCGGGTTTCGCTAGACTTTCCCTCAGGGGTGGCGGTGGATGGCTCGGGGAATCTCTATATCGCCGAGAGTGGCAACGGCCGGGTCTTTCGCGTGGACGTGTCGGGGACCCTCACCACGGTTGCGGGGACCGGGGAGAGGGGCTACAGCGGGGACGGGGGCCCGGCGGTAGAGGCTCAGCTGGCGGAGCCCAAAGGGGTGGCGATGGACAAGGCAGGCAACCTCTACATCGCCGACAGTTGGAATCACCGGATCCGGCGAGTGGATCCTGGGGGGACCCTCACCACGGTTGCGGGGACCGGGGAGAGGGGCTTCGGCGGAGACGGGGGCGCGGCGGCCACGGCGCAGCTGAACTATCCCACCGGGGTGGCCGTGGACGAGGCGGGCAACCTCTACATCGCCGACAGGAATAACCACCGGATCCGGCGAGTGGATCCTGGGGGGACTATCACTACGGTTGCGGGGACGGGGGAGAGCGGCTACAGCAGAGACGGGGTCCCGGCAGCCGGGGCATGGCTGCACACCCCACAAAAAGTGGCCGTGGACGAGGCGGGTGCCCTCTACATCGCCGACAGCGGGAATCACCGGGTCCGGCGAGTGGATCCTGGGGGGACTATCACCACGGTTGCGGGGGTCGGGGAGAGGGGCTACAGCGGAGACCGGGGCCCAGCGGCCGAGGCATGGCTGTACCATCCCGGAGGAGTGGCGGTGGACGGTTCGCGGAACCTCTACATCGCCGACACCTGGAACCACCGGATTCGTCGGGTGGCCCCCTCGGGTACCATTACCACGGTTGCGGCGCGGCTGAGCTTTCCCAGAGGGGTGGCGGTGGACGACTCAGGCATCCTCTACATCGCCGACAGAGAGGACCACCGGATCCGGCGGGTGGACGCCTCGGGGAATCTCACCACCATCGCGGGGACCCGGGAGAGTGGCTTTAGCGGAGACGGAGGCTTGGCGGGCGCAGCGCAGCTGCACTTACCTGGAGGGGTGGCCGTGGACGGCAAGGGCAACCTCTATATCGCCGACACCTGGAACCACCGGATCCGGCGGGTGGACGTGTCGGGGACCATCACCACGGTTGCGGGCATCGGGGGGGCGTATGAAAGTGGAGGCGCCGGCCCGGCGGCCGAGGCCGTGCTGCACTATCCCCAGGGAGTAGCAGTGGACGGGGCGGGCAACCTCTACATTGCTGACACCGACAGCCACCGGATCCGGCGGGTGGACGTGTCGGGGACCCTTACCACCATCGCGGGGACCGGGCAGGCCGGCTACGGCGGAGACGGGGGGCTGGCGTCCGCCGCCCAGCTGAACTATCCCACAGGGGTGGCGGTGGATGATGAGGGCAACGTCTACGTGGCCGATTCCAGAAACCACCGCATCCGGGTGTTGACGCGATTGCCTCCCCCTCCTGGCGCCCCCACTCGCCTCAAGGCGGCGGCCGTGTCTCCTTTCCGGATCGATCTGTCCTGGCGGGACAACAGCGACGAGGAGGAGGGGTTTCGGGTGCAGCGCCGGGTGGAGGGTTCCTCCCAATGGGTTGACATCGGGGCAACGGCCGGCGCCACCACCACCTATTCGGATACGGGGCTGGAGCCCACCACCAGCTATCGCTACCGCGTGCGTGCGTACAGAAACATCGTGGCTTCGGCCTTCTCGAACGAGGCCGCGGCCACGACCCCGAGAGTGATGCCGCCGACCCTGATGCGGTTCATGCCGACAAGGGGGCCGGCCGGTGTACAAGTCACTCTCTTTGGAACCCATTTTTACGGCGCCACCGCCGTGGAGTTCAACGGAGCTGCTGCGGCGCGGTTCGAGGTCGTGTCGGGAACGAGGATCGAGGCCGTGGTGCCCCGGGAGGCGGCCAGCGGACCGATCAGGGTGGTGGCTCCGGGGGGCGCCGTGACCAGCGCCGAGTCCTTCACGGTGACCGACAGTGGAATCGGGAGCCGGCTGTTCGTGCCCATCGTGCTGAGGGGGCGGGGACGGACACCGGGATCGTTCTTTACCTCCGAGCTGACCCTCACCAATCGGGGAACCGCGACGGCCGCCATCCACTACACCTATACGGCAGCCTTCGGCGGGGGCTCGGGCACGGCGGTGGAGGCCCTGGGCCCCGGCCGGCAACGGGTCATTCCCGATGCCGTCGGCTACCTGACCTCCCTGGGCGTTCCCATCGGGAGCGGTTCGGCAGGCGGCACGCTGGCGGTGGAATTCTCCAACCTCTCCTCCCCTTTGGCGGCCGCTGTCACCGTGAGGGTCGCGACGCCGACGCCGGAAGGAGAGGGGCGGGCCGGACTGGCCTACCTTGGGGTAACTCCGGAGGATCTGTTCACGGAGGCTGTGGTGATCGCCGGGTTGCGGCAGAACCGGATGGACCGCTCCAACCTGGCCGTTCAGAACGCGGGGGAGGCTGGTGAGGGGGCCATCACTGTGAGGGTCACGGTCGTTTCGGGAGACCCGAAGGTCCCGGGGAGCCTGGTGCTGCCGGATCGAACCCTGGCGCCGGGAGGGTTCCATCAGTACAACGGCATTCTGAAGGAGGCCGGATTTGACAACGGCTACGTGAAGGTAGAGCGAGTGAGTGGGACAGCCGCCTACTACGCCTACGGAGTCATCAACGACCAGGGTAACTCGGACGGATCGTTTGTGCTGCCGGTTGAGGAAGACTCTCTGAGGGGGAAGAGGGGACAGATCCTGCCGGTGATGGTCGAGACGAGGGACTTCAGCAGCGAGTTGACGGTGACGAACGTCTCCTTGGTGGCCAAGACGGTGGATTTCCGCTGGGTGGCCGAGGCCGTGGGGACGGCTGATGACACCGCCCGCTTCAGTCTGAGCCTGGAGGCCGGCGAGCAACGGATCATTCCCGACGTGGTCGAGACACTGCGCCGGCAGGGAGTGGCGGGCATCGGTCCGGCCAGGCGGGCCTACGCCGGGGCTGTGTTCGCGACGGCGGCCGAGGGGGACATGAGCGGGATCGTGATGGGGGCGAGGACGGGCTCTCCTGGGGAAAGGGGACAGTACGGGGTCTTCTACCATGCCGTTCCCCATGGCGCCGCCTCGCTCGACAACGCCTGGATCTACGGTCTGCAGCAGAACACCTCCAACCGCAGCAATCTGGCGCTGGTCAACGTTGGGCCATTCGACGACAGCGTCTTCGGCATCGACATCTACGACGGGGAAACGGGGGCGCTGGTCAAGACCATAACCAGGACGGTCCCGCCCCAGGGCTGGCATCAGATCAACGGGATCCTGGGCAACTACGCTCTGGGAACCCGCCAGGGCTACATCCGGATCCGCAAGGTCTCGGGCGGCAACCCGTTTCTGGCCTACGGTGTGATCAACGATGGGGGCGCGCCCGGGGAGCGGAGCGGCGACGGGGCCTATCTGCCGGGGCGGGAATAGCAACCTACGCTATCTTGCTGATGAAGCAGGCTTTGCTCCTGATAACCTACTTTATCGGCGCGCCTTTCCAGCCTTGGGGAGCACCCCAGGGCCGGAGACGGTCGAGGGGTGCTGAAATCCCAGGTGCTCCAGGTCGTCGGCTCCGGGAGACCGGTCTTACAGGGCAACTGAGGGCCTGTTTTTCCCGGACGATCGGGTCGACAATCGTGCTTGTCCCACAGGGGAGAGGAGGGAGGTTTCTGAGAGAGTGTGCTAGCCCTGTGGCACGGGAGAACACCATGACCACCGCAGTTTTCGACACGCTGAAAGCCATCAGCAAGCGTGAAGCTGCCGGCAGGCAGACCCCATGCCCAAGACCAGGGAACCCTTGATTGTCCACCTGCAGGGACGGGAAAAGTTGCTGGAGACTGTTGGCTTCACCCGACGAAAGGCCGAATGGATCACCCTGGTCTGCCTGCACTCGGGTCTGTTCACCCGAGACCAGCTTGCCTTCTACTTGCAGGGGGCCAACCGCTTCTACGTCCGGCGATTCGTCAAATCCCTCCTCGATGCCCGGGTCTCGGGCCGGCCGTTTGCCGACGAAGGAGTCACCGACGGCCGGCTCATCTGTCGCATCTTCGGCAAGCAGATCCATCGAACGCTGGAGATGCCCCACATCCGTCACCGCCGGGAGACCTCGCTTGAAGTCACCCGGCGGCGACTGCTGTCTCTCGACTTCGTGCTCGATCATCCGGAGTTGGCATGGCTGCCGACCGAGCAGGAGACGGTCTCCTGCATCGAGCAGCCCGGGATCGAGCGAGACCTGCTGCCCCGGAGGATCTACGCCGGCCGGGCCAATGGGCGGATCTATTATTTTCCCCTCAAGATGCCGGTTGCTGTTGGGCCGGAGGCGGCCGTTTTTGTCTACATCGACCCCGGCATGGGAACCCGTAGTGAGCTGGACTCCTGGGGAGAGGCCCACCGCCGGCTTTGGGAGAAGCTCCGCAAGTCCGGCCGGCGCGCCGAGGTGATTGCCGTGAGCTGGGACCAAGCCCTACTAGACCGCGCCGGCCGGAGGCTCCAATCCCGGGTAGCCAGAGACATGAGCGAGGCCGAGAGAGAAGCCCTCACCCTTTGGCAGGCCATCGCTGATACCGATTGGGACACCGTCGCACGCCATGGCGGCTTCAATGCCGTCGTAAAGAAAATCCTCCAATGGGAGCAGGAAAACCCGGTGCCCAAGGGCCGCGGATCGATCGACGATTTCCGCCTCTGGGGGTCACGCCGGTGCCGTCGTATTGGTGACACGGCTACACGGTAGTGTTGTGCACGTAGGTGGTGCACGCGTTTGACAACCACAACGCTGCACTCTCAGAGGGCGCAGCCCTCCCCACTGTGGCGTGGGCTTTACCTGGAAATCCGCATTGGACATGGGTTGGCACGGATTCCCCGAGGCCTCTGCGGCAAAGCGTAGCGGCGCGCCGCCCCGCGCGTCCCCGCCTCGGCCGGCGCGTCGGCGCGCCGCACGATAGGGGGTGTTGGTGGAGGGAGCGACCCCCCTTTTTTGCCCGCTGGTGCGGCACCGGGGAGGGGGCGCTGGTGCACCTGAATGGTCACACCATCTCCCCTCCCCTCGGGGGGTTGCTCCCTCCACAGTGATCCCTGCGGGAAGGCTGAAATGCTGAAGACCTGGACCCGGGTTGTACTGCTCAACCTGGCTTTGATTGCCGCTGCACTTCGAGCCTGACTCTCATGCTGCCCTGCCCCCGGGCAACCGATCCCCTGGGCCTCCTTACTCCAAGGGCTCCGCATCCTCCCCCGTCCCTTGGGCCAGGTAACGCGCCCAGTCGTCCATCAGGACGCGCCGCCACTCGAACAGGTCCGAGCGGGCATAGGCCGCCTCGACCCGGTTCCGGACCACATGAGCCAGGACCGCCTCGATCACCTCCCGGGAATGATCCGTCTCCTCACCTGCCCAGTCCCGGAAGCTGGAGCGGAACCCGTGCGGCACCGCTGCAACCCCAAGCTCGCGCAGCAGGCGGCGCAGCTGGCTGTCATGGAGAGGCCTCCCGCCTCCATGGGTGAACACCAGCGGATTGGCTCCCTCCCCGAGTGCCTGCGCCGCCTCGAGGACCTCCAGGGCACGTCCACACAGCGGCACCCGGTGCCGCCGTTTGGTCTTCGCCCGCCTGGCCGGGACGGTCCACACCCTCCCGTCCCGGTCGATCTCCTCCCACTCGGTCCACCGCACCTCACCCCAGCGCGCTGCCGTCAGCACCAGGAACTCGAAGGCCAGCCGGGCGGCCGGCACCGCTGCCAATGCCCGCACCGTCCGGATCACCGCAGCCACCTCCCGATGGGGCAAGGCCTGCATGTGCTCGGTAACGTCCTGTTGGGGACCCAGCACCGGGCCGATCCGGTCGCAGGGGTTGTCGATACGGCACTCCATGGCTACGGCCCATTCCAGGACCGCCCGCAGGCGCTGGCGCACCCGCCGGGCGGTCTGCGCCTTCCGGTGCCATATAGGCGAGAGGATCTCGAGCACGTCGGCGATCGTGACCTCAGAGACCGGTACCTTGCCGATGCACAAGAAGCTGCTTGGCTCGATGATCGGATCCGCGTTTGAAGCGCTCCAAAATCTACATTATTTTCGCAACGTTGGTGCAACTTCGTGTCCTTCGTGGATTTCTTTTTTCCCGTAGTGTCTTTCTTCGTGGTCCTTCACGGATCCCTTTCGAGTCTTTTCCAACCCCTTGGAGTCCCTTCGCGGATTAATCTTTTACCCCCTTGAGCCTTTTGCAAAATTCGCTAGGAAGCGGGATTTATTGTCGGGAAGAGTTGTTGTCCCTGGGAAACCCATGGCTAGCCAGGTGCAGATCCCTTTCGAGGGCGTTATTTTGCAGGAGCATTCTGCCCCCATCTCATGCCCGACTCCGAATTTTGCAAAAGGCTCCCCTTGACAGATACTTCAGCCCCTTCCTGGAAATCTTTTCCCCCTGCCCGACCTTTGGCGGATCCCTCTTGAGCCTTCTCCAACCCCTTCGTGCCCCTTCGTGGATAACTCTTTTTCCCTTCGTGCTCTTTGTGGATCCCGTTCGTGGATTTCCTTTTTTGGCCCTTTGCTGATAACCCCCTCGATTGGTTTCAGGCATGTTGGCTCTGCTTTCGCTCGGAGCCCGGCCCGGGCTTCGGCTCAGGCCTTTCCCCTCCCGTCCCACAAGGTCAGGCCCTGCAGTTTGGCCTTGGAGGGGGAAGGAGACGCCAGGCTGATCAGGTAGCCCGGAATGACCGTGCCCGCGAAGCTGATAAAGGTCAGCCAGAACTTGGAGACCTGCTCGACGGCGCCAGCGGTGTAGACGTCCGGCCCTCCCGGCAGCAAGAACCACTGCCCGTCGATCTGGAACAGCCAGTATTTCGTCAGCAGCACCAGTCCGTAGCCGACCAGGGCTCCCAATGAGGCGCCCCAGCCCGTGGCCCGCCGGGTGGCGGTTCCAAGAACGAATATACCGACCGCGCAGCCGAAAAAGGGGGCCACCACCGAGGCCATGGTGCCTACGATGGTGTCCTGCCCGGTCAGGAACTGGGCCAGTACGGCGATGACAACGGCCCAGACCAGCGTCAGACCGCGGGCCAGGCGCAGGCAGTGACCGTCGGGAGCGTCGGGCCGGATCAGCCGCTTGTAGTAGTCTTCCACGCAGACCGTGCTGATGGTGTGGGTTCCCGAATCGATGCTCGACATGGCGGCGGCGAATATGGAGGCCAGGATGAGGCCTGCCAAGCCGCCCCGCATTTCGTTGAGGACAAAGTGGGGAAAGGCCCGGTCGGCGCTCCCGATCCCCACGGCCAGCTCCGGGTTCAGCTGATGGTGGGCGTAGAGAACCAGCCCCAGACCGTAGATCAGCACGGTGACCGGGATCGACAGGAAGGGCTTGAACCACACCGCCCGCCGGGCGTCTCGCAAGGATGCGCAGGAGAGGTAGCGCTGCATGCTGACCTGGTCGGTCAGGTTGGCGACGCCGTTGACGGCGCCCGCGGTCAGGGCCATCCAGACGGTGATGCGGGTGGTGGGGTCCAGGCTGAAGTCGAACATCCTCAGCTTGTCGTCGCGGACAATCACGGCCAGGAGCTCGGAGGCCGGGTCCTTCCAGAAGATCAAGGCGACTGCTGCGGCCAGGCCCAGGGTGAAGAGGAAAAACTGCAGGACGTCGGTCCAGATAATGGCCTTCATGCCGCCCACCAGGGTGTAGGCGGTGGCGATCGCCGTAGTCAGGATGATGGAGACCGCGGGCTCGATTCCGGTGAGTTCCTCGATGGCCAGGGAGACGGCCACCACGATGGTGGCCATCCAGGCCAGGCGGGAGACCACGAAGACCACGCTGGCCAGGAGCCGGGTGGGATAGTTGAACCTCCGTTCCAGGTATTCATAGATGGAGGTCAACTGCAGTCGATAGAAGAAGTCCAGAAACAAGTAGATCGCGAGGGGTACGCACAGAAAGCCGCAGATGCTGAAGAGGAGATACTGCAGATCGTAGCCGTAGGCTTCGCCCGGGGTTCCCAGGTAGCTGATGGCCGACAGCAGGCTGGCCAGCTGGGAAATGCCGACCGCCACCCAGCCCATGGATCGTCCCGCCAGCAGGTAGTTTGCCGAGCTTCCCTGCTGGCGCGAAAATCCGAAGCCGATCGCCAGCACCAGTAGGGCGTAGGCCACGATCAGCCCGTGGTCCATCCACTGCAGTTGAATCTGGCAGAGCAAAGCCAACGGCGAGACCTCCCGGGGTGGTCGTCACCCGGCCGTCGATCGGGGAAGGCAGGAACGGCATTGTACACCCTGTCTCCAAGGTTCGGTTACCGAACCTGAGGGTGGGGAGATTGGCCGGATCCCCCGAAGCTGACCGGCGCCGGGCTTGACGGCTGCCGAGCGGTGCGGTAACTTCGGTCGAATTTTCTCGCCCAACCAATGACCATGGGAGGTTCACATCCATGAAAGTCGTCCTCGACAGCGAAGCCGACCGCGAGTTTGTCGCGGAGCTCAGGAACTCTTTCCCTTCAGTCAACTTCTGTCAGGCGCCTACCAAGGCCGATCAGGTTCGGGAGATCCCCGACGCCGAGGTGTTGTTCGGGGCCATCACCCCGGCCGTCTTCGAGGCGGCCGGGAAGTTGCGCTGGTGCCACTTCGTCGGGGCGGGATTCGACAAGCTGGTGCGGGGCAATCCCGCATTCGTGGCCAGCGACGTGGTCCTGACCAACGCACCCGGCACCCATGCCATGGCCATGGCCGACCACGTCATGGGCATGATTCTGATGTTCGCCCATCGGCTGGTGGACATGCTGGACGATCAGCGGGCCCATCGCTGGGACGTCGACAAGTACCGGGCCCAGATAACGGAGCTCGAGGGCACCACCATGGGACTATTGGCCGTGGGATCCATCGGGCGAGCCGTGGCCGTGCGGGCACAGGCCTTCGGCATCCGGGTCTATGGCGTGGACCTGAAGCCCATGAAGCCGCCGGAGGGAGTGACCGAGGTCTGGACACTCGAGGGCCTGGAGCGTTTGCTTCGGATCTCCGACTGGTTGGTGGTGACGGCGCCGCTCACCGATGGCACCGAAGGGCTGTTGAATCGGGAGAGAATCGGCCAGCTCAAGCAGGGCAGCCATCTGATCGTCATCTCCCGGGGCGGCATTGTGGATGAGACGGCAGTGGTGGAGGGGCTGCGGTCGGGGAGCATCGCCGGGGCCGGCTTCGACGCCGTGGAGACCGAACCCTTGCCGGACGACAGCCCGCTCTGGGACATGCCCAACGTTCTGATCTCCCCCCACGTTTCCGGTGATTCCCCCCAGACCTGGGAGCGCCGCTATCGGATCTTCAAGGACAACCTGGCGCGCTACCTCAAGGGAGACCCTCTGCTGCATATTTGCGACAAGCGGGCCGGATTCTGACCGGACCCCGGAGCAGCGGTTGCTCAAGACGCGAGGATTTAGGGGGTTCTGCTGCTGACCACAGGAGGGGAAGTGAGAACATTGGGCAGCGAAGGTAGACCTGAAATATTCCTACCTTCTTAAAGCCCGAGTTCCGCATGAGACCCGAGGCGAATAAGCCGCAGCGTGTCGGCGCCGTGCTTCTGGTAGATCAGCACCAAGTCAGGCTTCACGTGGCAATCACGGTAATCTTTCCATTCGCCGCTCAGTGCATGGTCGTGGCGCCGAGGTTCCAGGGGCTGCTCACTAGCCAAGGCGACCAGGATGGGAACCAAAGCAGCGTCCAGTGACATCCGGTGCTGCCCCCTGGCCTCACGCCTGTAATCGCGTTTGAACTGGCTGGTGCGCTCAATCTTGCGCACGTAGGTCGTCCATGAGGGCCTCTACGCTGTCGAACCGAGACAAACCGCCCTTTCGGGCTTCCTTCATTGCCTCGATGGTGACAGTATTTGGAATCAGCGGTGCAAACGGCAGTGCCTTTTCCCGCGCAACCCTGGTCAGCAACAACCGCACGGCATCGGACAGAGTCAGTCCCATTGCAGCCAGCACGGCGGCCGCTTCTTCCTTGATGGCCCCGTTAATGCGGGCTTGAACGAGTTGATTGGCAGCCATGATCGATTCTCCCAGGTTATGTGAATGACACTATCATACACAATACCTGGTCAATGAGGCCAGTAACCATTGCCACTGGCGGTGCAGCATCAAATCAGAACTACAAGGTGAATCGGGGTGTCAGGGCATGTCTGCCGCCCAGACAACGCACCACAGGGCAAATATGGGGCACTTTTATTGGGCGATCCCGACCTCAGCGTCAGCCCGCCTTTTCTTACCTTCACCACCTCCAACCGGAACCAGGGCCAAGAGGTGACCGTTGCGTTATAGGTTTCCTGTTGTGGCGCGGAAAGCTGGCGGGATTCGCAGGTAGATGAGGAAAAGCGGCGGCGGGCTGGCGCCGCCTCCGGGAATGGACTGGCCGCGATTTCACGCAGCCTGTTCAGACTCATCCTCGGTCTGTATGGGAGGTAAGGTGCTCATTTCACAAGGACATGCAGGAATTTCCGCTGACTCTCATCCTGCGTGCATCTCCCGTCGGGGTGAACGGCAGTGGCGTTGGCTCCTCCCTGCGGCGCCTCCGGCCGTCCTGACCGGCCTTGTGGCTCTGTTGGGGACCCTGCTACTGGCCGCCGAGGCCCGGACTCAAGATCTTGCAGCCGACAGGGCGGCTCTGGTGGCGCTTTACAACGCCACCGATGGTCCCAATTGGGACAATAACCGAAACTGGTTGAGTGGCCGTCCACTGCGCGAGTGGAGCGGCGTGGCCGTCCAAAATGGGCGGGTCGCGAGGTTGTTTCTCCACATCAATCAACTTAAGGGGACCCTACCGACTGAACTGGCGAATCTCACCAACCTTCAGGAGCTGTCTCTCTTCCACAACCAACTGACGGGTCCGATACCGCCGGAGTTGGGCCGGCTCGCCAATCTTCGGCGGCTGTATCTCGGCGGCAATCGACTGACGGGACCCATTCCGCCCGAGCTGGGAAAACTCGCTAACCTTGAGGAGTTGGTTCTCTTCTTCAACCAACTGATCGGACATATACCCTCTGAACTGGGCCATCTCGCCAACCTTCGGAAGTTGAGTCTCGTCGACAACCAACTGACGGGTTCGATACCGACCGAGTTGAGCTATCTCACCTACCTTCAGGATCTGAGTCTCGATCAAAATCAACTGACAGGGCCGATACCGCCGGAGCTGGGTAATCTCGCCAACCTGCAGGAATTGAGTCTGAGCAACAATCCACTGACGGGGCCGATACCGTCCGAGTTGGGCAATCTCACGAACATTCAGGAGTTGGATCTCGTGAACAACCAGCTGACCGGTCCCATACCGCCGGAACTGGGCAATCTCGCCAACCTCGAGGCCGTTGCTCTCACGTCCAACCAACTAACGGGGCCCATACCGCCGGAGCTGGGCAATCTTTCCCACCTGCAGGCACTCCGTCTCTCCAACAACGAACTAACCGGTCCCATACCGTCGGAACTGGGCAATCTCGCCAACCTCGAACGGCTGTGGCTCGGCACCAACCAACTGAGGGGCCCCATACCGTCGGAGCTGGGCGATCTCGCCAACCTCACGGATTTCCTTCTCTCGGAAAACCAACTGACGGGGCGGATACCGCCGGAGCTGGGCAATCTCACCAACCTTGAGGCGCTACATCTCAGTACCAACCAACTGACGGGGTCCATACCACCAGAGCTGGGCCATCTTGCCAACCTTGAACAGCTCTTTCTCACAAAAAATCAACTGACGGGGCCGATACCACCGGAGCTGGGCAATCTTGTCAACGTTCGACGGCTGTCTCTCCGCGAGAACCAACTGGCGGGTTCCATACCGTCGGAGCTGGGCGATCTCGCCAAACTTGAGACGCTTTCTCTTTACATCAACCAACTGACGGGGCCGATACCGCCCGAACTTGGCAATCTCGCCAGCCTTGAGGCGCTGTCGCTCGGCTACAACCAACTGTCAGGGCCGATACCGTCCGAGCTGGGCAATCTCGCCAACCTCGATGGGCTGTCTCTCGAATTCAACCAACTGACAGGGTCCATTCCCCGGTCCTTCGCCAACCTGGTGGCATTGGATTCGTTCTGGTTCTATGTGAATCCCGGATTGTGTGTTGGGGCGGACGCAGGCGTCCGGAACCGGCTTGACGGCGTCCGTATTGTTGGGGGCCCGGACTGCTCTCCCTCAATCACTCTTTCGGTCGTTCCGTCCAATCTGGTGGAGGGTAGTGGCGCCACCCCCGTCATGGTGACGGCCACGCAGGCTGCGGTGGGCAACCCGACTGGTCTTCATTTTCTCATCGGTGGCGCGGCGACGACAGGAGAGTCCCAGGACTATAGGATTGAGCCTTTCTCTGGATCCTTCAACGGAATCTTCAATGTTCTGACCATCCCGGCCAATCGCGCCAGCGCATCCAGGATACTGACTTTTGTCCCACTGGCCGACAACCTGCGCGAGGGAACGGAAAATATCATTCTCCAAGTGTACATAGGGGGTATTGAGCCCTTTCGCCAGGGATCGTTTTTCGGAGGGTCGGCCATCCTTACCCTGAACGACCAAGCCGGGTGTGAGTCCAGGGACAGGGCAGCGCTGGAGGCTCTTTTCCACGCAACCGGCGGGACCGGCTGGGTTAACAGTACGAATTGGTTGAGCACCAAGCCACTGTCCGAGTGGCACGGCGTTACCGTCGACAACAAAGGATGTGTGGCACACCTGGATCTCTCCAACAACCGACTGGTAGGACAACTCCCATTACAGTTGGGGTATCTTGTGGGTCTTGAGCAGCTGAATCTCTCCAAAAACTATCTGGCGGGAATCATTCCCGCATCTTTCACCAACCTGGTAGCACTAAAAAAATTCTCGTTCCACCTGAATTTTGGTCTCTGCGCTCAGGGGGACACCTCCATCCGCACCTGGCTTGGCGGCATCGGAGACTTCCAAGGTGCGGACTGCTCCACGCCGGAGACGACGTCGCCCATCTTCGTCCCGGTTCTGCTGACCTCTGCCGGACGCAGGAACTCCTTATTCACCTCGGAGCTGACCCTGACCAATCGAGGTGAGGAGGAGGTAACTCTCCACTACACCTACACGGCCCATGCGGGAGGCGGAAGTGGAACGGCCACCGACAGCCTGGCCGCCGGACGCCAGAAGATCGAGGCCGATGCCCTGGGCTATCTGAGGCGCCTGGGCGTGCCGATTCCGGCGGCGGGGAATCGGATCGGTACGCTTAGGGTGGAGGTAACCGGGTCTTCCGCGGTGAGCATGGTGACGCGGACCACCACGGCCGTCCCCGACGGCCGCGCCGGCCTGGCCTATCCCGGCATCACCGAGCAAGAGGGTTTCCAGGAAGCCGTTTACCTGTGCGGGCTGCGTCAGAACACACAGGACCGGTCCAACTTGGCTCTTCAGAACATGGGAACTCCCGGAGACGGCCCCGTTACCCTCAGAACCACCCTCTTTTCCGGAGAGGCGGACGACGCCAGTTCCCGGGTTCTGGGAGAGGTGACGCTCCAGCCGGGAGGATTCCACCAGTACTCGGAGTTGCTGGGCAGGCTGGGCAGTCCGGCTCAGGGTTACGTCATGGTGGAAAAGGTCGACGGAGATGCGCCGTTCTACGCCTACGGGGTCATCAATGACAACTTCAACTCGGACGGCTCCTTCGTCTTTCCTGTCACTGAATCCTTCCTGGTGGGCGCCAGAGGACAGACCCTGCCGGTCATCATCGAAACCGAATCTTTCCAAAGCGAACTCACCCTCACCAACTTTTCGGCTTCGGACAAAACCATCAATTTCAGTTTTGTGGCGGACGGCGTTGAGACCACGGATGACACGGCCGGCTTCAGCCTGGAACTAAAGGCCGGGGAACAGCGTATCCTGCCCAGCCTCGTCAGTCAGCTTCGCGAGCAGGAGGTGGACGGCATCGGGCCGGCCGGTCGTGCCTTCGTCGGAGCCCTGTTCGCCACGCCGGCCGAGGGAGACATGAACGGCATCGTGATCGGAGCCCGGACCGGGTCCCCGGACCAGAGAGGGGGGCAATACAGCCTCTTCTACAACGGGGTGCCCTATGGATCCGCCTCGATCGAAAGCGCCTGGATCTACGGGCTGCAGCAGAACGAGGAGAACCGCAGCAACCTGGCCCTGGTCAACACGGGTGAAATCGACGACAGTTCCAGCACCTTCGAGATCACCATTTACGACGGCAGCGGGGGTGCTCAACCGAGAACCATCAGCAGGATCGTCGCTGCCCGCGGTTGGCATCAGGTCAACGGGATTTTGGGGCGAAGCAGCCAAGGGTACGTGCAGGTGAGGAAGGTCTCGGGCAATAATCCGTTCGTTGCCTATGGTGTGATCAACGACGGCGGCAGGCGTGGAGAGCGTAGCGGAGACGGAGCCTATCTGCCAGCGGCGGAATAAGGCGAAGACGGGGCGTTGGTCGATCGAGTCCCACCTGCGAGGTGCCCCATCGGCATGGTGGAGGGGCTCAGAGCCGGAAGCATGGCCAGGACAGGGTTCGACGGCTTCGAGCCGGCTGGCCCATCCGGCTGTTGGACCCTGTCTCGGCGGCGTGGGAAAATGGTAAGATGTGGGTACGCTACTACAACGATCCGGGAAGTGGACAACCACATATTTGCGGTCACAACGTGGCAGAACACGAAGTCGAGGCCGTCCTGGATCATCCAATGGAAGACCGACCTGGAGAGGGAGGAGCGAGAATTGCGCTCGGGCAAACGGATGCGGGTCGTTACTTGCGAGTCGTATATGTTCCGGATCCCATTCCGAACTCGGTTTTTGTGATCACTGCGTACGAACTCGGACCGAAGGCCAAGAGGGCGCTTCGCCGCAGACGCAAGAGGGCGCGATGAGCAAAGAACACTTTCCAGAAGGTTGGGATGAGAACCGGGTCCAACGGGTTCTCGATCACTACGAAGAGCAAAGCGACGAAGAAGCTGTAGCCGAGGACGAAGCTGCATTCGATAGCCCCACTCACACGGCCATCGAAGTGCCGGTTGATCTCGTTCCAGAAGTTCGGGAACTGATCGCGAGACACAAGGCCGGTTGATCATCATCGACACTCGTCCCGCGATTTCCCCACGACTCCGTGAGACTTGCCGGGCAGGCCGTGTTTATTGATTCTCGGCGAACCAGATCACTCCATACATCTCGAAAGCGCCTCTGAGAAGTTCCCAGGATCTTCCCCTGCTGAAGCCGATGGGTAACGGGGTTGACTTTGGATGGGACGGTCTGGTCTGCGGGTCCTTGGGAAAGGACGGAATACGGTAGTAGACCTCCAGAGGACCTCGGTAATGGTGGCGGACCAGGACTTCCCTGAGCGGATCTGGACACCGATGGTGAGTGAGGCCGACGAGACCCCATGACCGGTGACAGCAGCCAGACATTCGATAACCCTCCGGCCCCGGAGAGCGCCGCCGGCGCCGGGGGTGCCGCGGCCCCAACCGGTTTCGTTGCTCCCCATCCCGGTTCCCGGAAGATGCCGCGCTGGAATCCCGGCGAGCTGATCGACGCTCCCAGGTTCAACCGGAGCAACTGGTATGCCTTCCTGGGTCCCGGCCTGGTCGCGGGGGCGGGAGCCATCGGCGGCGGCGAGTGGCTGCTGGGACCGCTGGTGACGGCCCGCTATGGGGGCGCGCTGCTGTGGCTGGCCACCCTCAGCATCCTGACCCAGGGCCTCTACAACATCGAGATCAGCCGCTATACCCTCTACACCGGCGAGCCCATCTTCACCGGAAAATTCCGGACTCCGCCGGGCCCGCGATTTTGGCTGGGGGTCTACCTGATCCTGGATTTCGGATCGGTCTTTCCCTATCTGGCCGCCACCGCGGCCACCCCGGTCATGATCCTCCTGCTTGGCGGCCGGATGCCCGATCCGGAGTCGGTGCCCTTGCACTGGTGGATGCACAAGTTCACCGCCACCGGCATCTTCGCCGCCTCGGTGATTCCGCTGATCTTCGGAGGCAAGGTCTACAACTCGCTGAAGGCGGTGATGTCCCTCAAGCTGGTCACGGTGTTCGGCTTCCTGCTGATCGTGGCGCTGCTCTATTCCAGCCCCTCGACCTGGTTCGACATTGGAAGCGGCTTCTTCAAGTTTGGAACCGTTCCCGTCCTCAGCGGCGAGGACCGCAACGGCAACGGAAGGCTGGACCCCGGCGAGGATTGGGATGGGGACGGCCATCTGGACGTGGTCGAACAAAGGCTGGAGCCTACCGTCGACTCCGATGGCGACGGACGGCCGGACACCTGGGAGCGGGGCCCCCGGGGGCAACTGGTGAAACACCAGGACCTGGACGGGGATGGATACCCGGACGGCCCCAACGTCGAAAACCTGTTCGTCTCCTGGTTCAGCCGGGGGGTGCTCCCCACCGTCGATTTCACCCTGATCGCCTTTATCGCCGCCATGGCCGCCATCGCCGGCAACGGAGGGTTGAGCAATACTCCCATCAGCAACTTCACCCGCGACCAGGGTTGGGGCATGGGACATCATGTGGGCGCCATCCCCAGCATGGTGGGAGGTCAGGGGATCACCCTGTCCCACGTGGGGTCCGTGTTCGAGGTGAACCGGCAATCCCTGCCGCGCTGGCGGCGATGGTACCGGCATGTCGTGCGCGACCAGTGCGTCATCTGGATTCCTACCTGCTTCATCGGCCTGGCGCTGCCCAGCATGTTGTCGGTGGAGTTCCTCCGTCGCGGCACCGAGGCCGACCGCTGGAATGCAGCGGCACTGACAGCCGAGGGGGTGGGCAGGCAGGTCGCCAACCCTCCCGATGGCGTCCTGGCATCCATGACGGGTTTCTCCCAGATCCTGGGCGGCAGTGCCTGGGGGAATCTTTTCTGGGCTTCGACCCTCTTGTGCGGGTTTCTGGTGCTGGCTCCCAGCATGGTCGGACACATCGACGGGGTGGTTCGCCGTTGGCTGGATACCATTTGGACCTCCAGCTCCAGACTGCGGCAGGTGGACCCGGCCAGGATCGGCAGGATTTACTTCGGGCTGATCATGGGCTTCTCCGTTTTGGGCCTGACCATGCTCTGGCTGAACCCGCCGACGACCTTGATCAAGTTCGCCACCATCAGCTTCAATTTCGCACTTGGCATCAGTTGCTGCCATACCCTGGTCCTCAATATGATCCTGCTTCCACGGGAACTGAGGCCGGGCTGGTTTATCCGCACCGCCATGATCCTGGGAGGAATCTTCTTTTTCCTTCTGGGCCTGGCGGCGACTCTGCGGGAGCTGGGAGTAATTTAAGCCGGAAGTCGAACCACGGACCCGATGCCGCCCCGGCGGTGCCGTTGCCGTTGCTGCAATAGGGCCGATCATCCATCATCGAAACTGCAAGGAAAGGGGGGTGTTGCCGATGCCATTCAAAGGACAGGGTCGCAGACGATTGCTGGGGGCCGGTTTGGGGAGCTTGCTGGGGTCTGCCCTGGCGAGCTTGGCCGGCTGCGCCAAACCGCGGGAGAAAGAAAACCCCTGGAAGTCCGCATACCAGCTGGATGCCTCCAGAGGGCGCCTCTCGGGAAGCGAGAAGGCATTGGCGGCGGCCATCCGCCGGGGGGCCGACTTGCGCATCCGGACGGAATTCAAGAACAACGAACACATCGATACCGGTTCGGACAATGCCGAGGCGATCCAGGAAGTGGCGGAGTTTGCCGGCACCTATCTGATCGAGGACAGGTGGGTGGCTGGAATCATGACCCTGCGCCAGCCCATCAGCTTGCCGGAGGGTTTCGGGTCGCGGCCCTCCATGTCGTTTTTCCTCTACAACCAGGACGGCCGGCAGGCCATCGCCCGCCCCTTTCTGGACGGGGGAGAGGTCACGGCCGAACCGGGCCCCACGGAGGTGGATGACCACGGCAGCATGCCCAAGTACCACCAACTGGACAGTTGGGACAAGGGGACCAATGCTCCCAGCAGCAACTTCATCTACGATTTCGACCTCTTCAACTACCTGGTGAGAGACGATTGGGAGGAGGTGCTGGCCCACACTGCCAAGGGGAAAGTGCTCTCGGGCTCAGCGGAGGCGCTGGGCCGAAACGTGGCGGAGGGGAAGGAAGTCAAGATCGCCGTCCGGGGTCTCTGCGCCGACCTTGCCGGGAAGGACGAGGAGAGCATCGACCATGAGGTCTTCGTCAAGACCGGGTCCTGCTACTACTATACGGAGCAGAACCTGTTCATTGCCGGAACCCATCCCCTGGTCCGAGTCAAGCCGGGGGCGCCGCTGCAATACGAGAGTCGAGGGTGGGACTTCGGATGGCTGATGGCCCGCACCGACGGATATGTGGCCCGCCTGCTGCTCAATCCCTACACCCTGAAGTTCGAAAGAAGCCAGGGGCACTACCCGATCCGCTGGTTTGTGCGGTGACGGGGGACAGTCTGCCCAACGGCCACGACCAGGTCCTTTATCCTCCAGCAGTTCCGATACAACATTCGTGGGGGGAAAGGGGACGTTGTTGAATAGCCGGAAAAACTTTGCTCACACCGAATGTAGGAAGAGGTCGGATGGAAGTCGGACATGGATTCCCCACTAGGTAAACTCTTCCAACACCCTCATTGCCAAGGGATTACAGAACCGCCAATCCAATTTATTCCAATTATTCAACAACGTCCCCTGGTTGCCCTGGTCCCTTAGGTGCTTGAGCCGCTGAAAGCCGCTCCTGGGGCTTCCTGCAGCGATGTTTATCCACAGAACTCTGTGATTCAGGGGAGTTTTCCACGTGCTTTCACCACGACATCATTTCGCGCTTTCACCACGATTCAGGGGGGGGATCTTCGCGCTTTCACCACGACACTCAAGTAGTAAAGAACAAGTAGTTAAAGAAACAAGTAGTAGGGCCGTCGCATCTGTGGAAAACGGGGTTTTCCACGAGCCGCTCGGCCCCGACGACGAGTATCAATAACCAAAATAGAACAAGACACCCACAGAAGAAGGGCACTACCGCGCCCTGAGAGAAAAAGCAAAAAACTAGCCTCCGCAACCGGACGGGTCAAGGCGCTACGGCCCTGTGGGTGACTCCGCCCGACTCGCTGTGGCTCAAAGGCGCTAATAGGGCCGAAAGGTTCCCTTTCGGCCCGTCCAAACGGTCCGAAAACCGCTCACACCGAGATCCACTCCACGATGTTGCGGCTGCCCCGCCGCCTTCAGATCGGACCGGACCGGTCATAGGGCGCGAAGCGGACCCTTCCTACTCGAACACTCCTTTATCTGCGTTCCAGGCCAAACCGCCGCCGCGAATTCGGTGGTGAAACATAGCGATATCTGCCCGTCTATAGGTTGGAAGGGGATCGCCAGCCGGAAGGTCGCGGGTCAGGGGCTATTTAATGCGAACACGTGAATCATATTCTAATGCACGAGCTACCATCCCCGGGGGTGGCTTCTTCAACTCACCAGGACTCTTTTCGGTATCCTGCTTGTCGCCTACTCCATATATCTCCTGGTAGGTATCGATCACTGCTCGGAACGCCACTGCTATCGCTCCCGTGTGTACGGTCAAAAAACCTCCACTATCCCTGTAGCGCCATTCTTGAAAACTGTGTCGGTGTTCCATCAGGACACCCTTCACCCGGATTTTTCTTGACTCACCCTTTTCTCTAATCCTCCTTTGGGTTTCAGGCGCAAGCATCTTGTAAAGTTTGAGCAGATCGTGATGTTTCGGGGGAGTTTCCCCCTGCCTCCATATCAACGCTTTTAGCGCGGCCTCGATTCCGAATACCTGTGTGATTATTGCCGGAAGGATAAGGGATCTTTTTCGAGCTTTTTCTTCTTCCGTGCCCTTATCCATCATTTCGGTTTCTTTAGTAAGTACATCTTTAGCATGGTACATGCTGACTGCCGTACGCATGCTTTTGGTAGCTTGATCTTCGTTCACCCCTTTCATTTGGACGCCTCCTTCGGGGCCAGGCCGAACAGTTCCCGGTCGCGATCCCGTTCCAGGAAGCCATCGAGTTCCTTCATGAGGCGGGCCTTGCGGTCTGGATTGTACCGCCCCTGGTTTCTTGGACAGACAAAGCCAGCATACTCAAGCGGCGGTCCCGCCACCGCGAACACGCGCTCTCGACCCCGTGGCGGCCTCCTCATCCCCGGGTGGCCGGGCCAATCCTTCCCCTGGCTTCACACTAACGCGCCTGATCGATCTCTGGCGCTGTAAGCTCCACTGCCCTCAACAGATCCTCGTGGGGTGCCTGCGCGCCTTGCAGCCTTCCAAATACGCTTACCCGTACCATTCTCCCTCTCGGGGCTTACGGTTGCCCCCACACCGAGAGACTCTGATAAAATATCGGTATTACGATTGCCCTATCGATCGAGGTTGCGTGGAAACAGTAACCGTTTCACCCAAGTTTCAGGTAGTCATTCCTAAAAAGATCCGTGATCGGCTCGGCCTCCTGCCGGGCCAGAAGGTCCAGGCGATCGCCTATGGAGGCCGCATTGAGCTCATTCCTGTGCGCCCAGCCCGGCAGATGAGGGGTATCCTGAAAGGAATCGACACGAACATCGAACGCGAAGCGGATCGGGAATGAACGTCAAACCTTTTCGGAGTACGCGGAGGGAACCTTCGCGGACCAGGACCGCGTTGAAGTTGCCGCCGTCGACGTAAACGTAGCGCGGCAGGTGACCGACAAGGATGGCGATCGCCGTAGACCGAGTTCGACCGATCTGTTCTGGCTGGTACTTCCTGATCGACATCTCCAGCTTCCTCCTTCGTGAATTCCTTAACTTAACTCCGAATTACGGAAGACTTCCTGTCCGATTCTTCCAGAGTTCTCGAAAGTTCCTCCCACTCTTTGATCATTTCATCCAACCGCTTGCGATTGTGCTCCACCAGTTTGACGAGGCGGATTGATTCCTCTGCACTCTCGAAAGTGCCCAGATCCAACTCCTGCGTGGCAATTTCCACTTCACACCGGGTGATTTCTTCCTCCAACCCCTCGTGCCGCTCCTTCATTTCCCGGACAAGAATAGGATTTATCTTTTTCCGTCGCAACGGTGCTCCACTCCGGTCTCCGGATCCCCCTGACTTCTCCGCGCGCGGCGGCTTCTCTCGATCATCCCGTTGTAGCGTGACCTGGTTCTTTTGCCACAAGTAGTCTTCATAATTGCCGAAATAATCCAGGAACTTGCCCCCATCGATCTCAAAGATTCGCGTCGCCAGCTTGTCAATGAAGTAACGATCGTGGGAAACAAAGACTAGCGTCCCGCTGAACTCTTGCAGTGCTTCGAGCAGTACGTCCTTGGCTCGCAGGTCGAGGTGGTTGGTGGGCTCATCGAGCAACAGAAAATTTCGAGGCCGCAGCAACATGCGGAGGAGCGCATAGCGGTTGCGCTCACCACCCGAAAGAACGCGAATCTGTTTGAAGACCTCGTCACTCGAAAACAGGAAGCAGCCGAGCAGAGTGCGCAGTTGCGTCTGGCCGCTCAGGGCACTGGGTGCGATGCTCGAGACATCATCGATCAGGCGGGCGCCAGGGTCGAGCGCCTTATACTGGTCCTGTGCGAAATGGTCGACTTCCACGTTGTGTCCCAGCCGGAATTCACCTGCCGTTGCCGGCTCGCTTCCAGCCAGTATCTTGATCAGTGTGGATTTCCCCGCTCCATTCACCCCCACCAGGCCTATGCGATCCCCGCGGTTGATGACGAAGCTCATGCCTTGGAATACTTGTTTGCTTGCATAACTCTTGGCGACCCCGCGAAACTCGGCCACCATGCGTCCGCTCTTGGGTGGCTGAGGAAACGCGAAGTGGATGGTCTTTTCCCGGGCAGGTAATTCGATCCGTTCAATCTTCTCGAGTTCCTTGATTCGGCTCTGTACCTGCTTCGCCTTGGTGGCTTGGTAGCGGAAGCGATTGATGAAGAGTTCGAGGTGTTCAATCTTTTCCCGCTGGTTGCGATAGGCCGCCTGAAGTTGCGCTTGGCGCTCGGATTTCTGTGCCAGATAGCGTTCGTAGTTCCCGCTGTAAAAGTAGGCGCGACCATTCCACAGCTCAAGAATCTTATTCACTGTGGCATCCAGAAAGTAACGGTCGTGGGAGACCAGGACGAAGGCGTGCGGATACTCATTCAGATACTGTTCCAACCAGTTTCGGGCCTCGAGATCGAGGTGATTCGTCGGCTCGTCCAGCAATAAGAGCTTGGGCTTGATCAGCAAGAGCTTGGCCAGCGCCAAGCGCATTTGCCAGCCGCCGGAGAGTTCCTCCGTCGGACGGTTTGAATCTGCGGGCGCAAAGCCCAGGCCATTCAGCACCGTGCCGGCCTGCGCCTCCAATGAGTAACCGTCCCGGCCCTGAAATTCGGTCTCGATCCGGTGATAACGATCCGTGATCCGGTGGTACTCATCGCTGCGCGGATCAACTTCCGCCATCTGGTGAGTCAGGACTTTCATTTCTTCCTCGAGTTCGAGCAGATCGCCAAAAACAGAGAGGCATTCTTCCATAACTGTGCGCCCGGACAGTGACAGGCCATCCTGAGGAAGGTATCCGGCAGTAATATCTTTCGGCGCAGAAAACAGACCGCCCTCGAGGGGCTCCATCCCCCCCAGGATCTTCAGCAGCGTTGTCTTACCTGTCCCGTTCCCGCCCACCAGTCCAATGCGATCCGTCGGCGTGATAAGCCAGTCGAGACCTTCGAATAAGCTCTTGGAGCCGAAGTGTTTTCTGGCCGCGGAAAGTCGAATCATATGTATGCCCGGAGTTCTCCACGCAATTCCATGCGCAGAGCATGCCTGTACTTCCCCCTTTACTATATCAACCAGGATTTCCCTTGTTAGGGATGGGTTGGTCCCCTCGCCAGGGGTAGTGGTTCCGCCAGCCTACCGCTGCGTGTCGGATTCGCGGTCGAATGGGTTCAGGAGGTCTACGCCGAGTTGGCCAAAATCCCGCACGTTCCGGGTCACGATGGTCAGCCGATGTACCACGGCCGTCGCCGCGATCATTGCGTCCTCCAGCAGCGTGTCGGAACGGCGATGCTTGAGCCGGGCCCATTCCCGGAATGTGTCTGCGTTCATTGGGAGGATGTTATAGGAGACCAGCACCGCGCTGAGCCATGCTTCCAGTTCCTCTGCCTTGGCGTCATCCTGTTCGCGGGTGAGTTCGATGCCCGCTTGGATTTCCCCGACCGTTACGACGGACAGAAAGAGTTCATCGGCGGTCACCCCTTTAATCCACTGGACGACGCTTGGATGGGGATGAAAACGGCGCAGTTCCGATACAACATTGGTGTCGAGCAGATACACGGACTTACTCGAAGTGGGGAGACACGCGGTGGCGATGCTGCGGTCGCGGTGGTGTCAATGCGTCGGTGCGTGCCTCCGTCGCGAGAAGGAGTTCCTTGAGGTCCGGCCTGGCTCTCTTCTCCAGTCGTCGTCACTCGTCGATCGGTACCAGCACGGCTGTCTCCACACCCCGTTTGGTCACGATCTGGGGGCCTTCGGCCAAGCTCCTCTCAAGCAACTCACTGAAACGCGCCTTCGCATCTTGTACCTGCCATGTTTTGCCCATGCAGCAATACCTCCGTCAGAAAATGACTAGACATAAGACTAGTCCAACTGCTTCGAAATAGCAACCCGGACTGACCGGGGGGACAGGGGAGGTTGTTGAATTGCCGGAAAAACGGTGCTTGCACCGAGTGTTGGAAGAGATCGGATGGAGATCGGACTTTGATCCCCCACCGGGCAAAACACTCCGACACCCTCATCGCCATGGGACTACAGAACCGCCAATCCCATTTATTCCAAATATTTAGCAACCCTCCCTGGTTGTCTCCCCCACGCGGAAATTCCGAGACGAGCTGTAGTCGTTGTCTCTTTTCAGGACGTGCGATTCGACCACTCTTGATGCGAGAGCCACATTTCGACGCGTCCCGTCTTGCGACGGTTCCGATGTTTCTGGCTGGGGGAAGGCATGTATATTTTTGCGATGAAGGGGGGATGATGCTTCCTCAAGAAACGAGTGATTTTGGGGACGCAGGCGACAAAGTGTTCCGCCAGCTCTTGATGGCTGGCTTGTCCGACGATGATAAAAAGACGTACGCCAGCCCGCATGGTGGCTTCCTGTTCGTTTGGCCTGTAGCGGATGCGCTTGTCTCTTGAGAGGGCATACCACCCATTGCGGCCTACCTCTGACAACCAGGAAGCATCTGGAGTCTTGCGGTCAGAGAAATGGTCGTCGTGTTTTTCTACTTGAAGGCCTGCGTCGGATAGTATCTGTGGGAATTGTGAGCCCAGATCACGGTCTGTAAAGAAGGTCACGCTTAGGCTGCCTGCTCATAAAACAACGCTTCTTCCACTTCCATTGGATCGAGGCCATAGTCTGCTGCGATTTCGTTGTAACTCTCCCCGGAGTTGACACGATCAACGATCGCCGCCGTTGAGATGCCACGACGGGCAATGAAGGGACGCCCAAAGGCAACTTGGGGGTCGATGACAATGGTTTTGTCTACGTCCTTGTCAAATGGATAGAGGCGTGCCGGAAGGTAGAACCCATCCAGTTCAATCCGCTTTAGATAGTCCCTGAAAAGCTTCGCAATCACGAGTTGACCCGATTGACTGAGATTGACAAACTCCCCGTATTTCTCCAGAAACAAATCTCCTGCACTGGTGCGCAATTGTGGATCGAGGAGCAATCGGTGGATGTTGTAGTACTGTTCTGCAAAATCGATCGCTCTGCGTGCCGCTTGAATAGACACCGCATGCTTCGTTCTCAGCGCCCGCAATGTATAGGCCTCAATGAGGTTATTGAACGTAAGGCGAGGAGGGTCGTATTCCGGGGCAGTGATAAGCGGACGAAAAGGAGGGCGTCCCGAATGCTGCGCATAGGACTGGCCAGCTACCCAGGCGCGAAGTGTTGGAGCGGGAATCCGCACATACCGAGCTGCCTCAGCCACAGTGTAGGCAGCTCGGTTCCGGGGGTCATTCGCCCTATATATGTTCTTCAGCAGTGACATGGTTTCTTGGGTTCTTGCTCATCGTCAGAAGCGGCCAGCTTACCGCGTTCATATTGTACAGCAATGGTTAGTACTCCAGCACTTCGGTTTCGAACGTAGTCCAAGCTGGTTTTTATGCAAACCCAGACGGAACGGAGTGCTCGGAGCCCTTCATTCCCTGGCGCCCCTCAGGAATTCCTGCGCTGATTGCTTCAATAGCGACTCCAGGTTGATGCTGATGTAGCGTGCCCCTCGGGCGCGCCACTGGCGGGCCGCCTCGGGGTTGGCCGCCATGATCCCCAGGGCCACCGGGGAGTTGCGCAGGCCGGCCAGGATTTCCTGGAGGGACTGCCGCATTCGGGGATGCTCGGGTTGTCCCGGCACGCCCAGCGAATGGGAGAGATCGGTGCGCCCCACGTTGACCACGTCCACACCCTCCACCGCCAGAATCCGCGGCAGTTGCCGCACCGCTTCCGCCGTCTCCACGTAGAGCACCACCAGGGTTTCCCGGTTGGACTTCACGACGTGGTCACCGAAGGAGAGCCCTTGGCCGTAGTCGGCCGCCCGCGATCCCGACAGCCCTCGATTTCCCCGGGGCTGGAACTTGACGGCCGCCACCGCCCGTTCGGCTTCTTCCGCCGAGTTGACCTGGGGAACGATGATGCCCTGGGCGCCGCAGTCCAGAAATCTCAGAATGATCGAGGGGGAATTGGTGGTCACCCGCACGATGGGGGTGATGCCGTTCAGCTCGGCCGCCCTCACCATCTCTTCACAGGTGCGCGGGTCCAGCCGGCCGTGCTCGCTTTCAAACACCATAAAATCCCACTCAAAGCGGGCCAGCATCTCCACCAGGGCGGGGTCGGGGTAGCGCAGGAAGCAGCCGTATACCGATTCTCCTCTCTTGAGCTTGGCCTTGGTTTTATCGGACCGCAATACGAACTCCTTCTTCAGGGGAAAAGCAGCCACCCCTTCCGATCAGTCTCGATTCGATACAGCCGGCCGCACACGGAGGTGAGGTAGAGCGTCTCCAGATCATGGCCGCCCCAGCTGCAGTTGGTGGGTCGCTCGCATGGGGTCGGATGTCGTTCCAGGATGCGCCCCCGAGGGTCGAACAGGTAGATCATGCCACCCGGGCCGCTCTTCTCCCAGCCGGCCGCGGCCACAAGGTTGCCTTCCACGTCCAGACACATGCCGTCGATGCCTCGGTGGGGCGCAAAATCGTGCAGGATCTCGCAGGGGCCGAGGGTGTCGTCCTCCCGAATGGGATAGGCTCGCAGTTGGCGGTTGCCCTGAAAGTCGCTCTCGGCGACGTAGAGTGTCCGGAGGTCGGGTGTGACCAGTAGGCCGTTGGGACGGGCGGTGTCATGGGTCATCCGTTGTATGGACCAACTCCCGTCGGCTCGGGGATCCAGCCGGTAGACCGCTTTGTGTTCCAGCTCCGGCGGACCGATGGCTTCGGCCCAGTGGCTGCTGTAGTCGGGGTCGGAGAACCAGATGCGGCCCTTGAGGTCGATGGCCAAGTCGTTGGGGCTGTTGAGCCTGCTGCCCTGGAAGGAGTCGGCGATAACCGTACGGGCTCCGTCCCGGTGGTAACAGGCAATGCATCTGCCGGCGGCTTCGCAGGCAAAGAGCCGGCCGCGCCTGTCCAGCATCAGGCCGTTGGCCATGCGGGTGCCCAGCCGGCAGGTTTCCGTCTTTTGGGTTTGAGGGTGGTATCGCAGGATGCGGCTGTTGGGGAGGTTGCTGAACAGCAGGGCTTCGCCATCCCAGGCAGGGCCCTCGGTAAGCCCGAAGGGGCCGGCAACCTGCTGGAACTGCCAATTGGAGGGAGCTGTCATCAGCCTGCGTTTCTCAGTGCGCCCTGGAGGGGCTCTTCAGATGTTTATGCCTGCGGCAATGTGCTGCCGCCGCCTACGCGGCTCGGGGGATGGGACTTCCGTTTTCCATGGGCTTGGGCCCACGGCTAAATGCTGCCGCCGCTTTGCGGCTCCACTCGAACCCCGGGCGAAACGCCCCCCTGGCCGCTACCGCTGCACGGCAAAATAGTCTCGGGTCTCGGCCAGGACGATCCCGCTCAAGCCCAGCAGGCCGATCAGATTGGGCAGGACCATGCTGCCGACGGTCACGTCCAGAAACGTCCACACCATCTCCAGGGAGAGCATGGAGCCCAGAAAGGTGAGGCAGACCCAGATCGAGCGGTAATAGGGTACGAAGCGACCGTGGCCGAACAGGTATTCCAAGGCCTTCTCCGCATAGTAGTTGTTGCCCAGGATGGTGGAAAAGGCGAAAAGGGGCAGCGTCAAGGCGACGATCACATCCCCGTGCAGCCACAAGGGAAGTCCCTCCCGGAAGGCGGCCGCCGTCAGGGCGGCGCCGCTGGCTCCGCTTTTCCAGGCTCCGGTTCCCAGAATGATGAAGCCGGTGACGGAACACACCACCAGTGTATCGATAAAGGTCTGAGTCATGGAAACCAGGGCCTGTGTCACGGGATGGCGGGTTTGGGCGGCAGCGGCGGCGATGCCGGCGGTGCCCATTCCGCTCTCGTTGCTGTTGACGCCGCGGGCCACCCCGTAGCGGATGGTTTTCAGGAGAGCGGCGCCGGCAAATCCCCCCACTGCCGCTGTCGGGGAGAAGGCTCCCTCGAGGATTTCAGCCAAAATCGAGGGAACCGCCTGCCAATGAAGCGCCAGCGCCAGGAGGCCGGCCAGGCAGTAGACGACGATCATGGTGGGCACCAGGGCGCTGGCTGCCCGAGCGATGCTGCGGATGCCGCCCAGGATGACCACTGCGGTGGCGGCGGCCGTAATGACACCGGTCCAGAGGGTGGGCACTCCCAATCCGGCCTGCATGGCGTCGGCTATGGAGTGGGACTGCGTCATGTTGCCGCCGACGGTGAGGGTGAAGGCTGCCAGAAAGGCGTACAAGGCGGCCAGCACCGGTTGATTGAATCCCCGGCTCAGGTAGAACATGGGCCCACCCGACATCTCGCCGCGCGGACCCCGGATGCGGTATTTGACTCCTAGCAGGGCTTCGGCAAACTTGGTGGCCATGCCCACCAGTCCCGTCACCCACATCCAGAACAGCGCCCCGGGGCCTCCCGAGACGATGGCCGTCGCCACCCCGGCGATATTTCCCGTACCCACCGTGGCCGACAGGGCGGTCATCAGGGCCTGGAAGTGGGTGACGTCGCCTTGGGCGCCGGTCTCCCTCCGCGTGACCAGGGCCAGGTAGAGGGAGGACCAGAGCTTACGGAACTGAAGTCCCCGCAACCGAATGGTCAGAAACAGCCCCGTGCCGACGGTCAAGACCAGCATCGGCGGGCCCCACACCAGGTCGGCCAACGTTTCCAGGAACTCTTGCAGGTTCACGTGCACTCTCCTTGACCCCCACCGGAGCCTCAAGGTACATTATAGGCTGTGTTTCCCGCCTAATCCGCTGACTCGGGAGCTGCCGGTGTTCACACTCCCCCACGGTCGAGCCTTCGCCAATCGCACCTCCAGTGCCCCCTGGGGCGCTGGAAAGTGGGTGATCGCTCTGGCAGGATCGGTGCTCTGTTGCGGCTTCGCTCCGGATTGGGGCATGCAGGCCGGTGAAGCGCCCGGGGAGACTCCGGTGCCGGGGTTGAGCTCCCTGTTTCCGGTCAGTGTTCAGCGGGGAAGGGTACTCGAGATGGAAGTCCGGGGCAAGGACCTGGAAAAATGCTATGGAGTGTGGTTCGGCACCGAGGGTCTGAGCGGTGAGGTCACCCGGATCGAGGGAATGCAGTTCCTGGAGAAGAAAAACCTGCGGGCGCCGAAGGTGTGGGTGCAGGGGCAGCGGGTGTCATTGAAGGTGCAGGTGGAATCGGAGGCGCCGCTGGGGAGGCATGAACTCCGGTTGGTCTCGCCGTCCGGGGTTTCCAACGCCATCGGGTTGGCCGTAGTTGACGAACCGGTCAGCCTGGAAGCCCCCCAACCCCACAGTCGTCCGGCGCAGGCCCAGCCGCTTGGGGTCCCGACCCTTCTCAACGGCAAGCTGAGCCGGAACGGAGAGGTCGATTTCTACTCCTTCAAGGCTTCAAAGGGCGAAACGCTGGAGATCCGCGCCCTTTCCAACACCTCCGTCACCAAGTTCGACGGGGTCCGCCTGACGCTCTACAGAGAAGGTGGCAGTTGGTTCGATTCGGAGCGGCCCGCCCGGCTGCTGTTTTCTCCGCAGGCCCGAATCACCCGCCTGTGCCGGGACTCCGGGCGGTACCTGGTGGAGGTCAGCTCCAACCTGGGCGTGGGAGGCTCCGATTTTTTCTACCAGCTTCGGGTCGGAACGTCCGGGCAGGCGGGCTCCCGGGAGCCGGAGGTTGTCCTCACCCCCCCTTCGCCCCTGGCCGATCTCCAGCGGCCTTTTCGCAGAAGGCTGGATCCGGCCCGGCTGGACTGGCTGGAGTCGCGCACCGTGCCGGCTGAGAAGGCCCAGGGAAACGGCAGTCCGCAAGGCACAGCCGGTGGCGGCTCGACCAGGCTCACTGCCGGCTCCGGTGTTTCGTCCGAGAAGGCGCCGCCCGCCACCGCCGCCGGGATTGGGTCGTCGGAGGAAGTGGAGCCCAACGACCGGCCGGCGCAGGCCATCCCGATCCTCCTGCCTCAACTGCTGGAAGGAGCCATCCAGAGTCCCGGAGACGTGGACTGGTTCCGGTTTGAAGTGGAGGCCGGGACCCGTCTGGCCCTGGAGCTGGAGACCCCGCAGGCCGCACCGCCCCGATTCAACCCCAGAGTGGCCGTGCTGGATGAAGCCGGCCAGGAACTGTTGACCAACTATTTCAGAAAGATCGCGGGTGACGGTGATGACTGGGTGCGGCTCATCCAGGCCAAGACCCTTTATACCTTCGACAGGGCCGGCCTTTACAGGCTGCAGGTGCGCGATATCACCCCCCGTTCGGGGGAGCCCGGTTTTCGCTACCGCCTGCTGGTGCGCCCCCAGGTCCCCCATGTAGGCCGGATCGAAGTCACTCCCGAGGTGGTGAACCTGCGGCCCGGACAGGCGCAAAAGGTGACCATTGTGTCCGATCAGGAGGAGGGCTTCGGCGGTGAGATCGTCTTCAGCGCCGATGGCCTGCCCAATCAGGTGCAGTTTCTGCCGGGCGCCGAGGTCGAGCCCCATAAGGAGCCCCCTCTTCCCGAAATTCACAAGGAACGGTTCGTGCCCAGGAACCAGAAGACCACCGTACTGCTGGCGGCGGCGCCCGGGGCGCCGCCGACCCGGATGCCGAGGCTGGTCCGCCTCAGCGCCCGTCCCGTGGTCCAGGGCCGGGTGGGCGCCGCGATGGCAGCCGGCGATTTGTTGGTGATGGTGTTGGGAGAGTGATCCACAAATGAAGCCAAGACGCACTCCGATTCTCCTGCTCGGGATCCTGATTGCCGCCGGCTCGATTCCGCTCGGGGCTGAGACTTCCGACCCCCAATTGCTGTCGGTCCGGATCGTGCCCGAGGCGGTGGAGCTGGAAGGCGCGGGCGACACCCGCCAGCTTCTGGTGATGGGCAGGTACAGCGACAGGTTGGAGCGGGACGTGACCTCGCTCAGCCAGTGGGACCTCTCCAATGCGCGCGTGGCGGCGGTTTCTCCCGGGGGGAGCGCCCGGGCGCTGGCCGAGGGCGTCACCGATTTGACGGCTCGCATGGGGACTCGGTCGGCCACGGTGCGGCTCCGGGTCAAGGGCGGGGCTCGCCGGCAGCCGCTGAGCTTCGCCTGGGATATTGAAAAGATATTGACCCGGCGGGGCTGCAACGACAGCCATTGTCATGGGGGCGTGAAAGGAAGAGGAGGATTCAAGCTGTCCCTCTACGGCATCTACCCGGAGGAAGACTATCGCTGGATCGTCAAGGGGGGAACCTACCAGGTCCTATCGCCCGATCCCGGAACAGAAATCCCGCGCATCGATGTGAAGGAGCCGGAAAAGAGCCTGCTGCTCCTGAAGTCGACCTTGGCCGAGCCCCATCAGGGTGGCCAGCAGTTGCCGTTGGAATCGGAAGATTATCGGACGCTGCTCCGGTGGGTGAAAGAGGGCGCTCCCTTTCAACCGGACACACGGGTGAGACCCGGGGTCAGGACCCTCGAGATCTACCCCGCCCAGGCCGTGCTGGAGGTGGGAGGCGGGCAGCAGCTGCTGGTCAGCGCGCTGCTCGAGAATGGAACCCGCCAGGATCTCACCGGACAGGTGCACTATCAGTCCAACAACGGCGAGGTGGCGGAAGTCGGAGCGGGCGGCCGGCTGCGGGGCTTGCGTCCCGGGGAAACCTTTGTGACCGTTCGGACGGCGGGGCATTCCGCGACCGCCCGGGTCGGCGTCATCCAGGCGCCCCTTGCCCGATATCCCCGCATTCCCGCCGATAACTTCATCGACCGCCTGGTGTTCGACAAGCTGAACCGGCTGCACCGGATCCCCTCCCGGCTTTCCAGCGACGAGGAGTTCCTGCGGCGGGTGTGCCTGGATTTGACCGGCACGATGCCCCCGCCGCGAAGGACCAGGGAGTTTCTGCAAAGCAGCGACCCAAGCAAGAGGGAGAAGCTGGTCGATACGCTCTTGCAGACCCCCGAGTTCGTGGATTATTGGACCTATCGGTTCTCGCAGCTTTTCAGGGTGGCTCTCTTCCAGAACGGCATCAACCTGCAGTGGACCGAAGGTTACTGGGAGTGGGTTCGCGGCCACGTCGCCGGCAATACTCCCTACGACCAGGTGGCCCGGGAGCGCATTGCGGCCGTCGGCTACAGTGCGCCTTCCAGACACTTCCTGCCCAATGGAGAAGTGCGTTATCCGCAAAACAAGATGGCAGAAGAGGTCAGGGTCTTCATGGGACGCCGGCTGGACTGCGCCGAGTGCCATAACCATCCCTTTGAAGCCTGGAGCCAGGATCAGTTTTGGGGGCTGGCCGCATTCTTCGGACGCATGAACCTGGTAGGCGGGCGGGGGGAGGAGCCCGGCACGGTCATCTTTGAGGATCCAACCGGTCAGGAGGTGGACCTGTTCGTCAAGGGCAGGAGTCGCAAAGTGCTTCATCCCCGCACCCGGGAGGAGGTGTTTCCAGCCTTCCTGAACGGCTCCCTCCTGCCGGAGGCGGAACGGGCCGACCCGCGGGTCAGGCTGGCCGAGTGGATGACCGCTCATCCCTTTTTCGCCGAGGCGGCGGTCAATCGGATATGGAGCTATTTTTTCGGCCGAGGAATGGTGGAGCCGGTCGACGATTTCCGCGCGGCCAATCCCCCCACCCACCCCAGGCTGCTGGCGGCATTGGCAAAGGACTTCCGAGACAACAACCATGATCTTCGCCGCTTGATGAAGACCATCGTGGGCTCCAGGACCTACCAGCTCAGCAGCCGGCCCAACCGAACCAACCGGGAAGACCGCACCCACTACTCTCATGCGCTGCCGCGCGCCCTGGATGCCGAAGTGCTGTTCGACGCCATCGCCTCGGTGACGGGGGTCCCCCTGATTTTCGAGCAGGAGAGCTACGGTGACGGGGAAGGGAGGCTGCCGCCCGGCACCCGCGCCATTAACGTCAAGCTGCCCGATGTTTACCGCTCCCGGATTCTGGACAACTATGGCAAAGCCGCACGTTCCATGCTCCCGGAGAAGCGGCCTCGGCCCAACCTGGGTAGGGCCTTGCACAGTCTGGCCGGTTCGACCTTTACCGGGCATCTGGCCCGCGAGGGCGGCGTCATCGACCGCTTGATGGGCAGCGGCGACTCGGACCGGCAGATCATCGAAGAGCTTTACCTGAGAGCGTTGGTGCGCTTTCCCGGGGAGGAAGAGCTGGAACAACTGGCCGCCATGGTCGGCCGGCATCCCTCCCGCCGCCAGGCCTTGGAGGATCTGTTGTGGGGGTTGCTTAATTCCCCGGAGTTTTACCATAACCATTAACCTGCATTTCTCGCCGGGGGGCTGCACTCTTGAGAAGAGTGCAGGATGGCGCCGGACGCGGGATGGAGAGGCCGGAAACCGGAGGAGGTTGCACCCATGCGAAAAATAGGGTGTTTGGCAAGTGACGACCCGATTCTGCGGCGGCGGGACTTCCTGCGAGTGGGGTCTCTGAGTCTGCTGGGCGTGAGCCTGAGCCAGTTCCTGAGGCTTCAGGAGGCATTGGCCGGCACGCCGGCAGCGGTCGGGGGCAAGGCCCAGGCCTGCATCCTGTTGTGGCTGGAAGGGGGCCCCAGCCAGATCGACATGTGGGACCCCAAGCCCAACAGTTCATTCAGGCCCATCGCCACCAACGTGGCCGGGATTCAGGTTTCGGAGCTGCTGCCCAAGACCGCCAGGCACATGGACAAGCTGGCGATTATCCGTTCCCTCCACACCCTGGAGAACAATCACCCCCAGGCCACCCACTACGCGGCCACCGGGCATTTGCCCAACCCGGCCATGCGCTTTCCCAGCCTGGGGTCGATTGTGGCCAAGGAATTGGGTCCAAGGAACAACCTGCCGCCCTACGTCCTGCATCCGGACACCGGCAACGACACCTTTCTCATCGACCATTTCGGAGCCGCCTTTGTCGGCAACCAGTATGACCCCATGGTGCTTCCCGACCCCAGTCAACCCGACTTCGAGGTTCCCGATCTGCGACTGCCCAAGACGATCACGGCCGAACGGCTCCAGGACCGGCTCTCCTTTCGGAAAGTGGTGGAGCAGGTCTACCGGGACAAGGTGCAGAAGGCCGAATCGGGCCGGATGGACACGTTCACCCAACAGGCCCTGAGGATGGTGTTGAACCCTGCGGTGAAGGATGCCTTCGATGTTTCCAAGGAGTCCACCAAAACCAGGGAGACCTACGGGCTGCACGGATTCGGGCAGAGCGTCCTGCTGGCCCGGCGGCTGGTGGAGGCGGGGAGCCGTTTCGTGACGGCTGCCGGATACAAGTACAACGAGTGGGACACTCACGGTGACAACGACCGGCGCCACCGCGACATTCTGGTTCCACCCTTCGATCAGACTTTCTCGGCCCTGCTGGAGGACCTGGACCAGCGCGGGCTGCTCCAGTCCACCCTGGTGGTCGCCATGGGAGAATTCGGGCGAGGCCCCCAGGTCAACCCCGGAAACGGACGCGATCATTGGCCCCAGTGCTGGTCGGTGGTGCTGGGCGGGGGAGGCATCGCCGGAGGCCAGGTGGTAGGCGCCAGCGACGAGCAGGGAGGCTATGTCGCCGATCGGCAGGTCACCATCGGGGACCTGTTCGCCACCCTCTACAAGGCCCTGGGCATCGATTGGGAAAAGACCTACATGACCCCCATTGGCCGGCCGGTCAAGATCGCCAACTCCATCGGCGACGCCACCGGGATTCCCATCAAAGAGCTGATCTGAAGGCACCGGAAGGCGCGGCAAAGATCGGCAATCCCCCATGCATCTCTCCATCGGGAAATGGATCGTGGTCCGTTTGCGGGCCTGGCTGGCGATCGGAGTGCTGGCCATACCACTGGCCTGCAACCCGGAGGCCCCGAGGCAGAGGGAGTCAGCCGCTGAAGCCCGGGGAGGGATCGATCCCCGGCGTCTGGAGCTGGCTGGAGACCCCCACCGTCCCGGCTATCACTTCCTGGCCCCGGCCAACTGGATGGACGACCCCAACGGGGTGATTCAGGTTGGCGGGGAGACCCATCTCTTCTACCAGTGGATTCCCGACTCCCCTTCCCGATCCGGAGGCCCCTTTCACTGGGGGCATGCCGTGAGCGAGGATCTGGTGCACTGGCGCGACCTGCCCATCGCGCTCTCTCCGACGCCGGGAGGACCCGACCAGGAGGGTTGCTGGTCCGGCGGCGCCGTCCTGGACCGGGGGGTTCCCACCATCGTGTATCGGGGGCGGTTGGGGGGAGGCACCGCCGTCTGTGTGGCCACCAGCAATGACGGTCTTCTGACCTGGGACAAGTACCCCGGCAACCCCGTCATTGCCGAGGCCACCAGGAAGGAGGACATTCCGGCCGGGGACCCCTACGTTTGGCGGGAGGGGGACCATTGGTACTGCGTCATGGGCTCCCATATAGGGAGCGGCGGGGCCGCGGTGATCTACCGGAGCCCCGACCTGCTGCAATGGGAATACCTGGGGCCGCTGCTCACGGGCCGCAAGCAGGAAACCGGACCCAGTTGGGAGGTGGTGAATTTCTTCAAGCTCGGCGACCGGCATGTGCTGACGGCCTCCCTGTACCAGACCTGGAAATCCATCTACTTCGCCGGGACCTATCGGGACCATCGGTTTTCTTCGCAAGGCTGGGCCGATCTGGACTCCGGGGGCCATTTTTACGCCCCCTACGTGTTCAGCGACGATCGCGGCCGGAAAATCCTGATGGCCTGGTCCTGGGAAGGCCGCCACGAGGACCTGTCCATCGCCGCGGGCTGGTCGGGGGTCCACGTGCTGCCCCGGGTCCTGTCCCTGCGGGAAGACGGCACGTTGGGCTACCAACCCGTCCCCGAGTTGCAGAAGTTGCGCGGCCGCCACTACCGTTTCCAGGAGCAGTCGATTCGGCCCCTGGACAAGAGTCTGCTGCCCGAACCCAAGGGAGACATGCTGGAGATTCTGGCCGTGATCGATCCGGGTGACAGCCGGACGACGGGTCTTCGAGTGCGGACCTCCCCGGAAGCGGAGGAAGAAACCCTCATCGCCTTCGACCGAAAGCAGGGAAGACTGAGTGTGGACAGGCGCAAGGCCAGTCTGGATCCCGGGGTTCACCGGCACGTCTACCGGGCTCAGCCGACAGCCATGGTACACTCGGGACCTTTGCAGCTCGAAGAGGACGAGTTCCTCCGCCTGCATGTGTTTATCGATCGCTCCATCCTGGAGGTGTTTGCCAACGGCCGGCTTTGCCTGACCTCCAGGATCTATCCGACGCGTTCGGACAGCACGGGTATCGGACTCTTCGCTGCCGGAGGCCCGGCGATGCTGCGTTCCATGGAGGTGTGGCCCATGAGCCCCATCTGGCCCACGGCTGGGACGGACCGGGCAGAATAGGGAACAGGCGCCGGGCCAGCGACGCTCGATGGATGGTTCCCGGGAGGCTGGGACGATGGACCAATCTTCCATTCCCAAGGTACTGCTGAACGACCGCCTGGTGGAGAAGAGCGAGGCGGTGATTCATCTGGATACCGTGGCCTTCAAGTATGGGGCCATGGTCTTTGAAGGACTGCGTGCCTATTGGAATGAGGAGACCCGGCAATTGAACGTCTTCCGGTTGGAGGACCACTCCAGGCGCCTGGAGCAATCGGTCCGTGTCATGCGGATGGATACGGCCTTGAGGGCCGGCGACTACAGCGCCGCCGTGGTGCGTGCGCTGCGGTCCAACCGGATCCAGGCCACCTCCCACGTTCGGCAGATGGTCTATGTGGACGGGCCGGGCGAGGCCTTCGTGACCGGTCCGGTCAGCCATGCCGTCATCGTGACTCCCAAGGGGGGATGGTTTGAGGGAAAGGAGTTGGGGATCCACGCCTGCTTCAGCTCCTGGCAGCGGATCTCCGACAGCTCCATTCCACCGCGAGTCAAGTGCGCGGCCAACTATCAGAATGCCCGCCTGTCATTGCTGCAGGCCCGCCTGGACGGATACGACAGCGCCCTGCTGCTCAACGCGGCCGGCAAGGTGGCCGAGGAGCCCAGGGGATGTGTCTTCTTTTGCCGGGGCGGCCAGGTGGTGACGCCGACCGTCACCAGCGACATCCTGGAGAGCATCACCCGGGCGACGCTCATTCAGCTGTTTCGGGAGGTGCACGGGGTGGAGGTGATCGAACGGGAGGTCGACCGCACCGAATTCTACCTGGCCGACGAGGCCTTCGTTTGCGGCAGCGGCCTGGAGGTGGCCCCCATCCTGTCGATTGACCGCTATCCGCTGGGGAAGGGGAAGGCAGGTGAGCTGACCCTGGCCATCCGGAACACCTACCTGAAAGCTACCCGGGGGGAGTTACCCGGGTACCGCCATTGGTTGACAGCCTGTGGGCCGGCCTGAGGGAGGCTGGCTCCCAAGGTGTATTTCTCACCAAGGGTTGCACTCTTGAGAAGAGTGCAGGGAGTGAGGGTCGAGTCTAGCACCATTTTGGAGAGGTAGTGCGTTTCGGGAGGTTGCCACTAATCCGCCGCCTACGCGGCTGAAATCGTTCAGTTATAAGATACTAATACTAAAAGACTTAAGGTGGATCAGCTCGCTTTATTCCCCTCATTAAACCCCTCTAGTTGAACAGGAATCTATTAGACCATTTAGGACTTTGACGGAGTAACTGTTCGGTCAAGCCGTGGAAGAACGGTCGATCGGCATCCTCCCCGCAGCGATCAAGCCACATTGCGTCGGTGTCGCCGCTGAGCCACCAACGCAGCGGCTGGACCACCCCCCGGACAGGCCATTCGAGGGTGCTCGCCAGCCGCGAAACCCCTCTACACGGCTGGCGAACCGACCATATCGTTCCGACTCCACGGGTCTCATCTCCGCTCTCTGCCCCCAGTCCCGATGGAGGTGGAAGGGGGACGCTTCGTCGGTTGCTCGGTCGGCATAGAGGACAAACCCGCAGGAGGTCGAGCCCACGGCTTGACCGAACAGTTACGTCGTCCGTCAAGTAACTGTTCGGTCAGGCCGTGATGGCTTGTACCCGGACGAGGTTGGAGGTGCCTGCAATCACAGACGATCCGTCGGTTCTGCTCGCTACGCCTCCCCCGGACGGCGGATGGACTCCACGGCTTTGACGAACGGTTACTGACGGACAGGTCAGCTGTGCATTAACCCTGAGTCCGAGGCCATCAATTGGAGTGGCGAGCTGCCCGTGCTGTGAATCGGAGACATTGGGTTGTGTGTATCCTCCAGGCTTGCCTGTCAACATGCTCGTCCAACGCACAGCCAGAGCTCATAGTGCGGCGGAAACCAAGACGCTTGATGGTTTTGCCGTTACGTTGACCTGGCTGTTAGGCATTAGACGATTGCGCGTTCGCTACCAGGGGATTAGGCACTCTAATAGTTGAAGTGCACCTCCAACCCGTTCCGGGTCGAGAGGGTATCGATCTCGGGGTCGCTTAAGATCCAAATATGCCGCTGGTGTCTGCGAGAATCTATCGGAAGGTAGCCGACGAAAAGCTTTATAACACTGGCCATTCGATACAACGACTACTTGGCAAGTATCCAGTTCCTGCGCGTAGTGCTCCGCCTGTGTCGGAGCAAAATCAAGCCCTTGCGCGAAGCCTTTGGTTTCAACGATTAGTGAGCACTTAGAATTGGTTTGGTGGAAGCTCCTTGTAAATCCTGCAATGTCAATTTTCCCTTGAGCAACTGGAAATTCAACTTTGAGCTTTTGCTCAGCCCATCCCAACGATAGCAAAAAAGGAAGTACAAGGAACGAGCGTGTTTCATGCTCACGAACTTCCTTCCATTCGCAATGATTGTAGTAGTAGTCTGCCAGGAGTCGGATTCGTCGGAACGTATTTGTTAGTTCGACCGAGGCGCCTGGGCGCAGTCCTTCTGCGACAAGAAATCGTGACATTTGCTCATCGGAAACCTCTTCCGTCTTGCTCGGTTCTCCTGTGTTAGGACGGATCGGATCCTGGAGAAGTTTGTCAGCGAGATCTTGGTGCCTTTGCTGTGGTAACTGCTGAATTGTCGCTCTGGTCAATCCTTCTGTCTCTATCGGCCGGTTAGGCACGCGCCAAGCAACATAGCAATAGGCAGGAAGACGCCATCCGTCGAAGTGGTTCAGCCACTCCTTATCACCATTCCCTTTGAATTTACCCTCTCGCTCGATCACTTCGCCTACAGCTAAGATTTTAGACAGGCCCTCCTTGAGGATTACTACATCTCCCAGTTGCACATCTCCCATTGTGCGTTCGTTCTGTCCGCCGCCAACAAACGCCATTCCGGAAGAGAGAAATATCTTCGAGTAGCTACGCCCTTGAGAACCCGCTGCAATCTGCCAATAATTCCTGTCCAATTGAGACTCCGTTATATGTGTCGGCAAGACTGACGCACTGCCAGAGTTGTCGGATACTGGAAGGAAAATGAGGCTGAAAAAAACCGACTATTGTACTACAATCCTCGTGGTCAACCTCTCTCATTTTAGAGGTTGACCACCCAGAGTTGAAGCAGGGAGGCTTCTGACACCTTCCTCGCTCCTCTTGCTGTTTCGTTTGTCCAGAGACAGCCTCCCTCAGAGGCCAGCAAGATTCCGCTTCTGGGGTCGAGCCCTGACCGGCGATGCCGGCAACCTCTTTCCGCAAACAGCGCACTTCTCCCCGCCGCTGGGAGTGGTGCGTCCCGCACTCAAGGGCTGGGCTGGGCTACCCCACCCAGCCCTTCGTCTATTCTCAGGAGGCGATCCATGGAAAATCTGATGAGGTTTTTCGAACAACACCAGTCCACGTTTGCCCAGCAACACCATAGGAAATTTGTCCTGATCCGGCAACCTCGAAAGCCTAAGATCGTGGACTTCTTTCCCTCGTACAGGGACGCTTATGCGTCGGCCGTGTTTGAGGCCAAGATCCCGCCTGAGACTTTCCTTATCCGCAGGTGCCTGCGGGTTGAGGAGGAGCAGCCTGCCGTATTCCACTCTCGCGTTCGATAGAAAGGATTTCGATGACGGAGGTCGATTCTCTCACTGAAGAACTCATTCTCGTGGCTGGAGATCCTTTTGCTGCCCAATCGCGTATACAAGTAAGCCTGCCGTGGGTTCGGGAGCCGGGCGCAACGGGGCCTCCGCTCCTGACGGTAACAGCAATCTGGGACACAGGAGCGTCACATACGGCGTTTACCAGCGCCTTGATTAAGAAGCTCCAATTAATTCGGACAGGAGACGGTTCCTATCACACTTCCATGGGAAGGCGACCGACCACGCACTACGGGGCCAACATCTATCTTTCCCAAAAACTACTGTTCCCCAGTTGGCCAGTGATGGAGGCAAACATCCATGGTGCAGAAGTATTGCTTGGGATGGATATCATTGGCAAAGGAGACTTCGCGATCAGCAACTACCCTGGGATGCCGATATTCTCATTCAGATACCCTTCTCAAGACCGAATCTCTTTTGACTGACGTTCAAATGAAGCGTGATATCGATCTTGTTCGAGAGATCCTTCTGAAACTTGAAGATGGAAGTGTTCAGCAAAGACAGTGGCTTAACGATGGGAGTATAGAAGGATACTCAAACGTAGAGGTTTGGCACCATGTCAAGATCATGCGGGAAGCCGGTCTTGTTGAAGCAACAAGGCTTGGAATCTGTGGCGTCATCATGTGGATTCCGACTGATTTGACATGGAAAGGCCACGACTTTCTGGAGGCTGCACGGAATCCTTCCCAATGGGAGCGGGTGAAGCAGATAGCACTGGAAAAAGGCGTCCAGGTTTCCATCGAAATGATCAGACAAATCATCAGCTAACATTTCTGACCCCCCTCGCTGACCTTTCACACCCCAATTATAACCCCCTATTTTTCATTTACATACGAATGTATACAGACCATAGTAGGAACCACCTATCTGTTCGACAAGAAGGCCAGAGAGAGATACGATCAAGGCGTGAGGATCTGCCATATGACAGATCCCAGGTGTTGCAAAGGAAGATGGAGGTGCCGGTTGTTGCTGGAGAAGTTTCCAGGCTTAGCAGATTTGTTGCTTGACTTCAAGCATTGGATCTTGTGGGTTGGGATCATCTGTTCGTGCATCGTAGCGCCGTTGCTATCTCAGATCTGGAGCCATAAGGGGACATCTCTGAAGCAGGTTGGCCGTACTGTGCTCCTTGTCCGCGCCCGTGGCGGGACACCGACCGTGTTATCCGGCGACAAACGTGTGGAATGAAACCTAGTAGGACGATTCCAATATAATATTGCAATTCAGCACCGATCCGTTGTACTCTGGAGTCCTCGACATCCGGTGGCTTCGGAGAGATTTCGGTGCCCTTCACAAGCCGACGAGCCAGTCTGGTCCTCAGTGACGAGGTGCGAGCGAGGCTGGAGGGAATCAGCCGGTCCCGTTCGGAGTCGGCGCAGCATGTGGAACGGGCCAGGATTTTACTGGGCTACGCTGGGGGCCAGACCGTCTCAGCGATTGCTCGCGCGCTGGGCACGAACCGGCCCAAGGTGGAGCGGTGCGTCGACAAGGGTCTCCAACTGGGCGCGCTGGCGGCGCTGGGGGACCTGCCGCGCAAGGGGCGTCCCGGGACCATCTCCTCGGAGGCGCGTGCCTGGGTGGTTTCGCTGGCTTGCGTCAAGCCGAAGGCACTGGGCTACCCTGAGGAGCAATGGACGACCCGTCTGCTGGCAAGTCATGTTCGTGCCCACTGCGAGCAGGCGGGTCACCCGAGTCTGGCGAAGCTGGCACGCGGCACGGTCTCGAAGATTCTGGCGGGTCACCGGCTACGGCCGCACAAGATCGAGTATTATCTGGAGAAACGCGATCCGGAATTCGACACGAAGATGGCCCAAGTACTGGTGGTGTACAAACTGGTTGAACTGGCCCGCCAGCGGAAGGACGCCCCGAAGGGCCCGTTGACGGTCTTTGTCTCCTACGACGAGAAGCCGGGCATCCAGGCCGTTGGCGGGGTGGCTGCCGACCTGCCGCCCAAGCCGGGCAAACATGTCGGCACGGGACGCGATTACGAGTACCAGCGGCATGGAACGCTGACGCTGATGGCAGGACTGGATTTGATGACCGGTCACATACACCGGGCTGTGGTGGAGCGGCACCGGAGCCGGGAGTTCGTGGCCTTCCTGCGGCAGTTGGACAGGGCCTATCCGGCCGGGGCACGCATCCGGCTGGTGCTTGACAACCATTCGGCGCATGTCTCGAAGGAGACGCGGGCCTGCTTGGCGACGATGGCGAACCGATTCGAGTTCGTCTTCACACCCAAGCACGGCTCCTGGCTGAACGTGGTCGAATCGTTCTTCGCGAAGCTGGCCAACACGCTGTTGCGCGGGATGCGGGTGGAGTCCAAGGCGGAACTGCGGCAACGCATCGAACGCTACATCGACCGGCTGAACGAAGACCCGGTGGTATTCAAGTGGACGTACAAGATGGACGAGATCTCAGTCGTGTAAATGTTGATATGTTATTTAGGCATCGTCCTACTAGTTCTTCTTCAGGGCCATCGGGTGTATGCGTCGATTTTCTTCCACAGTACGCGTGCCCGGGCCATAAGGTAATTCTTGTATCGATTCGCAACCGTCCCGGTGTCCGAAACGAGCTTTTCATAGGAAAGCAAATGGGATTCAACACGCCTTTTTAACTCCTCATGCGTCAACTGCGTGTTTTTCCGCTTGAGCTTGTCCAAGTAGTGGACAGGGCCCTTCCCACCGAGTGTGATATTCGCGTCTTGTCTGAGCAAGACCACATTGAGTCCATGATTCTTTAAATTACGATCTTCTAGTCCACCATCTCTCAATGTTTGCCGGGGAAAGACATGATGCCTATTGAGTTGGTTATTTTGCCCTAATAGCCTGACTTCGCTAACTGTCAATTCTTCTCCCGTAACCCAATCCAAGGAATGGTTATGAAGGGCAAGAGCGAGAATGGCTCGGCCGATAGGTGATTTGCTTCCAAAAGGATTGTCTTGATCACAAAGAGCACTCTCTTCAATTATCTGTGCGCTCCTGATTGTAGGTGCGTCCCCTTTCGCGTCACCGTTCTGTTTGATGCGTCTGAGATCCTTTCGAAGTTTCTGGTAATCTTCGTACAATCTATCATTCGCCTGTTTTTCATATCGGTCTGAGAAGAACGACCTCCAGAGATACGTGGACAGAAGTTTCACAGCTTTTGATCTATTAGTTGCACGAATTTGCTCAAGTTCGTCTTGTAAGGCGGCGATGACGTAGACGGGCGGTATGCGCGGAAGTATATCGGCAGTTGGAACACCTCTGTTTTCTATGAATTGTAGTGCGGCGTTAAGGTTTGACTCGACCCGGTCTGCATCCTGGGTTCCAGAAGAAAAAATGGACTCAAGGGCTTTTTCAAAGTGGATGTCCTTGGGTGATAAGCCTTCGCCGACATGGTATTTAAGGCATGCAATTTTGAGTATCCACTCTCCAATGTTGGGTATCCATTTTTGCTCGTCTCCCTTGAAGTAATGCTGAACTCGATCGTGCTTATCGTGGAAATCTTGAACGCGTTCTCGGAGCTTAATTGGATTGTGGAGTTGTAATGCACGTGCAACGGCTAGGTCAAATGCCTTGACTTTAACCGACGAACTATTGGCCTCGACAAAGATTGTAGCGGCCTCGTCAGTACTGATGTTCCCGAACTCTGCGAACCATATCTTGTACTGTTGCAGGGGTTTCTGTAAGTTCCTTGCTATTGCCCGTCGAAGATGTCCAGAGCCGTGAGCATTCCCTGGAATAACTCCTTCGCACCATTTTTCTAGTCTTGTAGGAGAGTTCGCGTCATGGTCTGGAGGATCGTAGAGAATACTCAACGGAATCACATTGTTCGAGAGCTGGTCTTCTTTGGAAAGGTACCCCTGGAAATCTTTCGCTCGGTGTATTAAATCCGATACGTGAAGGTTCACGTCTCTCAGACTTTCAACCTTTAAGTAAAATTTCCTCTTAGACGTGTCCATAAGAGCTTGCCAGAGGGATGTGAGGCGTTGTTGTCCATCAAGAATAAGACTTTGGGCATTTTCGACGTTGGCGTCGTTGCCTTTGATTTGGCGGCGACCGAGTTTATTCCCCGATTTGACCAACAATACAGTACCCGTTGGTCGCCCTAGGATGACGGCTTTCAGAAAGCGTGCCGATAGCGAGTCACCCCAGACTTGACTCCGTTGGAAGTCGGTGAGAGCAAGTTCGCCCTGGGCCATCATATTCATCCAAGCCTCGACAGTTCTGTTCTTGTAATCAGGATTCATCATTGTCCGGTCGAAACATGAATAAGCAGATTGTCTACAATCTCCACAATCTCCTCAAATTCCAGCACTCCAAGCTCCCGAGAGGCGGCGACATTGCTGAATCGGCGCAGTGCTCTTGTTAATGCACTGGCTGTATGTAGTGGTGATTCTGGTGTCGCCCTGCAATGCTTCGCTAGGCTATTGACGAAAGCATCCTGGACGTCCACCGACCCAAACACTGAACCTCTGGATACGATCATGGTGACTAGATTCTCCCAGTACTGCTGACTGGCTCGAACAACATTCAGTAACGCCGCCCTGTCCTCAACACCTTTCCGTTTAAGGATGCGAGCGACCATTCGCTCTCGCCACCATGCACGTCCGAATGAAGGATTTACAAAGACACTTCTGTTGCCCCGCGCCGCAGGCAATCCGCTCATTCGTCTGATCACAGTTCTCACGCGATTATCAACGAGTCGGTTTCTCTTGTCTCCCTTCTCAGCAAGGGCTCGATCAATTCGCTCCTCTCCACTCTCGTTGCCCCCGCCGTTGGCGGCAAGCCAGTATGCTTCTCCAATCGCACCTGATTTAACGTGTTGCAGCGTGACTTCGGCCCAAAAAGAAATCCGGCAGGCTATCCTGGGTGGCACGTGCGACCATATTTCATACGCCGTCTGTTCCTGATCCTTGGTTGGTTCCTTAAAGGAATGTTCGGTTAAGGGGCCAGGAAAAAGCTTAACCGACTCCCCTTCTTTTGTGGCGACTTCGTTGTCCATAAAATCCAGAAAGGCACTACTGTTCTTCACGGCACCAAGGAACTCGCGCTGATAAATGCTGCCTTTTTCGTCCAGCAGACGACTGTGCAGACGGGTGTATGCCCCCTCATCACGTTCTGCATAAACGGGGGCAACGGCGTTAGTCATCTCCAGTTTGTGTCTCCGTGGATACTTTGTGCGGGTAAAGACTCGTTGCTACCATCTCTGGCTCAAAATCATCGTCAGACCAGTGCCCCAACTGTTTCTCCTCCAGTACATCCGCAAACGCGCATAAATTAGGGTAGGATTTCCACCCTTCTTCGCCGTCGTCCTTGTCAAAATGCCTCCTCAAATGGGTGAGGGCGGCGGAGACAACGTGCGTCATTATATTCCTCCCTGTTTCCCGCTGCCTGTGGTATCTAAGGTACGTAAACAAATCTTCCGCCAAGTGAACCCTGAATTTAAATCCTCCCTCCCGGCTCGGCTCAACCTTGAACTGCCCCGGTTCAAGGTCTTCCTTCAGGCAAAAGTCCATGAGGCCGAGGAGCCCTGATTGCAGGGCGAATGTCGAGCAGATCGCTACTTTCGAACCTTTTGGTAACTGCAGTAGCTTACCGTTCCAGAGCGGGTCCACACCGTCTACTGCTGCATTGACTGTGTGCTGGATGCTGATGGCACTCACAATCATCGGGCTAAACAGAGGATGTGAGCCGAGATCGTCAGGATTCCATTCAAGCACCTGCCTTGGCTCATCCGCAACATGGAGCTTCCTGTAAGCTGAAACGGGTGCTGATACCGCGCAAGCGAATCGGATCTTGCCTGCCTCGATCCAGTTCGTAATCAGCCCTGCACCTTTGATTTCGTGGGTGAGCGAGAATGATCGTCCTGGATTCTTGTGCTCCAAACTAACTGAATAGACACCGTTCACAAAACTACTATTCCCTGCTTCCAGGACAGGCCAGGGAAACACCCGGCTCGCGGATGCCGGATCGGATGCACGAACTCTAATTTGTATCGGCATCTTAGGTGTCCTTTTCAATTGTTGGTTGAGGCCGATGCAAATCTACTCTAAATACAGGTGCTCCGACCGCAGTTGTAAGTCCTTTTGGAGCTTCGTATTCGATTAGCAATTGGTAATTTTTCCCTGCTGCCAGTCCGTATATTCGTATGGCCCTACTTTCATCTTCCAGCTTACTGCGTGGAGTCGGTGCGTCGACAGCGTCGATCTCAAACGATTGGACTAACACATTTTCGTCTGGCCAAATCCGGTCACAGGTTGCGTCCATGTTTTCATCGACACGCAGCGACAGCACCACTTCGTCAAATGTATCGCTACATCCCAGCGTAATGATGATATGCCTTCCGTCACCGTCCGGGACAACCGTTGACCGGAATGGCAACGGACGGGAGGCATTCTGTTGCGCCTTCTTGCCGCTCCTCTTCCTCTTCTTTTTATTTCCATTCACCTCGTCACGCTCATGTTCGACTTTGTTATCAGACTCCGAAGGTCGTCTTTGACTAATACGTGCCCTTTGAACTACCACCGGGGAGCCCCACATCGAATACTGTTTCGAGTCGCCTCCAGCTTGATCACCACCAGTTTCCACCACGAGAAAGTCGTCCGGCGTGTATTCCTCAGTACTAACCTCCGGTATTTTCTTTTTTATCCAGGTCGCAATTTGCTGTATCGCTCTCTTCAACCTACTCTTTTCTTCTCGCGACAAACGAATGGGCTCAAGTTCATTGTGCATTGGCCCCTCGGCCTTGCGAACAAGACGGTGCAACTCTTTGCCCTCTCTCGGGTTCAATGTTAGCACTGCATGAAATGGCTGTTGTTTAGTGAACTCAGCCCGACTCAAGCCACGAACTTCGTCGGCAATCCACATGCCGTTTCGGTAAAGATCAACGCGCGTGCTCCCAGTTGGCGAGGGTGTGAGCAATCTGATGTACACATTGCCATCGTCGGTCTGCACATGGTACCGCTCACCCTTCAACTGCGTCAGATAAGCGGCGTGAGCATTTTTCCCGGATGGTCGGAGTCCTTCAAAAAATGATCCTTTGTAGGCCACTCTGGTGGCGTCACGTTCCTGTTGCAAGACGTCTCCAATGGTGTCCTTATCAAGTCGCCGTATGCCGTCTTTCTTGTCCTCTTGACATATATCATCCTCGTCGATTTCAATGACGAGGCTGCCTTGGTGAATGGCGGCATTGAAATTATAGGCAGCGACCTTTGACACGATGTCCCAAAGTGACAAACCATCATCACCACCAAAGTAGTTGAATGCGGGAATCACGACGGTAGTACCATGTCCCCACCTAGTCTTGATTTCATTGAGGTCGGTGGCGACTCTACCCGGAATGGACTCGGCATCTATAAAGTCGTAGAACTTACCACCTGCCCCATTCCGAAATCCTTTGACAAGGTAGCCTTGAGCAGCATACAGCTGGTTTTTCCCTGAACGGGTTGCTAACACCGCACAGCCGGAAACGATGCATCGGCCACTTTTCACTGCCCCGCCATAAAGTACATATCGGAGATCTGACGACGGTATTGATGCAAGATGCCCAACGCCATAGGAACCAGATGCCTCTGTGGATTTAACGCTAGTGCCGTCACCAAGCAGCGAATTCATTCGCTTCTCGTTGAGACCGATACCATTATCAAGAACCGACAAGGAATGGTGGGTTCCTTGGGCTAGCCGCTTCAATGCCTCGTCAATGTTGTCGACCACCTGCTGCGCCGCGTCGGGAAGCCCGTCGTTCAATTTCTCGTGATCGTCGACTGCGGCCCGAAATGCCTTTTCGTAACCGTCAATGTCGGGGACATCATCCCGACCGACTTGAGTGACCCGAAAGCGAACGATTGCTGTCTTTTCACCGGCTTCTACTGCAGCATCCAAGGAATTTTGAAGAAGTTCTCTAACCCATCTTTAACACGGCTTCCGAGTACACGCTTATTATCAACAGGTTACAAAGGCAGAAACGCGCAAGTGGCACTACAAACGCGTTGAAACCGGCGATATGGGGGGGGGGATCAGACGATCATCTTGCGGACCCCTCCGGGAGCGGGATCGATGCCCAAGGCGTCGTAGATGGCCTTCTGATCGGTTTCGGCCCGCGTGGCCTTGCGTACGTGCAAGGTCCGCCCGTCCCCACGCCGGAAGGTCACCGTGACCCGCTGCTGTCCTTCCAGGATGCGCCGCAGCGTGGTCCAACTGGAGGAGTCGCCCCGCTGCTTGAGGCGTTTGCGGATGACCTGCACCAGTTGATAGGCGATGACGGTCAGGAACAGGTGGCCTTCCGACCGCACCGGCTTGTGATGATAGATGGGGCGCAGGCCCAGCTCGGACTTCAGGGAGCGAAACACCGCTTCCACGTCGGTCAGAGTGGTGTAGGTGCGCCACAGGCTTTCCTCATCCCAGTCGGTCTGGTTGCTGCGCAGGCAGTAGACCCCCGGATGAGTGACCATCGAGCCCTGGCGGGGCTGACGCTTCCAGGTCAGGGCCGTTGCCTTGCGGCCGCTGTCGTCGGTGAGGACCTCGATGGTGTAGTGTTGAGCCACCCCGCGACTCTGCGCCTTCAACCGCCCGATCCGTTCCCGGACCTTCTCGATGCCCTTGTGAGCCCGCGGCCGTGAGAGCCCCTCGGAGATTCGGGCGAGCCCCTGCTCGAAGCGCCGGCTGAAACGCTCGACAATACCCCGTTCCTTGTGAGCCCGCTCCTCGGAACGGCAGTAGAGACGCACTTCCCCCCCGTCCTCTGAGACCTCCTTGTGGAGCTGTAACCTGGCCTTGGAAGCGGTCTCCAAGGTCAGGGCCAGTTCGGGGTCGAACTGCCGGTGGCCTTGGCGGCTGGCCACCACATAGCGGTACCCTTCCTCCCTCAACCACTGGATGCGATCCTCGGTCGCCACCCCCCGATCCATCACCACCAGGGCCCCCCGGGGCGCCTCGAGCGCCCCCAGCATCCCCGCCAGGGTGCGGGGCTCATCCACCCGGCCGGCAAAGACCTGCGAGCGGCGCACAAACCCGGCCCCGTCCAGCACCAACCCCAGGGTCAGCAGGGGACAGTCGCTGCGCTTCTCCTTCGAGTGCCCCCGCTGGGCCTTGGGTTGACGGCGGGCCGCCCCTTCGAAGAAAGTGTTGGTCAGATCGAACAGGGTGACGGTCGGCTCGAGATCGAACAGACCCATGGCCCGGGTGAACAGGTGGGCCTCGATGGCCTGGCGGTGTCTCATCAAAGCGTCTGAAGCCCGATACATCTGCATCAGACTCAGGGTCTGAAAGTCAAAGTCCAGCAACTCGCCCAAACCGCTGCGCCGGCGCAGCCAGCCCCAGGTGGCCCGTTCCGAGCCGGGACGGGCCAGACGGCCCACAATAGCCCCCACCGCCGCCGCCCGCATCGGTCCGTTCAGCCCCAACTCACCCAGCAACTCCACCAACCCCAACTGCTCCAGCGCCCACCGGCCCACCTGCTCCACCCCGACGCTGCGCGGACGGGTCAACTCCACCGAATCCACCGCCACCGTCTGCAGGTCTTCTGAAGAGGCCTCCCCAGCGGTGCCGGTCACGTCGGCTTCCCCCTCGAGCAAGCGCTGGGCCATGCGTTGGGCTTCCTCCTCCAACGGGGCCGAACCCTCCTGGATCAAGGGCAACTGACCGCTGAGGATCTCGTCCAGACGGCGGCACAGCAGGGGCCAGTCATGGCGGGGGATGGAGAAGTGGCGACCGAGGTTGAGCAGGGTCTGCTGGCGGACCTTGCCTGAGACGCGATGGGAGCGAACGAGGCGGTGGGTGAAGTAGGTCTGACCGGAGGGAGTGGAGCGGGTCTGGGTGCGGCGGATGAACATGGGAGGGACCCTAACAGAGGGGGCCGAGGGGGTCAAGCCCCTCCCACACGATTATGGCACTACTTCAGGATCTCCGACCAAGAATCAACAACTTACAGGTGATTTTAGGCCAAAATGGGGGTAAAATCCCCCCAATCGCCCGTTCCTGTGTTAAAGATGGGCTAACGATCCGCGCCGGGCGCAGGTCACTAAACGACGCCGTGCTAAACGCAGTAAAGCCAGTCATTCCTGTAGTCTTTCCAAATCTCAGAGTTGGCTTTTTACGTTGGCTCATCACTTTGAGACCCCTGTCATAGTTTTTAACGCACATCGCAATACTGTGCTCGCCGTGTCAATCTGCTCTTGCGTCGTGAATCGTCCCAAACTAATTCGAACGCCCGTCACAGCGACTTCGTGACCAACACCAAGTGCTAGCAGCACGTGGGATGGCTCCGGGGATCCCGTGGAACAAGCGGCTCCTGTCGAGATAGCAACCTGATCCGAGACCGCCTCCACAAGGCGCTCTGCCAGTATGCCGGGAACTCCCATGTTCAGGTTCCCCGGAATACGCCGTTCCGGGTGGCCAAATGTCCGCAGGTTTGGAAAGTCCTCGCCCATCTTTGATTGAAGCCGTCCAGTTAGACCAGAAAGGCGATGGGCATCCGTATACCACTCGGCATTGGTAATCGTACATGCCTCACCGAGGCCGACTACAAGCGGTGTTGCAATCGTCCCTGGACGCATCCCGCGCTCCTGTGATCCGCCAGTCAGGATTGGCTCTACCCGTAGAGCAGGACGATTGCGAACATAAAGCGCGCCTACCCCATTGGGGCCATAGATTTTGTGCCCGGAGAGACTCAGCAGATCAACGCCAAGCTCATCGACGTCGACCTTGATACGGCCTATCGCCTGAGTAGCGTCGGTGTGAAGAATGGCCCCGACAGACCGGCAAAGTGCGGCGATTTCGGCGAGCGGCTGAATGACACCGATCTCGTTGTTAGCCAGCATCACAGACACCAGCAGAGTCTGGTCGCTCAACACGTTCTCCAGTATAGACAACTCAAGCAAGCCATTGTCCATTACTGGCAACACTTTGACACCGAAGCCGTGGCGACCGAGCCATTGGATGGTTTCCAGCACGGCAGGGTGCTCCGTCGCCACCGTGACAACTTGCCGGCGTTCGCTAGCTGTTGCCGCAGTGCCGCGTAGCGCGAGATTGCAGGATTCAGTGGCGCCTGAAACAAAAACAATCTCGTCGTCATCTGCACCAATGAGTTCCGCCACTTGGCCTCTGGCAATCTCGACTGCCTCCCGTGCTTCCCACCCAAAACGGTGTCCCTCGGAGTGTGGGTTGCCAAAGGTATCTGTCCAATAGGGGGCCATGGTGTCCCGTACGCGGGGGTCCAAGGGCGTAGTTGCTTGGTAATCCAAGTAAATTGGTAGATCTGGCACGGTCTCTTACTCAGTGCAATCGCAAGGTAAAACGGTGTTGGCAAATCTAGCCAAGTCATCACCGGCCTTGCTGTTGGTAGCCAGAATATCGTAGGAAAAACCACTCGTTGCGCCGAAGAATCCGATGAAGTCTGCTGCATCGAGGTTCGTCCGCTCTCGCTTCTCAAGCTCCAGGTTCCGCCCGTACTTCCGCTCCATCTTCGCCCACCAGTCAAGGTCGCACGGCGTATCAATAGTCGATCCGAAGCCTCTGACCTTGTACTTCTTTCGGACTTCCATCGCCTTGTGAACCTGTGTCAGATTACCGACGCCCTTGAGAAAACAGTATACGCAGTTCGAGAGTGCACCATTTGGGGCGAGTTTCAGGCCCCATCCCTGTTGTTCCCAAAACTCATTAACATCTTCCCGGCCTATATGCATCTTTGTGAATGGCATGTAGACGTGTTCACCCTCGTACCCGGCGTTCGCGTGAATGTCGGATGCCCTGGCTTCCACTCTGGCCGCCCGCAGTTGCTCGTCGCCACGCAAGCCGATGAAGGCGACGTATTCGATACCGCCGTCGCCAAACCACGCTTTTTGTCCGAACACCTTGCCCTTAAGCAATGTGTTCTCAAATGTGCTCGCCGGGGCAGAAAAGTCCCGGTAATTTTGTTTCGGGCGACCGGTTGGCTGACTCAGCACGAACTCCCGCTTCGCAAGGAGAACATCCTTGGGCACACCACCCCTGCTACGAAGGTGTCGTGTATACATCTGGTCAATGTCGACTTGCGATTCATTGAGGCCATGACCGAGTCGTGGGATGCTCTCCTTACTCGCAAGCCAGTCTCGGAGAAACTGGCGTGTGACTTCTAACTTGAGGGAAGCTGTGCAGATACGGCGAAACAGGCTTGGCAGGTATGCTTTGTGCGAAAGCAACTCCTCGAAAACCTCTCCACGCCATCGAAACCCGTCGGGGTTGATCTCTGAAAAAGGCCGTTCGTTAACCAGACGGTAGGAGGGAAGTCTCCGCCACTCCCCTTGCCTCGCATCTTCGTAGGTCTGAAACTGGATGAAGAATAACGGGATGCCGTAGTCCGACTCGACGCGCTGTTTGCATCTGGCGGTAAACTGGTAGGTCTCCGGGTGTTCACACGACGTATTGTTGAACACCACTACATCGCCGCGGTCCTGCCGAAGGAATCCGTTTTCCAGAAGGGTGAACAGTAACATGCCGCTGGAACGCCCCCCGGAAAACTTGACGATATGTGGAAGCTCCAGGTGGCGTTTGGACCGATACCGGAACAAATAAGTTTTGTCGGGATCGTAGCGTTTGGGCTGACTTAATTTCCTTGAGATGGAGAGTTTGGGTATTGCCTTCATCTATGTCCCTCCCGTTCGTATATGAGGACTCGACGCCTAGGAGTCTGCGCCGCAGGACAATTTCGGAAGGTACGAGAGCGAGAGAATATTGTCGAAGAGCAGCTCGAAGGAGTGGTTTGGAGCCGCTTTGGCGTCGATAGAGTCTCAAGCCACCCGTGGGCTTCCAGAATTGAAGGTTGAGGACCGCCGGGGTGCTGTGTATTGGGTGGGAATCCCTCTCTTCAGGCCGCCATCAGCGCACTCATCCTCTTGATATTGAGGGCCAGACACACCAAGTCCCACTCCCCTCGCACCGACTGCAAGCCCCGCAGACTGAACCGTCGAAATCCGAGCCTCTCCTTGATCCAGCCATGAGGGGCTTCGGCAATCCACTTCCGCCGGGCATACTTCACCTGACCGGCCAGGCTCGCCAGCTTCTTCCCCATTCGACTCCTGGCCGGATACTTCCTGGGATCGACCTCCACCGCCCGCTTCCCCTCACGCCCCAGCGCGATGTAACCGTCCACACCCCGGGCTTCCAGCGCCTGCAAGTCCCCCTCATTGCAGTAGCCCGCATCCGCCAGCACCTGTTTGGGTTGCTCCTCGAAGGTCTCCTCCACCTCCTCCAACAACCCCATCATCTGCCCCTGATCGCTCGCCTTTGCCGACACCTCCGTGGCCACAATGATCTGGTGCTCCCCATCAACCGCCACCTGGGCGTTGTAGCACTGCTGAAACCCCTCGGTGCTGGTCTTCATGATCTGGCTCTCGGGGTCGGTGAAGTTGCTCTGAGACTTCTCCTCCGGTTCCCCGTAGGCCCGCTTGTAGCTACGCCCCCCTTTCGGGTTCCGATCCTGTCCCGGTTTCCGCCCCCGCTCGTCGTCAGCCGCCCGCTGGGTCGCCTCCAGCCGCTGCTTGGCCGCCTCTATCGCCGCCAGCCGATCCTCCCGCCGGCGCAACTCCTGCGGCAACTCGTCCCCTCGCCGGTCTTCCCCGTAGCGCTTGTCTTCCTCCCCATCCTGCTGCTGCGCCCTCTCCAACAACCCATCGATCTCTTCCCTCAGTTGCCGCTCCTGCTCCCGCATGCGCCCGTAGCTCATCGCCTTGCGCCGGCTCGCGTTCGCCCGCACTTTCGTCCCGTCTATCCCCAGCCGCCCCAACCGCACCATCCCCATCTCCCGCCCCAAGATCACCACTTGCACGAACAGCTTCTTGAAGTCCTTCAAATGCCGGCGGCGAAACTCGCAGATCGTCCGATGCTGCGGAAAGTTCCCCGCCGCCAGCATCCGAAACGCCACGTCCTCCTCCAGCTTCCTGGCAATCTTGCGCGAGGAAAATACCCCCGTCGCATAGGCGTAGATCAATATCTTCACCATCATCCGCGGCTCATAGGGGGCGTTGCGCCGGCCGTCCGCTTCATACGGCTGGTAAAACGCTCCCAACTCCAGCCCATCTACCAGTTCACTCACCTGATGGGCCAGGTGGCCTTCCCCTACCCACTCCCGTAGATCCGGAAACAACACCAACATCTGCTTCGGCTGATACGGGCGAAACCTCGTCGGCATTCACCACCTCCCACTGAAGTCTGTGTGCCCGTTATTGTATCATTCCGTTCTGCCGACTTTCTGCGGCGCAGACTCCTAGCCCACACTTCTCAGTGCGCCGTGAAAAAGCACCTTGCTGCTGGCGGGTGCGAACACTGTCCAACCACTGTCGCTCCGTCTGGCAGGGGAACCCGTACAGGACTGCCGCATCACCCTCTGGCCCGACGATGTTGCCGGCAATGAGTGCTACGCCGCCCCATTCACAGGCATCGGCATCCGAGTGAATCCACATGGGCGCGGGAAACCGATGTCATGCAGTGATGGGACATGAACCGGACTCAGTTGAGGGCAAGGAAGGTGCTGAGAGGCTGGTTTCCCGACTTCGGAGCGTGCTTGCCGCCACTGTTTTGCCGGCTGCATGGAATCGATCCGTGAACGAAAGCGGTAGCAAACTATAATGTGTGCTGGCGGATACCCCGGAGGCGGACGAGACACCAGTCTGTCGGCCTACGTGGTTAATCGCGGGCATGTGAGATTTGCTGTCTATCTCTTGAGGGTTTTCCATCTCGATGGCCGATATCCTGAAACGAATACGACAGGTCTCAACCGCTCCATTTGAGAGTAGTGACTACAACGAGTGGCTGAAACAAACCGACATCATGCAGTTCATGAATGATAGCGTCAACGATGACGAGATCATTGCTTACGCCAGTTTGAGTGTTCGCGCCAGAGTGACGCGTTTGTTCATCCATGGCGTTCTCGTTCCGAAGGCTGTCGTGACTCCTCCCGATATCGACGATCTCCTGAGCTGGAACTGCAACCCTTATGCCTCTTGGAGCTTACGGACGGAATGTATAGACCCACCTCTCGCCCACTCGGGAAGTAAGAGTCTTGAACGGGGTGAGCAAATCGTATTTCTTCGCAGCTTTGAGGGGGTTCAAGAACGCCAAAATTATGTCGAGATACTGCAGAAACTTGTACATGTGTCCGGCATTCACCACATGCCAGAACGCGACGCTTGGTGTTGCCTAGACCAGCACGGTGATTTTAAGGATGTTATCCGTGTGATTACGGTTTCCTCCAACGACATAGATCTTGATGGGACTATAGTCCTAGTCAGCCGTGACATGCTTGGAGAATATGCCGCGCTGACTGACTCAGTACTTGTGCGCATGTTCGACTTCACGAGAAGCAGACCGCAACAATTTAACGGATGGTCCGATTCACACAAAAGAGAACAAAAGGCACTAGGACGCAGCATCTACTACCGCATCCACATTGAGGAAGACTATGCAAGCTTTAGCCGAGGTGTCCAAATTGCTCCGATAGCTACTGTTCAACAAGCAGATGAGCCTAAAGAATATGCGAAATACATTGCATGGGATTGGAAGAATAAACGAATCGATGAGATATCATGCTCACCTGATGCTCTATCAAATTACTTCACAGAATCGAATTTACCATGAGCCTTTTGCAAAATTCGCAGTGGAGCATGACATTTTGCTGGCTAACGTGATGTTCCGCTTGTGATTACCCGACAGCAAGGACACTTTCAAGCGGAAATGCCCGGATCTGAGGGCCGGATCGCAGGCGGTCGCCGTGCGCGGGCACAGCTTGCCCTCTCCCTGCCCTACGGCGGGCAAACCTGCTGTCCTGTTCGGGGTGGCGGCCAAGTCTTCAGAGCGTCAGGCGCATCAACTGTTCCACCGTCAGCGCGAGGATGCCGAACATCAGGTGGCACCACACCTTGCCCGGGCCGCGAACCCTCAGGTACCGCCCGCCAAACTCGTCCTTGAGCCGTCCGTTCACCCGCTCCACAGTCGAGCGCTCCCGGTAGCGCCTCACCTCGGGAGGCACTTGGCCGATGCGGCGCTGAGCCAGCGCCTCCCGCTTCCGCTCGGCTTTCAACTGCGGCCGCCTGCGGGGATTGAGGTCGATGATCGGCACATGGCCCAGCTGCTCACTGAAGGCCCGGATCTCAGGCGCGTCATAGGCGCTGTCCATCAGGTCGTAGAGGCTGTCGACCCGACTCGCGGTCAGCCTCGCCAGCGGGATCGCCGCCTGACTGTCATGCACCGAGGCTGACGTCAGCAGGCAACTGACCGGAATGCCGCCGTCGATGGCGTCGATGTGCAGCTTGTAGCCGGTCCAACTCTCCTGATGCCCTTTGGCGTTGCGCTTGACGCCGATGTCGCAGACCTTCGGCAGGTCCTCCAGCATCTCCTCCAGCGTCATCGACGCCTGCCGCTGCAGGCGGCGCGGCTCCTTCGCCCGTAGCTCGTCCTTGCGCGGCCGACCCCGTCGGCGCTTCGGCCTGGCCGTCGCTGCGGGCTTGGGCGCCGGCGATTCTCGTCCCGGGATGGCGGTCGAGTCCCTCGAGACGTGGCCCGCCAAGTGGCCCTTCAGCGTTCTGTCGAGCAGCGCCTCATGCAGGCGCCCCGGCAGGTCGCTGGCGGCGAATTCCGCAAACGCGCGAGAGAAGGTTGCCTCGCTCGGCACCCCACCCGCCGCCTCCCAGCCGCACAGGTGGCGCAGGGTAGGTTCCGTCCTCAGCCGCTCCACCAGCCCCCGGGTGGTGGGCACGTCCAGCACCGCCTTCGCCAGAAAGGCCCGCGCCAGCGCGGCACGATCCTTCAGCGGCCGGCCCCGCCAGCCCTTGTTGTAGGGCAGCCACTCCTCCACTCGCACCAGTTCCAGCACCCGGACGAGCCGCTCGTAGCGCTCGCCCAGGGGACCCAGGGTCTCCTCCAGCCACGGAAACAGCTCCCGTTGAAACCTGAACCAGTGTCGTGATAGGGTTTGTTTAAGGGACAAGTTCCACCTCCGTTCATCATGTCGATTGCTCATCTCCATGATACAACAGAGATCGGACTTGTCCCGCGACTGACCTGTCCCCTTACCTTTCCTGGTAAAAAATCCCGCTACCTGACGAATTTTGCAAAAGGCTCATATGAGACTACTCCCGCCTTCTTCCGTCCAGAAGTGCTATCAAAATATAAGGCGGATCGAGAGAAATACCGCTTCGAGGAACGTTCCATTAGCTGTCGTGGCTCTTGGCACCTGCAGAGTTACGACATCAACGAAGCCGGCCAAGTTCACACCTACTTGGTTTATCTGAGCCATCTCCCGTACGAGGAGCAGTTGCACTGGAAACAATTTAGTGAGAAGCCAAAGAAACCTATTTCCGAGCGTTCGGTCAAGACTGACTTCGAGGGTGATTTTTCATTTTCGGATGACAATCCTTTGCAGAGGTTGAAGGGCAAACTACGCACGTTGCGTTGCCCGTGGTGGATTCTCCGAACAAATGACGCGATTGACCGAGCACAGTATCCAGTTACGGAATCAAACGATGAATGGCGTAATGAGATTCTCTTTTTGGATCAATTAATTGTTGAAGGCTTTGTAGAAAAATGGCTTCGTGATAAGGCTAAGGAACTAGGACGTTCGCCAAAGCCTCAAGACCGTTCTCTAGCGTTACTTGAAGAATGTCTGATAGGGCTCGGCTGCGAACAAGATCGCGCACGATCTATTGCCGCTCCTTTTCGCAGCCTGCACTACCACAGAACCATATTGAGAGGCCATCTATCCCAGGACAAGGCACAAACCCTCAAGTCAAAGGCATTTAAAAGTCACGGCAGTTACAAGAAACACTATGCGCATTTGGTGAGAGATTGTGACGAGAGCATGAACAATCTCATAGAGATATTCCAAACTTCTTGAACAAATGAGCTAAGAAGCCTACCTCCTTGCAACGATGTGGTTTAGAAGCAGTACTCTCGCCTGGATGGACAAATTGTTTGGACAGTAGAAAGATGAGAATGACAGTTGCCCTGTGCTTCGAAGGGGGACGTAGCAGAAAGCTTGGTGCACCAGATCACGCAAACAAGCCGTCTAACGGAGTCGATGCTGAATGAGGTATTGGGGGTCAAAACTGGGAGTTGACGTTTTTTGAATAGCATGACAGGCTCGTTATGACCTCCCTCGGTCTGTCGGCCAGGAATTCGGCGAGGTCGTCCTGAGCCGGTCTCGTAGAGCTCGGTCAGGTTCCAGCAGTCGATCTCTCAGATCCCTTTGGGCAGATTCTTGCCTGGGCTCTTTGGCCCATTTGGGGATCATCCGGTCTAAGATGGCAGACTGACGCCGAAGCCAGGAATATCGGGGATGGCGATCTCCCCCTCAACAATCTCCGGCTGTCCCCTGACCCAGTCGATCCAGGGTCGGCCCGATTCGGCCAGTGGACCGGGATCGATCGATGCCATCGCCTAAAGGGACCAGATTTCACTTCCGCGGTGGGGGGCAGACCTTGACCCCATATCTCTCACCCATTTCATAGATCTTCACCAACTGGGTAAGCCCGCCGCACCAGGTCACATCAGGCTGCACGACCGCATGCAGTCGCTTTCTCATAAGTACCTCGAAGGCTGCGGCCGTATATTCGTGCTCACCCCCTGCGATGGGAATCGGGCTCCGGTCACGCAACTCTGCATAGCCCTCCAGGTGCTCCGGCGGTAACGGTTCCTCAAGCCAGTCCAGATTGCAGCCATCCAAGGCTTCGGCCAGACGGAGCGCACCGTCGACATCCAGTTTCATTCCGCCGTCAGCCATCAATTGAACCTCCGGCCCCAGCACCTCCCTCACCCGGCGGATCGGCCCGACAATGTCTCCCACTGCCTGATTGGGGTCGATTCCGGCGTGAAGCTTCAGCACACGAATCCCTGGGCGCGCGCACGGATCACCTCCTCAGCCGAGATACCGGTCTTGTAGCACCGAATGGGCTTGCGCACCTTGCGTACCTGACCATCTTGCTTCGCCAATATTTCGGCAACCGTCCTCCCCTCACGTTTACCCCTCAGGTCCCACAGGGCTAGGTCCAAGCCGCTGATGGCCATGATCGCAATGCCCTCGCCCATAGGGTCGTGTTGTCTGGTACATCTCCTCCCACAGCTCCTCAATGCAGGTCGAATCGGCTCCGGTCAGAAGCCGGCCCAAGGCGGTCTCGGTCACGTGAATGCCGGCGTGACCGCCGCCGCCAACGCCATAGCCAACCAGGCCGTCTTCGGTCTCTACCGTGACCGCTATCTGGCCCAGCCAAGTCCGCCAGTCATCGGGGTGTCGGTCAGCCTTGGGCTGAGTCGTCCTGATTGACGGAAGCAATCTAAGTCCCAGCCTGGGTGACGATCATAGCGGACCTTTCCTGTGGGTGCACGTGCAGCAACCAAGGGATATCCTGATCAGCAGGCGAACCCGCACCGGACTACTGCATCACCCTCAGTCGAGAAAACGCTGCCGGAAACGCAGGTGAACTGGATTCGATTACGGGTAAAGGATGGGGTGAGAAATGGGGGCTACTGGCTCGGTTGATCCGCTGCCTCTGGTGCCTCGGCCGGACCGAGCTTTCTTCCTGCCCGCTCGGGCGCGCCAAGCCGCCGCCTGACTTCCTGGATCAGGGTTTCGAGCACGGCCGGATTCCGGTTCTTTGCGGCCGCCCGATGCAAGGGCGTGTAGTTCCACTGGTTCCGCGCCTCCAGGCTGGCGCCGGCCTGGACCAGGGCCTTGGCCACCTCCGGATTGTCGTTCTTCTCCGCCGCCCGATGCAGGGGCGTGTACGCCCACTTGTCCCTGACCTCCAGATCGGCTCCGGCCTGGATCAGGACCTGGACAATCTCCGGATTGACATTGTTTTCCGCTGCCCGGTGCAGAGGCGTGTACTGCCACTTGTCCCGCACCTCCAGGCTGGCACCGGCCTGGATCAGGGCCTGAATGACCTCCGGATTGCCGTTGCGGGTGGCTGCCGCGAACAGGGGCGTGAAGTTCCACTTGTCCCGTGCCTCCAGGTCAGCTCCTCCCTGGATCAGGGCCTTGATGACTTCCGGGTTGGGGTTGTTGGCGGCCGCCCGGTGCAGGGGCGTGAATTGCCACTTGTTCCGTGCATCCGGGTGGGCGCCGGCCTGGATCAGGGCCTGAATGACCTCCGGATTGTCGTTGTTCTCCGCTGCCCGATGCAGGGGGGTGTTCTTGTCTTTGCTTAGCGCCCTCAGGTTGGCGCCGGCCTTGAGCAGCACCTGAATGACCTCTGAACTGCCGTTGCGGGCGGCCGCGGCAAAAAGGGGTGTGAAGTTCCACTTGCTCCGCGCCTCCAGCTTGGCTCCGCCCCGGATCAGGGCCTGGATGACTTCCGGGTTGGCGTTGTTGGCGGCCGCCCGGTGCAGGGGGGTGAAGTTTATCTTGTCCCGGGCCTCCAGGTCAGCCTTGGCCTGGATCAGGGTTTCGACCACCTCCGCATTCCAGTTGGATGTGGCCGCCCGATGCAGGGGCGTGTATTCATCCTTGCTCCGCGCCATCACGTCGGCGCCGCCGGCGATCAGGGTCTTGACGACGACCGCATTGCCGTTGCGGGCAGCCGCCCGGTGCAGGGGCGTGTAGTTCCACTGGTTCCGGGCCTCCAGGTCAGCCCCGGCCTGGAGCAGAGCCTTGATGACCTCCGGATTGCCGTTGTTGGCAGCCGCCCGATGCAGGGGCGTGTATTGCCACTGGTCCCGGGCTTCCAGAATCGCGCCGGCTTTGAGCAGGGTCTTGATCACCTCCGGATTCCGGTTGTCGGCGGCGGCGCGATGCAGGGGCGTGTATTGCCACTGGTCCTGCGCCTGGAGGTCGGCCCCGGCTTTGAGCAGGGTCTCGATCACGGCCGGACGCTCGTTGCTGGCGGCCGCCTGATGCAGGGGCGTGAAGTCTGCCTCGTCCCGCGCTTTCAGGTCGGCCCCGGCGCCCAGGCAAGCAGTCACGTCCTCGACGGTCGCCGTCTGGAAATACTCCTTGGTGTTCCACTTCTCGCAATCCGCCGCCCCAAACATTGGGTGCGCAAATGCGAGACAGGCAACCAGCGCCGCAATCCTGATTGTCATGCTTTCCTCCCGCCACCCAAAATCCGGGTGTTCCCCTTCGCCTGTGACCGGTTCTCCACCTTAGGCAACGGTGCCTGCCGGATGACCGCTTTCCCGAATTCGCCTTTGCCTCGCTGGAGACAGCCGGGCGTTCAGTCTTGTGCAGCACCAAGTCGGCTGTGGCGGCGGGGCTGTCGTCAAAGGCTTCGGTCTTGGGCTGAACGACGGCTTCGGCCTGCACTCCGTCGAATCCGGCCTCCTCCAGTTTCCTGCAGGTTGTCAGGGTATCGAAGACAGCAGGGATTCTTCCTCTGCCCTTTTCCTTCCGTGTTGCTCCTATTGTACACCTTTATGGACCAAGTCCGGGACCCGATAGCCTCGGTTTGGACCAGAAAGAGGGAGATCCGCTCAACCATGTCGCTTGGGACGCGGCGCCGGCGGCGGCGGCGGATCTGGTTTTTGGGTTGGCGAGAGTGGCTTCCGGATTCCTGGCAACCGGTTTCAACGGATGAGAATGACGGTAGAGCCTTTTGCAAAATTCACTAGGAAGCGGGATTTATTGTCGGGAAGAGTTGTTGTCCCTGGGAGCGCGGGCGTCCCGCCCGCACAAGACCTGGCAGGGTCGTGGCGATTGGCTTCACAGGGTTGGTCGGTTCACCCGCCGACTGACGCTGGAGCAGCGCCTTGACAAGTATGCGGGCGGGACGCCCGCGCTCCCAGGGGGAAACCCAAGGCTAGCCAGGTGCAGATCCCTTTCGAGGGCGTTATTTTGCAGGAGCATTCTGCCCCCATCTCATGCCCGACTCCGAATTTTGCAAAAGGCTGGGTATTGAAATTTGCGAAGACGAGCGTAGTGGGTGGAGGATATGGCTGATTGGAGACATCTACCCTAACCGAACGCTGCATGTCCCTCGCTTGGTGGAAGTGAAAACACTCCCTGCAAGAGTGCTCGAGAACAAGGCCAGTGCCTGGGGGATTCATGCAGTTGGAGGACTTGCCGCCCGGGGGGCTTACGGGGCCAGCGGAAAAGGAGTCAAAGTCGGAGTTCTGGACACCGGTGTGGACGCAAGCCACCCTGACCTGCAGGGGAAGGTGGCGGACTGGGCGGAATTCGATTCCAATGGAGAGGAGGTCCCCAATTCACAACCGCATGACACGGCTCGGCATGGAACACACGTCGCCGGCACCATTGCCGGAGGGAGGGCCAGCGGCCGCTGGATTGGCATGGCCCCGGACGCCAAGTTGGCGGTTGCGATTGCCTTGGACGGCGTACAAGGAGGGACGGACGCTCAGGTTCTTGCTGGAATCGATTGGGCCGTTGACCGCGGGGTCGATGTCTTGAACATGTCATTGGGTGGACTGACATTGGGCCCTGAGGTTCCGAGCACCTATACCGAGGCGATTCTGACATCACTGAGGGCTGGAATCCCTGTGGTGACTGCAATCGGTAACGACGGTCAACAGATAACGGGGTCACCCGGCAATGATCTGCTTTCATTTTCTGTGGGGGCTACCGATTATCGAGACTGCGCTGCCGCTTTCAGCGGAGGTAGAACCCATATCATCCGGGAGTCCAACTTCGTTTCCCCGGAGCATTTGCCTCTTGTCTATTCCAAACCGGAAATCTCGGCTCCCGGCGTGGCGGTTTTCTCTTCGGTACCGAATGGCAAGTGGGCCGCTTTCAACGGAACATCCATGGCAACCCCTCATGTTGCCGGCGCCATAGCACTGCTGCTGAGCGCTACCTCTATCAAGCAGCGTGTTGCACCCACAAACCGTGCATTTCTGATTCAGGACCTGCTTACCGGATCGGTTGAAGAGTTGGGAGAAACCGGACAAGATCACCGTTTCGGGTTCGGTCGAATCGACATCCTGCAGAGCATAGGTTTCGCCAAGGAAAAGGGGTTCTGAGCAGGATGCCGCAGTATAATCAGGAAGATAGTGATCGGAAGCTTGAAGCTCCCGGCCCAGCGAGGACTGTCGTGAGCAAAACCAATCTCCTGGACAAGCTTCAGGGCGAAGAGCTGCAACGCATGGCCAGTGAAAAACTGGAGCAAAAGGCCAGTGTCATCATTGAGCTTGACGTTCCCCCACAAAAAGTCGGATTGAGAAAGTCGACCAGGGCGGGCGCCGGGGGTCTTGTGCCCAACAGGGTCATGCCCGAAGCCCCGGAGGATCTGGCATTACTCGAACAGAAAGCTGCCCAGACCCATGCGTTCCTTGAGACGGTGCTCGAGTCTCCCCCGCGCTGGCTGCGAGCTTCAAGAGCGTGTGTGGCCGAAGCCACAGGTGCTCAGTTGTCCATCATTGCCCGCTCACCCCTTTTCAAAGCCATCCGTCTCAACCGCCGACTGAAATAACGGAGATTTAACTCCTTCGTTCACACTACCGGTACAGTGACAGTAATCACTTGACAGTCTTCCTCCCAAGCTGGGTTTTCAAGTTTGCCTTCCGACTTCCGATAATCTCCACATATGTCAATCAGGCAAAACTCGGGACACCAGGTCACCGGACCCCGGGAAAACGCAGGCTGGCCGGCCAGATTAAAGTTATAATGGGGTTTGTTCCGGTCACTCCACCGCAGGAGGGAATGAGCAATGGCTAGAAAACGGAACCCGCCGGCATGGAAGGCGGGTAGCTTTCATGGCGTGAGCCTGCCGCCACAGCGGCGGACGCGCCCTCGGCAAATGTCACTGCCCTTTAAGCCTGAACTGGGGGGCAATCTTAACCAGGCTACTCGTCGAACGCGGCGAGGCGAAATCGGCAGCGTGCGGATTTTGAAGGCGAAATGATGATCCACCCGCGGGCGTGGTTGACGGACTTCCGATAAGGCCTACCTACGTCAACCACTGCAACGGAAGTTCCTACGACTGCCCCGCATTTCTCACCAGGGGGCGCCCAGCACATTCTGTCCCCCAAAGACTCCAAACAAAGCGCCGAAAGATGTTGAAGACAAGCACTTTTCTGCCTTCTGCTCAGCCCCTTGGTGAGAAATGCGGGCTAAGGAAAGTCTCGAACGGTGACGCTGTTATTGGCTACAGAACAACTGGCGGAGAGGGCCTCCGCCAATATGGATTCCGTTCCACCTTCCGGGACTGGTCCGGCGAGATCTCGAGCTTCCCTCGCGAGGTGGCGGAAATGGCACTGGCTCACACCATCGAAAACAAGGTGGAAGCGGCCTACCGTCGTGGCGACCTGTTCGAAAAGCGCCGCAAGATGATGCAGGCATGGGCCGATTACCTGGACCTTCTCAAGTCCAGAAAGCAGGTTGACGCGAATACAACGGCATCAGATGCTTCTCAAACCTGGATGTATTCCGACGACCATGCCCGGCGACTCCGGTGACGGCGAGCGCACGGCGACTATCGAATCAGAGAGCTGACTTGACTTGGGGCAGATCAACAAGTCCCATCTGTGGGAGGTGGGATGGACGCTCGAAGTCAAAGGCGATTTCTGCCATGACATGCGGCGCAATCTCGCCGAGGCCAAGCGGGAGCCTGGAATCACCGTCCAACTTCAAGGCTTGCAAAGTATAGTCCCAATATGGGACTATACTCCTACTCGGTATGCGAGTCATTGCCCTAGCTACGCTAAAAGCCTTCTTTGAATCCACGCCGGTTCACACCGCTGCCCGTGAGCCGGTGATGGCTTGGTACAGACAGGTAAAAGCTGCGGATTGGGCGAGCCCGGCCGATGTCAAAAGGGATGTTCGCAGCGTCAGCATCCTTAAGGACGGGAGGGCAGTGTTCAACGTCGCCGGCAACAAGTATCGCATCGTGGTGTGGATCAACTACCCCTACCGAGTCGTCTACATTCGATTCATCGGAACGCACCGAATGTACGACGCCATTGACGCACAAACGATTTGAGGACCGAGTCATGGAAATCGTACCGATCAAGACCGAACGGGACTACCGCCGCATACTCAAGGAAATTGAGGGCCTGATGACGGCCAAGCGCAACACGCCCGAAGGCGACCGCCTGGATGTTCTGGTGACACTGGTCGAGGCCTGGGAGGCACGGAATCACCCTCTCGATCTACCCGACCCGATCGACGCCATCCACTACCACATGGAGCAGAACGGGCTCGCGCCGAAAGATCTGGTCACGTATATCGGCAGTCGCAACCGGGTGTACGAGGTGTTGAACCGCAAGCGGCCACTGAGCCTTAAGATGATCTGGCGTTTGCACAAGGGGCTCGGCATACCCGCGGAGTCATTGATCAAGATTGTCGAGGAGGCCGCCCCGCTTACAGGTTCGACAAGTTAACATCCCAACAAAAGCAGACAGAGACAAGCCACAATGTGCCGACTGCCTGGCTGCTTATCGACACCGGTTTGAGGCGTGGAGGCTCATGGTGTAATAGCGGAAACGACGGCCTGATTCGAGGACCGAGAACGCATGAGCAACAACACCCCTTTTCAGGGAAGTCTCTTCGCCAACGAATTCCTTCGCGATGCGGTCACTCGTCTCGACGACTGGCGGGAAATCGGGGAAGTAAGGGGACGTTGTTGACTTACTGGAATAACTTTGTTCCGGCTTCTGAGCCTTGGCTGGCAGAAAACGGGCAGCCGACGCTCCGTCAATCCCGGCTGAACGGCCCTGGTTCGCAGCCCACCCTGTCACGCTGCGCGGTATAGAGCCCGTCCGGCCAAATCCAAGGCATTTCAGAATCGTCCCGCCCCGAAATTCCAGTTATTCAACAACGTCCCCTGTTTCCCCCCTGAGCGCCGACTTCCAGAACGAACTCGCCTTCCTGGGAATCGAGTCTTCCCCGGCATTCGTTCGCGAACCGGAAGGCAATGGCTGTATCGAACGCTTCTTCAGAACCCTCAAGGAGCAACTGCTGTGGGTCCGGCACTTCCAGTCAGTACCGGAACTGGTTTGGGCGCTGGAAGAGTTTCGCTCGCTCTACAACCAGCACTGGTTGATTGAGCGTCTCGGCTTCGAGCCTCCGGTTCAGGCAAGACAACGCCTTGCGCTGAAACCGGCGGCTTGAGTTTGGTGGGTGTTATCTGTCCAATAAATCGGGGGCGGTACAGACGTTGTTGAATTAGTGGAATTACTCAGTCTGGCGATTCTATCGACGCCTAGAGAGAGGGAAAAACGGAGGAAATGTCCAGGATACCCTTGGGGGAACTGATTGGTGCACCGATACGGACGCGTTATGAGTACGAATCGCGGTGTCTGTACCTGCGAGTGTGCCGAAGCGCTCGGGAAGGCATCTGCTTCGCCCTATTGGTCAGTCAGGAATAAGAAGCTGGGAAAGTTATTCCAGTAATTCAACAACGTCCCCTATTTTTCTTGGGCCCTGAGGTCCCGAGCACCTATACCGAGGCGATTCTGACGTCGCTGAGGGCTGGAATCCCCGTGGTGACTGCAATAGGTAACGACGGTCAACCCGGCGAGGACTGTCGTGAGCAGAACCAATCTCCTGGACAAGCTTCAGGGCGAAGACCTGCAACGCATGGCCAGTGAAAAACTGGAGCAAAAGGCCAGTGTCATCATTGATCTTGACGTTCCCCCGCAAAAAGTCGGATTGAGAAAGTCGACCGGGGCAGGCGCCTGGGGCCTTGCGCCCAACCGGGTCATGCCCGAAGCTCCGGAGGATCTCGCGGCACTCGAACGGAAAGCCGCCCAGACCCATGCGTTCCTTGAGACGGTTCTCGAGTCTCCTCCGCGCTGGATGCGAGCGTCAAGAGCCTTTGCGGCCGAAGCCACAGGCGCCCAGTTGTCCGTCATCGCCCGCTCACCCCTTTTCAAGTCCATCCGTCTCAACCGCCGGCTGAAATAACGGAGATGGGACTCCTTCGTTCACACTACGGGGGAACCGGCTGCCGTGGTATATTTCCCCCCTACCCTTGCCATAGCATCTCCTGCCACAAGTGAGGCCCCTTGAGTTATCTTCCCCTGTCCAATACCGGGATGATGGGATGGAAAGCAGTATTCTCTCCCGCAGGGCGATCCATTTCGTGGGGCAGCATTGTTTCCGTTCTTGCCTGGGTCACCCTTCTGTTTTCGGCTTTGCCTCGCGCGGCAGCCGCGCAAGGCGTCTGCGACCGCACGCCGCAGGTACGGGACCGGTTGATGCAGCTCACCGGGCAAACGGCCTGCGGGAACCTCACCGCGGCCCATCTGTCCGGAGTGAGGTTTCTGAATTTCGAGGATGTCGGCATCATTGTTCTTCAAGCGCACGATTTCGACGGGTTGAGTAACCTGTCCAGTTTGTGGCTGTCAAGAAACTCGCTGAGCACTTTACCCGAAGGGGTTTTCAGCGGGCTGAGCAACCTGCAACAACTGTTTTTGAATAGAAATTCCTTGACCGCCTTACCCGAGGGTATCTTCAGCGGCCTCAACGAGCTGGGGATATTGTGGTTGGCCGGAAACAGACTCAGCGTCTTACCGGAGCGTGTCTTCAGCGGGTTGGGCAAGCTGGAGAATCTGACTTTGGCCGAGAACAGCCTGAGCGGTCTGCCCGAGGATATCTTCAGGGGGCTGAGCAACCTGCGAGCACTGTTGTTTGATGTAAATTCCTTGACCACCTTACCTGAGGGGATCTTCAACGGTCTCAACAAGTTGGAGCTGTTGTCGTTGCAGAGAAACAAGCTGAGCACCTTACCCGAGGGCATCTTCAGCGGCCTCGATAAGCTGGAGCGGTTGTGGTTGCAGGGAAACAAGCTGAGCGCCTTGCCCGAGGGAGTCTTCGACGATATGCTCGAAACACTGCAAGATCTGATTGTCGATTCCCACCTGAAGTCCCGCCTGACTTTCCCTTTGACCGCACAGACTGGTCTTGAAGGAACAACCGTGAGGGCAAGGGTGCGACTCAGCCGTGCATTGCCGGTGGCCGTTCGAGTGCCTTACAGCCTGGGCGGCACCGCCGCGGCGGATGACTATACGGATCTTTCGCCCGATCCGAACCAGGGGCTGCTTTTTTTGGCCGGGGAGACGAGCAAGGAAATTGTCTTCACTCTTTCGGAAGACGAAGACAGTACGGAAGAGACCGTGGTGTTGAGCCTGGGAGAACTTTCCCGGATCCGAATGCGCCGATCCGACGGTATTGGAACCGATGCTCCTCACCTGCAGGCCGAATTCCTGCTCGAGCGCGCCGACGAAGGCGTTGTCCACACCGTGACGATTTATTCTCAAGACGACCTATCGGACGTCTGCGCCCGCACCCGGCAGGTGCGGGACAAGCTGGTGGAGTCCACCGGGGTATCGACTTGCGCCCAGGTGACTTTGGAGCATCTGGCAGGCGTGACCGACCTGGATCTTTCGGGGGCCGGCATCACCGTGCTTGGTGTGAACGACTTTTTCGGGCTGAGCTCGCTGAAGAGCCTGTGGTTGAGCAGGAACGCCCTGATCGAATTGCCCGGTGGGATCTTCGCCGGGCTGAGCTCTCTGAAAGAGCTGCGGCTATCCAACAACTTTCTGGCCGGCTTTCCCGAGGGGATCTTCGATGACCTGCTGGACACACTGGAAGTCCTTCAAATCGACCCTGACCTGAAGGCCACGCTTGCCTTCGAGGCTACGGAACAAGAAACGGTTGAAGGCGCAACCGTGCAGGTGCGGGTGCGTCTGAGCCGCCCTCTGCCGGTGGCCGTACGAGTGCCCTACAGCGTGGGCGGCACCGCCACGGCGGATGACTACAGGGATCTTTTGCCCGATCCGAACCAGGGGCTGCTTTTTTTGGCCGGGCAGACCAGCAGGGAGATAGGCTTTACCCTGACGAAGGGTGCGGAGGGTCGAAGGAAGACCATCGTGCTGAGATTGGGCCAGCTCTCCCGTATCGCGCTGGGTCGTGCGGACGAAATTGGCGGCGATGCTCCCCACCTGAAGGCCGAATCTGTGGTCGTCCGTCCCGAAGAGGGTGCCGTTCACACCGTCAGTATTGCGTCTGTCATTGATGCACTGGATGTCTGCGGCCGTACGCCGCAGGTGCGGGACAAGCTGGTGGAGGTTGCCGGGGTTTCTTCCTGCACGCACCTGACCCTGCAGCATCTGGCCGGCGTGGCCGACCTGGATCTGTCGGGAACCGGCATCAGCGTGCTTCAAGCGGGAGACTTTGTGGGGCTGAGCTTCCTTCGAGTGTTGTGGCTTCACAACAATTCCTTGGAGGATTTGCCCGAGGGAGTGTTCGACGACGTACTGGATACGCTCGAGGACTTGCGCGTCGACCCCCAGTTGAAGGCCACGCTCTATTTTGAAAGGGCGGGGCAGAAGACCGTCGCAGGTGCAACCGTGGAGATAAGCGTGTGGTTGAGCCGCCCTCTGCCGGTGGCCGTGCGCGTGCCCTTTAGCGTGAGCGGCACGGCCACGCGGGATGACTATAAGGATTTGTCTGCTTCTCCGAGCGCCGGGGTGATGTTCAAGAGCCGTTATGGCATCCAACGGATTACCGTTACGGTTCCGGAGGGTAGCGAAGCCCTGGGAAAGACAATCGTCCTGACCCTGGGGGATCTCTCCCGGATTGAGCTGGGCCGATCAGACGGGGCCGGATCCTATGCGCCCCAACTGAAAGCCGAAAGCCTGATCGAGCGGCCTGCAGAAAGAGCCGTCCATACCGTCAGCATAGCTTATCCCAACCAACCGGCAGACATCTGCGACCGGACGCCGCAAGTGCGGGATGCACTGCTGGGGTCCATACCTGAAGTATCGTCCTGCGCGGAGGTGACCACAGCGCAACTGGCCAGTGTGATACATCTGCAGCTACTCAACTCCGGCATCGCTGCCCTTCAGGAGAACGACTTCAGAGGGTTGATCGGCATGCGGGATCTCAGTTTGAACGACAACTCCCTCAGCAGCTTACCCGAGGGGGTCTTTCACGGTTTGGATTCCCTCAGAAACCTGTCGTTGAACGACAACTCCTTGACCACTTTACCCGAGGGGATCTTCGCCGAGCTGGATCTGTTGTTTGAGTTGAACCTGCAATTCAACACCCTCGTTAGCCTACCTGAAGGGGTATTCGATGGCTTGAGTTCCCTCAAATGGCTGAGTTTATTCAACAATCCCCTGAGCGATTTGCCGGAGGATGTATTCAGCGGGTTGAGCAACCTGAGGAGCCTATTGTTGGGTAACAATCGCCTGAGCGAGTTACCTGCAGGAATCTTTAGCGGATTGGGTTCCCTGCAAAGGCTTTGGTTGTTTTCGAACTCCCTGACCACGTTACCTACGGGGGTCTTCAATGGACTGAGCAACTTGCGGGAGCTTAGTTTGAAATCAAACCACTTGAACGAACTGTCCGGGGATGTGTTCAAGGGGATGAGCAAACTGGAGATTCTGGAGTTGGGAAGAAACGACTTGACCAGTTTGCCCGAGGGGGTCTTCAGCGATTTGAATTCCCTGAAAATCCTGATCCTGCAGACCAATGAACTGAGCAGTTTGCCCGAGAACGTCTTTCGCGGGCTATATTCGTTGGAGCACCTGTGGTTGAATGTGAACAATTTGAGCGAACTGCCTGAGGAAATATTCACCGATCTGAGTTTGCTGGATGAACTCCTTTTGCACCAGAACTCTCTGGAGGAATTGCCTCGCGGGATTTTTAGCGGACTGGGCAGGCTGAGGCATATGAGGTTGCACCGGAATCCTCTTGGCAGCTTGCGCGAGGAGGTTTTTGGCGGACTGAGCAACTTGCAATTTCTTCGTTTGACTGGATGCGATCTGAGCAACTTGCCCAAGGGGGTCTTTGACAGGCTGGACTCCTTGGAATATTTGTTTCTGGAAGCGAATCCTCTGGACATGTTGCCCACGGGCATTTTCGACGATGTGCTGGATACGCTGGAAGACTTGCGCGTCGATCGCGATCTGAAGGCTCAGCTGGCTTTTTCCCCGGGTGCGCAGCAGGTGGCCCGCGGCACCACGGTGAAAGTCCCGGTAGTCTTGAGCCGTCCACTGCCCGTGTCGGTGCGTGTTTCCTACAACTTGGGATTCAGTGGGGCTGAGGGCGGGTTGACGGGTCTCTCACCAGACCCGCACAAGGGATTGCTGTTTTTGGCAGGGGAGACCAGTCAGCAAATCTCCTTTGACCTGGTGAAGGAGGGCGGCACCCGGGGAGAAAAGACCATTGTGGTGTCCTTGGGCAACTTCTCCGAGGTCGGGTTGCTTCGATCCGACGGTAGCGGCCACGATGCTCCCTACCTGGATACTGAAAGCCTGCTTCTTCTTTTCGACGATCCTGCAACACATACGATCGCGGTTTCGGACTCCGATCCGGAAGATGAGTCCCCGTTCTGTCTCTCCCTGTGGGAGGGTTCGCAATGCTCGACGGTGGCCAGCCTTCCCCATGCCTTGATGGGACTGATAGGTGAAAGCATTGCCCAAACCGAGGTTGTCATCACCCACAAGGATCCCCTGCCGGCTGATTGTGAGTTGGCTTTACTCTTCCATCAGGGAACTTTCCCGTCTCCGTCCGTGTCGTTCGACAGTGAGTTCCCTGACCAGAACGTTCTCCGCACTACCATCCCGAGAGGTGGGGCCAGGATCCTGACCCTCGCATCTCCCGACGCGACCGAACCGGTTGCCGGGGCCGTCCATGTCTTCACCCGGTCTCCCTGTAACTCCGACTCCCTGCAGGTTCAGGGACGCTACCTGGTGGCAGACTCATCCAGTGGAGAGATTGATGAGCTCTTCTCGGTGGAGGGCCAGTCCGCGCGGGACTGGTTGGGTGATGGAGACTGCCTCAGGTTGACGGGTGTTCCGGGCAGTAGACGCAATGTGGCCTTCGCCTCGGTGACCGCCCGGGCGCAACAGGCCGCTCCGCCCGGGACTCGACTTCGTTTGGGGGCCTATGACCTGAAGGGAAACTTCATCCGTCAACTACCCAGCCTGGAGATTTCCGGTGCGCATCAGGTCTGGTCGCCGTGGAACTTCGACCGGCCGGTAACTATCCAGATGTGTCTGGACGTTCCCGGCGCCAGCAGCTTTCAATTGGCCGTCACCGCAATCGGATCCGAGGTTACGGGCAATACGGTGCAATATTTCAGCAATAGTCTTCCCGCGACCCCCGATCCGGAGCCTGCCGGTCTCGATCCATAACGGTACCTTCCAGATGGCTACAATAGATCGAAGGCTGCGAGGTGCAGCCGGCCTCTTGCGTGAGACCTGGGTGATTGCAATCCTGCTCGCTCTGGTCTCCCCCGCTTCCCATCGCTCTCAAAGCCGCTCGCCCAATCTCAAACCCTTTCGGCCAGACAACTGGGCAGACGCCATCGTGGTTTCAAACCGGCAAGGCGATTACTTCGACACCCGGGAACTGAATCCTTTCGATCTCCTTTATATCGATTTTGCCGTGATCAACAGCGGCAGCTCCCCGGCCGCTGCCCCATTCAGGATCGAACTGTTTGTGGACGGCCGCTTGCGGGAATCCTTCGATGTGTCTCCTCCGTTGGATCCTCAGGTCTATCGATTTCGTGAAGACTACCCCATCGGGAGATTGGACATCGGCACCCACACCATTCGAGTCGTTGCCGATGCCGGAAAAGCAGTTTCGGAGAGCGATGAATCCGACAACGAATACACCAAAACCATTATCGTTGGTGGGGACTGCATTCCTTTGGTGCACCGGGTCTCACCCCGGGGAGCCGGGGTCCTGACCCCAAGCCGGGAGCCCAACTGCAGCGGGTTCACCGTCAGCAGCCTTGCCGTCCATGGCGATTATCCCGGAAAGGAGCTGGGAATCGGCGGGGAACCGATCGTCAAGGCCCGGCGGGCCAGAGCTTTTGCGGCTCTTAGGGCCAAGGCCCGCCTGGAAGACCGGGTGAGAGCAATCGTGGGTTTGAGAACCGGAGGCCCATCCGCCGCTACGGCTGCCATAGCCTCTTCCGAGGCCGATTTGCAATCGACCCGGATTGCCCAAGCCCAGCAGTCTCTGATGAACCGAATGAACGCTCACAACGTCTCACCGATCCGACGGTTCAAGTTCATTCCCTACCTGGCGATGGATCTGGACGAGGCGGCGCTGGAGGCACTGTCCTCCGACCCTGAAGTGGTCAGCATCGAGGAAGACCTCGTCGTCAAGCCGCTGCTGGAGGAAAGCACTCTGCGGGTGGGGGCTCCCGAGGCATGGAGTCAGGGGTTCAGCGGGTCGGGACAGACGGTTGCGATCCTGGATACCGGGGTGGACAAGCATCATCCCTTTCTGGCCGGCAAGGTGGTGTCGGAGGCCTGCTATTCGGGTTCACTCTGGTATGCGCGGTCACTTTGCCCCGAGGGCGTTCGGGAGTCAACCGAACCGGGATCGGGGATGCCCTGCCCCTCGACCTTCAGTGACTGCTTTCACGGTACGGCGGTGGCCGGGGTTGCTGCCGGCCACGGGACTGACTTCTCGGGTGTGGCCCGGGATGCCCGGATCATCGCGATCCAGATGTTTTCCGGGTGCGGCGGGGACTGCCTCGCTTCAAGCAATAGCGATTGGATCGCCGGACTGGAGCGGGTCCAGGAGCTCAGCGCCGATCACAGCATCGCAGCCGTCACCATGAGCTTTGGCGGACTGGTCGAGGATGATAAGGACTGCGACGCTGATTTCCCAGCCGCAAAAGCCGCCATGGACAATCTTCGCGCGGTCGGGATTGCACCCGTTGCAGCCTCCGGGAATTCGGGTTCCGGCACGAGCATCGACTTTCCTGCCTGTCTCTCCAGTGCCGTGAGCGTGGGATCTACCAACTTTAGTGTCGATGGAGCCAACAGGGAGGAGGTTTCCTACTTCTCGAACAGCTCTTCCTTGCTGGATCTGCTGGCTCCAGGCCGGTGGATTACCACCGCGGTGCCCGCGGGCGGTTTTGGCCGATTCAGCGGGACCTCGCTTGCAGCTCCGCACGTGACTGGAGCCTGGGCAGTCCTGAAATCCAAGGCCCCCGACGCCGCGCTGCCGCAGTTGCTGTTCATGCTCTCCAGGACCGGCATACCCATTGCCGATCCCCGAAACGACCTCGTCAGGCCCAGGATCCAGGTCGATGCAGCCTTGAACGTGGTGATCCCTCCGCTGTCCTATTCTTCCGGCACCCTTCTGACGCTGACAGCGACTCCCAATCCGGGCTTCCGCTTCAGGCTCTGGCGGGGATGCGATTCTTCCTCCGGAAACCGGTGTGTGGTCGAGATGGACTCGGTAAAGAACGTCTCGGCGATTTTCGAACCGCTGGGGGCCGCCCCGGATCTGCTCGTGACTTCGCTAATGACACCCCCGACGGCCACTCTCAGCAGCGCAGTTTCAATCGCTTCGGAAATTCACAATCAGGGCGCAACGGACGCCGGTCCGTTCCGAGTGGGATTCTATCTGTCTGAAGATCCCACCATCACCCCCGAAGATACCTGGATTGCCGCCTGTTACTATGACAAGGGTCTTCCAGCAGGAGAATCCGAGACCTGCAGCCGATCGTATCCGGTCCCTCTCTGGGTGAGTCCCGGACCCTACTTCCTGGGAGCCATCGTGGACGACCTGGATCGGGTTGCCGAGAACCGCGAGACCAACAATGCCCGAGCGGCTGACTCGGGACCGGTTGAGGTGCTGGCTCCCAGGGCGAGTTTCCGGTCCTTCATACCGGTGATTCTCAGTGCGGCCGGACTCAACGACTCCTTCTTCACCTCCGAGCTGACCCTTACCAACCGGGGCAATCAAGAGGCTCAGCTCGACTACACCTACACGGCCCATATCGGAGGGGGAAGCGGTGCGGCCTCCGGCACACTTGCACCCGGGCAGCAGAAGATCGTGACCGACACTTTCCGGTATCTCAGAAACCTGGGCCTCCCGATCCCGGAATCGGGGAATCGTATCGGGACACTGGCGGTGGAATCCCTGGCCTCAACCGAGCTGGGCATCATGGTACGAACCACGACGGCGGTACGCGAAGGCCGCGCCGGGCTGGCCTATCCGGGTGTCCCGGGCGATGGCGGATTCCATGAGCCCGTCTTTCTTTGCGGTCTGCGCCAGAACGAGCAGGACCGGTCCAACCTGGCCTTTCAGCACGTGGGGACCGCCGAAGATGGTCCCATCGGCCTGGCGACCAGGGTGTACTCGGGGGATCCGGCGGATCGAGAGCCGCGCATCGTGGAGGATGTGATGCTGGAGCCGGGTGAGTTCCACCAGTTTTCCGGGGTGCTGGGCAGTGTCCCCAACGGCTACGTCGAGGTAAGGAGGTTCTATGGTAATGCTCCCTTCTATGCCTACGGGGTCATTAACGACCAGGCGAACTCGGACGGTTCGTTCATCTTTCCGGTTCCCTCGCATGCGGGGACGGGGAGGATGGGACAGACGCTGCCGGTGATCGTGGAGACTGGAAACTTCAGCAGCGAGCTGACGGCGACGAACTTTTCCGTCGCGGGCAAGACGCTCCGGTTCGCATTCGTGGCCGACGCAGTCCGTACGCCTGATCGTACGGCCACCCTCACGCTGGCGCTTGAAGCCGGCGAACAGCAGATTATTCCCAGGGTCATTGATTTTATGCGGCAAAAGGGTATCGCGGGCATTCCTGCGGCAAGGGGCGGATTGGCCGGGTCGTTGTTCGTCACGGAGGAGAACGGCGACATGAGCGGGATCGTGGTCGGGGCCCGGACGGGCTCACCCGACGGGCGCGGCGGGCGGTACGGCGTCTTCTACAACGCTGTGCCGGATGGCTCGGCCTTCATCGACAACGCCTGGGTCGACGGCCTGCAGCAGAACGAAGAGAACCGCAGCAATCTGGCCCTGGTCAACACCGGGGAAGTCGACGGCGGGGACAGCGTCTTCAGCCTCGACATCTACGACGGAGACACCGGCAGGTTGGTCAGGACGATTACCCGGACGGTCCCGGCCCGGCGCTGGCGCCAGATCAACGCCATTCTGGCCGACCATGCCCAGGGAACCCGTCAGGGCTATGTCCACATTCGAAAGATCTCCGGTAACAACCCCTTCCTGGCCTACGGGGTGGTCAACGACGGAGGAACTCCGGGACAACGGAGCGGGGACGGCACCTATCTGCCGGCTCGGGAGTAAGACCTGTCGTTCAGCAGGCTGGTGAGGTAATCACTTGACAGTCTTCCTCCCAAGCTGGGATCTCAAGTTTGTCCTCCGACTTCCGATAATCTCCACGTGCGTCAATCAGGCAAAACTCGAGACACCGGGTCACCGCACCCCGGAAAAACGCAGGCTGGCGGGCAGACTCAAGTTATAATGGGGTTTGTTCCGGCCACTCCACCGCAGGAGGAAATGAGCAATGGCTAGAAAACGGAACCCGCCGGAATGGAGGGCGGGTAGCTTTCATGGTGTGAGCCTGCCGCCACAGCGCCGCACGCGTCCTCGGCAAATGTCACTGCCCTTTAAGCCTGAACTGGGGGGCAACCTCAACCAGGCTACTCGCCGAAAGCGGCGAGGCGAAATCGGCAGTGTGCGGATTTTGAAGGCGAAATAATAATCCACTCGTGGGCATGGTTGATGGACTTCCGAAAAGGCCTACCTACGTCAACCACTGCAACAGAAGTTCCTACCACTAGCAGCGTCTGGAACCGTGACGCTGTTATCGGCTAAAAAACAACTGGCGGAGAGGGCGGGATTCGAACCCGCGGTACGGTTCCCCGTACAACTGCTTAGCAGGCAGCCCCGTTCAGCCACTCCGGCACCTCTCCGAGGGGGTGGGACTTTGGATCGACCTTATAGCACGATCGTTTCGGCGAAATCCAGTTGAATCCAGGAGTGCGGTGGCGGGGAATGCTTCCGGCCGGTGGTCAGTGGATGGTCTTGACCTTGTTCTGCATGTAATCCAGCAGCAGGTACTGGCCCAGCGTGTAGGGAGTGGTGAAGTAGGCCTTGCCCCGGCAGATCTCGGTGACCTTTTTGACGAAGCTGACCAGTTCGTAATCCCTGGCCAGCATGAAGGTGTTGATCATGATGCCGGCCCTGCGGCAGCAGGCGACCTCTCGAATGGTCTCATGGACCACCACCGGGTCCAAACCGAAGGAATTCTTGTAAATCACGCCGTTTTCCCGGGTGAGAGCCGAAGGCTTGCCATCGGTGATCATGATGATCTGCTTCATGTCCTTCCGCTGGCGCGCCAGGATGCGCTGGGCCAGACGCAGCCCCTCGCGGGTGTTGGTGTAGTAGGGGCCCACCTGGACCCGGGCCAGTTGGCTCAGGGGCAGCTCCTCCGCCGAGTCGTGGAACAGGACCAGGTTGAGCGAGTCTCCGGGGTACTGGGTCCGAATCAGATGGGCCAGGGCCATGGCCACACGCTTGGCCGGCGTGAAGCGGTCTTCGCCGTAGAGGATCATGCTGTGGCTGCAGTCCAGCATCAGGACGGTGGCGCATGAGCTCTGGTACTCCGATTGATGGATCAGGAGGTCGGGATAGTCCAGCTTCAAGGGCGTTCCCAATCCCTCGCGCCGGACGGCCTGCAGCAGGGTGCCGCTGACGTCCAGGTTCAGGGTGTCTCCGAATTCATAGTTCCTGGAGGCTCCGCTGGCTTCGATTCCCGTGGACATCTCCCGCGTGTCGTGCCGTCCGAACTGGCTTCGGCCCAGAGAGCCCAGCAGGTCCTTGAGCGTCTTGTATCCCAGAAAGTCGAGGCTCTTGTTGGTCAGCTCGAAGCGAGCCTGGCCGGCCTGACGGCTCTCGTGGCCACGCCCAGGGTTTGGAGGGTCGCCCTCCGACGGGCGGTCCTGGGCATAGGAGAGGTATCCTTCTTCCCCGAGGCGTTCGATCAGTTTTTGCACCAACTCGGAAAGCCTGGCGGCCTGGTCCTCGGAGGAGCCTTCCATCAGCTTTTCCAACAACTCCTCGGGCAGCATGTCCTGGTTGACCAGGGCCTCCAGGATGGCGTCGTGGAGGTTCTGCAGGTTGTGGTCCTGGTCGAAGGGGTGCGGGCCATAGGGGTTCTGGAAGAAACCGCTCTGCAGCAGGAAGTCGGAGAGGTGGTTGAGCAGCTCTTCCAGACTCAGAGAGTCCCAATCCATCCCCGTGTATTTGGAGTATTTGACGTTCTTCACGGCTAGTTGAACCGGGCTAGTTGAACGATCTCCGGCGGCGGGCCGGCTGGTCTTCGAAGACGGTCTGCGGCTTCTTTTTTTCCGAAGCGAAGTAACCCATCTCCTCGCTGCGGTCGATCTTGCGCAGGGCGTGAAGCCCGTCCAGGATGAACTCGCAGCCGGAAACCAGGAAAGCGAGGTCTTTCCGTCCCTTGCGGCGCGGTTCCAGAGAGGCTGTCTTTTCCACCAGTCCCTGAATCTGGTTGAGTTGCCCAAAGGCTTCGCTCGCCGGGGCGGTTTCGGAAAGCTTCAGGGCCCCCCCCAAATCGAACCAGTCCACGATGTGTTGCAAATCCGCCGCATCGTAGTAGCGGGAAAAAACCTTTCCCACGGCGCCGCGTGTCAGGTCCTGGGCCACCTTCTCGGCGCCCTGCAACTCCCCTTCATATTCCAATTCCATCTTGCCGGTCATGGAAGGCAGGGCGGCGTAGACATCGCTGACGCGCGGAACGACCTTCTTTTCTCCGCTGGCGAGGCACCGGCGCTCGGCATTGGAGACCACGTTCTCCAGGACGCTGATGGGCAGCCGCTGGCTCACGCCCGAACGCTTGTCCACCTTCTTGTCCCGGCGGGCCAGAAAGGCGATGGTCTCGACCACCTCCTGGATGAAGCGGGGAATCCGAAAGCGGCGCCCGCTCCCCGGACGGTCCAGCCAGGCTTCCTGCTCGGTAATCCGGATGCCTTCCTTGAGGGCAACCGGATAGTGGGTTCTCACTTCGGCGCCGATGCGGTCTTTCAAGGGAGTGATGATTTTTCCGCGAGCGGTGTAGTCTTCGGGATTGGCCGTAAAGACCATCACCACGTCCAACTCGAAACGCACGGGGTAGCCTTTGATCTGGACGTCGCCCTCCTGCAGAATGTTGAAAAGGCCCACCTGAATCTTCCCGGCCAGGTCGGGAAGCTCGTTGATGGCAAACAGGCCCCGGTTGGCTCGGGGAAGCAGCCCGTAGTGGATGGTCAACTCGTCGGCGAGGTTGAGCCCGCTGCGAGCGGCACGGATGGGGTCGACGTCCCCGATCATATCGGCAATGGTCACGTCGGGCGTGGCCAGCTTCTCCACGTAACGGGTTTCCCTGGGCAAGAAGGAGATGGGCGTCTCATCTCCCCTCTCTGCCACCAGGGTGCGGCAGGCGCGGCAGTGCGGCCTGAAGGGATTGTCATTGATCTCGCAGCCGGCCATGACCGGAATTTCCTCGTCCAGGAATTGGGTGAGTCCCCGCAAGATCCTGGATTTGGCCTGGCCGCGCAGCCCCAGTAGGACCAGGTTGTGGCGGGACAGAATGGCGTTGACCACCTGGGGAACCACCGAGTCGTCGTACCCCAGGATCCCCGGAAACAGCCGGGTCCCCGCCTCCAGTTTTCCAATGACATTGGCCCGCATTTCTTCCTTGACGGTGCGTTGCCGCATCCGCGGCGCCGCCCAGCCGGTTCCTTTCAACTCGCCTAGCGTCCTGGGTTGGCTCATGGGAGGTTTTCTGCCGGGCCGGCTCTGTCCACCCAATCCGCAGAGTGGGTTGTCCGATCGGTGTTCTTGATTATAGCCCCCATTTCTCACCGGGTCGCTGGATATATTATGAAGGACTGGTCATCTTCAGTACCGTATCGGCCCTGTATTGAGGGTATGCGGGAACAGCCTGCGCTGGGCGGGCCCTGGCTGGTCTTTTTCCCTTTCAGCGCGCACATGCTCCCTCGCGCGTAGTGCCGGCTACGCTCTTCGGTCGCGAGCACGCGCTGCAGGAAAAAATCCGGCGCCATTGTCACGCCCCCCGGTGAGAAATGAGGGCTCGGCGCCATCCCGGGGGGTGACAAGCGCATTGTCGGCGGTCGAATCCTCGGCTCGCCGCGGGTCTATTCCACGGTAACGCTCTTGGCCAGATTGCGCGGTTGATCCACGTCGCATCCGCGGCGGACCGCGATGAAATAGGCCAGAAGCTGGAGTGGAACGGCCTCCAGGATGGGCAGCAGGAGGTCGTTGCTGGCGGGGACTTCAATATGAAAGTCGGAGGCTTCGATGGCTTCGGTGTTGGACGGCGTCACCAATGAGATGACCTGGCCGTCTCTGGCTTTGACTTCCTTGATGTTGCTTAGGGTCTTTTCGTAGAGGAGGGTGGACCGGGGGTTGCCGGCTTCGCTGGTCGCGATCACGAACACCGGCAGCTCTTCGTCGATCAGGGCGTTGGGGCCGTGTTTCATTTCGCCTGCCGGGTAACCCGTGGCATGGATGTAGGAGACTTCCTTCAGCTTGAGCGCGCCTTCCAGGGCGATGGGATAGTGGATGCCGCGTCCCAGGAACAGGACGTGCACGCTTCGAAACAGGTGCCTGGCGAGGTCCTCCAGATGGGATGCCTGTCCGATGCAGGACTCCATCTTTTGCGGCACCCCGGCCAGTTCTTCGATAAGGGCCTGTGTCTGCTCCGCCGTGACGGTCTTCCTCACACCGGCCAGAAACAGGGCGAAAAGGAAGAGGGAGGTCAACTGGGTGGTGAAGGTCTTGGTGGCAGCCACGCCGATCTCCGGTCCGGCATGAGTGTAGAGAACGCCGTCGGCCTCGCGGGTGATCATGCTTCCCACGGCGTTGCAGATGGCGATGTTTCCGGCTCCCGGTTTCCGGAATTCCCGTTGGGCCGCCAAGGTGTCCGCCGTTTCTCCCGACTGGGTGATCAGGATTCCCAAGGTGTGGGGTGGAAGGATGGGTTCCCGGTAGCGGTACTCGGAGCCGTACTCCACCTCGACCGGTACCCGGGCCAAGCCCTCGATCATGAATTTGCCGGCCAGAGCGGCGTGCCAGCTCGTTCCGCAACCAATCAGGCGGATCTGCTCCACCAGGCGAAAATCCTCCTCCTTCATTTTCATCTCGTCGAGGATGATTTTCCCGGTGTCTCGAGAGATACGCCCCAGGGTGGCGTCCCGAACGGCCCGGGGCTGCTCGTGGATTTCCTTCAGCATGAAATGTTTGAATCCACCCTTTTCGGTCATGATGGGGTCCCAGGTGATGCGCTGCACCCTGGGTTTCAACGATCGGCCCCGAGAATCGGTGACTTTGAGTTCGTTCGAGCGGATGGCGGCCAGATCGCCGTCGCCCAGAAAGACGATGTCCCGGGTATGCGTCAGGATCGCCGGGATGTCCGAGGCCACAAAGGCCTCCCCTTCCCCAATGCCGATGACGACCGGCGGGCCCTGGCGGGCGGCCACCAGCGTGCCGGGCTCATGCAAGGACAGTACCACCAGAGCGTAGAGGCCGGTCATTTCCCCGACGGTCTTCCGGACTGCCTCCTCCAGGCAACCCTCAAAGTGCTTTTCGACCAGGTGGGCAATGACCTCCGTGTCGGTCTCGGTGACGAATCGATGTCCATCGGCCGCCAGGGCTTTCTTGAGGGACAGGTAGTTTTCGATGATCCCGTTGTGGACCACCACGAACTCCCCTCGACAGTCGCGATGGGGATGGGCATTTTCTTCAGTCGGCCTGCCGTGGGTTGCCCAGCGGGTGTGGCCAATGCCCACGGTACCCTCACAGGGCTTTTCCCTGACCGCCTCTTCAAGATTCCGTACCTTGCCCGAGGCCCTGCGGATATGCAGATGACGGCCCGCGACGACCGCAATTCCGGCTGAATCGTACCCTCGATACTCGAGGCGTTTCAGCCCTCCCAGCAGCACGGGGGCAGCCGGCTTGTTTCCGAGGTATCCAATAATTCCGCACATGGCCGGTAACCTTAAACCGATTGAGGATCGTTGACGGTGGGTGCTTGGGTCACCCGCCGTCCTGAGCTGCGTTCCCGAAGGATCTTCTCCATGCGAGCCAGATCGATCCGGCTGTTGATTCCCATCACCTCCAGCCAATCATTGCAGACCAGGGCCTCCACCGGTTTGCCTTGCCGGCTCAAAAGGCCCACACAATCGGTGAGGTAGAACTCCTGCTGGCGATTGTCGGGAGTCAGCCGGTCGATGACTTCGGACAAATCGGGAATTCGGAAGCAATAGAGCCCGGCGTTGACCTCCTGGATCTGCAGATCGGAAGGCCTGGCGTCTTTCTGTTCGACGATGTCGCGAACTCGGCCGTCGTCCGCCCGGATCACCCGGCCATAGCCGGCGGGATCGGGCAGTTTGATCGAAAGCAGGGTGAGGCTGGCGCTGGTTCGATGGTGCGCCTGAATCATTTTCTGAAGTGTCCCGGCAGAAATCAATGGCACATCGCCCGACAGGACCAATAAGTTGCCCGGCTGCCCGGACCACCAGTCCCTGGCAATCCGAACCGCGTGTCCGGTCCCCAGTTGAGGAACCTGCTCGGCGAACTGAACGGCTCGGTGCCTCAGCCTTGACCTCACCAGGCCGGCTTGATGCCCCACAACCACCAGAGTCCGTCCGGGGTTCAAGGCCTCGACGGTATCCAGGACATGTTCAATCAGCGGCCGTCCCGCCAATGGGTGCAGCACCTTCGGCAGGGAGGACTTGAGGCGAGTGCCCTTTCCGGCCGCCAGAATTAGAACGTGGGTGGGATTCATGTCTGACCGCAGGCCGATGGGCGCAGTGGCGGTTGGGAGCGATCGAGGGCCACATGGACATCTTCATCCTATACCCAGCGCCCGGGTGGGAAATGCGGGATGCTGCGGCTGCCAGTTGGGAAGCACTGATTGCGGGCGGCCTACGATGTTGCCGCGGTGGGTTCCTCCGGATAGACCAGCGAGACAAACCGGGAGTTTCTCGTCAGCAGCTCGAAGTCGGAATCTCGTTGCGCCAGGAAGCGGTTTTCCACCTTCAGGTCGATGGAAAGCTCGAGGTTCTTGAGCGCACGGTTCGTATTTCCCAGCCGACAGTTGCAGACCGCGAGGGCATAGATCACGTAGTCGCATTTGGGGTCCCGCTTCAGCGCCCGTTTGAGGGACTGCATGGACTCACGGTACCGACCGTTGTTCATCAGGATAATGGCGACATTGTAAAGTTCTTCCGCGCTCTTGGGGGCAGGATGGCTGCGAGTGATTTTTTGTTCGCACAGCCTGATGTGGGTCAGTGCCCGTTCACAGATCTCTTTGTCCTGACCGTCCGTAGAGATCACTTTTTCAAAAGCTGCTCTTGCCCGCTCGAATTGTTGCCGATAGAGCAGCCGAACGGCCGCCTCATACCGTTTGATCAGCGTGCTTCGGCCCGGGCGGGTCGGTCGCGATCGAGGCTTGGCTGTTCTGGGCCTGGAGCGGCTTGAGGCCCGGGACTTGCCGGCTTCGGCGGAAAGGGGTTGATCGGCGAGCGTGTCCTGGGTGGAGCCGGCGGCGTTTGGACCAGGAATCGGCTTGAGTCCGGCCGACGGCGTTTCCGACGGAATCCTCACCTTGGATTTTGGCTGAGTTTTGGGCATGTCTCCTTCGATTAGCAGGTCAGCGGCGGCTGCCGGTCGTGCTTCGACCGTCGCTTTCCCGGAAGCGTTTCCTCCCAGCTGCCTTCCTCACCCCTCTTTCCGAGACTCCGACCGGGAAGGTGTCTCCAGCCCAACCGGGCACCCACCGGTTTCAATTCGGCAGGTGAAGCAGGAGGAACGATTACAGACATGCAGCAATGGGGGTGGGCTGACATAGGCTTAAAGTGGCCAATACTCATATCAGAAAGCCTCGCGGCCCGTCAACCGCCCTGCCCTCGCGTCCGGTAGCTGACGCCTTCCAGGGTAGCGGTGGGTCTGGTACACTGGGAACAGTCATGGCGACCCCGGAGTTCAGGGGAAGCTCAAGCGGGGCCATCGCTCTCCCAGATGTTCCGGCGGTCGTTTCCGACCGCCCCATGCGGGCTTAGCCCACTTCAGGAGGTCAAGCATTGAACCATCTCTCTCACGGGTTGGCCCGGAGCCCGACTACCCGGCGGATGGAGTCCGGTCGCTCAGGGTTTTCGGCCGTCAGGAGGTTCCTCTGGCTGGGGGCTGGGATGGCGAGCGGTCTCCTCCTGGGCGCTCCTGCGGAATCCGGTCTGGGAGGGGTCGGGGTTCCTGGCGCGGGAGGAAAAGCAACCGTTCAGCGCTTCCAATTGCTCAACGGCTTGCCAATCCTGCTCTTGCAGAGCCAGGGCGGCGACCCGTTGGTTGTCAATCTTCTGATCAAATCGGGATCGAATCGTGACCCGGTCCACAAGCCCGGAATGGCCCGTCTGTCGGCCCGCCGGCTGCTGGTGCAAACTCCCGACCGCACCAAAGAACTGCAGGTGCTGGGCATCGAGCTGCAGGTGGATGTCCAGCCCGACGCCACCATTCTCCGGGCCAGCATGCCTCCTCGTCGGATGCGCACCTTCCTTGGCCTGCTGGGCGCCGCGTTGGCTCCGCCGCTGTTTGGGGACAAGGTCGAGCAGGACACCGCAGTGGTGAGAGATGATCCTCCCGGAAGAAGCCCGGATGGTCTGCCCCATGGCCACTTCAGAAGAGCGATCTTTGGAAACCACCCCTATGGAAGCGGTCTCGGACGGATCGGAGGCGTGGAGACCATCCTGTACGGCGACCTGGGCGAGTTCCGACATCGGCACTACATTCCCAACAATGCCTCCCTGATTGTGGTGGGTGCGGTCCCCGCGGGGGAGCTGCTGGATACGGTCCGGGAAAAGCTGGGACCCTGGACCAAAGGGAGTCCTCAGGAACCCACCTATCCCGAATTCCCGAGGTTGGATCATCTGTCGATTCAGCTTGTGGGTGAAGAAGAGGGCGGCTCGGAAACGGGCATCGTCTTCGGCCACAGGACTCCCCATCGATCGAGCAGCGATTTCTACAGCCTAAAGGTCCTGAACCTGATTTTGGGAGGACTCGGTAACGGGTCCCGGCTCAGCCGCGTGTTTCTCTCACGCCACATCAACTACCGATTTCTTGACAGCCAAATTCGCTTTTTTCGTATCGGCGGCATGCTGCAGGTGTTGGCCAAGGTTCCCGAGCAGGTTGCCCCGGGCGCTCTGACGGCCATCCTGGAAGCCATCGAAAGTCTCAAGCAATCGCCGGTTTCCGAGGCTGAGCTGGAGTCGGCCAAGACGCAACTCATCGCCCGCCATGGAGAAAGGCTGCGATCTCCCGACGCCATTGCGGATGAGTTGACCTATATGGAGCTCTTTTCTCTTTCCAAGGATTTTTTGAATCGGTTCGGCGACAATGTCCGCAGGTTGACCGCGGAAGACATACAGGGAGCCGCCAGGGCGCACCTCAGCACCACCAGGGCGGTCGCGGTCGTTACGGGATCGGGTCCGGAGCTCCGTCCCCGGTGGGACAGGTTCGGCACCGCTGAAGTGGTTGCCCTTCCAATAGATTCCGAGTGACGCTAGAATGGCCGGACCGCGGAAGGTTTCGCGGAAAGCGGACCAATGGCGAGTCCCGCCGGTTGATACAAACCATTAGCACAGGCGGCATACTTTAAAGGGTTGGTTTCTTCTGCTGCCGTGCCCCGGGCGCTGCTGGTCCGGTCCAGGTTTCGGGTTCATGTTGACAGACAAACAGCTCCATACCAGGACCGACGAAGAACTGATGGAGGAGCTCAGGCGGGGTCGCCAGGAAGCTCTGAGCTTTCTGTTTGACCGCTACTATCGCCTGGTCTTCAGCGTGGCGCTCAAAATCCTTCGTGATCGGGGCGAAGCGGAAGATCTCATGCAGGAGGTATTCATTGAGATTTACCGGCGGATTGAAGTCTTTAATCCGAACAAGGGGAGCGCCAAGACCTGGATTCTGCAGTATGCCTATCACCGAAGTCTCAACCGGCAGAAATACCTGGCCTTGCGAAACTTCTATGACCAGACGGAAGAAACGGACCTGGAAAACTATGAGTTTTCCCACTCTATGAGGGGACGGAATGGCCTCACCTATCAGGATTGGGGTCAGATGATTGAAAAGGGGTTGCAGACGTTGACGGAAAGGGAACGCCGCACATTGGACCTGGCCTACTTTCAGGGGTTGCTCATGAAAGAGATCGCCGTCCAGATGAAAGAACCCTTGTCCAACATACGGAACCACTACTACCGGGGCCTCAAGAAGTTGCGGTCCTTCTTGCAGGCCAACGGCTGCATGAACCAGACGACGGGTTGATGCCCAGGGGATGTCACCATGTCCAAGCGTGATGAATTCAACCATGAACGATTCGAGGAGTTGTGTGCCCTGGCTGCACTTGGCCAGATCTCTGCCGGGGAGTACGCCGAACTTCGCTCCCATCTGATCGCCTGTGAGGACTGTCGCAGAAGTCGCCAGGATTTTCTGGAGATTCTTCATGAGCACCTGCCACTGGTTGCCGAAGGAGAGCCCGCCGGCGCCTCCTCCAAGGTCGCCTTCCATGATTCCAGCTACAGACAGCGATTTCTGCAGCGCACTGAGGATCGGAGCGGCTCCCTCGCTACTCCCAGGAAAACCGGATCCACGATTGAGTCAGGGGTCGGGACGGGGAAATGGTATCGGTCGACCGGTATGGCCCGATACGTCCTGCCGGTGGCGGCGGGACTCCTGGTGGCGGCCCTGGGCCTGAACGGGTTCCAGTGGTACCGGGGTGGCGAGCGCCTGTCCAGCGCCACAGGCAGGGTGAGCCAACTCCGTGAGGAGATCAGCCGGCTCAACCGTCAAATTTCCGATCGATCCCGGGCCGGTCTTTCAGCCGTCCCTGCCATTCCCGAGATCCCTGAGAAACCGGAGCCGGAAACCGATCGGCTGGTGCTGGAACTGGCCCAGGCGCAAGGCAAACGGCGCATGGCCCTGGCCGAATTGCAGAGCCAAAGCCAGAAGCTGGTGGAGACCCAAGCCGATGCCGACGCCTTGAATCGGGCGCTGGAGGAAGCCAGGAATTCGGAAGTGCGGTTGTCGGAGAAATTGGCAAGGGTGGAGAGGGCTCTTCAGACTCGCACCAGCGACTTGGAGTCTCTGCGGAAACAGGGGTCCACCCACGAGGTGACCCTTGCAATTCAGGAGAAGCAGATCGGCGAGTTGGTTCGGAAAGTGAATGAGCAGGTAGAGACCATCCAGCGGGACAGGGAGTTGCTGGCCGCAGACCGGGATATTCGGGACCTGATGACGGATCGCAACCTGCGAGTCCTTTACGTCGAGGACAGTGATCCCAGCGGGGAGCGCATCGTGGACGCGCACGTGTTTTATGCCGAGGGCAGGCGCCTGATCGTCTATGCCCACGAGACGCCAATGGGGGAAAAATCGCTGGAAAATTTCTCGCTGCAAGCCTGGGGGAAACGCAGTTCCGCCCTCACGGGTTTGCCCAAGAGCCTGGGCATTTTCTATTCGGACGCCAGGAACGATAAAGGGTGGATACTCAAGTTCGACGATGCCGAGGTGCTTTCCCAGATCGATTCCGTCTTCGTTACCCTGGAGCCGAAGGAAGGCAGCCTGAAGCCGGGAAGCAGAGAGCTTCTGTATTCCTACCTGACTCCGGATGACGATCTCCCTTGACCCGGTCACCTTCCCACGACCCGGATCCGAACCCCAGGCCCCACCCTGCCTGGGTCCGGCCATTCCGTCCAGCCACACCGCCTGATCCCAGTGACGCAGTTGGAAACCGAGGGTGGCATACTCGGGTGTGAACCGGCCTGCGCCTTTGCCCCACACGGGAGGTAGATCCACATCGTGCGTCTGATTTTAGTCCCATTCCTGTGGGTGGCATTGGCCGGCCCGCTGCTGGCCAGTCCGACGGCGACGCTCAGCGGCCGGGTGACCGGCAGGCAGGAGCAGGTTCTGCCCGAGGTCCAGGTGACCGCTACCCACATCGAAACCAACCAGAGATATCGGACCGAAACCAACCGGCTGGGACTCTATCGGCTGTCCAACCTGCCGCCGGGCCACTACCGGGTGATTATCCGCCTCCTGGGGTACCGCACCATCGTGAAACCGGACCTGGAGCTCCACGTCCAGGATTCCGTGGTTCTGAACTTCTCGATGCAAGTCGGTTCGGTCATCGCCAGCGTCACCGAGCTGGGGGGGATCCCGCTCATCCGAACCGAGTCCGCCACATTGGGCACGACCATCAGGCCGCAGGTCATGACGGAGCTTCCTTCATTGACCCGCAATCCCTACGATTTTGTGGGGGTCAGTTCCGGCGCTACTCCGGCCAGCGTGAGGCGCGGCATCGGCTTCGCCCTGAACGGCCAACGGGCTGAGAGCGGGGGCTTCCTGCTGGACGGCAGCGACAACAACGATCCCTACAACTCCGGGCCCGGACAGATCGTCCCCCTGGACGCCGTGCAGGAGTACCGTTTGCTCACCAACAACTTCACCGCCGAGTATGGCCGCAATGCGGGCTTTATCGCCAACGCCATCACCAAGAGCGGTGTGAATGAGTTTCACGGGAATGCCTATTATTTCCTTCGCAACTCCGGGCTGGCGGCCAATACTTTTGAGAACAACTCCAGGGCCTTGCCCCGGCCGGTCTTCAAACGCCAGCAGCTCGGGGGCACGCTGGGTGGGCCCGTTTACCGGGACAAGGTCTTTTTCTTTGCGGCCTTTGAACCCATTCTGGTACGGAGTTCCGCCGCTCTCAGCTACTATGTCCCCACCCCGCAACTGCTCTCGGTGAGCTCACCCGGGACCAATGCCATCTTCGAGCGCTTTCCGTTGCCCACCAACCTCTCCGATACGGATATCAGCACCCGGACCGTCTGTCCGTTCGGAAGAGCCTGCGGGTCCAAGATCGGGACAGGCTTTGTTACCCTGCCGGCATTCGCTTCGACGGCGCGTACCGGGCCGGTGGACGCCGGCGCCGGCCCGCCGCAGGACACCTACCTCTGGACCGCGCGGGTTGACACCAGTATCGGTCCCCGCACGGTCCTGAACACCCGTTATGCCTTTCAGGATCATGTCCGGCTGGCAACCGTGGATCAGCCCTATTCCCCCCTGCTGGATCGGTCCTTTCGTTTGAGGAATCAAACCATGACGGTCAACCTGACGCGATTCTGGTCGGGCAATTTCCTGTCCGAATCCCGCCTGGTTTTCAATCGTCTCTTTCAGCGGAGAGCGGCCCAGCCTCCAGGAGGTTTTCCCTCCTTCGTCATTACCGGGGATGAAATCAGCGGTGCGGTGGGATCTCTGGTATTGCCCTCCGGCCGCAACGGCGACGGCGGCGCCCAAAACGAGTACCAGTTTCAACAGATGGCGAACTGGGTGAGAGGCCGGCACAACCTGAAGTTCGGCGCCAGCCTGGTCCATCTTCGGGACAACCAGACCCCGGCCGAGTCCACGCTGACTCGCCACAATCACGTGGAGTTCAAGAACCTGCAGCGATTTGTGGATGGGCGGATATCCTCCTTCCAAATTCACCTGGATCCGAGAGGCAAGGTTCCCGGTGAGCTGTTGGCGCCCCCCTTCGGGTCCTTCAACCCTCGGCGCCACTATCGCTTTAACGACTTTGCCTGTTTTATGCAGGACTCCTGGAAGGTGAGCCCCAGGCTGACCCTGTCGCCGGGTGTGCGGTATGAATATTTTGGTTCCGGCTATCGCATCGGCCAGGAAAAGCTTTTGGAAGCCAGTTTCTATCGAGGGGACGGAACCACTACCCAGGAGCAAATGGCCAACGGTCGTTTGCTACGCACCGCCGACGCCCCCGGCCAATACCGGAACCGCTTCTTTCCGCCTCGCAAGACCGACATCTCCCCCAGAATGGGGCTTGCCTATGATTTGACCGGAAGAGGCAGGCTCGTCTTTCGGGCCGGGATTGGCGCTTCTACGAGCGTTTGCCCGGCTTTGTCTACGAGAACCTGAATCCTCCGGCCTTCAGCGTCATCCGTATCTCCCAAGTTCCGTTGTCGCCGGCCCTGTTTGAAGATCCCTACTCCCTGTTTCCCTCGGGTCCCCTTTCGGTGCCCCCCAGTGCCGTCAGCCACTTGGACCAGGATCTGACAACCGCCTCGACCTGGGCCTGGAACGCCACCTTCCAACATGACTGGGCCAACAGGTTGTTGCTGGCCGCCTCCTATGTGGGCTCCAGGGGCCAGGATCTTTACCGGCCCATCAATGCCAATCGCCTGGGCAGCGGACGGCTTCTGGGGCGCCCGGAGGAAAGGCTGGTCAACCACATCGCCGGATTGATCACCGTGGGGAATCAGTCCCGGTCTTCCTATCACGGGCTGCAGCTCAGAGTTGACAGCCTTCGCCTGCGCAGATTCGGGTTGCAGTACGGTCTGAACTATACCTGGAGCCACTCCCTGGACAACGTGAGCTCGCTGGTAGGCGACGATAGCGTGAGCGGCGCCGGCGGGCTGCCGCTTGACGCCTTTGACCCCGACCTGGATAAGGGCTCCTCCGATCACGACGTTCGCCACCGGTTGGTCGGCCACTTCGTCTGGCAGATTCCGGGTGCGACTCGAACGAGAGGGTTGACGCGTCTGTTCTTGGCCGGCTGGCAGTTCAGCGGGATTGTTTCTTTACAGAGCGGCCAACCCTTCAGCCTGCGGGATGGCCGGGTCTTCGATCGGGAGTTGGCCGACAACACCCGGCCGCGACTCACGGGCCAGGCGCCAGGGATGCTCGGCGCCGGGGAGCGGCCGGTCGACGTCCGAACGCCGAACGCCTTCCTCGTTCTGCCCGTCAACCGGGTCCGCAACTCCAACGGAAGCTGTATTGCCGATGCCGCACCCTTCGGCTGTCAACTCTCCGTCAATGGGCCTTTTGACGGGTCGCTGGGTCGAAACACCTTCCGGCGGCCGGGCACCCATTTCCAGAACATCGCGCTGGCTAAAAATATCGATCTCCCCGAGATGGGCGGCGTGGAAGGATTGCAGCTTCAATACCGGGCCGAGTTCTACAATCTCTTCAACCACTCCAACCTGTATGTGAAGCCGGCGACGACCAATGTGGCGGCCTCCTCCTTCAATACGGACCTGAGGTCCAGAGTTCCGGGAGTGTTGGCCTCCTACGGGACGCCGGCCGGTTTTCCGCAGGAAGCTCGCCAAATCGTCCTGGCCGTAAAACTGATTTTCTGATCGGAAGACGAGGAATTCCGGGGTGGGCTTAAGGAAGGATACGCAATTGTATTGCCGAGGATTACTCTCGAAAGCGGCTTTCGGGTGGGCTGCCCTGATCGGAGCGAGCGGCGGCATGGCTGCAATTTCGGCCGGAGAGCTTGTGTTCGAGCGGGAGCGTCTGCGGCCTTTCCTCCAGACCCCTGGGACAACGGCCACCGCTGCTCCCAAGAATCTGTCTGATCCGCCGCAAGCCGTCCGGACGGCCGAGGTTCGGCAGGCCTATGTCGAGCTGCCCCTCAACTTCGAACCGAACCGGGGACAGGCCGGGAATGGGGTTCGCTTCCTTTCCCGAGGGCCCGGTTACAGTTACCTGCTGCTCGACCGGGAGTTGGTCTTTCAATATCAGTCCGGAGGATCCACAAGAGAGTCCGAACCGCCCAGGGCGGTGGGGGGGGTCTCGGCTTTGAGAATGCGGCTCGTCAATGGCAAGCCCCGGCCCGGGATCCGCGGTGAAAACCGGCTTCGAAGCAATAGCCACTACTTGCGGGGCACGGACCCGAGCCATTGGCAGGTGAACATTCCGACTTTTTCCAGAGTGTGCTACCAGCAGGTCTATCCGGGGGTCGACCTGATCTTTTACGGCAACGGCCGGCGTTTGGAATTTGACTTCCGGCTCGATTCGGGGGTCGACCCCGACGCGATCCGTCTCCACTTTGAGGGGATGGGAGATGGTCCAGCCCATCACGTGCTGTCGCTGGATGACCAGGGAAACCTCATTCTTCCGGGAGACCTTCGGCTGATGCGTCCCGTGGCGTTTCAGGAAAAGGGTGGCGTTCGTCAGGAAGTTCGCACGGAGTACAGGCTTCGTGGTGACGGGGAGGTGGGATTCCGTTTGGGTCGCTACGATCCGGACCGGCCTCTGGTGATCGATCCCGTGCTGACTTACTCGGCCGGCGGGATTGGAGGTTCCGCCATCGCCGTTGACCGGGAAGGGAACGCCTACCTGGCGGGTGTTGCCAACCCCGCTTTTCTTACCTCCGCCGACGCCTTGCAAAGCCTTCACGGTGAAGGGGAGTGTTACGACGGGCCGAACCTGGTTCGCTGCCCCGACGTTCTCCTGGCCAAGCTGAACGCCGAGGGAACGGAATTGGTTTATTCCACCTTTCTGGGCGGTTCCGGGTTCGAGTACGGGTACGGAGTTGCCGTGGACACTCAAGGTAATGCCTATCTCACCGGCACCACCAGCTCTTCCGACTTCCCCGTGTCATCCGATGCCTGGCAATCGGCCCTGTCGAGCGAGCAGTGCGCATCGGACCTTACAGGCCAGTTCTGCAACAGCGCCTTTGTCACCAAGGTCAATGCGACCGGGACGGCGCTGCTCTACTCCACCTATCTAGGCGGCAATGAGGGCGGTCTGGGCGGCAACGGGATTGCCGTCGACGCTCACGGATCCGCCTACGTCACGGGTGATGGCGCCGAAGGCGGGTTCGTGGCCAAGCTCCATCCGGAGGGAACGTCCCTGCTTTATTCGGTCCGGGGCGTGGGGGGCACGGGCGTTGCCCTGGATTCCCAAAACAATGCCTATCTCTCCGGCAGAAATGGGAACGAGTCCTACGTGACCAAGCTGGATCCCGAGGGAGCCGAAATCCTTTACAACTTCCGCCTCGGCGGAACCTCAGCCCCCTTCGATGCGTCCCCCCAGGAATTGGAGGCGATTACCGGGATCGCCGTCGACGGCCAGGGGCATGCCTATGTGACCGGTTACACGGCCTATCAGGACTTTCCCACGACGCCCGGCTCTTTTTCCGAATCGGCTCCCGGCGCCGGAATCTGCGGCAGCTCTCTCTGCCTGGATGCTTTCGTCTCCAAGCTGAACGCGGAGGGAACCTCACTGATTTACTCCACCTACCTGGGTGGGAGCTCCATCGACTACAGCAATGGCGTAGGTGTGGACTTGTGCGGGAATGCTTATGTGACGGGTGTGACGCTTTCCTCCGACTTTCCGGCGACGCTGTCCCTGGGATCTCCGGAGGGACAGATTTTCGTAAGCAAATTGGATCCCGATGGGGCGAAACTTGTTTACTCGGTCAGGGCGGGTAGCGGTGAAAGCATCGAGGGAGGCAGCAGTCTTTGGGTCAGCCCACGGGGAAACGCCTACATCACGGGGCAGGCGGGCTCCGACTTCACCTTGACCCCTGGGGCCTATCAGGCGTCGGAAGGCAATGGCGCCTTTGTGGCGAGGCTCCATGACGATGCCGAAGTCTTTGTACCCATTGTACTCTCAACCTCCGGAGCCGATGGCTCCGTGGTGAGTTCAGAGCTGACGCTGAGCAACCGGGGAACCCGTGAGGCCACGCTGGAATTTACCTACACGGCGGCAATTGGCGGGGGAAGCGGCACCGCCCGGGACCACTTGCCGGCGGGCCGGCAACGCATCGTTCCCGATGCCATTCATCACCTGAGACAACTGGGTGTTCCCATTCCGGAGTCAGGCAACCGCGGGGGTACCCTGACGGTGCGTTTCTCAGGACTGAACTCCGAATCGGAAGGGGCGGTGTCTGTGCGCACAACCAGAAGGGTAGCGGGGTCCCGGAGCGGTTGGGCCTATCCAGCCGTTTCGACAGGGTTTCACCAGCCGGCTTATCTCTGCGGACTCCGCCACAACGCCGCCGATCAAAGCAACCTTGTGGTTCACAACCTGGGGTCCCAGACCAGCGGCGAAATCACCTTGAGGCTGACCGTCATCTCCGGTGATCCACACCAGCCGGATTCGTTTGTTCTTCCGGATCAGACGCTGCTGCCGGGCAAATACCATCAAATCGACGACGTGCTCCGGTCCAACGATCTGTCACTGGAGAACGGCTATGTACGCATCGAGAAGGTCCAGGGTCAAGCTCCCTACTATGCCTATGCCGTCCTCACCGACCGAGCCGGTTCCGACGGCTCCTTTATTGCACCTGTTCTGGAAAACGCCACAGTTGGGGGAAGGGGACAGACATTGCTCGCCGTAGAGTATGCCACCCGGTTCAACAGCGAGCTGGTGGTGACCAACTGGTCGGAGTCCTGGAAGGTCCTGGGGTTCTCGGTTGTTTCCGATGGAATGCAAGACCCGCTGCGTTCCCGATTCGTCTCCCTGAGACCTCGCGAGCAGTTGATTTTGCCCGAATTCGTAAAATGGCTGCGCCACCGGGGCCTGCCGGGATTTTCCCTCCCCGGCCTGGGTGCTTCCGGTCAGGATTTCTCCGGCTCCATCTTTGTCACCATTGATGGAGGCGACGAGGATAGCGGCTATTACGTGGGCTCGAGGAATTCAACTCTGATCGACGGCCACCGCAACGGATTTGTCCATGCGGCCGTACCCTACGGAGACTCCCACCATTCCGCGGCCTGGGTGTACGGGTTGCGCCATGACGAGGAGAAGGGAACCGATCTGGGAATCGTCAATACGGGAGAATTGAGCGACGAGACCAGCCTCTTTCGCGTTGAGATCTACGACGGAGAAACGGGAATGCTGGCCCATAGCATCGAGGAAGTGAGGCTGGAGGCGCGGCAGTCGGTCCGGTTGGAGTCGATTCTCGATCGGGTAGCTTCGGGCACCCGCCAGGGCTATGCTCGCGTCTCCAGGATTTCCGGGTCCAATCCGTTCTTGGCCTTCGCCGTCGTTACCGACGGCATCCTCGGCGGCCAACCTTCCGGGGACGCGTTCTTCATCTATGGCGTTCCCTGAGCCCGCATTTCCATAGTCATAGCCGGGCCAGCCCGGCTGCTATCCTTTGGCTCCCCTCGGCAAGGTTTTCGATGGATGTTGCGTAGGAAAGCCTGAGGTAACCCTCTCCGGAGGCGCCGAAGGCTGTCCCCGAGAGCAAAGCCACACCGGCTTCCTGCAGCAGATAGTCGGCAATTTGGTCGCTGGGTTTGCCGAACGATCGAATGTTCGGGAATACATAGAAGGCTCCCGGCGGTTTCAGGCAGCCGACGCCCGGAATCCGATTCAGCGCCTCGACCAGAAAATCCCTGCGCTTGCGAAATTCCGCCACCATCCGAACAACGGCGCTCCCGGTATGAGCCAATGCTTCCAATCCCGCACGCTGGGAGAAAGGCGCCGTGCAGGAAACACTGTTGGTCACCAGCTTTGAGATCTGGGTCTGCAGTTCCGGCCTCATGATGCCGTATCCGAGCCGCCAGCCGGTCATGGCAAAGGTTTTGGAAAACCCATCCAGGATGACGGTGCGATCCATCATCCCGGGAATCGAGGCGATACTGCGATGCGCTCCTTCGTAAATGATGCTGGAGTAAATTTCATCCGATAGAACGGTGATGTCATGCCGGGTGGCCAGGTCTGCGATGATTTCGAGATCGTTCTCCGTCAGGAGGCCTCCGGTTGGATTTTGCGGGGAGTTGACAATCATCAACTTGGTTCTGGAGGAGACTTTCGACTGAAGCTGCCGGGGATCGAAGCGAAACTCAAACTCCTCCAGCAAGGGCAAGGGGACCGGGGTGCCGCCGCAAAAGCGGATCATGGATTCGTAGATGGGGAACCCCGGGTCGGGGAAGATGACTTCATCGCCTTCCTCCACCAGGGCCAGGATCAGAAAAAACATGATGGGCTTGGCCCCCGGCGTGACGACGACCCAGTCCGGACCGATGGGTACGGAGCGAGTTTGCCCCACATGGTCGGCGATGGCTTCTCGCAGTTCCGCCAAGCCGGCTGAAGCACAATAATGGGTGTATCCTTCCACCATGGCGGCATTGGCGGCCCCGATCACATTGGGGGGCGTGTCGAAGTCGGGCTCCCCAAGTTCCAGGTGAACGACGCTGCGTCCGCGCGCCTCCAGCGCCTTGGCTTTTACCAAGACATCGAAGGCCGTTTCCGTTCCCAGCCGCCCCATGCGGCCCGCCAGTTTTTCAATCATCTCTCTACCCTTGTCCCGACTGTTTGGTTGTTACATTCTCCCCATCCGCAGGCGCCCTATCCCGGATCAGGCGAAGGTAAAGCTCCCGCTTCGGAGACGCCAACTCCTTGGCCAATCTCTTGATGGCATCCTTCTTGGAAAGACCCTGGTCCACCAGTCCTTCGAGACGAAGACCCAGTTCCCGATCGCTGACTGACTCGGCAATGCCGGCCTCCGCCAATGCCTTCTCCACCACCACCACAGCCTCTCCCTTGGGGGGGCGGCGGCGGAACAGGGAAGCCAGTTCGGCCGCCGTTCCCGTGACCAGTTGCTCGTGAATCTTGGTCATCTCCCGGGCGACGGTTACCTCTCTGGAATCCAGGATCTCGTCGATGTCGCTCAGAGTGGATGCCAGCCTCAGCGGAGATTCAAAAAAGAGCAGGGTACGAGGTTCCGACCGCAACGCTCGCAGCCGGGTGCGGCGAGCCGTCCTCCTGCCGGGAAGAAAGCCCAGGAAAGCAAAGGAATCGGTGGGTCGCCCGGAGACGCTCAAGGCAGAAATGATCGCGCAGGCGCCTGGGACCGGGGAGACGCAGAGCCCGCGTTCCAGGGAGGCCCGAACCAGCCGATACCCCGGGTCGGCGATGGATGGAGTCCCCGCGTCGCTGACCAACGCGATGTCCATTCCGGATTCCAGGCGCTCCACCAACCAGCCGGTCCGCTGTTGTTCATTGTGCTCGTGGTAGCTGGAGGTCGGTGTCGAAATCTGGTAATGGGCCAGCAGTTTTCTGGTGTGCCGGGTGTCCTCGCAGGCAATCAGGTCCACGTCACGCAGGGTCCGCAGCGCACGCAGGGTGATATCTTCCAGATTTCCAATAGGTGTGGCTACCACGAAAAGTGTTCCTGCCATAAGGCTGAATGTCCTGTCTCAGAAATAGGATTACCATCTCCGATGGAGGTTCCACAGGGAAACGGTCGGTTCGAGAGGCTCTTTGCGTTCCAGCCAACAGGCACGGTTCTGCTCCCCCTCCCCGGAACCTCCATCGGCCCAATGGGTTCGGGCGGAACGGCGCCGTCTTCGGTGTCGCTCCTCCTCACAATGAATGACATTGCCTCGTCGTCGCTCCTTGAATCCGGCGCCGTTGCGCTCCGAAATCTGGCAACCCTATTTCTGAGACAGAACACTGGGAGGTTACATCCCCCAGTCTCGGAGATAGTGAAAGTCGTGACTGACGGACCGGGGGGAAACCTTGCACACCACAGGCCCGCGCCGCTTGAACTGGGAACTTCGAATCCTGCTGACGACCTGCTGAACAAAGTCTTTTTTGAAGCCTCTCTCCAGCAGCTCCTGCTGGGAGACACGACGATCGATGAGCTCGTGCAGGAGTTCGTCGACTTTGGCATAGGTGAAGCCCAACTCATCTTCGTCCGATTGTCCTTCCCAGAGATCAGCGGTGGGCTTTTTGTCGAGAATGGATTGAGGGACTCCCAGGTACCGAGCCAACTTGAAGATATCGGTCTTGTAAAGGTCTCCAATAGGATTGATCGCCGAGGCCATGTCTCCGAAAAGGGTGCCATAACCAAGCAGGAGCTCCGTCTTGTTGGAGGTACCAAGCACCAGGGTGTTGCCTTCCATCGATTTGTCGAAGAGGACGATCATGCGGGCTCGGGCCATGGCATTGCCGCGACGAAGGGAGCTCGGCTGCGATTGAGCCTTGAAGGTGCCGTCCACGATGGGTGTGATCTCGACGATCTCGCTCTTGACCTGGAGCGACTCCACCACTGCCCGGGCGTCGGAGAGGCTCTCTCGACTGCTGGTCCTGTAGGGCATCAATACGGCCAGGACGTTCTCGGGTCCCAAGGCACGGGCCGCCAGAAAGCAGGAAACCGCCGAATCGATGCCCCCCGAGAGTCCGACCACTACTCGGTGAAATCCTGCCTTGCTCAGCTCGTCACGAATAAAGCTCTGCAGAACCTGGTTCACCAGCGGGCAGTTCAGTTGCATGGACGTTCTTTAGTGGTCAGTGGATGGCCGGGGCCCCCGCCCTGAGGTGCGGATCATTCGAGGAAAAACACCCAATCGTCATTAAAGACGAACCACGAATGAACACGAATAAACACGAATGCAGGTCGACTTACTCGAACGAGAAGCGGCACCAAAACGCTCCTGCAACTTCGCTACCTTGGTATGGCTTCGTGTCCTTCGTAGATAACCCCTCGATGTCGATTGTCACACCCCCCAATCAACAACTCATCAATCAGCTTATTGGTGTTCATTCGTGTCCATTCGTGGTTCGTCGTTTTCCTTGGTGGATGACTCTTATCGGTCCTTCGTGGCCCTTTGTGGATCACTCTTTTTTCTTTTGTTTCAGACAAGTGGGGCCCCTGCCCTGCCGGGCGGATCATACGAGAGTGAAACAGCGAATCTTCATGGCCTGTCGGGAACAAGGGCCAAGTCGTGCTAAACCGGTTTTCTACTTATTGAACATGGATGCACAGGATAGACAGGATAAACAGCACGAGAGGCTGCGCCACAGGAAGCAGACCCGCTCGATGATCGGGTGGGTGTTGGAAGTGATCCAAGAGCCCGGGAGCGGGTTTTGGGAAATCCGTGTTGGAACAGAGGCGATGGTTGAACTCATGACGGTGGAAACTCTCGCCAAATAATCCTGTGCATCCTGTGCATCCATGTCAATAAACCAACTACCCATGCTTGACTTTGAGCCGGTTGCCCGCCACGCGGCACAAGGCGTTGTTTCAGACAAGCCGGGCCCCCGCCCCCCACGACGGGGCGGATCATTCGAGAGTGAAACAGGTTTTGTTTCAGACAAGTCCGGCCCCCGCCCTGCCGTGCGGATCATTCGAGAGTGAAACAGGGGTGATTCAGGCACGTTGTCAATTCCTCTCCAACCCCTGTTTTTTCAATCTCTTGAACCGGTTTTGCGTCACGCGAACCCAGGTTTGTTTCAGACAAGTCCGGCCCCCGCCCTGCTGTGCGGATCATACGAGAGTGAAACAATCGGAAATCGATCATCCCTTCGCGACCTCGGCATCCCGTCGCGGTTCACCTCAACGCCTTAGTGGCCCTTCGTCGTTCTTCGTGCCCCTTCGTGGATAAGTCTTTTTCTTTTGTCTTTTTTCGTTTGTTTCAGGCAAGTGGGGCCCCTGCCCTGCCGGGCAGATCATCCGAGGGTGAAACAATCGGAAATCGATCATCCCTTCGCGACCTCGGCATCCCGTCGCGGTTCACCTCAACGCCTTAGTGGCCCTTCGTCGTTCTTCGTGCCCCTTCGTGGATAAGTCTTTTTCTTTTGTCTTTTTTCGTTTGTTTCAGGCAAGCCGAGAGATCTGTGGGTCAGGACGAAGAGCGTTGATGGGCAATTCGAGTCAACTCCCGCAAGGTCAGATCCAGGCGCTCGTCCCGCAGGACAGGGGTGAAGAGCCGGGCCCGGCGGATCTCTTCCAGATCCAGTTGGGCCAGGATCAGGTCCTCTCCGGAGGTGTGGCTTTGGGCAATCACCTCTCCGCCGGGACCGACAACCATCGATCCTCCGGGGAAGTAGGCCCCATCCTCGATCCCGGCCCGATTAGTGTAAACGTTGTACACGGTGTAAAACTGCGACAAGGCTTTCAGCAGAGTTTCCCATCCCTGAGAAGTCTGAAACGCTTCATTGGCCCTCACCCCCCTGCCGGGGCTTGAGGAAAGGGTCACCACCACCCGGGCTCCATCCTGCGCATGCAGGTACAGGGTAGACGGGTGCCAGAGGTCCTCACAGATCAGCAGCCCCAGGGGACCGAAGGGCGTCGGGACCGTCCGCAGTTTCTCACCCATGGCGAAAAAGCGCATCTCGTCGAACATACCGTAAGTGGGCAGATACAGCTTTCGGTGCACATGCTGGATCCTGCCCTCGGACACGTAGGCGGCGGCATTGTAGTAGTTGTAGCGATCCGAGATCTCTACAAAGCCGAAAACACAGGCGATATCCCTGCAGCCTTGCAGCAGTGGCTGAAGGGTCGGAGCGTTCAGCGGGTCGATAGCAACGTCCGGCACCAAATCCTGCAAAATATATCCCGTCAGGGACAGTTCCGGGAAAACAACCAGATCCGCTCCGGCCGATTTCGCCCGCTGGACGGTATCCAGATGGAGTTGCAGGTTTTCCGTCAAAAGCCCCAGCTTGGGAGACACTTGGGCCAAAGCCACTGTGATCTTGGTAGTCAAGGTCAACTCCGGAACCAATGCATCCTAGCACACGAAAAAATCTCGGGGCAAGGAGGCCAAGCGCGGAACGGCGCCCCGATTTCAACGGAAACCGCCGGAGGGGGTTAATCGGCCGGAGGGGGGGTGAATTCGATCACCAGGGTCTTGGAGATGCGGTCGTGCCAGGTCAGTCGTTCCGAATCGAAGCAGGCCCAGAGGAAGCCCATACCAAAGCAACCCGCGGAGATGCAATAACCGAAGATCCGCAAACCCACATCCCGGGGAAAGGGCGTTCTGCCGTCAAAGCGAACGACTGCCAGCCCCATGTAATCCATCCCCAGAGTCCGGGCGCCAAGAATGGTGAAAAGAAAAAAATAGGAAAGCGCAATGGCGAGGAAGACCAGTCCCAACCCCAGACCGCCGGAGATGGATAGCACCTTGAAATCGGTGAAGCCGATGACCACCAGGCTGAAGATCAGCCAACAGGCGACAATGAATAAAGTATCGACAATCCCGGCGCCAAAACGATCCCAAACCGTCGCCGATCGCAGGTCCCGATGAATGGAATCCCTGAAGGAAACATCCTCGGACTTGCTCTTGCCAAATGGAAGGGGCGTCTGGTTGAGATCGATTTCAATCCGTTGGATGTTGTCGGAGAACAGGGTCCCTTGTCTTTTTTTGGCTGTGGCAGCGTCGGCTGGGCCCGCGGCCTGGACCGGTTTGGATTTGACAGGGCTCCCGGGGGCAGGGTGGTTTCCGGCAGCCGGGCCGGCTTTCGAGTGCTCTGGCGTGGTCGGCGGCGACTCCTGGCTGTGAGCGGTTTGCTTCGGTGTGCTCGAACGGGGTCCCTCCGTCCTGACAAAGTCCCGATCCAGGAAGTCCTTCACCGAAGTTTCATGCGTTTCCTGCTTGAGGTCCGGAACGCGGATTCGATTGGACTGGGGCTGTAGGGAATCCTCCGTCTCTTGAAGATTGTCGGGAAAGGAGACCGGTTTGCCCCCTGCAGACGGGCTCCCGGTTGGCTCGGGAGACTGGTCCGGATCGAGGGAGTGTTCAGCGGAGGACGGGGGCAACGGGTGGTGGCATCCGACACAACTTTCCGCGCTCAATGCATTGGGGAAACCGCAGGCAGGACAAATCATGGGAATCGTTCAACCGGTAGAGGTCATCGAGTCTGACGGGCAGGCTTCCGGTCTGAGTGAATCGGGCAGATGTTAGCAGAAGGCACTGGCAATATTCCAGCCTTGCGAGGAGACCCCTGGGAGGGTCCACATTGTGCTAAGCTTTCTCTGTGGACGCACGATGCTTCCGCCCGATGCCAAAGGCGACCCTTCATTACCGGTGCGGGCGCGCCGGGAGCCGACCGCAACAAACCTTCTGTGCACTCCTTCAACCCTTTTCGTTCTAACGCGGACCCCATGGCGGGCTGTTCCGGAACCGGGGCCAATCCCGGCCAGATCGTGTTAGTGGTCGGACTCTTGTTCCTGCTCTTGCCTTTTCCGGGTTCGAGCCAATCCCGGGGGCAGCAGCCCGAGTCGGAGCCTCCTGAGTCTTCGGCCGCTTTCGATCCCCTTTCGATCCCACTCGGTGACGAAGTCATCACCGTCCGGGCCGACCGACAGGCCAGAAGGGGGGAACATGACTATCTCGCCCAAGGCAATGTAGAGATCAGTTACCGAGACCTGCTCTTGAAAGCCGACGAGGTTTGTGGCAACGACAGTACCAGAGACATTGAAGGTGAAGGGAACGTCTACTTCAAGCAGGGACTCACCCAATTTCAAGCCTCTCGCTTCAAGTTCAACCTTGACAGCCAGACGGGGACTTTCTACGACGTCAGGGGCAAAACCGACGTCGAGCTGCGGGGTCGATTCGACACCGGCTTCCTCTTCCGGGCCAAAGAGGTCCGGAAGGTTGGGGCGGACGAATATCGTATCGTGGACGGCACGGTCACGGCCTGTGAGGATCCAGTCCCCAAGTGGAGCTTCTCGGCGAAGAAAGCTGACTTCAAGGTAGACCAGCCGGTAAACCTGCGGCACGCCGTCTTCAGAATCAAGAAGCTCCCTCTGTTCTACAGTCCCTTTCTCAGGGCGCCCACCAGTCAAAAGCAGCGGAAGACAGGCTTTCTGCTGCCCTCCACGGGCACCTCCTCAAGCCGTGGGCGCTCCGTCAGCGGAGCCTTTTTTTTGGCCTTGGGCCGCAGCGCCGACCTGTTGACGCGAGCGGATTATTATTCCAAGCGCGGGCCGGGTGGCGGACTGGATTTCAAAGCCAGGCCCAACCAGCACAGCTCCATTTCCGCCGTGGGCTACTTTGCCCTGGATCGGATGGGCTTCGGTGGCCAGACCGCACAGGTCAAGGCGGAGACCCGGTGGGACAATGGATTCAGGGCAGCGGCCGACGTGGATGTCGTCAGCTCCCAGGAGTTTCGACAGGTGTATGGACACAGTTTCAACACCATCTCCCGGCCCGACGAGGTCTCCTCGGGCTTTCTGACCCGAAACTTTTCGAGCGACAGTCTCAACGTTTTCGGGGAACGTCGCGCGACTATTTTTTCCCGGGAAAGGGGGGTCACGAGCCGGACGTTTCCCAGTTTCAATTTGAACGGCCACCGGCGCAGGATAAAGGGGTGGCCGATCTACTTTTCCTACGACACCTCCGTGGAAGGCATGAGCCGCACGGACGCTCGGCTTTCGACGCCGAGTGTGGTCCAGCGCTTCGATTTCCATCCCAGGCTCTCTATCCCCCTCATCAGGTGGAGTGGAATCAGTTTGACCCCCACTGTCGGTTGGCGGGAGACCTTTTATTCCAACCGGCTGGATTCCCAGAGCCCCACCGGAGTGGGACCCCGCAATTTGACCCGTTCGGCCTTCGATCTGGAACTGGATTGGAGAGGTCCGGGGTTGCAGAGGATCTTTCAGGTGGGGCGGCATCGCTTGAAGCATCTCATTGAGCCGTCGATCACCTACCGCTACATCTCCGGGATCGATGAATTCAGAGAAACCATACTCTTTGATGAGAAGGACGTCTTCAGCAACTCCAATGAGGTTGAGTATGTCTTCAACAATCGCTTCTTTGCTCGCCGCCCCACCTCTGACGGAGGCTGGACAACCGGCGAGGTCCTGTCCTTGAGCGTCGGGCAGAAGGTTTTCTTCGATCCTACCTTCGGCGGTGCTCTTGTCCCCGGACGAAGAAACGTGCTGTTTCCCGCCAACACGCTGTCGGCTTTTGCTTACCTGGATGGCACCAGAAAGGTGTCTCCTGTCACCTCCCGGTTGCGCTTTACCCCTGCTCGGCGTTATACGGTTGACTTCAGGACCGACTACGATCCTGAAGTACAACGCCTGCGGGCCAGCAGTGTCGCCGGCAGAGTCAACCTTTCCCGATACTTCCTTGGCCTGACCTATTACAATACCCGCAACTTGCCTCCCAACCAGTTTCCTTCCAACCAGGTCCGCGCCAGGCTGGGCCGGTCCTCCCCTCAAGGCATCAGCGCCGCCCTCAGCTTTGTCTACAATTTCACCACGCGAGCCAGACGGTACACGGCGGGACAGTTGGCCTACAATTGGGATTGCTGCGGTGTGGCCGTGCATCTTCGCTATGTCGGTTTAAGGCAATTCAACCCTCGACTGGACAATGAATCCCAGGTTCGGTTCAGCTTTTTCCTAAAAAATATTGGTTCGTTCGGCACCATTCGAAGTAGAGAGCAGCTTTTCTAATAGAATTCCGACAAATCAGCGCAATGGGTTCACTCGAATCTCCAGATCTGGAGAATAGCGAATATATGTGAGGTTCCTTAGTGATATTGTGGTCATTTATTTGTAAAATGTCATTGTTCAACGTTTAAAGTGACACAAAACAATCCATTCAAAGGACAACACAAATAACAACTTGATTAATTCACGATTTATCGCTATATTTTTGAATAAGATGACGATCTGTATTGGAGACGATTACAGGAAATGACTCAGGGAACCATAGATGGAGCCCAGGCGTTAGTTAGAGGCCTGGAAAATGAAGGCGTAGAGTACATCTGGGGCTTGTCCGGCGGAGCGGCGATTCCAATCTTCGATGCTCTGGTCACCACCAGGACCAAGATCAAGCTGATTCTGGTCAGGCACGAGCAGGGGGCTTCCCACATGGCGGACGGTTACGCTCGAGCCACAGGCAGGCCCGGGGTTGTACTGGTCACCAGCGGACCGGGCGCCACCAACACGGTCACCGGCATTATGACCGCCCACATGGATTCCATCCCCATGGTGGTGATTACGGGCCAGACCGTGACTCGCATGTTGGGCAAGGACGCCTTCCAGGAAGCTGATGTCTTCGGCTTGACCATGCCGATCGTCAAGCACAGCTACTTGATCAAGAACGCCAACGACATTCCCAGAATCGTGAGGGAGGCGTTCTACATTGCCAACACGGGGCGGCCGGGGCCGGTGCTGATCGACGTCCCCAAGGACGTGAGCCAGGGACCCTTTTCGGGCGACCTACATTCCGAAATGGATTTGCCGGGATATCGGGTCGGCAACAGTCTGGATCAAAATCGAATCCTGGAGATAGCCGGGGCCCTCAGTCGCGCGCGAAAGCCGATTTTACTGGTGGGTCACGGCGCTTTGGTCGCCAATGCCTCCAACGCCGTCAGGAGGCTGGCGGAAAAACTGTGTGCTCCGGTGACCACGACGTTGTTGGGGAAAGGAGCATTTCCGGAATCGCATCCCCTGTCTCTCGGCATGTTGGGGATGCATGGGACGGCTTATGCCAACAAGGCCATGGTGGAGTGCGATCTGGTCATGTCGATCGGTTCCCGCTACGACGACCGCATTGTCGGTCAGCCCCATCGATTCTGCAAGGATGCGGTCCGCATCCACATCGACATCGATGAGGCCGAAATCGGCAAGATGATCCAGTGTCAGCACTGGTGCGTCGGAGATGCACGAGAGATCGTGGAGGAACTGGTCAAGCATGTGGCGCCCTTGAACACCTCGAACTGGTTGAAACATCTGGATGGGTACAAGAAGAAATACCCACTCAAATACAAAAGGCGCGGCGGGCTGAAAATGCAGCATGTTCTGGACGAGCTGCACAAGCTGACCGGTGGAAAGGCAATCGTCTCCACCGACGTTGGACAACACCAGATGTGGGCCGCCCAGTTCTACAAGACCGACTATCCCTCGAACTGGCTCAGTTCGGGTGGTGCAGGCACCATGGGTTATGGGTTTCCAGCCGCCATAGGCGCCCAGTTCGGCCGTCCCAAGGATCTGGTGGTGGCAGTGGTGGGCGACGGTGGATTTCAAATGACCATGAGTGAACTGTCGACCGCCTGCGTTCACCGCCTTCCCATCAAGGTCATCATCCTCAACAACCACTACCTGGGCATGGTTCGCCAGTGGCAGGAGCTGTTCTACGGTGAACGTGAGAGTGGTGTGGATCTGGAGGGCAACCCGGACTTCGCCAAACTGGCCGGTGCCTATCCGGGGGCAAAGGGTTTCACTTTGAAGCGGCCAGCCGATGTCAGAAAGATCCTCCAGAGGGCGCTCGACTATGATCAAGGCCCGGCGGTGGTGAACGCGGAGTGCGAGAAGACCGACAATGTCTATCCCATGATTCCCGCTGGCAGGGCGCTTGAAGACATGCTGATTGAAAAACCCAAGAGAAGACTTGAAAAGCCCACCGGATCGACCTAAGCCCGCAGTGCCCGCCGCATTCAGCGGCCCGGCCCCGGGTCGGGGCCGTTTCCTCGAGAGAAGCCCTATGGAAAGCTTACTGAGTCGCGACACCCGTACTTTGAGCGTCTACGTTTCAAACAAGCCAGGCGTGCTGGCCAGGATCGCCCAGGTGTTTGCCCGGCGCGGCTACAACATCGATTCTTTGGTGGTCTCTTCGTCGGTGGATGGAAAATTTTCCAGGATGACGATCACCACCAAGGGCGATCCAGGGGGATTGGAACAAATCATCAAACAGGTGAACAAGTTGATCGATGTGTTGCACTGCGTGGACCACACCGGTGAAAACGCCGTTGTGCAGGAACTTGCCCTGATCAAGGTGGCAGCCGGCCTGGAAGATCGCAGTGAAGCCCTTCAGGTGGCGGAACACTTCAAGTGCAAGACCGTCGATCTTACCGAGTCCTCCATGACCCTGATGGCCACCGGCGGTACGGACAAGATCGATGCTCTGGTCCGCATGGTTCACAAATACAACATTATCGAACTGGTACGGACGGGCAAGGTCGTCATGGCCAGAGGCAACCAGGTCACCTGACGGGACGGCGCTGTGAACCTGACGTTCCGTATCTGAAAGCCGGTATGGCCTACTTCATCTCCACACTCGTCGGTGTAATTTCCCGACACTTCCACCACTACCTTTTTACCCTTTTTCTTGACGTGCACCTCCGAAGCCAGGTTGAGTTTCGCCTGTTATTCTCCTAAAATACGACGGTGAAGTTGACTCCTTCAGGAGGCAAGATGGCTTTGACAAAGCGTCAATATCGGGTGCTTGCTTTTCTGGATACCTTTATCCGCCGGAACGGCTATTGCCCCAGCTACGACGAAGTCAGAAAAGCTCTGGGTCTCGCTTCCCTGGCTACGGTGCACAAGCACATGAATACGTTGCAGGGAAAGGGCTATATTCGGCGGGACCTCAATCGGAGTCGTTCGATCGAAGTAATCAATCGGGAACCCATGATCGGAGCGAACGCCCTGAGAGCAGAAGCCGCGATCGATCTCAGGCCTGAGAACCGCGCCAAGTCCCTGCCCTTGTTGGGTCGAATCGCCGCCGGTCGACCGGTGGAGGCCTTTGCCAACAAGGAGGTCCTGTCCTTGCAGCAGTTCGTCGGTAAGGGGAACGCCTACGTCCTTCAGGTAAAGGGAGACTCCATGATCGAGGACCACATTTGTGATGGAGACTATGTGGTGGTGGAGAGCACCAGTGGCGCTGACAACGGGGATACGGTGGTTGCCCTGGTGGAGGGGAACGAGGCCACGCTGAAGCGCTTCTATCGTGAAGCAGACGGTCGTCTTCGACTGCAACCGGCCAACTCGTCCATGGCGCCGATTTTTATGGAGGAGGGGGAGCTGGAGATCCAAGGCAGAGTCATTGGGGTCTTGCGAAAGTATTGACTCGATGGTTGAAACCCACTCACAGGCTTTCAGGAGTTCCGAGTCCTGTGCCGCCAGGATTGTGGCCAAGCTGCAGGCTGCAGGATTTTCGGCCTATTTCGTCGGGGGCTGCGTTCGGGATCGCCTGATGGGCATTGTTCCCAAGGATTATGACATTGCCACCAGCGCCCAGCCTCAGGAGGTGGGGCAACTGTTTCCACGGACGGTTGCCGTCGGCGCAGCTTTCGGTGTGGTCCGGGTATTGGAGGAGGAAGGCAGCTACGAGGTGGCTACCTTTCGCTCCGACGGGGTCTATTCCGATGGCAGACGTCCCAGTGAGGTGGCTTACTCCACCGACCCGAGGCTGGACGTGCAGCGTCGGGACTTCACCATTAACGGACTGCTCTACGATCCTTCCTCCCGCCAGGTCCTGGACTTTGTGGGAGGCGAGCGGGACATCCGATCCGGCGTCATTCGCACCATTGGCTCCGCCGAGCGCCGGTTCCGGGAAGACAAGCTTCGGTTGGTGCGGGCCGTTCGGTTTGCGGCTCGATTCCGCTATGAATTGGAGAAGGAGACCCTTGCTGCCATGCGGGACCAGGCCGCGCAGGTGACTCGGGTGAGTCCCGAGCGCATTCGGGAGGAACTGGCCAGAATACTGACCGAAGGCTATGCGGCTGACGGGATTCGCGGGTTGGAGCAGGTGGGCCTCCTGACTCACCTGCTTCCCGAGGTGACGGCCTTGAAAGGCGTTCCCCAACCCCCCGAGTTTCACCCCGAAGGGGATTGCTGGGTCCACACCTTGCTCATGTTGGACTTGATGGACCGGTCCGGAACGGAAGGAGAGAGCAGTCACCGGAGGGCCGGAGACTTGGACCGGCCGGCGGACCTGTCTACTCCTCCGAACGGTTGGCCCTTTGGAATGGCAATGGCCTCCTATCCTTCCATCACCCTGGCCATGGGTGTACTGTTGCACGACATTGGCAAGCCTTCGACCTTTGAGCGCAGCGACAGAATCCGCTTCAATCGCCATGCCGACATCGGAGCCCGGATGGCGCTCAGGATTTGCGATCGCCTCCGATTCAGCAGGAAACAGCAGGAAAGAATCACAGCGCTGGTCAGAGACCATCTGAAATTCATCGACCTTCCACGGATGCGGGCCTCGACGCTCAAGCGCTTCCTGGGTCAGGAGGGCTTCGAGGAGCATCTTGAACTGCACCGCCTGGATTGCCTCGGGAGCCACGGCAAACTCGACACCTGGAGGCTGGTCGCGGAGATGCTGGATCGTTCGGAGCCGGAGGAACTCCACCCCCATCCAATCCTGACCGGCAATGACCTCATTCAAATGGGATATTGTCCCGGGCCGGTATTTCGGGAGATTCTCAAGTCTTTGAGAGATGCTCAACTGGAGAATCGAGTGAAGTCTCGCCGGCAGGCCAAAGCCTGGGTGTCGGCTCGATTCGACGTGAGTCCATCCTGAGGCCTCCGTCTGGTGTTCTGTCTCAGGAATAGGGTTGCCATCTTTCGGAGCGCAACGGCGCCGTATTCTAGGAGCGACGACGATGCAATGCCCCTTCATTGTGAGGAGGAGCGACGACGAAGACGGCGCCGTTCCGCCCGAACCCCTTGGGCCGATGGAGGTTCCCGGGAGGGAGAGCACAACGGTGCCTCTTCGTTGAAACGCATAGGGTCTCTCCAACCGAGCGTTTCCTGGTGGAACCTCCATCGGAGATGGTAATCCTATTCCTGAGACAGGACACTAAACCATTCCTGGGGACCGCATGCCGGAGTTGCCTGAAGTTGAAACGATCCGAATCGGGCTTGCCGGTAGCGTTCTGGGTAAAACCATCTTCAAAGTGACCATCAGAAATCGGCGAATCGTGGTGCGCCCGCAACCCGGCCGCTGGTCTCGAGATCTCGAGGCTCAAACGATCCGGAGTATCGCGCGACGGGGCAAGTTTCTGCTGTTCACCACGGAGCGTTTTCAACTGTTGGTGCACCTGGGCATGACGGGGCAACTGACCTATTGGGACAAGAGCAGAATCGATGACCGGGGCTTTTTCGTCCATCCCCTGACCGGACTACAAAAGGCTCGGCAACATGCCGTCGACAAGCATACTCATCTGAGCCTCTATTTCACCGATGGCAATGCCCTGCACTATCGGGATATTCGCCAGTTCGGCAAATGGCGCCTCTATCCCATGGGAGAGTTCAAGCAAGCCAAGGAATATTGGAGCCTGGGCATCGAGCCCTTCACCTCTCAATATTCCTGGGCCCGCTTCCTTGCGGGATTGAAGGGCAGGAAGACCAGGATCAAGAGTCTGCTGCTGAACCAGCACTTCCTGGCGGGTTTGGGGAACATCTACGTGGACGAGGCACTCTTTGAGGCCGGTCTCCATCCGCTGCGGAGCTGCGAGTCCTTGACGGAAGAGGAGAAGAGGAAGCTGTTCCGGGCAATTCCAAGGGTGCTCAAACGAGGTCTACGGTACGGTGGCACCAGTTTCCAAAACTATATCAATGTCCGCGGCGAGGCTGGAGCCAATCAGGAAAGGCTTAGAGTTTACGGACGTTCGGGGGAGCCCTGCCGTCGATGCCGAAGCCCGGTTTCCCGGACCGTTGTGTCACAACGAGGCAGCCATTTCTGCCCGCAATGTCAGCGATGAGAGTCGCCCCCCCCTCGGGCGCCGCTCACGGAAATGCGGGCTAGCGTCGAGGAGCTCGGTACTGTTTCAGGTACCGGACCTGGAATTGGGGATGGCTCACCGCAACCCGAATCTTTCTGGACTTGCCATCTCTCTTGGGGTGGGTAGATAGATATTCCAGCACGAACCGATTCTTGAGTCGGTAGGGCAGCATCTCCAGGGGCCCGGCTACCTCTTCTTGCGTCTCCACGAAAAACGCCGATCCGCCGGAATGGTCGGCATAGACTTTGAGGGCTGAGCCCTTGATGTTCAGAATCTTGAGCCTTGTCCTGAAGCTGATGGCCCCCTCGATTCCCAGTGCGTATATGGGATAACGGTGTTGTGCGATGTGATCCAGGGTCGCCGGTCCGGCGATGTCCCGCCCTGCCGAGATGAACAGGATCGCACGATTGGAGTTGCTGGCGTCGCGCAACTTGATCAGGGCCAAATCCAACGCTAGGCCCATGTGCGGTCGTCCGCCGGTTCCCAGGTTGTCGATGGCATCCTCCAGATAGTCTTCCGGGGCCATGTAGTCGAGAAGCTCCTGGGATTCATTGCTAAAGGCATTGACAAACAGTTCGTCCGGACTTTCCAGCTTGGCTGCCAAACGCTTCAGCAGCTTCAATGCCAGCCGGATTCCGTCTCCCTCCATGCTTTTGCTCACGTCAACCAGGACGCCTAGCGAAACGGGAGCATTCCTTTCGAATCGGAACCGGGTAATCTTCTGCAGCTTCTTTTTCTCGAAGACCTGGAAGTCGTCGGCTTGTAGGTTCTCGACCGGTTCCCCGTTCCGGTCACTTACCGCCACATGGAGGGTAACGGGCAAAGGCCTGTGGTCGGAACGAGCCACCGCCTTCAATAATCCATAGGGGAACAGGAGAATGGCGCACAGGAGAAACCCCTTGATTGGAAGCCGAAACCGACTTCGGTTCTTGGAATGATCCCCACTCCGGTTGAATTCAGAATATCCCGGCATTGTTCGGTACCTGGAAATGGAGCAAGTCGTCAGGAACGTCAAGCGGCAATCCAGCCGCTTCCCGTCACGCGACCGGCGTGGCGTCAGGGTTTGGAAGGAACTTCAGGATCAGAGCGTCGGCTTGAATCGGACGGAATAGACTCCGAGGGATCAGTGCCCGGGAACCCCTGTGAGGACACTGGGCCCAAAACTTCGATGGGGAAGGAATTCTGCCGAGCGTGACGGATCGGGTGGGCCTCAAAACACGCATCCTCCGGGATCGACCCCGTAGATTCCCGCTCCGGCGGCCGGTTTGCCGCGGGGAACTGGTGAATAAGGAAGGGAACCGCGGCTTCAGGATTCCGGCGTGATCGGATCCTCGATTCCTTGGGCCGGAGTTTGCGGGGCTTGCAGAGTCGAGAGAGGTCACTCGTTGAGAAGGAACCCCGGCGACGCCTATCCCGGCATCCAAGCCTAGTTGCTACCGTTTTCTCTTGCGGTTGACCGCAGTTTTCAGGTCGGCTCCGGGAGAGAATTTGGCGACTTTCTTGGCCTCGATATTGATGGCGCTGCCTGTCTGGGGATTGCGTCCGGTCCTGGCTTTCCGAGTGCCTGTTGAAAACGTTCCAAAGCCGACCAAGGTCACTCGATCGCCTTTTCTTAGCGCGCTCTGAATTCCCGCCAAGGCTGAATTGATGGCGGCGTCGGCCTGTGTTTTGTTGATCTTGGCATCCTTGGCGATTTTCTCAATCAGATCGGCTTTGTTCACGGTGTCCCCTCCTTGTCACCCCGAGTTGGTGCGGAAAGCTGGCCTGGCCCCGCACTTCTCACCGAGTCGCTGGGTATAGGATAAATGAGAGCTTATCGTTGGCATCTTGTAGCGCCTGGTTTGGAGCCTTCAGCGCCCGAACGGTGCTGGGCAGGCCCCGTTTGTCTTTCCCCCTCAGGCTTTACACATACTCCCTCGAACGTAGTCCCGAATACGCTCTTTGGTTGCAAGCACGCGCTGAAGGGGAGAAATTCCGCGCGATTCCTGTACTCGTCTCACTCCCTGCACTGGCCTTGCGAGTGCAGCCTCCGGTGAGAAATGCGGCCTAGCTTGCGAGCTTTATATAATCCGGAATTATCCCTTGTCAAGGTCTATTGCAGACGGCGGGTCATTCCGGAGAACTGCGCTCGCAATCCCGGATCACGCGGGCTTCTTCAGGCAAGCCGGCTATCGATTTCACAGGTCGGCCTTCAGTTGTCCTGGCTTCAATCGGTCTGACGACCCCAGCCCGCATTTCTCACCAGGTCGCTGAGCATAATGTCGAAAAGTGCTTGTCTTTAATATTTTGCGGCGCTTTGTTTGGAGTCTTCAGGGTACAGACTGTGCTGGGCGCGCCCTGGCTTGGCCTTTTCCCCTCAGCGCGCACATGCTCGCTCGACCGTAGAAACCGCTACGCTCTTCGCTCGCGAGCACGCGCTGAGGGAAAAATTCCTGCGCCATGATCGCGCCCCCTGGTGAGAAATGCGGGCTAGCGTCCGGAACCGGTGTCCCGGGCCTCGGCCAGAACTCCATCGACCACGCAGTAGCCGCTGGAGTGGAAGATGTCGGCGGTGCACACCACCGACACCTTTCGCGTTTCGCCTCGCAGGAATGGCTGCTCAGCGCCGAATTCGGGATTTCCGGGCTCTACCGGCCAGACGATGCGTCCGTTGAAATGCACCACAACCTCCAAGGGTGCGCCACAGGCTTTGCAGACGAAAGTACCCGGACTCCCCGGCCGTGGGTTTCTCTGGAAGCTATCGGCGTTGAATCCCGACATGATTCACCACTCCACATCAGACAGATCCTTGCCGGAAAGACAGCGGCGAAAGGATCCCGGCTGGTAAGGTTATTGTACCAGCCAAGCCCGAAATCGACATCCCTGGCCGGATGGCCCGGCGGGTTGGTGATTTTGGCTTGACGGCGGGCCGGATCTTACTTTCCAATGATTCTGATGAAAGTTCGAATCCTTTTTTTCGCACGGTTGAGGGATCTGCTGGGCACGGATAGTGTCGAATTGGACAGCCCGGATATCGAGTCGGTCGGAGATGCCTATCGAATCCTCCTTGGCCGATATCCCGAATTGGAAGCCTTCAGCCGCAGCCTCCTGGTGGCTGTGAATCAGGAATTTGCAGATTGGAATACGCCTGTTCTGGAGGGGGATGAATTGGCCCTGTTCCCACCCGTCAGTGGTGGCCAGCCACCACCCGATGCCAACTATCCCATCGATGGGGCGGGAGACATTTACCAGATTGTCCGGGAAAAGATTCGAAGCCGAGGACTGGTATCTCAGCTCACTCGAGACCAGGATGGGGCAGCCGTCACCTTTTTCGGGATTGTCCGCAACAACACCCGAGGGCGCAAGACCACTCACCTGTATTACGAGGCCTATGAGCCAATGGCCCTTCGCAAGATGCGCGAGATTGGCGAAGCCGTCAGGCAGCGCTGGCAGATTGGACAGGTGGGGATGGTCCACCGGCTGGGACGGTTGGAGATCGGAGAAGTGAGTGTTGCCATTGTCATCACTTCTCCGCATCGGGGGATCGCCTTCGAGTCCTGCCGGTACGCCATCGACCGGTTGAAGCAGACGGTTCCCATTTGGAAGAAGGAGTTCTTCGAAGACGGCGCAGTCTGGGTTGAAGGCGAGTGCCGTCCAACCGAGGACGAGCCGCTGCCTCCCTAGGCGATTTCCGACTGCAACCCGGCCACCCACCGCTTCATCATAGCCTTGAGTAAACGCCTTGTCGTCAATCCATGCACTCCACGATCCCCTTTTGGAGCTCGAGGCTGTTCCCCTCGCTGTCATTGATGGCGCTCTGCCTGTTGTGGCCGGGTGTTTTGCCGGCGTCCGCCCAGGCTGCCTTGAACCAGGACTACAGGCTGGTTGTCGACGTCGACCTGGTCACCGTGCTGGCCTCGGTGACGACTGCCGAGGGTACCTTGGCTGCCGGGCTGACCCGGAACGACTTTCAACTCTTCGAAGACGGAATCCCCCAGGAGATCGCTCTCTTCGGCAGGGAGTCCGACCAGGCCTTGAGGCTTCAACTGTTGTTCGACAGCTCCCTGAGTATCACCACCGAGCTGGGGTCTCAACAGGAAGCAGCCATTGACTTTTTGCGCCTGGTGGTCAATCGCGGCGATCGGGTCTCGATTTTGCAGGTGTCCGAAAATGTGGTCGAACTGGTGCGAGAGACATCTCGTCCGGACGCCATGGCCCGGGCACTCCGCTCCATCCGCCCGGGCGGAGGAACCTCACTGTACGACGCTGTCTATCTGGCCTCCCAAGGTCTGTCTTCGTCTCTGGGTCGGAAGGTGATCTTGATCATCTCGGATGGAACCGATACCACCAGCAAGGTTTCAATAGAAGAGTGCCTCCGGTGGGTTCTTGCGTCCGAAGCCGTTGTCTACGCCTTGGTCGTGCAGCCGATCAAGAGCGAGGCTGGACGGAATTTGGCCGGGGAGCGCAGTATGATTTACCTGACTCGCGAAACCGGAGGAAGGTTCTTCCCAGTGGCCTCTCCTGAAACCCTGCGGGCGTCCTTTTCCCGGATTGGAGAAGAGTTGCGGACCCAATACCTGTTGGGGTACTACCCCCGGCACAAGGGAGAGTCCGGAAAATTCCGCAGGGTCCGGATCGAGGTGGACCTTGCCGGAGCCGAGGTGAGGGCGCGAAGAGGCTATTATGCGCCGTCCGCGCCGCGCCGGCCCGCTGCCGCCCAATAAACCCGCATTTCTCACCGGAACGCACTGCCTCTCCAAAAACCGCCAGGCACGCCTCTCCCCAAAGACGCTGAACACGCACCTCTTCTCAAGAGTGCGCCCCCCGGTGAGAAATGGGGGGCAAGCCAGCAATCGCCAGACAAATAACCTTTTGTCTACAGCCCTTATTGCGGGTATAGTACTCGGGCGATTCGACAAGAGAACCCCGGAGTTCACCTCCGATAGCAACACTGTCCAGCCCGATTGCGGTGGCCCGGGAATTCCTGTGAACGACTCAAGGACCGCCCGTTGTTAAGTCATGTCCAGACCGGCAAGGTTGCCGTAACCCATCCGCCGCACAAAGTCAGTGCGGACGTCAGTCGAGCTTACTTGAGGCGATGGCTCGAAGAGCGCGGGAAAAGTGATCAGCTGATTTCCAAGCTGGAGACCATTTTAAGCAAGACCCAAATCAGATCCCGTTACATCCTGCTTCCGCCTGACGAGGTCCTTAAGACCCGAGACTTCCATACTACCAACAACCAATATATCGAGGCCTCCATTCGGCTGGGGACCGAGGCCGTTCAGCAAACCCTGGAACTGAACAGAATCCATCCTTCCGATGTCGACATGTTCATCAGCGTTTCTTGCACCGGCTTTGCGATTCCGGGCGTCGACGCCCACATCATGAACACGTTGGGAATCGACGCCTCTCGCATGATTCTTACCGAGCATGGCTGTGCCGGGGGGGCGGTCGGGTTGATGCGGGCCTGGGAGTACTGTCGCGCCTATCCCGAGCGAACGGTGGTTCTGCTGGCCCATGAGTTTTGCTCCCAGACCTTTCTGCTGGACGATTTGAGCATGACCAACATCGTGTCCTCGACTCTGTTTGGAGACGGCGTGGCGGCCACCGTTATTTCGGGCAAGCTCAACAGCCCCGAGCCTCTTCCGGCCATGCAGCGCTGCACGACCCGGTTCTTCCCCGGCACCCTGGACTACATGGGCTTTGAGCTGTGCAACGAGGGATTGCGAATCATTCTGTCCCCGGAAATTCCGCCCTTCATCAAGAAGCGGATCAAGCCCACCCTGGAGGGTTTCCTGCAAGAGTGCCAGCTTTCGGCGGAGTCTCTGAGCCACTTCGTCATGCACCCCGGCAGCGTGCGCATCGTAGAGATCATCGCCAATCAATTGGGCCTGAGTCGGGAGGACATCGAACCCACGCTGAAGGTTTTGTTTGACAAGGGCAACATGAGCAGCGTCACCGTTCTGGCCGTGATGCAGGAGATCCAAAACCGTTCGGCGCCTCAAGTGGGAGACCTGGGTCTTCTGGTTGCCTTCGGCCCGGGTTTTGTGGCTGAGATGGCCCTGTTTCAGTGGCTCAACGGCCGTCCCGACTGATTCCCGCCCTTCCGAATCCCACCTCCGTCTTCCGTTCCGATCCCCACTGGCGCCACGCCGGGAAGCTTGCCGGACACCAACCCGCATTTCTCACCAATGGTAAGAAACGTCGGCTCTCAATCCACGAAGGGGCACGAAGGATAAAAAATATCCACGAAGGGGCACGAAGGACCACGAAGGGACACGAAGAAAAACCAAAAGAAAAATGACTTTCTTCGCCACCAAGCGGCGGCGGGAACAATGGCCCTCAAACTCCAGCAGTTTACTGTTACACCGTGTGCGCATAGTTTCTGCTCATAGAATCTCGTTAACTTCTTTCTTACAAGTATGTTACAAAATTCCGAGAATCCATGCGTCCTACCCCCGGTGAGAAAGGCGGGCTAACCCCTTGCTCCTGGATTCCGAAATCGGATTGAATTACCATTCTGAAATCTGAGCTTGCGGCGAGGTTGTTACGTGATTGGAATCTCGGAGTTCCCAATCCATTCGGCGGCGTTTTTTGGTTAATGGAGAGAAACTCATGAAAGATTCGGTCTTGAGTGACCAACTGGTTCAACTCCTGGAGGGAGGACAAGCTCACGTTTCAGTGGAAAAGGCGCTTTCGGGTGTCGAGGTCAGGCTGCGAAACGTGAGGCCTCATCCAAGCCTGCACTCGGTTTGGGAAGAGCTGGTGCACATGAAAATCGCCCAGGAGGATATCCTTCGTTACACCCTGGATGACTCCTGGCAGTCTCCGGAATGGCCCGGCGGATATTGGCCGGAACCCGGGAGAAATCCGACCGAGGCCATGTGGTCTCAAACGATTTCCGCTTTCCATGCGGACTTGAAGGAGGCGACGGCCCTGGTCAGAGACCCGGTCCTGGACTTGACCGCCAGGATCCCTCACGGCCAGGGACGCACCTATTTGCGGCAGGTCCTGCTGATTGCGGACCACAATGCCTATCATCTCGGTCAAATCGTCCAGGTGAGAAAATGGCTGTCCAACTGGCCGGACTGAGGGGGAAGCCTCCTGCTGGTTGAACAGAGCCTCCGCGCTCCGGTGCCCCACGGTTGTTGAAGCCCGTTTCGAAATCGGGCCGGTACCGCCGGACCGCAAGTCAGGCAATCGAAATATTGGATCCAATCCGCCAGCATTCTGCCGCATAATATCTCTACCCGAAGATTTCGAGAGAATGTCCGAGGGAGGTGACGATGCGAACCCAATCTCTGTTCCCGGCTCTGGTCGTCTGCCTGTCGTTGGGTGTGACCGCTTCCAGCGGGCAAATCCGCGCCCAGGTTCCGGGGAGCTCCGATCCAGAACGGGAGGACCGGGAACTTGGAGCGATCCTGGGAGCGGTTCTGGCTGCTGACGGCGGCAGTCCGCTGGCCAAGGCCACGGTGTTGCTTCGGAAGTCAGGCAGCCGCGGTGGGGGCAGCCAGCGGACCGCTCGCACCGATGCTCGCGGCGAATACGAATTCAGAGACCTCGAGGCGGGCAAATACCAGTTGAGCGTGATGCGTAACGGCTATCTCCCGCAGAATTACGGCCAAAAGAGGGTCCAGGCGTTCAGAGGACGGCCGAGTGGCACTCCCTTGACCTTGGGGGAAGGCCGGATGTTGGATGGGATCGACTTCAATCTGATTCGAGGGGGCGTGGTGGAAGGACGGGTGGCGGATCAGGACTACGAACCCCTTTCAAGAGTCGCCGTAACCTTGAGTGGCTACCAGACCGTTCAAGGCGAGCGCACGCTGGTTCCGGTGGCCCGAGCCCAGACCGATGACCGCGGGCAATTTCGCCTTTTCGACATTCCGCCGGGAAGCTATTTCCTGAGTGCGACCCCGGGCGGCTTTCCTTTCTTTGGCAGGAGGGGGCGTCGGCGGCAGTCCTTCCCTCCCACTTACTATCCCGGAGTCCCCAGTCTCGAGCAGGCCACCAAAGTCGAGGTGAGCGCCGGTGGGGAAGTAGGCGGTTTTCATCTCACCTTGATCGAGGTTTACACCTACAGTGTCAGTGGGCAAGTGCTAGCGGCGGACGGAAGTCCGGCTCAGTCGGTTCGGATCATCACCGTCAACCAGTCCGGCCCGGGCCAGGTTTCCCTGAGGGGAGGTGCCACCACCGACCTTCAGGGAGTTTTCAAGGTGGCCGGTCTCCTTCCGGGCAAACATCGTCTGATTGCTCGCAGGGGGCGCAGGGAGGAACCGCAGATAGCCAGTGCCTTGGTGGAAGTGATCGAGCGGGACATCCAGGGGTTGACGCTGGCTCTGGGGTCGGGTGCGTCCATCACTGGCAGGATTGTGTCGGAGAATGAGGAGCCCGCCCTGGATTGGCGCCGTATTTCGGTGGAAACCAGGCCGGCTGAAGGCGGTCGCAGGGGAAGAGTGTTCGGAGGTAGGGGAGCCCGGGTTGAGGAGGACCTCAGCTTCAGGATTTCTAACCTTCCCGGAGGACTCTATCGCTTCTCTGTCAGCCTTCCGCCGGGCAATCACTACGTCGAGTCCATCCGCGCCGAGGGTCAGGATATTTTCGACCGGCTGTTAGAGCTGAACGACCATGATCACTTGTCCGAGGTGGAGGTCCGAGTTTCTCCAGAGGGCTCTCAAATCAGCGGCATGGTGGAGAGCGAGGAGGACGGACAGCCGGTAGATGGAGCCACAGTCCTGGTTTTTGCCGCCGACCCTCAACAGAGGGGAAGTGTTTCGCGCTTTACCAGAACGACTCAAACCGATCAGGCCGGAAGGTTTTCTCTGCAAGGCTTGGCGCCTGCGGAATACCTGGTATGCGCTCTGGTCGAACATGAGCCCGGCCGCGAGAGTGAGCCGGAATACCTGAATGGCCTGGAAGGGGATTCGACCACGATCGACCTTTCCGCCGGCGAGATGTCCAGCAAGACCCTGGTGGCGCTGCAGGCACCCGCCACTAACTGAAGCCGGCATTTGACGGGGGGACGGTTGGGCAGCATCGGCCCCGGCCCCTGTTTGTCCCGAACCGGGAACCTGACGCCAATGGTAGCCATGACACCCAAACCGGTTGTCGTCATTCCGGGAGACGATCCTCCTCAATGCCAGGGTTCGCCGCAGTTGGACCGGCTTCAGTCCCTGGCCGAGGTGGTTCTCTATCCCACTCGCCCCGAGTCCCGCCAGGAGAAAATACGCCGGGCCCGGCAGGCCGACGTGTTGATCAACTCCCGCAATTCGGTCAAATGGCCTGCCGACGTCTTGCAGGCATTGCCCGATCTCAAGATGATCACCGTTTGCGGGATCGGTATCGACGCCATCGATATCGAGGCAGCCAGAGCTCGGGGAATCACCGTTTGCAACGTGCCGGGCAAAACCGCACCCATCGTGGCTGAGCATGCCTTCGGACTGATGTTTGCGGTCGCCAAGCGGGCTGCATTCCAGACCGCCTCCATTCGTGCGGGTGATTGGGTTCGTGCCGACAGCCTATTTCTGCAAGGCAAGACCCTGGGAGTGGTGGGGACGGGCAACATCGGTTCCGAGATGGTCCGGTTGGGGCACGCCATCGGCATGAAGGTCATCGCCTGGACCTTTCATCCGTCGGCCGAGCGAGCCGCTCAAATCGGCGTCACTTTTGTGGAGCTGGAGGATTTGCTGCGCCGCTCCGACGTGGTCAGCCTCCATCTCAAGCTGACCGAGCAGTCTCGACATCTCATCGGCGAGGCTGAATTGTCCCGGATGAAGCCGGGTTCGATCCTGATCAACGTCGGGCGGGGCGCCCTGGTGGATGAAGAAGCCCTGGCGGCAGCCTTGGCGTCGGGACGTCTGGGCGGCGCCGGAATTGACGTGTTTCAGGTCGAGCCCCTGCCGCCGGGTCACCCCCTGCGTGCTTGTGAGCAGGTCGTTCTGACGCCCCACTGCGCCGACATGACTCCCGAAGGGGTGGAACTTCTCAACGAGGGCGTGGTGGACAATGTGCTGGCGTTTCTGCAAGGAAATCCCCGAAACGTCATGATCTGATCCTCGACCTTTCTCAGCCCTCCGATCCTTGTTTGAATCAACTGAGGGACTATCCATAAGGGCATTCCCGAAGGACACAACGGCTCAAGAAGAGATATCCACGAAGGGACACGAAGAACGACGAAGGGCCACTAAGCGTGACGGCTCTGCCGCATCGGCACGGGCTGCGGCCCGGCAAGCCGGCTCGCGCCCCCTTGAGGAGCAAGAGTGATGGGAGGAGGCACCCCCCGGGAGCGCGGGCGTCCCGCCCGCATGCTGTCCCGTTGCGTGGCGCTCAGTTTCCCTGCGATGCGGCGCCCGGCCACCCTGCCGGCGGGAACGGCATGGGCTCGGCCGAAGCAGAGTCCTGGCGCCGTTGCCGGTCGACCCGGGTGGAGCAGATGGCCGAGGCTGTGCCAGGACTTGTGCGGGCGGGACGCCCGCGCTCCCGGGTGGCTTCATCCCATGACGTGGTCGCAGCAAAGGAGGTCCATCGGTCTTCGTGTTTATTCGTGGTTCGTCCTCAACAACAATCGTCAGTTTCTTCCTCCAATGATCTGTCCGGCGGGGGCGGAACCTGCCTCTGAAAAGCCATGCGAATTTCACTGATGCTTATCCTGATGGGTTCTCTTTACCTTGAAACCGGGGCGGTCCTTGCCGGCGATTCCGTAATGGGTGAATGGAAAGGGAAGCTTCGTGGCGGCGATGGGGATGAGCGGGTCCTGGAGGCCCAAATTGTCGCGGAGGGAGGGGACCGCTACCGGGCGGTGATGAGATTGGCCCGGGACGGAGCCTGGAACGCGGGTAAATCCACCGGGCGCCGAAAAGAGAAGACGGTTGTGTTTTCGGGTTCTCTGGATTTGGGGCAGGGATCCGGCGGTGTCTGTCAACTTCACGGTCAGGTTGACTCCCGGAGTTTTACGGGCGAATGCGCGGCCTCCGGCTCCAGAGTCCGATTCTCTTTGACAAGGGTGCAACGCCGGCCGCCTCGACTGGAAGCCAAGCCTCCCGAGAAGGCGATGGCGCTTTTCGACGGCACCAGCCTGGACGGTTGGGTGCAGCGGGACGGCCAGCCTGCCGGCTGGGAACTGCGGGAGGACGGCAGCATGGAGGTGACACGGGGTGACATTCTCACCCGCCGGTCGTTTGGAGACGTCCGCATCCATCTCGAGTTCCGGACCCCGTTGATGCCGGAGGCTCGAGGTCAGGCCCGTGGCAACAGTGGAGTCTATGTCCAGGGCCGCTACGAGGTTCAGGTGCTGGACAGCTTCGGTCTGGAGTCGATGGATAACGGCTGCGGGGCCATCTACAAGCTTGCCCCTCCTCGCGTGAATGCCTCGCTGCCTCCGCTGCAATGGCAGACCTACGAGATCACCTTTCGGGCGCCCCGCTTCGATGCAAGCGGCAGCAAGACCGGCAATGCCCAAATCACCGTCCGGCACAACGGTGAGGTGATTCACCGAAACCGACAGCTCCCGGGGGTCAGCAAGGGGGGCGTGAGCGATGAGGAGAGTGAACGCGGACCGCTGCTCCTGCAGGACCACCGCGACCCCGTGCAGTACCGGAATATCTGGGTCCAGGCCCTGGATTGAGTCGGAAATGCGGGTTACGGTTGAAAGAGGATCGTGCCGAATCGACTGGGGACGTGGAATGAATCCTCCAGGGGCGGGCTCCAGGCGAGCAGCCGACGCTGCCGGATCTCCCCGACCCCGTCACACCGAAAGAAGTTGATCCGCCATTCCATGCCGGGCCGTATGGAGGCAACACCCATTGACCTGGCGGGAATGCTCATCTCGCAGGTCCATTCCCTTTTGTACTTATCGACCCGGGTGGCATGGGCGAAGCCGGAATCCCACCGGGCATCAGTCACGGGATCCCGGTCCAGGTCGATGGCCAGGTCGATCCACTGATTGTTGGGGGCCACCTCAAACTCCCAGTAAGTGTTCATTCGCTGGGGGAACGGATTGACAAAAACCTCCACCACGTCCCGGTCCCACAACAACCAGCGCTCCCGGCTGGGATCCTCCCCCTGGTAACAGTGCATCTCGAAGTACTGGCACCGGTAGGCCAGATAGAGTCTGGAGCCCGTATAGGCCACCGCCACCCGGGTGTTCACTCCCGGAATGAGCGTGCCGGTCTTTCGGTAGTGGTGCAGGGTCAGCGCGGGGATCCCCTGCCAGATGGGTTTGCCCAGGTCCGCGTCCGGCTCGAAATCTCCGGGGAGGGACCGAGCGACGGCCTGACAGTTGCTCAAATAGTTGGGGTTCGGGCTCATTCGAGAGGGTGCTTTCTCCAGTCAAGCCTCCCGTTCAGCCGAACTCGGCCAATTTCACCGTGCGCTTTTCATCCGCCGAGCGGTCAGCGGCAAAGACCACTCGATGTGTCTCAAAGGCCGTCTCGAAATCGGTGAGCAGCATGGGCCGCCCCTTGGCGACACTGTCGGCGAAGGCTTGAAACTGGGGTTGATAGGGATGGTCGACTACATCGCCGGAGTCGATCAGGGCGGTCTCCAGGACACTCCAGCGAGCCTTGGTCATCCCCTTCAGTTTCTGGCTGTAGATGCGATTGTCGAGCAGGCTGCCTTCACTCCCCACCAAGTGGATATGAAAGTAATAGGGCTGCAGGCAATCCACGATGGAGGCGACCTTGCCGATCTTGCCGTCGGTGAACTTCAGCAGCGTAACGGTGCTGGTGTCGTACTCATAGGGCTCAAAAATCGAGTTGCTCGATTTGGTGCTGTAGCTGGTGACCTCTTCGACCCGGGACCCGGTGAAGTAGAGCAGGCCGTCCAGGGCGTGACAGCCGGCGGTGAGCAGGCTGCTGCCCCCGAAGTCCTTCTTGATGTTCCAGCCGTACTGCCCGTACCAGGGGCCGATTCCGTGGTAGTAATCGACTTCCGCAAAGTGAATCTCGCCCAGCAGGCCTTCGTCGATGCAGGAGCGGATCAGGTCGAAGTGCTGACTGAAGCGGCATTCGAAACAGACGCAGGTCTGAACGCCTGCCTGTCGAATGGCAGCCTGCATTTCCAAGGCGTCCTCGAAGGAGAGGCAGATAGGCTTCTCGATAATGAGGTGCTTGCCGGCCCTGGCGGCGGCGATGGCTTGCCGGGCATGCTGCGGGTGGGGTGTGCAGATGTCGATCGCGTCAATGGCAGGATCGGCCAGCATCTCCTCGTAGCTGGTATAGGTTCGAAGCGGGATGTCGTAGTCCCGGCTCAGTGCGGCTTCATCGAGCTGTCGCCGCGAGCAGACAGCCGTCACCCGCGCTCCGGACACGGCCTTGAAGGCATCGATGTGAGCGCCGGCCACCCAGCCCAGGCCCACAATTCCGACTCGCACATCGCTCATCTCTTGTCCCTCCTCTCCCGTGGAACCACACCCGGATGGAGATGGCCTGCCGGTGTGGTTACTGCTGGCTTTCCCGAATGATGCGGTCGTAGATGAATCGGGCCCGTTGATAGGCCGCGGCCGCCTGCTCGCGTTCCTCGGGGCGGATTCGCGGACTCTTCATCTTCCAGCACTGGTCTACCGCCCGGCGGCACCATTCGGCGCTGCGGCGTGAGGCCCGAACCGGTTTCCCGTCCACTTGAACGAAAATGGGGTTGGTGTGCGAGCTGGGGTAGATCCGCAGGGCCAGCCAACTGGACTTCTTAACCGGGTGTGTGAAGCTCACCTCGCGCCACTGCCCATCGGCCTCGACCATCTTTTTGGCCACGGGCTCGCCGTTGACAATCAGCTCCACCGGCACCTGGCGGGTCTTTCCCAGCCGGGCGCGCTCGATGTGCCAGTAGGGGGGACGATCGATTCGCCTGGAAGCGATAATGGCCCCCACCTCATCCTGTCGGTCGGGCAGGTAGGCGGCCACCCTGGATCGAATCTCGACCGTTTGCGCTCCCGGCAGGTTCAGCTGGCTCTCCCGGGTCCCCAGTTCCAGCCCGTTGGCGCTAAAGTCGACGATGTGGGATGCCCCATCGGAAACATAGCTGCGCCCGACTCGAATCTGGTCCATGTACCGGTCGAAATTCAGCGGACCCTCCAGCTTGGCGTAGCTTCTGGCCATCCCCACCCGGTCGTCGAAGATGCAGGGGAAATCGGTCTCGCCGCTCAAGCGCGTGCGGAACCCGCTGTTCAGCACGTGGTACCAGATATTGAGTTCCCAGGGAGCGGGGGTGTCTCCGGCAGAGAAAAAGTCGACGGCATCCTGGGTCACGGTCACGATGTACTCGTTGGCGCCGATCCCGTCGAATTTGGGCAGGACATAGTTGGGAAGCGAATCGGTCGGCTCCATGGGTTCCAATCCCCATCCGGAATGGGCATAGCCAACCACGGCGTCCTGCCGTTTGGCCCATTGCAGAATGGGCAGCGTCCAGGTCGGCCACTCCTCGACCTTGCTGGTTCCCGGAAAATCGTCCTCTTTCAGACGGAGCAGGCAGACATGTCCAGCGTGGGAGGAGGGGAACCCGGAGACCTCCACGTCGTAACGAAGCAGGTTCTGCTGGTTTGACAGGGGATGCACTCTGCCGGTGAAGTAACTCTTCTGGTAATACCAGCAAGGACCCCAGGTCAGGTTGCAGGCGATATTCAGGTCTTCCCCCTGGGCCTGGCGCCACATGTGCTCGGGACGCACTCCCTCTTCCGGACTCTCGTAGTGGCTGCATCCGGCGGCGTGCACGTGGTGGTCGGCGCTGTACCAGCCCAACTTGGCCATGTGAACCCAGCGCGTAAGCTGGAGCTGAACCTCGTGGACCCTCTTTCCGTAGGGCACCCGGATGCGTTTCGTCTGGGGGAGGTACTCCGGACCCCGGGTCAGGGTGACTTCATACTCCCCCGCGGGAAGAAACACGTGCTCGCCGTCGGCGCGGTAGATCTGGGGGTGAAAGAAGAAGTCCGGAAATTCATCCAGCGCCGCCAGGCGACGGGAGGGCAAGGGGCGGATTCCTGTCAGCCGCTTGGCTTTGGAAGAGGCCAGTAGATCCGAGGGGCCGCGCTCCTCCCAGGTCTGGCGGGTGGCCAGGGCCAGCCGGTAGTCCTTGGGCAGCGGTGGTCTTCCCGAGGGGTCGGACTCGCTGATCCGCACCGGATCGGCGCCCTCCACGATTCTTTCGATCCCGTCGGTGATGACCAGGGAGGCCATGGGAGCCGGCGAGCCGTCATGATCCTTGATCCTGAACACCACCTTGGTTGCGGCCTGGCAGTCGAACAGGAGATCGATGGCGCTGCGAAAACCGATGTCCTGGGTGCCCTGGCCGACGTGGAAGCCGATTTTGGCTTCCCGGCGTCCGGTTTCCCGGGTGTAAATCTGAAGCACCCCATATTCGAGCTCAACCCCCGACAGGTTGCTGAGCAGCGGCCGCCGCCGGTACATGTAGAGTTCCAGAAAGCGGTTGGCGACCTCACCGGGAGAGAGGAGGTTCTCCGTCTTGGCCCGTTTGGCATTGGTCGACCGGTGCAGGATGGGCTCGGCGTTGGGGCTTTCGGCTTCCAGTTGGGTGGTGACCATGGCCTGATTGTGAACCTTGACAAGGAAGCTCTTCCAGCCGTTCTGCACCAGGACAGGCTGGGTGGGACCACGCAGGACCTTCACCCGAGCCTCCGGATTGATCACCACCATGGCCAGGCAATAGGGATCCAGGATCTGCTGGATGCTTCGAGTCGTCTTCGATCCGGGCGCTTCATCCCTCAGCGCCTGCAGTCGGCGGGAATCCTCCGCCGACAGTCCGCTCCCCAGGAAGGTCAGCGCGTCATCCAGCCGCAGCGCTTGGGCCAACAGCGGCTGGGCTTCGACAGTTCTGACCTCGGGAAGATCGTTGGAGAAGGCTGTCCCTGACAGCAGGAGTGAGGCCGCAAGGACACTGAAGAGTGTATGTTTCATGGGTTATCTCCCGGTCAGTATTCCGCCTGGTTGCCGATTCTGTCCCCGGGTGCAACGGGGTATGGCACCGACCAAGCGTGCCACTCTTGGTCGTGGCGACTTGAATTCAGTCAACCGAGCCGCAGTCAAAATCAGGGGAGACACGATCATGGCTTCCCTGCAGTCTATTGCTGCGCTCCAGGCGGGATCATAAACTCGCTTGCTGGTGAGCCTATCACAACCTGATCCGGTGTGAAATGCAGGTTAAACCCTCCAACGCAGGCAGGTGCCTGCTCCCGTCATGGTGACGATGGTATCGTCCTCCAAGACCACACTGGAAGCATAGCCGGTCCCATAACCCTTGATCGACGACCCCAGTACCGAACCGCCCGCCCGAGTGAGGTGATAGACTTCCGCACTCCAAGTTCGACCCTCGTCGTGGCTGATCCGTGCCAGAACTTGAGCCTCCTCGCGCGGGTAGCGGTGATCGGTGGTCAGGATGAGCGTTCCGTCGGACAACTGGGACAGTTCCCCGTGAGCCTGTCCCAGCGCAAGGTCGGTTGGCCCATTCAGCGTCTGGCTTACCGGGCGGAAATGGGTCCAGGTATGGCCGGCGTCCTCCGAGTCGGCCAGGTAGACCCGCTTGGATGGTTGAAATCCATCCTCGTACAGGGAAGGACGAGCGCGGAGCTGCCGGTCCAACATCTCGGCTGACCAGAAGGAAGGCTGGTAACGGATTGCGGCGATCAACCGCCCGGAGTGCAACCGCAAGAGAGTCGTCTCGGCAGACCAGTCCGGTAATGGGGTTCGCTCGCCCCAACTTCGGCCGCCGTCGGTGGACCGAAGAACGTAGGTAGCGGTATAGGGAGTCTCCGTCCAAGGCTGCAAAGACCTTTCAGCCGCTTGCCTGATCTTTTTCTGACGGGTCGAAGTCGCGCCCAGGCGCTGGGGCCAGAGTACGGTTCCGTCCGTCAATTCGGTCATTCGGTTTGAGGAGTTTCCAATCGAAGGAAAGGGTGCCTTGTCGACCCTGACCGGTCCTTGCCAGTTCCTGCCGCCGTCTTGGCTTCGAATCACATAGGACTCCGCTTCGAGTCCCGCGACCCCGCAGCCATCGGCTGCCTGGCGGAACGCCCAGAGGAGGGTGCCGTCTCTCAGGATCCCGAATGAGTCGCTTCGCAGTGCCCACCGATTGTCAAAAAAGAGCCAGCGCGACGAGTCCCTCGCCAGGGTTTGGTCGAAGAACTGCCACCAATCCAAACGTTTTTGCCGCCAAGTCCGTCCCTCGTCGCTGGAGGCCAGCAAGATGCTTTCGAGCCCCGGACCCTCTGTAGAGAAACCGGCGTAGAGGACGCCGTCCCGGGTCCTGCCGATGGGAGCCCCCCGGCCGAAGGGGACCACCACAAATTGACCCGGAACGGTTCGAATTCTCTCCCCGTTGACAGTGACCGCTATCTGAGTCTTTTTGGGAGCCGGGCCCGATGGAGATTCCTCTGCCCGTAATGGTTTCCAGCCGCTGGACAATGTTGTGGCCGCCAGCCACCCTCCAAAGCCGGTAGCCAGGAAGCCCCGACGATTGGTCTTGAGTGCCGATGGTCTTGGAGATTCCCTGATGGAGTGATCGATTTGATCGTTGCTTTTCATGGCATCCTCCTGCCCGTAGGCTCACGATGTAATATGTGGGCAAGCCTATCACTCATCAGACGGGATTTGCGCCGATAGTTTAAACCTGGAGCTACTGAAACCCGGGGCGACCGGAAGTGCGAAAAAGCTCATCGATCTTGAATATAGAGGAACCTTGAGATGGCTGCTCCGGTGCCGGACACGGCTGTGTCATTTCGGCAGTCGGTCCACATCCGCGGTGCCTGGGGTGGAATGTCAGCTCGGCTTGAGATAGATTGTTCCCTGGCCAACGATTGTCCTTAGCCGGAGAGAATTTCATAAGTAAAAGATTCTAAAAGGTTTGTACGTAGAGCCGATTCCGAGTTCGTCGGAGATCATCACCCATAAGTCTTGTATTGTCAAGCACTTCCAAAACTCGGAGGTTGTAAGTCCGATAGACTGCTAGTGCCTTGGTTGGAAAGGAGAAACCCATTCATGAACGCCCCCATTCTGCTTCACGAGCTTACTCGTGAGAAAGCACGGGAACTGGCTCCCCAGACTCTGCTGGTGCTGCCGGTGGGCGCCGTCGAGCAACACGGTCCCCACCTGCCGGTCGGCACCGACTTCCTGACCGTCGAGCATGTGGCGCGGGGAGCGGCGAAACAGGCCAGAGAAACGATTCCCGTTTTGGTTGCTCCCACCTTGCCGTTTGGTTCTTCCCACCACCACCTGTCCTTTGGCGGCACCTTGTCACTCGCCACCGAAACCTACTACCGAGTCCTGGCCGACTTGGGGGAATCCATGATTGTCTCGGGGTTTCGGAGCCTGGTACTGATCAACGGACATGGGGGCAACCACGAGTTGATCCAGCTCGTCGCCCGCGATCTGGCCATCAAGCACGAGGTCAAGTTTGCCGCCATGTCTTATTGGACCGTGGCCTGGGATGCCCTGGTGGCAGAGGGGGCTCACCTGAGCGGTAATCTCCCCGGGCATGCAGGCTTCTATGAGACATCTCAGATAATGGCTCTGCGCCCGGATCTGGTGGTGGAGCCGCTGCCCCATCGCGAGGGAGTCGAAGGTTCCGATCCCCGCAGTTTCTACGGTCCCTATCGGTCGGAGAAACACCGGTTTCTGGAAGACCTGGACGGCTATACCGACAGCCCCGACCGGGCCCACGCGGATCGCGGAAAAGCCTACCTGGCGGCCGTGGTCCGTTCAGTGGGCCAGGCGCTGGTAGAGTTCCACAAGTCCGGATGACGCAGGCTTTATTCGATCACCGGGAGGAGGAATCCCATGGGCGACCGTCTCAAGGACAAGGTAGCCATCGTCACCGGAGCCGGCTCGGTCGGGCCCGGCTGGGGCAACGGCAAGGCCGCCGCCGTGCTCTTTGCCCGGGAGGGCGCCAAGGTGTTGGCGGTGGACATCAACCCCACCGCCGCCGAGGAGACTCGCCGCATCATTTTGGAGGAGGGAGGGGAGTGCGCCATCCACCAGACCGACGTTTCTCGCGCCGACCAGGTGAAAGCCATGGTGGATCGCTGCCTGGAGGTCTATGGCAGGATCGATGTCCTCCACAATAACGTGGGGATCCTCCATGTGGGCGGGCCGGCAGAAATTTCCGAGGAGCAGTGGGACCACCTGTTTGCGGTCAACGTGAAGGGCATGTTCCTGAGTTGCAAATATGTCCTGCCGGTCATGGAACGCCAGGGCAAGGGCTCGATCCTCAACATCTCCTCGTTTGCCGCCATTCGCTACACGGGCTATCCGGCGATTTCCTATCAAGCCTCCAAGGGCGCCGTCAATCAGCTCACTCAGAGCATTGCTCTCCAGTACGCGCCCAAGAACATTCGGGCCAACTGCATCCTGCCGGGCTTCATGAACACTCCCATGATCGTGGAGCCCCTGAAAAACACCTATGGCCCGGGAGGGGTGGAGCAGATGGTGCGGAAACGGGACGCCATGGTTCCCATGGGCAAGATGGGAGATGCCTGGGACGTGGCCTACGCGGCCCTGTTCCTGGCCTCGGACGAAGCCAAATATATTACCGGGATCCAGTTGGTGGTGGACGGCGGAGTCACCTGCAAGGTGGTTTGAGGGTGGGCCCGCAACTGACCACTTACCTGAAACAAAAGAAAAAGAGTTATCCACGAAGGGCCACTAAGAACGACGAAGGGCCACTAAGGCGTTGAGTTTAACCGCGACGGGATACCAAGGTCGCGACGGGATGGTCGATTTCTGATTGTTACACTCTGGTTTGATCCGCACGGCACGGCGGGGGCAGGGCTCGCGGACAAACGGGAGTTTCCCAAAGGGCGCCGGTCGGTTCTCAGAGAAGTCGCCCGCCGGATACCCCCCAGCGCACCATCGGGACAGCACCCCCCGGGAGCGCGGGCGTCTCGCCCGCATGCTATCCCTTGGGTTGCCGCTCAGTTTCCCTGCGATGCCGCAGCCCGCCCCTCCTGCCGGTGGAAATCGCCTGGGCCCGGCCGAAGCAGAGCCATGGCGCCGTTGCCGTTCGATCCGGGTCGAGGAGATGGGTGAGGCTATACCAAGATTTGTGCGGGCGGGACGCCCGCGCTCCCGGGGGGCTTTCTCCCATGACGTCGTGACACCGCCGTCACAATAGTGCAGAAGCATTCGGGCGCCGCTCGTCACTGAAGGAACTCCATCCGTATTCGTGCCTATTCGTGTTCATTTGTGGTTCGTCTTCATTTCCAAAACGAAAACGGCTGGCTGTTTCTCCTCTGAATGATCCGCCCCGTCGTGAGGGGCGGGGGCCCGACTTATCTGAAACAATAGAAAAAGAGTTATCCACGAAGGGCCACGAAGAACGACGAAGGGCCACTAAGGCGTTGAGGTTAACCGCGACGGGATACCAAGGTCTCGACGGGATGGTCGATTTCTGATTGTTACACTCTGGTTTGATCCGCACGGCACGGCGGGGGCAGGGCTCGCGGACAAACGGGAGTTTCCCAAAGGGCGCCGGTCGGCTCTCAGAGAAGTCGCCCGCCGGATACCCCCCAGCGCACCATCGGGACAGCACCCCCCGGGAGCGCGGGCGTCTCGCCCGCATGCTATCCCTTGGGTTGCCGCTCAGTTTCCCTGCGATGCCGCAGCCCGCCCCTCCTGCCGGTGGAAATCGCCTGGGCCCGGCCGAAGCAGAGCCATGGCGCCGTTGCCGTTCGATCCGGGTCGAGGAGATGGGTGAGGCTATACCAAGATTTGTGCGGGCGGGACGCCCGCGCTCCCGGGGGGCTTTCTCCCATGACGTCGTGACACCGCCGTCACAATAGTGCAGAAGCATTCGGGCGCCGCTCGTCACTGAAGGAACTCCATCCGTATTCGTGCCTATTCGTGTTCATTTGTGGTTCGTCTTCATTTCCAAAACGAAAACGGCTGGCTGTTTCTCCTCTGAATGATCCGCCCCGTCGTGAGGGGCGGGGGCCGGACTTATTTGAAACAAAAGAAAAAGAGTTATCCACGAAGGGCCACGAAGGGCCGCCAAGCGGCGGCGGCCGCATGGGGTTTAAACGGCCCCAAGTTCACGCCCGGGAATACGTGTATGGCGTCGTTCCGAAGAGGTGGTGGTTTTCCGGGCGCTGCTACTAAACCGCCGCCTACGCGGCTACGGCCTGCCCTGGGCACACAACTTTTTCCTTGACACACTCTCAAGCGCATGGCATAAGCAGTGCATGTACCAGCAGCACTGCATACGCGAGACCCTGACCTCGGAGGCGGGAGCGGCGCGGGTGGCGGCCTTGATGGCGGCGGAGAGCTTTGCCAGCCGCACGGCGGCGGGCCGCCGGGTGTGCGAGGCGTTCGGCTTTCGGGATGCGAGGGGTGGACTGCAGCAGGCAGGCTGCGTGAAAGCGTTGCGAGTGCTGGAGGCGGCGGGCCGGATTGCGTTGCCGGAACCGCTCAACAGGGGCGGGGGGAGGCCGCCTCGGGATCTGGGGGAAGCGATTCCGGCGGCTGAGGGAGTCCCGGATCGGGTGGAGGCGGTGGAGGGACTGAGGCTGGTTCTGGTGAGGGAGGAGGGGGAGCGGCGTCGGTGGAATGGGCTGATGGCACGGGAGCATCCGCGAGGGGCGGTGCGGCATGCGGGGGCACAGTTACGCTATCTGATCGTCTCGGCGCATGGGACTCTGGGAGGGATGGGCTTTGCGGCCTCGGCGCTGGCGCTGGCGGCGCGGGACCAGTGGATGGGCTGGGACGAGGGGACTCGGAAGCGGCAGTTGCACCGGGTGGTGGGGATGAGCCGGTTCCTGATCCGGGAAGGGGTGGAGTGCCGCAACCTGGCCTCGAAGGCGCTGGGGATGGTGTTGGGTCGGTTGGGGGAGGACTTCCAACAGCGCTACGGCTACCGGCCGGTGCTGGTGGAGACCTTTGTGGATGAGGGGGAGCACGCGGGCACGAGTTTGAAGGCGAGCAACTGGATACGGGTGGGGGAGACGGCGGGACGGGGCCGGTTTGGGGCCTCGGATGAGAAGGTCGCGGTGAAGGCGATCTACCTGTATCCTCTGGCAGAGGACTGGCGGGAACAGTTGGGAATCCTGCCGCCGGAGCCGATCCGGGGGCTGGGATGCGGGGAGGGGCTGGACCGGGAGGAATGGGCCCAGAACGAGTTGGGGGGAGCGCGGCTGGGGGATGAACGCTTGAGCCGGCGGCTGGTGCGGAGTGCATCGGTGCAGGCGGAGGCGCCGATGGGGTCGTTTTCCTCGGCGGCGCAGTCGGACAAGGCGATGGTGATGGGCTACTACCGGATGATCGACCAGCCGGCGGACTCAAAGGTAAGGCCGGAGAATATCCTGGCGCCGCACCGGGCGCGGACGCTGAGGCGGATGCAGGGCAAGGAGGTAGTGCTGTGCCTGCAGGACGGGACGGATCTGAACTTCGCCGAGCATGAGGGTTGCCGGGGGCTGGGACTGATCCGCAAGAACCAGAGCGGATCGGGAACGCTGGGGCTGCACATGCACTCGACGCTGGTGGTGGATGGGGAGGGGGTGCCGCTGGGGGTGCCTCAGATCCAGTACGAGGCGCCGGAGGCAGGGGGACCGAAGCGCAAGCCGGCGGGGGAGCGCAAGACCCGGCGCTGGGTCGAAGGGCTGCGGGAGTGCGCCAGGTTGGCCTCGGAACTGGAGGGGGTGCGACCGGTGTCGGTGATGGACCGGGAGGGGGACAGCTTCGAACTGTTTGTGGAGCAGCGCCGGTTGGGGACGGTGGATCTGCTGGTGCGGGCGCAGCACAACCGGCGGTTGGGCAGGCAACTGCCCAAGCTGTTCGAGCGGGTGCGGGCGGCGCGGGCGCAGGCGGGGATGGAGATCGAGGTGGGGCGCCGTTCGGGGAGGCGGGCGACCGGTCAGCAGAAGGCCGGCGAGAAGCGGGAGGCACGCCTGGCCCGGGTGGGGTTGCGCTGGCGCACGGTGGAGTTGGCGCCGCCGAGGAACAGCGACTTCACAAAGGAGGCCCCGGTCCGTCTGAACCTGGTCCATGTGCGGGAGGACAACGCCCCCGAGGGAGTCCGGCCGTTGGAGTGGTTCTTGTTGACCAGTGTGGGGGTGAAGTCGAGCCGAGAGGCGAAACAGGTGCTGGAGTGGTATCGCCTGCGCTGGCGCATCGAGGACTGGCACCGGGTGCTGAAGACGGGCTGCAAGGTGGAATACCTGGGGCACCGGAGCGGGGATCGGATCGAACGGGCGGTGACCATCAAGGCGGTGATCGCTTGGCGTTTGATGGCGATGACCCTGCTGGGCCGGGAGAGGCCGGAGCTGGGGGCCGAGGTGCTGTTCTCCGACATGGAGATCCTGGCCCTGAAGGACTTCGCTCAAGACCGCAGGCTGTCCCTGCCCGACAATCTCGGAGCTACGGTGGTGACCCTGGCCATGCTGGGCGGATATCTCAACCGGAACAAACGACCCGCCGCCCGGCCACCAGAAAATCTGGGAAGGGTACGTGCGCCTGGCGACCATGGCCGAAACTTACGAAAGACTCATCAAGCTGAACCGGACCAGCAATCTATATGAGAGGCTGCGTCCCGGTTGAACTTGTGGGTAAAGGGCAGGCTACGGCAGCGCGGGATTCACACGACCCCGGGCTCCCGCCCGGGGCTACACGAGGCCGCAGCTACGCTGCTCTATTAGGAAGACCTGTAGGAGAGGTTGCCTCGGTCAACCGCCGTCGACCGCAGCTTCGCCGCTCTCCTCTAACCCACAACGCTGCCGGCGCATGGGATTTTCTATCCCCAACTGACCACTATCCACTATCCACTGACCACTGCTTTTCAGACCACTGCCTTTCTAATGATTTTGCCACCGACGTCGGTCAGACGAAAGTCGCGTCCCTGGAATCGGTAGGTGAACTTCTCGTGGTCGATGCCCATGCAATGCAGCACGGTAGCCTGGAAGTCGTTGATGTGCACCGGATCTTCCACCGGGTTGTAGCCCAGGTCGTCGGTGGCCCCGATGGTGACCCCCGGCTTGATGCCGCCACCTGCCATCCAGATGGTGTAGGCTTTCATATGGTGGTCCCTGCCGTAGTTGCCTCGGGTCATGTCTCCCTGGTTCATGGGGGTTCGCCCGAATTCGCCTCCCCATATCACCAGCGTATCCTCGAATAGACCTCGCTGCTTCAAATCCCGAATCAGCGCCGCTGCCGCCCGATCGGTCTGGCGACACTGCAGGGCGATGTTGGAGGGCAGGCTGTTGTGGTGGTCCCAGCCGCGGTGGTAGAGCTGGATGAAGCGGACTCCTCGTTCTACCAGGCGCCGGGCCAGCAAGCAGTTGTTGGCAAAGGAGGCAGTCCCCGGCTGAGCGCCATACTGTTCCAGGACCTTCGGGGGTTCCTGGCTGGTGTCCATCAGGTCCGGAACACTGGTTTGCATCCGGTAGGCCATTTCGAAGGACTTGATCCGGGCCGCGATATCGGGATCCCCAACCGCATCCATTTTGAGGCGGTTGAGGTCCCGCAGTCCGTCCAGCAAATGGCGCCGCGAGGTTGGTGTGACCCCTCCGGGGTTGGAAACAAAGAGGATGGGTTCTCCCTGGGAGCGAAACTCGACTCCCTGGTGGCTGCTGGGCAAAAAGCCGCTGCCCCAGTACCTGGACAGCAGGGGTTGCCCCTGACCGCCTCCCGAAGTCAAGACGACGAAGGACGGCAATTGATGGTTTTCGCTGCCCAGGCCGTAGGAGAACCAGGCTCCCATGGTGGGACGTCCCGGCTGTTGTCCTCCTGTCTGGATCAGGGTTACGGCCGGGTCGTGGTTGATGGCGTCGGTATGCACCGAGCGTATGATGGCCAGATCGTCGGCGATGCCGGCCATGTGCGGCAAGAGCTCGGACATTTCGGCGCCGGACCGCCCGTGTTTCCGGAATTGGAACTTGGAACCGACGCATACCAGCTTGCGGCCGGCGAGCTGAGCGATCCGCTGGCCCTGAGTGACGCTTTCGGGCATGGGCTCCCCGGTCATTTCAACCAGTTTCGGCTTGGGGTCGAACAGATCCAACTGGGAAGGCGCTCCCGACATGAAGAGGTAGATGACGCGCTTGGCCGTGGGTGCGAAGTGCAGCGGGTTCAATATGCGGGACGATTTTCCGGGAGTGTCGCCGAAGAGGTCCTCTCGCAGAAGCGTCGCCAGGGCCAACGAGCCGATGCCCTTGGCCCCTCGTCCAAAGAAGCGCCGTCTCGTCATCTGAAGCGCCAGCTCTTGTTCAAAGCTCATGGATCTACTCCTTGGTCATGGTTTCATCCAGATTCAGAATCAACTTGGCCACGCCGGTCCAGGCCGCCAGTTGAGTGACCTCGAGATCGGCGTCGACCGGCGACTCTCCGACGCTCGCCAACTGCCGGGCGCTGGCCGCATTACCCCGGTAAGTCTCGAAAATCCTGCGGAAGGTGCGTTCGGTGACCTTCTCCTCTTCCGGGCCGGGGGGACGGGCCAGGGCCGTTCGATAGGCGAATCCAATGCGCTCCCTTACCGAAGGTCCGGCTTCCTTGAGAATGCGTTGGGCAAAGACCCGGGCGGCCTCGACGTAGGTGGTCTCGTTCAGAGTGATCAGCGCTTGCAAAGGGGTGACCGTGCGTTCCCGCCGGACGGTGCAGACCTCGCGGTCGGGTGCGTCAAAGGTTTGCAGGATGGGATTGGGCACCGAGCGTTTCCAGAAGGTGTAAAGACTGCGGCGATAGAGGTCGTCACCCCGGCTCTGCTCATATTTGGAGCGGCAGTAGAAGGCCTTCTGCTCCCATAATCCCGGAGGCTGATAGGGGAAGACGCTCGCCCCCCCGGGGGGACGGTCCCTGTCCAGCAGGCCGCTGATGGCCAGCACGTTGTCCCGGATGACCTCGGCGGGCAGCCGCAGCCTGGGACCTCGGGCCAGCAGGCGGTTGGCGGGGTCCTTGGCCAGGAGTTCCGGGCGGAACCGGGAAGATTGCCGGTAGGTGGCCGACATCACAATGGTCTTCAGCATGGACTGGACGTCCCAACCCCCGTCCACAAGTTCCCGGGCCAGCCAATCCAGCAGTTTGGGATGGGAGGGCGGCTCTCCCTGAGTGCCGAATTCATTCCCGGTTCGAACGAATCCGGTGCCGAAGAAGAGCTGCCAGAAGCGGTTGACAGCCACTCGTCCCACCAGAGGGTGGTCGGGGTGGATCAGCCAGCGGGCCAGGGCCAGACGATCGGCCTTCGCTCCCGGGGACAATGGGGGCAAAAATTTGGGGACCGCCGCCGACACCTGCTCGCCTTTGGTCCGGTAGTCTCCCCGTATCAGTAGGTGGGTGGGCCTCCGATACTCCATGTCCTCCATCACCCGCAGGGTGGGGATCTCTTTCTCCAGTTGCTCCTTCTCTTTTCGCAACCGGGACAGTTGCTGGCCAAGGGCCTGCAGCCGGGGAGAATGTGTCTGGCGAAAATAGTGCCGCAAGGCCGTTTTTTCGGCACCGTCTCTTTCCAGCACCGGCTTCACTACCGCCGACATGACTTGCTTGAGCGGCTTATCCTCCAAGGGCGCATCCAGGGAAAAATAAAATCCATAGCCGCCGCCATAATTGACGACCTTCAGCAGCAGGTCATTGGCTCCGGACTGCAGGTCCACCTGCACCTGGATCGATTCCGCCGGCTCGCAGCCCTCCACGGCTTTGGCAAGAACGAGCCCTCCGTTCGACCAGACCTTGAGGCCGTCGGCATAGGGGGCGTTGGTGGCCACGAAGAATTTCAGTTTGCGGGCGGATTCGGCATGGATCCTGCGGTGCAGGTAGGTGGCGGCCTTGTTTCCCAACAGCGATTGAGCTTCCCCGTCCTTCCAGTCCGGGCGAGCGTTCCAGGACAACTTGCCGTCTTGATAGTTCTTGGAGAAGTCCAGCTCGGATTCGGGCGGAAAGGCCCGCGTGAAAGCTTCTTCGGCGGACTGGACGATAAAGGGCCCGATCACCGACCATTCCTTCAGTTCCATCTCCTGGCGGGTCCGATGGATTTGAGCCAGCTCTCCTTCCCATTCGGCCTGGGCCTCGTCCAGGCCGTCATGGGTCATGTCGAGCCGGGCTTGCCGGCTGGCTTCCAGGGTCTGGATGGTTTTTTCCAGTTGGCTCAGCCGGGAGCGTTGCTCCTCGGACGGCAGCCGCAGGTAGGGAGGGGCGGGGTCCCGGTCCAGACCCTTCTCGGGGATCTGGTGGAAGAAATCGTACAGCTGGTAATATTCCTGCTGGGTAAAGGGGTCGAACTTGTGGTCGTGGCACTCGGCGCAGGCCACGGTCGAGCCCAGCCAAACCGTGGCCGTGGTGTTGACCCGGTCGATCACGTACTTGGAGAGATACTCCTTGGCGTCGGCGCCGCCTTCGGTGCTGGTCATTCCGTTGCGATTGAAAGCGGTGGCGATTCTCTGATCCAGGGTGGGGTCGGGCAGCAGGTCACCCGCCAATTGCTCCACGGTGAACTGGTCGAAGGGCTTGTTGGCATTGAAAGCTGCGATCACCCAATCGCGGTACTTCCACATCGATCGGGGAAAGTCGACATGGTAACCGTCGGAGTCGGCATAGCGGGCCAGATCGAGCCAGTGCATGGCCATGCGCTCGCCGAAGTGGGGCGAAGCCAGCAGCCTGTCCACCAGCTTCTCGTAAGCCCCCGGGCTCTGCTCGGAAAGAAAATTCTCGACTTCCCGGAGGGTGGGCGGGAGGCCGGTAAGGTCGAAGGTCAGGCGCCGAATGAGGGTCCTGCGGTCGGCTTCCCGCGAGGGGCGTATGCCTTCTCGTTCCAGCCGGGACAGAATGAAAAAATCGATGGCATTTGCTGGCCAGCTCTTGTCCTCCACCTCCGGGAGTGACGGCCGTTCCGGGCGAATGTAGGCCCAGTGTTCCGTCCAGGGAGCTCCCTGGCGAATCCAGCGGGTCAGCAAATCGATTTGCTGCCGGGTCAATGCCTTGCCGGAGTAGGCCGGAGGCATTTTATGAGCCTCATCCCGAGCGGTGATTCGCCGGATGAGCTCGCTTTCTTCCGGGTTTCCGGGAGCGATGGCCAGCTTGCCCGACTCCAGGCGAGCCAGGGCGGACTCCCGAACGTCGAGGCGCAAACCGGCCATCCGCTGGTTCTGATCGGGTCCGTGACAGGCGTAGCAGTTGTCGGCAAGGATGGGACGAATGTCCCGGTTGAATTCCAGGGGTGGGCTCTCTGCGGGTTCGGCGGCCCGGAGAGGGTTGAAGACCCAAATTGCCGCGGCCAGGCCGGTCAGAATCCAGGCGCCGCCCTTGAGAACCAGCAGGGTTGGGGGTCGAAGGCAGCTCATGGTTGGTTGTTGCCTCCTCAATTCAGGCTGGGTGGGGTCTCGGCGCCACGCCGAAGACCGCTGAAATTCCAGTCGGCAGGGTCTGTTCGCACCCGCTCATTGTAGTCGAACCGATTTCCCGGCATCAAGGCGAAGCCGGCTTGCCGGAGACAACTGGGGCTCATCCGCAAGGCCAAAAGAGTGATCCACGATGTTACACGCAGGACCGCGAAGGGCCGCGAAGACAACTGCACCTCATTCAACCACAAGCGGCGCCCGAATGCTTCTGCAATATCGTGACCTTGGTGTCACGACGGCATGGGAAGAAGACCCACCCGGGAGCGCGGGCGTCCCGCCCGCACAATACCTGGCACAGCCTCGGCCATCTCCTCGACCCGGGTCGACCGGCAAGGGCGCCATGCCTCTGCTTCGGCCGGGCCCATGCGGTTCCCGCCGGCAGGGCGGCCGGCTGCCCCATCGCAAGGAAACCGAGCGGCAACCCAAGGGACAGCATGCGGGCGGGACGCCCGCGCTCCCGGGGGTGTCGTCCCGATGGTGCGGTGGAGGGTATCCGGGGGGCGACTTCTCTGAAAGCCGACCGGCGCCCTTTGGGAAACTCCCGTTTGCCCGCGGGCCTGGCCCCGTCACCCTACCCCGGGGCGGATCATACGAGAGTGAAACAACGAATCTTCATGGCCGATCGGGAACAAGAACCCTGTCAGGTTAATTCGGAATTCCGGATTATTGAACATGGATGCACAGGATGCACAGGATTAACAGAACGAGAGGCCGCCGCACGGGAAGCAGACTCGCTCAATGATCGAGTGCGGATTTGCGGATGTCCAGGACTGCAAGCCAGCGGTCTTCAGAAAAAATCCTGTGCATCCTGTGCATCCATGTAAATAAACCAACTACCCATGCTTGACCTTGAGCCGGTCTCCAGCCACCAAGCTCAGGGTGTTGTTTCAGGCAAGCCGGGCCCGCGCCCCCCACGACGGGGCGAATCATTCGAGGAAGAAACAGCCGATCATTTTTGAAGACGAACCACCAATGGGCACGAATGAACACGAATAGGGATGGACCACCTTCAATGACCAACTGCACCCGAATGCATCTGCGATATCGTGACCTTGATATCCGGGCGTCATGGGAGGAAGCCCACCCGGGAGCGCGGGCGTCCCGCCCGCACAACACTGGCAGAGCCTCGCCCATCTCCTCGACCCGGATCGACCGGCAAAGACGCCCGGGCTCTGCTTGGGCCGGGCCCATGCGGTTCCCACCGACACGGTGGACGGGTGCGCTATCGCAGGGAAACTGAGCGGCAACCCAAGGGAGAGGATTAATAGGACCAGAGGCCGCTGCACGGGACGCTGACTGGGAATCGGGGCGTTGGGCACAGCCAAGGCCCGCCACGGGGAAGATCAATCGAGAAGGACTATAAATTGAACATGGATGCACAGGATGCACAGGATAACCAGGACGGGACGCTACGCACGAAACGCTGACTCCGGCGATGATCGCGTGCGGATTTGGGGATGTCCAGGACTGCAAGCCAGCCGTCTCCGGAAAAAATCCTGTGCATCCTGTGCATCCATGTGAATCACAAATCTACCCGTGCTTGACGTTGAACCGGTTGCCCGCCACCCGGCGCAGGGGGTTGTTTCAGGCAAGCCCGGCCCCCGCCCTGTCGGGCAGATCATACGAGAGTGAAACAATCAGAAATCGATCATCCCTTCGTGACCTTGGTATCCCGTCGCGGTTAACCTCAGCGCCTTAGTGGCCCTTCGTCGTTCTTCGTGGCCCTTCGTGGATAAGTCTTTTTCTTTTGTCTTTTTTCGTTTGTTTCAGACAAGCCGGGCCCCCGCCCGGCCGATCCGGGTGCACCGGCAGGAATCGATTGACATATCGGTCGAGCCTTTCATTAGAATACGGAGGTTGCCAACAGGGGGGGAGGAAAGGCCATGCCAGAGGAGAAGTCCTGGGTTTTAACAGATGTCGGTGCGAACGTTTGGAAGGAGACGCTCTTTCTGGGCCACGACGACCTGGGGGTACCGGATTGCACGGTCTCCAAGACGCGCCTGCAGGGAGGCTTGAGAAGCGGAGTCGATCTGGTGGAGATCACCAATGCCGAACTCTCCTTCTCGATCCTGCCGACTCGGGGAATGGGGCTGTGGAAAGCCTCCTGCCGCGGGATTCCGGTGGGTTGGGAGTCACCGGTCAAAGGCCCGGTGCATCCGCAGTGGGTGGATGAAGGGGACCGGGGCGGGCTGGGCTGGTTGAAGGGTTTCGACGAATGCATGGTGCGTTGCGGCCTGGACTCCAATGGAGCTCCCGGAGAAGATGTCATCGTCGACAACAACGGGAACCGCGTCTCGGTCGACCTCACCCTCCACGGCAAGATCGCCAACCTGCCGGCTCACTACCTGGAGGTCCGTTCCGATCCGGGGAGCGGCAGGGTTTCGGTGGTGGGGGAAGTGGACGAATCCTCCCTCTTCCTTCCGGGCCTCCGCCTGCGGTCGACCGTCAGCACCACCCCCCGCTCCAACCGGCTGACCATCCAGGACACCATCACCAATGTGAAGGCCACGCCCTCGGAGCTGGAATTGGTCTACCACTGCAACTTCGGCCAGCCCTTCCTGGACGGCGGTTCCAAAATGCTGGCGGCCGTCCTGGAGGTTGCTCCCCGGGACGCCCGGGCGGTGGAGGGGATCGGGGAGATCGATACCTACCTGCCACCCACACCCGGATACGTGGAGCAGGTGTACTTCTACGACTTGGCGGAAGGTTCGGCAGGCCGCTCCCTGGTGGCTTTGCGGAATGCCTCCGGGGATCGCGCCGTGGTGCTTCGATTCAACAAGAAGGAGCTTCCCCACTTCACCCAGTGGAAAAATACGGTCGGTCCTTCCGACGGTTACGTCACCGGCCTGGAGCCGGGAACCAACTATCCCAACCTGAAGGGATTCGAGCGGGAAAAGGGTCGCGTCATCGTCCTGCCGCCGGGTGAGAGTTACCACTGCCGACTCGAGCTGGAAGTCTGCACCAGCCGGGACCAGGTGGCGGCCGTTGAAGACGAAGTGGCGCAGATCCAAGGCAGCCGTCGACCCGCCATCCACAAGAGCCCCCACGGGAAATACTCGCCCATTTGAAGACTCCTGTCGGGGGATACTCTCTTTTATTAGCTGACTCAGCTCGGGAAGACAAAAAACCATGACCAAGAGCGAAGAGACCAAGTCGAAGTATCAGGGAATTTTTGTCGCGGCCTGCACTCCGATGAAGGAAGATTATTCACTGGATCTTCCCCGGATCGGGACCTGTATCGAATATCTCGTCAGCGGCGGGCTGCGGACCGGAACGGCGGTGTATGTAGCGTTGGGAGCGGGCGGAGAGCAGATGCATTTGTCCACCGAGGAGCGCAAGGCGGTTACCGAGGCCACCGTCAACGCTTCTGCCGGCCGCCTGCCCGTTGTCGTGGGAATCTCTCATCAGTCCACTCAAACCGCGGTGGAATTGGCCCAACACGCCGAGAGAATCGGGGCGGACGGGTTGCAGGTCGAGCCTCCCTGGTATTTCGCCAGCACGGCCGATGACGCCTTCGAATACTTCCGTGCCATCAGTCAATCCGTGAGCCTGGGACTAACGGCCTACAATACGTTCTGGACCTGCGGCTTCGACATGGACCTGAGATTCGTGGAGCGACTGGCCAGTCTGGAAAACGTGGTGGGACTGAAATGGTCCAACAGCAGTGACAGTGAACTGGTGGCGGTGTTGTCCGCCTGTAAGGATCGGTTCAGCATCATCTGCAATTTCCACGGCGCCTTCGTGGCCTCGTCTTTTATCCTGGGTGCTCGGGGGTACGTGTCCCAAGCCGCCAACTTTGCACCCAGGACCAACCTCGGAATCCTCCAGGCGCTGCGCGCCAGGGAATACGAGGAGGCCACTCATCTCTATATGGCGTCGGAAGAAGTGTACAATCGGGCTTTGGCGGAAGTGATACGTGAGGGGATCACGGGGGAGGGCAACTTTATCAAAGCCTGCATGCCGCTGGTGGGGATTCCTTGCGGTCCGGCCAGATTGCCCTTGAGGCATCCGCCCGCCTGGTTCGTAGACCGAGTGCGTCGGATGCTCGACTCGGTGGGAGAACTGCGCCTGGCTGCTTCCTGAACGACGGAATCTGTCGCTGTGCCTTGAGTTTGCCGAGTTTCCGCTTTCCCGAGCCGACTCCAGGTCGATCCGGATCCAGGTCGCGTCACTCGTGGAAGTGACGGGTCAAGTCACTTCGTCGTCAGGGTATGGCGCTGGGTAACGAAAAGGAGACGAGATGGGAAAAGGACAATCCTGGCTGTCGTGGCTGTTTTCCTGGCCTGGTCTTTGCTGGACATTGTCATCCATCAGCTGATTCTCATGGGTGAATATCGGGCTACGGCTGACCTTTGGCGGCCTGAGACCGAGATCATGATCGGGTTGATCTACCTGGTGACGCTGATTTCCGCGGTGGTGTTCGTCAGCATTTACAAGCTGTTGATCTGCCGGAAGGAGATGGGTCGGGCCATTCAATACGGTCTGCTCTTCGGTGTGGCCATGGGAATTGGTATGGGCTATGGCAGCTATGCCGTGATGCCATTGACCCACACGATCGCACTGGCTTGGTTCCTGGGCACCGTGGTGCAGGGAGGTGTGGCCGGCGCCCTGCTCGGACTGATCGTCAAAGAGTAGGGTGTTTTGGCTGGAGGCATTGCAGAACCTTCCGCGGGCGGTTGCCCCATACGACGTGGGGGCTCATATGGGATGAATCAGGGGGGGGAACTAATGATTAGCCCCGCCCCCACCCTGCCGTGCGGATCATACGAGAGTGAAACAGGGTGTTTTAGGTGAGATGCTTAACGTGTCGATCAAATAACTCTCCACTCTCCACTCTCCACTATTCACTTTCAGCCTAGCCCCGCCTCCGTCCCAAACGACGCGGCGGATCAAACGGGATGAAACAGGGGTGTTCCAAACAAGAAAGAGACGACCATGGATGCTCTCAAACAGGAGATTCGAAACAATTTGACCGGTCCGGTGGCTTCCATCCGGACCCCCTTTCTTCGGGACGGTCGAATCGACTATGCCGGCCTGCGGCGCTATGTGGATTTTTCCATCCAGGCCGGCAGCCCCACCATGCTGCTGACCTGGGGGGACAGCCTGTATACGCTCCTGACCGATGAGGAGATTGCCGAGGTGACCCGGGTCGTCTGCGAGCAGGCCGCCGGGCGGGCCATGGTGGTGGCCGCCGAAAGGAACTGGGGAACCCCCAAGCTGGTGGAATTCGCCCGATACGCCAAACAGACCGGAGCCGGCGTCCTGATGGTGATGCCGCCCGACTGGGCCGGATCCTGCACCACGGCCACGCTGGTGGACCATTATGCGGCTGCTGCAGCCGAGCTGCCGGTAATGATCATCACGGCCACCTTCGTGCCTCGGGGGGAGGCCTTTGGCCTGGAAACGCTCAAACGGGTTCGGGACGAGGTGCCGGGAGTGGTGGCCATCAAGGACGACTGGTGCGGGGAGTTCGGCAGGAAGATGAGCCTGCTGGTCCACGACCACTGGGCCGTCTTTGCCGGTGGGCAGAAGCAGAATCACCTGAACCTGCATCCCTTTGGCTGTGACGGGTACCTTTCAACCTTCATCACCTTCAAGCCCCAGGTGTCCCACGACTATTGGAAAGCTATCCAGGCGGAGGACATGGCCAAGGCCGTCGAAATCATCGAGAACTTCGATCTGCCCCTGTTCGAGTTCATCATGGCGCGGCAGGGAAGTTTTGACGCCTGGTTTCACGGGATGTACGAGCACTACGGCCTCTGCGGGCGCTGGAGAAGACCTCCCTACTACAGCCTCAGCGACGCCGAGATGGAACAGTTGGGAGATTTCCTCAAGAAGCAGGGCCTGCTATGACTATCCGCTTCACAGCAGTTACGCGGTTACAAGGCGACCTTCCAAATTCACAAGAACTGGTCCCGCCAGCGCCGCGTGATGGCCAAAGCCGAGGTCCTGCCCCGCGCCCGTCGCCGGAGCCAGGACGCGTAGCGGCTGAACAGCAAGTTCAGACCTCCTGACATGGGTCAGTTTCATTTGTCACACTCGGTCCCTGGAAGACCAGGCGCAGGTCGGTTCCGGGGTATGCGTGGCTCCCGAGGGTGGCCGCATCGCACAGGGTCCGCAGGGCGGTGTTGAAGCGGCGCTGCGCCATGGAGTGATAGCGCACCAGGAGCTGGTTTTCCTCTTCGAGCGGAATCAGGTCGGCTGGGGTCTGGAACAGGGTCTTCAGGAAGACGCGGCCTTCTTCGGCCTCCCGCTTGAGCAGTCCGACACCCGGCAGCATCGCGCTCTCGGCCCGGTAGGCGACCATCTTGATGAGGTCGGTCAAGAGCTTGCGCTCGGGAGCGAGTCTGACGATCTGCGCCGGGTCTTGCCCCTCGCCGACCGGCACTTTCCTGGGCAGGCTCTTCAGGTGCGTTTGGCGCTGCTCGATCCGAGCCTCCAGCTCCTCCATCCGTTCGCGCAAGGCCTCAGGCATGTTGGCGGAGTCTCGGGAGCCCTTCCCTGGGTGGCCCGGTTTTCCCAGCGACACCCGGGAATAGACTTGCTGGAGCCGGATCAGCTGCCGCCGCCAGGGCGCGAGCTCCTTCTCGATCGCCTTGCATTGCGGGTTGGGAACCAGGCGTTGGGGGTCGGCCGGCTCGACCGCATAGGTGACCAGGTGATCGAGCATGTACTCCTGACGCATGTAGCGGAAGAAGTTCTCCTGACGCCAGCGGGCAAACATCCGCGAGGCGACTTCCTCCATCGGCAGGTCCCGGCAGGTGGTCACGATCGAGGTCTGATGTCGGTTGTCGCACAACCGGCGGACCTCGCGCAGCTTGACCCCCTGACCCGAGCCGATGCGGAGGTCGCGCTCGGCCAGACGATAGACCACCGGCGAGCCGCCCCGCGTGCGCCTCGGGTCCTGGACCGGGACGAACTCCTCCTCGGGCCAGGCCTGGTATCGCCCCTTGCGGTAGGTTATCACCTCGATGCCCTCCTCGGCCCAGCGCCGGAACCGCTTCGGACTCCAGCCCTCCCGGTCGAACACTACCGTCAGGCGCCGCTGCCGGCCCACCTGTGCACGAACCGCCGACAGGATCTCCTTCTCCAGCATGCTCAGCAGGGAATCGTTGGCCTCGGCGGTGACGAACAACCACGGCTGCGCCCGGGCGTCGTTGACCCAGGTGTCGGTGGTCGCCCCCATGCAAAGCCGTCGCCGCGGTACGAAAGCTTCCGGAAGCCGGTGCCTGCGCCCATGGTAGGGCCGCACGTGGCCGTCCACATACAGGTACCCCAGCGCTTCGGGCTCGGCCTCGGCCCAGCGCCGGGCAAAGGCGTCGGCGAGGCTGCGGGCCAGCTTCCGCTCCCCCATCTCCCGCAGCTTGCGGCGCAGGGTCTTCATCTCCGGCGCCCGGTCCAGTCCCAACAGCCGACCCAACTCCCCCGGGGCCTGCTGCTTCAACTGCTCTGGATTCCGGAGGCGCAGCAGCGCCATGAAGGCGAGCGTCAACAGCACGCTGCCCAACCCTGAAAAGCCCCCCTTAAGGCGACCGTAAACCTGCTCGGTCACCTCCAGCAACCCCTCGCCCAGCAACGCCGGCAGCGCCAGCAAGACTCCCGCTCCCGCCACCGATTGCGCCGCCTCGAACCGCGGCGCCGCTTCCTCGATCGCCCCCACCTGGGCCTGCATCCGCTCTTCCTCGCGCTTGACCGCCACTCCGCCCCGGCACTGCCCATCCTCGACCGAACGCGCCCCGGGGCAAGACCCCGACTCGGGCGCCTCCGGATCTGCTGCCGCCGGCTCCCGACGCCGCAGCCGCCCCTGCCTCAGCGCATTCATCAGCGCCACGTGCGATACCCCCACCGCCCGCGCCGCCGCCCGCAACGAACGCCCCTGATCCAGCAGCTTCTCAGCCTCCTCCCGCGTGTCCCCTTTCAGCTTGTAGCCTCCCCGCGGACCCCGCTTGCTGGACAGTTCCTCCACTCCGCCCGCCTGATAGGTTCCCCGGTGGCGATAGACGGTCGGGCGCGAAACTCCAAACGCCCGCGCCAGTTCGGTCACACTCGCCAGCCGGTGCAGGCTCAGCATCCCCAGCGCGATGCGCATCCCCTGGCGATCCTGTTCGGGAATGGAGAAGAACACGCCGGCGGCGTTGTAAATGGCGATCCGCCCCTGTTCCCGCACCAGGGCGCACCGGTTGCCGATGAGGATGGCGTGGTCGGGAAGGAAGCAGAACTGAGATTGAAGCATGGACGGGACTCCGGCTCTTCGAATATATGTAATGTCCCAATATTACCAATCCCGGCCCGCCCTGTCAATACAAATCGTTTCAATACAACAACTTCTGCTGCCCCATGTCAGGAGGTCTGAAATTAATTTGCGGCAAGCGTTCGGTTTCCGGTTCTCAAGCGTCTTTAGGAGATCTGAGCGCCGATATCGAGGAGGAGACAGAAAATGGAATCCAAGAGCTTGGATGCGCAGCACCAGAGGCAGGTCTTCTTTGTCGTCTGCGGCGCGGGGTTGTGCGTCTTGGTCGGCTTCTCGATCCTCAGCTACATCGAAACCAACGTGCCGGCGATGTGGACCCACATCGTCATGGCATTGGTAATCGTCGGGGGCCCCATCGCACTTCTGCTCGGTGTCGAAAACCAAAGGGTCTATCGTCTTACCTTATGGGGAATAGCTATCGGCCTATGGGGCCTCGTGGGGATCACGACCAGTCTCCTTTACTACCCACTCGTGATGCCGCTGCTGATGTTCTTTTTCCTCGGGCGACGCGAGGGCAGGGTCGGGGCTGGGATCTTCCTCTTGGGTATGATGACCATGCTGCTGTTGGCGCCGAATCTCGTCGGCAGCCAGGTCTACCAGATAGGAAACGCCCTGAAGTTTCTCGTCGGCTATCTCTTTATTACGACCTTCGGGTGGAACTACGAAAAGTCGCGGGAACAATCCTATGCGCTTTTGGCGGCCAAGAACGAACACCTCCGGCGCGAAAAGGAACAACTGAAGGACGCCTTGGGCCAAGTCAGAGAGACAGAGAGCCAGTTGAAACAGACAGTCACCAGACTGCAAGATCAGACCCGACTCATGGAAACCGTTTTCAACAGCATGAGTGAGGGCATAGTCGTCGTCGATGCCACGGGCCGCCAGTTACTCTATAACCCCAGTGCGGAACGTATTAGCGGTATAGGGAAGGTGCCTTCAGAACCCAGTGAATGGGCTGAAATATACGGTATTTTCTATCCCGATAAAGAAACCTACGTTCCAGTGGATAAGAATCCCCTCGTGTGCGCCATGCGGGGTGAGTCGATAGACGACTTTGAAGCATTTGTACGTAACGAGAAGCAATTGGAGGGTGTTCATGTCAACGGTACCGGGCGACCCATACGGAGTGATGAAACCGGCGAGGTCAAGGCCGCCGTGTTCATTTTTCGGGACGTCACCAAGTATAAAAAAATAGAGGCCCAGTTGGAACAAACCATCTCCGAACTGCGCGGTCAGACTCAACTCATGCAAACGGTATTCAAGAGCGTCAGCGATGGCGTGGTGGTGACCGGCAAGGACGGGGAGTTCCTGTTCGTCAATCCCACTGCGGAACACATTGTCGGCATGGGAGCAACGGATGTCCCATCCGATCATTGGGCTGAGACCTACGGCACTTTTTATCCGGATAGAAAGACACCCTTTCCATCCGATGAGCTTCCGCTCGTGCGCGCCATGCGCGGCGAGACATTGGACGATGTCGAGTTATTCATTCGCAATCAGGAAAGGCCGAAGGGGGTTTCCATTAGCGTCAGCGCGAGACCACTACAGCACGATTCAGGCATGATCGAAGGCGGCGTCATCGTGCTCCGCGACATCACCAGGCTAAAGGCGACGGAGTCCAAGCTGAGGCAAACGGTCCAACGCTTGCAAGATCAGGCCCAACTCATGGAAACCGTATTCAACAGCATGCATGAGGGCATCCTCATCTTCGATGCAACAGGCCGTCAGTTGTTCCGCAACCCCAGCTCGGTGCGAATCAGCGGTAAGGGGATGGTGCCTTCACAACCCGATGAATGGGCTGAAATATACGGTATTTTCTATCCCGATCAAAAAACGTACATTCCAGCGGATGAGAATCCCCTGGTGCGCGCCATGCGGGGCGAGTCGACGGAAGACTTCGAGGCATTCCTGTGCAACGAGGAGAGGCCGGGCGGCGTGCATGTCATCGGCGGGGGGCGGTCCATACGGGACACGGAAACGAATGAAGTCAAGGCCGCCGTGCTCGTGTTCCGCGATATCACCAAGCTGAAGGAAACCGAGGCCGAGCTGCGGCAAACGGTCCTCAAATTGCAGGATCAGACCCGGCTCATGGAGACCATTTTTAGAAGCATCAGCGACGGCGTGGTCGCCGCCGATGAAAATGGCAACTTCACCATCTTCAATCCCAGTGCGGAGCGCATGGTCGGCATGGGTATAACGGACACAGGCCCTGAATATTGGACGGATCGATACGGCATTTTCTTTCCCGATCGAGAAACACCCGTTCCGATGGAGGAGCTTTCGCTCGTGCGCGCCATCCGGGGTGAGGCGTCGGATGAAGTGGAGATGTTCGTCCGCAATCCGAAGGTTCCGGAAGGAGTTTACATCAGCGTCAGCGGGAGGCCACTGCATGACGATTCAGGCATGACCAAAGGCGGCGTGATCGTCTTCCGCGATGTGACCGAGCGCGTACGCGCAGAAGAAGCGTTGTCTCAGGCATTTGCGCAAGGGAGGTTGGAGATCGTCGATACCATCCTCCACAACATCGGCAATGCCATCAACAGCGTGGCCACAGGAGTGGGGACCATTTACGCGCAGTTGGCGCGCAATGAGCTGGTACACCGCTTGTCTGCCTTGGCCGAGGCCATAGAGGCGCATCGAGACGATTGGATCCCGTACCTTAAGACGGACCCGCAAGGCCAAAAAGTGATGCCGTTCATTCTGGCCCTGGCCAAAGACTTTGCCGCACAAAATGCACGGTTGACTCAGACCGTCGAGCGCGTGGAAAACAGGGTGGGGCACATCGTCGATATCATCCGAACCCAACGGTCGCTTGACAGCGGAGCCATGGTGCGCAAAGACATCAACCTTCAGAAGGCGATCACGGACGCGGTCAAGCTTTTGCAGGATTCGATCACCAAGAGAGGTATCGAAATTGAGATCGATGGTGAAAACGCGCCCCAGGAGATTCGGACTCTGGAGAGCAAGTTTCACCAGATGCTGGTCAACCTCATCAAGAACGCCATAGAAGCCATTGATGAGCTTGAGAAATTGGACGGACTCGAAGTGAAACCCTCCATTCAAATCCGATCCTACGTTCAGGGGGGGTTCCTCGTCCTCGACGTAATCGACAACGGCATTGGAATCGAAGAGAAACGCTCCAAGATTATCTTTGCCGCCGGTTATACGACCAAGGAAGGGGGGAGTGGGCTGGGTCTTCACTCGATAGCCAATTTTATTATTGGTTCCGGCGGGAAAATTTATCCCTTGAGCGCTGGTACCGGTAAAGGAACCACCATGCGCGTCAAGCTGAGACTGGCCTCGGTGGCGCTGAAATCCGAAGCTGCGGGGGAGGGAGGGACACTCCCGTAAACCCCAATCCTGGCAATAGTGAGGTAGACCGTGCGGCGAACCGTTGAAGCGAGGACATTTCCGTAGACAAGACATGCAGGGGGATTTGATGGAATTCAGAGATCACGGGAACCGTCGTGTGCTGATTGTCGATGACCAGAAGGAAATCCACGACGACTTTGTGGAAATGTTGAAGCCCAGATTCATGGAGACGGCTACAGATGAACTGGCGGCAGCATTCACCCTCCAAGAAAACAAGCTGTTTCTGCCGGAGTTCGAGCTTTTGCACGCAACCAGCGGCGAGGAAGCCTACGAAGTCATCAAGACGGGAAAGGCATCCCACCGTCCCATTGCCGTTGCCTATGTGGACATCAGAATGCCTCCGGGCATCGATGGGATTGAAACGATCCGTCGGGTAAGAAAAATCGATCGCGACATCGAGATCATTATCATGACCGCCTACACGGACAAGTCCCTGCCCGAGATTATCCACGATATGGAATTGCTCCACAAAGTGCTCTATATCCGAAAGCCTTTTGCGCGCGAGGAAATTCAACAGATTACACTTTCTCTGGTCGGGAAGTGGAACGTCGAACAGGAGTTGGCGGAAAAACGGCGGCAACTGACCATCAGTCATCAAAGGCTGGAAGCCGTGCTCGAGGCTACCGGAGACGCCATGGCCATGTATGACGTCACCGGGAATCTGGTGTTTGCCAATCGCGGGTACGAGAAGGTGCTCGACTTGGCGAAAAGCGAACTGAAGAGGATGTCACCGAAAGCCTTCATGGCGCGATTCGAAAGCAGGTTCCGAGAACCTGATCTGCCTGATGTGGAGGGAGGATTCCTCTTTGAGGGTAAGGGGAACGTGGTGGAAAAGACCACCGCAGGTCAAGTACCCAGGCAGCGGCTGTTCTATCGATTCATAGCCCCGGTGTGTGATGGTCAAGGAGACGTCATCGGCGATCTTTACGTATACCGCGATGTGTCCAAAGAGATCGAGGTCGAGCGGATGAAAGCCGAAGTGCTTCGCTTGCGCACCCAACTGGAGACGACCTACTCCTTCGCCGGTATGGTAGGCGCCAGCGCCCCAATGCAGCAGGTGTACGCGCTGGTGAAGCAGGCTGCCGAAAGCGATATTACGGTGCTCATTCGCGGCGAGAGCGGAACCGGTAAGGAACTGGTCGCAAAGTCCTTTCACTTCAACAGCTTGAGAAAAAAAGGGCCGTTTCTGGCCATCAACTGCGCCGCCATTCCCGAGGCGCTCATTGAAAGCGAACTGTTTGGACACGAGCAGGGGGCTTTCACGGGGGCGACGAAGCAAAGAATCGGTATATTCGAGCGAGCCAAGGGGGGAACGATTTTTCTCGACGAGATCGGCGACATGCACTTGGCTCTGCAAGCCAAGCTCTTGCGTGTCCTGCAAGAGCGAGAAATCCAGCGGGTCGGTGGAACCACCCCCATCCCCGTCGACATCCGGCTGATTGCGGCCACCAACAAGAATCTGGAGGTTGCGGTCAAGGCGGGCGCATTCCGCCAGGACCTGTTCTATCGTGTGGCTGTTTTCCCCATCGTGATCCCACCTCTCAGGGAACGTCGTGAAGATATTCCGCTATTGGCGAAACATTTTCTGAAAAAACACACCGAACGCAGCGATAAATCCACCAGCGGCATTTCCACCGCCTCCCTGCGACTGTTGCTGCAGTACGATTGGCCCGGCAACGTTCGTGAACTGGAGAACGCCATCGAGCGCGCCGTTTTGCTGGAGACGACGGACGTGCTGCAAGTCAACAACCTCCCGCCCCGACTCTCGCCGATTGCGGCTTCCCAAAGGGACCACACGGCGCCGAGGGTGGTCCTCCCGCTGGCGGAAGTCGAGCGGCAGGCGCTGGTCCACGCACTGGAAGTCTCGGCCAACAACGTGACCCAGGCGGCTCGGGCCCTGGGTCTCAATCGCGCGACCCTGTACCGGAAATTGAAGAAATACGACCTGCCCGTCAGTAACTGAATTCCACTCCTTCACGCTCCCGTTTCTGTCGCAAAATGCGACTTGTGTCGCGAAATGCGACACCTCCCTGCCGATATCGCATAACTCACTGTAATCATTAGGCTTGATTCCATCGCGGACCTCCGGATCGGCGCTCCACCGTTGCATGCTGCAACGCTTGCGGGTGATGAGGATTCCGCGGGTATAGGCTCCAAAGTCCCTTATTTGAAGGGACTTGGGAACTCCTCATGGCTTTGGCACGGCTATTGCTTCTTATGGTTAGAACGAAAACCGTTTGGGCCCTCACGGGCTGCAATCATCCACTGCGAGCAGGAGTCAGCCAATGCCCCTTGGATTCTCGGCATACATCGTACAACTTCTCAGTCTGTTGCCGCATTGCAAGCTCTCCAGAGCCTTCAATGCCTTGGCCAGGGCGGCTGTGGGTAAGGCGATGGCTTGCCTGTTCGGAGCGGTCTTTTCCGTTGGGCTGGCGGCAGGGCAATCGAACACTGGGCCGACGGTCACCATCAGTGGGCCGACCGATGTTCAGACGACCGCGTTCCCGTTCAGCGTGACGATCACCTTCTCGGAGTCGGTGACGGGGTTCGAGCAGACGGATGTAACGGTGGGCAATGGAAGCATTTTCTCGTTTGCCGGGTCGGGGGCAACCGCCACGCTCTTGATTGAGCCGACCGCCAGCGGGACGGTGACGGTGGACGTGGCGGCGGGGGTGGCCGTGGATGACGATGGGAACGGCAACACGGCGGCGACCCAGTTTTCGGTGGAGGTTGACCTGGATGCTCCGACGGTCACCATCAGTGGGCCGGCCGATGCCCAGGCTGGCCCCTTTGAGGTGACGATCGCCTTCTCGGAGTCGGTGATGGGGTTCGAGCAGGGGGACGTGACGGTGGGCAACGGGACCGTGACCGCCTTTTCCGGTTCGGGGGCGAGCTACACGGCCACCATCACGTCGGCGGCCACAGGGACGGTGACGGTGGATGTGGCGGCGGCGGTCGCCCTGGATAGGGTGAACCGTGAAAACACGGCGGCGATCCGGTATTCGGTGGAGGCTGAGCTGAACGCCGCGCCGGTGATCAGCGCGCCGGGCGACAAGACCTATGAGCAGGAGGAGACGATCACGGCGTTCGGGATCACGGTGTCGGATGACGACGACGACACGGTGACGGTCACGCTGACGGGCCTGCCGTCGGGACTGTCGTACACGAACGGCCAGGTGCGGGGCACCGTGGCGGCGGACGCGGCGGCGCAGGCCTACACGGTGACGATCGAGGCAGATGACGGGGTGAACGCGGCGGTGACGGAGACGTTCACGATCACAGTGACCGCGGTGCCGCGGGAGGTGACGATTGCCGACGCATCGGCCAGCGAGGGCGCCCCGCTCACCTTCACGGTGAGGCTGGACAAGGCGGTGTCGGGCGGACTGACGGTGACGCCGAGCTTCAGCGACGGCACGGCCAAGAAGGGCACGGACTACACCGAGAACACGGCGGCGCTCAGCTTCGCCGGGACGGAGGGCGAGACGCAGACCTTCACGGTAGCCACCACCGAGGATGAGGTGGTGGAAGCCGACGAGAGCTTCACCGTCAGCCTGACTGTCTCCGGGACCTCGACGACGGTGACGGCGACCCATACGGCCACCGGCACCATCACCAACGACGACAGCGCGATCGTGACGATTGCGGATGCGAGCGCAGAAGAGGGCGATTCCCTGAGCTTCACGGTGACGCTGGACAAGGCGGTGCAGGGCAGACTGACGGTGATGACGCGCTTCAGCGACGGCACGGCCACAAGGGGCACGGACTACTATGCGAGCTTGGAGGAGCTCAGCTTCGCCGGCACCCCGGGCGAGACTCAGACCTTCACGGTGGAGACTATCGAGGACGAAGTAGTGGAAGGGGAGGAGACGTTTAACGTGAGCTTGAACGCCTACGCGACGTCGTGCGCTCCCATTGACGTTGAATGCGGACCTTCCACCGTCAGCCTGAACGTCTCGGCTGGCAGTCCCGCCACCGGCACCATCACCGACGACGACAGCACGACCGTGACGATTGCGGATGCGAGCGCAGAAGAGGGCGATTCCCTGACCTTCACGGTGACGCTGAACCGGCGACGGCACGGCCAAGAAGGGCACGGACTACACCGAGAACACGGCGGCGCTCAGCTTCGCCGGGACGGAGGGCGAGACGCAGACCTTCACGGTAGTCACCACCGAGGATGAGGTGGTGGAAGCCGACGAGAGCTTCACCGTCAGCCTGACTGTCTCCGGGACCTCGACGACGGTGACGGCGACCCATACGGCCACCGGCACCATCACCAACGACGACAGCGCGATCGTGACGATTGCGGATGCGAGCGCAGAAGAGGGCGATTCCCTGAGCTTCACGGTGACGCTGGACAAGGCGGTGCAGGGCAGACTGACGGTGATGACGCGCTTCAGCGACGGCACGGCCACAAAGGGCACGGACTACTATGCGAGCTTGGAGGAGCTCAGCTTCGCCGGCACCCCGGGCGAGACTCAGACCTTCACGGTGGAGACTATCGAGGATGCGGTAGTGGAAGAGAACGAGACCTTCACCGTCAGCTTGAACGCCTACGCGACGTCGTGCGCTCCCATTGACGTTGAATGCGGACCTTCCACCGTCAGCCTGAACGTCTCGGCTGGCAGTCCCGCCACCGGCACCATCACCGAGGACGACAGCGCTACCGTGACGATTGCGGATGCGAGCGCAGAAGAGGGCGATTCCCTGACCTTCACGGTGACGCTGAACCGGGCGGTGCAGGGCGGACTGACGGTGACGCCCAGCTTCACCGACGGGACGGCAACGAAAGGCACGGACTACACCGAGAACACGGGGGCGCTCAGCTTCACCGGGACGGCGGGCGAACAGCAGACCTTCACGATAGCCACCACCGAGGATGAGATCGTCGAAGAGAACGAGACCTTCACCGTGAGCCTGAGCGTGTCGGACGCACCGGCGGGGGTGACCGCTGGCAGTCCCGCCACCGGCACCATCACCGACGACGACGGTGGCACGACCGGCAATAACGGTGGCACGACCGGCGATGACGGTGGCACGACCGGCGATGATGCGACCGTGACGATTGCGGATGCGAGCGCCGTGGAAGGGGAGTCCTTGACCTTCACGGTGAGGCTGGACCAGGCGGTGTCGGGGGGCTTGACGGTGACGCCGAGCTTTACCGACGGCACGGCGACGCAGGGTACGGATTACACCGAGAACACGGCGGCGCTGAGCTTCACCGGGACGGCGGGCGAGGAGCGGACCTTCACGGTAGCCACCACCGAGGATGAGATCGTCGAAGAGAACGAGACCTTTACCGTCAGCCTGACCGTCTCCGGGACGTCGACGACGGTGACGGCGGCCGATACGGCAACGGGAACCATCACCGACGATGACGGTGGCACGACCGGCGATGATGCGACGGTGACGATTGCGGATGCGAGCGCCGTGGAAGGGGAGTCTCTGACCTTCACGGTGAGACTGGACCAGGCGGTGTCGGGGGGCTTGACGGTGACGCCGAGCTTTACCGACGGCACGGCGACGCAGGGTACGGATTACACCGAGAACACGGCGGCGCTGAGCTTCACCGGCACGGCGGGCGAGGAGCGGACCTTCACGGTAGCCACCACCGAGGATGAGATCGTCGAAGAGAACGAGACCTTCACCGTCAGCCTGACCGTCTCCGGGACGTCGACGACTGTGACGGCGACCGATACGGCAACGGGAACCATCACCGACGATGACGGTGGCACGGCCGGCGATGATGCGACGGTGACGATTGCGGATGCGAGTGCCGAGGAAGGGGAGTCTTTGACCTTCACGGTGACCTTGAACCGGGCGGTGCAGGGGGGTCTGACGGTGACGCCGGCCTTCACCGACGGCACGGCGACGAAGGGTACGGATTATACCGAGAACACGGCGGCGCTCAGCTTCACCGGCACGGCGGGCGAGACGCAGACCATCACGGTGGGGACTGTCGAGGATGCGGTAGTGGAAGGGGAGGAGACCTTTACGGTGAGCCTGAGCCTGTCGGACGCACCGGCGGGGGTGACCGCTGGCAGTCCCGCCACCGGCACCATCACCGACGACGACGTGCCGGCCGTGACGATCGCCGACGCATCGGCTGGCGAGGGGGACCCGATCACGTTCACGGTGAGGCTGGACAAGGCGGTGTCCGGCGGTCTGACGGTAACGCCGAGCTTCAGCGACGGCACGGCGACGCAGGGTACGGACTATACCGAGAACACGGCGGGGCTCAGCTTCACCGGCACCGCCGGCGAAGAGCAGACGTTCACGGTAGCCACCACCGAAGATGAGATCGTCGAAGAGAACGAGACCTTCACCGTCAGCCTGACCGTCTCCGGGACGTCGACGCCGGTGACGGCGACCGATACGGCCACCGGCGGCATCACCGACGACGACGGCGGCCTGATCGGGGGCAACGATACGGTGACGATTGCGGATGCGAGTGCCGAGGAAGGGGAGTCTTTGACCTTCACGGTGACGCTGAACCGGGCAGTGCAAGGGGGTCTGACGGTGACGCCGGCCTTCACCGACGGCACGGCGACGAAGGGTACGGATTATACCGAGAACACGGCGGCGCTCAGCTTCACCGGCACGGCAGGCGAAGAGCAAACCATCACGGTGGGGACTGTCGAGGATGCGGTAGTGGAAGGGGACGAGACCTTTACGGTGAGCCTGAGCCTGTCGGACGCACCGGCGGGGGTGACCGCTGGCAGTCCCGCCACCGGCACCATCACCGACGACGACGTGCCGGCCGTGACGATCGCCGACGCATCGGCTGGCGAGGGGGACCCGATCACGTTCACGGTGAGGCTGGACAAGGCGGTGTCCGGCGGTCTGACGGTAACGCCGAGCTTCAGCGACGGCACGGCGACGCAGGGTACGGACTACACCGAGAACACGGCGGCGTTGAGCTTCACCGGCACCGCCGGCGAAGAGCAGACGTTCACGGTAGCCACCACCGAAGATGAGATCGTCGAAGAGAACGAGACCTTCACCGTCAGCCTGACCGTCTCCGGGACGTCGACGCCGGTGACGGCGACCGATACGGCCACCGGCACCATCACCGACGACGACGGCGGCCTGATCGGGGGCAACGATACGGTGACGATTGCGGATGCGAGTGCCGAGGAAGGGGAGTCTTTGACCTTCACGGTGACCTTGAACCGGGCGGTGCAGGGGGGTCTGACGGTGACGCCGGCCTTCACCGACGGCACGGCGACGAAGGGTACGGATTATACCGAGAACACGGCGGCGCTCAGCTTCACCGGCACGGCAGGCGAAGAGCAAACCATCACGGTGGGGACTGTCGAGGATGCGGTAGTGGAAGGGGACGAGACCTTCACCGTCAGCCTGAGTGTGTCCAATGCACCAGCCGGCGTAACAGCAGGCGACCCTGCCACTGGCACGATCACCGACGACGATGGCGGCCTGATCGGGGGCAACGATACGGTGACGATTGCGGATGCGAGTGCCGAGGAAGGGGAGTCTTTGACCTTCACGGTGACCTTGAACCGGGCGGTGCAGGGCGGGTTGACGGTGACGCCGGCCTTCACCAACGGCACGGCGACGAAGGGTACGGATTATACCGAGAACACGGCGGCGCTCAGCTTCACAGGAACGGCGGGCGAGACGCAGACCATCACGGTGGAGACTATCGAGGATGCGGTAGTGGAAGGGGAGGAGACCTTTACGGTGAGCCTGAGCCTGTCGGACGCACCGGCGGGGGTGACCGCTGGCAGTCCCGCCACCGGCACCATCACCGACGACGACGTGCCGGCCGTGACGATCGCCGACGCATCGGCTGGCGAGGGGGACCCGATCACGTTCACGGTGAGGCTGGACAAGGCGGTGTCCGGCGGTCTGACGGTAACGCCGAGCTTCAGCGACGGCACGGCGACGCAGGGTACGGACTATACCGAGAACACGGCGGGGCTCAGCTTCACCGGCACCGCTGGCGAAGAGCAGACGTTCACGGTAGCCACCACCGAAGATGAGATCGTCGAAGAGAACGAGACCTTCACCGTCAGCCTGACCGTCTCCGGGACGTCGACGCCGGTGACGGCGACCGATACGGCCACCGGCGGCATCACCGACGACGACGGCGGCCTGATCGGGGGCAACGATACGGTGACGATTGCGGATGCGAGTGCCGAGGAAGGGGAGTCTTTGACCTTCACGGTGACGCTGAACCGGGCAGTGCAAGGGGGTCTGACGGTGACGCCGGCCTTCACCGACGGCACGGCGACGAAGGGTACGGATTATACCGAGAACACGGCGGCGCTCAGCTTCACCGGCACGGCAGGCGAAGAGCAAACCATCACGGTGGGGACTGTCGAGGATGCGGTAGTGGAAGGGGACGAGACCTTTACGGTGAGCCTGAGCCTGTCGGACGCACCGGCGGGGGTGACCGCTGGCAGTCCCGCCACCGGCACCATCACCGACGATGACGGTGGCACGACCGGTGAAGGTGCGACGGTGACGATCGCGAATGCGGATGCCGTGGAGGGGGAATCTCTGACCTTCACGGTGACCTTGAACCAGGCGGTTCAGGGGGGTCTGACGGTGACGCCGAGCTTCAGCGACGGGGCAGCGACCGAGGGCACCGACTACACCGAGAACACGACTCCGTTCAGCTTCACCGGGACGGCGGGCGAAGAGCGGACTTTCACGGTCTCGACCATCGAGGACGAAGTAGTGGAAGGGGAAGAGACCTTTACCGTGAGCCTGAGCGTGTCGGACGCACCAGCGGGGGTGACCGCTGGCAGTCCCGCCACCGGCACCATCACCGACGACGACGGTGGCACGACCGGTGAAGGTGCGACCGTGACGATTGCGGGTGCAAGCGCCGAGGAAGGGGAGTCTGTGACCTTCACGGTGACGCTGAACCGGGCGGTGCAGGGCGGACTGACAGTGACGCCGAGCTTCAGCGACGGCACGGCGACGCAGGGCGCGGACTACAGCGAGAACACGGCGGGGCTCAGCTTCACCGGGACGGCGGGCGAGCAGCAGACCATCACGGTGGAGACTATCGAGGATGCGGTAGTGGAAGCGGACGAGACCTTCACCGTGAGCCTGAGCGTGTCCAATGCACCAGACGGCGTAACAGCAGGCGACCCCGCCACCGGCACCATCACCGACGACGACAACGCGACGGTGACGATTGCGGATGCTAGCGCCGTGGAGGGGGAGTCTTTGACCTTCACGGTGAGGCTGAACCAGGCGGTGTCGGGGGGCCTGACGGTAACGCCAAGCTTCGGCGGCGGCACGGCAACGCAGGGTACGGATTATACCGCCAACGCGACTCCCATCAGTTTCACCGGCACCGCCGGCGAGACGCAAACGTTCGCGGTAGCCACTACCGAGGATGAGATCGTCGAAGGGAACGAGACGTTCACCGTGAGCCTGAACGTCTCCGGGACGTCGACGGCGGTGACGGCGGCCGATACGGCAGCGGGGACCATCACCGACGACGACGATGGCAAGACCGGCGACGACGATGGCAAGACCGGCGACGACGGTGGCAAGACCGGCGATGACGGTGGCAAGACCGGCGATGATGCGACCGTGACGATTGCGGATGCGAGCGCCGTGGAAGGGGAGTCTCTGACCTTCACGGTGAGGCTGGACCAGGCGGTGTCGGGGGGCCTGACGGTGACGCCGAGCTTCAGCGACGGCACGGCAACGAAGGGCACGGACTATACCGAGAACAGGGCGGCGCTCAGCTTCACCGGCACGGCGGGCGAGGAGCGGGCTTTCACGGTCTCGACCATGGAAGACGAGGTGGTGGAAGGGGACGAGACCTTCACGGTGAGCCTGAGCGTCTCCGGGACGTCGACGACGGTGACGGCGGCCGATACGGCAACGGGAACCATCACCGACGATGACAACGCGACGGTGACGATTGCCAATGCGAGCGCAGAAGAGGGCGATTCCATGACCTTCACGGTGAGGCTGGACCAGGCGGTGTCGGGCGGACTGACGGTAACGCCGAGCTTCACCGACGGCACAGCCACGAAGGGCACGGATTACACCGAGAACACGGCGGCGCTGAGCTTCACCGGCATCTCCGGCGAACAGCAAACGTTTACAGTAGCCACCACAGAGGATGCGGTAGTAGAAGACGACGAGACCTTCGCCGTGAGCTTGAGCCTGTCGGATGCACCAGCGGGCGTAACGGTCGGCGATCCCGCGACGGGCACCATCACCGACGATGACGGTGGCACGACCGGTCAAGGCGCGACGGTGACGATTGCGGATGCGAGTGCCGTGGAAGGGGAATCTCTGACCTTCACGGTGACACTGGACAAGGCGGTGCAGGGGGGCCTGACGGTAACGCCGAGCTTCAGCGGCGGCACAGCCACGAAGGGCACGGATTACACCGAGAACACGGCGGCGCTGAGCTTCACCGGCATCGCCGGCGAACAGCAAACATTCACAGTAGCCACCACTGAGGATGCGGTAGTGGAAGACGACGAGACCTTCGCCGTGAGCTTGAGCCTGTCGGATGCACCAGCGGGCGTAATGGTCGGCGATCCCGCGACGGGCACCATCACCGACGATGACGGTGGCACGACCGGTCAAGGTGCGACGGTGACGATTGCGGATGCGAGTGCCGTGGAAGGGGAGTCTCTGACCTTCACGGTGACCTTACACCAGGCCGTGCAGGGCGGGCTGACGGCGACGCCGAGCTTCACCGACGGCACAGCCACGAAGGGCACGGATTACACCGAGAACACGGCGGCGCTGAGCTTCACCGGCATCTCCGGCGAACAGCAAACGTTTACAGTAGCCACCACAGAGGATGCGGTAGTGGAAGACGACGAGACCTTCGCCGTGAGCTTGAGGCTGTCGGATGCGCCCTCAGGCGTAACGGTCGGCGATCCCGCGACGGGCACCATCACCGACGATGACGGTGGCACGACCGGTCAAGGCGCGACGGTGACGATTGCGGATGCGAGTGCCGTGGAAGGGGAGTCTCTGACCTTCACGGTGACCTTACACCAGGCCGTGCAGGGCGGGCTGACGGCGACGCCGAGCTTCACCGACGGCACAGCCACGAAGGGCACGGATTACACCGAGAACACGGCGGCGCTGAGCTTCACCGGCATCTCCGGCGAACAGCAAACGTTTACAGTAGCCACCACAGAGGATGCGGTAGTGGAAGACGACGAGACCTTCGCCGTGAGCTTGAGGCTGTCGGATGCGCCCTCAGGCGTAACGGTCGGCGATCCCGCGACGGGCACCATCACCGACGATGACGGTGGCACGACCGGTCAAGGCGCGACGGTGACGATTGCGGATGCGAGTGCCGTGGAAGGGGAGTCTTTGACCTTCACGGTGACCTTACACCAGGCGGTGCAGGGCGGGCTGACGGCGACGCCGAGCTTCACCGACGGGACGGCGACGAAGGGCACGGATTATGCTGAGAACACGGCGGCGCTGAGCTTCACCGGCATCGCCGGCGAACAGCAAACGTTCACAGTAGCCACCACAGAGGATGCGGTAGTGGAAGACGACGAGACCTTCGCCGTGAGCTTGAGGCTGTCGGATGCGCCCTCAGGCGTAACGGTCGGCGATCCCGCGACGGGCACCATCACCGACGATGACGGTGGCACGACCGGTCAAGGCGCGACGGTGACGATTGCGGATGCGAGTGCCGTGGAAGGGGAATCTCTGACCTTCACGGTGACACTGGACAAGGCGGTGCAGGGCGGCCTGACGGTGACGCCGAGCTTCACCGACGGGACGGCGACGAAGGGCACGGATTACACCGAGAACCCGGCGGCGCTGAGCTTCACCGGCATCGTCGGCGAACAGCAAACGTTCACAGTAGCCACCACAGAGGATGCGGTAGTGGAAGACGACGAGACCTTCGCCGTGAGCTTGAGGCTGTCGGATGCGCCCTCAGGCGTAACGGTCGGCGATCCCGCGACGGGCACCATCACCGACGATGACGGTGGCACGACCGGTCAAGGCGCGACGGTGACGATTGCGGATGCGAGCGCCGTGGAAGGGGAGTCTTTGACCTTCACGGTGACCTTACACCAGGCGGTGCAGGGCGGTCTGACGGCGACGCCGAGCTTCACCGACGGCACAGCCACGAAGGGCACGGATTACACCGAGAACACGGCGGCGCTGAGCTTCACCGGCATCTCCGGCGAACAGCAAACGTTTACAGTAGCCACCACTGAGGATGCGGTAGTAGAAGACGACGAGACCTTCGCCGTGAGCTTGAGCCTGTCGGATGCGCCAGCGGGCGTGACGGTCGGCGATCCCGCGACGGGCACCATCACCGACGATGACGGTGGCACGACCGGTCAAGGCGCGACGGTGACGATTGCGGATGCGAGCGCCGTGGAAGGGGAATCTCTGACCTTCACGGTGACACTGGACAAGGCGGTGCAGGGCGGGCTGACGGCGACGCCGAGCTTCACCGACGGGACGGCGACGAAGGGCACGGATTACACCGAGAACACGGCGGCGCTGAGCTTCACCGGCATCGCCGGCGAACAGCAAACATTCACAGTAGCCACCACAGAGGATGCGGTAGTGGAAGACGACGAGACCTTCGCCGTGAGCTTGAGCCTGTCGGATGCGCCCTCAGGCGTAACGGTCGGCGATCCCGCGACGGGCACCATCACCGACGATGACGGTGGCACGACCGGTCAAGGCGCGACGGTGACGATTGCGGATGCGAGCGCCGTGGAAGGGGAGTCTCTGACCTTCACGGTGACCTTACACCAGGCCGTGCAGGGCGGGCTGACGGCGACGCCGAGCTTCACCGACGGCACAGCCACGAAGGGCACGGATTACACCGAGAACACGGCGGCGCTGAGCTTCACCGGCATCTCCGGCGAACAGCAAACGTTTACAGTAGCCACCACAGAGGATGCGGTAGTAGAAGACGACGAGACCTTCGCCGTGAGCTTGAGCCTGTCGGATGCGCCCTCAGGCGTAACGGTCGGCGATCCCGCGACGGGCACCATCACCGACGATGACGGTGGCACGACCGGTCAAGGCGCGACGGTGACGATTGCGGATGCGAGTGCCGTGGAAGGGGAATCTCTGACCTTCACGGTGACACTGGACAAGGCGGTGCAGGGCGGGCTGACGGCGACGCCGAGCTTCACCGACGGCACAGCCACGAAGGGCACGGATTACACCGAGAACACGGCGGCGCTGAGCTTCACCGGCATCGCCGGCGAACAGCAAACATTCACAGTAGCCACCACTGAGGATGCGGTAGTGGAAGACGACGAGACCTTCGCCGTGAGCTTGAGCCTGTCGGATGCACCAGCGGGCGTAATGGTCGGCGATCCCGCGACGGGCACCATCACCGACGATGACGGTGGCACGACCGGTCAAGGTGCGACGGTGACGATTGCGGATGCGAGTGCCGTGGAAGGGGAGTCTCTGACCTTCAAGGTGACACTGGACAAGGCGGTGCAGGGGGGCCTGACGGTGACGCCGAGCTTCAGCGGCGGGACGGCGACGAAGGGCACGGATTATATTGAGAACACGGCGGCGCTGAGCTTCACCGGCATCGCCGGCGAACAGCAAACGTTCACAGTAGCCACCACGCAGGATGAGGTCATCGAAGGGGACGAGACCTTCACGGTGAGCCTGACCGTGTCCAACGCGCCGGACAGCGTAACGGCGGGCACGGCCACCGGCACCATTACCGACGACGGCGTCGGCAGCACCCGGGAAAACACCCCGCCGTTGGCGGCGGATGATCACATCACGATCTCCCGGGCAGGTACAAACTGGGCGCTGTCGAACGGGGATCATACCGTCAGCCGGAACGACCTGGAAGTCTATGCCGTCGGCCTACCGGGGGATCTTCACGACGGCATGAAAAACGAGTGGGACCGGTTGACGTTCCCGCTGGTGAGATCTGAGGCGATCAGCTTGTTGACCAACGACAGCGACCTGGAGGACGAGATGAGCGAGTTGTCGGTGGAATTGGTCGATAGCCCCGCCCACGGCGACCTGACGTTGAACAGGGACGGGACGTTCATCTACAGGCACGACGGGAGCCGGGAGGACGAAGACCGCTTCACCTACCGGGCGAAGGACAGCGAAGGCGCTCTGAGCGAAGTGGCGGTGGTGACCATCACGGTCATGGGAGTGAATGCCGGGCCGGTAGCAGAACCCATTCCGGACCAGACACTGATGTTGGGCAGGGACGGAACGGTGGATTTGGCGAACTACTTCACCGACCCGGACGGAGACCCTTTGAGCTACGAGGCCCGTGCACGGGATGCGGGCAGCACGGTGGAGGTCAAGGTGTCGGGCAGCGTGGTGTTACTGGTCCCGGTGACCGTGGCCACCACCCACGTTACGGTAACGGCGCGCGACCCCGAGGGCTTGAGCGCAGAGCAGTCCTTCGGAGTGACGGTCGAGACCGTTCAAGACCAACGCAGCCGTTTGCTGGAGTTGTCGCTGGCGGCTTTCGGCCGGACGGTGGCCAGCCAGGCGGTGGACGCGATCGGTGGCCGTTTCAAGGTCTCGTCGCGGGATTCCCACGCCACATTCAGCGGACAGCGGTTCGACTTCGAGTCCTCACCAGATGGTCAGGGCCGGAGCCGGGTGGCCGAGTGGTTGCGGAGTGCGGCGAGTTTGCTGGGCAGGGGATACTTTGGGTCTGTTCCTCTCACCGGAACACCACCGGCAGGCCGACCTGTGCCCGGGCAGAATGCCGGAGCCGGGTGGCAGGCGGACACGCAGACAGGATTCTCCCATGGCAGCGGCTTGACGGGTGGTAGAGGTACGGGAGGGTTCGGAGCCGGTTCACTCGACCTTGCTACGGGCGGATACGGCTTCAACCCCAGCTCCGGCCGTAATCTGATGGCCGGCAGTTCCTTCCAGTTTGCTCCGGACAAGGATGGTCCTCGAGGAAGTAACTGGATGCTGTGGGGCCAAGGTGTGCGCAGCGACTTCTACGGTCAACCTCAGGCAGACTTGAGCCTGGACGGCCGGGTGGGCGCGGCCTACCTGGGGGCGGACCGCCGCTGGGGATCGAAGGCGTTGGTGGGTATGGCCGCCTCTCACAGCGTTGGGGCCCTGGACTACGCAAACGGGGGCGACGGCGAGAACGAGATGGAGGTAGGGGCGCGGTTGACCAGCGCACATCCCTATGTGGAATGGTCGCCCCGGCCGGGACTGGATCTGTGGGGCCTGATGGGCTTTGGACGGGGCGCCGCAGAATTGGAAGTTGCGGGCGATTCGGTTGAGATGGGCATCGACATTCGCATGGCGGCCTTGGGTGGACGCAGCGACCTGACGCAGTTGGGAGCCGTCGATCTGGGACTGAAGGCCGACGCCTTCGTCGTGAGCGTCGGCTCGGAGGCAGTGGAGGGTCTGCGGGTGGTCAAAGGCAACACTCATCGGGCGCGCCTGATGCTGGATGCCAGCACCGACTGGACCTTGTCCTCCCACACCCGCGTGACCCCTAGCGTGGAACTGGGCGCCCGGATGGACGGAGGTGACGCCGAAACGGGTCTTGGGGCGGAACTGGCCGGGGGAGCCTCGTTTGCAAACCAGCGCCTGGGGCTGGTGGTGGAGGCCCGAGGACACTGGCTGATCGCTCACCAGGACCGGGATTTCAAGGAGCGGGGCGCCCGCTTGGCGATCCGTCTGGATCCGGGTGCCGACGGCAAGGGATGGGGCTTCTCCCTGGCTCCCCTGTGGGGGAATGCCTCCGGAGGCGGCGATACTCTTTGGAGAAGCGAGCGGATGTTGGTCGGGCGCAACCGCGTGGACGGGCGCGAGGGGGTGCACTGGCGACCTGACCGCACGCAGGCGGCCCTCAGCTACGGACTGGAAACTTGGGGCGGGCGCGGGCGGTTGGGACCCTTTGCAAAGATGGATCTGGAGGATACGGACTCCCCCCGCCTGGGAGGAGGTCTGCGCCTGGATGTCCTGGGCGCGTCCGAAGCGGTATCCGAAGAGGCAACCGATGGTCTGCGGCTGGAGCTGTTCGGCGACTACCACCGTCGCCGCCAGGATCCAGCTGCCGTACGGTCTGCCAGACCGGCCGGCTCCTCCGACTACCGTCTCGGCATCGGTCTTGTTCTGAATTTTTGAGGGTGGGAGAGGACTGGCTGCTTCGAGTCGGCCCCGCCTGCCGCTTTGGTAGCTGATTCAAACAGGTGCACTCAGTTAGGTCCTTATTCTTATAGCAGCGGATCGAACATCGAGTGGATTCAACCTCAGTACCCGGCCGACTTGTCCACCAGCCCCAGCAGGGGTTGACCCTGGCAGTAGCGCCGCAGATTCTCGCAAAACAGCTCGATGCAACGCTGGTATTCCTCGCGAGTGACGACGCGGTGGAAAGACATCAGCAGATTATCCACCCCCCATAGCGCCGAATCGGGAGGCGGTAATTCCAGTTGCAAGGCGGCTCCGGCGATGCGTTCTTCCACCAGAGCCCGCCGAATGGCTTCCAGGTCGTAAAGCGCGGGTCTCCCGGAAACATCGATGAAGCAGGCGCTGTCCTTCATCACTCCCAACTCCCGCTCACCGATCACTCCCCTGGTCTCCGGAGTGAGCGGTAGGCTCAACACCACGAAATCCGAATCCGCCAGAAGTTCGTCCATTTGGGCCGGGCCGAGCAACCGGTCCACGGTTTGCGGAGGCGTTCGCCGCGTTCTGGCCAGTCCGATCACACGCATGCCGAAGCAGGCAACCACCCGGGCGATCTCCGATCCCATCACACCCAGGCCCAGTATGCCGACCGTCTTGCCCTTCAACTCGGTGGGCCATTGGCCTCGAGAGCGCAGGGTTCCCGGAACCGACCATTCCCACTCCCGGTCCGGCCGGTGTCTCAAATCGGTATGAAGCCGGCGGCTGAAGGCCAGCATCATTCCCAGGGCATACTCGGCTCCGGTCGAGTCGAAGCAGGGTTTGGAACAGGTCAAGGTGATGGGACTCTCAACCAGTTGCGGAAACATATAGCCTTCCACGCCGCCCGAGCCGGAGTGGACCCAGCGGAGTTTTTTAGCCACCCGCAGAAGCTCGGGGTCAAAAGCCCCCACAAAGGCCACCTCGGCCTCGGCGAAGGCTTCGAGCAGCAAGTCCCGGTCTTCGCCGGCAACCACCCGGACGCCGTCCACGCAGCTTTCAATCTTTTCCAGGCCCTGGGGGAGCCAGCTGACCACCGCCAGGAAAGGGGGTTTTCCCGCCAAATCAATCTCCTTGTGCCGCCAGCTGTTCCATCCGCGAGAGCGCTTCGGGGAGGTAGTTGCCCAATCCCAGGCCGGGGCCGTCCGGAAGCTGGAGGTAGCCGTCGCTCAGCTTTAAGGGACGTTCGATGATTTCCTCATGGGTCATCCTGGTGATCCGGTAGGCCGGCGTCGCCTTTTCCCGCAGGGCCTCCCAGCCGGGATATTCCACCATGGCGCCGTTGGTCACGGTGGAGAGAATGTGGAGGTGTGCGGCAACCACCGTGGCCGACCAGGGGCTGTGGGGGATGCAGAGAAGGCCGGCTTCCTGGGCGCGCCGGGCAACGGTGTGACACTGGGTGATTCCCATCTGGGCGGCGTCGGGCTGGACGACGTCCAGCGCCCGGCGATCGATGAAGTGTTGGAAATCCTGGGTGGTGCTGAGACTTTCCCCGGAAGCGATTTTGACCTCGACGGCCTGGGTCAGTGCGGCATAGCCGTCCACGTCGAAGGGGGGCATGGGCTCCTCCAGGAAGTAGAGGTCGAATGCCTCCAGGAAGCGGGTGGCTCGAATGGCTTCCTTGAGGTTCCAGCCGGGGGTCCAATAGGCTGGACAGCCGAAGTCGAGCATCAGGCGGGTGTCCGGCCCAATGGCCTGGCGGATGGCGGCCAGTCTCTCTTCGTCCTCGGTCCGGAAGTGGTTGCCCCAACCGAACTTGATGGCTTGGAACCCCTGCCGGACAAAGGCCCGGCTTTCCGCCGCCAACTGCTCGGGGGGCTTCAGCCGGGGCGGGCCCTTTCCCTCCAGGGAATCGGGATCGAAGGCCGTGCCGCTGGCATAGGCCATGACCCGGCTCTGAACCGCTCCCCCCAGCAGCTTGCAGAGCGGTTGGTTCAGGGCTTTTCCGGCCAGGTCCCAAAGAGCCATGTCGACGGCAGCCATGGCATTGACCGCCATGCCGCCTTCGCCGCCGCGCCCCCTGAGGGCCTGCCAGTCCTGGAACATGCGCACCCAGAGGCGGCCGGGTTCCAGCGGGTCCCGGCCAGCCAGAAAGCGGATCAAGCCTCCCTGGCGGTCCAGGACAATGGGCCCGATGATCCAGGAGGGCGAGCCGGTGACCCCGATTCCGGTCAAGCCTTCGTCGGTTTCCACCTCCACGAAGGTCAGGCTGGAAAGGCGGCCGCCACGAACACGGATATCGATAATCTTCATGGGTTCAATCTCTTCATCGACGGGCCGCCTGCCGGGCCGTCACCGGCCTGCGCGACCAGGCGTGGGTGATATGGACGTCCGGCACCCTTTGAAGCAGGGGGATGTGCCGGTCCTGAGCGATCTTTCCGGACCCGATGATGCCGACTCTGACGGTTTCAGGCATGACTCAAGTCCATTGTTCGCGTTGCCGGGCCCTGTGTGCCAGGATGCGCAGGGTGTTCTTGTCGGTCCCAGGGGACTCGCCAAGGTGGCTCGTTTGTGTCCGCCAGCCATCCCGGAAACCATTTCTCACCGGGCCACTGAGTACATCATGAAAGGCGGTTGGTCTTCAATAGAGACTTGTTTTGGTGAGCCAATGTAGCTACAAAAGAGCTACAAATCAGGAGGCATTCAGATGAACACCAGTACTGTCGTTCGCGCTCGGATCGATAGCGAAACCAAAACACTAGCTACTGAAGCGCTTCAAGCCATGGGCTTGTCGGTATCCGATGCCATTCGTCTGCTGTTGCGGCGAGTGGCGGAGGAGAAGCGGCTGCCGTTTACCGTTCGAGTACCGAATGCCGCTACGGTCGAGGCAAAACAGGAACTCGACGAGGGCAAGGGCAAACGCTTCAGCACCGCCGAGGAACTGTTCCAGGACCTTGGCATCTGACAGAGAGTAACCCCCTTTCAGCGAACCATGAGCTGCTTCAGGGCTTGCGGGTCCGGGGCGGGGAACAGTCGGCTGGCCAGGGAACCCGTCATCAGGCTCACGGCAGTGCTGAGGCCGGGCACCCAGAAGAAATTGACGCCGGTGACGAGCGGTTCCATGACTCCCTGGAATCCATTCAGGCTCAGTGCCGTGGCAATTCCGGCGGCACCGCCGATGAGCACCCCCTGGGTGTTGGCCCGCCTGGAGAGAATCCCCAACACGAAGAAGGTCACCACGGGAGCGGTGGTGAGGGCCAGGAGCTTGAGTTCCCGCTCGAAGACGTTGGCGTCGCTGTGCTGGAATTGCCACAGGGCGAAGGAAAGCAGCAGCAGGGCGTGGACCACCGTGAATGTCTTCGAGGTGGCGGCCAGTTGTTGCTCCGATCGCCCTTTACGCCAGAACCGCGCATAGAAGTCCACCGTGGTGATGCTGCTCATGGAGTTGATGACCGAACTCAGGGTGGACATGATGGCGGCCAGAACTCCGGCCATGATCAGGCCCCGAACCAAGGCCGGCGCGCGTGCCACCACGAAGTGCACCAGGACCTGATCGGGATGGTCCAGACTGTCGGTCAGATCGGGATGCCTGTCGTAAAAAGCCACCAGGGCCCACCCGATCAGGGTATAGATCACCGAGAAAATCAAACCCAAGACCGCGTAGCTGGCAAACGCCCGGAACATGTCTGGTTGAGAACGGGTCGTGAGGACTCGCTGGACATGGATCTGGTCGGCCCCGAATTGCAAGGCTGTTTGAAAGCGGGAAAAGAGAATGGCCCAAAAGGTGGCCTCAACCGCAAGGCTGAATTCAAAAGAAACCATGGCGGTATGAGGATAGCCGGTGATCCCGGACTCCTTGGAGGAAGCCATGATGTAGATTTCCGAAGGGTTCCAGAGGAACTCGTCCAGCAGCAGGAAGGCGATGACCCCGTAGCTGAGGATAAAGACCGAGAACTGGATCACGTCCGTCCAGACCACCGCCCGCGCCCCTCCCAGGGTGGTGTAGACCATGGTCAGCAGCACAATCCCTACCAGGCAAAACGTGACCGGAAGCCCGGTGGCGGCATTGAAACCCATGGCCGCGGTCAACAAGGCATTTCCGATCCAGAAAAGGCAGTAACAGAGGAACAGAATCGCCCCGAAAACGCGAAGTCCGGGGTGATAGCGCCGCTCCAGGTACTCGTAGATGGAGAGGACCGGCAGGCGTCCCCAGAGCCGGACCCAGACCATTGCGCCCAGAATCGTGGTGCCCACACCCACGATGCCGCCCGTGATCAGAAAACGGCTGTCCCGGGCAAACACCCAGCCGGGTCCCCCCAGAAAGGAATTGGTGCTCAGCAGGGTGGCGAACACCGAAATGCCGGCGGCCCACCAGGGGATGTTCCGGCTGGCAAGGAAATACTCCCTCAGCGACGTCTGGCGCCTGGAGAAAAAGGCGCCGATCAGCAGAATCCCCAGCAGATAGGCGCCGATGACCAGGTAGTCGGCCGCAGAGAGCCCGTTCATGAGGACCGATTGCCTCGACTCATCTCGAGGCTGGCAGACCCTGATGAGAAATGCGGGTTTAACCCGCATTTCTCATCAGGTCGCTGAACTTCGCCTGCAGGGCGAACCAGGAGAAGCCCGGGAGAAGTCGCGTTCAGCAGCGAAGGCGGCGAACTCTTGTGAGCGGTGGCGTGAGCCCGGGGTCGTGTGGATCCGGCGCTGCAGCTGCGTAGTGAGCAGTTGGCGAAACAGGGCTCTTCCCGGGTCAGGACCCATAGATTCACCACCTGGGTTTCCAAGAGGATGCCGGCACTCTTTTCCGGGGTTGAAAGACCCACTCCGTACCGATGGAGGCGTGTTACGGGACGCGAAGAGCGATTAACCGCATCGGCCGAGGAGTTCTGAGGACGCCGCCTCTGAGCAACAGAGTCGGCGGAGATCTTGTGAGAAAACCTCCTGTAGATGTTCCTGACCTCTCTCCTACTCCCGGGCTGGCACATAGGCCCCGTCGCCGCTGCGTTGTCCGGGAGCCCCGCCGTCGTTGACAATCCCGTAGGCCAGGAAGGGGTTGTTGCCAGAGACCTGTCGGATCCGGATATACCCTTGGGTGGTTCCCCGGGCATTGTCGGCCAGAATGGAATTGATCTGGCGCCAGCGCCGGGCAGGAAGCGGTTGGGTGGTGACCGTCCTGACCAGGAGGCCCGTGTCCCCGTCGTAGATGTCGAGTTTGAAGACGCTGTCGCTGCCATCGGCCTCTCCCGTATTGACCAGGGCCAGGTTGCTGCGGTTCTCCTCGTTCTGCTGCAGGGCATCGATCCAGGCGCTGCCAGTGAAGGCCGCCCCGTCCGGCACCGCCGTGTAGAAGACGCCGTATTGACCGCTGCCCCCGTCAGGCGTGCTAGTGCGGGCTCCGATCACGATCCCGCTCATGTCTCCGCTGTCAACCTTTGTGAAAAGGGCCCCGGACAGCCCACCCCTCCCCGCACCCACACCCTCGACGCCCTTCCGGCGCATTGCCGCGTCGATGACGTCAGGAATGATCCTCTGCTGGCCGGGCTCCAGCGTCAGGCTGAAGCGGGCCGTGCGGTCGGAAGTGGTGAGCCCCTTCGCCACGAAGTCGAAGTGGAGGGTTTTCGCCTCCTCGGAGAAGTTGGTAACCGTCAGTTCGCTGGAATACTCATTAATCTCCACGATCACCGGCAGGGTCTGGTGCAGGCTGCCGTCCAGGGAACTTGCTGTGACTGGAAAGACGAAGGAGCCGTCAGAGTTGGCCTGGTCGTTGATGACGCCGTAGGCATAGAAGGGGGCCTTCCCGTCGACCCGCTCAACCCTGACGTAGCCGTTGGCCACGGTCCCCAATAATCCCGAATACTGGTGGAACTCCCCCGGTCCCACCGTCACATCCCCCAGGACTCGGGCGGTGTGCTCCCCCGGATCTCCCGAGAATACGATCGTCCTCAAAGTGATCGGTCCCTCGTCTGAGATTCCCATGTGCTGAAAAGCCACATTGGAGCGGTCCCGAGTGTTCTGTCGCAAGCCGCACAGATAGACCGGTTCCTCGAAGCCGTTACCGGTGGCAACCCCTGGATAGGCGAGGCCGGCGCGGCCGGCGCGTACAAGCGTCGTGGTTCGAACTAGAACGCCCACCCCGTCAGTGCCAACGGCTTCGACCGCCAGGGTCCCGATCCGATTGCCCGTCCCCGGGATGGGGATGCCCAATCCTTGCAGGTAGTCGAGGGCGTCGGGCTCGATCCTCTGCTCTCCGGGAGCCAGCAGGTCCGAGGCGGTGCCGCTTCCCCCTCCGTCATGGGCGGTGTAAGTGTAGAAGAGTCTCACCTCCCGGGACCCCCGGTTGGTCAGGGTCAGCTCCGAGGTGAAGAAGGAGCCCCGACGCCCCTCGGCGGCCAGCAACACCGGAACGAAGGAGCGGGATAGGATTCTGGGAGCCAGGACATCCATCGGCCCTGAAACAGTCACCCGGGAGTTGTTGGTCTCGCTTTTCTCAGCCACCCGATCCAGATCGTCCACGATGGCCCCCAGGAAGTAACTGCCGGGACTCACCCGGGGAGGGATGGGAAAAGAACGACTGCAGGTTTCCGATTCGCCGGCCAGAAGGCCCGACTCGTAGGAGCAGGCGGCGAACCAGGTGTCGTCTCTGGTGATGGTGGTGTCGGCAGACAGATAAAGTCCCAGCCGGAACGGACTGGCATTGGCCGGTCCCTGGTTGCGAATAGAAGCGGAAATCTCAACCTCACTGCCGATAGAGGCCGTCTGAGGGCCCGTCAGCGAAGTGGTGATCAGGTCCGGCATGCTGGTCGCCGACGGCTCGAAGATAGCGGTGACGTTGTGGACCGAGTCCATTTCCACCACGCATCGGTTTCCGGACGAGGAATCGCATCCGCGCCAACTGCTCAACCGGAAGCCGGGATTGGGACTGGCGGTCAGAGTGAGGTGCGTGCCGGAGGAAAAGGGCAGTTCCTCGACGATCCTGTCGAGGGCGGCATCGACCTGAATGCGTGGCTTGACAAGACTGTTGCGAGAGTCCGAAATAGGGATGCCAGTGGTCTTGAGGACAGAGAGCAGCTCCGCCACCGAGGCATGGGGCGCCTTGGATTTCAGAACGGCCCAGGCGCCGGCGGCGTGGGGAACGGCGAGGGAGGTTCCGTTGTAGGTGGCGAACTCACCCCCGGGGATCGACGTGGTGATAGAGGAGCCCGGAGCCAGCAGGTCCAGCGGGGGAGCGCTGTTCGAAAACTCGGAGACAGCTTCCTCGGCCACTGCGTCGCTACCGTCACCGGTCGACCCCACGCTCACGGCGCTGGAGATGCAGGCCGGAAAGTTGATGCTCGTAGCGGCGCCCTCGTTTCCGGCGGCTGCTATCGGTGCGATCCCGGCCGCACGCAGATTGTCCATGGCCTGCTTAACGGCCGGGGATTCGGAGTCGCAGTTCTTCGGGTCGGCAACGGCTCTGCCAAAACTCAGGTTGACAGCTGCGATGTCGAAGCCGGCACTCAGCTCCAGAACTCGCTCCAACCCTTGGATCCAGGCGCTGTCGCGTGAGCCTATGCAGTCCTCGCCGCACTGCGAGAACACCTGTATCGCGATGATCCGGGCATCCCTCGCCACTCCCGAGGAGTCCGTTCCCCGGCCTGCGGCGATCCCGGCCATCGCCGTGCCGTGAAAGCAGTCGCTCAAGCTCGAGGGACAGGACATTCCCGAGCCGGGGCCGACCGACTCCATCACGCCCCCGGGACAAAACGACTCGGAATAGCAGGCCTCAGACACCACCTTGCCCGCCAGAAAAGGATGGTTCCCGTCCACGCCGGTATCGATGATGGCGATCGTCTGGCCCGAGCCGGCATACCCCTGGCTCCAGGCGTGGGGAGCCCCGATCCGGGCCGTGCTTTCCGCCAGCACCGGCTTGACCACGCCGTCCTCTTCGATGCTCACCACTTCCGGGTCTGAAGCCAGCGCCTCCAGCGCCGCCCCGTCCACCTCCATGGCCACGAAGGGAATGAACTTGAATCTGCGGAGCGAGGAGACATTGTGACCGCTCATGCGGATCGACAGCGACCGTTGGGCCCTGGCGATCTCGGGTGCCCGCGCCCTTGCCACGGCCAGGCTGCCGAGGGGTGCGGACCGGACCTCGCTCTTGAACCCCACGATCACCTTCACCCGTCCTTCCGATCGGACCCGGTTTCTCAGGACCGCAACGGAACGGGCCTTCCGGGCTTCAATGACGGGTTCCCCGCCGGTGCCCAGTTCCCGGCCGGTGTCCCCATCACCGGCCTCGGGTATGCCGAAACGGACGCTGCCGCAATTGAGCTCCCGGCTCGCGGTCAGCGTCCCCGCCGCCCGGGGCGTCACCTTCGTGGTCAAGGGAAAGCAATCTCCCGAAACGCGGATGGATCTAGTGTATTCGTTGTCGGATTCATCGCTCTCTGAAACTGACTCTCCGGCATCGGCGACGATCCGAAGAGTGTGGATGCCCGGCCCCAGTCTTCGAATGACGTAGTCCTCCCGGAATCGATAGGACCGAGGGTCCAGAGGAGGTTCCACATCGAAGGACTTCCGCAACCGGCCGTCCAGGTGCAGGTCGATCCGGAAAGGCTCGGTGAGGCGGGAGCCGCCGTCGTTGATCACGGCAAAATCCACGTAAAGCCGATCCGTCACCTTCAGACCCAGGGTGTCGACGTTGTCGCCCTGGCGGTTGGAGACCACTATGGCGTCCGACCAGCCTCGAGGCTGATAGAGCCTCAGATTGGGGGAGTCGCTCTGAGAAAGAGAAGCACCAGGGGAGCAGAGAGCCAGCAGAACCGCAAACCTCCAGGCCCCTGCCCGGGGGCCGGCTTCACCGGATAGGGTTCGCTCTCTCGTTGGCATGACAGGAACCATCAAGGTTCGGAAGCAGTTTCTTCCGACTCGGGTTCGGTGGAAAAGCGCTCGGTGACGAACTGCATTCCGCCGCCCGCCGCCTTGGACCCAATGGCGGTGACGGCCAGTTGAAACGGGCTTTTCCCAGGCACGTCCAGGCACATCTCGACAATCGTGGGCTCGTCGAAACTCCAGGGCGACACGGCCTGGTAGTCACCTGAGATCTCCAGACCGGGCAGGGGGCCGATAAAGTTCCCCTCCAGGTCGAACGCCTGGATATCAAGCCGCGTCCCGGACGGGGCGGATTGCCCCGGCTCGGCGGTGATCGAGGCGAAACCGACGTTGCGTCCGTTCCCGAAGACCCCTGTCAGGACCCGGCAGTCTCCGCCCTCCATCCAGTCACCTGGGGACTGAGTGGCCATCGAAAAAATCTCCTCGATCTCCCCGTCGATCTTGTTCTCCAGCAGCGTACGTCCCTGAACGTGCAGAGAGTCCGCGGTGCAGGGAGACCGGGCGAAAACGGAGACGGCCCCGGCTACCAGTTGTTCGGCATCGGGAGCCGCCAGGGTCAGGATCCTGGCCCCTCCTTGGGGGATGGTCGTGCGAAGAAGGTTGTTGTCGAGGAAGCGGCCGTTGAAGGACACCGGGGGGGCCTGGGAGGTTCCCCGGTGGAAGAGCACGGCTGCTTCGCAACCCGCAGCCTCGGGATCCTTGTGGGTGATGACGACTTCGGTGGTGGCGATGTTCTTACCTAGGGGCCCCATGAGGACATGGGGGAAGCTGGCCACGGTCGAGCAAACTGAGCCCGACCACAGGGAGAGACAGTAGGGCTCCCGGTCCACGGGATCGGAGGCGGTCACCGTGATTGTGTGGACGGCACCTTCGTCAGTGGGGATGAGGAATGCCTTGGTCAGCAGGTAAGGGGCGTCCGGACCTGTGCCGTCGGCCCGGCGCAGCCCGATTTCGGAGGGATAGCCCAGGGTTACCACTACGGTTCCATCCGCTTGCCTGCCAGGAGCCTTTGGAACATGAAAGCCGATTTCCTTGCGGGTCTCCCCGGCCCGAAACAGCAAACCGCTGTCTGTAGCGGGCGATAGCCCGGTCAAGCCGCCCGCAATCCCGCTGGTGCCCACGGTATAAGGCACGCGTACGGCCACCGGCAGCGCCCGACTCAAGGTCACCGGTATTCTCACGAAATTGCCTTCAACCGTCCTCTGTTCAGCAAACGCAAAGGCCAAGCTGGCCATATGGCGGGAATCTACTGGTCCAGCAGGATTATTCCCGATGAAAGTGTAAAGGTATCCCGTCAATCCAATGAAGAAGGGTAGTTCAAAAGACTGACCCAGTGTATCGAGTACATCGTCGAAAACTCCGTTGGGAAATCTGTTCAGAGGGTTGTAATGCAACCAAAGCTCTTTCAGGGAATTCAGTCCGCTAAAAACATTCTCCGGTAGAGTAGTCAACCGATTGTCATACAGATGAAGCCGTTCGAGATTGTGCAACCCACTGAACACTTTCTCGGGTAAGACCCTCAGGCGATTTCTAACCAGAATCAGCCATTTCAAGGAATCCAGTTCGTCGAAAATCCCCTCGGGAAAGGTACTGACGAAGTTGGTGCTCCAATCCAGAATTTGCAGAGAACCCAACCCACTAAAGATACCTTCAGGCAGTTCGCTCAAAGAGTTGCCTTGCAGTTGCAGCGCTTGCAGGTTGCTCAGCCCACGGACGGCCCCCCGCGGTAATTCGCCCAGGGCGTTGTACCTCAAACTCAGTGTTTCCACGGAATTCAGTTTGCTGAAGACTCCATCGGGTAAGGTGGTCATGGCGTTTTCACCCAACGAAAGGTCTCGCAGACTACTCAGCCCGCGGAAGGCGTCCTCAGGTAATGCAGTCAGGAAATTGGATTGCAGATCCAAAAATTCCAGGTTGCCCAGATCACTGAAGGCATCCTCGGGCAATTCGCTCAAGGAATTAGACCCCAACTGCAACCGCTCCAGGTTGCTCAGCCCACTGAAGACTCCCTCGGGCAGTGCGTTCAGGAGGTTGGAACTCAACCCCAGCGCTTCCAGGTTGCTCAGCCCGCGGAAGACTCCTTCGGGCAGTGCGTTCAGGAAGTTGTTGTGCAACTGCAGATTTTCCAGAGCCGGCAGTTGATTGAACACATCCTCGGGCAATTCGCTCAGGTCGTTTGTATGCAACAAGAGGTGCTGCAGGTTGCTCAGCCCGCGGAAGTCGTGCTCTTGAAGGGTCCTGATGCCGGACTCCGAAAGATCCAACTCTGTCACGCCGGCCAGATGTTCCGCAGTCACCTCGGAACAGACCGACAATCCGATGATCTCCATCAGAGCATCCCTGACCAGAGGCGTGCGGTCGCAGATTCCTTCCAAGTCCGACACAGGGTCACGAGCGGAAATAGTCACGGTGTGTACGGAGTACCTGTCAAAGCGGCCGAGAAGAGTTTCGGTATTCAGGTAGAGAGCATCGGGGCCCGTGCCATCGGATCGGCGCAGTCCGATCCGAGAGAGTTCCCCCAGCTTCAACACAATGATCTTCTCTAGGAGGTCCTTGCCCCGGGGCAAGGTAAAGCTGATTTCCTTGACCCTCTCCCCGGCCAGAAACATCAATCCGGCTCCCGGATCAGGTGACAGATTCGAATAGTGCTGGGTCGTGGCAGTGCCAGCCACAGTAAAGGGGACATGCACAGCCACCGGCAGTGGACGGCTCAGAATTACCCTTGCCTTAACGTTAGTCCCTTCGAACCCGGTCTGTGCGGTCGAAGTAAAGGCCAGCCCGGCCTTCAGGTGGGATTCGACAATGAGCCCGAGTCCTGTGTTATAGGGGTCGGCACCCAGCGTATCAAGTATATCGTCAAAAATCCCCTCGGGTAAGATTCGTAGCGGGATGTTTAACATATGCAAGAATTCCAGGGAATTCAGTCCGCTGAAAATGCTTGCGGGTAAGGTAGACAGGGGGTTGCCAAGCAACACCAGATTTCGCAGGTTGATCAGACCGCTGAAGATGCCTTCGGGTAAGCTTCTCAGGGAATTAATACCTAACTCCAGCTGTTTCAGGCTGTTCAGCCCATTAAAGATTCCCTCGGGTAATTCCCTCAGGAAGTTGTTGGTCAACCAAAGCACTTCCAAGCTTCTTAGCCCGCTGAAGACCCTGTCGGGTAATTCGCTCAGTTGATTGAACCCGAGATCCAGTTGTTGCAGGTTGCTCAGTCCGCTGAAGGCCGCCTCGGGCAATTGGGAGAGGGAATTGCTGTCTAACCCTAGCCATTTCAGGGAACCAAGTCCCCTAAAGACCCCCTCAGGCAATTCACTTAGAGAGTTTGCGCTCAACCATAGACCCTGCAATGAACTCAGCCCGTCGAAGTCGTGGGTCTGAAGCCTGGTTATACCAGACTGAGTGAGATTCAGCGCAGTCAGGCTAGCCAGGCGCTCTGAGGTGACTGCCTCGCAGGTCGATATCCCAGTAACTTCCATCAACTCGTCCCGTACCTGAGGCGTGCGGCTGCAGATACCTTGACCGGCTGCCGTTGCCAGCGAAGCAAGAAACGAGACGGCGACACAGAAAAGCACTAAAACAGTCCTGCGGCGAGAGGACGTGGCCCTTGAGCAGGGGGACGTGCCTCTCCATCTCGAATTCGTGGTGTCAGTCGGGAGAACAGGACTCAAGTGTTCTCCTAGGTGGAAGGGGAATGTGAAGCGCTGATTGGAGGGTATTGTACTCTAGCGCAAATGTTCCATGCGCGATTATCGCTGGGACAGTACGGAAACGCATGCTGTGGGGCCTGGGAAGCGGGCACTGGGGACAGTGGAGCCGAGGCAGCGGAGAAGCAGCAGACCACAAATGGCCCTCAGGCCGAGAGAGGCAAGCCTGGAGGATGCACACAACCCAATATCTCCGATCCGCAGCACGGGCAGCTCGCCACTCCACTTGACGGCCTCGGACTCAGGGTTGATGCTCGGCTGACCTGTCCGTCGTAACCGTTCGGTCAGTAACTGTTCGGTCAGGCCGTGATGGCTTGGACCCGGACGAGGTTGGAGGTGCCTGCAATCACAGGCGATCCGCCGGTTCTGCTCGCTACACCTCCCCCGGACGGCGGATGGACTCCACGGCTTGGCCGAACGGTTACTTCGGTCAAGGTCCTAAATGGTTTAATGGATTCCTGTTTAATTAGAGGGATTTAATGAGGGGAATAAAGCGGAATGATCCACAGTACGTCTTTTATAAGTAGTGTGTTACAACTGCACGATTGCAGCCGCGTAGGCGGCGATTCAGTAGCGTCCTTCCCGAAACCGCGGCCTCTCCAGAATGACGCCGAACACGACCCTCACGCCCTGCACTCCTCTCAAGAGTGCAACCCCCCGGGTGAGAAATGCGGGTTTAGCACTTGGGTTTGCGGGGTCATGTACGAAGTGGTTGGGACCGTTTGGCTACAAGCCCCAGGAACGCGCCACCCGGCGGGTCAAACGCGCCAACTGGTCAGGGGTCTCGCCCTGGGTCCCCCGGGCGACTTCAAAGGTCCAGGGGCCGGAATATCCGACCGAGGCCAGCGCCTTGCGGATGGCTGACCAGTCCAGACCGCCCTGGGTTGGCGCCCAGTGGTTGTCGTTGGGGTGGTCGTAGTCGACGTCCTGCAGGTGAGTTCCCTGCAGACGGGATCCGGCGAACTTGATTTCCAGCGAAGGATCCCGTTTCATCGTCCAGGCGTGTCCCGTATCGATCACCAGTCCCAGTTGCTCCGCGGGGTAGCCATCGACCAGGGCTCGCAGTTCCTGCATGGCAAGGTAGGGATAGCCGCAGGAGTAGGGCAGGTTCTCCAGCAGGATGCGGACGCCTTCACGGCGGGCTACCGGGACCAGTTGATCCAGGGACCGAGGAACCGCGTCGGCAATGCGTCGAGCCACCTCGGGATGGTCGCCCTCGGGAACGAAAATGGGGTTGGGCACCGGATGAATAATGACCTCGGTGGACTCCAGTCCTGCGGCCAGGCGAAGGTAGCTGGCCAATACCTCGACCACTTCCCGCCGCCAGGTCTCATCGGGGGCGCCCAGGACATTCCGGGTCAGAGGAGCATGAACCGTTCTGGCTCGCAGCCCCCGGTCCGCCAGGCGGGCTCGAAAATCCGCCAACGCCTTCCCCTTGGGAGGGACCGCCAAGTGGGGTTCTTGTCCCATTATTTCGGTTTGGCTGAATCCCGCGGCAGCGACCCCGTCCAGGGCAGCCTCCACCTCCCGGTCGACAAAACCCAGAGTGCTATAGCTGATGTCGCTCATCGGTCGCGTCCTCGATGTTCATTGGAATATTCTCTGCCAGACGCAGGTTCCCCCATTATACCGAGTCTGGCCCGCATTTCTCACCGGGCTTGATGCCTTTCCTGAAACGAATATAATCGTCTTTTCGTTTGCGCCACATGGGGATGGTGGACGCCAGTCAGTGTTCCCGGTCGGTCCGGCAGACTCCTCATGCCCGTCCAAGGAGGTTCAAAGTGAAGACACTCTTGAGGCTGTCGGTGGCCATGCTCTGCTGCACGGTTGAACCGGCGCAATCGGATTCCTGGCCCCAGTTTCGCGGTCCCAATGCGTCAGGCGTGGCCTCCGGCTCCCACAAGCTGCCCGCGGCCATTGGACCCGATCGCAACCTTTTCTGGAAGGTGCCCCTGCCGCCGGGGCACTCCTCCCCGGTGGTGCACGGCGATCGGGTCTATGTGACGGCCGTCGAGGATGAGTCGCTCTACACCCTGGGACTGGATCGGGAAACCGGCGAGGTGCTGTGGAAGGTCGAAGCGGACTACCGGAAGCTGGAGGAAATCCACCGTGACGGAAGCCACGCCCAGTCCAGCCCGGCGACGGACGGGCAGCGGGTCGTCAGCTTCTTCGGGTCCGCCGGCCTTTTTTGCTATGACCGGGACGGCAGGCTGCTGTGGCGGCGTCGGATGGGCCCCTTCAAGAATGGGTTCGGCGCCGCCAGTTCCCCCATTATCGCCGGCGACCGGATTGTGCTGAACCAGGATCATGACGTCGACTCCTTTCTCATGGCCCTGGACATGAGCAACGGCAAGACGCGCTGGAAGACCGAACGTCCGGAGTTCCCTCGGGGTTTTTCAACCCCGGTGGCTCTGGAAGTAAACGGAAAGACACAGATCCTGGTTTCCGGGACGCTGCGTATCGCGGCCTACGATATGGAAACGGGAAAGGAGGTCTGGACCGTGCGGGGTCTCTCTCGCATCGTCAACACCACGCCGGTGATCGGCGATGGAGGAGTGGTCTTCAGCGCCACCTGGTCTCCGGGAGCCGAACCGGGAGAACGGGAAAAACTCGAATCCTTCTCCGAGGTTGCCGGCCAATTGGACCGCAACCGGAACGGTCGGTTGGAGCTTGAGGAGTTGCCGGAGGGACCGCTCAAGGGACGTTTCAACCAGTTCGACCGCGACAAGGACAACCAGCTCACCCGAGCCGAGTACGACGGAATGAAAAACATTTTCGAGACGGTGGAAAATGTGGCTCTGGCGATCCGGCCGGGCGGGAGCGGCGACGTCACCGAGTCCCATGTGCTGTGGACGCAGAACCGCTACCTGCCCTATGTCCCCTCTCCCATCCAGTACAACGGATATCTTTTCTGGGTGAAGCGGGGCGGCATCGTGGCCAGCCTGGATCCTGAAACCGGAAAGACCCTGAAGGTCGGTCGTGTATCCGGGCAGTCCGGGTACTTCAGTTCCCCGGTGGCGGGAGACGGCAAGATCTACCTGCTCAGTCAGAAGGGTGAGTTGAGCGTGATCAGCGCCGAGCCCGAATGGCAACAGTTGTCCCGATCCGATTTTCAGGAGGAAGCCTATGCCACCCCTGCCATATCGGAGGGGCGCATCTACCTTCGGACCACCCGGCACCTCTACTGCTTTGGTCTACCGGTCGACCCGGCAGGCGTTCAACGATAGGCGAAGGGAACCGCATGCAACTCAATAACAAAGTGACTCTGGTGACCGGAGGAGCCACCGGAATCGGTTTAGCCGTGGCCCGCCAGTTTTCCGCGGAAGGGGCCACGGTGGTGATCTGCGGCCGTAATGAGAAAAGACTTCAGGCGGCGGCCCTGACCATCCGGGGGGCCGGAGCCGTACACCCCTGGCCGCTGGACGTCACCGATCGCACCCAGGTCGGTGAGCTGGTCAGGAAGGCCATCGACCGGTTCGGAAAGATCGATATTCTGGTCAACAATGCCGGGGTGAACGTGGTCGAAAGGACCATGGACCGCATCGAGCCCGCAAGCTGGGATTACATCATGGCCGTGAATGCCACCGGAGCCTTCAATCTGGCTGCCGAGGTGCTTCCACACATGAGAGGTCGTGGGGACGGCCTCATTATCAGTGTCACCTCGACGGCCGGGTGTCGGGCCAGTGACCTGGGAGGGGCGGCCTACAGTGCATCCAAGCATGCCATGGACGCCTTTACCAAGGTGTTGAGCCTGGAAGAGGGCCCCCGGGGAATCCGCGCCACCGTGATTGCCCCCGGAGAGGTCGACACACCCCTGCTCGAAGTCCGTCCGGTGGCCGTCAGTGAGGAGCACCGCGCCCGCATCCTGCGGCCTGAAGACGTGGCCGCCGCAGTCCTGTTTGTGGCCAAGCTTCCCCCCCGAGCCCACGTGCCCGAGCTCATCATCAAACCCATTGGCCAGGCCTTTTCCTGAGTCGGGCGGTATTCGCCCGCATTGCACAGCGGGCGGCTGGGCATCGGCTGGGGATAGTTGTTATCATTCGAGCCGCGCCGGCACAAAGGGCGTTTCCCTGTACTGGCCGGCCGCCGGCGCTGGAGCCATTATGAAAATCACCCGAGTTGAAACCTTGTACCTGCGTCTTCCCCAAGTCAAGGAGCAGGCCGACAGCGGCCAGGATGCTCTCATCGTGCGGGTTGAGACCGACGCGGGAGTGCATGGCATCGGCGAAGTGGACTCTGCCCCCATGGCCGTTAAGGGGATGATCGAGGGGCCCTATTGCCATCCTCTCAACAGCGGATTGGGCGAACTCCTGATGGGTGAAGACCCGATGCAGACTGAAGTCCTCTGGCACAAGATGTATCGGGAGAACATCTATGCCGGCCGGCGGGGCATCGCCATTCATGCCATGAGCGGGATCGACATGGCCCTCTGGGACATCAAGGGCAAAGTGCTGGGATTACCCATCTGGAAGTTGTTGGGAGGAGGCTTCCACCAGAGGATTCGCGCCTATGCCAGCTCCCTGTTCGGCGCCACGCCTCGGGAAACAGGTGAGAGAGCCCGCCGCTTCCGGGACAAGGGCTTCGATGCGGTTAAATTCGGATGGGCCCCCATGGGCGAGGATGCGGCCACGGATGTGGCCTTGGTTCGGGAGGCGCGGGCGGGGCTGGGGGACGACGGCGACCTGCTGATCGACGCCGGGTTGGCCTGGGACGTCAAGACCGCTATTCAACGAGCCAGAGCCTTCAGCGAGTTCAATATCTTCTGGCTTGAGGAACCCCTGCTGCCGGACGACTACCGGGGGTACTCCCGGCTGGCTTCAGCGACCGACATTCCCATCGCGGCCGGCGAGGAGGAAAGCGAGCGCCGCTCATTTGTCGAACTGATGGATAAGGGAAGAATCGACGTGGTCCAGGTGGACTTGACCCGATGCGGCGGCTTCACCGAGGCAGTCAAAATCGCCAGCCTGGCGGCGGACCGGGGCCTGCGCTGTGTCAATCACGGGTTTACCACCTATATCAACGTCGCCGCCGCGCTCCACTTCCTGAACTCGATCCCCAACTCCTTCATTACGGAATTTGTGGTGGAGGAGGGCACTCGGTTGCGGGATGAGATCACCCTGCAGCGCATCTCGGCCCGGGACGGGACTCTGGCCATTCCTCAGGAGCCCGGCCTGGGAATCGACCTCAACCCCGAGGGCGTCGAGAAGTACCGGGTTGCCTGATCTCCCAGGTCAGGTTGCAGCGGAGGTGGAAAGCTTTACCTGCTCCAACAGTTCCTTGGCTCTTTCGACACAGGCCAGGGCGTCCTTGCCATAGCCATCGCATTTCATCTTGAGGGCCAGTTCCGGGCTCAGCGCGGCTCCACCGGCCATCGTCCTGATCTTGTGGCGCAGGCCTGCCTCTTCGAAGGCCCGGTTGGTCGTTTCGATATTCCTCATGGTAGTGGTGAGCAGCGCCGACATGCCGACCAGTTCGGCTCGGTGCTCGATCACGGCCTCCACGAACTCCTGAGGTTTGGTGTCCACTCCCAGGTCGTGGACGGAGAAGCCGGCGCCTGAGAGCATCATCCCGCACAGGTTCTTGCCGATATCGTGAAGATCGCCCTGGACGGTACCCATGATGACCGTGCCAACGGGTTGGATGCCCGATGCCGACAGGATCGGGTCCAAGTGCTTCATTCCGGCCTTCATAGCCCTGGCGGCCACCAGGACCTCAGGCACGAAGATGACGTTGTCGCGGAACTTGACCCCCACCACCGACATGCCGCCGATCAACCCATCGTCCAGAATGGTGCCAGGATCGTAGTCCTTATCCAGAGCCTCCCGGGTCAAGCGGTCGGTCTGGTGGTGCTCGCCGACAATGACGTAATAGGCAATGTCCTGCATCAAGGGGTCTGCATTTTCCAGGACCCCCCGAATTCGATTGCTCTCTTCGGGGATGGTGACCCACTTGAGTTCTTCCTCCAGGCCGTCGTTGACAATCGGCATTGAGAGTCCCTTCCTTGTTCGTATGGATTGGCACGGCTGCACCGGGCCGAAATCGAAGGCCGCGGTCAGCGGGAGAGGTGCCTGCCGTTCGCCGCCGGCTCAGGCTCAATCGAGTGCAATAGGATATTGGCCGTACTTGAACGTCGCCTCCAGCATGGCGGCGTAGTTGTCTATGGGCACGTATTCGGGGATGGAGTTTCCGGACGAAACACAGTAGCCGCCGCCGGGAGCCAGATCCCTTATCCGAGTGCGAACCTCATCCTCGACTTCCTGAGGAGTTCCCTGGGTCAAGGTGTACTGGAGGTCGATGTTGCCCAGCAGCGCGATCCGGTCGCCATATTTTGCCTTGATTTCGTTGATGTCGTGGGCCTGTTTTTCCACCGGATGCCAGCCGCTGATACCGAGGTCGATCAATTCATCGATGACCATGGAGATGTCCCCATCGGTGTGATAGACGAACGGCTTGTCCGCGGCCTTGGCCATATCGCACATGGTCTTGTAGCAGGGGAAGGCGTACTTCCGATAGTGGTTGGGGTGCACCAGAGGTCCATTCTTGCCGGAGAGATCGTCGGCATGAAAGCTCAGGCCGACCGCGGGGTGTTCCATGGCGACCTCCATCACTCGCTGCTGGAGGGGGATGATCTTGCCGTACATCATGTCGATGAGTTCCGGGTCGTCGATGTAGGACAACATGAAGGTCTCCATCCCCATCATGAACCAGACGCCGGTAAACACCTTGCCGATCACCACGCCGATTTTCATCCCCGGAGGCAGCATCGCTCCCACTTCGTCGAGCACGGAAAAGTCCAGATCGTCCGGATCGGGCCAGGGATAGGCGGCGAACTCGTCTTTGTTGGAAATGACACCCTTGTGCATCTCCGCCCAATGTCGTTCGGTATAGGCCTCCAATTCGGCCTTGTAGGTGCTGACGGTGTGGCTGCTGACCTGGACGCCGCCGGCGCCTTTTTCGGTTTGGCTGCCCTTGCCTTCAACCGGCTTCAGGTGGACGTTGATCACGCTCAGCGAGACGGGATAGGCGTCAAATCCGGCGGTCTGAAAGAATTCGATCTCCTGGGCGTGTCCCTGAACCGGCTTGCCCATGAACAGTCGCTTGATCTCCGGCTCGATACCCATTTCAAAGAGGGGGACATAGTCGGGTTCCTGGTGTTTCAGAGCTGTCTTGAGGCGCTCATAGTCTGGTTTGCGGTTGCCCTTGGCAGACAGGGCTCGTTGTACCGAGGCCGGAAATGACATGGAAACCTCCCGTGCAGGCACTTGAAAGACGTCAGCGGTGAACCCGCAATTCTAACCGGGGCGCGCGATCATGGCGCCGGCAGTTTCTCCTTCAGCGCGTGCCCGTGACCGAAGAGCATAGCAGAGCACCAGGTTCGAGGGTGCCTGTGCAGGCCTGAGGCACGCCAGGGCGAGCCCAGCACCGTCTGTATTCACCAGCCTTCACAATAGGGCCGATAGGCTGCCGAATATAGGCTGTTTTTCATGATGTATGCAGCAACCCGGTGAGAAACGCGGGCTAAAGCGCCCTTCGCACCCACCAGCCGATTCGGTCGGGATTTTACATGCTCGACCGGCGAAACTCAACGATTGGGTTTGAAGGGGGGGAGGATGGGTTTCCTGGCTGATCAGGCGCCGAACTTGCCGTAGAGGCCTGCGTTGGCCATCATCAATCGAATCAAGTATTTACTCTGAAAAATCCCGAGCGAGCCCCGGTTAGCGGCGGTTTCGGTAAAACGGCTCAGTCTGTCGCTCCCGGAAACCGGGCTGTTCAGCAGAACCGGCTGGGGGTGCCAACTGTGAGATTTCAGCGGCACCGGGGTGGAATGGTCCCCTGTGATTGCCAGCACCCGGGGGCGTCTTTGCAGGAGGATGGGTAGAGCCCGGTCCACTTCTTCGATGACGGCCACCTTGCGATCAAAATTGCCATCCTCTCCGGCCATGTCCGTACCCTTGACATGGATGAAAAAGTAGTCGAAGTGCTCGAACTCGTCGAGGTACTGCTGAAACTGCTGCCGGGTTTCTCCTGCTTCTTCCAGATTGCGCATCCCGATCAGTTGGGCCAGTCCCCTGTACATGGGGTAAACGGCAATCGCCGCGGCTCTCAGTTGAAACCGTTCTTCGAAGCCGGGGATCCGGGCGAGGTTGCCGATGCCTCGCAAGAGGAATCCGTTGGCAGGAAAATCTCCAGCCAGCAGAGGCATGGCCCGCTGGTAGAACCCGGCGATCACCTGGGCGGCCCTCCTGGCCTTGTCAACCTGGCTTTCGGCTACCACAGGCCTCGGGGGAAGACCTTCCCTGTGAGGATCGGAGTCCGAGAGAGGCCCCGCGATCCCGCCTCCGCGGAATACCACCACAAAGCGGTGGGATCTTCCGGGCCTGACAATGACCTCCGTCTCACCGATCCTGTGGATGGCGCCCAGTTTTCGACAGAGGGTCCGGTTCAACTCCGTGTCTATGCGGCCGGCTCTGCGGTCGGTTACGACTCCCTCGGCATTGAGGGTACAGAAGTTGGCGCGAGCAGCCACATCGCCGATCCGTAAATCGATTCCGATCCCCAGAGCCTCGATCACGCCTCGGCTGACTTGGACCGCCGCAGGATCGTAGCCGAAGAGCCCCAGGTGACCGGGACCGCTTCCCGGCGTAATCCCGGGAAGGATCGAGATCATTCGACCCATGGCCGAGGCCTGGGCCAACGCGTCCAGATTCGGGGTGACGGCGGCTTCCAGCGGGGTCCGGTAGCCGGTCGCGGCCGTCGCAATGTCGCCGACCCCATCCAGGACCAGCAGCACGAGCTTTTCCTCAGGCCTGTGAGGCAGTCTCAGGGATCGATACAGGATTTCTTCTTCCAACGCTTCCACCGCGTTCGTTGTCGGGCTTCGCCAGCAAACAGCATTCTATATTACAACGTGTGACAACGCTGGCCCCCGGGCTGGCGGAAACCGTACCGGGAAACGCTGGCCTGCATGGCTCACCGGCGACCCCGGCGGGTTAACTCTACCTTCCGTCCCCCGGGGGTTGTGTATAGAATGGGCTTTTTTGAGCCGAATGCCCCCGTCGCAGTGCGGACGGAAGTTCACCGTGCCAAGCGGAGAACCATGAAGATATTTTCGTCCAGTTGGAGCAGAGAGTGGATCGGAGCGAAAAACTGTTTACGTTGGAGCCTTTTGCAAAATTCGCTAGGAAGCGGGATTTATTGTCGGGAAGAGTTGTTGTCCCTGGGAGCGCGGGCGTCCCGCCCGCACAAGACCTGGCAGGGTCGTGGCGATTGGCTTCACAGGGTTGGTCGGTTCACCCGCCGACTGACGCTGGAGCAGCGCCTTGACAAGTATGCGGGCGGGACGCCCGCGCTCCCAGGGGGAAACCCATGGCTAGCCAAGTGCAGATCCCTTTCGAGGGCGTTATTTTGCAGGAGCATTCTGCCCCCATCTCATGCCCGACTCCGAATTTTGCAAAAGGCTCGTTGGAGGCCATGAAGATGCAGAGTACCATTTACGCCCCCAAAGCCGGACGCGTCAGCCGGATTCTGGTGGAGGCGGGCCAGCACGTTGAGGCTAAAGACCTGTTGTTGACCATCGAATAGTTACCGCCATCGCCTACTAGCGAGGTCCATCCCATGACCGGTCTGGCCGTCAATTTCGTCAGCAAAGTCGTCCGTCATCGCGGTCTTATCCGGTCGATGGTCCAACGCGATCTCAAGAGCCGCTACGTGGGATCGGTCATGGGGATCTTCTGGTCGGTGATCCATCCGCTGGTGCTGCTGGTGAGCTACACCTTCGTGTTTTCGGTGATCCTCCGAATCCCTCACCCCCTGGGTCCCGAATCCGGGATAGGCAGCTTCGCCGTTTACCTGTTCTGCGGCATTCTTCCCTGGATGATGTTTCAGGAGACCTTGACCCGCTCCAGCAACGTGGTGGTCGATAACGCAAATCTGATCACCAAGACGTTGTTCCCGTCCGAGATTCTGCCGGTCGCCGTATTGATAGCCAACCTGGTGAACCATCTGATTGGCGTGGCCATCTTCCTGGTTGTCATCCTCTTCTACCTGCAGATCCTGAGCCTGTACGTGCTGTTGATTCCCCTCTACCTTGTTCCCCTGATGCTGTTCGCCCTGGGCTTGAGCTGGGTGGTTTCAAGCCTCCAGGTCTTTCTGAGGGACACCGCCCAGGTGGTCGCGGTGGTGCTCACCTTCTGGTTCTGGTTTACTCCGATTTTCTTTACCGAAAAACACTTGGCCGACGTCAGCGACAAGCTGGTTTTGGCTATGCACCTCAATCCCTTGGCCGAAGTGGTGATTGCTTACCGCAAATGCCTGCTGGTCGGCGAGATGCCCTCCTGGCAGGGACTGATCTTTCTCTACGGCATGGCCCTTGTCACCTTCGTCGGCGGCGGGTTAGTGTTCCGCTACGTCAAGCGGTCCTTTGCCGATGTGCTCTGAGGTTAACCCCGTGATGTCCCGATTGAACATTCTGTCGCGAGGTTGCTTGCTGGCTGTGGGGCTGATTGTGGTGTCGAGCCACTCCCTGCGGGCGACCCCGGATTTTCTGCCAGAGGCCAGTGCCTACCATGCCTACGTCGATTCCAACATTCTCTTTGCATTTGAATTGGCCCCGAGCCGGGAAGCCTTCATAGAGGTCATCAACCTTGGGGAAAACCGCCGCTGCCTCTCGGTGGACCGGATCTCTCTGCGAACGGCACAGGGGCAGCCCCTTCGGTTCGACTCCTTTCTTTACGATGGCCGGAAGTCCAAGCTGGCAGGCAACCCCCGGGCTTGTGTCCGCCAGCGGACGCGGCGCAGATTCGAGCTCGGTTACAGCTTCGAATTCCCGGGGGAAGTGCGCAAGGTCGCCTTTCTGGTGGGGAGGCTGGCCTATCGGTTGCAGCCGGTCAGTGGTGCGGATTATCGGAAAGTCATCGAGAATTTCGAAAAGATCAATATCGGGGTCAGCAGTGAGCACCTCAAGAAATTCCAGTTGCGCGTGCTCTTCGGGGACGACATTTATGGTTCCAGGATTCGCTACCGGCGGGTGACGGCCCCGTTTGTCAGCCGGGGGACGCGAGGCCCCGTCACCCTCTTGAGCACCTACCCCAAGCGTACCCCAAAGGCCAAAAGGAAAAAGACGACCGGCAGCCTGAGTATCTCATTGAAGCTGGATGCCAAGGGCGAGGTGGTTGAAGCCGTTCCCCAGTCCAGTCTGGAGTTTGGGCTCACCGAACGGGCGCTCTATGAGGTGAGACACTGGTGGGATTTTGCCCCCGCCTACCGGGACGGCAAGCCGCTGGCGAGCCAACATCGGGCCAAGGTGATCTATCGTACGGAGCAGGATGACTGAAAATCGCCGGCGTCCACTGCCATCCCATCACAATCTCAACGACTCCCGGATCTCGCAGTATTTCTTGCCCGGCTGAATGCGAATGGCTTGGTGGACCGGATCGTGTTCCAGAGCGATGATCCAGTTTTCTTCACAAGCCTGCTGCAGATAGCGCCGCTTTTCCTCGATGGTCGTCAGAGGATAGAGGTCGAATCCCATCAGGTAGGGCAGGGGGAGATGAGAGGCGGTGGGCATCATGTCGCTACAAAAGAAAAGAGTCGTGCTGCCGTCCTGAATCCTGACCATCTGGAGCCCCGGGGTGTGTCCATTGGAGATCAGGAGTTGCAGTCCGGGGAACAGATCGCACGGGCCTTCCAGGATTTTGAGTTGGGGGTGGTCGCGGAAAGGCTCGATATCCATTTCCATATAGCTGCCCCGATCCTTCTCGGAAGGGTCCAAGGCCCTTTCCCATTGACTCCGCTGAATGTAGTGCCTGGCCGAGGGAAAGGTCAGGTCCAAGCGGTCGTCCCGGGTGCAGGTGGCTCCCCCCGCATGGTCGAAATGGAAGTGAGTCAGGATGACATCGGTGATGTCTTCCGGACCGATGCCGTGGGCGGCCAGTGAGCCCAGCAGGGTGAATCGGCTATGGTCGAGCCGGTAAATTGCTTTGTGTTTGTCGGAGAACTTGTGGCCACAGCCGACGTCAACCAGAATCTTGCGGTTCCCGTGCAGAATCAAGAGAGCCCTCATGGCCAGCTGGATCCGATTGCGTTCGTCGCTGGGATTGCTTCTGCTCCAAAGGGTCTTGGGGACGACTCCGAACATGGCGCCGCCGTCGAGTCCGAAACGGCCGGTTTCCAGGGAGAATATCCGGAAGGGTCCTATTTTCATCGCTTAATGCTCAGGGCCACCCCATCCCTGAGGGGAATAAGGGTGGTCAGAACTTCCTTGGATTGGAAGGCCAGTCGATTGAAGGCTCGAACTCCCACTGTGCTGAGGGCATCGTCGTCGCCCACCACCCGTCCCTGCCAAAGGGTATTGTCGGTGATGAGCAGACCTCCCCTTTTCAATCTGGGAACCGCCTGTCGAAAGACCTCGGGATACTCGTGCTTGTCTACGTCGTTCAGGATGATGTCAAAGGATCCCGGCTCCTTGGCCAGCAGGGAAAGAGCATCGCCGGTTCGGTAGTCTACCAGACCTTCGATGTCAGCCTGTTTGAAAAACCGGGCGGCCAGGGCGGCGTTTTCTCTGGACCCATCGGTGCAGATGATCCGCCCCCCCGGTTGCAAGCCCCTGGCAAACCAGATCGCCGAGTAACCGTAGCCCGATCCCAGCTCGAAGATGCGTCGCGCTCGCGTCAGCAGCGCCAGTTGGAAGAGCAGACGCCCCACCAGGGGGCCAATGATGGGAAACCTTTTCTCAGCGGCGATCCGCTCCATTTGCTGGAGCGTGGAGTCCCTCGGAGGAGTCAGGGAATCAAGGTAGTGAAGAATGGCTGGATCCAGAATGTTCATGGCAATCTCTCCTGCTGGCTCGGGGTGTACTCGCCCCCGGGATCTTATGGTAATCTGGAACAACGAGCAATGGCCGGCACGCCCACGTCCGTGTGCCACCCGGTGAGAATTGCGGGCTGGGAACCCCTCCATGGACGGGGGTTGGGGCAGAGGTGGAATGAGAGGATTGCAGGATGATCATCGGGTTGTTCGGGGAAGATTCGCAACTGACCCTTGTTCTGCACAATGACTTGAAAGAGAAGGGGTTTCGTTCGTGCCAGCCCGGGGAACGCCTGCCGCAGGACCAGTCTCAGCACCTGGTTCTTCGGAAACGGCGGATGCCTCCGGATTGGGAGTCTTTGCGGGAAGCTGGAATGGTACTGGTCTGGGCGGGTGAACCCGTGGAGCTGGCGGTACCCTTCGACCTGGTGCTGACGCCTGGGCATTCCGAAGGAGAAGCCCTGGAGAAGCTCAGCCGCCTGGTGCGCCGGAAACTGTTCGGCCCGCCTCGGCCATCCTGGGATGAGTATTTCATGAGGATTGCCCAGGTAGCTTCCATGCGCAGCAACTGCATCAAGCGCAAAGTGGGGGCGGTGGTGGTGAAAGACCGCAGGATCGTCTCCACCGGCTACAACGGTACGCCGCGTGGAACCAGGAACTGCAACGAGGGCGGGTGTCCACGCTGCAGCAGACTGGTGGCCAGCGGAACCCGGCTGGATGAATGCTTGTGTTCCCACGCCGAGGAAAACGCGATCACCCAGGCGGCCTTCCACGGCACCAGTGTCAAGGACGGGTGCCTTTATTCCACCTTTTCGCCCTGCCTGATGTGCGCCAAGATGATCATCAACAGCGGCATCGCCGAGGTCGTGTTTAACGTGGAGTATCCTCTGAACGACTCCACCTTTCGGTTGTTGGAACAAGCCGGGGTCGCGATTCGCAAATACCCGATCAACTGAACGTTGCGGAGAAGCCGGCCTGAAACAATTGAGGGTTATCCACAAAGGCCCAAAAAGAGAAATCCACGAAGGGGAACCACGAAGAACACGAAGGAATAAAAAGAGAAATCCACGAAGGGCCACGAAGAGCACGAAGGAATAAAAAAGATATCCACGAAGGGCCACGAAGAACGGCGAAGGACCGCTAAGGGGTTGGAGAAGGCTCGAGAGGGCTCTGCCAAGGGTCGGGCAGGGGAGAAAGGATTTCCAGGAAAAGGCAAAAAGATATCCACGAAGGGCCACGAAGAACGGCGAAGGGCCACGAAGGGGTTGGAGAAGGCTCGAGAGGGATCCGCCAAAGGTCGGGAAGGGGAAAAGATTTCCACGAAGGGCGCTAAAGTATCTGTGAAGGGGGTAAGAGATTAATCCGCGAAGGGCCACTAAGGGGTTGGAAAAGACTCGAAAGGGGTCCGTGAAGGGCCACAAAGAAAGACACGAAGGGAAAAAGAGTTATCCACCGAGGGGCACGAAGGGCCACGAAAAACAGTTCAGGCGGGGACTTCAGTATTTTTGCATGATGACCGCCAGGATGTTGTTTTTCATGAGCAGGCATCTCCGAGTTTCGTATCCTTCGAACAACTGAGTCACGTCTCGGGTCTGATAGATTTTCCGGATTTTCACGGCGCGATCGGTGAGCGTACGTTCCAGGTTGGATTCGGTAACGATGCGGTATCGGAAGAGGCCCTCCGGGCCGCTCGGCCGCCTGGTCTGAAAGAGCGCGAAAATCAAGCTCTTCGATTTCATCATCGATGACAGTCTGGCGATAAAAAGAGCGGCGAATTCGGGATCCAAATAGCTCAGCAGATCCCAGCAAATCAGTCCGTCGAAGAAATCGAAAGGGTATCGGAAGTTATCGCTGAAGAACTTTCTTGTAGTAATGGTCCAATGATCTTTGAATCCGGTTGAATATTCGGGTTTGGAGTAAGCATCCAGCAGGTCCTCCAGGTAGAGTTTCATTTCAAGTCCGAAAAGAATCTCGACATTGGATCCTGTGGGGGTGCCAATATCCAGCAACACGGCCCTTTTCTTGCGGCCGACGGCCCCCAGAAACTCCTTCAGGACATCGGCCTGCAGGCTGACCGGAGGCAGGTTGGCGTGCTCCCTGCCAACGCTGGCTGGACTCGATTCAAGCACATTTATCATGGAGCTCGGGTTTCGTCCGCTGCCATGGGGTACCGTTCGCTCTTTCCGTGGGCGGGGCGTCTGTCCGGTCAGGCTCGATACACCTTACCACGGGATGTCTTGCTGCTTCAGCCGGGATTTCGACCGTTTCCGGGAGATGCGGAGCCGTAGGCGCGATCGAGGATCTCTATGGGGTGCATTACCTGGATATCGTGGAGGTCGGCCGTCCGCAGGCCGTGGGCAATTTGAAGGAGACACCCCGGGTTTCCAGTGGCCACCACCGCCGGCCGGCACTGCCTGATATCCTCGACCTTGCGCTCCAGGATCCGCATCGACAAATCGTGCTGAGTGATGTTGTAAATTCCCGCGCTCCCGCAACATTGGTCCGGAAAGCGCAACTCCAGCAGCTTCAGGCCCGGAATCTGCTGCAGCAAGTGGCGCGGCGCCTGGGCAATTTTTTGGGCATGCAGCAGGTGACAGGGGTCATCGTAGGCGACCTTCAGTTCAAGCCGGCCCGGCGGGGATAGTGCCGGCAGCCCATCCAGAAACTCCGAAATATCCAGAACCTTGTGGCTGAAGGACCGGGCTCGGGACGAATACTCGGGATCGTGGGCCAAAAGGGACCCGTATTCTTTCAGCTTGGCGCCACACCCGGCCGCATTGACGATGACCGCCTCGACGCCGGCCTGCTCGAAGGCCTGGATGTTTTTTCTCGCCATCTCCTGAGCGGCTGCCTCGATGCCGGCGTGGGCGTGGAGCGCGGCACAGCAGACTTGGGAGGAGGGGACGACGATCTCACAGCCGTTCCGTTGCAGAACTCGTATGGTGGCATGGTGAATGCCCGCAAAGATTTCGTTCATGACGCACCCGGCGACCAGTCCCACCCGGAACCGGGCGGGTCCCGTGCTCTTGAAGATCGCTCCGAGTTCAACCGGGTCAGTCCGCCCTCGAAGGTCGGGAAGCAACCGTTCCAAGCCGGCCAACCGTGCCGGAATCAGCTTCAGGGCAGCCAGCCCGCGGACCAATCCCTGCAAGCCCAGGCGCTGATAGAGACGCAACAGATGAAAATGGAACCGCAAGATCCGGGGAGAGGGGAATACCCATCCGAAAACATAGCGGCGGAGAGCTTCCATCAGGAAGGGACGCTTCAGTTGCTGCTCCACAACCTGACGGGCCTGCTCGACCAATTCGCCGTAGGGCACGCCCGAAGGACAGGCGGATTCGCAGGCGCGGCAGTCCAGGCAGGTGGAGATATGCTGAGCAAAACTCCCGGCCACCGGCAACCTCCCGCGCTGCTGGGCTTGCATGAGATAGATGCGGCCTCTGGGCGAGTCCGCCTCTTTCCCCAACTCGATGTAGGTCGGACAGGCTTGCAGGCAAAGCCCGCAATGGATGCACTGAGGAGTCAGATCCACCGGGACGGCGCTGCCTGCCTGTTGTGGATGAGCCGATGATTCCACTGGGTCCTCCGATGTCAACGGCCTCGCGACGGAGGCGGGACCGGGCGGGGATCGTTGGTCGATTCACCCGGACCGTCGGTCGGGATCAAACCACGAATCTTCCCGGGTTCAGAATCTCCAGGGGGTCGAGACGGCTCTTGATCTGCTTCATCAATTCAAGATCCTTGTATCGATAGCCCCAGGCATCGACCTGGTTCTTCAGGTTGGCGGGACCCCTTTCAATCACCACGCTTCCGCGTACTCCGTTCAATAGACCCCGCCACCTTTCGATCAGCCCTGCCAGCCTTCCCACCTGAGGGGTCGAAGGATCGAGGTGACAGAAGACTCGGATCACCCCGCTGCCGGCGTGGGCCTTTAAAAGGAATGGAGCCTCGGTCCTGGACAACTGCCGTTCAATCTCCTCAACCCACTGGACCAGTTGATTGGGAAGGATGTTCACTTTGAGTTTGAGGCTTTCCAGCGGTGGCTTGGCCAGGTGGAAGTGGTCCTCCCGCAAGAAGTCCCAGAGCAGGACTTGCTCCCGCGCGTCACTGACCACAATGTCCCGTTGCGGCTGTGAGCCCCAGATCGTTTTCAGTTTCTCGACCTGCCAGTTGACGGCCGCTTCCAGGTCGCCGAACTTGACCGCCAGGGCATAGCCTGCGATCTTTCCATTCCAATCCAATTCCCGGTCGATCTGGCGCAAGGCCCCTCCGTTCACGAATTCAACGGCAATGGGAATCAATGGAGAACGCAGCAGCGTGCTCATGGCATTCCCTGCCTGAGGGAGGTTCTTGAAGAGTCCCACCACCGTCTTCTCCATGGGGGGAAGGGGCTTGAGCTTGAAGTAGAAATCCGAAAAGACCCCCAGGGTGCCGAAAGAGCCCGCATAGAGCTTGCACATGTCGTATCCGGTGACGTTCTTGACCACTCGCGAGCCAAAACGCGTTTGGGATCCGTCGGCCTGGATGACACCGATTCCGAGCAGGTAATCGCGGAGGGTCCCATGTCCGAATCGACCCGGTCCGCTGGCGTTGGTGGCCACCATGCCCCCCAGAGTCGTCTGCCGGCAGGCGGGCGGATCCAGGGGCAGGCACAAGCGGTCGGCCGCCAGCAGCTCTTGCAGTTGTCCCAGACGGCACCCGCTTTCCACCCGAACTACCAGGTCCTGGGGCTCATATTCCGGGATGCGGTCCAGGCAGGTCGTTGAGAGAGCCAGATCGAAACGCTTGGGAGGGTTTCCCAGGTCCTGGCGGCTCCCGGACCCAAAGGGCACCACGGCCCACTGCTTGTGCTGAGCCGTTCGCAGGAGTTCGCTGATTTCCTCCGGTGTCCGTGGAGCGGCGGCTCGGTCGGGCGCCCTTCCCTGGACCGTGAATGCCTCAAGCCCGGAAGCGGGCAAGGCGCGGGAAATTTGCGGATCGGAAGGCGGTCTCGGGGGATCTTGCGCCACCGAGCGACCTTGAGATCCTGAACCCGATCCAACCATGGGTGACTCCAGTTGTATTCGAGGCTAGGGGGCAGTCCGGTCAGAACCGCACAAACTCGGGGTCGTCCTCAAACCGGCTGAGCGGACGGCGGCTGCCTTCCGATAGAGACGACATCTCCCCGCATCCGCGGCGCATGGGGAATATCTTTTGCGGATTGGCAAGATTGTCCGGGTTGAAGACGCGCTTGAGCTGAGCCATCACCTGGAGGTCGGCCTCGCTGAAGAACAACCTCATGAAATCTCTCTTTTCCAAACCGATTCCGTGTTCTCCGCTCAAGGTTCCTCCCACCTCGACGCAACACCGCAAAATGGCTCCGGCCAGCCCCATGACCTTCTCCCTGGCATCGACCTGGGCGATGTCGTAGAGAATGATGGGATGAAGATTGCCATCCCCGGCATGAAATACATTGGCCATCCGCAGACCGTACTCCCGGCCAAGGCTTTCGATACGATCGAGGACCTCCGGAAGCTTGCTCCGTGGGATCACGCCGTCCATGGTGTAGTAGTTCGGACTGATGCGTCCATAAGCGCCGAAGGCGTTTTTTCGTGCCGCCCACAGCTTTTTTCGCTCCGAGGCCGAGGCTGCGACCCTCACTTCCCGGGCCTGGCGGGATCGAATGACCTCCAGGATTTCCTCCAGTTGTTGGTCGATGCCCGCTTCCAGGCCGTCCACTTCGATAAGCAGTACGGCCTCGGCATCCTGGGGAATGCCGCTGGCGTAGACTCCGGCTTCAATCGCCTGAATGGTGTTCTTGTCAATCATTTCCAGAGCCGCCGGCACGATGCCCCGCGCGATGATGCCGGACACCGTTTGGGTGGCCTCCGAAATCGAATCGTAGACGGCCAGGAGCGTCTTCACCGCCGGCGCCGAGTGCAGCAGGCGAACGGTCACTTCGGTCGCGATTCCCAAGGTTCCCTCGGAACCGACGAAGGTCCCGACCAGGTCGAAACCGACCGGATCTCCAGCAGCGGTTCCCAACCGATAGGCTTCCCCGTCCGGGAACACCACTTGCAGCGCCAGCACATGGTTGGTGGTCACACCATACTTGAGCGTGTGGGGTCCTCCGGCGTTTTCGGCCACGTTGCCCCCAATGGTGGAAGCCACCTGACTCGACGGATCGGGAGCATAGTAGAATTCATCGGCTTCCACTGCCCGGGTCACGTGCTGGTTGACGACTCCCGGCTGCACCTGGGCCAGGCGGTTCTCCAGGTCGATCTCCAGGATCCGATTCATTCTGGAAAGTTCCAAAACGATACCGCCCTCTGCAGCGATGGTTCCCCCACTCAAGCTGGTGCCGGCACCTCTGGCCAGAAAGGGGATTCGGTGTCTGCGGGCAAGCCTGACGATCTGAAGCACTTCTTGGGTGCAGCTTGGGAAGACCACGAAATCGGGCAGGTGGGAGTGGAGGGTCAATCCGTCGCATTCATAGACCAGCAGTTCTTCCGGAGTGTGGAGGACCCACTCACTGCCTAACAAGGTCACCAATGCTTTTTGGATCTTGGCCCGGGGAAAGCCTGATTGGGAGGTTATCGCCGTCATGGTGTCCCATTATAGCCCAGCTTGGATGCCGTTTAGGGGGTTCATATTTCGCCGGAAGTCCTTGGTAGCGGTCGACTGTGCAGACTGCGGGCTAGAATGCAAACCGATTCAAAATGGCCAGGAGGAGAGACAGGGCGACGATCGCCAGGCTGGCCCAGTAAAGCGCCCGCCACAACAGATCCTCGAGGGATGTCTCTTGCCGTCGATTGGGGTTGGGCAGTGCGAAAGCCAGACCGGCGCCTGCCAATGCGCCCCCAAAGTGGGCGGCGTTGTTGGCTCCGATGAAGATCCCGAAGACGAAGGCGTAGACAATCCAGTGCACCAGTTGCTGTTGCAATATTTGGCCCCAGGATCTCCAGCGTCGGGAGAGAACCACTGCCATGGCGATCATTCCAAAGACGGCCCCCGAGGCTCCGGCGGTCACCAGCCAGGGCGGGTAATACCAGTTGCTGAGGACAAAGCCGATGACCCCGGTGGCCAGGTAGGCCGCCAGGAACCGTTCCTTGCCCAATAGCTCTTCCAGTAGCGGGCCGATGAACATCAGAGCGTAGGAGTTGAACAGCAGGTGGATAATGCCGATGTGGATAAAAATGGCAGATACCAGACGCCACCATTCCCCCTGGGCTACCAGCAGGGCCACGTCGGCTCCCCATGTCACCAGGACCTGACGGTTTTCTCCGGTTAGAAGACGGCCGAAATCGGTGACCGTCCCCTTCTGCTCCGCAGCGAACATGGCCAGGAAAACGAGAAAATTGGCGGTCAGGAGTCCGTAGGAGACGGGTGTGTACTGGGGCAGGATGTTGGTCAACAGCTTGCCCAGTCCGCTGGGACGCCGGCGGAGCTTGGCTCCACAGAGGGAGCACACGGATTCCATTACGCCTACCAGAGCCCGGCAGGAGGGACACATTCTCGTGGTGACTCGGGTGCCACGCCAGAGGTTCTTCCAGTAATCGAGTTGCCCTTCCAGTTGTTGGGCGATGATGCGCAACTTCCAGCGCAGGCGGGGAGGCAGCATGGGCAAATTCCGTCCGGCGTTAGCCGATGTCCCGGGATTCCTGTGGCTTGGTCATCTTAAGGGAGCCGGTCGTGGGAGACAAGCCCGGCCCCTTCCTGCCGGACTCATTATTCGAGAGGGAAACTACAAATCTTCATGGCCTGTCGGGAACAAGGGCCAAGTCGTGCGAAACCGGTTTTCTACTTATTGAACATGGATACACAGGATAGACAGGATAAACAGCAGGAGAGGCTGCGCCACAGGAAGCAGACCCGCTCGATGATCGGGTGGGTGTTGGAAGTGATCCAAGAGCCCGGGAGCGGGTTTTGGGAAATCCGTGTTGGAACAGAGGCGATGGTTGAACTCATGACGGTGGAAACTCTCGCCAAATAATCCTGTGCATCCATGTCAATTAGCCGTCTAACTATGCTTGACTTTGAACGGGTTTCCCGCCGCGCGGCACAAGGCGTTGTTTCAGGTCCGTTCCTGTCGGTCCCGAAGGGGGGGCAGACTCCCGGCGCGTGAGTGAAGATCGCAGGATCCATCCGGCACGCCCATAACGAATCCGGGCCACGCTCCATGTGAAAAGCTGTTATGATCCTGAGGCGTTTTGGCACCGTAGTTTTGAGATCAGAGGGTTGCCCGGCAGTTGAATCCGGGCGGCCGAGTTGCAGGAGGCGCAGGGTGGTGCACACGATCCAGGGGAATCTGAACGCCTCGGGCCTTAGTTTTGCCATCGTGCTGAGTCGCTTCAACGGTTTTGTGACTCAACGCCTCCTGGAAGGTGCTCTGGATGCGCTGACTCGAACCGGTGCAGCCGAAGGCGACATTGAGGTGATCAAGGTGCCCGGATCTTTCGAGATCCCCTTGGCGGCCAAAAAGGCCGCAGGCACCGGAAAGTACCACGGGGTGATCTGCCTGGGGACCTTGATTCAGGGAGAGACTCCCCACTTCACCTATATTTGCAACGAGGTGGCCCAGGGAATTGCTTCGGTTTCCCTGGATTCAGAAGTGCCGGTGGCCTTTGGTGTCGTTACGGCCGAAAGCGTGGAACAGGCGATTGATCGGGCGGGGCTCAAGTCCGGCAACAAGGGATTCGAGGCGGCGATGTCGGCCGTCGAGATGGCCAACCTTCTGAAACAAATTGGCTAGCACAATTTTCTGGGGTGGCCTCTTGAGGACAAGGATCCATGGGTGGAAGAAGGCAGGGGCGAGAGCATGCATTGCAGATGCTTTTTCAATGGGACCTTTCCAAGGGATCGTTCAACGATGTCCGCGGGACCTTCTGGACGCTGAACCAGGAATCCGAGGCTGATACCCGCGCATTCGCCGACCGTCTTGCCGCTGGCACCGTCCGCCATATCGCTCAGATCGATGTCCTCTTAGCCCGCCACGCCGAACATTGGCGACTCCCCCGCATGGCCACTGTCGACAGGAATGTCCTGCGCCTGGCCACCTTCGAGTTGTTGTACGAAACCCAAACCCCCAGGGTGGTTGCCATCAATGAAGCCCTGGAGATTGCCCGCCGGTTCAGCACCTTTGAGGCTATCCAATTCGTTAACGGCATACTGGACAGTATCCACAAAGAAGTTGCCACCGAAGGGGGCAGGGAGCCTTGAGCCGATCCAAAACCGAGCAGACCCTCATTGCTCAGCGATACGCTAAACTGGAAAAGATCAAGGCTCTAGGTTATTCCCTTTACCCAAACGCCTATTCCTCGAGCCATTCTCTGCTGCAGATCCTTCAGCAGCACCGGAATTCTTCCAAAGAAGAGCTGGAATCCCGTCCCGTCACCGTGCGTGTTTGCGGCCGGATGGTGGCCATTCGCGGCCAGGGGAAGGCCGGATTCGTGAATCTGTCCGACGGTGAACGCCGCTTGCAGGTCTACGTTCGTCGAGACGCTGTCGGGGAACGACTTTTTGAACTCTATCGCCTCCTGGATGTCGGAGACTTCGTGGGCGTCGAGGGATATCTCTTTCGCACCCGCACCGGTGAACTCACCGTGCATGCCACCGACATGGAGTTTCTGGCCAAGTCCCTGCTGCCACTACCGGAGAAGTGGCATGGCCTCACCGATATCGAGATCCGCTATCGACAACGTTACCTGGACCTTATCGCCAATCCGGGCGTGCGTGAGGTCTTTGTCACCCGCAGCCGGATTATCAAGGGAATTCGGAACTATATGGATGAGAAGAGTTACGTAGAGGTAGAGACTCCGATGATGCAGCCGATTGCCGGTGGAGCTACCGCGCGGCCCTTCCGCACCTTTCACAATACGCTCGGCATGCCGCTGTTTCTCAGAATCGCGCCGGAGCTCTATCTGAAACGACTGATCGTGGGGCAACTGGAAAGGGTTTACGAGATCAACCGCAACTTTCGCAACGAGGGGATTTCAACCCAGCACAACCCTGAATTCACCATGCTGGAGTTCTATCAATCCTACAGCGACTATAGTGAGTTGATGAACCTGACCCAGGACCTGTTGCAACGCCTGGCCCGTGAAATTCTGGGCAGTCTGGAATTCGAATTCAACGGGGTTCGGATTTCTCTGGAGACCTGGACGCGCTATTCCCTGAAAGAATCCATCCGGAAGTTCTGGCCCGGCGATGCCTTTCCAGCTCCTCGATCCGAGGATCTGGAAACGCTTACCGAATTGTCCCGGCTATGTCGACGTTGGAACGACTATGCGATTCCCCGCGGACTCGACCCGGTGAGCTGCACGCCCGGAGATTCGAAGGGCCTGATCTGGGCCAGCCTGTTCGAGGCTGTCGTGGAAAGGCATCTGCTCCAGCCTACCATCATCTACGATTATCCCCTGGAACTTTCTCCGCTCAGCAAGACCAAACCCGAGGATCCCTCGCTGGTGGAGCGGTTCGAGCTCTACATCGGGGGGATGGAAATCGCCAACGCCTACAGTGAGCTCAATGATCCTGAGGAGCAGAAGCGACGTTTCGAGGCCCAAGTGGTTGAACGCAACAAGGGGGACGAAGAGGCTCACCAGATGGATGAGGACTACCTCAGAGCCCTTCGTTACGGGATGCCGCCCACCGCTGGTGAGGGAATCGGCATCGATCGGCTCACTATGCTCTTTACCGATTCCGTTTCTATCAGAGATGTCATTCTCTTTCCGCTGTTACGTCCGGAACAGAAGCCCCAATGAAGACGTTTGAGTGGTTTGTGGCCTGGCGTTATCTTCGGGCCCGCCGCAAGCAGACGGTTATCTCCGTGGTGACCCTGATTTCCATCCTGGGTGTGACCGCAGGGGTGGCCGCCATGGTCGTGGCCTTGTCCATTAGTTCCGGATTCCGGAAAAATCTCCAGGACAAGTTGCTCAAAGGCACGGCACACCTCAACGTCAAGCCGGTCCTCAGCAGTGAAGGGATCGGGAATCCCGCCGAACTGACTTCCAAGATTCGAAAGGTCTCGGGCATCCGCAGTGCTACGGCGGCCTTGTACGGGCCGGTGCTGATGAGCACGGGTTCGCGCCAGGAAGGCGTCATGCTTAAGGGGATTGCTGTCGACGATCCTCTGGTTCTGGCTCAATTCTTCCAGGTTCGCCAGGGGGACCTGGGTCGACTGGCCGGCAACCAAGAGGGCCCTGTCGAGGACCCAGTGGCGGTCGGCGTCGACCTGGCCAAACGCCTTGGGCTTGTGGTCGGGGATACCGTCGGTGTGTTCAGTGATGAGACCACCCTGACCCCGCTGGGTGAATTTCCCCTGAGGCGGCGGTTCAAGGTGGTTGCCATCTTCCAGTCGGGACTATACGACTTCGATGCTCAGTGGGCGTTTACCGCTCTCTCCTCGGCCCAGAGGGCTCTGGGGACAGGACAGCGGGTCTCGGTGATCGAGTGCCGGGTGGAGGATATCTATCAGGTCGATCGGATGGCTCTGCAAATCAAGCAGGTTCTGGGAGAAGGCTTTGAAACCATCGATTGGAAGGAGCTGAACCGCCCCGTCTTTGAGGCGCTGCGCCTGGAGAAGTTGGTGATGGTCATTACGATCGGACTGATCGTCTTTGTGGCTGCCTTGAATATCGTCACAACCCTCACCATGATGGTCATGGAAAAGACCCGGGACATCGCCGTACTGATGTCCATGGGGGCAACCCGGAAAGCCGTGCGCAAGATCTTTATCTTTCAGGGGGTGACCATTGGAGTCATCGGCTCGTTCTGGGGACTGATCTTCGGCTACTCCCTTTGTTGGATTTGCGACCGGTACCGGTTGATCCGGTTGCAAGCCGATGTCTATTCCATGACTCACGTTCCGTTCAACCTGTCGGTGGCTGACGGAGTAGCCATTGCGGCTGCAGCCATCATCATCAGCTTTCTGGCCACGCTCTATCCCTCGGATCGGGCGGCGGGTTTGAACCCGGTGGAGGCCTTGCGCTATGAGTAGCGATACTTCCGACCGGACAGCGAGAAAAAGGGCAGCATCGGCCCGGAACCACGAGGCTGGCCATGGAGTGGACTCCCGCCCGGTCGACGCCGTCGTTTCCGTCCGGGGATTTCCGCCTGCCATTGAAGTCCGAGATCTGGACAAATTCTATTTCATGCCGAGCCAGCGCCTGGAAGTGCTGAAAGGGCTGAACCTGACGGTCAGTCCGGGAGAAATGATTGCGGTGGTCGGCCAGTCGGGTTGCGGCAAAAGCACGCTGCTCCATATCCTGGGCGCCCTGGACCGGCCGACAAGCGGTTCGGTCCGATTCGGGTCGCTTGACCTCCAGGATCTGGACGCCGAAGGTCTGGCCGAGTTCCGGCGGGCCTCGGTGGGGTTTGTCTTTCAGTTTCACAACCTGCTTCCCGAGTTCTCGGCGCTGGAGAACGTCAGCATGCCGCAGAGAATTGCCGGCACCTACCGGGACGACCGGAAAGGGAAAGAAATGCTTGCCCTGGTGGGTCTGGAAAAACGCATACATCATCGGCCGGGGGAGTTGTCCGGGGGCGAGCAGCAACGGCTCGCCATCGCCCGAGCCCTGGTGAACCGGCCTCAACTGGTGCTGGCTGACGAGCCCACCGGAAACCTGGATATCCGAACAGGGACAAGGGTTTTCGAGCTTTTTCGCGAGATCCAACGGGACAAAAAACATACTTCCATCCTGGTCACGCACAATGCTAGAATAGCTGCCAAGTGCGACCGAATTCTGAAGTTGGAGAACGGCAGCTTGCGAGCCGCCAGCGGTACTCATGTTTGAGAGATACACCGAAAAAGCCAGAAGGGTGATCTTTTTCGCTCGGTACGAAGCCAGCCAATTTGGAAGCCCCTCCATTGAGACCGAACACCTTCTCCTGGGATTGATGCGGGAGGACAAGAGCCTGACCAATCGCTTTCTGCGCTCTCACTCCTCCATCGATTCCATCAAGAAAGATATTGAGGGACGAACCATCATTCGGGAGAAGGTGCCGACATCGATTGATCTCCCCTTGAGTACGGAATGCAAGCGAATCCTCACCTTTGCGGCCGACGAGGCTGAACGTCTGCGCCACCGGCATATCGGGACCGAACATCTGTTGTTGGGGATTCTGCGTGAAGACAAGTGCCTGGCTGCGGAGATTCTGCATGAAAGAGGGCTGAAGTTGACCTCGATCCGGGAGGAACTGAGTCGGACCCACTCGGAAAAACCCGTGGTCAGCCGGTCCAAGGAAACACCTCTGTTGTCGGAGTTCAGTCGGGATCTGACCCAGTTGGCCATTGAAAGCACTTTGGATCCCCTGGTGGGACGTGACAATGAAATTGAACGAGTGATCCAGATTCTCTGCCGGCGCACCAAGAACAATCCGGTTCTGATCGGCGAGCCTGGCGTAGGCAAGACAGCCATCGTCGAGGGCTTGGCCCAAAGGATCGTCGAGAACGAGGTGCCCAGCTATCTGGCAGGCAAGCGCATTCTGGCTCTGGATCTCTCCTTGATTGTGGCTGGCACCAAATACCGGGGCCAGTTCGAGGAACGGTTGAAGACGATCATGAAGGAGCTGATTGAGAATCGGAATTCGATCGTGTTCGTCGATGAGTTGCATACCCTGGTGGGTGCCGGTTCGGCAGAGGGCTCGCTGGATGCGGCCAACATCCTGAAGCCGGCTTTGAGTCGCGGCGAGATCCAGTGCATCGGCGCCACCACACCGGCAGAGTTCCGCAAGTCCATCGAGAAGGATCGATCACTCGAAAGACGGTTTCAGGCAGTCAAGGTTCCGCCTCCCACGGAAGAGGAAGCGGTGCGTATTCTCAATGGGGTCAAGGAGCGCTACGAAAAGTTTCACATGTTGAGCTATGACTCGGAGGCCATCGAAACTGCTGTCTATCAGGCCAATCGCTACATTCCGGATCGCTTTCTGCCGGACAAGGCCATCGATTTGATCGATGAAGCCGGAGCAAGAGTCAAGCTGCGTCAGGACGGTCTTCCCAAGGAGATGACGGAGATACAGAAGAAGATCAAGGTGATCGTGGCTCGTATGGAATCGGCCATCTCCAACCATGAGTTCGAAAAGGCTGAGATCTACCGCAATGAAGAGCGCATCGCCTTGGACCACCTGCGGTCGATTCAAGAGAAATTCAATCTGGACGACTCAGGCGGCGGAACGGTGACCAGCGAAGACATCGAAAGCGTTGTTGCCAAATGGACGGGGATTCCGGTGATGGCCATCAAGGAGGAGGAGATGGCCAAGCTGATGCGAATCGAGGAGGAGTTGCACAGACGGGTCATCAGTCAGGACAAGGCCATTGGAGCTCTGGCTCGGGCCATACGCAGGTCTCGGGCGGGGCTCAAGAGTCCCAACCGTCCCGTGGGTTCCTTCCTGTTCCTGGGGCCTACCGGCGTGGGCAAGACCGAGGTGGCCCGCTCCCTGGCCCACTTCCTCTTCGGCACGGAAAAGGCTTTGATCCGATTTGACATGTCGGAATACATGGAAAAGCACTCGGTGTCCAAGTTCATCGGTTCACCGCCGGGCTATGTGGGATACGAAGAGGGTGGTCAACTGACCGAGCGTGTCAAGAGGGCGCCTTACTCCATCATCCTGCTCGACGAGATCGAAAAGTCCCATCAGGATCTGTTCAACATTCTGCTCCAGGTATTTGAGGACGGACAGCTTACCGACGGGCTCGGCAATACGGTCGACTTCAAGAACACCATCATCATCATGACCTCCAACCTGGGGGCCCGGTTCCTGGAGAAGAAACATCAACTCGGCTTCCATGGCTCCAACCGGGAGATCAACGATGCCAAAATGGAGGAGATGGTCCTCTCCGAGGTCAAGAAGGCCTTCAATCCGGAATTCATCAACCGCCTGGATGAGGTCATTGTCTTCAATTCGCTGACGGATGAGGACCTGGAGAAGATCGTCGAGTTGTTGGTCAATCAGATCAATGCAAGCATGGTGGCCAAGAACGTCAAGATTTCTCTCACGCCCGACGCTATGCGTTGGATCCTTGAGAAGACCTGCCATGATCGGTCTTATGGCGCCAGACCTCTGCGTCGGGCGCTGCAACGGTACGTGGAGGACCCATTATCCGAAGCCCTGATTCAGGGAGATGTCGAGCCGGGCTCTGAAATCGAGATCTACGAGGTGGATAAGGGCCTTTACTATCGGGACCTGAAGAAAACAATCATTGAGACCTCTCTGCTATACAAATAAATCCCCCCAATCCGCATCCTACAGTTGTTTCTAAGGACTTCCGGAAGAGATGCGCGTTCTCATACAGCCGCGTTGTGGAGGCAGCAATGGGTAAAAGTTTCCTCGTTGCATGTGCGGCGCTGCTGTGGGCGTTGAGCGGATGGCAGGGGCAGGTCTGGGCTCAAAAGAGAGAAATTATTGAAAACATAGAAGTAAGAGGAACCAGAAGAGTTCCCCAGGAAACGGTCAAATTCCACATTCTCTCCAAGCCCAACGATTTCCTGGATCCGGCGTTGCTGCGGCGGGACTTTCGAACCGTTTGGGAGACGGGTTACTTTGAGGACGTTCGGATCGAGACGGAGGACGGCGAGCGCGGCAAGATCGTGATCTTCTGGGTGCAGGAACGGCCGATGATCCGGAGTATCGAATATGAAGGGCTGAAATCCGCCACTCAGACCGAGGTGTTGGAGAAATACCAGGAAGAGAAGGTGGGTGTCGGGATTGAAACCCCCTTCGATCCCACCAAGATTCAGCGAGCCATCGTGGTTTTGACGGATCTGTTGGCCGAGAAGGGTCGCCAGTACGCCGAGATCAGCTACAAAACCGAGGATGTCCCGCCCAACTCCAAGCTTCTCACCTTTGTGATCGAGGAAGGCCCCAAGGTCAAGGTCTCGAAGATCAACTTTCACGGCAACACCGTCTACACGGACAAGGAACTGCGCAAGTCGATGAAGTTCATCAAGGAGCTCGGCCTCATCTCTTTCTTTACCGGTAAATCCAAGTTTGAGAAGCGCAGGCTCGAGGGGTCTCTGGAACTGGGGGTCCGAGCCAAATACCACGAAAAGGGGTACATCAAGCTCTTGATCAAGGAGCCCAGGATCGAGGTGCGGGACGTGAATGGGTTGTCGTTTTTCCCCATTCCCTTCAGGCGCAAGAAGGGCAAGCGCGTCTTCATTGATGTCGACCTGGAGGAGAACGAGCAGTACAGGGTGGGAGACCTGCAGTTCACCGGCAATACCCTGTTCGAAGACAAACTGCTGTTGCGGGTACTTGGCATGAAGGAAGGCGAGGTCTTCAACGGAGAGCTGATCCGGGAGGGGTTCGAAAACCTGAAGAAGATTTATGGCCACCAGGGCTATATCAATTGGACTCCGATCCCGAGGCAGGAGGTGGACGAGGTCGAGAAGGTGGTCAACGTCGTTTTCGACATTGAAGAAGGCAAGCAGTTTGTCTTGAGGCGCATGGATTTCGTGGGCAACACCACCACCAGAGACAAGGTGATCCGGCGGGAAATCCTGGTGAGGGAGGGGGAGATATTCAGCACGGAACTGTGGGACGTGAGCGTCCTGAGGTTGAACCAGTTGGGCTACTTCGACGAGCTCAAGGCCGAGGAAGACGCAGAGATCAAGCCCGACCCCAGGGCTGGAGACGAAAAGACGGGTCAGGTCGACGTCGTCCTCAAGGTGAAGGAAAAGGGCAAGAATTCGATTTCCTTTTCAGGAGGCAGCAGCGGCTTTGGCGGTAGTTTCATCGGCGCGGGCTACTCCACCAACAACTTCATGGGTCACGGCGAGTCCATCAGCATCCAGGCCCAGGGGGGGACCCGGGCCTCCCAGTATGTCTTGAGATTCACCGAGCCCTACTTCCGCGATCGGCCTTTGACCACCGGATTCACGGTGTTCCATCGACGCTTCAGCTTTCACGAAGCCGACACCCTGGGATTTTTCAGCGGTGTGGTGCCGCTGGGGTCGGAGCTTTTCTCCCAGAACAGCACCGGGTTCACCACCTTCGCCAGCTACCCGGTCCGGCCATTCACCCACTTCGGCATGAGCTACGGATTGGACAAGTCCTCGACCGGTTTCACCTCTAACGAAAATGAGTCCTTCTTCAGTGCGCTCTGGCCCGCCGATCGATTCTCGGGCCGGACGGCTTTCGAAGGGCTGGTACGCAGCACCATCACCCCGTCGCTCACCTACAACACCGTCAACAACCCCTTTCAACCCACCAGGGGCAAGAGTCTTTCGCTGTTTATGCAGTTCACCGGCGGTACGGTCCTGAGGGGAGGAGCCAACATTGTCCGGCCCACGGTGGAAGCCAAGTGGTTCAAGCCGGTGAACAAGCGCAGAAACACCATTGGAATGCGCGGCTTGTTTTCTTTTGTCAGCGGTTTCGGCGGCTTGCAGCCTCCCGTCTTCGACCGGCAGTTTATTGGAGGCGAGGACAGCATTCGCGGTTTCGATATTCGCCTCATCAGTCCACTGGCTCTGACGACCTTCGAGAGGACGGAAACGGTGCCCGTGCTCAATCCGGATGGCACCCCCCAAATCGATCCCCTGACGGGCCAGAATCTGGTGAGGCAGGAACCCCGCTATTTCAGCAGTTTTCAATTCGTGGGCGGGGATACCCAGGTGGTCTACAACTTCGAGTATCGTATTCCGATCATGGGTCCGGTAACGCTGGCGCCCTTTTTCGATATCGGAAGATCCTGGGTGATGAGGCGGGCGGCCCTGACCGTAGCCGATAATTCCACCGCGGGGCTGGTTGTGCTGGAGGATGGAGCCTTCCGGCCCGTCAGAGCCGGGGAGGAAGTGCAGGTCATCCCGGGGACCGATAAGTGGAGAGCCAGTACGGGGGTCGAGCTCCAGATCATCATGCCGGTGGTCAACGCCCCCTTCCGTCTTATTTTTGGATACAATCCCTTGCGGTTCAACGAGTTTGTACCGAATCCGACCGGAGCCGCGCCGATTCCCATTGTTTTCGAACGCCGCAGCGATGTTAAATTCTCGGTGGGCCGGACTTTCTGAGTCCGCCGACACGACTGTCATCTGAGGATACTGGTTCATGAAGCGTTTCTTGGGCTTTTTGGTTGTGCTGGTGGTATGCAGTCCCCCGTGGGGTCGGGCACAGGAGGTGCTCTTTTCTCCGGGGACCTATCCCGTCTATTCTCTGGTGAGGCCGGCCACCAACCAGGCTCTGGTGGTGGGGCGCAACTCCAGGGAACTGTACGTCGTCAACCTGAGCGAGGCGGCCCCAACCATCACCGGGATCCCTTTGAATGTGGATGGGGACGGCAATCCCTTCCTGGATGAGGAGGGCCAGCCGATCCCGGTGGTTTCTCCCCTGGTGGTGGCGGTGAACGAAGTCACCGGGAAGGCGGTGGTCGTCAATTACGGGAGCGACAATGTCTCCATCGTCAATCTTGAGACCCAGGCCACTGAAGCGGTGGTTTCAGTCGGAATGCCGGGGGCCGGACCCCGGAGCGTCGCCATTGACACCGAAAACAACATTGCCATCGTAGCCCTGTTAAACGGGAACAGCGTGGTGTTGCTGGATCTCGACACCCATACCCCGGCGTTGCCGACGCCGATCCCGGTCGGGGTCAATCCCATCAGCGTCGCTTACGATGAGAAGAACGACCTTGCCCTGGTGGCCACTCACGGCGACGCCCACCTGCAGATGGTCCGTTACAACCTCGAACTGAATATCGCCACCGTGGTGGGCCGCATTTTCCTGGGCAGCGGCCCCCTGGAAATCACTCTTAGCCCCGAACTCGAGCAGGGTGTGGTCGCCCTTGGCACCGGCCGGGCCGTGGCGGTGCTGGACACCTCCGAGATCCCTGCAACCTTGGCGGGCGTGGTGGGGTTGAACACCTCTCCCGGGTCCGTCGCCATCAACCCCAAGACCGGTCTCGCCGCCGCCCTGCTGCCCGAGACCAGAACGTTCGCTCTGATCGATCCGGCCACCCGGCGCAAGATCACCACTCCGTCGGTATTCGTGGGCGCCAATCCCACTCACGTTTCCGCCAATCCCAACGACAACACCCTTCTGGTGGCCAACCCTCCCCGCGATGCCGTCGAAATCGTGTCCATGGGATTCGTCAATTACTTCCCCCTGGTCTCGGACACCTCGCAGTTTCGGACCAATCTTGGAATCAGAAATCTGGACGAGCAGGAAGCCACGGTCTCCATAAGCTTGGGGAATCAGGAGGGGGAGAGCAGCGAGGAGCGAACGGCCAAAGTCGGACCTCGGGGGTTCCTGCAAATCAACCACGTCCTGAGGTTCGTGATGGGGGCCAGTTCAGTCACCGACACCTCCGGCTCGCTGCGCCTGATATCGGACCGTCCTTTCAACACCTTTATTTCCCTGATCGATAACCAGACCCAGGATCCGGCCCTGCAGGTGGGGGTTTCGCAGGGTTCGCCGAGGCTGCTGCTCAGCTCATCCACCAACCAGGGATTATTTCGGACCAAGTTGATCATCATGAACCTGGGCAGCATCAGCGCCGCCGCCCGAATTCGGGCACGGGACAGGGAAACCGGCGAAGAGATCGGTTTGCTGGGCAGCCTCCAGATTCCGCCCAACGGTTTTCACGAGACGGATGATGTTCTCGGCGACCTTGGCCTGGGAAGCAACTTCGGTCCCCTTGAGATCGATTCTCCCACTGCCCAACCCATGATTGCCGTGGCTCTGATCACCAGTACCAAGCGCACCGGGGGATTTCTGGTGGCCGCCCCGGTCGATCTTCCTTTGGCCACGGCTGAATAGAAATACCGAGTCCCTTCAAAAAAAGAGAAAGGACTGGTAAGCTAGGGCCGTATCTTGGTTGCGCAACGCATAAACATCGATAAGGAGTCTATGTATCATGACCAGGAAGCATAGAGGAATCACCGCATTCTTGCCTGTTCTTCTGCTGGGTCTGATCGGCCCTTTGCGGGTCCAGGGCCAGGAGATGGTCAAAGTGGGAGTCCTCCATGTCGCCCGCGCCATCTTTGAGTCGGAGGAGGGAAAGACCGAGATGGCCGATCTACAGAAGAAAGTAGATGCCAAGCAGGAGGAGTTTGCCAAGCAGCAGAAGGAAATTCAGGATCTGCAGGCGCAGATTCAACGTCAGGGAGCCACCTTGAACCAGGAGGCACAGGCGGCCCTCGCCAGAAACCTGGAAAACAAGCAGATTTTTTTCCAGCGGGCGACCGAAGACGCTCAGAAGCAATTCAATCAACTGCGTCAGGATATTTTCAACAGGATCGGCAGAAAGATAGCCGCCGAAGTTCAAAAATATGCGACGGAGAACAACTTCTATCTGATTCTGGACTCATCCAGCCAGAACAGCCAGGTTCTGTACAATACCACCTCGGTGGACATCACCACAGACATCATCAAGCGGTTCAACCTTTCCCAGACCACGCCCAGCACTCCCGCCGCTGCTCCCCCACCTGCCCAATAGTGGATGCAATTTTCAGGAAGGCAAACACGCCGGAGGGGGACACCCTGTCCCCCAGACGGCATGCTTGGCCCGCATTTCTCACCGGGTCGACTCTCAATCCACGAAGGGCCACGAAGGACAAAAAGATATCCACCAAGGCCAAAAAAAAGAAATCCACGAAGGGCCACGAAGGACGACGAAGGGCCACTAAGGGGTTGGAGAAAACTCAAGAGGGATCCGCCAAAGGTTGGGAAGGGAGAAAAGATTTCCACCAAGGGCGATAAAGGATCTGTTAAGAGGGCAAAAGATGAATCCGCGAAGGGATTCCAAGGGGTTGGAAAAGACTCGAAAGGGGTCCGTGAAGGGCCACGAAGGACCCTGAGGTTTTCCACAAACGCGCACTCGATCATCGAGCCAGTCAGCTTCTTGTGCACCAGCTTCTCGTCCTGTTTATCCTGTCTATCCTGTGTATCGATGTTCAATGATGCAGCCAACCGAATTAGCGAGACATGGCCCCTGCTCCCGATAGGTATAAGGACCGGTTGTTTCACTCTCGAATGATCCGCCAGCCAGGGTGGGGGGGCGACTTGTCTGAAACAACGCCTTGTGCCGCGTGGCGGGAAACCCGTTCAATGTCAAGCATAGTTAGACGGCTAATTGACATGGATGCACAGGATGCACAGGATTATTTGGCGAGAGTTTCCACCGTCATGAGTTCAACCATCGCCTCTGTTCCAACACGGATTTCCCAAAACCCGCTCCCGGGCTCTTGGATCACTTCCAACACCCACCCGATCATCGAGCGGGTCTGCTTCCTGTGGCGCAGCCTCTCCTGCTGTTTATCCTGTCTATCCTGTGTATCCATGTTCAATAAGTAGAAACCCGTTTAGCACGACTTGGCCCTTGTTCCCGACAGGCCATGAAGATTCGTTGTTTCACTCTCGTATGATCCGCCCCGTCGTGGGGGCGGGGGCCGGACTTGCCTGAAACAATCCCCGGTGTCCGATGGCGGGAAACCGGTTCAAAGTCAAGCATGAGTAGATTGTTTATTTACATGGATGGACAGGATAAACAGGATTATTTGGCGAGAGGTTTCACCGTCTTGAGTTCAACCATCGTCCATGCTTCAACAAGGATTCCAAAAACCCACTCCCAAGTTCAAGAAACACCTCAAACGCACACCCGGTCATCGAGCGAGTCCGCTTCGCCTGCAGCAGCTTTTTATCCTGTTAATCCTGTCTATCCATGTTCCTTAATGCACCAAACTGGTCTAATGGGACATAGCCCTTGCTCCCGATAGGCCATAAAGCTCCTTTGTTTCACTCTCGAATGATCCGCCCCGTCGTATGTGGCGGGGGCCAGGCTCGCCGGCAAACGGGAGTTTCTCAAAGGGTGCACGGCGGCTTTCTGAGAAGTCGCCCGCCAGACATCCCCGCACCTCCGGGACGGCATCGCCTGGGAACGCGGGCGTCCCGCCCGCATCCCGTCCCTTTGGTTGCCGCTGAGCTTGAGTGCGATGCTGCAGGCAGCCACCCTGTCGGCAGGAACCGCATCGGCCATGCCGAAGGAGGGGCATGGCGCCGTTCCCGGTTGATCCAAGTGGGGGAGATGGGCGAGGCTGGGCCAGGCTTGGTGCGGGCGGGACGCCCGCGCTCCCAGCAAGCCTTCATCCCATGACATCGTCACACCAAGGGCACAAAATTACAGAAGCATTTTGGTGCCGCTTGACGTTGAAGGAGGTCCATCTGTCTTCGTGTCTATTCGAGTTCATTCGTGGTTCATCTTCATGAACGATCAGCCGTTTTTCCTCGAATGATCCGCACGGCAGGGCGGGGGCCCGGCTAAACACGTGCCTCACTCCTTGCACTCTTTTCAAGATCACGCCCCCCGGTTGGATATGCGGGCCTGCAATGTCATTCAGAGTCCGAGGGAGCCTGTGCTATATTCTTTTTCACCGTCAAACTAAGTGACATCAGACTCGGGGTTAGACCGATGCTCTTGGATTCCAATCAGATACAACAGATTATCCCCCACCGCTATCCGTTTCTCCTGGTGGATGCCATCACCGAGCTGGAACCTGGCAAGAGAATCGTTGGTCTCAAGAGTGTGACGGTTAACGAACCCTTCTTTAGCGGTCATTTTCCCGGAACTCCCGTCATGCCCGGGGTGCTGATCATCGAGGCCATTGCCCAAGTGGCAGCGGTGCTGGTGCTTCGCGAGATTCCGGATCGAGAGAAAAAATTGGTCTACTTCAGCGGTATCGACAAGGCGCGATTTCGCCGGCCGGTGATTCCCGGGGACCGGCTGGAGTTGGTGGTGGAGGTGCTACGGTTGAAACCGCGGCTGGGCAAACTTCGCGGGGAAGCCTTGGTGGATGGGATACGGGTGGCTGAAGCCGAGATCCTGTCGACGATTGTGGACCGAGGGAATCAATGAGCATTCACCCCACGGCGGTGGTGAGTTCCAACGCCTCCCTGGGCGAAGAGGTTTCCATCGGCCCCTACGCGATCCTGGAAGACGACGTGGTGTTGGGAGACCATTGTCGAGTCGATGCCCACGCCGTCATTCAAGGACCCACCCGGATTGGGGCCCATTGCCATTTCTTTCCCTTTTGCTCCATTGGTTTTCCACCCCAGGATCTCAAGTATCGGGGGGAGCAGACCGAATTGATCATCGGCGACCACAACACCTTCCGGGAGTATGTCACCGTGAATCGGGGAACGAGGGGAGGAGGGGGGCGGACCTCGATTGGAAATCACAACTTCATCATGGCCTACAGTCACATTGCCCATGACTGCTCCCTGGGAGACCATGTTCTGCTGGCCAATGCAGCCACGCTTGCCGGACACGTCACCATCTCGGACCATGCCACCATTGGGGCTTTTTCGGGGGTCCACCAGTTTTGCCGGGTGGGGATCTACGGATTTGTCGGCGGCTATTCCGTTATCACCAAGGATGTCCTCCCCTATTCCAAAACGGTGAGCGCCAGGGAGGCCAAAAATTATGGCGTCAACGTCATCGGCCTGGAGCGCCGCGGAATCTCGACCGATTCCATCAGGACGATTCGCGCTGCCTATCGAGTGCTTCTGCAGTCCGGGCTCAACACCTCCCAGGCTTTGGATCAACTCAAGCAGGAACTTGCCGGCCGCCCGGAAGTACAGGCGTTGATCGATTTCATTCAGACCAGTGAACGAGGAATCATCAAGTGAGCCGGCATCACTTGGCGCTCCTTCCCATTCCCCGGCAGACCCGGGTGCGAAGCCGTCCTGAGCCGAAGAGAGGGAATCGGTGAATCCGATGGCCCAGGCCGACCAAGCCCCAGGCAGTCAGTTGGACTCGAGAGCTTCCGAAAGAGAAGTCGTGCCGCGGAACCCGGGTCGCTACGGCCTCATTGCCGGCAATGGCCAATTTCCCTTTTTGGTGCTTGAGGCCGCACGCAGTCTGGGCGTGGACGTGGTGGTGGTGGCCATCAAGGAAGAGGCCTATCCACGGATTGCCGCTTCAGGCTACCGGACCCATTGGATCAGCCTGGGTCAGCTTGGGAAGCTCATTGAGCTCTTGAAGCGGGAGGGGGTCAGTCAGGCAATGATGGCGGGTCAGGTTCAGCACAAGCAGATCTTCAGCTCGATCGTGCCGGACCTGAAGCTCCTGAAACTCTTGATGAGCTTGGGCACCAGGAACACCGACTCCTTGATTGGAGGGGTTGCCGATGTCCTGGAGCAGGAAGGAATTCGTCTCATCGATTCCACCACTTTCCTGAAACCGCTCATTCCGGAGGCTGGGGTGCTGACCCGTCGGTCTCCCAGTAATACGGAGATCAAGGACATTCAATACGGTCGAAGAATCGCCAAGGAGATGGCTCGAATGGATATCGGTCAATCCGTGGTGGTAAGGGATCAGGTCTGTGTTGCGGTGGAAGCCATGGAAGGCACTGACGCGACGATTCGTCGGGCCGCCAGCCTTACCGGCAATCAGCGGATCACCGTGGTCAAGGTCAGCAAGCCCCGACAGGACATGCGTTTTGACGTCCCGGTGGTCGGGGTGCCTACCCTTCGGTTGATGGCCGAGGTTCATGCCTCGGCCTTGGCTGTTGACGCGCAGAAAACGCTGCTCATCGATCGAGCGGAACTGACAAGGATTGCCGATCGGGATGGGATTGCCATCGTTGCCCTCGATCCCGAAGATTAGGCCAATCCGCGGGGAGCCGCGCCGTTTCGGTTTGTGAATCCAGACGCAAGCGAGTCGATCTGCCTATGGACAAGGTCAAGGTGGCAGTTGTGGGGACGGGCTACCTCGGAAGGCAGCATGTCCGGGTTCTCTCGCAACTGGAGAATGTCGAGCTTGTGGGAGTGGTGGACAAGAACCTGGAGACGGCCCGTGCGGTTGCCGACGAGTTTTCCACGCGGGCATACGGAACCCACCAGGCTCTGTCGGGCAAAATATCCGCCGCGAGTCTGGCCGCCCCTACCCAGGAGCATGCCTCGATCGGCATTGATCTGCTGACCCGGGGGGTCGACGTGCTGGTGGAGAAGCCGATCACCTCCTCGCTGGCGGAAGCCGAAGCCCTGATCGAGGCAGCAAAACAGCACCGTCGCATTCTGCAAGTCGGGCATCTGGAGCGTTTCAATCCTGCGGTGGTGGCAGCCCGCAAGTTGTTGACGACTCCCCTCTTCTTCGAAGTGCATCGTCTTGGGGTCTTTACCGCGCGCAGCCTGGATATCGATGTGGTTTCAGATCTGATGATTCACGATCTGGACCTGGTGCTGGATTTCGTGCGCAGCCCTGTGGAACGAGTGAGCGCCGTCGGGTTGCCCATTTTGACCGATAAAGTGGATATCGCCAATGCGAGGATAGAATTTGCCAGTGGTTGTGTCGCCAACGTAACCGCCAGCCGGGTGAGTACCGAAAAGGTTCGAAAGCTGCGCTTTTTTCAGAGCAAACAATACATATCCCTGGACTTCTCGCGGCAGGATGTTGTGGTCCTGAGTGTCGAGAATCGACCGGTGGGTGAGCCCCCCCTCATTCTGCCTCGCAGGATCGAGACGGCAAGGACAGAACCGCTCAGGGCCGAATTGGAATCGTTCCTCGAATCTGTTCGGACCAGGAGACCGCCGGTCGTCTCAGCCGAGAGCAGCAAGGCGGCCCTGGCCTTGGCCCATCGGGTGGCAGTGAAGATTCAAGAGCATGCCAGTATGCTTTCGCTGCCTTCCCGGCGTCAGCGGTCGGCCCCAACTTCCGGATCATGAAGAACGACAAACTGCATGGGTTGCTCTCGTCGGGTCCCGACGAGAAAACCGGTCAGAGAAGGCGTGAAGCCTTATTGATGTCGCTTGTCGCCCACCTGTTGGTTGTCTTCTGGGTGGCTTTGGGTCCCGACCTCCTGCCTCAACCTGATCCCCCCGACTCACCGGATAGGGAAACGGCCAAAAGGTTGGGGTTTCTGGCTCTGCCCAGGGAGTATGAAAACGTCCTTCGAGAGCCGCCTCCCGCCAGGCCGAAGATTCCTGACAAACGCCGGATGCCTCAGCCCCGGCCCCCCGAGAGCAACCCCAAGGCTCTCCGGGTCCCTGGCGGCAACCCCAACCCCAGGCAGGCTGAAAAACCCGCGCCCGCCGAGGAATCCGACCCGCCGAACCCCAAGCTCGGGTCCTCCGCTCCCCAACCGGTCCAGGATCCGGCATCCGATGGGCAAACCGGGGCGCAGAACCGAAAGGGAGCCGGCAGTATCAAGTCAACCAGTCCGTTTCTTTCGACCCCAAAAGGGAAGGCTCTCAAGTCAAACTTGAAGGACCTTTATGCAGGATTGCGACTCCCGGCGGGGACAACTCCAGGTTCCAGGGTACGGCAGAGAATCAGTGGCCGGCCAGGACAAGGAGGTCCGGGTGAAGGTCGCACTCGGGCCAACTTCGACAAACGCCAGCCAGACTTCTCAGTCGAGCGTCCCACGATCCTTTCGGATACTCAAGGGGTCGACTTCGGACCCTGGTTGACGGCGGTATATTTCAGGGTTCGCAACAATTGGTTCTCGGTGATTCCCCAAGCGTATCGTAGCGGGCGCAAAGGGGTGGTGGTGATTGTGTTTGACGTTCGCAGAAACGGCAGTCTCAAGGAACTGGAAATCGTGCGCAGCTCCAGTTTTTCTCCCTACGATCGGGCAGCCATTTCCTCCCTGAAGTTGTCGGAGCCGTTCCCCAATTTCCCCGACGCTTTCAAGCGGGACCGTCTCACCCTCCAGTTCACCTATCTCTATAACATCTCTATTTGAGGAGAAACGACTCGCCCGTGGCCGGGCAGGCGGGTTGCCGGATTGGCTTCCGCTGACAGTCCTTGACATTCCTTGCTGGCATTCCTCAATATATATTCAGGCAGCAACATTACCTTCCAATATCGGATAGCCGTGCTCCACTCCAGCCAGAGAGACTTCTCGTTGCTGGTTATCTTACAAAGACATCCTTCAAGGCCATGAGGATCCTGATTGCCGGCGGCGGACAGGCCGCTTCACTGGTTGCCGCGCGCTTGATTCGCGAGGGTAACGAGGTGGTGCTGGTTGAGCAGAGCCTGGAGCGCTGCCATCAACTGGAGGAAGTGCTGGACGCCAAGGTGATTCATGGCAACGCCGCCAGCATACGTGTCCTGCATGAGGCGGATATTCGCACAGCCGATATGCTGATTGCGCTGACCAGTGAAGATCAGATCAACGTGCTGGTTTGTCTGATTGCTTCGGTGGAATCGGATGTGAAGTTCAAGGTGGCGCGGATCCGTACGCACGAAGTCAACTACTGGAGGAGGATACTCCGGAAAGCCGGATTGCACATCGACCTGATCATTCACCCCGAAACCGAGATTGCCGATCGCATCCTGCGGGTGGTGCGCCTGCCCGGCGTCTCCGACGTGATCGATTTTGCCGAAGGCCGGGTAAAACTTTTTGGAATGAATATCGAGGAGAAGAGCTGGGTCTCTTACAAGACGGTCGAGGATCTGGATCGGGCCGGCCCGCCCAAGAATTCTCTGATCGCCCTGATCTTCCGGGGGCAACAGGTCATTGTTCCTCATGGAGCCGAGGTTCTGAATCCGGGAGACCATGTCTACATTGTCACCACGGCCGAAGAACTGGAGTCCGTATGCCAGTTCATGGGGCTTCAAACTCAGGAGACCCTGGATCGCGTCTATATTGTGGGGGGCAAACAGGTAGGCATTCGGGTGGCCGAGTTGTTGGAACCCCAGGGTGTGGCGGTAAAACTCTTCGAGCGGGACATCGGCCGCTGCGAAAGGATCTCTCAGATCCTTCGCAAGACGGTTGTCCTCCACGCGGACGGCACCGACGAATCGATTTTGGCGGAAGAGAACATCAAGGGTGCCGGAGCGTTCTTGGCCATGACCAATGACGACGAGGACAACATCATTGCCTCCCTGTTGGCTCGAAAACTGGGGGCAAAAAAGGTAGTGGCCCTGGTCAATCGGCTGAATTATCTCCCCATGGCCCAGCGCCTTGGCATCAATACCACCGTCAGCCCCCGGCTGGCGGCTGTCGACCGCATTCTCCAGTTTGTGCGCAAGGGTCGAGTGCTTTCGGTGACCACCTTTCGTGAGGAGGAGGCCGAGGCGATCGAATTGATTGCGGCTGAGGGATCGAAATACGTCGGCCGCAGCTTGCGAGAAATTCGCTTCCCCCGGGGCGCCATCGTTGGCGCCATCGCTCGTCCCAACGGCGAGGTGGTGGTGCCGAGGGGCGAAGCCACTATCCAGGCGGGAGACCGGGTCATCTTTTTCACTCTGGAGAGTACCGTTCCGCTGCTTGAGTCTGCCTTCCTGGCTGAAGCCCGAAGGGAATGGGTGTGATACGGCCCGCCGCCCTCGGTTACATCCTGGGCCAGTTCCTGCTGGCTCTCGGTGGCACCCTCCTGGTTCCCCTGGCTGTGAGCCTGTGGAGTCATAACGATCCGACTCCGCTGATCTATGCCGGCGTGATCATCGCCGGAACCGGCAGTGCCCTCTTCTTCGGTCTTCCTCGCCCCTCCAGGGACTTGAACCGACGCGAGGGGCTGCTGCTGGTCTTTTCCGTATGGCTCTCGGTGAGCTTTTTCGGCGCTCTGCCCTTCTACTTCTCTCCTCCCTATTTCTCCAGTTTCACCGACGCTTTCTTTGAAGCCACCTCCGGGTTTACGGCGAGTGGAGCAACCATTCTCAGGGATATCGAGAGCCTTCCCAGGGACCTGCAATTCTGGAGGTGCTTCTCCCACTGGCTGGGAGGCATGGGGGTTGTCCTGCTGGGGATTGCCATTCTGCCCCTGCTCGGTATGGGTGGAATGATGTTGTATCGAGCCGAGTTTTCAGGAGCCAGGTCGGAAAAGCTCAATCCGCGGATTGCTCATACCGCCCAGGCTCTCTGGAAGATCTACGTGCTCTTGACCCTGGTGGAGTACCTGGCACTCCGCTGGGCGGGAATGGATTCTTTCGATGCCTTGTGCCATTCCTTCTCTACAGTGGCCACGGGGGGATTTTCGACCCGAACCGCCAGCGTCGGGGCATTTGACAGTCCCCTGATTGAATTCATCATTGTCGTCTTTATGTTGTTGGGGAGCATCAACTTCACTCTGCACTATCGTCTTTGGGTGGAACGTCGCCCCAAGCGATTTATTTCCGATTTCGAGCTAAGGGCGTTGCTTTTTATGGTGGTCTCGGCCAGCCTGGTGATCGCTGCCATCCTGGCTTTGAAGAGTGGTTACCCTCCGGCAATGGCCTTCAGGAAAGCCCTCTTTCAGGTGACAGCCATCACCACCACTACCGGTTTAACCACGGACAATTTTGCCCAGTGGCTGCCTTTGCCGCAGTTGATCCTGCTGGCGCTCATGTTTATGGGTGGATGTACTGGCTCAACTTCCGGGGGACTGAAAACTTCTCGGATTGTTTTGCTCTGCAAGGTGGTGATTCGCGAATTCGAACGCATGGTTGAGCGTCGTGGCGTGTTCGCGGTCCGTGTGGGCAAAGGGGTCATTCCGGAGGCGACTGTCCGCAGCCTTCTGAATCTGGTCTATCTATCCTTTCTGGTCAACTTCCTGGGTTGTATGCTGCTGGCCGCTTCCGGCGTGGATGTGTTTACCAGCATCGCCGCCGTGGCCGCCGCCATGTTCAACGTCGGTCCCAGCCTGGGGAATGTGGGGCCGCTCGAGGGATATGCGGGGCTGCCCGCCTTCGCCAAGTGGGTTCTGAGTTTCTGCATGCTGGCCGGGCGCCTGGAGTTTTACACGGTGCTCGTCATTTTTACCCCGGCCTTCTGGCAAAAGTAGTCTCCACCATCAGGTGAAGCCCGGTTTCCAATGTCAAATTGATTTTTGAACAGCCGGTTTCTACAATGAGGCTGGTTCCCTGGCGGTACCTCTCTCCCGCTGGTCGAGCCTCTGCCCCTTCCACTGTTTGGTGTTTGGAAATCCCCATCCCGTTGCCCCATGCTGCGACTGGAAAGACAGCTCAATCCGCAACAGTTGCAGGCCGTCGAAACGATCGAAGGACCTCTACTGATCCTGGCGGGAGCCGGCAGCGGCAAGACACGCGTCATTACCTTCAGGATTGCTCATCTGATTGAAAACAAAAAGGTCCGTGCCGATCAAATCCTGGCGGTGACCTTCACCAACAAGGCCGCGGAGCAGATGAGGGTCCGCGTTCATGGCCTGTTGCGTCGCGGGCGTGCGGCCAACCCCCACATCTCCACCTTCCATTCATTCTGTGTGCGAATCCTGCGCCCGAACATTGGCGCGCTGGGCTATGGGAGGGATTTTTCGATCTACGACCAGGCTGACCAGTTGGCTCTGATCAAGGTTTGCCTCAAGGAAGCGCAATTGTCTGACCAGGGGCTTTCTCCACGGTGGGCCCTTTCACGGATCTCCGAGGCCAAGAACCGCAGCCGGAGTCCCCAAGAACTGTACGCCCAGGCCTACGACCCCAAAGGGGAGCGGTTGTCGCTGGTCTTCGATCTCTACCAGAAAAGGCTGCGGGAGGCCAACGCCCTGGACTTCGATGACCTGCTGTTGAAAACGGTGGAGTTGCTCCAGCGCCAGGAAGCCGTCAGGCTGGGTCTCAACGAACGCTTTGCCTACCTGATGGTGGATGAGTACCAGGACACCAATCGGCCCCAGTATGAGCTGATCCGGCTGCTGACCCAATCCCGTCAGAATATCTGTGTGGTGGGAGATGAAGATCAATCCATCTATAGCTGGCGCGGAGCGGACATCCAGAACATCCTGAGTTTCGAGAAGGACTATCCTGCGACTCGGGTGATCAAGCTGGAGCAAAACTACCGTTCCACCAAAACCATTCTGGAGGCTGCTGGCGCCCTGGTTGCTCACAACCGGGCTCGCAAGGGGAAGAAGCTCTGGACAGATCAGGGCGATGGAGCCTTGATCGGGTATTACGAAGCTGAAGATCCGGAGGCTGAGGCGCTGTTTGTCGTTCAGCAGATCCTTGCTCACCGACGATCAGAGAGCAATGAGTCCGTGGCTGTGCTCTACCGGACCAATTTCCAGTCGCGCTATTTTGAAGAGGCCTGCCGGCGCTACGGGGTCAAATATTCAATGGTGGGGGGCTTCAGTTTTTATGACAGAGCGGAAATCAAGGACCTGCTGGCCTACCTCAATCTGACCCTGAATCCACACGACCGCGTCAGCCTGCTGCGGGTGATCAACACCCCCCCGCGCGGTATTGGCAAGGCAACCGTCGAGGCCTTGGAACAGGAGTCCCGGAATTCGAATCTGTCCCTCTGGGGGGTGGTGGAGCAGGCGGTTGAAGAGAAAACCCTGTCTGCCAGGGCGTTGAAGGCCTTGACTCCTTTTCGCATGCAGGTTCAACAATTCAGGAACGAGCTGGAGACCAGGCCCCTGTCGGAGCTGATCCGGATCATCCTGGATCGTTCCGGCTATCAGCAGTGGCTTCAAGCTGAGGACACGGAGGAGGCCCGCTCCCGTTTGGAGAACCTGCAGGAACTGGTGATTGCAGCCCGAGACAGCCAGCAACGGGGCGAAAATCTGCGGGAATTTCTGGATCATGCCGCCCTGGTTTCAGACACGGACGATTTCGATGAGCATGCCCCGGTGACACTGATGACCATCCACAGCGCCAAGGGATTGGAGTTCCCGCTGGTTTGTCTGGTCGGTCTGGAGGAGGACCTTTTCCCTCACAGCCGTTCGCTTCAGGATAGGGATGGGCTCGAGGAAGAACGCCGGCTCTGTTATGTCGCCCTGACGAGGGCCCGCAGCAAGCTGCTGTTGACACGCGCCAGGTCTCGACGTTTCCTGGGAGGAGAGAGTTTCAACCGGACGACGCCATCCTGTTTCATTTCCGAGATTCCCTCCAATCTCCTTCAGAAAACCTGGGGGGACCCCAAGCCCGCCAGGAAGAGCTATGACGGACCCACCTATAACGATGCCGACAGCATTCGGCAATTTTATCGGCAGAGAGGGAAGAGCGTTGACCTGGCTCCCAAGAAGACGGGGACTGCAGTTGGCGGTTTCAAACAGGGCCACACGGTTCGTCACCGCAAGTATGGCGTCGGCAATGTTATCCGTAGCCAGGGCGAAGGCGATGATTGCAAGCTCACCGTGCTCTTCCCCCACCATGGCTTAAAGAAGCTGCTTGTCAAGTATGCGCGCCTGGAAAGAGTCTAGCCGCGCCCCCGCCCTGGCGTGCGGATCGTACGAGAGTGAAACAACCCATCAATCCGCTTATTGGTGTTCATTCGTGTCCATTCGTGGTTCGTCGTTCCCCTTCGTGGTCTTTCGTGTAACTTCTTGGATTTCTCTTTTTCTCCTTCGTGGATAGTCCCAGAATTGTTTCAAATCAGACGGAAAGGGGCCGACCCAGGAATCGAATGATCAGCACGCAAGTGGCCACTCCGCAAGGAATCAATACCCAGGGGGGTATCCCCAGCCCCACCGGCAGGTAACCCACAAGCAGAGCCACCGTCCCTACAGTGCAAGCATAGGGTAGTTGGGTTCGGGTGTGACTGACGACGTCGACCCCGGCCCCTGCGGCCGACAAGACCGTCGTGTCGGAGAGGGGCGACATATGGTCTCCCAGGGTGGCGCCGGCCAGGACGGATCCCGTGGCGGCGTAGAGGATGATCCCCTCCCCGCCTGCGGCAAAGGCGCCGGCCAGGGGAAGAATGATGGGGATCAGGATCCCCATGGTGCCGAATGACGATCCTGTTGAAAAGCTCGTGCCCGCCGCCAGCAGAAAGGACAGGCTGGGCAAGATCCAGGCGGGCACCGTGGCTTTCAGCAGTGAGGAGAAGTAGGCGGCCGTTCCGGCTTCCTCCAGTGCATTCCCCAGGGTCCAGGCCAGATAGAGCACGCTCAGCGCTCCCAGGATGGAACGAAATCCGCCGCCTACTGACCGCAGCAGAAGTTGCATCGAGTGAGTTTTCAATTTGATAGAGGCCAGAATGGTAAAAGCGAAGGCGGACGCCGACCCGATCAGGATGGCCTGCAAGGGATCCGAGTTGCCGATGATCTCCAGAATGGCCACCGATCCCCCGGCACTGACCGTGCGGGACCATCCATTGAGGATCAAGGTAGTCACGGTCACCAAGACGAGGAGTCCGATGGCCGTAAAGGCCAGCCAGGCCAACTTTGGATCCGGAGGGGCCTCTTGCGGATCCCGGTCGGATTGAGATCGCCTGGCGGCCTTGAGCTCCACCCGGGCCATCGGCCCGAAGTCTCTGCCGGTAAAGGCAACGCAGGCTACAAAGGCCAGGGTGAAGATGCTGTAAAAGCGATAAGGGACAGACTGTAGAAAGACAGAAAAGGCTGAGCCAGCCCCCGGCAAGCCTTCCACGGCCCTACCAATGAGCTCCAGCTCGAAGCCGATCCAAGTGGAAATCACGGCAATCGAGGCGATGGGAGCGGCTGTGGAATCGACAATGTAGGCCAGTTTCTCACGAGAAATCCTGCAGCGATCAAAGATTGGGGCAAAGGATTTTCCGACAACCAGGCAGTTGGCGTAGTCGTCGAAAAAAACGACCAATCCGGCCAACCAGCTTGCTCCCATGAGACGCTGACGCCGGCCGCCCAGGTTCCCGATTCGAAGAATCAAGGCCGTGACGGCGCCGGTGTCGGTCAGGATGTTGGCGGTGGCGGCAACCAGAAACGAGAAGGTGACGATGGCGGCATGGCTCTGGTCGATTACGGCGGAGGAGACGTAGTGGAAGATCGCTGCCAGGGAGCCTTCGGGATCTCCCCCCCGAGCCACCAGGGCACCTGCGACCACACCGATTCCAAGTCCGAGGAAAATCTTGCGAGTGAGAAGGGCCACCGAGATCGCCAGGACTGCCGGAATAATCGATAGCGGTTCTGTGGCAAAAGGGGGATCGGCGATCATAAGCGAGGATCAAGGGTGCCGGGTGTCGGTCTCTCGATAGTTCTGTGCAAACTGCCGGTTGGCCACGCAACGACTCCAGCCCGGATTTCTCATCAGGACGCTGAGCCTAAGGTAGAAAAGTGCTTGTCTTTAACCTCTTGCGGCGCTTTGTTTGGAGTCTTCAGGGTACAGACTGTGCTGGGCGCGCCCTGGCTTGTCTTTTCCCCTTCAGCGCGCACATGCTCCCTTTGAATGGTATTCCGGCTACGCCCTTCGGTCACGAGCACGCGCTGAAGCGGAAAATCCTGCGCCAAGTTGCACTCTTGAGAAGAGTGCAACCCCCTGGTGAGAAATGCGGGCTCGCCCGGATTTCTGCCCCGGTTGCCGTTACCTGACGAAAATATTTTAGCTTCAGCGAGTCGCCGACGCTATTTTGAATGATTCCCTTGCCATTGTTGGATCGTATTCGACGACGTCTGCACATGGGCGCTGACCCGCTGAGCCATTCGGGGGTTATCCTGGCAGGGTGTTCCTGAACCAGTTTACGGTCTTGGAAACCGCTTCCAGAAGGGGCAGGGACGGGGTTGTGAGAGGATGACGGGTCTGAAAGGTGTGACCCGCATTTTCGATGACGTGGAATCGGCATAGTCGGGGATCAGTACATTGCCACAAGCGTTCTCCTTCTGACAGCGGCACCCTGCGGTCCTGGCGGCCGTGAAGAATCATGATGGGAATGGTGGATTCCCTCACGGCTTTCAGCACGTCCAATCGGTTCTCATTGCGCTCCAACGCCTCCAAAGCGGCGACCGTCACTCGCAGGGGCGTTTCGTGCTCTTCCCGCTGAATCTCCAGGTATCCCTGGTGCCGCCAAAGCCGGCGAGTCTCGGAGTCGAATCGGTCAAAAGTCTGGATGGCTCCCCAAGTGACGATCGATGCTATCTGGGGCACTTGGCGTGAAAGGAGAATGGCGTAGCTTCCCCCTCGGCTGTGGCCGACCGCTCCAATGGCGTTCAGGCGCATTCGGTCCGCTTGCGGCATGTTCCCCAGTAACAGGGCATCCATCACCAGGTCCCAGTCCCGCAGCTCCTGAGTGGTGGAATTCCTGGAGAATCTCTCCGGATCGTCAATCTTCCAGGGATTGTCGTCAATTCCCGATAGCGCGTGGTTGAAGGTGATCGCGGCAAATCCGGCTTCGGTCAGACGCCGGCTCAGGTAGGGAAAGAACCCCCAGTCTTTGAAGCCCATAAATCCGTGGGCCACGAGGACCGGACGGACGGTCCGCTTTCCGTCGGGAATGCGGAGGGTGCATCGGACCTTCATTTGGTCGGGGTGGATAAGGGTAAAGTCGGTTTCGATCAAAACAGGAAGCGGCGGCTCTCAATCCACGAAGGGGCACGAAGGACAAAAAATATCAATGAGTTTCTTCGCCACCAAGCGGCGGCGGCGGGAACAATGGCCCTCAAACTCCAGCAGATTACTGAAGTCGAGATCGTTCCAGAATAAATCCCAGGAGGCGTTCCACCGATTCATTCACGGTCAGCTCGCCCGTGGGTACCACCAGATCTGCAGACGGCGGAGCTTCGTAGGGGGCGCTGACCCCCGTGAACGAAGCCATATGACCGCTTCGAGCTTTGCGGTAGTGTCCCTTGGGGTCCCTTTGCTCGCAGGTTTCAGGTGGACAGTCGACGAAAACCTCGTAGAAGCGGTCCTCCCGGAAAAGACCTCTCACCCGGGATCTGTCGAACGCATAGGGAGAGATGAAGGCCGCAATCACCAACAAGCCCGCGTCGACCAGCACCTTGGCAACCTCGCCGGCCCGCCGGATGTTTTCTCGACGATCTTCAGGACTGAAGCCGAGATCCTTGTTGAGGCCCTGCCGCAAGACGTCTCCGTCCAGAACATGGCAGGGAATCCCTCGTTGACGGAGCGCCGACTCCACTTCCCGAGCCAGGGTGCTCTTGCCGGAAGCCGGCAATCCCGTCAACCAGATGGCCAGGGCCCGATGACCGTTGCGCTCTTCCCACCGGCGAGACACCGAGAAAATCATGCTTTGCCGCGACTTTTCCAGGGGAAACCCTGCTCGCCTGCCGAGCCCCCCTGGTTTTTGAGGACTCTCCGGCTCATGGCCTGGAGCCGTGTATCGCCGGGAAGTATAGCATGGGCGTCCGTGGCAGAAGCCTTGGTCCCTCGGGGGGCTGTAGCGTGTGGCTGCCAATCGATTGGCTCCTCGGAGGGGTGGAAGGGCCCCCCAGGAGCAACGTTGCCGAGGAGGCATCGATGGGATATGCTACGGAAGTCCGTGTCGTTCGGAATGACCGCTGATTCCGCTGGGAGTTGTCGCGAGTTGATCAGTTCGGTCCCGGCGCTTCAGCAGTGACGAAGGTTCCTCCCTGGTGCCAGACCCGAATCGGGACCGATCCGACGGTTGATCGGAGGTCGAGGTGTCATTGATTCGACAGGTTCCTGCGGCTTGGTTGGCGATAGCCTTGTGCGCAGCGGGTGCTTCCTCAGCCGAACCTCTGCAGAAGCAGGTGGGGCAGGAGCCCGCCCCTTACTTCATTTTGCCTACCTGGGATGGCCAAGTCATCAAGTCAACCAGCCTGAAAGGCAAGGTTGTGTTGATGGCCTTCTTTCAGACCTGGTGTCCGGACTGTCAGCGCACAAACCCGCTTCTGGAAAAACTCTATCGGAAGTACAAGGATCGCGGCTTTGTGGTCCTGGGTATCTCCCATGACCGGGGAAAAGCCAAGGATGTGGAGCCCTACATCAAAAAATATGGGTTGACCTATCCGATCGTCCTGGGCGACATCTCCATAGCCGTCAATTACCTGCGGGTTTCCCCGCAACGGCCCAACTTCAGTATTCCCTATCTGGTCCTGGTGGATCGCAAGGGAAACATCGCGGGTCGATTCGTGGAAGGCAGGAACGAGGAAACCCACGATCCGAAGAAACTGGAAGAACGCATCACTCCGCTGCTTTAGCCGGGACGGCCGGATCGGTTGAGGTCTTGAAAAAGGAGGGACCGACAATGATGCGGTGCTGAAGCCGCATTTGCTGATACCAGGCTTCCAGCTTTTGATTTCGGATTCGTGCCTCGATCTCCGGTTGGGCTTCGGCCAGGCTCATCCTCCTCTTCTCCTCCAACTTCAGCAGCGCAAATCCCATCGGCGTTCTCACAATTGGGGTGAGATCCCCCGCCTCCAGGCTGAACAGCAGGTCGACCTCGGGAGGAGTCACCAGGGTTTTGTTGGACAGTCCGCGACGCACGATACCCGTGTCTCCGCCAACGCCGGAAGTCAGCGGATCCTCGGAGTGCTTGGCGGCCATCACCTCGAAGTCCGCCCCTTCCTGAACTTCCCGGCGCAGCTTCTCGGCCTTGGCCTTGGCTTGCTCGTCGGACAAGGTTTGATCCGGCGGTCTGTTGTCGCCAAAGAAGTTGTTGGAGGCCTCCGAGCGGATGACCAGCCGCCGGCCTCTCACCATGTCGAAGCCGGCGGCATGTTCTTGGTAATAGCCCTCGATTTCCCGGGCCGAGACCGGCATTTCCCCCTTCAACTCCTTTTCCGCCACCTGCTTGAGCAAGCTCTCCTTGAAGAGTTCCAGGACCTGCTTCCGGTCTTCATCATCCTCGATCGGCAGCCCCCTCACCTGATTTTTTTCCAGCTTCTCCTGGAACCCACCAATGGCCTTCTGAACTTCCGGGCGAACATCCCACCCGCGTTTCCTTGCTTCGCGGCTGTACAGCTTGGAACGGACGATGTAGTCGGCAAACGCCTGCTTACCCGTGGGTTTCGAGAAGAGGAGACGCTGTCGCGGCGGAAGCAGTCTGAGCATGTCGTCCACTTGCGCCCGCGTGAGCTGTTCCTCTCCAATGGTGACAAGGGGCTTTTCGGAACCGGATTCGGACTCGGCTTCCGGGTGCCCAAGGAGCGGAGCGCCGGTGGCGAGGCCGAACAGGATGGTGAGGGACACCAGAACGGTTTGGGTCGATACGGTCAGCATGATTCCTCTCTAGAAACCCAGAATCTTCAGGATCTCTTCCTTGTCGGCTTTGACTTTGATGGGGGCATTGGCAAAGGTGGAGCGCACCTTGTCCTTTTTCTCCAGCAGTTCGTTCCTGTAGGTTGCCTCTTCGTAAAGGGAATCCTGGTGGTAGTTGGCGGTATAGTCGGGATCCTTGAGCAGATTGCCGGTCAATACCGCCACCACGTCTTCCTCGGGATCTATTTCCCGGGTTTGGATCAGTTTCTTGATTCCGGCCACGGTGGTGGCGGAAGCGGGTTCACAACCGATGCCGTCCCTGCCGATAATGGCTTTGGCATCGGCAATGTCCTGCTCGCTGACAAAATCGCACCATCCCTGCGTCCAGTCCATGGCGCGGACCGCTTTCTTCCATGAGACCGGATTGCCGATCTTGATGGCGGTGGCCAGGGTGTGGGCCTCGACTCGCACCAATCTGGGGGAGTGGTAGATCAGTGTCTGGTAGAGAGGATTGGCCTGTTGGGCCTGAATGATGGTGACCATGGGCATCTTTTGGATGAAGCCCAAGTCGTGCAACTCCTTGATGGCTTTGCCGAAGGAGGCGCTGTTGCCGAGGTTTCCTCCCGGCACCACAACCCGATCGGGTACTTTCCAGTCGCGCTGGCAGAGCATCTCGATGATGATCGCTTTTTGTCCTTCCAGCCGAAAGGGGTTGATCGAATTCAACAGGTAGAGGTCGGTTTCCTGGGTGATTTCCTTAACCAGCTTCATCGATTCATCGAAATCTCCCTCCAACTGCAGTGTCAGGGCTCCGTAATCCAGGCTTTGGGCCAACTTTCCGAAAGCGATCTGTTGATCCGGGATGAAGATCACCGCCTTCATGCCGGCGCGAGCCGCATAGGCCGCCATGGAGGCTGAGGTGTTCCCCGTGCTGGCGCAGGCCACCATGCTGCAGCTCAGGAGGTTGGCCTGGGTGACTCCTGCAGTCATTCCATTGTCCTTGAAAGATCCGGTGGGATTCAGTCCCTGGTGCTTGAGGTGCAATTGCTTCAGGCCCACATACTCTGCGCAGCGCGGAGCGGTGTAAATGGGAGTGTTCCCCTCCTGGATGGACACCACTTTGGAAAAGTCCGTGCAGAAGGGAAGCAGTTCCCGATATCTCCAGACGCCGCTGAGGTCGAGGAAATGGTTGGAGAGGCGCCGCTGAAGGAAGAGCCGCTTGACCTGTTCGGGATCGTCAAGTTGGAAGTCGTAGACCACGTCCATCAGGCCTCCACAAGCCGGACAGACGTACGCCTTTGACATGGCGGAGACGGTTTTACGGCATTTTTCCTCGATGCACTTCAGAAAGGCGACCATGGGCCGAATCTACTGGAATTGAATTGAAAACTCAATGGCATTCACCAAGCTTCAAGCGGCGGTTGGCGTTGATGCTGAGATCGGCAAACTGTCGCTTCAAGAGCTTGGGATAGCCCGCCGCCGCAATCATGGCAGCGTTATCGGTAGAGAGGATGGGGGTGGGAAAGAAGACCGGCAAACCACGGTCTCGAAAGCGCTCCACCAGATGCTGGCGAAGGGCCCGATTGGAGGCGACACCTCCGGAGACCATGATGGAGCGGGGCTGGCAGGTGTCACTGGCGTCGAGCAGCGTCTTTCCAAGGATCTTTATCGCGGTGTGCTGAAAACTGGCGGCCAAATCGAGGATGGACCCGGGTACGGCCGCCTCTCCCCCCCAATTGCGAACGGCCAGCTCCCGGCTGAGGTGTTTTTGGGCGTAGCGTAGTACCGCGGTCTTGATTCCGGAAAAGCTGAAGTCCAGCTTTCCGTTGTCGATACGAGGGATGGGCAGCTTGACTGCCTGGGGGTTGCCTCGCCGGGCCAGCCGCTCGATAACGGCTCCACCGGGGTAGCCGAGGCCGAGGAGTTTGGCTACCTTGTCGAAGGCTTCTCCGGCCGCATCGTCTCGTGTGCGCCCCAGGAGCCTGTAACCGGCCTTTTCCTGAACCCCAAGACCCAGACTGTCTATCCAAAAAAGGCTGGTGTGTCCTCCCGAGACAACCAGCGCCAGGGCGGGCAAGAGCCGTTCCGGGTCTGCCGCCTCTGCCTGCTGTGACTCCTGCCAAAGGGTCAGCGGTACGGAGAAGATATGTCCTTCCAGGTGATGCACGGCTAGCAGGGGAAGATCGAGACTGAAACACAGGGCCTTGGCGTAATTGATTCCCACCAGGAGCGAACCGACCAGTCCGGGACCCTGGGTAACCGCCACACCGTCCAAGTCCCGAGGTCCGATCCCGGCTTCGCCGAAGGCAGCCTTGACCACGGGTGAAATATTTTCGAGGTGTCGCCGGGAAGCCAACTCGGGGACCACTCCTCCGTATCGCTTGTGGACATCCTCTTGCGAAGCCACGATATTGGAGAGGATTCGCCTGCCGTTTTCCAGGACGGAGGCCGCCGTTTCATCACAGGAAGATTCAATGCCAAGGGTCAACATGGAGGTCGACTCCTGCGTCGAGCGGGCTCGGTTGGCCTCATCCCTGTTTCGTGGGCCCGGGATTTCGACACGGTTGAGGCCCACGGTGTCGGGTTGACGGCATTTGACCCCGGGGATGGCTTTTGCTATCCTCTCGGACTCGCAACCTGGTTTGAAGGAGGCTTGTCATGGCTGCCCGGTGTGAACTCTGTGGAAAGACTCCGATGTTTGGGAATAACGTCAGCCACGCCAACAATGCAACCAAAAGAAGGTGGAACCCCAACCTGCATCGTGTGCGAATCGTGGTGGATGGACGGCGCAGGCGGGCTCGGGTGTGCGCGTCCTGCATTCGGTCCGGACGTATTGTGAAGTCTCACTGAACTGCTTTTCAGCCCCCGTCTCAGGGGGCAGGAATCATCCCACCACCGCCAGGGCTTCAACCTCTACCAGGGCCCCTTTGGGCAAAGAGGAGACGCCGACCGTAGCCCGGGCGGGAAGGCTTTCACCGAAGAATCTCCCGTAGACCTTGTTGACCCGCGGAAACTCGTCCATGTTGGTCAGATAAATGGTGGTTTTGACCACCTGATCCAGCGAACCGCCGCCTGCCAGCAGAACTCCCTCCAGATTCCTGAGGACCCGCTCGGTTTGAACCTCAATATCTCCCGGTACCAGCTCGCCCGTTTTGGGGTCCAGTCCGATCTGCCCCGAAAGAAAAAGAAAATCGGAAGCCCTGGCTCTGACCCCTTGAGAATAGGGGCCGATGGCGTCGGGCGCGTCGCCGGTTTGTATGATGGTTTTCATGGTTCGCTCTCGGACTCGGATTATTGCCAGGCGATCTCGTAGACCCCTTTGATTTTCTTGATCGAATGAACCGCCTTCTCCAGATGTTTGAGATCGCTGATTTCGATGGTGACGTGAATGAGTCCGTGAAGGTCTTCGAAGGTCTGAGCCTCGATATTCTTGATGTTGGTCTTGATATCGGAGATGCGGGAAGTGATCTCCGCCAGCATCCCCTGCCTGTCGTCTACCGAGATGGAAAGTTTGACGGCATAGATGCCTCCGGCCGTTCCGGTCCATGAAACATCGATCTTGCGGTCGGCTTCGTAGAGAAGGTTGTCCACGTTGGCGCAGCGCTTGGCATGCACGGCGACGCCCTTGCCCCGGGTGATGTAGCCCACAATGGCCTCGCCTCGAATCGGGTTGCAGCATTTGGCCCGGTAAACCAGAAGTCCGTCGATGTCCTTGACCTTGAGAGCCCCATCCGAGGACAGTCCGAAGACTTTCTTCACGGCCGAGGTGAATTTGCCCGGAATGTCCTTTGCCGCCTGGCCCAACTCGCCCGGTGGAACCAACTTGCTCAGGAGGGTTCGCCCGGAGATCTTGCCGAAACCCAAGGAGGAATAAAGATTCTCTATCTTCTCGCACCCGTAGGGCCGGGCTACCGCCATCAGAGACCCATCTTCCATGTGTTTCTTCAGATTGAGCTTGAGTCGCTTGGCCTCCTTCTCCAGGATGCGCTTGCCCAGTTGTACCGCGCGCTCCCGGCGACTGACATTCAGATAGTGTCTGATCTTGTTGCGTGCTCGTGAGGTCTTGACGAAGGACAGCCAATCCCGGCTGGGCACGTGGCCGGTCTGGGTCTGGATTTCAACGATGTCGCCGTTCTTCAGTCGAGATCTGAGCGGGACGATGCGGCCATTCACCTGGGCGCCGACGCAACAAGCCCCGACTTCGCTGTGGATGGCGTAAGCAAAGTCTACCGGGGTGGCGTCCCGGGGCAGGATAATCACCTTGCCTTTGGGAGTGAAGGCGTAGACCTCCGCGGGATAGAGATCAATCTTGAGGGTGCTCAGGAAGTCACTGGGATCCTGCATCTCTTGCTGCCATTCCACCAAGTGCCGCAGCCAAAGGAAGCGCTGGTCATCCTTTTCGTCCATGCCCCGGCCGATTTTGTATTTCCAGTGGGCGGCAATGCCCTCCTCGGCCACCCGATGCATCTCGACCGTCCGAATCTGTACCTCGAAGGGTTGCCCCTGGGGACCGATGACCGAGGTGTGGATCGACTGGTACATATTGGGTCGCGGAATAGCAATGAAGTCCTTGATTCTTCCCGGAACCGGTTGCCAGAGGTTGTGAATGATGCCCAGAGCCGCGTAGCAGTCTTTCACCGAGCCGGTAATGATGCGCACGGCAATCAGGTCGTAGACCTGTTCGATTGGAATCCTCTGGCGTTTGAGCTTCTGGTGGACACTGTAGTTTCGTTTGATACGGGATTCCAGGGTGCAGGGGATTTCGTGTTCCTGGAGCTGATGGGTCAGCGTTTTTTTGATCTCCTCCAGCAAATTTTGTCGGACCCTTCGTTTCTGCTCGATTTCCTGTTTGATCTGCCGATACGCCTCGGGGTCCAGCGTGGCGAAGCCAAGATCCTCAAGTTCACCCCGAATCTTGCCCATGCCCAGCCGGTGTGCAATGGGCGCGTAGATCTCCATGGTCTCCTGGGCAACCCGTTGCCGTCTCTCCAATGGCAGGAATTCCAGGGTCCTCATATTGTGGAGCCGGTCGGCCAGCTTGACCAGGACGACTCGGATGTCGTCCACCATGGCCAGGAACATCTTGCGAAAATTTTCAGCCTGTCGGGCCTCCTTGGAGTAAAAGTGGAACTGGTTGATCTTGGTGAGTCCGTTGACAATGTTGGCAATGTCTTTGCCAAAATTTTCTTCGATCTCTTCCAGAGGAACCACCGTGTCTTCCACAACGTCGTGCAGCAGTCCAACACTGACACAACTGGCGTCAAGCTTCATATCGGCCAGGATATCGGCTACTGCCAGAGGATGGTTGAAGTAGGGCTCACCCGATTCACGGGACTGTCCATCGTGCTTTTTGGACGAAAAACGATAGGCCTTCCTCAACACCTCCAAGTCGTCGGAAGGATGGGAACTCTCTACTTTGGCCAACACCTCTTCAAAGCGGATCATGGACCTATCTTAAGGGAAAGGCTGGTGGGTAGCAACCGACCCGGACGGGGGGTGCAGGCGGCCTGCATTTCCCACCAATGGTAGGAAACGTCGGCTCTCAATCCACGAAGGACAAAAAGATATCCACGAAGGGGCACGAAGGACCACGAAGGGACACGAAGAAAAACCAAAAGACACACCACAAAAAGCACAAAAGGCACAAAACGAGATTCGAGACTTACCTGAAACAAACTTGTTTCTTCACCCTCGAATGATCCGCCCCGTCGTGGGGGGCGGGGGCGCTGCTTGCCTGAAACAACCCGGTTTGGCGCTGCATGCGACGGGGTAAAAAGAGTTATCCACGAAGGGACACGAAGGACCACGAAGACACACGAAGCAAGACGCTGAGGGGAACCGGAACCTTTCCGTGCTCCCGATACGCCATCCAGGTCCCCGGTTTCATCCTCGAATGATCCGCCCCGTCGTGGGGGGCGGGGGCGCCACTTGCCTGAAAAACCCCCTGGTTTCGGGTGAAGGGGAGCCGGTTGAGGGGTATTCCACGACGGACACGAAGTTTGACCCTACAATTCCCCGCGTCTGGTCTCGGCGTCAAGCGTGAGTCAACCTCTGATTCAACTGCATAATTAACATGGATGGACAGGATATACAGGATTTTTGATTGATGGGTCTGCACAGAATGCTCCGGGACTAAAGTTCTCTCCCCCTCAAGTTCGACCGTTACCATTTCTTCAGCAAGGATTCCAAAACCCGTTCCCCTGGCCATGGATCACCTCGAACGAGCACCCGATCATCGAGCCAGTCCGCTTCCCGCGCAACAGCGTCTCATTCTGTTTATCCTGTCCATCCTGTATATCCATGTTCAATAAGTAGAAAACCAGTTTAACGGGACATGGCCCTTGTTCCCGATAGGCCATGAACTTCCGTTGTTTCTCTCTCGTATGATCCGCCCCGTTGTCTGGGGCGGGGCGCCACTTGTCTATGGGTGGCTTCTTCGCCACCGGGGATGGTAACGTTATTTCTGAGACAGGACACTAACCGCGTTGGCGGTCGCGGACGGGGCCTCCCGGGCCATGTTGTGATGGCTCACCCAGATCCAGGGCTCTCAGAAAGGGGCGTGCTTTATGGAATGTTTCGAGGTATTCGTCATCCGCCCGGGAATCGGCCACGATGGCCCCACCCGTCGAATAACAGGCCCAACCGTCCTTGAGGATGAGTGTTCGAATGGCGATGTTGAGGTCGAGGTTTCCATCGAAGGCCAGATAACCGATGCTTCCCGTATAGATACTCCGTGGCTGGGGCTCGAGTTCATCGATGACCTGCATGGCGCGCACTTTGGGAGTTCCGGTGATGGACCCTCCGGGGAAGGTGGCCTGAATCAGATCTTCCAACCCACAGTTTGGTCTCAACTGTGCTTCGATCGTCGAAGTGAGGTGGTGGACCGTCGGAAAGGTCTCCAGGCGACGGAAATCGCAGACCCGGACCGTTCCATAACGAGCCAACCGCCCCAGGTCGTTGCGTTCCAAATCCACGATCATGACATGTTCGGCGGCGTCCTTGGGGCTCTGCAACAGTGCTTGCCGGAGTTCCTGGTCCTCGTCGGACGAGGCGCCGCGGGGCCGGGTCCCTTTGATGGGCCGGGTTTGAATCCGGTGTTGCTTGGGCCAGTAGCGCAGAAACCGCTCCGGTGAAAGACTCAGCACGGCCCAATGCTTTCCCTGGAGGTAGGCTCCGAAGGGCGAAGCTCCCGTCTGGCGTAGACCCTGGTAGAGTTGCGGCGCCGTCATCGAGCAGCGGGACCACAATTGCTGCGACAAGTTGACCTGGTAGATCTCTCCGGCGGTAATGTAGCGCTGGGCCTGTCTCACTGCCGCCGAGTAGCCTTCATAAGTCAGGCTGCTTGTCCAGGATCCCTGGCTCGATCGGTCCGGACAGCACAACCCGGAGCCTGCCGGGCCGGCCTGCTGAATTCGGTCCAGAGTGCATTGCAACCGCTTTCTGGCTTGGGGTTGGTTGCGGACGATAGCCCAGGTCTGGTTCATGCTGTGGTCGTGTGCCAGCAACGCGTCAAAGAAGAAAAATTGCAGTTCGGGCAGGCTTGGGTCCTCTCTGGAGCGGCGCGGAAAGGGCTCCATGAAACGACTCAACTCGTAGGAAAGGAACCCAATGGCAGCCCCGGTCTGAAAGGGCAGGTGGGCAACATGGCTCGCCGGCGCCTCCAGGGGAACGGTTTGTTCCCGGATCAATCGGGAGAGGATTTGAATCGGGTTGCCCTGCAGGAGCTGCTGGCGGCGCTCTCCAACCATCCGGGTCGCCGCACCCTGTGCCGTCACAGTCAGGAACGGCTCGCAGCCAAAGAAAGAGAATCTGCCGAAGGAGCCGTAACCCGGTCCGCTATCGAGCAGCACGCCGCCGGGTTCGGCGGCCTGGACCAGTTGAAGAGGGTCCCAGGGGAAGGAAATGGGGTCGATGTGGTAGGTCGGAGAGGCCACGGCTGCCAAGCGGATGGAGGAAAAAAACGAGTTGCCCGGTACCGGGTTGATTGGAGGGGCCAGCTTGAAAATTGCCGCGTCGGGTGCTGGGGGTCTCGTTTGAGCTAACGGGCTTCGATTTCGTCGTAGTGGGTCCGGTCCTTGGTAATTCCCTTGGAGCGGAGCACCTCTTCAACGAACCGAATCATGATCGGGGGACCTGCCAGGTAGGCGTGAGCTCCCGTGGGCCCCTTGATGTGCTTGCCCAGAGGACTTTGGACGTAACCTGTCTCGCCCTCCCACTCGTCTTCCGGCTGCGGGCTTGACAGGGCGGGGATGTAGTGAAAGCGGGGCTTGCTCTTGTCCCAGGCGAGAAAGCGATCGTGAAGAAAGAGATCGCGCTTGCTTCGAACGCCGAAGAAAAAGTAAATCTCGTTATTCTTGTCAAATTCCCTTTCAAAAAAATATTCCAACAGCGACACGAAGGGCGCCGCCCCCGAGCCGCCGGCCACGATGATGATGGGTTCGCCCGTGTCGGCTCGCAAGTAGAGGTCGCCGGTGGGCTCAGTGATTTCGAGCACATCCCCCACTCTCAAGTGCTGGTGTACAAAGCTGGACGCGATCCCCGGGGGAACGTCCTTGCCGCGAGGGGGCCGGGCCCACTTGATGATCACGTCGAACCGGGGCAGCTTGCTGGAGCTGGAAGCGAAGGAATAGGGACGAAAGACCTGTTTGTGATCGGTGCCATACTTCCGGTTCCATTGCTTGACAAAGTACGCTGGAATGCTGACAAAGGTGTATTGTCCGGGCGTGAAGGAGAACCCCTCGGACTTTACCAACCGCAGTCCGACCCGGCGCACGTCATGCGTCAAGTCTTCGATCTTGACTACTTTGGCTTGATAATCAAACTGGGCCCGCAGTGTCCCGACCAGTGCAATCGCCACCACCGCGAGCACGCCGGCCATCTGCTTCACTGTCCTTGGCATTCCGTTTCTCATTCCTTGATCACCTGCAAGGCTCTGGTTTTGGGAGAGTCGATCTCCTCTGTCGGGTTGAGCGGCTGTCCACCTGGTTTTCGAAAGGGGCTGTCGGGCCGTTCGGTCTGAGCGTGAGGTCTAGCGGCAACGTCCCTCACCTACTGAGGTTCAGGCTACTGTGATCCTGGAAGCGAGTCAAGTCGTAATGAGCTGGCCCGCATTTCTCACCGGGGGGCGTGGTAATGGCGCAGTAATTTTTCCCTCAGCGCGTGCTCGCGAGCGAAGAGCGTAGCGGTCACTACGTTTGAGGGAGCATGTGCGCGCTGAGGGAAAAAGGACAAGCCAGAGCGCGCCCAGCGCAGTCTGTACCCGCAAGCCCTTTACATGGGGCCAATCAAGCTATTGAAGATAAAATACTTTTCATTGAGCCTTTTGCAAAATTCGGAGTCGGGCATGAGATGGGGGCAGAATGCTCCTGCAAAATAACGCCCTCGAAAGGGATCTGCACCTGGCTAGCCATGGGTTTCCCAGGGACGACAACTCTTCCCGACAATAAATCCCGCTTCCTAGCGAATTTTGCAAAAGGCTCCATTAATAAAACCAGCGACCCGGTGAGAAATGCGGGCTAGACTATTGGTTCCAAAACGTTGAGCCGCAGGGGGTGCCCATGCCGGAATTCATGCAAGCCGTTGTGTTTCACGCTCCCTGGGAAATGAAGCTGGAGAGACTGCCCAAACCGGAACCGGCGGCTGGAGAAGTCCTGGTCAAGATGAAGGCGGTCGGCATCTGCGGCAGCGACGTCCATGGTTTCACCGGTGAGAGCGGCCGGCGGACTCCCGGCATGGTCATGGGGCACGAGGCTGCCGGCGAGGTGGTTGCCCGGGGGGAAGGCGTCCGTTCTCCGGCAGTGGGCGACTCCGTGACCATTTACAATATCATCGCTCATACCCCCCCCGACCCCGACGAAGGAGACCCCTCCTTCCTCAACAAGAAGATGATCGGCGTCAACCTGGCCAAGCGCGGAGCCATGGCCGAGTTCCTGGCGGTTCCGGCGGAGAATGCAATTCCGCTCCCCCTTGGAATTCCGGCTGAGATCGGACTGTTGGCGGAACCCGTGGCCGTGGTGACTCGCGGGTGGCGGCGGTTGGAGAGGCTGGGCGTCCGTCCCGAGCGGTTGGCCGTGGTTGGCGCCGGCACCATTGGGCTGGCGGCGGTCTTGATGGCCCGTGCCAGGGGACTCTCCAATACAGTGGTGCTGGATACGGTGGCCGACAAGGCCAAACGCGGAGGCGAGTTCGGCGCTCGGGCCGTCCCTGTAACCTCCGGAGACCCGGCCAGGGAAGCCGGCGAAGTCGAATCCCTCCTGGCAGGGAAGCCGGAGGTTGTGATTGATGCGGTCGGGACGAGAGAGTCGTTTGCCCTGTGCCTGGCCCTGGCGGAAGCCGGAGGAAATCTGTTGCTGATCGGGAATCTTGCCAGGGAAGTCTCCTTGCCGTTGCAGGATGCGGTCAGCAATGAGGTATGCCTGATCGGGACCTACGGCTTCGATCGCACCGACTTTGCGGCGGCGGTAGACATTCTGCCCGATATCAAGGCCGAGCTGGCTACGTTTATTGAAGGGCGCTGTCGCCTGAGCGAAACGCCGCGGACCATGACGTCGTTGGCGAGGGGTGAGAGCCAAGCCCTCAAGACCATCATTACCTTCGAAGGATAACTCCCTTCCGCGAGCGCTGTGCCTTCTTCCGGCCGATTCGATTCTTGACGAACCCGCCATAGCAGATCGAGCGTCGCGAGGTTTTCCTCGTTAGTCGATACGGACAAATTCTTCGAGATTAAACAGACTCAGGCAGAAACGGGTGAGTGCTGCGGCTTGCGGAGGATCGAGCGAACCCGGATCCTCCGGGAGGGATCCATTTTCGGGCATCGAATGTTTTTTCGAAGCCAGTCGATTCAACAGGTTCAGCGCTTCCTGTTTCTCTTCATCCATGGGGGCCCGCGTCAGGGTCAATTGCCAGGCCAGGTCGACCTGCCGGGATGGATCCGTTCCCGCCTCTCGCACCAGAAGGGAAGCCAAATAGCGGGCCTGTCGGTAGAGGCCCTCGTGGTTCAGTTTCCAGAAAGTTAGAGGACTTTCGTTGCTGGTATCCTTGGCAGGGCAGCCGTTCGAAGCAGGGCCGGCAGTTGTATGGTGGAACCGTGAGGGAGTCAGTCGAGTCAGGAGGTAGATCCCGCGTCGCCGGCTCTCAATCGGGTCGTCCGAGGCCGGCCACCAGCGTTGGGTTCCGGCAGCAGGCGCCTCGACCTCCCCGAGGTGGGGGATCGCCGGCCGACCTCCCATCTTCAGGTTCAGCGTCCCGGCCACTTGGTGGACGGCATCCCACAACATCTCCCCCTCCAGCTTGCCTGGGTTCATGCGCCACCAGTAGCGATTCGAGGGATCCTGCCGCTGATGGCTGTCTGTGGTAAAGCGACTGTCCCTTCGGTAGGTGTCGGACAGCATGATCAGCCGGTGCATGGACTTCACACTCCAACCCTGATCCACAAACTGGCAGGCGAGCCAATCCAGCAATTCCCGATGGGAGGGGGAGTCTCCTTGGCGGCCGAAGTGGCCGGCAGTGCGCACCAAGCCTTGTCCGAAGTGACCCTGCCAGATGCGGTTGACCATGACCCGGGCGGTCAGGGGATGGGTTGGCCGCGTCAGCCAGAGGGCCAGTTGCTTGCGGTAGTGAGGGCCGTTGGGTTCCCGGGACAACCTGGCCGGAGTGGAGTCATTCCAGAGGGCCTGGGGCAATCCTGGGTGGACGAGGTGTTGCTTGCGTGCCAGTTCCCCTCGCTTCAGAAGGTGGGTTTCAGGAATCAACTCCGTCCTCTCTCCACTTAGCACCGTGGCTGACGGAACGTCGTAAAACCCATCGTAGTCAACCTGGTGCGCCAGCCCCTTGGGGGGAATAGCCACAGCCGCTTTGGCCAGTTTTCGGGTCAGCTCCCGGTGGCGTTCGGCCTCTTTTGGGGTAAGGTGCTCTTCAATACTCAGTTCGCGGTGCAGTTGGGCCAACGGAGTTGCCAATTCCGTCTCTCGGGCGGTTCGTGCTTCCATAGGAATCTCGTAGGCATGCACCACTTCCGACGGATAATCGTGTTTCTTCGTTTCGACCACTCGATCCCTTACTTGCTTGGCAAACCTCAGGTAGGCATCTCTGGCTTCCACCAGAGCAATCGCCAGATGATAGGCTTCATCGCGGTGACCCATGGTGGTCGACGCCACCACCGGAATAGTTGAGGGCCGGCTGGCGGCAAAGACAGCTTGCAGCCTGAAGTAGTCTTCTTGGGAAAAAGGGTCGGACTGGTGATCGTGGCAACGGGCGCATTCCAAGGTCAACCCGAGGAATGAGGAGGCCGTCTTGTCGACGACCTCGGTCAGCCAGCGGTACCGCGCGACTTCGGCATCCAGATGCACCTCGCGGCCTCCCGGCCCAAGGGCGAAGATGGTGGTTCCAATCCAGGCTTCCAGGTGCTCCAGCTTCTCGGGGGAGAGGTCGTAGAAGCCTTCCAGTTCGAGGTTGTTGGGGAAGAGCTCGTCTCCGGCGATCTGCTCCTGAACGAAGCGGTCGTAAGGCTTGTCGTCGTTGAAGGATTTAATCACGTAGTCCCGATAGCGCCATGCGTTGGGATGGTAGGCCTCGGTGTCCGATCTGCTGTCGGCATACCCGACGACCTTCAGCCAGTGGTGTCCCCAGCGTTCCCCATATCGGGGCGATTCGAGCAGTTCATCGATGAGTTTTTCGTAGGCGTCGGGTGAGGTATCTTGCAGGAAGCGCTCGGCTTGGGCAGGAGTCGGAGGCAGACCCCACAGATCGAAGGTGGCGCGGCGCAGCAGGACGGACCTGGCGGCGGCGGGACCGGGCTCGAGACGCTTCTCCCGGAGCTTCGCCAGCACGAACGCATCGATGGGGTTGGCGGGCAGGCTGCCTTCCTTCAGCCGGGGGATCGGGGGCCGCCGGAGCTTTTGGAAGGACCACCAGGAAGCGTTGCGGGCGTCAGGATCGGCGGCGGCCGAGGGGGTGGAGGATTCTGCCCAGGCTTGTGAAAGCAGGGCGGCGAGAGTGATCATCGCCGCAGCCAGAAATGCCTGCCGGTAGGTGCCGCGCCCCATCGCCGGGTGACTCCCTGGGTTCGGAAAGGTTGGTTTCAGGGGGAGGGTGTCCGCTGCAACCTGAAGTTGGAGCGGCTCCAGTGCTGCTTTTTCCGCCGCTCCTGAAAAATGAAGTACACGACGCCCTCCTTCGGGGACAGGTACACTCTCATGGTTCCGTCCCAGAGGTGCTTCTCCTCCTGATAGCGGGCCCTACCGGTCTGGCTGAACTGACGCTCCTTGGCAGGAGCCAGCTTGACCGCCGTGGAGCGGAGCAGGTGTGTCCCCATCAGCGGAACCTCGGCGGAATCCAGGGCCGGGTCCTGCCCGACCAACTCGGTGACCGCGGCCTTCACCGTCCCGTTCAAGGAGAAAATCAGCGTGCGGGCCGGAGCTTTCCCCTTGACTTCCAGATGATAGCGGGCAGCTGGAAGCCGGGTGCCGTCGGCCGTGGCCAGGGCCACGGGAATCCGCATCCTCCCCTTGTAGAAAGGGGGCTCCTCGTCGGCCGCGAGAAGCAGGGCCGGGACGAGCAGGAGCGAAAAAAGGGGGGGAAAACGCATCGAGTTCACTAGCCGGCATTTTTCGCCGGGGGGCTGGCCGGGCCGCCGAAAATGCTCCATGGTGGGGTGCAGGGAACCTGTCGGCCGGGTCGGTCCGCCACTGGCCGTCCCTTCCAAGCCGGCTAGCCGGCCAGCAGCCGTTTGGCCACGCTGTGGTTCCCGTCTTCCCCGACGCCGGTAAGACGTTTTTCCAGGCCGGAGACCTTGACGTTCAGCTTGCGGTGGTCCAGTCCCAGCAGTTCGAGCATGGTGGCATGCATGTCGTGGACGTGGACCTTGTCTTCGACGGCGTAGAAGCCCAGCTCATCGGTGGCCCCGATGGCCTTGCCTCCCTTGATGCCTCCTCCGGCCATGACGACCGAGAAGCCGTAGGGGCTGTGGTCCCGTCCCTCCTTGCCCTGCATGATGGGGGTGCGGCCGAACTCGCCGGTGAGAACCACCAGGGTGCTTTCCAGCATGCCCCGTTGCTTCAGGTCCGCCAGAAGACCCGCCACCGGGCCATCCGTCTTCAGGGCATTTTCACGATGGTTCTTGTCACACTCTCCGTGCCCGTCCCAGTCGCTGTTGTAGAGGTGGACAAAGCGAACCCCGCGCTCGACCATCCTGCGTGACAGCAGGCACATCCGTCCGAAGTTGGCCGTCTCCTTCGTGTCCAGGCCGTACAACCTGTTGATGTGCTTGGGCTCCCGGCTCAGGTCGATCAATTCGGGGCCGGCCATCTGCATGCGGAAGGCCAGCTCGTAGTTCTTGATCCGGGCCGCCAGGCTGCTGTCGTCCGGGCGGTCGGCCAGGTGCCGCTGGTTCCATTGCTTCAGTTGGCTCAGGATGGCCTGTTGGTTCTCCTGACTGACCAGATCCGGAGGCTGCAGATTCTCCAGGGCCGCTCCCTGGGTGGAAAGCACGGTCCCCTGGTAGAGGGCCGGCAGGAATCCCGCCCCGATCACCGACTTGCTGTTGCGCATGTAGTCCTCGGCCATCACCAGGTAGGCCGGCAGGTTGTCGGTTTCGCTCCCCAGGCCATAAAGCACCCAGGCCCCCATGCTGGGTTGTCCCATCAGCAGGGACCCCGTGTGGATGATGGTGATGGCGGGACCGTGGATGAAGGACTCGTGGTAGCAGGAGCGGATGACCGCAAGGTCGTCGGCGAATTGCGAGAGCTTCGGAAACAGGTCGGAAATTTCCAGTCCGGACTGGCCGTGCTTCTTGAAAACACGCCGCGTCCCCATCAACTTGGATTCCTCCGCCTTGATCTGCGCCAGGCCGATACCCTTGTTCAAGTAACTGGGAGGAAGATACTGGCCGTCCAGTTTTTGCAGCTCCGGCTTGGGATCGAAGGTTTCGAGTTGGCTGGGGCCACCTTGCAGAAAGATGAAGATCACGCTCTTGGCCTTGGCCTCGAAGTGGGGCGGCTTGACGGCCAGGGGGTTGTAGGCGGCGGCATCGGCTCTCGCCGATTCCGCCTGCAGCATGCAGTTGAGGGCCAGTCCCCCGAATCCCAGCCCGGAGCGGGTCAGGAATTCACGCCGCGAACTGACGGTGGCGCGGCGGTTGCAGGAAAAGGGATTCATGGTTTTCCTCCCAAACTGAGGAGACCCGGCCCGGAATCAGTCGATGTAGAGGAACTCGCTCAAGTTGAACATCGTCAGGCAAAGTTGAGTCAAGGCGTCCCTCTGGTTGGGGGCTGGTTCGGCCCCTTCATCGGTGAGTTCCGGGTCCGGCTCCCCATTGTTTGAAGTCAGTCTTGTCAACAGGTTCATCGCCTCCTGCCTCTCCCGGGACGATGGCGCCCGGGCCAGCACCAGCCGCCAGGCCAGGTCCACCTGGTCGGCAGGACTGGCGCCGGCTTCGCGAACCAGACGGTCCGCCAGCACCCGGGCCTGCCTGATGGAGGCGTCGTTGTTCAGGGACCAGAGCGCCTGGGGGGCGACCGTCGTCACTTCCCGTCCGGCGCAGCTCACCGAGGAGTTGGGCACGTCGAACTTGTCGAACATGGGGAAGGTGAAGTTGCGCCGGGCCAGGATATAGACGCCGCGGCGCCTGCCGGCGGCAGGGTCTTCCGAGACAGCCCACCAGGGCTTGATGCGCAGGGAACTCATTTCGACCTTGGAAAGCGGGGGAATGGCAGGCCGTCCCCCCATGGTCGGGTTCAGATTGCCGGCCACCGCATGCAGCGAATCCCACACCGCCTCCCCTTCCAGGCGGCGGCGGTTCATGCGCCACAGGAAACGGTTTTCGGGATCCCGCTGCCGGTGGACAGCGGTGGTGAAGCGGCTGTCCCGTTGGTAGGTGTCCGAGAGCATGATCAGCCGGTGCATCGACTTGACGCTCCATCCCCGGTCGACGAACTCCGTGGCCAGCCAGTCCAGTAGCTCGGGGTGAGAGGGCCGGTCGCCCTGGCGGCCGAAGTCGTTCGAGGTGCGGACGAGGCCTTTTCTGAAATGGCCCTGCCAGATGCGGTTGACCATGACTCGCGCCGTGAGGGGATGGGTGGGACGGGTCAGCCAGAGGGCGAATTGTTTGCGGTAGCGGGGGCCGTAGGCGCCCGCGGGCAGCGGATCGGAGACGGTGCCATCCCGTAGGGCCGCGGGCAGGCCGGGATCGACGACCTCTCTTTTCAGCGACAGCTCACCGCGGTTCAACAGGTAAGTGTCCGGAACCAGCTCGGGCTTGAGTTGTCCCAGAACTGTGGCCGAGGGCACGTCGAAGAATCCGTCGTACTTCACCCGGTGCGAAGCGTCCTCGAGAGGGATGTCCAGCACGGTCGTGGCCAGCTTCCGGATGTGATCCTGATGGTGTTTCTTCTCCTCATCGGTGAGATGATTCGCGATCTCCATCGCCGTGTAGAACTGGGTCAGGGGTGCGGCCAGCTCCAGCTCCTTGGCGGTGCGCTCCTTCATGGGCACCTCGTAGGCGCGCACCACCTCGGGCGGGTAGTCCTTCTTCTTGATTTCGATGACCCGGTCCTTGACCTGCTTTTCGAACCTCTGGTAGGAGGCCCTGGCTTCGGTCAGGGCGATCATGCGGTGGTAATCCTCGCGGCGATGGCCGGCGGACAGGCTGCTGACCACGGGGATGGTCTTGCGGGAACTGGCGGCGAAGACGGCCTGCAACTGAAAGTAATCCTTCTGGGTGAGGGGATCGAATTTGTGGTCGTGGCAGCGCGAGCACTCCAGGGTCAGCCCCATGAACGCCGCCGCAGTGGTGTCGACCGCGTCGGTGAGCCGTTCATAGCGGAGTCGTTCCGCATCCAGGTGAGATTCCTGGATTTCCGGTCCGAAGGTGTAGAGAGTGGTTCCGATCCTGGCTTCCAGGTGTTCCAGTTTTTCCGGGGAAATGTCGTAGAAGCCCTCCATCTCCATGTTGTTCGGAAAAAGCTCGTCCCCGGCGATCTGCTCCTGAACGAAGCGATCGTAGGGCTTGTCTTCGTTGAAAGACTTGATCACGTAGTCCCGGTAGCGCCAGGCGTTCGGGTAAAAGACATCGCCTTCAAACCCCGCGCTGTCGGCGTAGCGGACGACATCCAGCCAGTGACGCCCCCAGCGTTGGCCATAGTGCGAGGAAGCCAGCAGCTCGTCGATCAGCTCTTCGAAGGCGTTGGGGGAGGTGTTCTTCAGGAATCGGTCAGCCTGAGCCGGAGTCGGCGGCAGACCCACCAGATCGAAGTAGGCCCGGCGAAGAAGAGTGGCCTTGTCGGCAACCGGAGCCGGTTCGAGTCCCTTCTCCCGCAGCTTGGCCAGAATGAAGGCATCAATGGGGTTCGCCGGCCTCTCTTTGAGTGCGGGAATGGGCGGCCGTTGGGGCTTTCTCATCGACCACCAGGAGGGTTCGCCGGTCGCAGCGCCCGCTTCGGGGTCGGGTGCGCCCGCTTCAATCCATTCCTTCAGTATGGCCAGGTCTCCCTGGGGTAGCGGGCGGCGGCTGCCGGGAGGCATTTTGGGTTCGCTTAAATGGGCGGCGGCGCGGTAGAGCAGGCTCTGGGGGGCATCGCCTACAACGACGGCTGGGCCGCGGCTGCCTCCTTTTAACAGGGTCTCTCTTTGCCTCAGGTCCAGACCCGACATCTGGCCGGCTCCGTGGCAGGAAAGGCAGTGCTTCTGCAAAATGGCATGAGCCGCCTGGGTGGTGGAATCGGCGGCGGCAGAGACCATGGAAGGGATTCCCAGGACAGCCAGGCCTGCAAGCCATTGGACGGTGCGCGCCGGAAGACAGCCTCGCATGATGCTCCCTTGGAGTCGGAATCAGCCGTAATTATAAGCTGGCGGACGCCCGTTTTCCACAACTAACCCGCATTTCCGACCAATGGTTGGAAAGAGTGGCCCTCAATCCACAAAGGCAAAAAAGATATCCACGAAGGGACACGAAGGACCACGAAGGGACACGAAGAAAAACTAAAAGAACATCGATAGACAGGATAGACAGGATAAGAAGCTTTAGGCGAAGCTGACTCGGGCGATGATCCGGTGCGCTTTTGAGGTGATCCATGAGCTTCGGAGCGGGTTTTTGGAATCCTTGTTGAAGAAAAGGCGATGGTCGAACTCAAGACGCTGAAACCTCTCACCAAACGATCCTGTTTATCCTGTCCATCGATGTAAATTAAACTACTCATGCTCGACGCCGAGACCAGACGCCGGGAATCGCAGGGTGTGACTCCGTGTCCTTGGTGGATAACACCCACAAGTTGTCATTTCCGCTCCAACCCCTTTTCTTTCAATCTTTTGAACCGGTTTTACGTCATGTGAACCCAGGTGTTGTTTCAGACAAGTGGGGCCCCTGCCCTGCCGGGCAGATCATACGAGGGTGAAACAATCAGAAATCGATCATCCCTTCGTGACCTTGGTATCCCGTCGCGGTTAACCTCAGCGCCTTAGTGGCCCTTCGTCGTTCTTCGTGGCCCTTCGTGGATAAGTCTTTTTCTTTTGTCTTTTTTCGTTTGTTTCAGACAAGCCGGGCGCAGGCCAATGGCCTCTTCGAGCTGTTTGACACTACTCGCGAGCCTCGGCTATGATGGCTCGGTTCAGGCGGTTTGGGCGGCATGATCCTGTTCGGGAATGGAGAGTCCCCAGTTGAACGCTCGTCGAATAGGTTCCGAGCTGGCGCGGATCAGCGACAAAGTATTCTCCGGGGAGAGATTGTCATTCGAGGAAGGAGTTACTCTCTATCGGACTTCGGACCTGCATACCGTGGGGGCCCTGGCCAACCGGGTTCGGGAGAAGTGGAACGGAAACACCGGATATTTCAATGTCAACCGCCACTTGAATCCCACCAACGTCTGCGTGGTCGATTGCAAGTTCTGCGGTTTCGCCCGCAAGCCCGGCAAGGGTGGATACACCATGTCGCTGGAGGAGGCCTATCATCACGCATCGATGGGCTACGGCGAGTCCGTGACCGAGTTTCACATCGTGGGTGGCCTTCATCCCTATCTTTCCTTCTCCTACTATACCGACCTGCTCCGCGGTTTGAAGGCGCGCTTCCCCAAAGTTCATCTCAAGGCCTTTACCATGGTTGAGCTGGATTTCCTGTCCCGCCGGGCCAAGTTGTCCATCGATGAGACCATCCGGACTCTTCGGGAGGCGGGAATGGACAGTTGCCCCGGGGGAGGGGCTGAGATCTTTGCCGAGCGCCCCCGCAACCTCATTTGTGACCACAAGGTGTCGGGCGAACGCTGGCTCGAAATCGCCAGGAGGGTGCACCTGTGCGGATTGAAATCCAATGCCACCATGCTCTACGGGCATGTTGAAACCGTGGAAGAGCGGGTCGACCACCTGATCCGGTTGAGGGAGTTGCAGGACGAGACTCAAGGCTTTCAATGTTTCATCCCCTTGGCCTTCCATCCGGCCCATACGCAACTGGATCATCTGGCGGCGCCTACCGCCATGCTGGATCTTCGAACCATCGCAGTCAGCCGTCTCCTGCTGGACAATTTCCCCCACATCAAGGCCTATTGGATCATGATCGGGGCCAAGACAGCCCAAATCGGACTTCACTTCGGGGCTGATGACCTGGATGGGACGGTGGTTGAAGAAAAGATCGTTCACATGGCGGGGGCCCAGACTCCCGTCGGCCTGACGCGCTCGGAAATCGAGCATCTCATCCGGGAAGCCGGCCGGGAACCGGTTGAAAGGGACACTCTCTACCAACCGGTCAACCGTGTCGCCGCTGCCTGAGGGATCGTTCTCAAGCCTTGTTTGAAACAATTGAGAGTTATCCACAAAGGCCAAAAAAAGAAATCCACGAAGGGCCACGAAGGACGACGAAGGCCCACGAAGGGGTTGGAGAAAACTCAAGAGGGATCCGCCAAAGGTTGGGAAGGGAGAAAAGATTTCCATCAAGGGCGATAAAGGATCTGTTAAGAGGGCAAAAGATGAATCCGCGAAGGGATCCCAAGGGGTTGGAAAAGACTCGAAAGGGATCCGTGAAGGGCCACGAAGGACACTGAGGTTTTCCACAAACGCGCACTTGATCATCCAGCCAGTCAGCTTCCTGAGCAGCAGCTTCGCTTCCTGTTTATCCTGTCTATCCTGTGTATCCATGTTCAATAGATAGAAAACCGGTTTAACGGGACATGGTTCCTTGTTCAAGATAGGCCATGAAGGTTCGTTGTTTCACTCTCGAATGATCCGCCCCGTCGTGGGGGGCGGGGGCTGGACGTGCGGGCAAACGGGAGTTTCCCAAAGGGTGCACGTCGGCTTTCTGAGAAGTCGCCCCCCAGACACTTCCCACCGCACCGCCGGGACGGCATCGCCTGGGAGCGCCGCGTCCCGCCCGCATCCTGTCCCTTTGGCCGCCGCTGAGCTTCCGTGCGATGCTGCAGGCAGCCACCCTGTGGGCGAGAACAGCATCGGCCAGGCCGAAGGAGAGCCATGGCACCGTTCCCGGTTGATCCAAGTGGGGGAGATGGTCCAGGCTGTGCCAAACTTGGTGCGGGCGGGACGCCCGCGCTCCCAGGAAGCCGTCATCCCAGGACATCGTCACACCAAGGGAGCCAAATTGCAGAAGCATTTTGGCGCCGCTTGTCGTTGAAGCAGGTCCATCTGTCTTCTGGTCTATTTGTGTTTATTCGTGTCCATTCGTGGTTCGTCTTCATGAATGATCGGCTGTTTTTCCTCGAATGATCCGCACGGCCGGCCGGGTGCCCGCCACTGACCGCTGATCCGGTCACCCGTTGCGGAACGCAGAGCTTCCCTTTTGTTTCGTATCAGCTTTCCAGTTGAATGGTGGGGCGCGGTCTATCCCGCAGTTCCCGGGTCCAACGGGTATGCTCGGCGGACAGGCCGCGGTAGAAGGTCTCCATGAGGGCCACGAATTGCGAAATATCGAGGCACAGAAAGCAGTCGGGGAGTTGCCGGAACCGCTCCCTTGCCTTGCGGTGGCAGCTCAGGGCCCCTTCCAGATTCTCGTTCCCATAGTGGTAGAGCGACACCGCCGACATGATGAGGGCTTGATAAAAGAGCTTCTCCCTCCCTTTGGCCCCAGCCCAGACCTCCTCCCAAAGGTCGTGGCATTCGTAGTAGAAACGGCGGTTGAACAGGTCCAGTCCCCGATAGAAGTCGGCTGGATGAGGCTTGTTTTCCGAGTCCACTGGAAACATCCTTCCTGGCTGGCGGTGCGCCTGCCTTTGTTGCATAATCACGGCGAAGCCGGCAAGGGAAGCCGCGGCTGGAGTCGTGCCCAGCCTGCATCATTGCTTCTGCCGGATTCCCTTCGTTTTGCCTCCATCGTGGCAAACGCGCCTCACCGAACCATCCGGCCGGAGGACAGCCGTTGTCGGGAGGACGCCGAGGTCAGGCAGACCCCGATTTGAGCGCAAAAAGCCTGAAGGAAGAAGAGGTCGACATGATTGGAATTTTGAAGTCCATGGCGCCGTTGGCCCTATGCCTGGTGGTCTTTGTCGGAACTCTGGCGTCCGAGGACCTTCGAGACAAGGAGCGGGCCGCCGAGGAGAGGATCATCGGCTATCTGAGAACCCACCTCAAACCGGGCCAGCCCGTCCTGGTGACGGAGCTGCACCAGCGTTTCACCGAACCCGAGGAGCGCAGGGTCCTCAGTCGACTCTACAACATCTTCTTCAAGGTGCCTCACTTCGTTGCCCAATACTATGCCGCTCACCAAAGACCGCCCCGGCTTCGAGAAATTGCCGAGCAATTCAACTTGCTCCTCGAGGGTGAGGTCGATGTGATTCTCCGGATTGTCGAGTTCGATCGGAGGGTGCCCCAATTCTTCAAGAGAGACCCGGAAAGCGGTGAGATTGCCTCGGTGGACTTGGAAAGAATCAAAACGGACCCCCGCTTCAACAAGGTCATCGAGCGCTCCATTGCCGGTTGGGAAGGAAAGAAGGCGCCGCAATTCACCGTCCAGCTTTTGGATGGGGCCGAGCTCAGCCTCGATTCCAGCCGGGGAGCTCGCCTGGTCTACTTTTGGTTTACCCATTGCCCCCCTTGCGTGAAGATCACTCCCCACCTGGTTTCCCTGCAAGAACAGTTCGGACGGCAGAACTTTACGGTCATCAGTCTGAATGCCGATCGTGTTTTGGATTTGGGGTACCCGGACTCGGAGCGCACAGCCTATCTGGCCAAGCACAGGATCAATTTTCCAGTGGGTCATCTTACCGCCGAGGTTCAAGAGGCCTATGGTGGCATCCAGTTGTTCCCCAGCCTGTTTCTGGTAGACAAGGACGGGGTGATTCGCCACCATTTCGTCAACTATCAGGATCAGGCAACTCTGGAAAACGCAATCAAATCCGTCCTTTGAGAGCCCCTAAACCCCTGTGGAGTGAGCCCCTCCGGTGAGAAGTACGGGCTGGGTGCCTGCCTTCGGGCGATACGGCGGCATCGGCCCCCATCGAGATCACTTCAGAAAAGGGTTGTGTCGCTTCTCCTCCCCTATGGTCGTGGGCGGACCATGGCCGGGGTAAACCAGGGTGTTGTCGTCCAGGATCAGCAGGCGGCTCCGGATGGATGCGATGATGTCTCGATGGGATCCACCCCAGAGATCGGTTCTTCCGATACTCATTTGAAAGAGGGTATCTCCCGCAAACAGCCGGCCTGCTTGCTCCGGCAGGTGCAAGCAGAGGCTCCCGGGGCTGTGTCCCGGGGTAAAGAGCACCTCCCCGGAGTGCCTTCCGAATGAGATCCGGTCACCCTGGTGGACAAAGTGATCGATCTCGGCAGTAGGCGGCGTTGACAGGCCCAGCCAGGAGGCTTGCATTGGCAGGTTCCGGTACAAGATCAGGTCTCTTTCGTGCAAGAGGGCCTGGGCGCCTGTCCGTTCCTTCATTGTCTCCAAATCTCCCACGTGGTCGATGTGGGCGTGAGTGCTGAGCAGATACCTGACCCTCAAACCGTGCTTTTCGATCAGAGGAAGAATCAACTCCACCTCATCCCCGGGGTCGATCACCAGGGCCTCTCGCGTGTCTTCACACCCCAGTATGTAGCAGTTGCACTGTAAGGGCCCCACGGCCACCTGTTCAAAAATCACTTCCTGTCACCTCTCTGAGAACCGGCTTCCGCCGTAGTGAGCATGATGGTAACGCCAAGTGCTGCAGAGGTTCCTGTTTCCTGTTCGGTTTCTCAAACGCTGGATCGGGCGAGCTGGTCGGAGTCGGGGCTGAGGAGTCTCAAACCCTCCTTCAGACCGCAGTGGGAGCCAGTCTGGATGAGTAGAGGGGAAATCGCTCCGAAAGTTCTCTGACGCGAGAACGCACCTTCTTCTGAACCTCTACATCCCCAACCTGGTCCAGCACCTCTCCGATCCACTGACCGATGAGTTGCATTTCGGGTTCGCCCATTCCCCGGGAAGTGAGCGCGGGAGTGCCCAATCGTATCCCGCTGGTCACCAGGGGGGGATGAGGATCGAATGGGATGGTGTTCTTGTTGACGGTGATTCCCGCGCGGTCCAAGGCGAGTTCCGCCTGCTTGCCGGTGATTCCCTTCGAGAAGACGTCGACCAGAATCAGGTGATTGTCGGTTCCCCCGGACACCAGGCGGTATCCGCTCTCCAGAATGCTGGAGGCCAGCGCCGCGGCATTTCGTTTGACCTGCCGGATATGGCGCTTGAAGTCGGGTTGCAAGGCTTCCTGAAGGCAGACGGCCTTGGCAGCCACGACATGCACCAGGGGACCACCCTGAGTCCCGGGGAACAGCAGTCGGTTCAGGTTTTTGGCAAAGGCCTGCCGGCACAGGATCATGCCGCCGCGCGGTCCGCGCAGGGTCTTGTGGGTTGTGGTGGTGACAAAGTCGCAGTGGGGGACAGGGCTGGGGTGCTCGCCGACGGCTACCAGGCCTGCAAGGTGGGCCATGTCCGCCATCACCAGGGCGCCACTGTCACGACCGATTTCTCCAATTCGCTTGAAGTCGATTTCGCGGGGATAGGCGCTGGCTCCCGCCACGATGAGCCTGGGCTTGTTCTGTCTGGCCAGTTCAGCCAGAGCGTCGTAATCGATCGTTTCCGTGTCCTTGCGGACCCCGTAGGGAACGATGCGATACATTTTGCCGGAGAAGTTCAGCGGATGGCCATGAGTGAGGTGGCCCCCGTGAGACAGATTCATGCCAAGAATGGTCTCCCCGGGTTTCAACACCGTCATATACACCGCCACGTTGGCCTGAGTCCCGGAGTGGGGTTGCACGTTGGCATGTTCGGCGCCGAACAATTGCTTGGCCCTGTCGATGGCCAACTGCTCCACCACGTCGGTAAACTCGCATCCCCCATAGTAGCGGCGGCCGGGGTAACCCTCTGCATACTTGTTGGTGAAAACGCTTCCGGTGGCTTCCAAGACGGCCTCGCTCACGAAATTCTCCGAGGCAATCAGTTCCAGTTGGTTGGCTTGACGCCACGTTTCCTGGTGGATGGCTTCGGAAACCTGCGGGTCGACCAGCGCAAGGCTTTTTTCGAGTTCGGGGTTGATACCCGTGGACATTGGCCCCCCTGAGAATGGATGGTTGTCCGGATGCCGACCCGGGGGCGGCGCCCCCTCCTGGCCCGGCAGGCCGGAGGTCAAATGTTAACCAACAAAGCGGATGCTGACAAACCAATAATCGGAGGCAAATGGCTCTCTTCCCGCTTCTGGTGTGGGTTTTCGGGAATTCGCCCCGGCTCCGATTCTTTTGCCGTCAAATATGTTATCTTCTATTTCAACCTGCTTGTCCTTGGCTGCCGGGGTAGGGAATCCAAGTCGAACCGGAGCTCCGATCGGTTCCGCCCAGGAGCCATTGGAGGTGTTGGCTGTCTCAAGCGGTCCCCGGTGCCGGCGGTCCAATCGTTGGGCATTCCCTTTGAGGAGTCGGCATGCGCTGGAGTCGGATTTTTATCCCCACCCTGAGGGAGGCCCCTGCCGAGGCCGAGGTGCCGAGCCATATTCTTCTTCTTCGCGGGGGGTACATTCGACAACTGGCCTCGGGGATTTATTCCTACCTGCCTCTGGCCCAGCGGGTCATGCTCAAGATCACCCGGATCATCAGGGACGAACTCGATCGCATGGGCGCCCAGGAATTTGCGTTGCCGGCCCTGCACCCGGCTGAAATCTGGCAAGAAAGCGGGCGGTGGGAAGGTATGGGACCGAACATGTTTCGTCTCAAGGACCGCTCCGACCGTGACATGTGCCTGGGCATGACTCATGAGGAGGTTTTTGCATCCATCGCCCGCAATGAGCTCCGCTCTTATCGCCAACTGCCCCAGATCTGGTACCAGATCCAGACCAAATTCCGGGACGAGCCTCGGCCCAAATCGGGCTTGCTTCGGGTGCGTCAGTTCACCATGAAGGACTCCTACTCATTCGACATCGACTGGGAGGGGTTGGATCTGAGCTATCGAAAGCACTACGACCTTTATTGTCGCATCTACGACCGCTGCGGGCTCCGGTATCGAGTGGTCGAGGCCAGCAGTGGGATGATGGGCGGGAGTCAGTCTCATGAGTTCATGGTGTTGACCGAGGCTGGCGAAGACATGGTCGTCTACTGCACCTGCGGTTACGCGGCCAATCTGGAGAAGGCGACCTCGGAGCTGGAACCGTTGGAGGATGAAGCAGGGCCCGATACACCCCAACGGGTAGCCACTCCCGAGCAGAGGACCATTGACGACATTGCCCGCTTTCTGGGAATCCCGGCTTCCCGCCAGATCAAGTCTCTCATCTATCGGTTTGGCGGCCAATCCTTGCTGGTTCTGGTTCGAGGTGACCATCAACTCAATGAAGCCAAGCTCCATGCGGTGCTGGGGGGCGAAGCCCGGCCGGCCCGGCCGGAGGAAATCCTGGCGGTGGCCGGCGCCGATGCCGGTTCGCTGGGTCCGGTGGAGGTTACGGGATTGCGAATTCTGTCCGACCATGCCCTGCGGGGACGAGGGAATCTGACCTGCGGGGCCAACCAAAATGACTTTCACCTCTCCGGCGTGACCCCCGGGCGGGATTACCAGGCCGAGTACTTTGATTTGCGTCTGGTTCAGGCGGGAGAGGCCTGCCCCCGATGCCGTTCCCCGCTGAATATCCACAAGGCCTTGGAAGTAGGGCACATTTTCAAGCTGGGAACCAAGTACTCGGAGAGTTTGGGAGCCACCGTTCTCAATTCACAAGGCCGGGAGGTTCCCCTTGTCATGGGTAGCTATGGGATTGGAGTTGAAAGGATTCTCGCAGCCGCCGTCGAAAGCGGTCACGATGACGACGGAATCATCTGGCCACGCTCCATTGCCCCTTTTGACTGCCTGATTTGCGTGGTGAGCGCCAAGGACGGCGCCGTGGTGCAGGAAGCCGAGAAGGCCTACCGCGAGTTGCAGGAACTGGGAGTCGAGGTTCTGCTGGATGACCGAAAAGAGCGTCCAGGGGTAAAGTTCAAGGATGCCGACCTGGTGGGGATCCCCTACCGGATCAATTTCGGCAGCCGGAAGCTGGCCTTGGGAAAGGTGGAATGGGTGGAACGGGCCACCGGAAAGATCACCGAGATCGACCTGGTTGACCTGGTCGCCCATGCCGGAAGCCTGCTGTTGGCCGATGCAGGTCCGGCAGTCGCATAGAGCGGCTTATTTATTTGAAACAAAAGAAAAAAGAGTTATCCACGAAGGGCCACGAAGAACGACGAAGGGCCACTAAGGCGTTGAGGTTAACCGCGACGGGATGCCAAGATCGCGACGGGATGGTCGATATCTGATTGTTTCACTCTCGTATGCTCCGCACACCAGGGCGGGGGGCGGGACTTATTTGAAACAACACCTTGCGCCGGGTGGCGGGCAACCGGCTCAAAGTCAAGCATGGGTAGTTGGTTAATTGACATGGATGCACAGGATTATTTGGCGAGAGACTCCACCGTCATGAGTTCACCCATCGCCTCTGTTCCAACACGGATTTCCCAAAACCCGCTCCCAGGCTCTTGGATCACTTCCGACACCCACCCGATCATCGAGCGGGTCTGCTTCCTGTGCCGCAGCCTCTCGTGCCGTTTATCCTGTCTATCCTGTGCATCCATGTTCAATAAGTAGAAAACCGGTTTAGCACGACATGGCCCTTGTTCCCGATAGGCCATGAAGGTTCGTTGTTTCACTCTCGAATGATCCACACGGCAGGGCGGGGGTCGGGCTTTCACCGGGGCTAGTCGGAGGACACCCGTTTTAGTGAGGCCCGCAAGGTACTGATGCTCCTGGCAGCGAGGGTGAGCTTCTGTTTGGACCCGGCTTCCAGAGTGAGTTTGGCAGCCTGATTGTTTTCGTCCGCGGAGGTTCTGAAGATCTCGATACGTTCCAGCCTGAATCCGCGGAGCTCGATTTCCTCATCGACCGCTTCCTCTTCCGGATTGACCAGGATCACAACCAGTTGATGGTCAGTGGGGTTTCGGAAGGCCACGACCGGTGTCCTGCCTCCCATCGCATACACTCGAACGGCGCCTCGGGGGATAAACCGGCTGAACTGGGTGAGGGCCCAGAAACGCTTGGGAGTGCGGAATCCGGTCTCGGTGCGTTCGAGCAACCCCAGACGCCCCGGTTGGGCTTCGGTGGCGAATACAGGCCCATAGAGCCAGGCCCGACATTCCCGGCGCAGGTCGTTAATGACGGATCGGGCCAGGTTCAGGGCTTCATCCATTTCATCGCTGTTACCGGCCGGAGTCATGAATTGAGTCTGCCACAGCTTGAGATTGTTTTGTCGGATCAGTCGGTCGATGGCATCGGCCGCGGGGATCGCCTCCGCTGAAGACTGAACTCCCGCATGCGAGAGGAAAGGCCGAACCTCTCGATCCTCCAGCACCGCTTTCAGGAAGGGTAACGCCTCTGTCCAGCCCGCCTCCGGAACCATGAGTCGAGTCCGGATTCGTTTCTGCTGGAACTTCTCTCCGACGATCTTGACCAGATCCTTCAGTTGGTCAACTCCATACCGGCACCCCGACGGAGACTCTTTTCTGTCAGGCCGGTTCTGCAAACTCACCAGGTGGACGGGTTGGCCGCGCAGCTTCTCATAGTACTCGACGTAACCCACCAGATATTCCGCCAGGTCCTGGTAGTGTTGAGCCAGCAGTGACCCCGAGCCATCCGCTGCCTGATTGCTCTTCCAAGGAGGTGGGGGACTCCAGATGCAACTGCTCAAAAGGACTTCCTGACGTTTCCTGGCCTCACGAAGCAGCGAGAATTGAAATTTCTCCCTGTCGTCGCCACCGAAAGAATAGGTCAGGCCTGTAAGTCTCAAGCGGGCGGTAATGGCTATGCGTTCTCCGGTCCACCCGATCTCGTTTCTCAGGATATTCAAACCCGCTTCTTTGGCGCTGAAGAGCAGATCGAAGAGTTCAAGACGTTCCGCCGATGGGAGGTTGTAGATTTCTCCGGCGCAGCCGTTGGAGCCGCTGACACCGAATCCATCCATCCGCTGAAAATGAATTTGGGGTTGAATCAGGACGGGCTTGTTCTGTCCCAATGCGGTTGGCGCCCAGGCCAGAAGGATCAGGCTCAGAAACGTTGTTCGGGCGGACCGTCGGGTCAAAGCCTTGCCGGTTGTTCCGGAACGTCTGGTGGAAAGGGACATGGCTGACTCGGTTGGCCCGCTACGGGTTGTTCGGCTGTAGCCGGCACGAGGACTTGTCGCTTCGGGAAGCGGCAGCCTGATCCCCTTCGGCCTTACCCGTCGCAGGGGAAAGGGCCTCGCCGACGATGGTTGCAATCTCTTTGCGGAGCGCTCTGACGTCGCCCCTGCCGTCAGGGTGGAGACGGCTGGTCAGAACAATGAGATAAGCCTTGATTTCAGGGTCCAGCCACAGGGACGTCCCCGTAAAGCCGGTGTGACCGAAAGAATGTGGCGAGAAATGCTCACCCTTGACCGAAGAGTAGCGGGACTGAATGTCCCACCCCAACCCTCGAATGTCGGGTTTGCCCGGAGGAGATTGCGGGGAGATCATTTGCCGGACGGTCTTTGGATCCAGCACACTGGCGCCCTCCAGAGATCCGTGGTTCAGCAGCATCCGACAATAGTGGGAGAGGTCGCGGGCGTTGGAGAAGAGGCCTGCATGACCGGCAACCCCGCCCATCATTGATGCCAGGGGATCATGGACATGACCTCGCAGAAACGTTCCGTCAGCGCGTTTTTCGGTGGGAGCGATATGGTGGTGGTCACCGGGGGGAGGATTGAATCGTGTTTCAGCCATTTTGAGCGGGGAGAAGACCCGGGAGTGAACGAATCGGTCCATGCGCTCTCCGCTTACAACCTCTATCAAATTGCCCAGAAGGATGAATCCGAGATCACTGTAGACGAATCGGGTTCCCGGTTTGGCCGATAGATCGGAATCGCAGATCTTGTCCACTATTCGTGAAGCGGCGCCGGGCGTCCTGGCGTCGAGACGGAAAAAGGGCGCCAATCCGGAGTAGTGGGTCAGCACCTGCCGGACGGTAATGGTCGCTTTCCCGTGCCGGCCGAAGTCCGGGAGATACTTGGACACCGGATGGTCCAACCCTACTTTTCCGTCCTGAACCAGCTGCAGAACCGCTGGCGTGGTTGCCACCACTTTGGTCAGGGAGGCCAGGTCGAATTGGGTCTCCAAGGTCATCGGCTCGAGCCGGGGTTCCAGGGAGCGATGGCCGTAGGCCCTTTCAAAAAGAATGCGACCGGCCTGTCCCACCAGTACCACTGCACCGGGAATTTGGCCCTTGTCGATGGCCCGCCGAACGACGCGGTCGATCTTGGCCAATTGGGGCGAGGCGTCCTGCGGTCCGGCTACCAATCGAATGGAGAATGATGAGACCGAAAGGCCGGCGGCCAACAGAAGGACGAGCACCGGGTGGGGCCAATGGCAGCCAGGCGTTCTTGAAGGGTGGGATTCCACAAGGGAGAAAAAACAACGGCTGGTTAACGGAGAATTCGGGCGGTTGGGTATCTTAGTGTTTTCATTTTTGCGGGGCAAGCGATATTCCATAAGATCGACGTCTTGGGCTGGCCGTAGCCTTCTTCACCAACCCGTTTACCGATGCCTTTAGCCGGCCTGCATTCCGGGTTGGGTTGCTCGTGGTATGATTTTGGCTCTGTTGACCGGGCGGTGACCTGATGGCGCTGAACCCGCATTTCTCACCGGGACGCTGGATACATTATAGAAGTCCGTTTATCTTCAGCACTCTATGGGGCCTATTTTGACGTCTTGCGGGTACAGACGGCGCTGGGCACGCTCGCCATTGTCACGCCCCCCGGTGAGAAATGCGGGTTAAGTGGATCGCTGCAGACATTGATGGAACCATACTGGATAGTTCCAGCCAACTTCCGCCGGGAAATGTGGATGCGATCCGCCAAGCTCAGGACCGTGGAGTCGAAGTTTTTCTGGCGACCGGACGTCGCTTCGGTGCTGCCGTCTGGGTCGCTGAAGGCCTGGCGTTGTCCTCTCCGCTCATCGTCAACAATGGAGCCATGATCGTGTGCCCCCTTCAGTCGCGGCGGCTGGCCCGGTGGTTTCTGGCCCCCGAGGTGGCGTCCGCCATACTGTCCGCCACCTCCAGCTTCACCCACTGCACGGTCTTGCACAAGGACAGGCCTGCCGCTGGGCAACTGGTGGTGTGTGCGCAACCCCGGACGAACGGACAGTTACAGCACTATCTGAACAAGGTTCCACGGGTGACGGTTCAGGTGGAGTCACTGCAAAGCGAGATTGACGGCGACTTGATCGAGATCATGTTCAGTGGCCCCCTCGACTTGATGGAGGCCGTCGAAGGGCGGCTCAAGGAGTCCGGCTTCGAGAAGCATGTCAGAATCGCCAGGACTTACTATTGGGAGAAGAACCTGGGAATCATCGATGTGTTGAACAAGGAATGTTCCAAGCGCTCTGCCCTGGACTTCTTGGCGCGGTCTCATGGCATTCGATCAGCGGAAATCATGGCCATTGGCGACAATCACAGCGACCTCGAGATGCTGGAGTATGCCGGGGTGGGTGTGGTGATGGCTAACGGAGTGGCGGCCCTCAAGGGTCGGGGATTTTACGAGACGGCATCCAATAACGATCTGGGTGTCGCCCAGGCCATTCGTCGGTTTATTCTCTAGCGAGGCCGTGCCTCAGACCGACAAGCCAGGGGAAAAAGATATCCACGAAGGGGCACGAAGAGACTGATTATGGATAGACAGGATAAACAGGATCGCCTGGTAGTTCATCCTGTCCATCCTCTTAATCCATGTAAAACAAGAATCGAAGGGTAGACATGGATAGCGGATGAGAGTTGCTGACGCTTCATTCCGTCACAGGAGTCTTCCATGGGATCCTCCTGGCTACCAAAGGCCGGCGTGGCGCTGATGCTGTATGGATGTGCCGCCTGCCTGTCTGCCGCAGAGCTCGTCTACTTCAAAAATGGTCGGCATATGACCATTGCAGGCCACCACATGGGAAGGGACAGGGCCGTTCTGACTCTCTTGGGCCAAGGCCGCCTGGAGGTTCCTGCCGATTGGATCGAACGTGTTGTCCCGCTCCACCAGGAACCGCCACCTTCCGAGGTGCAAGCAGTGCCGGTCAAGCCGGCACCCCCGACCCCACTCTCTCGCAGGGAACTCGATAGGATCATTCGACACGTGACTCGCAGACACGGTCTGAATGAAAAACTGGTACGCTCGATCATTCGGGCGGAATCCAATTTCGATCCGCTGGCGGTGTCCGGCAAGGGTGCCAGTGGACTGATGCAGCTCATGCCCACCACCGCTTCGGCTTATCGGGTCAAGGACGTTTTCGATCCCGAGGAAAACATCGAAGCAGGGGTCAAATATTTTAAGCATCTGATGGCCGAGTTTGACCGGAACCTCCTGCTGGTATTGGCTGCCTACAATGCGGGCCCTTCGGCCGTAAGGAACTATCAGGGAATTCCACCCTTTGCCGAAACCCGCGAGTACATCCGCCAGGTCCTTCAATTCTATCGGGGGGAGGTGCGGTAGCCTGCCCTCTCTCCAGGCCCAGCCCGGCCTGTGCCCTGAAAATCCCCCCCAAAGCCCTGCAAGAGGCTGAAGACAGCCTCTTTCCCATCCTGTATCCAGCCCCCCGGTGAGAAATGCGGGCTAGCCTCGCCGCCGGAAGATCATGGAAGCCCTGGAGGATTTGGGGCGCCGCTTTTGGAAGAGCTGCCAATAACTGTCCTGGATGAAGTCGGCTGGTTTGTAACCGAGTTTGGCAGACAGCGCCCGAATGTCTCGGGCGGATCCCTCGATTTCAAGAAAGTCGCCGATGGGCGTTTCGTCGAACGTCACCGTCAGTTTCCCTTTGGACGGGTGTTTGTGTTCATAGACAGTCCGAAACTTCTGGTAACGGAAGCTGGGTTCGAAACCGAGGCTCTTCAATAGCCGCTGGCCGACCAGGGCGTCGCCGAGTTCCGTTTCCAGTTCTTTCCGCACCTTGAAGTGGGTGGAACGACGGGAGGGGGTCTTCAGAGTGATCCAGGCCCGCCCGGCGAAGGACCGGACCCGAAGGAGTTGGCGGCGTTGAGCCAAGGACCGGTCGGGCAGGTCGAAAATCCAGTTGTCCTCGAAAGCTCGAGGCGTTTGGATCCGGAAACCCAGCTGAACGAGTTGATCATGCACCCTGGGGAGATCGGCCAGCTCGATTTTGACTTCGGTCTCGATGGATTTGGCCAGCGCGTTTTGGTGTGTTCCGGTGCCCACGGGCAAGGCTCTCCAGATTGGCGACCAGCATTGGAAATATTATGGCTCAATGGTCAAGGCTTTCCAAATCCCCATAGGGCGCACCAAACCAGCCGAGAATCCCGGTTTCAAGAGTCAGCAAGGGTGGTCCTCAATCTGCTGCGGGGCCGGGGGGCGGGTAACGCCCTCCAACTGCTGGAGCCAGGGTGGGTGGCGTTGCCGGTGGGGGTGTACTCGCGAGCGTTGACAACGATTTGCAGAGATGTTACAACCGCCGGATTGAGTTGGTCGTAAGTCCTTCCTGACAGTTGTGGCCTTCTGGGAGGTCGTCTAACGGTAGGACAGCAGACTCTGGATCTGCCTATCGGGGTTCGAATCCCTGCCTCCCAGCCAAATTTCTCACGCCTTGACTCTCTACCAGTTAAAGTTGCCTGGGATGGATGCTTGGCTGCCTATTCTTGGCGGGTAGTTGGCGGACCAAGCCTTTCCGCTTCGATGATCGGCCGGGTCCCGGGTCGGACAGTTCCGATTTCGCCGGCATTCTGAAGGTCTCCTGTGTTGCTCAGTCCCATTGGAGCGGAAGATGGCTCGTGCGGGAAGGGTTGTCGCCAAGGCCGGTGATCCCGGCTCAGTCGGTCTGGGAGTGTCTCACAGTTGCTCCGGTCAAAGTGACCTTTCCATTACTGACCTTGAAACCACCCTCCGGCATGGCCGGTCCGTCGTGGTCCCGAAAATAGAGTGGCAATCCTTCGGAGAAGTTGAGAGGGCGATTTTGCGGATCCTGCCGTTGATGATGGATATGTATGTGGGGTTCACTGGTGTTGCCTGAGTTGCCGCAGGCACCGATAGGATCCCCCTCGCGTACCTGGTCACCTGCCTCCACGAGGACGCTACCTGCCTTCAGGTGCGCGATCACGAGATAGGTTCCCGTGTCCAAAGCGAGCACGACCACATTGCCGGTCGGGTTTTCCATATCGTTGCTGACTGCGCCCGGTGTATGGTCAGGCGCTCCGTTGGTGGAGTAGTGCACCCGCGCGGAGACAGGCGCCACCACGGGTGTTCCGTAACAACCGTAGTCCTCCAGATTTTCTGAGCCGTGCGCTGCCGGTTCGACGAGCAGATCGTAGGCCCAGCGTTGATCGGGTGTCGCTGCGTGATAGTTGGTTGCCAAGCGATCGCCACCCCACGCCACACGAAGCGTTTCGTTGGATGGCAAGCGAACGGTCGCCGACGGTGCTGACCGTTCGAGATTGTAAGGAAAGGGCATCACAAGCAGGCCGAATCCCCACAGACCGGGCCAAAGGGTCGCCAGCGCCAGCGCCAGAGTGACCCACATCGGCCGGCTGAAGCGGCGCTTGCGGATGGCATGGACGATCAGTACCAGAATCGTCAGGGGAGCGAGCAGTAGGCCGGAATATATGAGCGCTACCCAACCGAGGACAGCCAACGCTCCACCGGAGAAGAAAAGTATCCAGGAGGGAAGTAGAACGACGGCCAATAGAACGGGCAGAGCCCAACGCAACACGGTTCTGAATCGGCTGACAGGTGTTTCGGTCACGACAGCACTGTCCCAACTTCCGTGACTGGGGCTTGGAGGTTATCGCCTTTGGGTAATGGCCAAACCGGGATTCGCCAAGGTAGCACTTTCCCCAAGGTAACGGCAAGTGTCGCGGTCACTGTCGTATTGGTCACCTCTATCTTCACCGGATTCGTACGCGTTTAGCGTCGTTCGGGCAAGGCGGTGTGTTCCGGGCCCCGGCTATTAATCGCCTACGCGGCTGCCGGGGGGAGAAGGATACGACGACCCCGGGGAACCCCCGAATTTGCCCTATTGGCCTGCCCATGGCGGGGTATTTGTCGGGCTGTTTTCGGATTATCGAGCACCCGTTTGACCGGTAAGGAAGGTGCCGTTCAGTCAATCCACAGCTTTTGTGGAAAACCCTGTGGAAAAAAAGGGCATGAGGACTGGAACTCGTTGATTAGCAATGGAAAAGACCAAGCTGCACACAAATAGGTCTATTATTATAAGTTATTGAAAATAAACGCTTTAATAAAATTTGCCGAAATCAGGGTTCCTGTCGGCAAGGATTCCTCCGGAAGCCCCGCAAAAGCTGGGTTTTCCACAATCGGATTCAGGGAATGGCCCACTGGGAGGGGGTTTTGGGAGTCTGGACCGTGTAGATCCAAGAGCTGTGGGGCTTTCGTGCGGATGGGTGTGAACAAAAGATGTCAGCCATGTGTCCGATCCTCTCATGGGAGGGCGCCGACTTTGGGGCCGGGATGGGACACCAGCGTGAGAAAGTGGGGAATGGCTGCCAGCCTTGATCAGATGGTTTGAACGATGTTGAGATATTTGTTGAGGCAATTCTCCAAGCCGTAGTCGAGGGAATCCACGGCGATGGCATGACCGATGGAAACCTCGAGGATTCCCGGGATGGTGAGAAAAAGACTCAGGTTCTCAAGATTCAAGTCGTGTCCTGCATTGACGCCCAAGCCGAGCTGCTGGGCATGGAGAGCAGCCCTTCGGTATTTGTGGAGCACTTCCCCCTGGGAGTCGCCTCCGAAAGCGTCCGCATAAGCCTCAGTGTAAAGCTCGATGCGATCCGCACCAGTTGCCGGGACCTGGTCCACTTGACTCACATCAGGATCCAGGAAGATGCTTGCACGGATTCCGGCTTGTTGGAGCTCGGCAATAATGGGTTGAAGTCGGTTTCGATCCTGGTGCAGGTCCCATCCGTGATCAGAGGTCAGTTGCTGCGGAGCATCGGGGACCAGCGTGCACTGAGTAGGCTGGGTCTTCTTGACGATGTCCAGGAAAAAGGGCGTCGGATTCCCTTCAATATTGAACTCGACCGAGTGCTCAGCGGTTACAGCCGCCAGATCGTAAACATCCTGATATTTTGTATGGCGCTGGTCAGGTCGTGGATGGACAGTGATACCGTGGACCCCCGTTTTGATGCAGCGCCGTGCCATGGCGACCAGGTTGGGCAGGTTTTTGCCTCGAGAGTTTCTCAGCAGAGCAAACTTGTTCAGGTTGACGCTGAGTTTGGTCATGGCTCCATGTGAGAGGTGCGCCCGAGTCTTCTGTTCACCACCAAGCTGAAGCGGGCCCACTTCGAGTGTCTCCGGTACCTGTAGAAAAGACGGGTCGCCGTGGGCGATGCATTGCTCCAGGAACATCCTAGTGATCTTGACCCGGATTTTCCAGTGTTGGGTTTCAACCAGAGACCCGGGGGTTTACAATGCAACCAAGACATTTTCGCCTCTGGCAGGAAGCCCTGGATTAATCCTGTTCCCAGGGGGGGCGCCGCCGTGGAGAGCGGGTCTGCGATTACCATACAACGGGGGAAGATGATGGAATCCACACTAAGGCTGCTGTCGGTGGTTGGACTTTTGGCAGGATCCTGCCTGCCTTTGGCAGGAGCTGAACCCGAAGTCGTCTCAGTGACAAAAATTTGGGATCGGGCACCCCACAACGCCTTCACCGACCTGGTCCGTTTCCGCGATCGATGGTTTTGCACCTTCCGTGAGGCCGACTACCATGGAAACCGGCCAACCCGGGAGGTGATGCCCGAAGGGAAGTCCGGCAAGCCCGGTCAGGTCCGGGTCATTGTTTCCAGGGATGGCGAGCGTTGGGAATCGGCGGGCCTGTTGAGCGAAAAAGGTGTGGACCTGCGCGATCCCAAGCTTTCGGTCATGGAGGACGGCCGCTTGATGCTGCTGGCCGGCGGGTGTATCGATGATCCCCGCAAAGAGGAGCAATGGGGCTATGTGACACGGGCACCGCGGGTGGCCTTTTCCGGGGACGGCCACCAGTGGACGCCGACTCGCAGACTGCTGGCTGAGGACCATTGGTTGTGGAGGGCTACCTGGCACGAGGGCATAGCCTACAGCCTTTCCAAAATGGGTGAAACGCCCAATCCGCGGCGCGGCTTTTTGTACTGGACTCGCGACGGCCTGAATTGGCATTGGTTGACTGAATTCAAGATCAAGGGAGTCAGTGAGACCACCCTGCGAGTCATGCCGGACGGTGAGATGATCGCCTTGATTCGGCCGCACTATCTGGGCAGGAGCCGACCGCCCTACAAGAAATGGCAGTTCCGCAAGATAGAGCACAACATCGGTGGGCCCAATTTTATTCGAATTCCGGACGGAAGCTTGTGGGCCGGAAGCCGGCTGAATGGCAAGACAGTCCTGTCGAGGATGACCCCGGAAAGCTTCGAACCGGTGTTGACCTTGCCCAGTGGTGGTGGGGACACCAGCTATCCGGGTATGGTGTGGCACGATGATCTGCTGTGGATCAGCTACTATTCCTCACACGAAGGCAAGACCAGCATCTACCTGGCGAAAGTTCGAATGGGGCCCTGAGCGTTAACCCGCAATTCCAATGAATCCAACTGAACCGCAGCTTCCGACACCCCCCCGGGCTCTGATTTCAACCAATCCCCTGCAGTGGATCCGATTCTTCGGGCCCGGGGCCATCCTGGCTTCAGTGACCGTCGGCAGTGGAGAGATTCTGTTTCCGTCGCGCGGGGGGGCCATTTTCGGGTTCAAGATTCTGTGGGTCATTCTGTTCGTGGCTCTCCTGAAATGGATCTTCGTCTACACCAGCATTCGCCACATGATTCTCAGTGGGGGGCACCCCTTGGAGCGATGGCGAAAGATCCCCGGACCCAGCGGCTGGTTTCCTCTTTTTCTGATCGTGATCGTTGGCTTGGCCACGCCGCTGTGGTTTTCATTTCTGAGTGGACTGACAGGGCAAATCTGCGCTGCCATCACCGGTGTCGGGGACCAGTACATCTGGGCAACTCTCTCGGTTTTGGGGGCCATGGCCCTCTTGTCGCTCGGCGGTTATGAATTTCTGGAAAAGGCCCAAACGATCATTCTGGGGCTGATGGTGTTTTGTATCGTCATCGCCGTGTTCTACGTGGCTCCTCCGTGGTGGCAGGTGCTTCAAGGGTTCTTCCCACAAACTCTCAGCTACCCCGATTGGTTGTACTCATTGATGCCTCAGATGAAAGATCGCTCGGTTTGGGTGGAGGTAGTGGTTTATTCCTCTGCCATCGGAGGGCAGAGTTACGACTATCTGGGATATCTTTCTTTCTTGCGGGAGAAGAAGTGGGGTTGGAGTCACCTCAAGACGGCGACGCCCGAGCAGCTCGAAGGCATAGCGGCACAAAAGGATCATCCGGCTCGGCTCTGGCTCAGGGCGGCTCTGGTCGATACCAGCGCCAGCTTTTTCATGGTCGTTTTCATTGGCGCCTGTTTTGCCATTCTCGGGGTAATCATATTGCGGCCGGACCAGCAGGTACCGGAAGGCCTCCGCATGTTGACCTACCAGGCGGCCTTCCTGACCACGCTTCATCCCTGGCTGCTGCCCCTCTACCATCTGGCTGTTTTCCTGGCTTTCTTCGGAATCCTGTATGGCGGGCCGGAACTCACCTATCGAGTTCTTTTCGAATATTTGAAGTCCATGCCACGCTTCCGGAACAGACTGCCCCTGCGGGGACTGAGAACCGGCTGGATCGTGTGGGCCCTGGGAGGCGGTGTAGGGATTCTCTGGTGGAGCCGGTTCTATCCCGAGGTCCGCCTGTTGGATATCGTGACGCCGGCGGGCATCTACACGGGTGTCCTCTCTTGCGGGTTCTATGCTCTGGCCAATTTGTGGGTGGACCAGCGTTTTCTGCCTCTTCCATTGCGAATGGGAGGCTGGCTGGTGGCCCTCAACATTACCTCCGGCATAGCCCTCTCCAGTTTCGGCCTCAAGGCGCTTTGGGACTACGATCAGTTTCGGGGCTACCTGATGCTGGCCTTGTTTCTGGCTCTCTGTTTCGTGTTGGCCAGACTGCTTCGGTTTGTGGATCGTGCGGCGCGTCCCCTTGAGACCGAGGGGAGCCGTGAGGTTCGCAAACCAATTCCCTAGGGTGGAGAAAACACTATGAAGCTTGGGGTCATTTCATCCAATTTGATGCAGTTTGAGTTCGAGGCCGGATTGCGCCATGCCCACGACCTTGGATTGGGGGCCATCGAGGTCGGCGCCTGCGGTCTGGCCAGCAACAAGAAATACTGCGATCGAGAATGGTTGGTGGCCCATAGGGATGAGATCCCCCGCTGGCTTGAGGCCTTTGAACGCAACCAACTTGAAATCAGTGCGCTTATCGGACACGGAGCGCCGCTGATGCCGGACAAGGCGATTGCTCAAGAGTATTCCCGGCAGTTCCGGCAGACCTGCCAGCTCATGGAATGGGCGGGTATCCGCCGGATGACCCTGCTGTCAGGGCTACCCGAGGGTGCGGAAGGCGATCGAACCCCGGTTTGGGTCACCTTTGCCGATCTCCCCTTTCTGCGGGACACGGTGGAGTGGCAATGGGAGAAACGATTGATTCCTTATTGGCGGGAGCATGGAAAGATTGCCAGCGATCACGGGGTGACCCTCTGCTTTGAAATGCATGGCGGTGATCTGATTCATAACCCGGTGACCCTCAAAAGACTCCACCAGGAAGTCGGACCGGTGGTGGCCTGCAACTTCGATATTTCCCATATGTGGTTTCAGAGCATCGACCCCTGCGAAGCGGTCCGCTATCTTGGAGACCTGGTCCAGCACGTGCATGCCAAAGATACGCACATTCAGGCGCACAATCTCCGACTGAGGGGCTTCAACGACTCGGCCTCGGTAGAAAACCCCGAGCAACGCCCCTGGAACTTCACCATTCCGGGTTGGGGTCACGGCGAGTCTGCCTGGAAGGAATTCGTGACCGCCCTGCAGTTTGTGGGCTACGACCACGTCCTGTCGATCGAGATGGAGTGCGAATACCTCAATGTCGAGGAAGGCCTGAAAAAATCTATCGACTTCCTCAAGCCCATCGTGTTCGAAAAGGAACCGGGCCCGAAGTGGTGGGAACTTGCCGGAATGAGCGATGCCGGCAGCCTGTGGAAGGAGGACTGAGGATGTCGCTGGCGATCGAGTGGGTGGGACTGGCCTGTTTCAGACTGTGGCAGGATGATCGGCCTGTGCTGGTGATGGATCCCTATACCCCTTCCGCCGTAGGGCTGGGAGGTCCGGATGTCCCGTTCCTGCAGGCTGACCAGGTAATAGTCAGTTCTCTCACCGACAGAGGACACGCCTGCATTCAAGTGGTCGAAGGGAATCCTCCGGTGATCAACGCCCTGGACCTGGCCGAGGGCCGCGGTCGGGCGGAGATGAATGGGGAGCCCATTGTGACGGTCAAGGCTGCCGAGGCCCCGGACCATCCTGAAGGCGCCGATGACAATGCATTGTATGCCTTTAGGGCCGAGGACCTGTGGATCCTCCACATGGGAGATCTGGGGTATGGGCTGAGTGTTGACCAGTTGACTCCGTTTGCCGGGCGCTGCGATGTCTTATTGGCCATCGTCGGTGAGAAGCTCACCCTCACTCTCGACGAGTTGGAGCCGATGATCGAAATCCTCCAGCCCAAGTGGGTGCTCCCCATGCATTACTATCTCCCTCCCATTGACGGGGGCATGACGCCGGTGGAAGTCTTTCTGAAAAGGCGTCCGCGAGACCCAGTGGTCCATGTGCGTCACCATACCGTGCCTCTGCCACCCCCCCGTTTTTCCACCCGCAGGCCAACCCTGGTAGTGCTGGAGCCTTCAGGCTATCGGGCAAGTTGAGATCTGGAGACCACGACGGGGCGGACCATTCGAGAGTGAAACAACGAATCCTTACGACCTATCGGGAGCAGGGGCCATGTCCCGTTAAACCGGTTTTCTTCCTATTGAACATGGATACACAGGATAGACAGGACGAGAGGCTGCGGCCAGGAAGCGGACTCGCTCGATGATCGGGTGCGTGTTTGTGGAAAACCTCATTGTCCTTCGTGGCCCTTCACGGACCCCTTTCGAGTCTTTTCCAATCCCTTGGAATCCCTTCCCGGATTCATCTCTTGCCCCCTTAACAGATCCTTTAGCGCCCTTGGTGGAAATCTCTTCTCCCTTCCCGACCTTTGGCGGGTCCCTCTTGAGCTTTCTCCAACCCCTTAGTGGCCCTTCGTCGTCCTTAGTGGCCCTTCGTGGATTTCTTTTTTCTATTCGGAATTGCGGTCGGAGTCGGGCAGGGGTTTCAGGAGGCGGACTCTGAAAATATTTGGCGAAAGCGCTCCAGAGCCTTATGGCTGTCGCCCTCCGGAAAGGCTTCCAGTCCCACCGTGCCGCTATAGGCGATCTCTCGAAGGGCGGCAACCACCCGGGGATAATGAATCTCACCCGTACCCGGCTCGTGGCGCCCGGGGACATCCGCCACATGCACGTGTCCGATGAGTTTCCGATAGTCTCGAATCGCCTGGATGACGTTGCCTTCCTCCACCTGAACGTGGTAAACATCGACGAGAAGTCGCATACGCGGGCTGTCGACCTGCCGGATCAGTCGAGCCCCGTCTTCCAAATGGGGGAATGGGTAGCCGGCGTGGTCGACCTTGGTATTGAGCACTTCGAAGTTATAGAAAACATCCTCCTTTTCGGCTATTTCCGCCAGCTCGCACAGGCATCGGTAGGCAGTAATCCAACGGTCTGCGGGATGCTCGGCAATGGCATGCACCACCTGACCCTTTCGGTTGATCTCGCCGGAAGCGACAGCCAGGTTCTTGCATCCGATTCTATGAGCTACGGACAGGTTTTTCTTGGCGCCCTCCAGAAAGGTGTCCACCCCATCGGGGTGAACCATGCTGCCTGGCCCCCAGCCGGGCATGGAAGCGATTTGAATCTTTGGATCGGCCGCGATGGCATCCAGCGCCTGATCTTCCCAGCCCCAGAGTTCTATCGAGAAGCCCGCAGCCGCGATTTCACGGACCCGCTGCTGGAAGGGAAGATTCGGAAAGACAGTGCCTTCGCAGACGGAGAGTTGAAACATGCTGGCTCCTTTCGGTGCTGACCTGAGCGGTCGACCCGCTCCTCGCGTGCTATTTCTCCGGTTTTTGGGTCCAGTCGATCTGCGCGGTCGGATTCCTTCATGAGAACCGCGGCGGGTTGGACTTTACGCTACCCCCCGGTGGGATTGCAAGGATCACTTCGGGCTGTTGTGTCCAGCCCGCATCTCCGGAGGCAGTCCCTTGAAGGGGCAATCTATATGAAAGGAAGGAAACGATGAGCGGCCGCTTGCGGGAGTTGTTGAAAACAGAGGAAGTTCTATACGGGGTCATCTGCCGGGATACCACAATGATCGACCTGGAACTGATGGCCCAGATTGGCTACTCGGTGGTCTTCCTCGACCTGGAGCACGGTCCGCAATCGACGGCGGAGGTGCTCAGGCTGGGCCGGACCATTGCTCACCTGGGAATGGTTCCAATGGCCCGCATTCCCGAGTTGACACGGACGCAGGTGCAGCGTCTTCTGGACGGGGGCATGGAAATCCTGACCTTGCCCGATGTCCGGAGCGCCGCCCAGGCCGCCCGGCTGGTGAAGTTGGGCAAGTTTCCCCCTCTGGGGGAGCGGGGCGTATCGACCTCCTCGGCCGGGACGGGTTTCACTCTTGGAGCCGATCCCCGGCGCGCGCTCAGTGAGGCCAACCAGGGGACATCCCTGATGGTGATGATCGAGAGCGATGAAGGCTACCAGGCCCTGGATGACATTCTCCAGGTTGAAGGGATTGACATGCTGACTGTAGGAGAAATGGATTGGTCGGTCAGCCTGGGTCTTTTCGGTCCGGAGGCCAAACGGGCCCTGGCTCCCAAAATCGAACGGGTGCTGGCGGCAGGCCGCCGGAGCGGCAAAATTCTGGCGATGGGTGGGGGACATCCCCAACAGGCTTTGCATTATCGAGCGCTGGGGGTGCGCCTCTTCTTTGTGGGTGTGGATGTCAATCTGAAGCGCAAGATGTTGTCCGAATCGATGTCCGCTTTCAGGGAAGTGCTCGGCTGAGATGGGGCGGTTCTGCCATTCAGGCGGGTCAGAGCATGCCGAGCGGCACCTCATGGTCCGGCGAGGGAAAGGCTTCGTCGATGGCTTCCAGGTCCACGCTGGAGAGTGCCCACCCCAAGGACTGGCTGTTTTCCCGCACATGCTCCTTCTGGCTTGCTTTCGGAATGGTGAACACTCCCGCGTGGCGGGTGAGAAAATTCAAGACCACCTGCCTGACCGTTCGTCCGTGGTTCCGGGCAAGGGTGGCCAAAACGCCTCCGCCTCTGCTGGCCGGCGAGGGAAAGCGTGAGTGACCGAAGGGACTGTAAGCCACCAGGGCGATTTGCTGCTCGGCGCAATAGGGGAGAAGACGGTACTCGATGCCCCGGTCCCCGAGGTGGTAGAGAACCTGATTGCAGGCCAGCCGTTCATGGCGAAGCGCTCGCTGGGCCTCTTTCAATTCATCCAAATCCAGGTTGCTGACCCCGATGAATCGGATGAAACGCCTCTGGACCAGGGTTTCCATGGCTCGCATTGTCTCCCGGATCGGGTGGTGGCCGCTCCAGTGCAGCAGATAAAGATCCAGAATGTCCGTTCGAAGTCGCTTCAGACTACGCTCGCAAGCCCGCAGGGTTCCATCGTAGGAAGCATTGGAGGGGAGCACCTTGCTTACCAGGAAGACATCGCTCCTCCTGTGGCCGATTGCTTCTGCTGTCAACTCTTCGGCCCGGCCGTTGCCATACATCTCGGCGGTATCGATATGAGTCAGTCCCAGGTCAAGCCCCAGTCTCAGAGCCGATACCGCCCGCTGCTCCTGAGCTTGACTGCCTTCGATCATCCAGGTTCCCTGACCGACAATCGGAACCTCAACGTTGGTCCAGCCGAATTTGCGTTTGACCATGGGCGTGATTGGCCTCACTTTCCAATTGGCTCGCATACGTCCAATGGCTGAAGTCGGTATGCGAGGAAGGACGAAGAGCTGTTTTCCCGGCTGGGAGGGGTCACCGCTGTGTCGCACACCGGGCATGCAACATGACCGCGATGGGGTGACTCATTGGGTTCGGCCTGGTTGGGTCCGGGCGCTCAAAATGGCGCCTTCGGCTTCGAGGTTTTCGGCTTCCCTGTCGCTGTAACCATGTTCGCGCAGCACCTCCCGCGTGTGCTCCCCCAGGAGGGGTGCTCCTCGGGTCAAGGAGGTTGGCGTCGCGGAAAATTTGACCGGCGCCCCCAAGGTTTTTACCCTGCCCAGGCGGCTGTGCGGTACCTCGATCACCATTTGACGTGCTTTCACTTGAGGATCGGCATGCATGGCCGCGATAGAGAGCACCGGTCCGGCCGGAATCCCTGCCGCTTGGAGTTTTTCCAGCCAGAAGGCGGTGGTTTGAGCTCGAAAGTAGGGCGTCAACTGCTCGACTAGCTCGGCCAGATTTTTCATGCGTCCCGCGTTGTCGGCGAATCGCCGATCGCGTCCCAGTTCGGAAGCTCCGAGAACCTCAAGCAACCGTTCCCAATTGGCCTGGTTGGCGGCGCCGATATTGACCCAGCCATCCCGGGTTTCAAAGGATTGGTAGGGAGCCATCAGGGGGTGGGCCGACCCCATTGCCATTGGGGAGACGCCCGTTGCCAGATAAATTGCCGACTGCCAGTAGGTGTGAACGATGCCGGCTTCCAGCAGAGAGGTGTCCACCAGTTGTCCCTCTCCGGTACGCTGCCGGTGAGCATAGGCCGCAACGATTCCCAGAGCCGCCAGAATGCCTGCGGTGATATCCGTCATGGGGGCGCCCACCTTAACCGGCGCCCTGCCGGGTCCTTCGCCGGTAATGCTCATCAATCCGCTCATTCCCTGGGCAATCAGATCAAATCCCCCCCGGTCGGCATAGGGACCCGTCTGTCCGAAGCCCGACAGGGAGCAGTAGATGAGTCCGGGGTGGTCCGATTTCAACCGGTCGTAGCCCAGACCCAGCGCATCCATGGCGCCCTTGCGGAAATTTTCAATGACGACGTCGCTGTTCCCGGCCAGGCGCAGGAAGACCTCCCGTCCTTTCTCGGATTTCAAATTGAGTCCAATGCCGCGCTTGTTGCGGTTCATCATCATGAAAGCAGCCGATTCTCCCTGGATCTCGGGTGGAACGGCTCGCCGGGTGTCGTCGCCTCCAGGGAGGCGTTCCACTTTGACGACGTCTGCTCCCAGATCAGCCAGCATCAGCCCACAAGTGGGCCCGGCCATGACGTGGCTGGCTTCCAGGACTTTCATGCCGAGCAGCGGACCGGTACGATCGGAGGTTGGCTGTGGGTTCATGGTCAGCGGGCCTTGAATCGCGGCTTGGTCTTGGTGAGGAAAGCCCGGTATCCCTCCCGGTGGTCCTCGGTGCCGACAATTTCGAAACCCTGGTCCACTTCAGCCTGGGTCAGGGGCTCGGGATCCAATAGGCGGTAGGCAAACTTCTTGTGCAGGCGGTTGGCCAAGGGGGCCCCATCCGCGATGCGGCGGGCGGCGGCGTAGGTTTCCTTTTCAACCTCGCTGTCGGGAACGACGCGGGTGACCAGGCCCTTGACCTTTGCCTCCAGGGCTCCGAAGACCCGTCCCTCCAGAAGAATTTCCAGCGCCGTTGCCCGCCCCACCAGATCGATCAGCGCCCGAATCTCGGGGTAGGCCATGGTGATGGCGATTCGATTGATAGGAACTCCAAAGCGGCTGGATTCTCCACAGATCCTGAGGTCGCACATGGACGCCAGCTCCAAACCGCCGCCAACGCAGACGCCCAGGATCATGGCGATGACCGGGTGTTGACAGTCCCTGATGGCTTGCATCGCCTCCTGGATCAGGGCTCCATAGGCCCGCGCCTGCTGGCGATCGGAGCGGTGTGCCGAAAATTCGGAGATATCGGCGCCCGGCGAGAAGGCCTTCTGACCGGCCCCGCGCACCACAATGCAGCGTAGGGTCTCATCCGAGGAAAGATCCCGCATTACCTGTCCCACTCGCAGCCACAAAGCCCGGCTGAGTGCGTTCAGCTTTTCCGGACGGTTGAGAATAACCGTTGCGATGTCCTTTTCCCGCTGGATCAGGAGAATGTCGTCCATCGGATTCGAATCAGTCTGCAAAGCGGTGGAGGGGGACGCCAATGTCGATTCGGTTTTGAATCAGACGGCGCAATCTCAAGGCAACTCTGCTTAAAGGGATTACCGGGTTGCCCCTTCGATCCCGGTTGGCGATGGGAGGTTCCCCACTATTCCCGAAGGGAACCCGGATGCGATTCCCGGTTGGTCGGCCAATCAACCTGCAGTCATTTTCGGTGGCCGTGGAGCTGCCTGAGGCCCTCACAGATATCCTTTCAGCAATCGATCTGTCAAGGAGGTACAACTGCCGGCGAGTCCGCTCAGTGAAACATCTTTCACAGTTACAGTGACTCGGTTGGGTCTGTGCTTCCCGGGTGGACAGGCAGTCGTATCTCCATGCACAGCCCTCCTCCGGGGGCGTTGGAAGCAGCTACCGAACCGTTGTGCAGCTGCACCGCCCGCTGTGTAATGGGTAGTCCCAGTCCGGTTCCACCGCTCTGTCGTTCTCGGGCCGCAGCCACCCTGTAGAAAGGTCGAAAGATATCGGTGAGCTCCGATTCACGGACCCCTTCCCCATGGTCACGAACTCTGATAATGGCGCAGTCCCGGTTTTTCCCTGCCAGCTTCAGCTCGATTTCGACTCTTGTGTCATCCGCCGTGTAGTAAACGGCGTTGCGGACGACATTCTCGATGGCGCTTCGCAGCAGTTCCGGGTTTCCGACGGTGACGCAGGGTTCGCTCGAGATGATGTGGACCGTCCTATTCGAGTCGCCGGACTCGAAACGGGCATCGGCAGCCACCTCCGAGAGCATTCGGGCCAGATCGACCTCCTCTCGGGTAATCTCCACAGTACCACTTTCCATGCGCGTGAACGTCAGCAAATGGCTGATCAGTTTGTTGATGCGCTCCGATTCCAGCTCGATGCGGTCCAGTTCGTCGCTGCTTCCGCCGCCTGCCCGTCGGCGAATCAGTGCCAGAGCCACATTGAGGCGGGACAGCGGGGTGCGCAGTTCATGGGAAATGTCACTCAGCAGTCGGCGCTGAGCGGCGATCATGCTTTGGATGCGTTCGGCCATTTGGTCGAAATCGTGGCCGAGGTCAGTGATTTCGTCGCGGCGGCCTCCTCTGGGTTGTCCGACCCGAGCCGTCAAGTCTCCTTCCGTCAACTTCTGCGTCGCGGCGCGAAGCTTCACCAGCGGGGCGGTGAGATAACGTGCCAGGCCATAGCAGACGATCCCGGCCGTGAGGAACATTGCCAGCAGGCCAAACACCTGGGTCCAGGGATCGGCATCCCGAATGCCCAGGGTCCTGAACAGGAAAGGCGGCGTTGGGCGCCGTCCGCGAGGAAATCTTGGCGAAGCGCTCATGGCTTCACCCACCAGGACGTACGGTCGTCCCTGGGTTGAGATCACCGCCTGCGCCACCAAACGCCGACCTTCATCGGAGGATTCCATCTGGCGCTCGCCACTCCGGATCGCACGCATCGCCAGGGTCTTCGCCTCGGGCGGAAGCTCGGGGCCGGCCAGAATATCGCCCTGCTCATTGAGGAAGGATAATTTGAGTGGACGTCGCCGATTGAGTCGATTGACGGATCGGGCCAGGGCCGTGGGCCCCTCTTTCTCGTGAAGGTAGGCCAGGTTTTGTGCAGTCAGGGACATGCCCATCTCAATCCACTGGCGCATGCGGCGGTCGGCCCGCTCAGACATGGTCGCCTGGGTCGTAAAATAAAGGGCCAGGCCGACCAGAGCCATCGCTGCCCAGAACCAGATGAAAATTTTCAATACAAGACTGTGCATGGTTTCAGCTATCGGTCAGGACTGCAGGTGCTGCTGGCGTCACCCAAGTAGTGTAACCCACTGGTTTCAATCCGTTCCGGGCGTCCGGAAGATAAAGGGTCGGGTTTCCTTTAGTGTTCTCAATGGAAGCAAAGGGACAGTTGAGGTTCTTGACAGACCATGGCAGGGTGGACTGCCCTCGCTCCTGAATCAGTGCCCACAACCGATTCCCGACCTCCTCATCGGGCAGGCTTCTCTTGAGTCCGGGAAACGGAAGACAGCCCTTCTTCCACGGGACTGTCCGAATTGGGATAAGCATAGCCCACTCCCCGCACCGACCTGATCCGTTCGACGCCACTCACCTGGCGGCCCAGTTTCTTACGCAGGTTGCTCACGTGCATGTCGATGCTGCGGTCAAAGGGGTCGAATTCACGTCCCAGCAAAGTTTTAACGAGTACCTCGCGAGGCAACACCTGGCCGGCTGACCGCAGCAGCATTTCCAAGAGGTTGAACTCCAGTGTGGTCAGCTCCACAGGCTGGCCGGCCCGCATGACTTTCCAGGCATTCCTGTCCAGCTCGATATCTCCCACCTTCAGGGGCGGATGATGAACGTTTTCGGCGTCAAGCTCTCTGTTCGGCTGGGACCGACGGAGAATGGCCCGTATCCGCGCAACCAATTCGTGCGGATTAAAGGGTTTGGCCAGGTAGTCGTCGGCGCCGATCTCAAGTCCCACGATTCTCTCCACGTCCTCGGCTCTCGCCGACAGCATTAACACGGGAACTCGCGATTCAGTTCGGATTCGTCGCAATGCGTCAAAACCGTTGACCCCCGGCAACATCACGTCCAGCACCACCAAGGAATACTCGCCCGAAAGGGCGCGTTCAATCCCTTCTTGCCCGTTATTGACGGTGTCCACCTGGAAACCCTCCAGCTCCAGATACCTGGTGACCAGCGAACACAGCTCGGTGTCGTCATCGACGACCAGCAAACGATCCATAGGAACCTCGATGTGTGAAGCGGTGCCGTCCGGGTTGTCCCGGAACAGTTAAGGGTATTGTTTTGGATTGGTGGAGTTCAACTCTCAAGAATAAGGATCACTTAAATAACAACGTTCACCTCAAGGGCAGGGTTTCAGACATGGGTTTCCGTCTGCCGGATGGCGGTGATTCCCATGGAGAAGCCAACTTTCCAATAGAGGATCCTTTTGAAGTCAAGACCGGGGAAGAAATCCGGCCATGGCCGGAACGTGCTGGTGAGTTGCCGGGCTCGCAACACTCCGGAGAATGGGTCTCCTCACGATTCGTAAAGAAGCGTCCGACGGGGCAGGGTCCTTTCATGCTGTTCTTCTAACGTCGACTCCCTTATGAGACCGTATTGGGCCAAGAATGGGTGAGACTGGTAGAGTTTCGGGGGGATGACAGGCTGATTGGAGTGGTTTGGAGGTGCCTGGACCCAAGTCCGGGCCTTGCAGGCCCAGTGGAGCGCGGGCATCGGGCCTGCCGGCCCGGCTCGGTCCCTCTCGCCGGGCTCAGTCGGCGAGGATCGTCGCCAGCGCGGCCTCCCGGTGCTGCTGATAGTGGTCGATCGATTCCGGCACGTTGGCGAATCCGGCGTGGAGGACGATCGCCAGCGCGGCGTTGGAGATGGTGGCGTTGTTGGCCGGCCCATGATGGGTATGAATCCGGCTCTGGTCTTCTCCGTAAACCGTGTCGCGGCGGTAGTGGTTGCGGTTCTCGATGCTCCAGTGGCCGCGGTTCCACTCCAGCAACTGGGCGGCGTCGGCCTGCTGCGGGCCTGCCGAGGTGATGCCGTAGGCGAAGCTGACGGTCTCGACGCCCTCCTTGATGAGGTAGCGTTTCCGGGTCACTCGGAAGACTTGTTTCGCATGGGAGAAGGGCAACAGGCCCGGCGGCGGACAGAAGGTGTCGATCCTGCGCGTCTCGATTCGTCCGTGCCCCTTCTCCGGGCCTTGGGTCGCCTGAGGCCGTGAGCGACTCTCCCAGTCCACCGTCTCCAGCATCCGGCAGGTCTCCGGGCAGTTGTTCTTCACCGTCAGCAGGTAGTGGGCTCCATGCTGCTCGACCAGGGCCCGCTCGGTGTCGCGGCAGGTGTGCAGGGCGTCGAGGGTGACCGTGCGCCCGCGCAGGTCGACCTCCTCCAGCAGCGCCCGCACCGCGGCAACCTCCCCGCCCTCCTCGCCGAAACTGTGGCTCGCTACCGGAAGCCCCGAACCGTGTTCCACCAGCGTCACCGTCTCCCAGCGCCGCTTCCCCTTCGCGTGACGGTTCGCCCCGCAAATCCGCTTGCCGTCCCCGGCAAAGGCCGTCCCCTCCCGGCAGCGTGGAGCCGTCCAGCGCTGCACCTGCCGCGCCAGAGAATCCGGGCCCGTGTGTGCCAGGACCCGGTGGATGGTCGCCAGCGATGGCGGAACCCAGCAGTTCGCCTTGGGGTCGAACCAAGTGCCCAGTACCCGCAACTCTTCTTGCGTCAATGACTTCGCAAACCGTGCCGTCTCCGTCGGTCCCACCTTCCCGGCCAGCCGCGCCAGCACGCAGATCGACACCACCGCCGCCATCCGGTGCTTGCGCCCCTGCGCCCGCCGGAAGTCCTCTACCCCTTCCAACTGCCTCCGCAACGACTGCAACTCCCCCTTCCCGTAGTCCACTGCCACCCCCCGGCAGCTCCACTCCCGCCGGTCCTCCGGATCCCGCAACCGCTCTCGCGCATCCTCCCGCAACGGATACAGCAGCATTTCCTTCCGCTCCCCGTGCCGCTCGGTCCAGCTCCCGTTCGAGCGCCCATACCCCCGCGTCCGTCCCACCCGCTTCCAGTTCGAGGCCAGGTACACCGTCCCTTGGTACCGCTTCGGATCCACGAAGGTCTCGGCCAGCTCCAACCGGTGCCCCCAGGTCTGCTCCCAGTCCTCGCTCAGCCGCCGTAGATTGCGGCCCAATACGTGCGAGCCCAGGTTCTTGACTCCCTGCCCCTCCGGCAGAATCAGAAAACGCGTGTTGTTTCCGATTAAGTGCAGCCGGCGAAACTGCACCCCCTTGTGCCAACCCAGCCACCGGTCCCGCGGACCGCACTTGAAGGCTCCCCCCTGCCAGCCCACCAGCGCCACCCACCGGCCGTCCCACTCCGCTACGTAGCGCAGTCCCCGCCCTGCGAATTGCTTGAACCCCAGATAATGATGCTCCTCCATCAGTGCGTCCCAGCGCCGCCGCTCCTTCGGCCACGCCAACCGTACCTTTACTTCTTTCACCACCGGTCGGAACTCTCCACACTCTTTCGCCATGCCTCTACATATACAGAACTCTCCTCGAAAAAGCCAGCCCTTTTTTCTAACCTTGTACCTGCGTCACTTAGAACTCAGCATGAAATGGCCCTGGCCGACGGGGCCGGACCCATTGACAAAACTCTACAGAACTCTGACGCACTCTTTACACCCCCTTCACCGGGAGCGACGTATATAGGGGTAAGAGTCAGGCGAGCAGCAAGGTTGTTGTGGAGGCTCTTGAAAATTCCAGAAAAGGAGGAAACTCAAATGTTCCAAGTTTCAAACAAAACGCAAACGGGAAGGATTCTGGTGAAAGGCGTGGCGGTCTCGGTCTTTGCTCTGGCATCGATTCTCCTGGTGGAATCCGCTTTCGGCCAGTTCGCAGGCTTCAGAGGTGGAGGCGGCCGGGGGCGAGGTCCCGGAGGCAAGGGTATGATAGGGATGCGGGGTGCCATGGTGGCCGAGTTCCTGGAATTGACCGAATCCCAACAGGCCGACATCAAAAAGATCCGCAAGGCTGCCCGGGATCAATCCCAGCCTATCCGCAAGCAACTGCGGGCCAACCGCAAGGCTCTGGGTACAGCCGTCAAGGCAGGGGAGACGGCCAAGATCGACGCTCTGGCCGGCGAGCATGGGAAGCTCCAGGGCCAGTTGGTGGCCATCGGTGCCAAGTCGCGGTTGGATCTTAGAAATGTCCTGACACCCGAGCAGCAGCAGAAATGGAGTTCGTTTCAAGAAAAGCGGAAAGCCGGCTGGGAAAAGCGCGGGCAACGGAGACGCGAGCGTTCCGGCGACGGTCCCGGCGGAGACTAATCCCTGGACATCTCCACAGTGGGGTCGGTCGTACTGGTAGCGATGGGGTGGGTTCGGTTCTCAGGCCGGACCCACCCTTATTGCCGCTGAGGCAACAGACAGGCCGAACTCGGGCTGGAGAAGGTCGACCGCGAACATTCGGCAACAACTTTGAGTGGAATTGACAAAGGGAGGAAGAGATGGGAACCAATAGAGCAATGACGATCTCGGTGATCTTGTCTATGGGGCTATCTCTGGTAGTGTGCCTCCAGGCTTGACGAATCTTTACGAAACGTTGACCAATTCCTTACTTCGTTTGCGCCTCGGTCGGCATCTGTTCCTGTGAGGAAAAAATCTACGGGACGTGAAACCTGAGAAGGAGGGCGTCATGCAGTTTCTCCAAAGATACGTGCTCGCACCCTGTTTGACATTGAGCCTGGTCAGCGGTGTGCCGTCGTTTGCCAAGGCCCCCAAGAACTCCGACCTGGACGAGATCGGGAATCGAAACGTCAACAAGGGGAACTGGAATCTCATTTCGATCCAGAAGGAGATTGCCCTTGGCCGGCAGCTTTCCCAGCAGATCGAACGTCAAGTCAAGCTGATTGAAGATCCTGAAGTCACGGAGTATGTGAACCGGGTCGCCCAGAACCTGGTGCGCAATTCCGACGCCAAGGTGCCCTTTACCATTAAGGTGATCGATTCGGAAAAGATCAATGCCATGGCTCTGCCCGGAGGCTTCCTTTACGTCAACAGCGGACTGATCACCGCAGCCGACGATGAATCTGAAATTGCGGGCGTGATGGCCCATGAGATTGCGCACGTGACCGCCCGCCACGCCACCGAGCAGCAAACCAAAGCCACCATCGCCAACTATGCCATGGTCCCCCTGATCTTTCTCAGCGGAGGGATTGCATCGGCGATCTACAATGCATCCAGCTTCCTGATTCCCATGCAATTCCTGCGGTTCAGCCGCAAGGCGGAAACCGAGGCGGACTACCTGGGTCTCCAGTACATGTACAAGACCGGCTACGATCCCAATGGATTTGTTTCCTTTTTTGAGAAACTGCAGTCCCAGAAGAAGAAAAAGCGCGGCAAGTTGGCCACAGCCTTCTCGACCCATCCTCCCACTCACAAGCGCATCAAGAAGACTCAGGCACACATTGAAAAGATTCTCCCGGAACGCGACCAGTACGTCATCAGCACCACGGAGTTTGACAGAATCAAGGCCAGGCTCATCGCCATGGATAATGCCAGGAGACCCTCACCGGAAGAGACAGGAAAGCGGCCCCGCTTGAAGCGCCGTACTCCCGGGGAGGTCGGGGTAGAGGACGAACCACAACCGGAAGATGACGACCGTCCCCGTTTGAAGCGTCGCTCCTGATAGTGAAGAGTGGAGAGTGGAGAGTGGAGAGTGAAGAGTGGAGAGTGGTCAGCGGAGGGTTTCGGGAACAGGCAAGTGCCTGATGACTTGGTTGCACTTATTGGACGATGGCGCCGAGACCGACTAAAGATGCTTCACGTGTGGATCCAATTACTATCCACTTGGGAAACTCCCGTTTGCCCGCGGGCCTGGCCCAGCTACCCTACCCCGGGGCCGATCAAACGAGGGTGAAACAACAAATCGTCCTGGCCTATCGGGAACAAAGACTCTGTCAGGTTAATTCAGAATTCCGGATTATTGAACATGGATGCACAGGATGCACAGGATAAACAGCACGAGAGGCCGCCGCACGGGAAGCAGACTTGCTCAATGATCGAGTGCGGATTTGCGGATGTCCAGGACTGCAAGCCAGCAGTCTTCAGAAAAAATCCTGTGCATCCTGTGCATCGATGTGAATCAAAAAACTACTCATGCTTGACTTTGAACCGGTCTCCAGCCACCAAGCTCAGGGCGTTGTTTCAAACAAGTCCGGCCCCCGCCCCCACGACGGGGCGGATCATACGAGAGTGAAACAACGAATCTTCATGGCCTGTCGGGAACAAGGGCCAAGTCGTGCTAAACGGGTTTCTACTTATTGAACATGGATACACAGGATAGACAGGATAAACAGCAGGAGAGGCTGCGCCACAGGAAGCAGACCCGCTCGATGATCGGGTGGGTGTTGGAAGTGATCCAAGAGCCCGGGAGCGGGTTTTGGGAAATCCGTGTTGGAACAGAGGCGATGGTTGAACTCATGACGGTGGAAACTCTCGCCAAATAATCCTGTGCATCCTGTGCATCCATGTAAATTAGCCGTCTAACTATGCTTGACATTGAACGGGTTTCCCGCCACGCGGCACAAGGCGTTGTTTCAGACAAGTTCGGCCCCCGCCGTGCCGTGCGGATCAAACCAGAGGGAAACAATCGGAAATCGATAATCCCTTCGCGACCTTGGCATCCCGTCGCGGTTAACCTCAACGCCTTCGTGGCCCTTCGTGGATAACTCTTTTTTCTTTTGTCTTTTTTCGTTTGTTTCAGGCAAGCAGTGCCGCCGGCCTGGCGGCCCTGGCCGAGCCTGCATCGCCATCAACTTTCCAATTCGGGACGCTGGGGTCGCTCGGGACGGCCCTGGCGTCGATTCCGGCCGCCGAAGCCCCCACCTTCCCGGCCGGGAGAACGGGAGCGGTTTCTCCTGAACATCTGATTCATCGCCTCCCGGAACTCGGCCAGCGTTATCGCGCCGTCCCCGTCGGTATCCATCCTTCCCAGATTGCCGCGCATTCGTTCCGGAATCTCTTCGCCGCTGAGCTTACCGTCGTTGTTGGCATCGCGACGCCGGAAGAATACCGAAGGATCGAAGCCGCCACGGCCCCGGCGCCGACCCCCGAATCGGCCCGGCCCGCGCGGTGTGGCCGCAGGTGAAGGATCTTCCTGAACCATTGGATCAGGGACGGCTTCAGCCTGTTGCGTGGTTGAGCCGCTGTCTTCCTCCCTGAGTGCGAGACAGTAAAGATTTCGGTTGGAACGCAGGAAAAGGAGACCCTTGCTGATGGCCGGTGTGGCGCTGAAATCTTCGCCGTCTTCCGCCATGCGATTGACGGCCAACAGTTCAAATCGCTCACTGGCCTTGAGCACGAAAACGTGCCCGGAGCGCGTCACGAAGTAAATCTTGCCGTCGCCAATGACAGGAGATGCATAGTTGCTTCCAAAGCCGCCGCCTCTTCTAAAGCTGCCCTGAGCTGCAGGGACGGCGTTGCCGGTTCTTAGGCGGGCCTTGAAAATCTCCGTGCCGGTTCCGGCATCGATACAGGTTACGATCTGGTTCGAGAAGGTGTAGAGGCGCCCCTGGTAGAGGATGGGTGTCGCGGTGCGGTTGGCATGGCGGGCAGACCAGAGGACACGAGACTGGGTGACGTCACCTTTCCCCCCCGCCCGGACGGCTACTCCGCCGCCGCCCCCCGCGCCGGACTCGACGGCATAGACGATGCCGTCGTGGGAAATCGCGCTGGAATTGGAGTTTCCAGACTGCAGACCCGAGGAATACCATCGCAGCCTGCCGGTGTTCGGATTGAGGCCCCAGATCTCTCTGGGGACGGTGATCACCAGGTCGGTCCGGTTTGGGCCGGCCTGAGCCAGTGCGGGAGTTCCCCAGGTGGCGTTCAAGCCTGCAGCCTCCTGTCTCCAGACTACTTCCCCCGTCTTCCTGTTCAGGCCTACCAGGGCTTCACTTTCGGAGGTAGCCGTGACAATGAGCAGATGCTTATAGAGGATGGGGCTGGAAGCAGACCCGCGGCCTTCAGGATCCGATTCCATACCGATGTGTCTTTGCCAGACCTGCTTTCCTTCCATGTCGAAGCAAAAGGCCCCGCTTTTGCCGAAGTAGGCATAGACGTGCTCACCATCGGAAACCGGGGTGTGCGTGGCATAACCGTGTTGAGTGATCCTCCCGCTGTAATCGATTTCCGGCAGCCGGGCCTCGATGGCTTTGGACCAGAGGGTCTTGCCGGTATGGCGATCGATACAGATCAGGTGGCGGCGCAGTTGCTTCAGGTCACCCGGATTTCTGCGATCCATTCCATATCCCGACCAGTAGGTAACAAAGATTTTATCGCCGACCACGATGGGGCTGGAGGACCCCGGTCCGGGTAACGGGACCTTCCATTGAAGGTTACGGGTCCCGCTCCAGTTGGTGGGGAGCGGATCCTGGTCGGTGCTGACCCCGGCGCCGTTCGGCCCTCGAAAGCGAGTCCAATCGGCGTGCATGGATGACGACCATAGGATTAAGGAAACGGACACCATCATCTGAACGAATGGTTTTCGGGACACTGCGAATCTCCTTCGCCTGAAAGACAAGTCCTTCGGCCGGTGGAGTGATTCTCCGGCTTCTGACGGTAGAACGACTTGTCTCCTTTGCCGGTTTCGTTGAATTTGCCAAAGGGACCCCGATCCTTGTGGCATGCCGAAACCGCATCGGTTCCACTGCCTCAATCACAAAACTTTACATGAGGTTGACCAACTCTTTACATCGCGTGCTGGCCCACCTGCGTCTAAAGGAATGTCAGTCGCATCGGGTGGCCATCAGGCTGCCTGAGTGCCCAAGCAAACGGGCCGCAAGAGATTCAACCCACGTTCAGAATCCAGGCGCGAGTTCAACCGGGAGGACGAAAAACGATGAAAACGAAACATAAGGTCACGATGTGTTCTTTTTTGGCGGCGGTGCTGTTGACCGTGCCGTTGGTGTCTTGGGCCGGCAACGCGGACGCAGCAGCAACCGTAGCTGAGAATTCTTTGGTTCAGGACCAGAAGCGGCTGGAGAGCAAAATTCGGCACGAATTGGTAATGCTTCCCTACTTCAGCGTCTTTGACCACCTCGCCTTTCAGCTCGATGGCGATGAACTTCAGTTGATCGGCCAGGTCACCAGCCCAAGCTTGAAGAATGCGGCGGGAAGAATCGTGCAAGGCATCGAGGGAATTTCCACCGTCATCAACCATATCGAGGTGTTGCCGAACTCTCCCAATGACGATCAGATTCGACTGGCGGTCTATCGAGCCCTTTACAATCGAGGCAGTCGCCTGTTTCCCTACAGCCTGGGGGATTACGATGCCATTGGTATCATTGTGAAAAAGGGTGACGTGACCCTGGTCGGCAGGGTCAACAGTGAGTCGGACAAGATTTTCGCCTTTCTGAAGGCTTCAGCGGTCCCGGGGGTGTTCTCGGTGACCAATAACCTGGTCGTCCGGAAGGCCTGAACGGGTCATTCGGCTCAGACCGAAGGTGGGGCATCCTGATCTCCTGTGTCCCACCTTCGATTTTATCCCTTCGCCGAGAGGCCGATTTCTCCGCAACTTCCGCACTAGCCGGATCCCCCGACAGTCCAATTCACTCTCACATTCCTGCAACGGGAATCAGTCCATTGCTCGATGGTTTGAACTTCCGGCCGGGCAGCTTGGAGGCCCAGCGGGAACTGTGCTACTTTCAAGTCGAGTCCCAGCGGCAAAGAGATTCCCGGCACAATGGCTCGGGAGAATCATGGTTCAATCCAACCTTTCATCCAGGCAAGCCGGTATTTACGAACGACTGGGGCTCCGTCCCTTCATCAATGCAGGCGGCAGTTACACCCGGTATGGCGGCTCCCTCATGGCTCCACAGGTGATCCAGACCATGGAGGAGGCCTCCGGAGGATACGTTTCCATCCCGGAACTGCAGGAAGCTGTCGGGCAACGGATCGCCGCCTGGCTGGGTGCTGAGGCGGCATTGGTGACTTGCGGCTGTGCTGCAGCCCTGACGCTGGCGACGGCAGCCTGTGTGACTAGGGGTGACCAGGAAAAGATGAAACATCTTCCCGATACAGGAGGAATGAAAAACGAAGTCGTGCTGCAAAGATCTCACCGGGTCGAGTATGACCATGCCATTCGCAACGTTGGGGTCAGGTTGATTGAGGTCGGCAGCCGGCACGAACTGGAGGCCGCGATCAGCTCCAGGACAGCCATGCTTTTTTTCCTGAATATGGCTGAACACCGAGGGCAGATCCAACGAAAGCAGTTTGTTGAAATTGCCAGGACTGCCGGCGTGCCCTGCCTGATTGATGCCGCAGCAGATATTCCGCCGGTGGAAAACCTCAGGGACTTGATCGCATTGGGGTTCGATCTGGCGGCCTTCAGCGGTGGCAAGGGAATCAGGGGTCCACAATCCTCCGGTCTGTTGTTGGGGCGCAAGGACTTGGTTCAGGCGGCTTTTCTGAATGCGCCCCCCAATCCCGACCGCGTCGGCCGTGTGTCCAAGGTTGGCAAAGAGGAGATCGTCGGCCTTTGGAAGGCCCTGGAGTTGTATCTGCAAAGAGATCATCAGGCCGATTGGAACCATTGGGAAGAGCAGCTTCAGGTGATTGCCGAGGCCTTGCGTGGAATTCCGGGAATCACTACCAGACACTTTGTGCCGGTCATATCCAGCCAGGTTCCCCATTTGGCCATCGAGTGGGATGACCGGATTCTCAAGTTCAGCCGGGAACATTTCCTGGAAGCGCTCCGTCAGGGTGAGCCGCGAATTGAGGTCTCCCCTGTTCCCACCGAGGGTCCCCGCTTGGAGTTGAGCTCATGGATGCTGGAGCCGGGCGAGGAAGTACTGGTTGCCCGGCGTTGCAAAGAGTCCGGGTCCATAGTGGAGGGCCGTGTTTCCCGAGTCAAGATGGCCGGCCGGGTGAAGGGCAGGGCGGAGATGAATCTGTCCTATGATCGTGTGGTTTTCCCCAGCGGCATTGCCGAGACCATCGTAGGGTCTCAGGCCGACCTGGACCACGGGGACCGGATTGATCGCAGCGAAGGGACCATCAAGGGAGAGTCCTCTCGCAAGCAGGATGCTGCCGGGATCGGAATTGGCGCCGCCGCCGGCGCCGGAATTGGAGTGGTTTATGGGGGTGGCAGGGGTGCTGCCTTGGGAGCGGGAATCGGGGGACTGATTGGCCTGGTGGATGCCATGCGGCGACAAGGCAGACCGCTTCAGATTCCTGCCGGAACGCTCATGATCCTCCGATTGGATCGCCCGCTTCAGATCAGGATCTCCGGGGACCCAAGTCACTAAATTTTCCAAGCAGGATTCGATTGGGTGCGGGCTGGAGTCGTCAGGCGCAATATCCTCCATCCAGCGCAATGTTTTGCCCGGTGATGTAACGGGAAGCCTCGGATGCCAGGAAGAGCACCACGCCTTTGATATCGTCGTATTCCGCCATTCTCTCCAGAAAGACGCGTCGGTTGTACTGTGACAGAAAGGGCTCGTGAGCCACCTCCGGGTTGTAACCACCGGGTGAAATGGCATTTACTCGAACGCCATGGGGTCCGGCCCAAGCTGCCAGGTACTTGGTAAGACCCACCAGGCCGTGTTTGTGAAACTGGTAGTCGGGCGGCGTGGTCATGTCGGTGCCGGCATAGTTGCTGAAGTCCGGGGCCACCACACCCTGGACGGAGCCGATGTTGATCATGGTCCCCTTCTTTCTCTTAATCATCGGATCCAGAAAGGCTCGGGAGATGGCAAAGAGTCCCGTGGCATTGACCTCCATCGACTGCCGCCAGTCCTCCAGAGGGGCCGCATAGCTCCGCATGGACCGTCCCACCGAGTTGTTGACCAGTATATCCACCGGGCCCTGTTGTTTCAGCACCCGCTCACTAAAGGCCAGGATCGATTCCTCGCTTCCCTTGATCGTAACTTTCACCACTGGCCTTCAGTCCCCGGTCCACCAATCTGGCGGCCCATTCCTGGCAGCGGGACTTGTTGCGGGAAGCGATGACCACATGAGCCCCGGCTTCGGCCAGAGCTTCCGAAATGGGAGTTCCATAGAGTCCGGTGCCCCCGGTGACGATGGCTGTGCAACCGGAAAGATCAAACAGCTCGCGAACATGCATGATATTTCTCCTGGCGGATGATGTTGTAGGAAGGGGAAACCGGGCAGTTGGATTGTTTTCCCAGGATGACCGCTATCATACGCCTTCTGCCGCTTCTCCAACCCGCATTTCTCAACGGATCGTGCACATCGCAAGCTGTGCCGAGGCGGAAGGCTAGGGACGGACCAGCACCAGCACCAGGGAAAGGGTCAGGATGCTGGATAGCGTAGAGAAGAGCACCGCCCGTGAGACGAAAGCGACGTCGCTGCCAAATTCTCGAGCGAAAACGATCGGCATGATCGCAGTCGGCATGCTTGCCTGCAGCACCACCACCTGACCCAACAAGCCCCCTAAGCCAACCAGGGAGGCAACCCACCAAGCCCACAAGGGACCGACCAGGAGCCTGAGCGCAACCACGCCCCAGACATCGGAATGGTTCATCCGCAGCGGGATGCGGCCCACTTCCATTCCGATGGTGATCAAGAGTACCGGTATCCCCGCCCTGCCAAGGATATCAATGGGCCCAAAGACGGAGGGCGGAAGGGGGATTTCGAAGGCTCGTAACATAAGGGCGGCCAGAATGGCGTAGGGAACCGGCATCCGAGCCAGCTTCAAAAGCGATTGCCGAGTCCGGTGCACGCCCCGCGCAGCCAGAAACAGTCCACAAGCGTTGTGCGGCAGAGAGTTGGTTGCCACCAGGACAGCGGCCAGGCTCAACCCCTCCTCGCCGAATGCAAAAAGCACGAAAGGGAATCCCAGGGTGACGGCGTTGAAAAAGGTTGCCGCCATGACGGCAGCGCCGGTGGTGGGTCCATCCATGCGGCGGAGCCTGGCATAGATCCAGCCCAGCAGTGCCATGCCTGCCAGAACCAGAAAAACGAAAGCAACCACTTGCCCCGCCTGCGCAAGTGTGACCTCCACCTTCATGAGAGAGGAGAAGAGCAGAGCAGGCGACAGGATATAGAGACACAAACGACTCAGACTGCGCAGCTCGAAGTGCAACAGCCGATCGGTGAGAGCTCCCAGTCCGGCAAAGAAAATGGGGGGCAGCAGGGCATCCAGAAAGGCACGAGCCACCGCAAGCAGAAACGAGGTGATCATGGAGTCAGTGCGTGCATCCCCCGGGATTCACAATTCATGCCTTAAAGCCATTCGTTCGGGGCTCGTGCGCTACTCAACCCGAGGACAAGCGAAGCCGAAGGACTCGGAGTCTCATGTGCCTGAAATCATTCCAAATCGGATTTTCAGAGCGAGATTGAACGGAACGAAATGCCCGACTGCCGACTACTTCCCGGAAGGACCGCCAAGTGGCTCCGCGTCCGGCTCAAACACGAAAAGCGGCTGGACATCGGGAGAACGCCAAACGAGCAGGCGGCCGGCTTGATCTCCAGCCACCACCGTCTGGCCATCGCTGCTCACCGCTGAAACGTGGACGAAGGAGGACACGCCGCCAAGCCGTCGTTCCCCGAAGCGAACGATGGGGTCTCCTGAACTGATCAGCAATCGGTCGCTGTCGGAGATGAAATTCAGCGAGGTGATCTCTTTCTCGTAACCGCTGATCGTCTGTTTCTGTTCGCCTGTTTCGAAGTCCCATAGCTTGATGGCGCCGTCGGCGCCGCAACTGGCCAATATCTTGCCGTCTGCTTTCCAGGCCACATCCAGGACGTGGTGGGTGTGTCCCTCCAAGGTCTTGGCCAATTGACGGGTTTTCACCTCAAAAACTTTGGCAAAGCGGTCGGTGGAGGCAGTGGCCAGATACCGGCCGTCAGGCGAAAACTCGATACCGAGGATGGTGTCGCTGTGCGCATCAGGAATAGCTCCCACCAGATCTCCGCTCTCTGCAAACCAGATCTTGAGTTCTCCACTTCGGGATGGGTCTCCGCTCCCGGTGGCCAGCAATGTGCCATCGGGACTGAACGCCAATGCCGTTACCCGGTCCAGGAGCCCCGATGGATCGTCCGCCGCCCCCACCACCCGCTCCAGAGCCCAGGACAATCCCTCCTCGCCTTGGGATGGATGAGACGAGCTTGCAGCCAGGCCCGACGTTTGCAGGCGCCAGAATTTTAGGGTCCTGTAGCCTCCCGAAACCAGGAGTCCGCCTTTGGGGCTGAAGGCCAGCGAGTGAACCATATCCCGATGACTGACCCCCGGTTTCCCGTAGAGGCCACTTTGGTTCAATGAGGGGTCGACGAGCTGCGCCGCCAATTGGCCCGAGGCCAACCGGTAGACATGAATCCGGTTGGAGCGACCACAGGCGGCGTACTGACCATCGGGACTGATGGCAGCGCTGTAGACTGGATTCAAAGCCGCAGGGATGGCCTGCCACTTCAGCCTGGGCAAGAGGCTGATCGTGTTGGTCTGGCGTGCACCCTGGTCGATCCACAGTTTCAGGAGACCAAGCTCTACAGGGGTCAGAGGCACGGCCTCGGCGGCATTTCCTGCGGGCGGCATGAAGGGTTGGCGGCGATGGGCAGCCACCTGGAGCAGCAGACTGTCTGCGCTGTTGCCTGGAATGACCAGTGGTTCTTCCCGATCACCGGAGAGAATCAGTTGCCTGTCTTCCAGAACCACGTTCCCGAGAGCCAGGCTCTTGCTGTGGCAGGCCAGGCATTTGGACTGAAAAATCGGAAGGAGATCTTGGTTGAAGGTTACAGGTTCCGGTCTTTGCGGGACCACGATGGGAATCGGTCCGTCCCGCTCCGAATCCTTTTCCTTGTTGAGTTCAGCCTGGATTGAGGGGGCTGTAGCGGTCCAGAGCAGAATCAGCCAAGGTATCGCCGGTTGTCCTGGAGCAGACAGGTTTGGCCGGAGTCTGCGCCGGCGGCCTGAGTGTAGTGTCTTGACTAACCACTTCATGGACGGCGTTTCAGCGAGGTCTGGTCCTGGAGAGGATGCACTCGGATCGTCAGCGGCTCTTCCACTTGAATCTCCTGCTCGTTCAATTGAAGCGTTGCCTTCAGCATTAGCGGGTAATCACCGGGATCGAGGTCCGAGGAAAGCCGAATAAGCAGGGCGGCAGTCGTCTCACTTTTCGGAATCGTCACCGACTCGGCCTGGATTCCAACGATGTGGGTGGGAATCTTGAGACCGATCTCAACCGGCTCGGCGTAGTCGAACAACCGGTCGATCGACAGGGGCAATTCCAGGTTGGCCCCGGCCCGGGAGTGCCGCAGCTTCTCCTGACCGGTCAGGACAATGGGCGCCGGATGGATGGTCACATCCAGGGCTCTGGAATGAGCTGCCATCCTGATTTTTCGCGGAGATGCCTTGGCGATCGCCTCCCGCAGGCGTCTCTCGGCCGCCCTGCGCTCCCTCTCGGCCTCCCTGGCTTGCGCGGCCAGTTCCGCCCTGGATTGGGACGATGCTTTCCGGGTGACTCTCCCGGCCATGGCCGTTTTCTGTTCGGCCCGTTTCTGCAGCCGCACCCTTTCCTGAAGGGCTTGCGCCACCGCTTCCGGTTGGTTGCGATAGGTGATCTGGCTCAAGGCCACCGCGGAAAAGGTGTACTTCCCGGGCTTGAACTCGTTTCCCCGCTTTGTGACCTTGTAGATGAGCGTTCCCTCGCTGCTCTTGTCGTCGACAACCAGTTTGGTGGTGGCCTCCCTCAGTCCGTCAAACGTTCCTAAACGCAGCCTCAAATCGCCCGGCAAAAGGGAACGACGGGCGAGCTGAAAGGGGATCTCCAGGTTGCCTTCCAGGGGGACGTTCCAATCCTGCTTCTCGATCCGGAACTCCGGAAGCTGGGGCGCCAGCTCGCTTCGGCTCACGGCCAGCGTCCGATTGCGCACGACCCGGGATTGGGCGCCCGCCCGCCTCAGCGAGCCCGAGTTCCAGACCAGAGTGGCGTAGCGGGCCTGCCGCTCAACCACCCTGCCATCGATCCTTGCCCTGCCGATCACCTGCACGGCTCCCGTCCAGCCCGCCGCCTCTCGAGACGCCTCAAAGAACAGGTAGGTCCCATTGCTCTTTTCCGGGATGGTTGCTCCCGGGAAGCTGATCCCGGATGGCAGTCCCTTGACCTCGATATCGATCTTGCCCGCGAATCCGTCGCGCCGGATGGCCATGACGTTCATGCGGGTTTTTCCACCCAGTCGCAACAGGGGTTCCCAGATATTGCCGTCGTCGTTGGAGCCCCCGGGATCATCGGTAGCCACCAGCAGGTGGAAGTCGGGGTCGGACTGCCGAATCGACAGTCGGTAGAGATGGGAGGGGCGACTTTCCCGGGTGGCGGCCAGATCGTGAATCTTGAGCCGGTAGATGCCGTCCTGCTCGGCTTTGAATTGAAAGAAGGGGTCGCGGCTTCCGGTGTTATAGCGCTCGTCGCCCAGAAAGGAACCGTCATCGTCCGATGCCGCCACCAACTGCGGCTGCTCTTGACCCTCGGCGTCCATGGACAATCTTTGCAGGACCACTACGGGGTCGGTGGGCAGACCCAGCCGATGTGAGAACACCTCAATCCAGTAGCTGGCGCCTTTTTTGGCTTCGAAGACAATCCAATCCTGGTCCGCCTGGGGGAAAAACTGCCCCTGGATCTCACAGGGAAGGGAGACCTTCTGGGCCGACCGCGGCTGGTTGTTGGGTTCCAGTTCCCGGACCACGGGAGCCGTGGCAAAACCAAGGCTGGCGGAATTCGAGATTCCTTCGGGCGAGCTCAATCGATAATCGATCCCTCCCGCCACAATCTGTCTCGGTTCCAGAAAGGAGTTGGCCGGCAGGAGGTGAGCATCTTGCGGGAGGGTGATTTCGACGACTTTCTCCTCCAGGGGCACCCCTTGGGCGTTGAGCACCGAGGAGACCTTGCCGCCCGGGAGATTTTGCCCGTAAACCACGTAGGTTTGCCGACTTCCGGGCAGACCCGCCGGTGGAAAGATGTATGAGATGTGCGGCTGGGTTCCCAGCGACAGGCGGTAGGCGTATTCGGGACCGCCTCGATAGAGGTAGTCGTATATCTTGACGATATATTGTCCGGTGGCCGGCACCAGGAAGTCCAGGAACGGGTCGAGGCGGTAGCTGTCCCGATCGGTCTGGAGTTCCCGCCCTGAGGCGTCGCAGAGGACCAGGGTCGCATCCATCTTGGAGTCGATCCGTTGGGCCAGCACTTTCAGGATGACGCGCTGTCCTTGCTGGGCTTCGAATTTGAAAAAGTCGGCGGTGCCTTCATCACTGAGGCCGTTGACCGTCACTCCCAGAGGAATTCGCATGGCCTTGGGCAGCGTGTGATTGATGTCCTCCGAGAGCACCTCTTCCCGATCCCCCACCATAAAGGCTCGAGCATTGGAAATCCCGAAGTGGCCGACCATCCGCAACTCATAGATTCCCGGCGGCACATCGGGGGCGATGGTGACCTTGAACTTGCCCGGAAGCGGCTTTGGAGTCGGCTGAAGCTGTGAGCCCTCACTCATCAAAGGGGACCCGGTGATGCCCGGATGGGAAAAGAAAAGGCGATCGACACCATCCATGTTGTTGCCGGTGACGGTGACCTCAACGGCTGAGGCTTGTTTTCCTCCGGGTGGATAAGCCGTCATCAGCCGTAGAAAGGGCAGTTGGCCCCAGGCGGGAATGCCTGCCATCTGCCAGAGGCCTGCGGCTCCGAACAACAGCAACGCCATCGACCGTAGCTTTGCCGCCGTGTTTGACACTTTGTGTGACATGGGAACTCTCCAACTCCGGATAGGGGTCGATCACCCATCAACCGGGCCGGCTCAGACCGGGAACACAACGGAGGAGTGGAAACCGGCGCCCGGCGTTGACCCGTTCAGTGACACCCCGAGAGTCGCGGGTCCGAACTCGGCAAGAGGACTCAATGGTTGAAGAGGAATTCTTTGGTGTTGAGCAGAGCCCAGAGGGTGTCTTGATAGGCCTCTTCCAACCGGCTTTGCGAGGCTGTAGCGTCGTCCGAATTTTGAGGCCCTTTCCGTAAATATCCCAATGCCATCTCCATTTCCTTCCCTTCAGGCGGCCGCGACAGAGTCCACAAATAGAGCTCCCGGATTTTCTCTTCGTCGGTCAGGCTGGAATCATTGGCTAAACGGACGGCCCGCCCCTGCGGGTTGCTGACCTTTTCATGGATCTTGCCAGAATTCAACAGGTGGAGGCTCTGAGCCAGGTTGGCGTCATGGGTTCGCTCGGATTCCGAAGCACTGGCATTGTTGGGTCGGCCAAACAACGCCAGGAAGTAGGAGTGGGCGTTGAAGCTGTCGTCGGGGAGCTGCAGGGCTCGGGTTCCGCTGGGCTGCCCGGGGAAGTCGGTCTGGACATCGGTCACCTGGTCGATGGCGTCCAGAAGGACCTCGGCCGTCAGCCGTTTGGGGTAGTACCTGGAAAAGTTTTGACTGTCATCCGCATTCTGGCCGTTGGGGTGGGAACTGAGTTGATAGGTCCTGGATTCACAGATCGTCCGGATCAGCTCCTTGAGGTCGAATCCGCTCTGGATGAAATGGCTGGCGAGGGCCTCCAGCAAATCAGGATTGGTGGCCGGGTTGGTCCCTCTCATGTCGTCTTCCGGTTCCACCAGACCGCGTCCCATGAAATGCTTCCAGTATCGGTTCACCAGCATCCGGGCAAAGAAGGGGTTGTCCTTGTCGGCGATCCAATTCGCCAGGACTTGCCGCGGGTCCTGCTCGGGGGGGATGTCGAAGGCTTCCGTCCCCAGTCCGGTGGGCATCACCGGAAGCTTGGTCTTGGGATTAATGGCCGCCGCCGTTCCGCGATCATGGAAAATGACCTCCTCCCCGGCTTGAGTTCCCGGCTTGCGTGCCAGGCGAGTAAAGAAGGCGGCAAACCCGTAGTAATCCTGCTGGCTCCATCGTTCGTAGGGATGGTGATGGCAGCGGGCGCACTGCAGTCGAACGCCCAGAAAGATCTGGGCTGCGTCTTGTACCTGGTCCTCGATGCTCTTGACCTCTCGCAACCAGGTCACGGCCGGATTGCGGCCCAATTCCCCGGAAGCCGCCACAATCTCTCGCATCCACTGGTCGTAGGGCTTGTTTTCCACGAGGCTTTGACGGATCCAGGCGTGGAACAGAAAATTACCCCGGGTGGACCGCTGGTCCCGCCGTTTATTGCGCAGGATGGCATTCCATTTGTTGGTGAAATAGTCGGCGTACTCCGGACTCGCCAGCAGCCGATCGACCCATTTTTGGCGCTTGGCCGGATCCGGATCTGCCAGGAATTTCCTGGCCTGGCCGGGGGTGGGCAAGCGCCCCGTGATGTCGATCGACGTTCGGCGCAGAAAGGTGGCATCGTCGCAGAGTTCCGACGGTGGCAGCTCCAGGGTTCGGAGCTTGCTGAGCACCCATTGGTCGATGAAGCTTTCTCCCGGCGGCCCGTCTGGTACCCGACCGCCATAGGGGACCGTGACGCGAAACACCGCCACCTGGTCCTGGAATCGGACCATGACCGCTGATTGACCGGCCCGTTCCCCAACCCCCACCAGACCCGAAGGGCTTACCTCCGCCAGGTCTTTCTGGTTGGAGTCATACTGGCAAAGGCGGGTCACATCTTTGCTGGAACCGTCGGAATAGGTTGCCGTCACCAGGAGCTGCTGTTCCTGGTTGCGAGACATCAACCGTTGGGCCGGGAGCACCTGGATTCCCGCCACCCTGGGGTCATCGGGTCGGCCGTAGGGCATGCCCTGCCTGATCCAGCGAGAGAGCAGGTCGAAGGCCGGGGAATTGCTGTCAACCCGAAGCCCGCCGCCGTGAGGGACCGCCGCCGTGGCCTTGAGCAGGAGCAGGCTCCGGTCGGGGGCAGCCGGAAACAGGCGGCGTCCCCGTCCCTCGACGACCAGATATTCGAAATCTTCCTGGGGCTCGAAGCCCAGCAGCGACAACCTGAAGCCGTTTTGACCCGAGGCCTTGCCGTGGCAGCCTCCGCTGTTACACCCCGACTTGGTGAAGATGGGAACAATCTCGTTGGGGAAATTCACACGTCGGGATTGGCCGATCTCTCGGACGGAAAGGCGGGTGCTGGCGGTAAGCCCCTGAGGAAGCCCGGCCGTGACCTGAACCGATCCATTGGCCAACGGGATCACAAAGCCGGCCTTGTCGATGGAGACGATTCCCGGCGGCCGGGATTGGTATTGGACTTGGCGGGTGTAATCCACCAGACGTCCATCGCGCAAGCGTCCCGTCACCAGGAGCTGCTGTCTTGCTTCCGGTCCCCGCAGCAAAGCCGCCGCTTCCAAATCGGGCGAACCGGGCCGACCGGTCTCCACGGTCAGCGCGACGAGCGGGTTGGCCTCCGAGGAGGGTACGGACTGAGTGGACTTGCCCCGTGCGGGACCGGCCGGGAGAAGCAGGATCAAAGCCAGGCTGGTGACCCCGGGGAGGGTGGACCGAGTGACGCTCACCATCGCTAACCCACCTTTGCAATCAAATCACTTCCGTCATGGGCAAGTGACCGTCGACCAGGTAATGGGGGCGGTCGGCAAGATCGGTAAGCTGAGCCTTATTGGCGTCGATGCCCAGATTGTGGTAGAGCGTGGCAAAGATCTCCTGAACGTGGACCGGTCTTTCCTTGGGTTCCTCGCCCAGTCGATTGGTGGAGCCGATGGCCTGGCCGGCCCGCATCCCGCCGCCGGCCATCAGCGCGCAGGAGTTGCGTGGCCAGTGGTCGCGGCCTGCATCCTTGTTGATTTTGGGAGTGCGGCCGAACTCACCCCAGGCGACTACCGAGACATCCTTGTCGAGTCCACGTTGGTGGAGGTCTTCCACCAGGGCGCTGACCCCCTGGTCGAAGGCCGGGAGGTAATAGCGCCCATTCTTGAAATTGGTGCTGTGCCAATCCCAGTAGCCGAAGCTCACCGTCACGCAGCGGACACCTGCCTCCACCAGCCGGCGAGCCACCAGGAATTGGTCCATGTGCATGGGGGCCGCGTCCCGTTCCGGCTTGGGGGAACCTCTGCCGTAGCGGTCTCGGAGCCGGGGACTTTCCTGCTCGACGTCCAGGGCCTTCAGCAGCCGGCTGGAGGTCAGGACATCGAAGGCCTGCTCGTGGAAGCTGTCCAAACCTTCCATCAGACCGGTTCGGTCGACGTCGCGGCGGAATCGGTCGAAGCTCTGCAGTAGCTGCCTGCGGTCCGAAAGCCGTTCCAGACTGATCCCATTCAGGGTCATGTCGTTTCTGATGTCCCCCTGCGGCTTGAAGGGAGTGTGGGACACGCCCAGGAAACTGGGGCGGCCGAAGTTGTATCCCCCATGGCGGGACTTGTGGGACAGGTTGACGTAGGGCGGAATGGCTGGATCGGCGGGCCCTTTCAGCTTGGAGAGAACCGATCCCAGTTCCGGCCAGCCTCCCGGGGGAGGATTTCCCCTGCGGCCGCTTATGTGCCCGGTCATGCACTGGTAGGAGGAGTGCGAATTCTCTGCTCCAACCACGGTCCGCACCAGCACCAGCTTGTCCATGATCCTGGCCAACTGAGGCAGGTGCTCGCAGACATGGATTCCCGGGACGTTGGTCTTGATGGCCTGAAACTCACCTCGGATCTCAGAGGGGGCGTCGGGCTTGATTTCGTACATGTCCTGGTGCGGAGGGCCGCCGGGCATGTAAACCATGATGATGGCCTTGCCGGACTTGCCCAGGCCGGACTGCTTTTCCGCCCGGAGCAATTGGGGCAGGGTCAATCCACCCATTCCCAGCGCGCCGATCTGGATAAAGTTTCGCCGCGACATCCCGTCGCACATGCGGTGGCCTTGCCCGTAGATGGTCAGCATTTCTCTCAACCTCCTCCAGACGATTGCCTGATCCAAGCCATTGAATACAATTCCACGTTAATGTATCACTTCCGAGACTGGGAAGTGTAAAGACGTGATCGCTGCAAACAGGGGCGAGATTCCCGCGACCATGAAAGTTTGCTCGCGTTCATGCTGGTCGTTGGTGTCCAACGGAAGCCGGAAGCGCAGCGTTCCTGTATAGCCGGGCCCCCGCCCGGCCGTGCGGATCATTCGAGGAAAAACAGCTGATCGTTAATGAAGACGAACCACGAATGGACACGAATAAACACAAATAGACCAGAAGACAGATGGACCTCCTTCAACGACAACTGGCGCCAAAATGCTTCTGCACTTTTGTCCCGTTGGTGTGACCCTGTCATGGGAGGAAGCCCACCCGGGAGCGCGGGCGTCCCGCCCGCACAAATCCTCCCGCAGCTTCGGCCATCTCCTCCACCGCAATCAACCGGCAGCGGCGCCCTGCCTCTGCTTCGGCCGGGCCCATGCGGTTCCCGCCGGCAGGGCGGTCGGCTGCAACATCGCAGGGAAACTGAGCGGCAACCGAAGGGACAGCATGCGGGCGGGACGCCCGCGCTCCCGGGGGTGTCGTCCCGATGGTGAGGTGGGGGGTATCCGGCGGGCGACTTCTCTGAAAGCCGGCCTGTCCCCTTTGGGGATAAACTCCCGTTTGCCTGCGAGCCGGGCGCCCGCCCCCCGCGACTGGGCAGATCCATCGAGAAGGACTATAAATTGAACATCGATGCACAGGATGCACAGGATAATCAGGACGGGAGGCTGCTGCAGGAGACGCTGACTCGGGCGATGATCGTGTGCGGATTTGAGGATGTCCGGGAACACAAGCCAGCCGTCTCCGGAAAAAATCCTCATCTGTGCATCGATGTTAATAAACAATCGACTCACGCTTGACTATGAACCGGTCTCCCACCACCGGACGACAGGGTTGTTTCAGACAAGTGGGGCCCCTGCCCTGCCGCCTACGCAGATCATCCGAGGCGTGAAACAGGAGTGTTTCAGGTCACGATGTCATATTCGCTCTCCAACCCCTTTTCCGCCAATCGGAATTCAATTTCAACACCCGTTCAGGTTTCATTGCAAGCCGTCCCGCCCGCGGAGCGGCTGCCGGCTCTCGGACTTGCCCCGCAGTTTCTCGGCGGATGGCTGGTGGTTGATGACAAATATAGTATTTGCAGCATCTTGACAGAACTAGGGGTTCCCCCCAGTGTCTGTAGGGGTTCGAATGCCAAGACAGCGGAGACAACCTGCAGCCCCGTCGGTCTCACCTGAGACGCCTCATGGAACCGGCAGAGGCTCATCCCCAACCGTTATGGAAGGAGTTGACCCATGAGAGTTCCTACGTCGTTCCACGACTGTCTCAGCGCCGGCCTGGTCGCAATCGTCTGTCTGACGGGCGCCGGCTGCAGCCAGGGGCCTCAGGTCGATCGGAACAGCCCGGAGTATCTTTTTTCCCTGATGCAAGCAGCGGTGGCGGACGGGCGTTACGAAAAGGCCGTCAGTTGGGCCGGCGATGTGCAATCGCTGTTTCCAGAAAGTGAACAGGCCGGCAAAGCCCGGCTTCTGTCGATCATCGTGCTGGCAGGACAAAGCGATGGGTACCGCAACATTGCAGATGCCTACCTGGCCGGCATGGAAGCAGCTCCCGATAAATATGGCGAACTGCGCTCCACGGCCTTCAATTACCACCGCAAGCGAAAGAGTGTGGCGCTGGCGCTGTACCAGGCCTGCGATGGCTTTCTGAAGCAACACTCGCCTCAATCCACCTATGCCCTGGAATCCTCCTGGCCGGTTGACGATTCGGACCCGGGGCCGGACCAGATGGAAGAGTTGAGGAGTGGGAAGACGCTTGATTCGGAACAGCAACAGCAGGTCGAAGCCATCGAACTCCCCAAGGGAGTTGCCCGAACGTTGGCACGGTTTGTGGGCTCGGAGGAGGACCTGGACTTGGCCCGAACGACCTTGGACCAGGGATCGGTCGATCTGGTTCCGAGCCGGTTGCTTCTGACGGTGGCTCAATGTCTCCTGGACAACCAGAAGCTCTTCGGCCGGGACGGATTGAGCGAGATCAGGAGCTATTCGCTCTTCCTGCAGGAGGCTGCCAAGTTGCTCAACCTGGCGTTCGCCAGCTTGCAGGAGAGCCCCGACGAGGCCATTCAGGCTGGGGCGGACCAGATGAAGGACGAGATTGACACGATGTATGGAAGGAAAAAGGATGCCGGCAGCTGATTGCCGGGGTCAGATGACTTCCGGCAACGGGCGGTAGCCGTCCACCAGATAGTGTGGCCGGTCGTTCAGATCGGTGATTTGAGTGGTGGCGGCGTCAATGCCCAAGTTGTGGTAGAGGGTGGCGAAGACTTCCTGGAAGTGAATCGGTCGTTCCTTGGGCTCTTCTCCCAGTCGATTGGTAGTGCCAATCGCCTGTCCGGTGCGCATGCCGCCGCCCGCCATCAGGGCAGAGGATACTCGAGGCCAGTGGTCCCGCCCCCCGTCCTTGTTGATTTTGGGAGTGCGGCCGAACTCGCCCCAGGCGATCACCGTGACATCCTTGTCCAATCCCCGCTGATGCAGGTCCTCCACCAGGGCGCTGACCCCCTGGTCAAAGGGGGGCAGATTGTCCCGTCCCCTCTTGAAATTGCCGCCGTGCCAATCCCAGAAGCTGAAGCTGACGGTAACGCAGCGAACCCCGGCCTCCACCAGCCTGCGGGCCAGGAGGAACTGTCCCATCAGTCTGGGGGCGGCATCCCCTTGATGTTGGGGGGTTCCCTCTCCATAGCGCTCGCGGATGCGTGGATCTTCCTTCTCCAGGTCCAGGGCTTCCAGGAGGCGGCTGGAGGTCAGAACATCGAAGGCCTGCTGGTTAAAGGCATCCAGCCCTTTCATTCTTCCGCTTTGGTCGGTATCCCGGCGGAAGCGGTCGAAACTTTGGAGCAGCGCCCGGCGGTCCGACAGCCGCTCCAGGCTGATGCCTTGAAGGGTCATATCCTTCCGGGTATCCCCGTCGGGGCGGAACGGAGTATGGGCGACGCCCAGGAAGCTGGGGTGTCCGAAGTTGTAGGGCTTGTGCCTCATTTTGGGGGTGAGGTTTACGTAGGGGGGCACAGCCGGATGGGTGGACCCCTCCAGCCTGGAAATGACCGAACCGATCTCGGGCCACCCGCCGGCGGGCGGGTCATCCATCAGGCGTCCGGTCATGCACTGATGGGAGGAGTGGCGGTCCTTGGCGCCAACGATGGTTCGCAGGAGCACCAGCTTGTCGGTGATCTTGGCCAGGCGGGGAAGATGCTCGCAGATCCGAATGCCGGAGACGTTGGTGGGGATGGGCTTGAACTCCCCGCGAATCTCCGAGGGGGCATCCATCTTGAGCTCATACATGTCCTGGTGCGGTGGACCGCCGGGCAGATAAATCATGATGATGGCCTTGCTGGATTTGCCCAGTCCGGCCTGGCGCTCCGCGCGCAACAGTTGAGGCAGCGACAGTCCACCCATGCCTAGGGCGCCGATCTTGATGAAGTTGCGGCGGTGGATCCCGTCGCAAAGCCGTTGTTGTCTTCCATGGATGGTGAGCATGTTCCTTTGCCTCTTTTCCCTGAGTCGCAATGCAGCCAGGGTGAGTCGTTCTCCCGGAGTGGCGTGGAGACAGATTGCCGCTGATTTAAGGAAATTTACCACTTGCACTGAGATTTTGTAAAGAATTTGCAGAAATTTGCTGGTCTCCGATCAGGGCGTCTCCGAGGAGACGCAAACCCCTCCCAGGCGAGCCATCGGGATGTTGTACAATGCGCCCCACGGACTGCAGGGAAATCCGGGAACCACCGGGCCAATTCGGGTTGAGAATGAAGTCGTCCAATCGGGACATGTTTCCGTCGGTCGTTCTGGCTGCCGCGCTCGTTTTCCTGACGACAGGACTCCGGGAGTTCTCGGCGGCGACCGGGCCATCGACGCCCCGGGGTCCATTCGGCGCCGATGTCTCCTGTCTGGCAATCGATCCGGAAGATTCCCGCCGGCTCTACCTGGGAACCACTCGAGGAAGCCTGTTTACCAGCAGTGACGGAGGCCGGAGCTGGAACCCCGGCGCCAGGGGGTTGTTCGGGAGTCCTGTCGAGACTCTGGCTGTCGCTCCTTCGAATCCTCGCATTCTCTACCTTGCCACCGCCGGTGGGTCGGTCTTCAGGAGTTCCAACCGGGGCGCCACCTGGACCGCCCGATTGCACGGGTTGCCCGGTCAAGCTGTCAAGGCCCTGCTGGTCGATCCTCGCAAGGCGTCCGTCGCCTATGCGGGCACTTTCGGCGGAGGGGTGTTCAGGACAAGCAACGGCGGGAGAGCCTGGAAGGCCAGCAACCGGGGGTTGACGGGGAGTCAGGTCGAAGTCCTGGCTCTGGATCCCCAGGCACCCCAGACTCTTTACGCCGGTACCCAGCGCAAGGGTCTGTTCAAGAGTCTGGACGGAGGAAAGACCTGGAAGAGAAAGGGCTTGAACGACCGTTGGATTACCGCGGTGGCGGTGGATCGAGCCGAACCTGGGGCCTTGTATGTCAGCACCGATGACAACCTGGGCGGCATGGTCTACAGAAGTCCGGATGGCGGTGAAAGCTGGAAGCTGGTCAAGAAAGGGGCCGTGGTCCTCAGCCTCACCCTGACCGTGCCCAGTCCGGCTTCGGCATTTGCCGGTACCCTGAACGAAGGTTTGCTGAAAACGACGGACGGGGGCAAGCAGTGGGAGGCGATCAAGGAAGGGCTGCCCGATCTGTTCCCGGTGACGGCACTGGTCGTCGATCCCGATGACGACTCCACACTGCTGGCGGGCACGGCCGGCGCAGGCGTTTTCCTGAGCACCGACGGGGGCGCCCATTGGAAGGATTCGAATCAGGGGTTGACCGATGTCGTAGTACAGGCTCTGGCGTTCGATCCCGCCAATCCCGATCTCGCCTACGCCGGGACCTCGGGTTCCGGCATTTTCAAGAGTTCGGACGGCGGCCTCAAATGGGAACCCATCAACCAGGGCCTCACCGAACCCCGGGTCGAGACCCTGTTGATCGATCCTTCCGACCCCGGCAGAGTGTACGCCGGCACCTTCGGCGGCGGAGTCTTCAAGACCACCGATGGGGGAGCAAGCTGGGCCGCGGCGCGAGGGGGGTTGCCGCCGCTAAGTCTGATCCGCTCGCTGCTGGCGGATCCTTCCAATCCGTCGGTCCTGTATGCCGCGGCCGACGGGGCGGGCGTATTCAAGACCGAGGACGCCGCCGCTTCCTGGAAGTCGGTCAATGGGGGCCTCACCAGCAAGAGCGTGCGGGCGCTGGCCATGGACCCTGTTCTGGCCAACACCCTTTACGCGGCCACGGACGGCTCGGGCGTGTTCAAGTCGGTCGACGGTGGAGAGACCTGGAAGGGCGATGCCGGCGGCTTGCCCGACCTGATGATCGATGCGCTGGCGGTCGGTCCCCCCCCCTCCCGCATCCTCTACGCGGGTTCCTACGGAGACGGGGTGTTCAAGAGCACCGATGGAGGGGCGACCTGGTCGCCGGCCAACCGGGGATTGCCGGCATTTCCGGTGGTCCGGGCCTTGCTGGTCGATCCGTCCGGACCGTCCGTTCTCTATGCGGCGCTGCGCCGCGGCCTCTTCAGAAGTCTGGACGGCGGCGCCAACTGGCAGGCCCTGGGGTCCGGTCGGCCGGGTCCGGGAGCAACCGGCTCCCGTGGAGGCCGGCTCCACACCTTGGCGATGGCCGGCTCCGGTCCGGTCCGTCTCTTTGCCGGGACCTCGATGGGCGTGCTCGAGCTGACACCAGGGACCCGGCCGCAAGGGGATTCTGACTAACGCGATAAAGGGAGGCTCTCGTGAAGCCATTTGTAGATTCCAGCGGCATCGTTGGAGATGGATCGGAACTGAGACGGCGTATGGACCGGGATGGCTATCTGTACGTCCGGGGCCTGTTGCCGCGCGAGCTGCTGGAGGAGTTGCGCCTGAAGTGGCTCAGGGTCCTTGAGGAAGTCGGTTGGGTGAAGGAAGAAGGGGCAGGGGCGGAAGGCGTCGCCGACCTGAAGGCCTTCTGCGTGGAACCCGAGCGGCCCTACATGGAGGTCATGACCCGGGTGTTGTCGATAATGGAATTCCAGGCCATTCAGCACCATGCGGACCTGCTGGCGGTGGTGGAGCGGCTTCTGGGCGGGAGGGTTCTGCCCCATCCACGCTTGATCGGGCGAACCATCTTTCCGCAAAAAGTGGAGTACACCACCCCGCCCCATCAGGACTGGGTCCCCATTCAGGGAACCGCGCAGACCTACACGGCCTGGTTCCCCGTGAGCGACCTCGCCGGCGAGATGGGGGGCTTGCAACTCTCTACCGGTTCTCATCGGGGTGGCGTTTACGAATTTCGCCCGGCGCTGGGGGCCGGGGGTATGGAGGTCACCGACAAACTGGAAGGAGACTGGGTCCACAACCCGGTGGAGCAGGGCGACGTGCTGTTTTTTCACAGCCTGATGGTTCACAAGGGGGTCGCCAACCGGAGCAATCGGTTGCGCCTGTCCATGGACGCCCGGTTCCAGAGGGTCGACCAACCCATCGCCCCAGGAAGCCTGGAGCCCCACGGCAGGGAAGTTCGCAACTGGGAGCAGGTGTATGCCGATTGGCCCCCCGGCAGCCGGTTGAAATACTATTGGCGGCAATATCCTCTGAAGGTCCAGCCCTTCGATCCCAGCTATTTTGAGAAGCGGGACCGGATGGGCCTGGAGATGGGTGCCGCCGGGGATCCCCGGGCCCGCTCGGTCCTGCAACGCATCGTCGCCCGGGACGCCGATCCGGCCAAACGCGCCCGCGCAGCCAGCCTGCTGGCCCAATTGGAGCAAAACGCCGGCAGCTGATCCGGACGGTGCTGAAGGGACCTGACGTGGCCGTGCGGCGCAGCCTGGCGGCCCGGCGTCCACCCCCCACCGCATCAGCCTTCGCCTGGCGGCTCGGCTTCTGCGACTCCCTCTCCAGGGGGGAGTGATGGGCATCTCCTGGGAGCGCGGGCGTCCCGCCCGCATGCTGTTGCTTATGGTGGTCGCTGAGTTTCCGCGCGGCTTTGCAGGCAGCCACTACGTCGGCAGTAACCACAACGGCCAGGACGAAGGAGAGCCAGGGCGCCGCTGCCGGTCGATCCAGGTGGAGGAGATTCCCGAGGCCGTGCCAGTCATTGTGCGGGCGGGACGCCCGCGCTCCCAGGAAGCGTTCGACCACACATAAGACCGGGAACATGGTTTACATCATGCCAAGGAATCGGGCAAGAAGCTTGGTTCAGTGCTCAAGAATCACTCCCCCCTTGAGGGGGAGTCGGCGAGAGGGCGGAGCCCGCAGTCGAGCCGGAGGGGGGCAAACGCGGCGCCCCGTAAGTGACCATCAAAGGCACGGGCAGCGGCGCGTTGGCGGCGGGGCTTGCCGCTTTTGCGGCAATGGTATGATAGGCTAATTTTGATCCTTGGGGTCCGGTCCGGCAAGACTCCAGGGACGGCATCCCCCTGTGAAGGAACTCACTTTGCTGCACCGGAGGAACCTACGGAGCCTTGAAGGCGTTTCCCGGGGCATCAGAGATAGCAGCCGGATGGTCCCCTTCCATGGGGCACCACTGCCGGGCCTTTGACTGACGAGGAGTCAGATCCGCCATGTATACCCTGCTACACTCCCTTCCTCTTTCCCGAATCGCATTGGAGCAGCTTCCCGCGGCCGGTGGAGCGCTGATCGTGGCCGAGGTTTTCTACAAGTTCCAGAGCTTCAGCCTCGAGTGCCTGGCTTTCCTGGCCACCTGGTACGGATTCGATCTGGTTCTTTCCCTGATTCGCAAAGGACGGCAGGGGTCGATCTGAAACGGGTCGTCCGCCCCCGCTTGCGCGGAGAAGCTGGCGCCCGGGGTCGTGCAAACCCCGTGCCGCCGCCGCTTGTCGGCGAAGAAGCTCGTTTTCTTTTAGTCTTTCTTCGTGTCCCTTCGCGGTCCTTCGTGCCCCTTCGTGGATAACTCCTTTCGGGAGCTGCCGGCCCGGCGCAGAGGAAACCTTGCGCGGGATCTATCTTTTCGGCCGATGACTTGCTATCATTCCAGGGATCCATTCAGTAAAAATTCAGTAAAAAGCAAAATAGCCGGGGGAAATCAGGATGCAATCGATCACCAGACGGAGCTTCATGATTGTCGGAGCGGGTGGACTCGCTCAGTTGTTGCATGCCGGGGCCAAGCCCAAGCGGGCTGGAGCCGCCGGCAAAAAACGGCGGCTTCTGTTCAATTGGGATGGGTCCACGATTCATTGCTGGGGCCGAACCGCCCTGCCCCATTCCTATGGCCCCCTCACACGGGAGCAGTTCACCTCTCTGGTCTTCACTCCGATTGACAACACCGGCGTGGACACCCTGATGTTCAGTTTCGGCAGCGGCAACGTGGCCGAATACCAGAGCAACGTGCTGGAGTGGCCGGGTGAGGCGGACCGGTTCAAGTTCCCGGAGAGCAAGACCTGGCACGGCGGGGTCGAAGTCGACCCCAAGGACCAGTATCTCAACCCCAAGAGCCTGGCGGACGCCGGCCACAATCCTCCCGCGGTGATCGTGGAGGAGTGCCGCAAGCGAGGTCTGGACGCGTTCGTTTCCCTCAGGATGAATGACACCCACGACGGTCAGCACGCCAGAGGCACCTTGCCCAACCCGGAACTGCCCACCTTCAAGCGGATCAATCCCGACTGGCTGGTAGACGATCTCGACTGGTGGACGGCCCTGAACTTCGCTCATCCCAGAGTCCGGGCCCTGAAGCTCAAAGTGGCCGAGGAGTTTTTCGATCGCTGGGATTTCGACGGCATCGAGCTGGACTGGTTGCGGCACTCGCTCTACTTCCAACGGGGCACCGAGCGAGAGAACGGAAAATACCTGACCGAGTTCATGCGCGCCATCCGGAAGAGCCTCAATCAGAAGGCCAGCCGCCGGGGCCGGCCCATCGAGATTGCCGTCCGCATCCCGGAGAAGATCGAATGGTGCCAGCTCGGCGGCTTTGAAATTGAAAAGTGGATCGACGAGGATCTGGCAGACATGCTGATCCTGGGGCAGGGGTTGACCGAGTTGCCGACGCTCAGCGAGTTTCGAGGCCTGATGAAGTCGCGCCAGCTCCCCATCTATCCCAGTCTCTACAGTTACGGGAACAGCTACCGCGTCAGTCCGGATGAGGTCATTCGAGGGAGCGCCGCCAACCTGTGGCGAGACGGCGCCGATGGTCTTTACACCTTCAACTGGTTTCTCTACGGGAGTTGGCGGAAGCACCTGCTGAATGAGATCGCCGATCCCAAACGGATGAGGAGGAAGGACAAGCACTACACGGCCGTTCAGCGGTTCGAAGCCAGCCCCCGGGCCCCCGGCGCCGACTATGTGCGCTACAACACGGTTTCCAAGGGTGCTCCGGTCCCCTTCAATTTGAACGTGGCCGATGGAGCCAAATCGCTTCACATGCCGGTGGCCGACGACTTCAAGACCAGCAAGCCCAAGACGGCCGAGCTCTGGATGGCGATGGATTATTCCATGCCGGGGGATCGTTTGACGGTTTCGGTGGATACCACGGTGCTGGAGCCCGCGGGAGTCGATGTGACTTCCCGCTGGGAAAACGTGGGTTACCGCATCGACCCCTTGCCGGGTAACGGCATGATCGGATTTCCTGCCGACAAACCCTTCGACATGCATTTCAAGGCCTTGCGGTTTCCGGTCCCCATCGCGGCCCTCAAGAGTGGCCGGAACCAGGTGTCCATTCAACTGAACTACCGGGGGGCCGGTTCAGACAAGCCCCTGAGGATCAGGCGGGTGGAACTGGTCACCAGAATGTCCGAGACCCGGACCATCAGCCGCGCCGCACTTTCTCGTCCCTGAGCGGGCCGGTTTGGTTGACGTTCCGAGACGCAGCCTCGATCATTTGCTCGTAAGCCGAACTCGGATGTCAATTTGAAGCGGAATCCTACAGGTGGATGGGGCCGAGCGGCAGAAACAGCCTCATGGGGTATTGCTGCAAAGGGATGAAACCGAATCCCTCGTAGAATTGTCTCGCCGTATTGTTTTTGGCGTCCACGACGACGGCGTGGATACCCATGATGTCACTGGCGCCCTTGGTTCGCTTGATCGCATCGACGAGAAGCATGCGACCCAAGCCGTGCCCTCGAACCGACCGATCGACGGCGAGTCGACCGATGAGGGCGCAGGGCACGGGATGCCGGGGGAGCTTTCGAGACAATTCTTTGGGTAGGGTGCGCAGGTCTACCGCAAGGGCGCTCAGCGTGTAATAACCAAGGACAGTATCGGAATCCTTGGCGGTGCAGACAAACACCCTGGCGATACGACGCCGCACATCCTGACCAGCCTGACGTGCAAGGTACCGGTCCAGTTCTGGAAGTCCGCAAGAAAAAACCGTTCGGTCATGATGCTTCCCGAGCGGCTCGATCACGAGTGTGTCCGGCTCAGTCATCGCGAGACAACGCGCTTTCCGTGTTCCCCCATGGCCGTGCTGAGTTTGTCGTTCAGAGCCGGCGGATTCACGATGGCATCGAAGAAACGCATGGCATCACGTCGGTTGAGGGCCATCGTTTCGTGTATTTGAATGGTCTTCTCAGCGTAGCTCAGCGCGCTGGACACAATAAATCCGCTAACGGTTTTTCCCTCAAATGAAGCGGCTCGTTCGATCCTCCGCTTCGTCACTTCGTTGAGCCGTAGATTGATCCTCTCCGTCTTGGTTACGTTTGCGTGAGCCATAATCGTGTCCTGCCCTCCTTATCCAGCACTGAAGTGTACACCATTTAGGTGCCTCTCTATAATGAATACTTTGTGAGTCGATGGACTTGCAAGTTAGATGATCATGCCGAATGCCGGCAGTCAGGTGTAGAAGGCCGCCTATTTTGGTCAGGTCGAGGCGATGGCGGAAGAATCGGATGTCCTGGTGATTGGTGGGGGATCGGTGGGGGTCTGCACGGCCTACTACCTGTCCAAAAGGGGCTGCCGGGTCACTTTGATCGAGAAGGGGGAGATCTGCTCAGGCTGCTCCTATGGCAACGCCTGCATGATCGTGTCCAGCCACGCCATGCCTGTCCCGGCGCCGGGAGTCATCGGCAAGTCCCTGAAGTGGATGCTCAAGGAAGACAGTCCCTTGTTGATCCGACCCCGGGTGGACTGGCAACTCCTTTCCTGGCTGCTGCAGTTCGCCGCCTCTTGCCGCCGGCGGCCCATGGAACGAGCCATCCCCGTTCTGCGGGACCTGGGGCGCGCCAGCCTGCTCTTGTTTCGAGAGCTGGCCGCCTCTGAAGGCCTGAGATTCGACTTCAAGCAGCGGGGGTTGATGAGTGTCTACACCACGGCGGCCGGACTGGAAGAAGGAAGGCAGGAGGCCGAGATCATGGCCAGGCACGGCCTGGATCTCAAGGTTCTGACGGGAGACCAGGCCCGGGAACTGGAGCCCGCGCTCAATCGGAGGGTGGTGGGCGCTCTCTATTCCGCCGAGGACGCCCATGGCAGCTCCTATCGATTCGTCACCGGCCTGGGAGAAGCCGTCAGGAAGCTCGGGGTGGCCGTCAGGACCGGTACCGAGGTGACGGGGTGGTTGCTGGAGGGAGGACGACCTGCCGGAGTCCGAACCAGCCAGGGAAACTTCCGCGCCCGCGAAATCGTCCTGGCCATGGGTTCCTGGACACCTCTGCTGGCCCGTCAGCTTGGAGTCCGGGTCCCGGTCCAGGCTGGAAAGGGGTACAGCCTGACCATGGACCGGCCGGCGGTGAGCCCGGAGATTCCCTTGATCCACGTGGAAAGAAAAGTGGGGGTGACCCCCATCGGCAATCGCCTGCGGTTTGCGGGGACCATGGAGTTTGCCGGAATCGATCTGAGCTTGAACCCAACCCGCACCGAGGCCATTCAGCGGGGAGCCCTGGAGGTGATCGCGGGGGCCGCCAACCCCGGCAACGTCGAACACTGGTGCGGCTTGCGCCCCTGTACGCCGGACGGGCTTCCCATCATCGACCGGCTACCCCGCCATCCTCACGTGTACCTCTCCACCGGTCATGCCATGCTGGGGTACACCCACGGCCCCATCAGCGGCAAACTGATGGCCGAGATGATCTGCCGGGAACCGCTGTCCCTGCCTTTGGAGCCGCTCAGCCTGGGACGATTCTGACCACTTTCCTGGAGCACCCCGGTTTCGCCCGTATGAGCCGCCCCGTCGTATGGGACGGCGGCGCGCCTAGGTGAAAAGTGAATAGTGGAGAGTGGAGAGTGAAGAGTGAAGAGCTATTTGATCGACACGCAAAGCATCTCGTCGGTCTCGGCGCAGTCCTTCAAATAAGTCAGGTCATCAGGCGCTTGCCTGTTCCCGAAGCCCTCGGCTGACCACTCTTCACTCTCCACTATCCGCTACGACCCCTGCGTCCAGACGGGGCCGGCTTCGGTCCGTTTCCACATCCGTTCGAACTCCGCCGTGCCCACTTCATCCCAGAAGTCGGTCTCCACCGGATTGGCATAGCCAGGGACCGGTCCCGGCACGTGGGGACCGTGTCCGGAGTACCGCCGCCCGAATCCCGGCGGACTCAGGAACTTGATGTTGGCGCCCTCGGCATCGGGGTCGTAACGGAAATAGAGGTGCGGCTCCGGACGGTAGCGCACCCTGACCAGGAAGCGTGTCTGTTTGGGTCGAGGCGCTTGGGCCAGCCGCTCCAGCTTCTTCCGGTCTATACGCACCCCCAGACCGGGCCCCCTCGGAACCGCCACGCTGCCGCCCACCACCGGCATGGCTTCTACGGTCACGTCTTCCGCCCAGACGTTGCACAGGTCTATATGAGCCAGGGTAGCCATGGGAAAGACGGACGCTTGATGCGCCAGGAAGGCCTGGTTGATGGTGCCGCCGGCCATCTGCAGCAGGAAGGGAGTGTTGGTGCTTTCCGCCATGGCCGCCAGTTTCATGGCTGAGCCGACCCCCGCGTGGCTGGACATGAACCCGTCGGAAAGCCCCTTGCGCATGAAGACGTCGGCCGGGCCATGGTGAATCATGATCGGAATGGCGCACTTTTCGCGAAGCAGCCGATAGCCGTCCTGGTCGATGGATCGGATGGGGTCTTCGATCCGCCCCGCAATGGGAAATCGTTCCAGCTCCTTCAAGACCGGATAGACGGCTTCGAAGTTGGAATCCTCGTTGAAGTCGTAGTGGACTCGAAATCCCCGGGGGGCCACCTCCTGCATGGCGGCAGTCTGATCGACCACGTTCTGCAGGACGTCCACGTGGTATTTCATCCAGCGATAACCGCGTTTCGACAGTTGCCTGACTTCTTCCGCCATCTGCCGGGGAGGTTGCGACATCGTCCAGGCGGCGATGGGGACCCAGGACCGCACCCGAGGCCCGATCAGTTTCCAGGCCGGCAGCCTCAGAGCCTTGCCCATCAGGTCGTAGACCGCCATGTTCATGGGCAGGTTCCGAGGGTCGTTGATCCAGTCGAAGGGAGTGGTGCCCAGAAAGTCTTTGAAGTCACTCCAGGGAGACCCCCAATTCTCCCCGTAGCCCTCGATGCCCGCATCGGTCTTGACGATGTAGATGGTCCGCAACCGGCTGTGCAGCCCCTGGTAGCGAAACAGCCACTCGGCATGGTAGTCGTGGTAGGGGGGAAGGATCTCGTGGGCTTCGATCTCGGTGATCCTGATCTTGCGGGCCAACTGCGAAAACAGCGGCGACGACCAGAAGGGCAGGCCGGCCGCGGCCAACCCGGACTGAAGAAGAAAACCGCGCCGGTGAGTGAGAGCCATGACGTCTCCTATTCCCCGATCAACCGGACTTGTAGTTGACCGACGCCTCCACCAGGCCCAGTCTCAGGGGCGCGGTCAGGTTGGGGGTGCGTTTCACCAGTCGAACCTGGATGACGTTGATTCCCTGTTTCAGGGGCGGGCAGGCGACGTCGTATTCCAGGGTCCCCGTCAGATACTCTCCCCGGTAAGGACCGCGAGTCCTGTTCCAGTAGGAGACCAGGTCGAAGGTGCCGGGCTGCTTGTCGGGCAGGCGTTCCCCGTTGAGATGGACCTCGACCTGGTCCTGGAGAGTGCGGTTCTCGAACAGCAGCCGCAGTATGACGCTGTCCAGGATGCCCTTGCGCGTGGCCGATTCCAGGTCATCGGAAATCCTGAATCGCAGGCGGGGGCCGCCTCCGGGCGGCGTCTCGGTGAGGTCTACCGGGAGCTGCACCGCCGGCACCGCCGATGAAAAGGCGGCGCCGTGGTTGTTCCATCCGCCGGGGAACCAGCGCCGCTTGTCCATCTGGTAGCGTTTGTCCAGAGAGGACAGCCGCTCAGGGTCGCCGATTTCCTGGAACAATTGCCGCTTCCAATCCGTCGGTTGGGCGAAATAGTTGAACAACTGAAGTCCGTCGGCCCCACCCTGCCAGAAACGCATGGCGATGGCTCGAGTGATGTCCAGGTCGGCAGTGGGTCCGCTCATGTAGCGGAGCAGCTCCAGTCCGCCCAAGACCCGGCATTCGGTGCCGCGGGCCGCCTCCACGAACGACTCGAAGGGCATGTCGAAGGGAATGAACCCGCCTCCCGCGATGAGAAGGTCCACCAGGCCCTCCCGCATCCAGGTACGCACGTCCAGTCCCACCCGCAGGCATCGGCGAAGGTCGGCGGCACCCGCATCGCCAGTTCGATCTTCCGGTCGGTCTCCCGGCTGACCTCGTCCCTCCGCCGTTTGATGTGCCGCAGCATGTCGGTCATGTGGTGGTGATTCTCCACCGCTTCGTGCAGCTTGAAAAAGGCCGGGTGCCGCATGAAGTCCAGTTCCACGCCGTCCACCCGGAATCGGGTGAAGACCTCCGTGATGGTGGCCGCCATGTGCTCGCGAACTTCCGGGATGGCGTAGTTCAAGCCCATTCGGATTCCAAATTCCTTGCTCTCCTTGGAATAGCCGGCGGGGTGCCCGATCAGCCATTGGGGGTGCTTGAGCCGGAACTCGCTATGGTGGGGGGAGGCGGGATCCACGCCGTAGTGGCTGTTCATTCGGAAGGAGCCGAACAGGCCCATGCCTTCCTCCCGGCACACCTCGGCAAAGGTGGCCAGGGGGCCCTTGCCCGATTCAATGAGCCGCCGGGTATTCTCATAGACGCGCCAGTCCCAGTCGCTCTTGAAGGTTCCGTGCCGGCGGCCGATAACCTCGGCGACTTCGGTCTCGTAGTGGTAGACCTCGCGGTCGCCCAGACAAAAGCAGATGGTGTCTACCGGGGTTCCCTGGTAGCTCCTGACCACCTGGCGGAAGTGCTCGGCGGTGAGCGGAGGGTCGCTCCCCATGATGGCGCCGTCGTGGTTGGACAGCATGCGGCGGACTTTATGGCCGGCAGGAAGGGGTTGGCTCCAGCCTGGATTCGGAAAGGGCGAGGCCAAGCCTCCCATCCAGGGGGCGGCCAACAGGCTGCCGCCGACTGTCTTGAGGAACCGTCTTCGTCTCATGGCATCTCCTCTTGAATTGAATCCTCTGGCCGCATCGGTCAGGGCTTGCCCGATTGCTCCCAGACCGGGCCTTCGGCCGTGCGTTCCCACATGGCCTCGAATTCCGCGGAGCCGGTTTCGTCCCAGAAGTCGCTGACCACCGGATTGGCATAACCCGGAACCGGTCCAGGGACATCCGGTCCGTAGCCCGTGTATCGTTGCCCGAATCCGGGGGGATTGAGGAATCTCACGTTGGCGCCGGGAAGATCGGGATCGAACCGGAAGTAGATGCTGAGGCCGTCTTCATAGCGGACACGCACCAGGAAACGGGTTTGTTTGGGCCGCGGGGCTTCCGCCAGGCGCTTCAGTTTCTCCCGGTCAAGGCTGATCCCCAGCCCGGGTCCTTCCGGGAGCGCGACGCTTCCCCCCACTACGGGCATGTCCTCGCGCGTCACCTGCTCCTTCCAGAGATGGCACCCGTTGACGTGGTCCAGGACGGCCATGGGAAACACGGCCACTTCATGGGCCAGGAAGGCCTGGTTGATGATGCCGCCCGTCTGCTGGAGCATGAAAGGCGTATTGGTCGACTCCGCCATGGCCGACAGCTTCATGGCGTGGCCCACCGGGGCATGTCCACCCATGAACCCGTCGCAGAGGCCGTGTCTCATGAAGACGTCGTGGGGGCCGTGGTGAATGAGGATGGGGATGGAGCACTTCTCCCGCAGCAGACGATAGCCGTCGCGATCTTCGGAACGGATGGGATCCTCGATCCGTCCGGCGACGGGAAATTTTTCCAGTTCCCGCAACACCGGGTAGACCGCTTCGAAATTGGAGTCCTCGTTGAAGTCATAGTGAATCTTGAATCCGGCGGGAGCGACCTTCTGCATGGCCTCGGTCTGATCGATGGCGTTCTGCAGCACATCCACGTGGTATTTGAGCCAGTGGTAGCCCCGCCGGGATACGTCAAGCACTTCCTCCGCCATTTCTTCCGGGGGCCGGGAGACGGTCCAGGCCGCCACCGGTATCCAGGAGCGCACCTTGGGTCCCAGCAGCTTCCAGGCGGGCAGACCCAGAAATTTCCCCATGAGGTCGTAGACGGCCATGTTCATGGGCAGGTTCCGGGTGTCGGCCATCCAGTCGAACGGATCGGTGCCCAGGTAGTCCTTGTACCGTCCCTTCCGCAGCGGACCGCCGCTCTCTCCGTAACCCTCCAGTCCCAGGTCGGTCTTGACCACGTAGATGACACGTCTCTGCAAGGAGAGTCCGTGATACCGAAAGAGCGCCTCGGCGTTGTAGTCGTGATAGGGAGCAACCACTTCGTGCTCCTCGATCTCGACGATTTTCATCCTTCCCCGAGCTTCGGCCAGCAGGGAAAGAGAAAAAGGAGCCAGCCCCGCTCCCAGGGCGGCGGTCTTCAATAAACGACGGCGATGGATCATGGCATTATCCGTTAACCCGCAGGCCGGCGGAGCAAGAGCCGCGACCTCGTGGGCGCTTCAATGGATTCCAATCGAAACGCGGTCAGGGGCGTCGCCAAAGGAAGGCCAGGTCGTCCTTGGGCTTGAAACCCAGCAGGCGCCTGGTCTTTTCGTTGAGGAACTTCCCTTGGGGCATGTCCCCGGAGATGAAGAAGATTTCGCAGCGGGAGGGCAGCCGGTCCAGTTCGATCTCAAGACCGAGGCGGAAGGCTTCTCCGGCGTCTTCCCAGGAGACGATGAAGGGCACTCCTCCCGAGCCCCGCTTCACCTGCTTGGGATCGCGAAAGTTGTAGAACAGGTAGTCCAGCACGTAGACGTCGTGGTGCTGGCTGAACACCCGGCAGATCTCCTGGCCCAGGGACTTGGTCAAGGCGTAGAGGATGGTGCTGGGGTGGGGCGGGACGTCCGGAGTGATGCCGTGGTCGATACCCTCGTAGAGCGGACCCGTGATGGTGAAGTGGGGCCCGGTGTTGATGACCCGGCGAATCCCCTGGTCCACGGCTGCCCGCATGATGTTGTAGCAGCCCAGGGAGTTCACGTCGAAGGCGATCCGCCGGTGCTCCCGCAGCACCGAAAGGTTGAGGATGGCGTCCATGCCCTCGGCGGCCCGCTGGACCTGCTCCATGGAGCTGACGTCCACCCGTTGGAAGGGATGGGGCGTGTCCTCCTTGGGTGGCTTGATGTCGGTGAGCAGGAGTTGGTGGTGGTCCTCCAGAGCCTTGACCACGTGAGGCCCCAGATAGCCGGTGGCGCCGATGATGAGCACTTTCATGGATTTACCTTGTACTGGCCTCCGGGTCCGTTGGGATCGGGATCCTTCAATTTGGCTATCGCGTCGGTTGAGTCCCACGATCCGGACGGAACCATTTCCGTCCTCGATGCGCCCGCAACTTCAGCGCGCCCCCGTGGGAACCGCTCCGCCGGCCAAGTCTGCTCCTCAGGGCTTGAACCAGGGCCGATAGCCCAGAGCCCCCTTGGCGTTCGCGACCGGAAAGCGCGACCCGGGGAACTCCGACTGCACGTTGAAGATTCTCCAGCGGCCCACTCCCTGGGCGTGGTCGGAAAGCTTGGCATCCAGGGCGCCGGCGACTGCCTGGGCCGCCTCCCGTTCCTCCACCCACAGGGGATCGGCGGCCTGCCCCCTGACGGCCGCGGCCTTGACCACCTTGCCGAGTCGAAGAACCATCACCTGCAGCTTTTGTTCCCGGGCGAACTCCCGGCAGGTGTACTCGCCCAGGTGCTTGGCCAGTACGGACGGCCGGGTCGTTGGAAGCGGCCGCCAGCGTTCGCTGACCAGGAAGTCCTCGTCGTAGCCCGTCATCAGCTCCAGCGTGCTGAGAAAGAGCAGCCGGTCGACCCCGGCGTCCACGGCGGCTCTGGCCAGGTTGTAGGTCCTGCGGGTCAGGTGGTCGATCTGCTCCCGCTCGCCGGCGCCTGAAGGCGGCTCGGCCACGTGGACGATGGCCTCCACGCCCCGCACCAGCTCGTCGGTGGCCGAGTCGTGATCCAGTTGGCAAGCAGTGAAGGGGAAACGGCTCGGGACAGCCGTCAGACCGGTGAGCCGGACATCGCGGTCGCGGCTGAGGTGGTCGGCAATGACCTGGGCCAACTCCGTCTCACCGCTGGTGATCAGGATTCTGCGTTCGTTTTGGGAGGAAGCCTGAGCTTCCCGGTCGAGACTGCTACCGCCCGTCAAGAGAATTCCTGCTCCCTGTAAGAAGTGACGTCGATTCATGCGTTTCCATGTCTGTCGTTGCGGCTCTCCCGAGCCCCCAGGTCCGTCTCCGAGTCCCGCCGCATGTGCTTTCCCAGCAGGTATTCGATCTTCAACTCCAGGTTGCTGACGGCGATCCGAGGCGTGACCTCCGGGTCCCGGTGCTTCAGTTCCACCTCCAGGCGGTTAAGGCCCCTGATTGGCCAGTGGTCCGGGTCCAGCTTGTAAACGTACCAGTAACCGAACTGGAAGAAGCGCGGAATCTTGAGCTTAAACATTTCGTTGATCTTGCGCAACCTCGAATCGGGGAGGGGCTTTCCGTTCAGCCGGAAGGCGATGCGGTCCAGCTCGGTGGTATTGGACAGCCGGATCCGCAAGAGGACCTGGTGAACTCTCCCCGTTTTGGCCCAACGCGGCAGTTCGTCGCTGATCTTGAATTCCAGGCTCACCGGCGTGTTGACTTCCAGTTCCGCCGGAAGCTGCCGCCCGGCCCGGTCGGGGTAGCGTCCCGTTGTCGTCTGCAGGAAATAGTGCTTGTCCCGGGGAGCCATGACTTCGGGATGGGGCAGCTCCCGCAACCTCTCGTAGAAGGAGCTCCCGTAAGGCCAGGTGCTGAACCACTGGGCCACGTAGAGCCCGTCCACCCCCTGGTCCCACAGATTGCAGGCGCCTGCCCGGGTGATGGGGAGGGTGGACTCCATCAGGCGGTCGGAATCCACGGTGCTGGGAAGGTAGCCGTGAATGCGGCAGCCGGACCCTCGCGCCGCCGACACCATCGGCCCCAGGTCCAGCATCTGATCGAAGCGGCCGGGCCCCTGCGGGATAAGCACGTCCACCATGCCTTGCCGCAGCCATTCCCGGATGTCCAGCCCCACCGATTCACACTGCTCCAGGCTGGCCGGTACTCGCAGAACCAGTTCCCGCCCATCCCCGCTTCGCTTCACCGCCCGGTAAACCCGACGGATCCACTCGGTCATGATCCGGCGTCCGGGCTCGACCTCGTCGGGCCGGAAGTAGTAGGGCATGTAGTTGAGCTGCAGCTCGAAGCCGTCCACCGGGTAGCGCCGGATCGTTTCTTCGATCAGGGCGAACCGCTCCCGGCGCACCGCCTCGTGCTTGAAGTCCAGGCCGTGGAAACCGGGGAAGGCCGGATCCACTCCGCCCCCGGCGCCGATTTCCAGGTGGCGGTGGTTGAGGCGGAACTCCGAGGCGCGGGTGTCCTCCCCGCGCTTTCCGGTTCCCTGCTGAACCAGCAGCACCGGGTAGACCAGCATCCCCCGCCGGTGGGCCCGGTCAAAGACGACACGGAGCGGGTCCTGGCCGGCCTGGATCAGGCCCTTGGCGTTCTGGTAGGCGCGGCGGAAGATGAGGTGGGGCCACTTCTTGTTCCTGAGGTGGTCTCCCCAGAGCTCGCCCACCCGGGTGTCGTGCAACACCGTGCGGCCGTCGCCCATGGTGAACATCAGGGCTTCCACCGGGGTCCCCAGCAACTCGTCCACGGCCGAATGAAACTCCTCCTTTTGCATGGGGGGCTCGTACATGTAGATCAGGGGATGACGGCCGTCGTGGTAGAACATGATGCGGGGCTTGCGGGCTGCCCCGCCGGCAGCCGAAGGGGAGGCTCCCGCCTGCCGCGCTTGCAAGGAAGCAGGGCGCAACCCACCGGCGAGGGCGGCCGTCGCGGCAGTCTGGAAGAAGCGGCGCCGTTTCATAGTTTGCTTCACCACCCCGGGGTATCAGGACTCGAGGGAATTGGGGGCCTCAGTCGGTCAGGGACTGGACTTCACCCAGGTCCGGGTCCTGTCCTCGGTGAAAGTTCTTGCCCATCAGGTACTTGATGTCCAGCTCCAGGTCTCTCAGGAAGATCTGGGGAGTGATGTCGGGGTCCCGCCGGGTCAGGGTGATTTCCACGGTGTTGCTCCCCTTGCGCGGCCAATGGCTGCGGTCCAGCCGGTAGATGTGCCAGTAGCAGTTGTTGACCCGGTAGCGCGGCGCCACCATGCGGTAGAGCTGATTGATCTTGCGCAAGCCGGATTCGGGAAGGGCCTTGCCGTTCAGGCGGACGCTGAACCGGTCCAGCTCGGTCGAATTGATCATTCTGGCCCGCAAGAGGACTTCATGGACCCGGCCGTCCTTGTGCCAGCGGAGCAGATCGTCGCTGACCGACATCTCCACCTTGACCGGCTGGTTGACCTTCAAGTCGGCCGGCAACTGCATGGCGAGCCCGGGCTCGGTGGAAGGCCTGGGGTAACGGCCGGTCATGGTGGTCACGAAGTAGGTCTTGTCCTTGGGGGCCATCACCTCGGGATAGGGGAGCTCGCGCAGTTTCTCGTAGAAATCTCCCTCGTAGGGCCAGTTGCTGAACCAATGGGCCAGGTAGAGCCCGTCGACGCCCTGGTCCCAGTAGTTGCAGGCCGCGGCCCGAATCATCTTGACGGTGGCCTCGCCCAGCCGATCGGAGTCGATATGGCTGTGGATGGCCGCGTGGACCCGGCACGGCGCCCCCTTGGCGGCTGCCACCAGGGGCCGGAAGTCGGCGTTCTGGTCCACCAGCTCGGGACCCGAGAAGTTCTGGCCGATGAGCACGTCCACGATGCCCTGACGGATCCATTCGCGGACGTCGAGCCCCACCGAATGGCAACCCTCGAGGCTGGTGGGAATGCGGATGGCCAGCTCCCGCTGGGCGCCGCTCTGCTTGACGGCGCGATGGACCCGGGCGATCCACTCGGTCATGATGGGGCGCCCCGCGTCCACTTCGTCCGGCCGGAAATAGTAGGGCATGTAGTCGAGCTGAAGCTCGAAGCCGTCCACCGGATAGCGGTTCACGGTTTCCTCCACCAGGGCGAACCGCTCGTTGCGCACGTCTTCGTGCTTGAAGTCCAGGCCGTGGATGCCCGGGAACTCGGGATCGACCCCGCCGCCGGCCCCTATCTCCAGATGAGTGTTATCGAATCGAAAATCCGAGCCTCGAGTGTCCTCTCCCCGCTTGCCGCTGCCTTGCTGAACCAGCAGGACCGGGTAGATCAGCATTCCCTTTGCCCTGGCCCGTTCGCAAACGACGCTCAGCGGATCGTGTCCGGCATCGATGAGCGCCCGGGCGTTCTGGTGGGCCCGCCGGAAGATCAGGTGCGGCCACTTCTTGACGTTGTGTCCCCACAGCTCGCCCACCCGGGTGTCGTGCAGCACCGTCCGTCCGTCTCCCATGGTGAACATGATGGCTTCGATGGGGGTTCCCAGCAGCTCGTCGACGGCCGTCTCGTACTCTTCCTTCCGCATGGGAGGTTCGTACATGTAGATGAGGGGGTGACGCCCGTCGTGGTAGAACATCATGGTGGGCTTTCGGCCGGATGAGCCGGCGGTTGCCGGCTGGGGGGCCGGCCCGGCCGCCGCCTTATTGGCGCCCAAAAGCCCCAGGGAGGCGGCGCCGGCAAGGGTTCTTGAGAGGAAGTTTCGTCGTCGCATTGTGATTCACTCCTTTGAGCCTTTTGCAAGATTCGTCGTGCAGCTATTCACGTCCCAACGACTGCATGCGGATCCGCTGGAACCGGCGGGACGGGATCACCTGGGAGCGCGGGCGTCCCGCCCGCATCCTGTCCCTCTACAACACATCGGGTCGGTCGGATATGGACTGGGGGCCGGCGTATTCGACCAGCACCTCCATCTGGTCAATGGTGACCCCTCCGCCCAGTCCCTCCGGCCGCGAGGCCAGACGGGCAGACAGCACGTTCTCTCCGGGGCGGGGAAGCACCTTGCTCAGGGTGTACTCCAGCCATTGGAAGTCGTAGCGGTGGCTGGTGCGCCGCATGGGCTCCCCAGCCAGCGAACTCCCGTTGAGGCTCAACTCCAGGTTGTCGGCGGTCACCAGGTTCCGCACTCGCAACAGCAGCCTCGTTCGCGCCACCCGGTCCGACCGGCAGTCGTCCGCGATATAAAAGGGAACGGATGAACTCAGGGGGCTCTTGCCCTCCAACTGCAGGGGAAGCGGGTGATCGTAACCCAGGGCGGCGGCATCCTCCTGCCGTGGGGAGACAAAGTGGTGCTTGGTGCGTTCCTTGACGGCCTCGGGGTCGCCGATGTCGGTCAGCAGCGCCCGTTCCTCCTCCCGGAAGGGCCAGGTGAACCAGGGAGCCACAATCAGGCCGTCCGCCCCCTTGGCCCAATAGTTGGCGATGGCCGCCCGCAGCATGGCCGAGCTGGCATGCTTCTCGTGTTGCATGAAGTAAGGCTGCAGGACAGGGAAGACCTCGGCTCCGGCCGGCCGGGCCAATTCGACCAGCGACTCGAAAGGCAGATTGGGATCCAGCAGGAAGTATCCGTAGTAGAGAGGCGCCAGGTAGTCGACCAGTTTCTCTTCAACCCAGGTCTTTACGTCCAGGCCCAGAGATCGATTCATGGCCTCGGTCGGAAAGACCCGGGCGCCCACGATCCGGTTCTGGCCCTTGCTTCGAATCATCTCCGACAGCCGGCGCACGTAGGCAGTCATCAGGGGTGTGTGCCGTTCGACCTCGCTCGGCTTGAAATAGTAGGGAGTGAAGGCGAAATCGAATTCGATGCCTTCGGCCGGGTAGCTTGCCAGTTCTTCCATCCAGGAGAACTGAGTGTCCCGGACCCAGGGATGGGCGAAGTCCATATTGTTCTCCAGGCGGCCTCCGCCTCCGGCGGCCGGTCCGGATGTGCCGATGACATAGCGAGGGTCCCTGGGTGCGCCGCCCATGCGCATGCTGATGATGAAGTCCAATTGGCGCTGGTGGGCCCGGTCGATCAGCACCTGCAAGGGGTCCAGCCCCCGGTCGATCAGGCTCTGCATGTTGTACCAGGCCCGCCAGTAATGGGCGCTGTCGATGGGGCGCGTCTGCGACATGGCCCGCACGCCCACCTTGGTGTGGCTGAACAGTCCGCCCCCGGTTTCCACGCCGTAGATCAGGGTGTCGACCGAAGTCTCCACCAGTTCGTCCACCGGGCGCCAGGCGTCCTCCATGGTCATGGGCGGCTCGAAGGCGTAGAGGTAGTAGTGGCGGGCGTCATTGAAATACATGGTGCGGCGCGGCCTGGATGCCCGCTTTGGTGTGGATTGCGGCCGCGCCGCCGCCGCGGTCCCGCTGGGGGCCAGCAGGCCGGGGGCCGCCAGGGCGGCTCCGCCCAGGAATTGTCGGCGATTCAGAGAAGGTTTCACAGGGGGTCCCCTGCCGCGTCTTCAAGCGATTGCGGGTTTTCGGTGGCGTCTCCCCCCAGCCAGCGGTAGGGCCTCGGATACAACGCCAGGGATCGGTCCTTCAGAGGGAGCTTGACGGGACGATTGCCTTGCAGAGCCGATACCTTGCAGGCAATGGCCACCTCGAGAGCCTGCCTGAGGTCATGGCCCGAGATCCACAGTTCGCTCCCGCTTCCGACGGCATCCACAAAGGAACGGATGGAGGCCACCAGGTAGTTGTCATTCTTTCGCAGACCGGGAACCTCATCCAGGATGCGGCGCCAGGAGAAGGGGCGATACTCTGCGTCAACGAGACGCCGGGAACCGCCGCCGCCGGTCCCCTGATAGATTTCGGGCTTCGACCACTTCCAGCGGACCAGGGTGTCCTCACTCCACACGTCCACCCCGCTGAGCTGCCGGGTCCCGTAGGGTTGGGTGAGGCCGAAAACCTGAACATCGGGCCCGCGGCTCATTCGGAACAGGGCATTGACGTTGAGGCCCTTGTCGTCTTTCTGCTCGAGGGCCTCCGCAGGCCCGGCCCATGCCATGACCTCTTCGACCTCGGCGCCGGCAAACAGGCGCAGCACGGAAATGTGCTGACAACCGCCGCCGGAGATCTCGCCGCCGAATCCGTGCACGGCCATTCCCAGGGGCTGGCCGTATCGACCCGCGTTCAAGCGTTGGCCGGCTTCCTGAACCTCGGGCATGGCGCGCTGCAGATTGCCGCCTGCAAAAACGACTCCCCGTTTCCGACAGGCTTCGACCATGGCGTCGGCATCAGCCAGCCTGGCGGCCACGGGTTTGTCGGTGGAAACACCCTTGACCCCGGCTTCGGCACAGGCGATGACGGCTTCCTTCATATACTTGCTGGGCGTGATGATCGCCGCCAGGTCGGGAACGACTTCCTTCAGCATGGCGTTGACATCCTTAAAGAGCGCCTTGACTCCGAAGCGTTCTCCCACAACCTTGCGCCGTTCCGGATTCCACTCGGCAATGGCGACCAATTCGGTGTCGGGCAGCGCCCGATAGACCTCGGCGAAGTACTGTCCCATGCGGCCGCAACCGATGATGCCGACACGATATCTCTCTTTGGAGGGGCGGCCGCCGGCCAGGGAAGGCAGTCCTGCCAAGCCGGCGGAAGCTGCCAGAGACTGACTCAGAAACTTTCTGCGGTCGATGTTCATGCTGCAAGTTCCTCTTGCCTGGGCCATCCAGGGGGAAAGAGGGGCCAGCAGCCTCCAAGCTTGGAGGCCGCTTCCACCAGCGCGAATCAGAATGAAGATACGGCCTGATCACGGAATATCCGGGAAACGAGCCTATGACAAAGCTCCTGCAGGGTCAAGGCGCAAACTCCGATCCGCAGGCACGGATCGCGGGTCGATGCCTCGACGGCACTGACGGGGACGAATACGCCCCGGTCGAATGTTTCCTTGGACACCCTTGGCGGTCGCAGCGGGGACAGTGGATGGGTAGAAGACAGTTCCTGCAGGCAGGAGTCTCTCATCCGGCGCCAGCGCTCCGGCCCCGTTTCGGACCCGGGAAAAACGTTTGGTTGCTGGCGGTGCGGTCTTGGGGTATCTTCGCCAGCGTGGACCGCGGCCGCCACTGGAGTCTCCCCAGCCATATCGGAGGGTCCAGCGGCTCGGGTCTTGCGGCCAATCTGCAGGAAATGGCGGACGGGCGGATTCCGGTGGTGAACTCCACTCACGGGAACGCCCCCAACGGCAGGGTCATGGGCCAGTTCATTCGGGTGAACCGAAAGGGGCGGGTATCTCCGGCGCCGCCGGGCCCCCGTCGCTGACAACGTCCCCGGAGAGATCCATCCGGGGAGGTCCAATCCACCGGCAAAGGAGACGACAACAGCATGCGAGGGAATCGAGTCAAGGAGAAGCTCAACAAGGGTGACGTGGCCATTGCCGTCGGAGGACACAGCAATACCAGCGACACCATCGACTTTATGGGTCCTCTGGGCTTTGACGGGATCTGGCTGGAGGGGGAGCACGGTTCGGTGACCTGGAGCCAAATCGGCGACCTCTCCCGGGCCTGCGACCTGTGGGGGATGGCCTCGGTGGCCCGCCTGCACCTCAACGATCCCGGGGTGATCACACGCACCCTGGACCTGGGCGCCAACGGCATCGTGGTCCCTCACGTCAGCACCAGGGCCGAGGCGGAGCGGGTGGTGGAATCGGCCTTTTTTGCGCCGGTGGGCAGGCGGGGCATCTTTTCAGGCCGGAGGTCCTACGGCGGCTCGGACTTTTTTGGGGAAGCCAATCTGGAAACCCTGGTCATCGTCCTGATCGAGGAAATCCAGGCGGTGGAGAATCTGGCCGAAATCCTGTCGGTCGACCACATCGATGTCTTTTTCGTCGCACCCGGGGATCTGGCCCAGACCATGGGCATGGCCGGCAAGCACCGGGACCCCAAGGTGGAAGCAGTGGTCGAGGGAGCGATTCGACAGATCGTCGCTTCAGGAAGAACGGCGGGCGCACTGGGGTATGAGGACAAACTGCAGCACTACTACGACTTGGGAGCGCGGTTCTTCCTGACCAACTACAACGCCTGGCTTCAGGAGGCCGCCCGTGCCTACCTGAACAGGGTGGCCTCGGTCAGGCCGGAATAGCCGGCTGTACCGGCTGGCCGCCTGCATTCCGGCCCGGGTAGATTCACATGGATGCACAGGATGCACAGGATTTTTTCCGGAGACGGCTGGCTTGTATTCCTGGACATCCGCAAATCCGCACGCGATCATCGCCGGAGTCAGCGTTTCGTGCAGCAGCCTCTGGTCCTAATTATCCTGTGCATCCTGTGCATCCATGTTCAATTTATAATCCTTCTCGATTGATCTTCCCCGTGGCGGGCCTTGGCTGTGCCCAACGCCCCGATTCCCAGTCAGCGTCGCGTGCAGCGGCCTCTGGTCCTATTAATCCTGTCCCTTGGGTTGCCGCTCAGTTTCCCTGCGATGCGGCAGCCCGCCCCTCCTGCCGGTGGAAATCGCATGGGCCCGGCCGAAGCAGAGCCATGGCGCTGTTGCCGTTCGATCCGGGTCGAGGAGATGGGTGAGGCTATACCAGGATTTGTGCGGGCGGGACGCCCGCGCTCCCAGGTGTACCCGTCCCGGCGGCGGGACCGGCGCTCACACGAAGTCCAGCATCCGGATGTGGAAGCCGAAGGGGAGGGCCCGGTCCAGGCCCTGGGCGGCTTCCCGGGAAAGGTCGAGGATCTGCGACGGTTTTTCGGGTCCGAAGACCAGCCGCGCGGCTTGGCGAAGAGATAGCTCCCATGCGTCGTCCTGCGCTCCGGAGGACCGTCCGCCACCGACCTCCAGGTCGGCCCCATCCCACCTCAGGTCGACGCGCTCTCCCGTTTCGCGGACCGACAGGCCCGCTTGGCCGGAGCATCCGGCCAGGCACTTCTCCAGATGGGGTGAGAGCTGCCGCAGCAGATTCCCCAAGGACAGAATCCTCACCATCTTGAGGCCGCAGCCGTCGGCTTCCTCCATGGGGATGCGGGTTCGGCAACCCCGGCCGGTCAACAATTCGGTCATGGGATTGTCGGGGAGGGGCACGAACACTTGCATGCGTTGGCCCGCGGGCTCGGGCAGCACCCGGGCCAGCAGCGAGGACAGGGCCCCAGAGGTCCCGCCCCACTCCACCACCCCCGATTTGTTGTAGGCCCGGGCAACTACCAGATAACCCTCCGCCTGCCCTTTCTCTTCCGCTACCCAGACTTCCGATTTGGGAAGGCCGAGCAGCCTCCGGTATTCTGCCTGTGTTCGCATCAACTGCCGGGGTTGGGCCTCGTGAATCTCAATGATCCTTTCCAGGTCGGTCTCGGCTCGATATGCGCGGACGGGCAGAGGCTGCTCGAACCGGCCAGCCAGTTCGGGTTCCACCAGGTAGGTCCAGCCGTTGGATCCCACCACCTCCCAGCCCAGGCGGCGGTAAAAATCCCTGGCGGGTCCGGTCCACAGCAGCCCGAAGGCGTCGCCCCGGGCCGCCATGGCCTCGGTGGCGTCCTCCATGATCCTGCTGGCGGCCCCCCGCCGGCGATGTTCCGGATCGGTGGCCACGGCGCAGATCATGCTGATGGGAAGCACACAGCCGTGTTCTCTCAGCTCCCGCCGCGCCATGGCCGCATGGCTGAGGATGTGGCCGCCTTCGGCCACCACCCGAAGGTTTTCCAGGTTGCCGGGGTCGAAAACCAGGGGGTAGTCGGTGGACATGTCCTGATCGACCCCGGTCCTGAAGACCCTGTTCACCAGGGCCAGGGTCGGGTCCAGTTCATTTCGCCGGACAGCGCGGGCCTCTTCCATGGGGAGACTCCTGGCGGCAGTGGTGCCGTTATCAAGAGATGGACACTTCTTGCCCGGAGATTCTAGTCGTCCGCTCAAAGGGCAGTCAAGGAGGGGGAGTCCGGGGATGTTATAGGAAGGCGAGTACTACGCTGTCGGGGTTTTGCATCGAGTTTGATGTGTGGAAAGAAGCGGTTGCCCGGCGTCCCCCCCACCGCATCAGCCTTCGCCTGACGGCTCGGCTTCTGCGACTCCCCCTCAAGGGGGGAGTGATTGGGCGGTACAGACCGCAAACATCCTTTACATAATAAACCGCAAACATGGTTTACACATTGATAGGGTATGGGCCGAGGAGGACAAGCCGATGCCCTGGAAAGAGACGTGTACCATGGACCAACGCATGCTGTTTATTGTCGACTATCTCAGTGGTCGCTACACCAAGAAAGGCCTGTGCAGACACTACGGAATCAGCCGGCCCACCGGCGACAAGTGGATCGACCGCTATCGGATCCACGGACCGGAGGGACTCGATGATCTCTCGCGAAGACCCGGTTGCCATCCCGACACGACGGCACCGGAGATGGTTGAGCGGATCATCGAGACGAAGCTGGCGCACCAGAGCTTTGGACCCAAGAAGGTGATGGATCGACTTCGTGCCCTGGAACCGGACGAGGTCTGGCCGGCTGATAGCACGGCCGGGAAGATCCTCAAGCGAAACCATCTGGTGCGGGAAAGACGCCAGCGTCGGCGCGTTCCCCCGGATCCGCGGGCCTTGGTCCACTGCAACGCTCCGGCACAGAGCTGGAGCGCCGACTTCAAGGGCGACGTACCCCTGGCCAACGGGAAGCGCTGCTACCCGCTGACCCTCACCGACAACCACAGCCGCTTCATCCTGCAGTGCCGGGCCCTGAGCCACCCCACCACCGATGCCGTCAAGCCTTGGTTTGAGTGGGTGTTTCGGGAATACGGCCTGCCTGAGACGCTGCGCACCGACAACGGCCCGCCCTTTGCCTCGGTGGCTGCCGGCGGCCTGAGCCAGTTGTCGAAGTGGTGGATTCGCCTGGGCATTCGCCCCGAGCGCATTCGTCCTGCCAAGCCCAGTGAAAACGGTCGCCATGAACGCATGCATCGCTCGTTGAAAGAGGCCGTGATGCGTCCGCCTGCCCGCACGCTTTCAGCCCAGCAGCGGCGCTTCGATGCCTTCGTGGAAGAGTTCAACTGGCAGCGTTCCCATGAAGCCCTGGGGCGTCTGACACCCGCAAGCGTGCACCAGCCCTCGCCGCGTCCCTATCCGGACCGCTTGCCGGAGGTGGAATACCCGAGCGGTGTCACCGTGCGGCGGGTCCGTCGCACCGGCGAGTTCAAGTGGCGGGGCCGCCTGATCTATCTCTCCACCGTGCTGGCCAAGGAGACGATTGCTCTGGTTCCCTGTGACAATGACCGTTGGGAGATTCGCTACAGCTCTCATCCTCTGGGCGTGTTCGACCAGCGTACCCAGAAAATCATCCCTGCTCAGCAGTGGCATCAGCGAGAATGAACCTGGGCGTTGTCCTTCGGTCGGGCTCCGCCCTCCCTCCGGACAACGCCCGCTCATTGCCCATCGACCCCCTTGGAGGTATGCTTAGCTCCACTTAAAGAAAACTAACCGTGTCAACCATGTTTGCGGTTTATTGTGTAAACCATGTATGGATTGCACAGGGCCTGGGAGCGCGGGCGTCCCGCCCGCATCCTGTTCCATTGGTTTCCGCTGAGCTTCCGCGCGACTCTGCAGGCAGCCGCCACGTTGGCGGGAACCGCAACGTCCAGGTCGAAGGAGAGCCGTGGCGCCGTTGCCGGTCGATCCAGGTGGAGGAGATGGCCGAGGCTGTGCCAGGCCTTGTGCGGGCGGGACGCCCGCGCTCCCAGGAAGCCTTCATCCACACAATAAACCGGAAACAGGGTTTACACCTTGCTGAGGAATCGGGCAAGAAGCCATTTGCAGGCCTCAAGAATCACTCCCCCCTTGAGGGGGAGTCGGCGAGACAAGGGCGAAGCCAGCGGTCGAGCCGGTGGGGGGCGAACCTACGCTTGGTGACTTACAGGGATAATTTACATGGATGGACAGGATATACAGGATTTTTTGACGATGTCCACGATATGTGGGGCGTCACGATCCATAGATCACCTGGGCGGACTGCAGGATGCTGTTCCTGCGCAGATAGTTGGAACTCGCCTCGACCCCACGCCGACTGACCAGATCGACCTTGCGCCCGAAGAAACTCTATTGACAAAAGGGAGGGCTTGCTTCTGAATGACGGGGACCGGTTCTGCGAGAATTCAATCAAGGCCAAGGTTGGCAGGGTCTGCCCGGTTTGCGGGAGGGAGAGAGCGCATGGCTTCAACACCAAACAGAATGATGATTTCGGCTCTTGCGATTTTCTGTGGTCTGTTGGTGTGGGGAGGGTCTCAATACCCGTCCCAGCAGACCGAGGCCGCCAAGCGCTGGACCGTCTCCAGTTTCCTGGACTTCAGCCGGGGAACCCTGGGCGACGCCGGCGCCAATACTTACGTCACCGCCGCCGGGGAGGTCAAGCTCATCAACCTCTGGGACCTCAACCAGGACGGTTTCATCGACATCGTCCTGCCCAACACCCATGACAACAACGAGCAGATCGATCTCTTCATCTACTGGGGCGTGGACGAGAACCACGTCGGCCGCCGCACCCGTCTTCCCAGCAACGGCGGGGTTGCCCAGGCCCTGGGAGATCTCAACCGGGACGGCTTCACCGATCTGGTGGTGGTCAATGGACGCAACGGGATCAAGAGCAACCTGGACAGCTTCATCTACTGGGGCGGCGCCCAGGGGTTTGCCGTCGAGCGTCGAGCCGAGCTGCCGACTCTGGGAGGCATGGCGGCTGCCGTCGCCGACCTCAATGGGGACGGCTACCCGGAGATCGTCTTCGCCAACAGCGCTGGGGCCGGCGGCCGGCCTTCCGGTTCGGAGAACGCTTCCTTTCTCTATTGGGGTTCGAAGGAGGGGTTTTCCATCGAGCGGCGGCAGTCCCTGCCCACCGCCGCGGCCACCGACGTGGCCATCGCGGATCTCGACCGGGACGGCTCACCCGAGATCGTCTTTGCCAACGAGGGCAGCGGCGCAAATCTCGGCGGCGCCATGATCTATTGGGGCGGTTCGGGAGGGAGCTACTCGGCAGACCGGCGCACCGTGCTGCCCGGCCAGCGCAGTTCGGCCGTGGCCCTGGCCGACCTCAACGGCGACCGCGTCCCCGAGATCGTTCTGGCCAACCGCTACCGTCCGCTCATGCGTGAACCGGAAGACCGCAGCGAGTGGGATACCGACGTCGACAGCGAATCCATCCCTTCCTTCGTCTACTGGGGATCGAGCCAGGGCTACAGTGCCGACCGCCGCCTGGAGCTGCCCACGGTGGCGGCCAGCAGCGTGGCGGCGGGAGATCTCAACAAGGATGGGTTGCCTGATCTGGTCTTCGCCAACGGCCCCCAGAAATCCGGCCATGCCGCCCCCGGACCGGGGAGCGGCTCGCCCATTTTCTGGAACAGCCCCGAGGGATTCGAGCCTCACCGCCGAACCGTCCTGCCCACCCTGAATCCCACCGACTCTCTCATCCAGGACCTGAACGGGGACGATCATCCCGACCTGGTCTTCAGCAATGAGCACAATGCCCGCACCTACCAGGCGCCCTCCTACGTTTACTGGGGAGGTCCGGCGGGATTCGACACGGCCCGCCGACTGGAATTGACCACCCTGGGGGCCGCCGGCGCCGGCAGCGCCGATTTCGATCGGGACGGCAAGACCGACCTGGTCTTTGTGAATCGCATCGACGGGTCCGCCGGGGACCCGGTACCGGCCTACGTCTACTGGGGCAACGAGCAGGGGAAATACAGCGTGGACCAGCGCCTGGATCTCTACCACCCCTTCGGCTCTCCGGGGGAGGGGTACTCCTCCGCCGATCTCGACAACGACGGGTGGGTGGACATCTACATGGGAGGTCCGGAATCGGCAGTCTACTGGGGTTCGCCGCAAGGCTTCAGCTCGACCCGCAAGACCGTGGTCTCCTCCGAGATGGCTTTTTCGACCCGGGCGGCCGACTTCAATCGAGACGGCTACCTGGACCTGGTTCTCAGCGAGTATGCCGCCAGGCATGGGACCGACCTCTACTGGGGCGGCCCCATGGGGTTTGCCGGCAACCATCGCTTCACCTTTCAGGTCGAGGGTGTCCGCTGCCAGAGCATTGCCGACCTCAACGGCGACGGCTGGCTGGACGTGGTGTTCCCCACGGTAAACCGCCAGCTGGTGATCTTCTGGAACGGACCCGACGGTTTTGACAACGCCAACAGGAAAACCCTGCCCGCCGGCCTGGCGGTGGCCACCGAGATCGCCGACCTCAACGGGGACGGCTGGCTGGAGCTGCTAGCGACCAACCTGATGTCGGCCGAAGGGGGGCGGGAGAGCGACGTTCTGGTCTACTGGGGGGCGGCCGAGGGATATGAGGCGGAGCGGGTGACCCGGCTGCCCGCCATGGGACCGGAAGGGGTGGCCGTGGCCGATCTGAACGGGGACGGCCTGCTGGATATCGTGGCCACCAGCTATCATGCGGGCGAGACCCGCTCCCACCCCTCCTACATTTACTGGAATGCCGCCGGCAGGTTCGATGAGTCCCGCGTCACCCACATCCCCACCCAGTCGGGATCGGGCGTGATGGCCGCCGATTTCAACAACGACGGCGTCACCGATCTGCTGTTCGCCTGCCACAAGGTGGGAGGCGCCCACCGCAACCTGTCCTTTCTCTATGAGGGGGGCCCCCAGGGCTTCACGCCCGAGAGGCGCCAGCTTCTGCCCGGACTCGGGCCCCATTTCCTGGCCGGGGTGGATGTGGGGCACGTCTCCGATCGGGGAGATCGCTACGACTACGTTTCAGAGGTTTTCGACGCCGGCGCTCCGGTGCGCTTCGAGACCCTCGGCTGGGAAGGGGAAACGCCCTTCGCCTCGGCCGTCGAGTTCCAGGTGAGAGGGGCCGACAGTATCGAAGCCCTCCGCCAGGCGGGGTGGAGGGGGCCGGAAGGGGAGGGAAGCGTCTACGCCGGCCGCCGTTTTTCGCTGAAAGGACTGGACACCCCGACCCGATTCCTGCAGTTCAAGGCGACGCTGGTGGGCCCCAACGGGACGGGCGCCCCGGTGCTGCGTTCCGTGTCCGTCGATTACCGCTGATCCCCCGAGGAGCAGCGGACAAGGAGGTAACTCACCCATGAAGGAGCTCAAGGGAATCTATCCGGCCATCATGACCCCGTTCGACGCCCAGGGCGGCGTCAGCGAGGCCGGCCTGCGCAAAATGGTGCAGCATGCCCTGGAGGTTGGCGTGAACGGCTTCTACGTTTGCGGAGGAGGGGGCGAAGGCCTGCTGCTGACGGTGCCCGAGCGGCAGCAGGTGCTTGAAGTCGTCCTGGATGCCGTCAAGGGGAAGGTCCCGGTAATTGCTCACGTCGGGGCCTTCCAGATTCCCGACGCGGTGAGCCTGGCCCGTCACGCCGGCCGGGCGGGAGCCGACGCCGTAGCCAGCATGCCCCCGGCCTATTTCTATCAGCCCGACCTGGACGGCCTGGTTCAATTCTACCGGCAGGTGGCCGAGGCGGCCGAGCGGCCGGTGCTGGCCTACAACATTCCCGGCCGCATCCCCATCAACCTGGACACCCGGACCTTCGAGCGGCTCATTCGCATCCCGGGCGTGGTGGGCCTCAAGGATTCCAGCGGCAATCTGGCCCAGATCACCCTGACGGCCGCCATCGACGACGGCAGGATTATCGTGTTCAACGGCGAGGACCAGGTGCTCTGGTACGGGTTGATGGCCGGCTGCGTGGGCGGGATCGGTTCCACCTATCCGGTGATGCTGAAGGTGTTCGTGGATCTCTACCGTGCCTTCCTGGACCGGGACTGGGACCGGGGCCTGGAGCTGCAGAGGGGCATCAACCGCACGGTCCGGGTGCTGGCCGGCTTCAACGTCCTGGCCGCCCTCAAGCAGATTCTCAAGTGGCTGGATCTGGATTCGGGAGATCCCCGGCCGCCCAACCCTCCCCTCACCCCCGACGACGCCCGCCAGTTGAAGCTGGGCCTGGAAAAGATCGGCTTCTTCGAGTGGAGACGGCGCTAACTAGGTCTTTCCATCTCCGCCACCTGAACAGACCGGCGGCCGGCGTTTCCAGAAGCCGGTGGCCTGCTCGTAGGCGTGGGCCAGTTGCAGCACCCCCAGGTCGTCCTGGTGGCGGCCCACGATCTGGATGCCCACCGGGAGCCCCTCCGGAGTGAAGCCGGCCGGCACCGAGATGGCCGGCAGCCCCAGCACCGAAATGGTCCAGCAGGACTGCATCCAGTCGATATAGCTGTTCATCCTGACGCCGTTGATCTCTTCCACGTAGCGCTGCTTGAGGTCGAAAGGGGGGACCTGGTTGACGGGGCAGAGAAGAAACTCGTAGGTCTCCATGAATTCCCGGACCCGATGGTAGAGCAGGGTTCTCTGGAGTTCGGCTCTGGAGAGATCGATTCCGCTCAGCTTTTCGGCGGCCTCGACTTCCTGCCGCAGGGTCTCCTTCATTTGGGATTGCTGGACGGGGTTCAGGGCCGAAAGCGTCAGCTCGAAGCGCCAGGCCCGCCAGGCCCTGAAAACGGCGTCGGCTTCCTTGAGGTCGGGCGTGCGTTCCTCGACCCGGCATCCCAGCGATTCAAAGACCTGCCGCTGGCCTTCGAGGACCCGGGTGACCCGGGGATCTACCGGCAGCCCGCCCAGGGTGGGGCTCCAGGCAATGCGGCTTCCCTCGAAATCCCGCCCCAGGGGTGCGGCGAAGCGGCTTCCCGGTTCGGTAATGGAGATGGGCGAGCGCCGGTCGGGGCCTGCGATGGCGCTGAGCATCAGGGCGGCGTCCCGGACGGTTCGGGCCATGGGGCCTTGAACACCGATGGTGTACCAGCCCGCTTGGCTGGGCCAGACCGGAACCCGGCCCGGCGAGGGGCGGAACCCCACCACGTTGCAGAAGTTGGCCGGGTTGCGAAGCGAGCCGCCGGTGTCGCTCCCGTCGGCCAGGGGTTGCATGCCGCAGGCCAGGGCCACCGCGGCCCCGCCGCTGCTGCCGCCGCAGGTCCTGGAGGTATCGTAGGGGTTGCGGGTCTCTCCGAAGACCGGGTTGAAGGTTTGGGACCCGGCGCCGAATTCTGGGGTGTTGGTCTTGCCGATGGTAATGGCCCCGGCCTGCTTGAGGCGTTCCACGATGAGCGCGTCCCGGGTGGGCACGAAATCCCTGTAGGCCGGAGAACCGAAGGTGGTGCGGATCCCTTGGGTCCACACCAGGTCCTTGTGGGCCACGGGAAGGCCGTGGAGAGGACCCACTTCGTTCCCGGCTGCCAGAGCCTGGTCGGCGGCTTGGGCCTGGTTTCTGGCCCGGTCCGCCACCAGGGTCACGATGGCGTTGACCTTTGGATTGAGGCGGTCGATCTGGGCGAGATGGGCTTCCAGCACCTCGCTGGAGGAAAGCTCCCGGGCCCGGATGCGCCGGCTCAGCTCGGTCGCGGTCAGGAAACAGATCTCTCTATCGGACATCGGCAAGCTCCTCTGGCGCCGGAATGCATCCGAAAGCCGCTGGCTGCCCAGGAAAGGCCGCGGCGTCAGCACCCGTTCAGGGCATCGGGCCTGCGCGCCGGAGGATTTCCTGGTAGTCGGCTCCGTCGCTCGAGGCCTGGTGGGCCCGGTGCTCCCACTCCTTGATGGCTTCCGCCCGGGCGACCACCGCTTCCAGTTGGTCGGGCCGGATGACGATCACGCCGTCGTTGTCGGCGGCGATGGCGTCCCCCAGGTGAATGGTGCATCCCCCGACCTGCACGGCCCGGCCGGCCGCGGCCACCTTGGACTTGCCGACGATGTAGCCCGGCGCCACGGTTCGCGACCAGGCCGGGAATTCCATCCTGCGGAGATCCGGTGTGTCCCGGACGGCCCCCTCGATCAGGGCCCCTGCGAAGCCGTGTCGTCTTGCCAGGGTGGCGGCTCCCTCTCCAAAGATGCCATGGCCGTGAAGGGACCGGGGGATCTGAATGACCATGATGGAGCCGGGCCGGCTCTGGGCTTGATAGGCATCCAGCAGCGGGGTCAAATCGGCCGCGGCCTCGTCTTCGACCGCCTCCAGCTCCACGGTGACGGCCGTCCCCATCATGGTGGTGAAGGGGACCACCGGCCGGATGCCGGGGTCGAGGTGGCTTTCGGGAAGCTTCAGCCGGACTCGGGCATCCGCCAGTAGGGCCGTAGAGAGGTTTGCCAGGCGCTGGCGCAGTTCCGGGCTGAGCATGGTTTCTCCTCGTGTGTTGGGCTGCAATGGGATAACGCTTGGAAATCTTCCGTCCGGGCGCCTCTCAGGTCTCGGCATGGCGCCGGACGAGCGCCTCGATCCGGGGCCGGTCCTCGGCCAACACCTGGCCCATGGGTGGCCGGGTGGGTCCGCCGGCTCTTCCCAGGGTTTCCAGGGCCACTTTGATGCCGCCGGCGCTGTAGCCGGGACGCAGGCTGCGTACGGCGGCCATGGGAGAGATCCGCTGCTGCAGGATCCGGTTCATCTCGACCAGGTTTCCGGCCGTGCCGTTTTTCCAGAAGGTGCGGCAGGCATCGGGCGCCAGGCAGGCGACCGCGGCCGTGTAGGCCCGGGCTCCGGCAGGGAGCGCCTTGACGGCGTGGCCTTCCCCGCGGGCGATCCACAGGAACCGGTCGGGGATCAGCGCTCCCAGCGAGTGGCCGACCTGCAGGCCGCCGCTCGAGTCCTGAAAGCCGATGACGTTGGGAAGCCTGGCGAGCTCCCGGATGACCTGGGCCCAGTAATCCTCGACCGCCAAGGCGTAGCCGTGCCACATGTTGACGAAGACTCCCATTCGCACGGCCGTGGCCACCCGGTGCATGTACTGATAGACACCTCGAGCGGTCGAGCTGCCGTAAGGGGGGGCAAACAGCATGAGAGCGTCCACGCCGGCCTTCTCCGCATTGCGCGCCATCTCCAGGGTCAGTTGATAGCCGCCCGCCACTCCCTGGATGACCGGCATCTTTCCCTGGGCTCCCTCCACCGCCGCCCGGCCGGCAGCCTGGTGCTCCTCCAGGTCCAGGGAGAAAAGTTCCCCCAGGTTGCAGGTAACCACCATGGTCATGTCCCGGGGATGCCGGTCGGCGTGGTAGGCGACGTTGTTCCGCAGCCCCCGGGTGTCCAGCGCCCCATCGGGCAGGAAGGGGGTGGTCAGGAAGTTGTGGACCCCCCGGCAGGCCCGGGTGAGCTCCTCCATGGAACGTCTGGGCCCGGGAGTTGGGGAACACCCCGCCGATGCCGCCAGGGTGCCTCCTGCCAGCAGGCCGACCGTCCTCAGGAACTGGCGTCGCTTGTTTTCCATCATGTTTCCGTCAACTCCGAGTACTGGGCCGCAATCTCGGCGATCCCCGCCGTTTCGCCGACCTGAAGCTTGGGTGGGCGCACGCTGCCTCCAGCCCGTCCCAGGGCCTCCAGGGCCGCCTTGATGGCGGCAACCCCGAAGCCCGGCGAGCGGTCGGTCAGGGGAAGCTGGTGGCGGATGCCGGCCAGGGGCGCAATGCGCTCCCTGAAGAGGGTCTCCATTCTCTTGGTGTCTCCCCGGGTGCCGAGCCTCCAGAATTCATGGCAGGCCCTGGGGGCCAGCGAGGCGAACGAAGTGGCGTAGGCGGTGGCCCCGGCCGGCAGGGCCCGAAGCGCATGCTCTTCCCCCCGGGCCGTCCAGACCAGCCGCTCCCGAGTCCGGGGCTCCAGGGATTGGCCCAGGGCGATGCCGCGGCTGCCGTCCTTGAACCCCAGAACGTTGGGCAGGTCCGCCAGCTCCTCCAGCAGCCTGGACCAGTCGTCTCGTTGCGTCCGCGGGTAAATCAGCACGCCGATGCCTACCGAGCGGGCAATCTCGGTGAAGTATCGCCGCTGGCCTTCCAGGGTCTGAGGCCCCCCGGGAGGAGGAAAGACCAGAATGGCGTCGGCGCCGGCTTCCTCCGCGTTGCGGGCCATCCGCAAGGCGATCCGGTAGCCCCCTCGCACGCCCGCCACCACCGGAAGCCTGCCCTCGGCGCCAGCCGCCGCCGCGCTCACTACTTCCCGGTGCTCCTCGAAGCCGAGCGAAAACAGCTCTCCCAGTCCGGCCGCCACCACCAGGCTCAGCGGCTGGACTCCGGCCTTGGCGTAAAAGTCGGCATTTTGGCGCATCCCCTCCGGATTGATCTCGAGATTGGCGTGAAAGGGCGTGGGCAGGTAGCTGTGAACGCCGCGCAGGGCTTGCCGCAGGTCCTTCAGGGACCGCGGGGGCCGGGAGCCGGGAGAGGTCCCCTGACTCTGTCCGCTTGCCAACTGGGACAGGAAGCGTCTTCGGGAGGTCTGAACCACGGGAGTGCTCTCAGGGGTCGGTTTGGAAAATTCCGGAGAGATTCGGGCCGTTCGAAGCTGGCTGCAATATGGGAGGGAAGCTTAACACAGGCGGCCGCCGGGCGTCTCGGGTCTTGGCAAGCCCGCATTTCTCGGGGGGCTGCACTTTTGAGAAGAGTACAGGGAGCGAGGCGAGTGCAGGAGGGAAGCGAAGGCAGGGAGGCTTGTTCCGGTCCCGCGAAAACCATCCTTCCCTGGAACAATCCCCGGGCGTCAGCCCGGGAATTCGAGTCAAGCCGCGAAGCGGCGGCAGCACATAGCCGTGGGCGCAAGCCGGGGTGCAAGCCATTGGAAAGCTCGGCGTTAGCGTTCAGCCGCATAGGCGGCGACAGCGCGGCGCCCTCTCGCCTGGTTGGTTCTGCAATGGGGCCGGCCATCAATCGTAACGGTAGTCGAATACGCATGAAGCCCCCACCATTTCTCGAAACCACAAGGTGGCGTTCGCTCCCATCGAATCGGTGAGGCGGACAGGCTCGTTCAGGTTGAAGCGCACCGGTTGCTGCAAGCCGTCGTTGATCGCAACGTTGTCAGCGTAGAGGTAACTGCGGTCCAGGTTGTCGAGTATCGGATTCAGCCGCCCCTGGATGCCAGGCAGATGTCCCGTACGATTGGCTATGATCAGGGACCCGCCATTCGGCGCCGGCTGCATGCGAAGTTCAAGCGGGTCTCCGGGCGCAAAGCTGTTCACCGCGCGCGCCGTAAAGCCCTTGGCGGCGCACAGCACGATCATCGGCAGCCTGGTGTGCAGGACGAAGTCGGCATGTCCGAACACATCGGTTCGGGTCTCCAGATAGGTCTTGTTGGGATAGACCACCAACACGTGCGCCCCCGGCAAGGGGGCATCGGTCTCGCCATTGAGGACCGCGATAGGTGCCGCGATACCGTCAGGAAGAGGGGGACTGGCCGCCGACAGGACAAGCTTCAGCTCCCGATCGCCGATCAGCACGAAGGCAGGCTTTTTGCCGGCGAGTGCGAACGTCTCATCCTCGATCACCGCGATGCCTTCACCGCGTCGTTCGATGAAGTATTGCCGCCCTCCGCTGCCGGATACCTCGCCGACCGGGCATTGCCCGAGCCGGGAGGCCAGGATCTCGTTGCGGGTGAACTGGCTGGTGCGCAGATCGTCGGTCGTCATGGAATTGCATAGACCTCCGGGGGAATAAAGCTCCAGCCGGTCGTCGAACATGAACAGGCGTATGTGTGATCCTGACACCGCGTAATCACGGTGCACCACCGCGTTGACGACAGCTTCGAACACGGCGCGTTCGCTGAATTGCGGCACGTCGGTGCGCGCCGGATTCTTGAGTGCGGCGACGCGCCGGTTGCGGATCACGAAGCGCATGGCGTCCCGAATCTGACGGTCCAGCGGACCCGTAATGTACTGGGCGTCGAGCTGTCGGCTGCCGTCCATTCGGTTTCCAGCGTAGCTGACCGCCTGCATGTAAGCGTTTGACAGCCACTCCCGGGGATCCTCGGAAGCCAGCAGTACCCCGCCGACCGTGGCGCGAACCGCGCCTTGTCTGTCACTCTTGAGGAATTTCAGCTTGGCCAGGGCGATCTCGGGGGGCTCATTGGTGCGAGAACTGACATATTGCCGCCACAAATCCGGGCTTAGGCTGTTGATGCCGCTATTGCGGACGATCTGAGTGTCGGTGGCCTTCAGTTCAAGAGTGGTGTCCTCACCCAGACCCACCCGTTCGCAAAAACCTGAAGCATCAATTGGCATGGCGCCTACCTTGCCCTGACGTTACCTTCACCCTTGCGACCCGGGATATCTCTCAAGACGTCTGCATTCGTATGATCCTGCCCTCTCGGGACTCCGGAAGCCTTCTCGATAAGCGGCGCCGTCGTCGCGGACAGCTTGAAACGGCAGTTGAGCGCTTGTGCAGCGCCTTGGCCTCGGACTTCTCCTTGAAGGTTATAGTTGGAATCAACTAATGTCGAAAGTTTTTCACCGAGGAAGGGGCGAGCCGTGATTCAGGTCACGGAGACGGGTTGCCGTTGGGTGTAAAGGGTCCACAGGACCGTGTGGGTCCGCCGATCCCGCAAGCTTGCGAAACGACGCTGGCCTTCCTTGTGATCGCCGAGGACGGGGCTCTATAATGTCGACTTTCGTGCCGCCGTCAGCTTTGTCCCCATATCGGAACGCTGTTTCTTTGCAATCCGGCTGAAAGCCATGAGCACCCCCTCCAGACCCAACATCGTCCTGCTGATCAGCGACAATCAGCGCCTGGACACGCTCGGAATCCTGGGCAGGACCGCCTGTCGGACCCCCACCTGGGACCGTGTGGCCCGCGAAGGCGTCCTGATGGAGAATCTGCGCACCACCAGCCCCATCTGCTCTCCGGCCCGCGCTTCCTTCTTCACCGGGTTCCAGCCCCACCAGGCCGGGATGCCCCATCTGCCCTACCTGGGGGCCTTGCGGGTGGGGGAAGAGGATGAATATCCCGACATGGAGATCACCCGGCCGCCGATCTCCCACTATTTGCGCCAGGAGGGGTACCAGTGCCTTTACGCCGGCAAATGGCATCTGGGGACCCGCAACGTTCAGCGCTGGTTCGATTGGGTCAGCGCCTGCGACAACGGGGACCGTTCCTACACCGAGTGGTGCCGCTGGCAGGGAGTCCCCGACGGCTTTATCTTTCACGACGATCGGCGCAGCGCCCCTTTCCGTTCCACCCACTACCCTCGAATGACGGTGCCTCGAACCGGAATTCTGGATATCCCCGCCGACAAGGAGCACAACCGCTGGATCCTGGGCCACGGCTTCGAGATGTTCGGCTTGCGGGACCCCGACAAGCCCTTTTTCCTGGTGATCAGCCTGGAGGGGCCTCATCCGCCCCTGGTGGTCCCCGAGCCCTATTACCACCTCTACGACCCCGATGACATCCCCGAACCGGAGAACTGGAATCCGGGTCCGGGTGAGCCCGGATTCCTGGAGGGAAGCTACTACCGCCGTTTGAGAAACGAGTGGGGGGATGACTTTTCGGCCTGGCGCAAGTCCATTGCGGTCTACTGGGGCTATGCCACCTACATCGATGCGCTCTTTGGCCAGTTCGTCCAACGTCTGGAAGAATGCGACCTGCTGGACGATACCCTGCTGGTGATGCTCTCCGACCATGCGGAGATGATGGGACAGCACGGGCTCTGGCAAAAGTTCTGTCCCTACGAGGAGGCGATCCGGGTTCCCTGGGCCATGCGCTGGCCGGCGGCCTTCAAGCCCGGCGCGCGTTGTCGGATGGACGCCAGCCACGTGGACGTGGCCGCCACGCTGCTGGGGCTGGCCGGAGTGGAGGTCGAGTCCCTTGGCCTGGAAGGAGAGAACCTGGTTCCCTATTTGAGCGGAGCCGAACCCGAACCCCGGTCCCGCGATTGTTTCGTGCAATACAACGTGGCGCGCAACTTCGCCAGTTGGCACGGGGTGGAGAACTGGCGGGCCATCGTCCGCCGGCCCTGGAAGTACGTCCTGCATGAGAATGGGGAGACCGAGCTCTACCAGCTTGCCGATGATCCCGGCGAGTTGACCAACCTCGCGGGCCACCCCGACCGGGCCTCGACGGCGGCCACACTCAGGCAGGCCTTGCTTTCCTGGGCGCGGCGCACGCAGGACCCCTTTGTGGAACAACTGGAGGCGCGGGCCGGGAGTTAACCGGCTCTCTTCGGGAAGGTGCCGATGGAAGACCAATATTCCATACCGCTGCGAGATGGGCGCAGCCTTGAAATCGAAGTCCTGACCTTCCCCATTGACTCTGCCCGTCAGAACGCGCTCATCGGGTTGTGGCGGACCGAATGGACCCAGGGGGACTACGACTGGCTGCGGTCGATGAACGGGGACTACAGCCAGCATCTCAGGATCCAGGCGGTCCTGGGAACCATCGAAGGCCGGCCGGCGGGAACGGCCTCGGTCTGCTATCCCTGCCGGGAACCGGAAGTCTCGGTGGTCGGATCGGTTCTGACCCACCCGGGCTGCCGCCGTCTGGGAGTGGCCGAAGCCCTGACTGGCGCCGTGGTGGACCTGTCCTACCGGGCCGGCTGCCGGGTGTCCTACCTGGGAGCCACCCGAGATCCCAGGAACGTCTATCTCCGCTGCGGTTTCCACTGGTGGAACGGAGGGGTCATGCGGCGGGAGCGGGAGGATTCGTCCCGGTGCGAGGAGGCCTTTTTCGCGCCGGGCCAAGCCACCTCCGTTCGCGAGTCCAATTGGGGGGACCTGCCCGCCTTCGCCTGCTTCGTGGTTCAACCCTGGGATACCCGGGTATTGGACTATCCGCGGGCCCTGCTTTCGGGGAAATACGTCAAGTTGCAGCGGTGTGTCTCCAACTTTCCGGCGGTCCACGAAGAGGCGGCACCGCGCGGAGGGGTGCTGGGCGTCCTGGTGGGCCAATCGGCCCATCGGGTCCTGGGCTTTGGCTCCATTACCCCGGAGCCCGGGGAATCGCGGCGGCACAAGGCGGTCATCGATGTCTGCACCCACGATGGTTACGCCGACCGGGCGGAATCGTTGATCCGGTGGCTGATGTCCCAGGCTGCCAGACGCGGGATCGAACACCTCCAGGCCTACGTGGCGGCTTCTGACCTGGGCAAACAGGAATGGTTCCGGCGATTCGGCCTGAAGCCCCTGGCCCGGCTGCCGGGGCAGCTCAGGCTGGAGGGCCAGGCGGTGGATGTCCTGGTGTTGGAAGGTCCGGTGAGGCTAGATCCGTAGGTGGAGCTTGGCCAGTGTCCTCCTGGGGAGGCAGCGCGTTTCGGGAACCGGTTATTAATGCGCCGCCTAAGCGGCTGAGGGTGGTGGGGGATACTACAACCCCGGGCTCACGCGGGGTACGTGTTTAGCCGGGCCCAGGCCCTGCCGCGCGGATCATTCGAGGAAAAACGGCCGATCGTTAATGAAGACGAACCACGAATGGACACGAATAGACACGCAGACAGACGGGCCTACTTCAACGACAAGCGGCACCCAAATGTTTCTGCAATTTCGTGTCCTTGGTGTGACGGGCTCATGGGACGATGGCTTCCTGGGAGCGCGGGCGTCCCGCCCGCACAAAGCTTGGCGCAGCCTCGCTTATCTCCCCCACTTGGATCGACCGGGAACGGCGCCATGGCTCTCCTTCGGCCTGGCCGATGCAGTTCCCGCCGACGGGGTGGCTACCTGAAGCATCGCACAGAGGCTCAGCAGCGGCCAAAGGGGCAGGATGCGGGCGGGACGCCCGCACTCCCAGGCGATGCCGCCCCGGAGGTGCGGTGGGGGGTGTCTGGCCGGCGACTTCTCAGAAAGCCGACCGGCACCCTTTGGGAAACTCCTATCTGCCCGTGAGCCGGACCCCCGCCCTGCCGTGCGGAGGCGCGGCTAAACATGTACCGGGCGTCAGCCCGGGGGTTCGAGTCGAGCCGCGAAGCGGCGGCAGCACTTAGCCGTGGGCGTAAGCCCATGGAAAGGGATGCTACAAAAACCCGAGCCGCGTAGGCGGCGGCAGCAGATGGCGGTGGGCGCCAGACGGGTGCGAGCCAATGGAATGCTCCAAAGGAGAAACCATGTCGACCGGCGGCAATTTACCGAGAAGGGATTTCCTCAAGGGTGCCATCGCCGGCGCCCTGAGCGGCCTGAGCGGCTGTGGCGGGGGCTCCCGGGATGTGGTTTCCCTGGAGCCGCGGCTCGAGGGCGACCACGGGTCCTGGACCTTCATCGGCAGTGAGGACTGGTCGCAGGACAGCCGGGGGGTCCTGTTTTCGCCGGTGTGGAACCAGAGAAAGGCCCGCTACGGCGACCTGTTGAAGCGCGAGGATTTTGCCTTTCCCAGCCGGAAGGTCTTGACCAACACGGACCTGAGCCTGGAGTTTCAGACCTTCTACTGGTCCGTGACCAATGTGTCGATCATCTTGCGGGCGCAGGACGACCGCCGGTTTTACTGCGTCCAGTTCAACGACATGGGGCGAAAGGGATCCAGCTACGCGGTGCGCCTCTATGTCCAGGACGGTTCGGGTTACCGGCGGGATATTGCCAGCGGTTTCGCCCCTCATCCCGAACTGCCTGAGCGTTGGGTGCAGCATGGGCCGAAGCCTGAAGAGTGGGGAGAGGCGACCCAGGGCTGGATGAAGGCCCGGGTTCTGGCCGAAGGGAATCGGATTCGCGTTTTCATGGACGGCAAACAGGTTCTGGAGGCACTGGATGAGAGTTACGGGGCCGGTCGAGCCGGTGTGATGGCTCGGGGTCCGGTCAAGATGCGCCGGCTGTCCATCCGGGGACGCCGAGGCCGCCTGGACGCCCCCTGGAGTGCCGCCGGCGAGGAGCATCCCCGCTACTTTTACCCCTATCCGGACCCGGACAAGGTTTATGGCGACAACCAGACCTATCCCGGGGTCTGCCGGACGGCGGAAGGCGACCTGCTGGTGTGGATGAGCGTCAACGGAGACCCTCATCGCTTCAACGATTTCCTGCTGGTCCGGTCTCGGGACGAGGGCCGGAGCTGGGGGGAGCCGGTGCTGGTCGAGAAGTTACCCGACGGCGGCAGGCCGGGCTTTTTCTTCGGGCACCGGGACGGCCGCTTGTCCTGCCTCTACACCTACGGATGGAAGTCCGAGGTTGCCGGCCCCAAGATCGCCTTTTCAAAGGACGAGGGAAGAACCTGGACGCCGGCCAGGCCCTTGGAGGTGAGCGGCAAACTGCTCTATGCCGCGGCCAGGGAAGGGGAAATCGGTCCCTACTCCCCCATCACCCGCTACTCGGATGGCACCCTGCTTCAGTTTTACTACCACGTGCAAACGGTGGCGGGGGGAAGCGTGGAGTCGAACGCCGAGCGTCGGGACCGCTCGCTGGCCATTCGCTCCACCGACGACGGCCGGACCTGGACCGGACCCTACTACCTCGACCCCGCGAACTTCGACAGCAACGAGTGCATGGGGGTGGAATGCAGCGACGGCAGCATCGTGGCCTTTGCCCGAACCTTGCGGGCTCCCTTCATGTGGATGAGCCGCTCCGGGGACAAGGGCCTCACCTGGTCCAGGCAGATGCCCTCGGACTGCACCGGCGAGTGCCCCCAGTTGTTGCGCCACAGCTCGGGGGTGCTGATCATGGGCAGCCGCGGCGCCGGCATCTTCATGAAGACCAGTGTGGACGAGGGCCGAAGCTGGTCTCGGGAAACCCGCGTTTCGCTCTGCTCGGGGATGATGGGACTGACCGAGATGAAGGACGGGCGGGTGCTGGTGGTCTTCCATGAAGCCTACCGCACACCGACCCGCATTCGCGGGCACTATATGAGGGTGAAGGCCGACGGCAGCCTGATGTCCGCCTGAACCGATCTCGGTCGGCGCTTGCGGAGCCAAGCGGCGGGTTTTTGGGAAGGCAGTGCGTATCGAGACGGTGCTGAAGCGACTTGGCGTGGCCGCGCGCTGCACCTGGCGGCCCGGCGTCCATCCCCCCACCGCATCAGCCGTCGCCTGGCGGCTCGGCTTTTGCGACTCCCCCTCAAGGGGGGAGTGATTGGGCATTCCCTGGGAGCGCGGGCGTCCCGCCCGCATCCTTTTCCTTATGGGGGTCGCTGAGCCTCAGCGCGACTGCGCGGGCAGCCACCACGGCGGCAGGAACCGCAACGGCCGGGCCGAGGGAGATCCCCGGTACCGATGCCGGTCGATCCAAGTGGCGGAGATGACTGAGGCTGTGCCAGGAATTGTGCGGGCGGGACGCCCGCGCTCCCAGGAAGCCATCATCCACACAAAAGACCGGGAACATGGTTTACATCCTGCCAAGGAAACTAGCAAGGAGTCCTATGCAAGCCTCAAGAATCACTCCCCCCTTGAGGGGGAGTCGGCGAGACCAGGGCGTAGCCCGCAGTCGAGCCGGTGGGGGGCAAACGCCCCGCCCCGTGAGTGACTATCAGCGGCGCGTTGGCGGCTTCGTTCGAGCGCTTGAGGGCTTCCGGCGCCTCTCATGGTGCACCTTCTGCCAAAAGCGTAGGACATATACTTTGCAGGCATCAATAGCCCTTGGCGCAAGCCATTGAAACACTGTGATTCGGAGGTTCGATCCATGCATGTCAACATTCTTTTCGATCGGGCGGTTTCCTGCAATCTGGCCGCGGAGGACAGGAACAGCGCCTGTGCTTATCCGCTGGCGGTCCGGCTGAAAGACGGGTCCATCTGCTGCGTCTACCGGCAGGGATCGAGCAAGCACAGCGTCGACAGCCTGTTGATGATGCAGACCTCCCAGAACCTGGGAGATACCTGGTCGGCGCCCCGGGTGGTGTTTGACGGTCTCAAGCGCACGCCTCCCACCACGGCGGTCTCGCCCGGCCTGTGTCAAACCGCCGATGGGAATCTGCTGGTGATTTTCGGGGCCGTGGAGGGATTGACGCCGGGCGTCTACATGTTCAGTCAGGAGGGAAGAGCCTTGCCCCACCCGCTCCTGGTGACGCGCAGCGCCGACGGCGGGCGAAGCTGGTCGGAACCCCGGCTGGTTCCCCATCCGACCCTGGCGACCGCGGGAGTCACCTCCCGGCCCTTCCCGCTGGCGGATGGCAAGATCTGTGTGCCGCTGGAGTACAAGCTGACTCCCACCGGACCCAACGGGTCAGCCATGATTTTCTCGCGGGACCATGGCGAAACCTTCGATCCCCCCGCCATCGTTGCGGCCGACCACTCGGGGGAGCTGAATCTGTGCGACGCCCGTTACGACGTCCTGTCCGACGGACGGATACTCGCACTGATCTGGACCTTTCGGGAGGACACCGAGGAAACCATCGAAGTCCGGCGCTCCTATTCCTCGGACGGAGGACAGACCTGGACTGCTCCCGAGAATATCGGATTCGTCGGCCAGGTCACGGCGCCGCTGGTGCTTCCCGACGGCTCGGTGGTGGCGGCCAGCAACTATCGTCTGCCGCCGGAGGGTATTCGACTTTGGGGATCACGGGACCGCGGAGAGAGCTGGCCCGGCCTGGGTCCGATCCAGATGTGGGACCCCAATGCGAACCGCATGGTAGGGGGGGAGGTGGTCCAGCCGGAAAGAACTGCGGTGGATGCGGGGGGGATTTGGGAAGCTCTGGACCGCTTCACCTTCGGGACACCCGACCTGGTGCTATTGGGCGACGGCAGCCTGCTGATGACCTATTACGCCACCCTGAAGGGCATCACCCACGTCCGGGCCTGCCGCTTCCGGGTAGAGTGGGATTAGAAGGAGGTGCAGACCTAGCGAGGCTTCGCCTCAGACCGACAAGCAATGAGGGGAAAAAAGATATCCACGAAGGGGCACGAAGAGACTGATTGATGAATGGTTGATTGCTGATAGTTGATTGGGGAGTTGTGACAACTGATTTTGCCTCAAATCCAAAACCTACAGTCCGAAATTCACGATCCGCAAAACTTGACTCATCTGTCAATGTTTTTTCGACAAGAGATCTAGAAGCAGCTGGGAAAGCTTGGCTGGAGTCCAATAGGCCCTTGATGAAGATCTTAAAGGCACTCTTCTTCGCTCCAGCACTCCAGCAAGGTTGCCTCGGCAGTAGCTGGGCGGGGGATTCCCAATCCTTACCACACCTACCCGCGGTCATTCGATGTCCCATTCAATCAATTCCGGGATCTTCTTGCGAAAGGTAAGCTTCGTCCACATCGCCGAGTGATCGCTCCACCCCTTTTTGCGCCATTCGCGGTAGTAGCCGCAAGCCGCAACCTCGAAGTGCCTTGAGACGAAGGTATGGTCGAAACATCGCGGGTTGCGATGCGTTGTGTAGTGGGTGACGGGGGTGGCCGTCTCAAAGCCGTGAAGGTCGCGATAGGCGTCGCGCAGACCGTGCTGCGACGCGCCGGCGAGGACTGAACGCACACCGCTGGTCCACTCGATTCTCCGGCGCCTGTCGCCGAACTTCGTATACCAGCCCAGGATGGACGTACCCCCGTCCTCATGAATCTTTTCCCCGAAAGGCACGACCTGTCCGGATTGTCGGAACCGCTTGGGCTCGTTGAAGTCGCCGGTCAGGATGCGGGGCGAGTCGATTCCCCGGCGCAGCGCCGCCGATAGAACGTTGAAGGTGTCGATCTTTCGCCAGCCATTGCCGGAGCCGTTGGGGATGTGCGCGGTGAACAGGTCGATTTTCTGCTCGTCGGGCGGGGAGACCGCGGCCCGTGCCAGCAACTCCGGGTAGGGTGCGCGACGGCGCCAGCGGTTGCCGCCGGCCGTTACCGGCCAGCGACTGGCGATCAGGCACTGGTAGATTTTCCGCTTCAACCTACGGATTGGCGGCAGCGTGCGCATTGCCGTGGGCGGGGCGTCCTTGCCGCTACAGTAGGCGTGGACAAGACCGATGTCGGCGAGGCGGCGCGCCAAATCGTCGGCGAGGCTCGTCTTTACCTCCTGCAACGTCACGACGTCCGGCCTTACGGACCGGATGGCCTCGATGACGTTGTGGAGTTGACCGGGCAGCGATTGAAAGCGGACGTTCCAGGAGAGGAGCAGCATGTGCAGGTCTCCATCCGACTGATTTGAAGGTGAAGTCGATGAATGTGAAGAGCAGGCTGCAGGAAAACAAAGAAAAAGGCCAGTCAAAAAACGAGCGACTGGCCCTTGTACCGATAGGAACTTCCGGGTGGAGTGGGATTAAGCCAAGATCTCCTTGATCTGCTTGCCGCCCAGGTCGGTGAGGCGCTTGAATCTTCCGGAGTGGTAGTAGGTCAGGCGCATGTCGTCCAGGCCCATGAGCCCCAGCATGGTGGCGTGCAGGTCATGGGTGTGGTAGACGTCCTCGACGCACTTGATCCCCAGCTCATCGGTCTCGCCGACTACCGTCCCGCCCTTGATGCCGGCTCCGGCCAGCCACATCACCATGGCGTTCTTGTTGTGGTCGCGCCCGGGACCGGTGCGGAAGAAGTCCATGGTGTTGTCGGCGGTTCTTCCGAATTCACCTCCCCAGACCACCAGGGTTTCATCGAACAGACCCCGCTGCTTGAGGTCCTTGAGCAGGGCGGCGATGGGCCTGTCGGTCTCCATCCCCCGCTTCTTGTGCTCTCCCGCGATGTTCTCGTGGGAATCCCAGCCGCTGCAGTAAATCTGCACGAAGCGCACGCCGCGCTCCACCAGGCGCCGGGCCATCAGGCACTTGCGCGCCATGGGCTCGCTGATCTTGTTGTCGAGGCCATACATTTCCCGAATCTTCCGGGGTTCGCTGTCGAGATCCAGACTTTCGGGAACCGCGGCCTGCATGCGGAAGGCCAGCTCGTAGTTTCTCATGCGGGCAAGGAGATTGGGATTTCTGGGATGGACGTCCAGGTAGGGTGCGTTGAGCTGGTTCAGCAGCTCCAGATTCTTTTCCTGGCGCCGGGTCGTGACTTCCGCCGGAGGACTCAGGTCGACAATGGGGTCCCCTTCCGAGTTGAGCAGAGTTCCCTGGGTGGCTGCCGGCAGGTAGCCGTTGGCCCAGTTGATGGGACCGCCGAAGATCCGGGTCCGGGTGTCGGGCAGGACCACGAAGGCCGGCAGGTTCTGATTCTCGGTTCCCAGGCCGAAGACGGTCCAGGCGCCCACCGAGGGGCTCCCGGGAATGGTGACGCCCGTGTTCATGAAGAAGGTCGCCGTGGTATGGGCTTCCGAGCTGGTGTGCATGGCCCGCACCACCGCAATGTCATCGGCGCAGGTCCCAAGTTCGGTGAACATGTCGGACATCTCGATTCCCGATTGCCCGTGCCTCTTGAACTTGAAGGGGCTGCCCACGTACATCCGCTTTTCCAGGCTTCCGTACTTGCGGAGGATGGGCTTGCCGTGGAGCTCGTTCAACTTGGGTTTGGGATCGAAGGTGTCCATCTGGCTGGGAGCTCCCTGCATGAACATGAAGATGCAGGACTTGGCCTTGGGCGTAAAGTGGGGCTTCTTGGGGAGCAGGGGATTCGCCGACCGGGCGGCGGCAGCCAGCCGGCCGTCGCTGTAGAGCAGCGAGGAGAGGGCCAGGCTTCCCAACCCCTTGCCGAACCGGTAGACAAAATCTCTCCGGCCGATTTCGCCGAGCCGGGGATCAACCCGCTCGACCTGGTTACAGAATTCAAACTCTCCCTTGCGCATGATGACGGTTACCCCCTGTGATCTGCGTTCCGAAGTTGGATGAAGCGGTTCTCGCGGCGGCCGGCGCCCCTATTCCAGGTAAACGAACTCGTTCATGTTGATGAGGATGAGACAAAGATCCGTAAGCGAGCCTGTCTCACCCGGGCCTTTTCCGTCGGTCTCGGGCTCAGGACCCTGCACCAGGGCGACCTGTTTCAATGAGAGGCGCTCCTCTTGCTCTGGCGCCGGGCCGGCTCCCCCCAGGAAGGCCAGGCTCCTGGTCTTTTCCTGTGGTGAGGGATCCCGTTGGAAGGCCAGTTGAAAGGCCCTGACCACCTGCTTGAGCGGGTCAGGCCCCACCTCGGCCAGGATGCGCTCAGCCATGGCCCGGCTCTGCCGGTGGGGGAATTTGCCGTTGAAGAGCGAAAAGACCTGGGGCGTCACCGTAGTATTCCCCCGGTCGACACAGCTCTCGTCCAGGTTGGGTCCATCGAAGACCTTGATCAACGGGATGGGATAGGAGCGGCTCTGAATCGTGTAGACGGTGCGCCGGTTGACTTCCTCCGGGCTGGAGGGAATCCACCAGGTTCCGGCCCGGGCCATCTGCTCCAGGTTTTCCTCGGGAAAGAAGGGAGGTCCGCCCATGGACGGATTGAGTTGTCCGCTGACCGCCAGGATGGTGTCCCGCAACGACTCCGCTGGGATGCGAACCGGGTCTCGGACCCAGAGGTAGCGGTTGTTGGGATCCACCTTCTCGTATTCTTCGGACCGGGGATGGGCCATCGACAGGCCATAGACGTTCGAGTTCAGGATCAGCCGGTGGATCTCCTTGACGCTCCACCCGCTCTCCATGAACTCCCAGGCCAGCCAGTCGATCAGGTCCTGATGAGCCGTCCCGCTGCCATTGGAGCCAAAATCGCTGGAGGTGGCCACCAGTCCGTTGCCGAAGTGGTATTGCCAGATGCGGTTGACCATCACCCGGGCCGTCAGGGGGTGTTCCCGACGGGCAATCCACTTGGCCAGCAGTTGACGGCGGCTGCCCACCAAGCCGTCCATGTTGACCGGGTCGGAGTTTCCGGTGACGGCGCTCAGGAAACCGGGCTTGACCTGATCGGCCCGCAGTCTCCAGTTGCCCCCGGTCAGGACGTAGGTGGCGATGTTGTGCTGGAGGGGAGAGTCTCTCACCACGTAGGCCTTGGGGTCGTAGTAACCGTCGACGTTGGGGTTGGCGAAGCGGCCGGTCATGAGGGAGATCTTGCGGGACCGTTCCTTCTCTTCCGCACTGCGCAAGGTGTCCTTGGGGAAGGGGATCTTCTTCTGGTCGCCGTGGGCCCAGTCCTTGAGGTCCTGGGGAGCTACTAGCAACTGGTGCTCGATTTCCCTTTGGGACAGCTCCTTGCTGAAGGCCTCGGCGTTCTTCTTGATTTTTTCGAGGTGCTCCTTCCAGGCCTTCTTGCGGGTTTCCCACCGCTCCGGGTCCTGCAGCGGCATCTCGTACTGGTGGAAGGCCAGATCCTGTTTCTGGAAATTCACCGGCGAGAAGAAGGCTTCGATCCTGAAATAGTCCTGCTGGGGAAGGGGATCATACTTGTGGTCGTGGCACTGGGCGCATCCCAGGGTCAGGCCCATGAAGACCGAGCCGGTGGTGTTGACTACGTCTGTGATGTAATTTCGCCGCCCCTGTTGCCCATTGGCTTCAACCTTGACCCATAAACCGAGAAAGCCCAGCCCCAGCTTCCCCTCGTCTCCATAGGCCCGGAAAACATCCCCGGCCAGTTGTTCCTTGATGAAGCGGTCGTAGGGGCGATCCTGGTTGAAGGCTCGAATGACGTAATCCCGATACCGCCACAGGTGAGTTTGGGGGTCGTCGATGGCGCCGCCTCGGGTATCGGAATAGCGCGCCAGATCCAGCCAGTGCCGGCCCCAGTGTTCTCCGTAGCGGGAATCGGCCAGCAGCTTTTCCACCTCCAGCCTGTAGGCCTCCGGAGAGGGATCGGCCAGGAAGCGCTTCATGGCCTCCGGCGTGGGTGGAAGACCAATCAGACTGAAGTAGAGACGCCGCAGCAACCCGCGGGGAGAAACGGCAGGGGCCGGTTCCAGCCGGTGTTTTTCCTGCTTGGCCAGCACGAAGGCATCGATGGGGTTCCTGACCCATTCCGTGTGCTTGACCGCGGGGACCTGGGGTTGGGTGACGGGGGTCCAGGGCCAACCCGGCGTCTTGGCATGCTCTGCAATCTCGGCCGCCCGGGCGGGATCCAGTTGATCGATCCAGCGGGCGATGCGCTGAATTTGCTCTTCCGCAAGTGGCTGCCCGTTCATCGGCATCCGAGGGGCCCGAGTGCCGCGCAGGCGCTGTATCAGAGGACTGTCCTGGCTATTGCCGGCAAGGATGGCCGCTCCCTGGATCGCGCCACCCTTCAGAAGGGCTGTCTCCGTCTCCACCACCAGCCCGCTCTGGTGGGTCTGGGAGCTGTGGCAAGCCAGGCAGTTCTGCTCCAGGAGCGGCTTGATGTCGGTCTCGAAATCATGGGGGGAAGCGCTTTGGCCGGCGGTTTGGGCGGCCCCGTCCCGGGCTGCCGCAGGAGCCATCTGGTCGATCCATGCGGCGATCAAGGCGATCTGGGCTTCCGGCAGCGGGTCGCCTCCCACCGGCATCTGGGGTTCGAGCTCGCCCCGCAGGTGGCGGACCAGGGGACTGCCGGCGCTGTCTCCGGCCAGGATCGAGGGCCCGGCTTTCTCGCCCCCCTCGAGCATGGCCTCGACCGATTCCATGACCAGACCGCTCTGGGCCGCGTCGGGGGTGTGGCAGGAGAGGCATTTTTCCTGAAGAATGGGCTGAACGTCCCTCTCAAAGTCGACCGGGGACTCTCCCAGGAGATGGTTCCCAGCCAAAACGGCCAGAATCGACCCCAATGAAACCGCAACCGCTCGCCATTTCATGGATAAAGCTCCTCCAAAGGTATAATTGCGAGTGCACAAATTCACGTGAATCCTATCTCACCCACCGGGGCGTGTCAATAAAGAACCCCCTTGAAAACGGCCGCGGAAGAGCAGTCCATGGGCTCACGCCCACGGCTAAGTGCGGACGCCGCCTACGCGGCTTACTGGAACCCCCGGGCTGACCCCCGGGGATTGTCTATTTGAAAGATCCTGTCCCCCCGCAGTGTTGGGGTTTAGGGGAGAGCGGTGAAGCCGCGGTTGGCGTCGCTCACCCGACGAAACGTATCCTACAGGCCTTCCAATAAAGCGGCGAAGCCGCGTCCGCATTTAGCCCCGGGTGTGAGCCCGGGGTCGTGTGTAATCCCCGCCCCCCGCAGCCGCGAACGCGGCGGATTAATTGCGCCGTCCCGAAACGCACTTCCTTTCCAGAACAAGGGGTTTGGAACCGGCCAGGCAACCCGCTCAGGAATCCTTCTTCACCGGGGTGTAGATGGCGGTGGGCAATTGGTGAATCTTTCCGTCGCGGTCTGAAAGGTCGTGAATCTTGCCGGCGCCTCTTTTCTCCACTTCGTCGATGCGGATCACCGAGTGGAGAGGGATGTAGGTTCGCCGCACGCCCTCGAATGCGGTGCGGAGCGTCTCTTCGGAAGGATCCACCACCACGGAGGTTTTCTGACCGAAAAGCAACTCCTCGACTTCCACGAAGCCGAACAGCCCGCCTTGGCTCACCCGCTTGGCGTAGACCTCATAGACCTTGCCTTCGTTCAGAAAGGTGATCTTGTAGACCTGCTTTTTTTCACTCATGGTATCCACGAAGTGTAACCCATTTGGGTGCCCCCGATCCAATGAGGCCGGAAGCGGCGCAGCGCGGCGGAATGGCTAGCCGCGGGTGAGCTCTCGGCGGCTGGGCCTCAGCTTGCCGAAATCCGCTCCCGAGATGATGTAGTACCAGTCGGCGAAGCGATGGCGCAGCTCGCGCTCCAGGGTCGGGCCCTCCTTGCCGGGGGTCTTCCCTTCGGCATACCGCCGGGCGCGGGCGGTGCTGTAGTCGACGGTGATGAACAGATAGCGGTGCTCTTCCATCCGGTTGGATTTGGGAGCCTCTCCCCCTTCCTGCGCGGGCGTCGCCATGGAAGCACTCGTTCCTCCGGGCGCAACCTCCCCAAAGCGCAGCGTGTATTGAATCCCATTGGCCGTTTCCACCAGGATTTCCCCTTCATTGGAAAAGAGCTGTCCGATGGAAGTAACGAAAAAGCCCTTCTGGCGCAGGGACCGGACCGACTCCCTGGACAGCCGGATGCCTTCGGGGGTTTTAAGGTCCCGGGTCAGATTCTTGGGCTTGGGTTGGACGTCGACGATGCGCAGATTATCCAGCGCCTCGGTCAGGGCATCGATCTTCTTGCCGCGCAGCCTGCGCCGGCCCAGCAACCAGCGGTCCTTTTTCTTGGTCAGGACCGTTCGCTCGGAATTTTCCAGTCTCCCCAGCCGCTCGTTGATGGAGTAGCTGTTAATGGTGATCTTGCGGATGTCCGCGGTATCCAGCTTCAGCAGATCCGTCTCGATCCAGTCCTCGAACCTGGAAGATACCCGGGCGTCGGTCTTGACCGAGTAGATTCGTCGATGGGCGGGGACCCGCATATGGCGGTAACCGGGCTTGCCCTGGGCCGGCTTGCCGATCACGAAATCGGCCAGGACCTGATCGTTTCCGTCCTTGAGGGTCACTCGTTTTCCGCGGCCGGCCAGACTGGCGGTTCGGTCGTCCAGCGGGTCGATCACCCCATAGCGGCCGTGGTCCTCGATACGGTCGGAAACCACAATGTCCTTCCTGAGGGCCATGAGCGCCGCCGCGGTGTCGGCCAGGCGGTTTTCGGCATCGGCCGGATAGTTGTGGTGGGAGGGGATTCCCCACTTGTTGTCCTTGAACTCCACCTTCAGGGGACTGGCGGTCGCCGTGGCTTCGTCGTAGTCGATGATCTCGATCGTCCTGGGGGCCTGAGGGTCGTCAAATGCCGGAAAGAAGGTCTCTCCCTGATCGTCAAAGATTCCGGGAGTTCTTCTGCCGGGATCCACCAACACCGCAGCCGTGGAAATGGCCACGGCTGCCAGACAAAAAATCGCGGTTCTCAACCATTCGCTCATGGCCGGTTCACCTCGGAGAGAGGATGGCAGTGCCTTCCCATGCGGTCTTGACTATTCCACCAGGCGGTCGGCCGCCACGCCGATCTTCTCCCGGCGCAGCCTGCGCACCGATACCACCAGGAAGAGTGCAAAGGCGGGAATCGGCGGAAAGGCCGCCGCCAGGAACTTGATGGCGTTTTGAATGTCCCGGATGGAGGACTCCATGTCGGCGCGGCTCTTGCCGATCAATCGCTGCTTTTCCTCTTCGATGTTGGTCCGGGCCACGGCCAGACGGCGATTCTCGGCTTTTTCCTGGTTGGCGATCATGATGCGCCTGGTCTGTTCGTCCAGGTCCTGGCGCTGGCGCAGGGCCGCCACCGACCGATCGAGCCGGGCTTGGGCTTCCTGCAGCCGCTGGGCCGCCGTGGCTTCGGCTTGACGGGTCTCCTCCAGGCGCCGCTCCTCGTAAACCCTGGTTCGGGATTCCACGGCCTCCAGGGTGCGATGCCGCCGCCGCCGCTTGCGCAGAGCGATGAAGGATCCGTCCCCCACCAGGTGGTCTACGGCGTTCAGCAGGAAGGTCACGTTGTCGAACTGCAGGGTTTCAACGCCCTGGCGCCGTATGGAAAAGAACTGCTCCCCCATCAGGTCGACGTCGGTGAGGAGGATGGCCCGAACCGGATGGTCCGGCTTTTTGCCGGCCAGGCGGGCAGCCAGGGTGTAGCGTTGGGGATCGGGTTGGTGGGGGAGATTCCCGGCCAACTGGAGGCCGAACAGCGAGCGTTGCACCAGCCGGTTCCAATCCGTCAGGCCGGAATCCGGACCGGTCTGGAGCAGCGGGGTCAGGGTCGTCCGGCTGCCCGGGGAAGACTTGACCGAACCCGGATAAATCGCAACCAGCTCCTGAAGTCCGGAAGTGATGGCCTCGTCCGGATTGAAGGGAGGATCCTCGCCGCCCCCGCCGCCCAAAAAGATGACTTCCGGAGGCAGGGAGCGGAACTGTGGATGGGGATTGTACTTGTCCCAGGCGATGCGGCCCGGGTCCCATTCCACTCCCAGCACCTCCATCAGCGGCTGGAGGTCGGCCGGCTTCCGGGGCGGTGGGCCCTGGCGAAAGGGTCCCGGAGGCATCGACTGCGCCGAAAGCTCGGGATCGAAAGCCGGAAGGGGATCCACCATCATCAAGGTCGGGTTTCCCTCCTTGACGTAATCCGTCAGTCGGGCCACCTGGTCCTGTTCCAGGGTGTTGGGCAACACCACCATCAAGGCATCCAGGTTCTTCGGATAGTCCTGGCCGGGCGGCACCTTTTCCACCTGGTACTGCTTCCGCAGCTCCGCCACAATGGCCCAGTCGGTGGATTGCCGGCGGGACTGGAAGTCGAATCCGCCAAAAAGCCCGGCTCCCGTCTCCAGGACTCCGACCCTTCTGCGTTCCGCCCGCGACACCACCCGAATCGAGCGCATCAGCTCGTACTCTACCGGCAGCCCGGGATCGAGAAAGGGAATGATGAATTCCTCGGCGCCGCAGTTGAAGGCCATGCCCAGGAATATCTCTTCGGGAATTCCCGCGGCCTGCCGGGAAGCCGGCACCCGCCGGGGACGGATGTTGAAACGCTCCTGGGCTTCGCGGGCCTGCGGCGTATAGGTTTCGGTCTCGACGATCCGGGCTTGCAGGCGGTCCCCGCCCAGGGCCGACAGCTCCCGGAGCAGGTTGATCAGGTTGTTTCGAGTGGGAAGGTGGCTGCGAGGCACCTCCGGGCTCAGGTAAGCCTGTATGAAGACCGGCTCGCCGGAATCGAGCCCCGCGATCAGCGCCCGCGTGTCGGGCGAGAGTGAATGGATCCGTTCGGCGGTGACGTCAACCCGCCCCCCCAGGCGGTCCAGCAGCAGCGTCAATCCGGCCAGGCCGACCACCAGCGCCAGTCCCCGCACCAGCAGGTGAGGACCCATGGCCGGAGCCCGTTTGCCGGTGAGCCAGTGGCGGCGTCCGAGCAGCGCCACGTTGAGGTAGATCATGGCTGCCGCAAAGGCGAGGAAGTAGACCACCGAGGAAAGGGAGACGACTCCCGAAGCCAGGTCCTGGAATTGCTGGTTGAAGGAGAATCCGGCTACCAGTCGTTCGGTCCCGCCGCTAAGGACGGTCCCTGCATGGTCGATGAAGACGGGGACGGCGCAGAGCAGGGCTCCCAGGATAAAGGCGACGGTGATGTTGTCGGTAAACAGGGACCCGACCATGCCCAGGGCCAGCAGCGCCACTCCCATGAGCCAGTAGCCCAGATAGGTGGAGGCCATCAGGCCGGGGTCGGGGTTGCCCAGCCACCCCAGCACCAGGACGTGGGTCAGGGAAAAGAGGAGGGCCACGGTGTAGATGCCGGCGGCAGCCAGATACTTCCCCAGCACGATTCCAAAGTCGGTGGCCGGCAGGGTCAGCAGCAGCTCGTCGGTTCCGTTGCGCTTCTCCTCGGCCCAGATGTTCATGGTGATGGAGGGAACCAGGAAGACCAGCAGGTAGGGGAAGACCCGGTTGAGCTGGTCCAGATTGGCCAGGTTATTGGCGAAGAACCCCTCCTGCCAAAAAGCCGCCAGGGCGCTGAGGAAGACAAAAAGGGTAATGAAGACATAGCCGGTCGGGCTGCTGAAGTAACTGCTCAGCTCCCGCTTGCAGACGACCCTGGCCAACCGCCAATGACCGCTCACTCTTCCGCCTCCTTTCCCTCGGGGTCCGGCTCCCGCCCGGCGGCCCGGGCCTCCCGGCCCGAGGGGGGCTCGCCATTCGGCCCTGGGGCGGAGTCTTCCGGCTGGGACCCTGCCTCCTGGCCGTTCCTGCCGGTCAGGCGGTAAAAGGCCTCATCCAGGCTGCACCCTCCCGCCATCTCCCCGGGCGTGCCGTCAAAGACGATCCGGCCTTCGTGAATGAGAATGACGTGGTCGGCCACGGCTTCCACTTCCTGCAGAATGTGGGTCGAAAGCAGCACCGTCCGGGTTCGGCCCAACTGCCGGATCAACTCCCGGACATGGCGGATCTGGTTGGGGTCCAGGCCGCTGGTGGGCTCGTCCATGATGAGGATGTCGGGCTCGTGGAGCAGGACCTGGGCCATGCCCAGACGCTGGCGGTAGCCCTTGGAAAGCTTGTAGATGCTCTTTTCCAGGACGGCTTCCAGATGGCACTGCTGAACCACGGCCTCGATGCGCGGGTCGAGCCTGGCCTTGGTCAGCCCGCGGGCCTCGCCGAAAAACCGGAGCAGCTCCAGAGGCGTCATCTCCGGATAGAGGGGACCGTTCTCCGGGAGGTAACCGATTCGGGCGGCCGCCTCGATGCGGTGGCGCGAGACATCCCGGCCCGCAATGCGGGCAACGCCGGCGGTAGGGGTGAGATAACCGGTCAGGATCCGCAGGGCAGTCGACTTGCCGGCTCCGTTGGGCCCCAGGAAGGCGGCCACCTGTCCTCGGGGAATCGAGAAGGAGACGTCCTGCAGCGCGGCAAAGGTCCCAAAGATCTTGCTCAGCCCTTGGGCCTCAATCATGGGTGAAGTGTCAGGTTCGGTCATGACCGTGGCCACAAATCCCGGTTCCTGTCGGCGGCCTTGGGATGGAATCCGGCCCGCAACCGCCGCCCGCCAGACTTCATCATCCGCCTTTCCCGGGCGCAGCCGCGGGAGAGCGATTCAACCTCAGCAAGGCCCCTGTGCGGGTCCTCTGGACGCTCCTGCTCCCGAAGCCCCAGGCTATGCAGGACACCGTGGGAAGGGTTGTGCGGGTGAAAAGCGAATTGAAGGTGCATCCTCGACGGCAAGAATCGTCTTCCGCTGCTCAGGAGAAGAACTCCCGCGGCAGGATATTCATTCAGCCTTCCAAGGGTAACCCCAACCCGACTTTTTTTCAATGGGGGGTGGATGCCTATCAGGTTCTGCGCGAACCGATTCGGCACGCCCGGGCACCTGATAGTCACTAATCGGGCGTGGCGTTTGCCCCCTCCGGCTCGACTGCGGGCTCCGCCGCAGGCGAAGGCTGGTCCCCCATGCGGTGGGGGGGCGGCCGCCGGGGCCTCCCGGCTGCGCCACGCTGCCCGTGCTAGAATTCGGGTCTGTAGGAGAACGAGTAGGGGACGTTGTTCTCACAATCGTCAATCAAGATGAACCACGAATAAACACAAAGACCGATGGACCTGCTTTGCTGCGACGGCGTCATAGGAGGAAGCCCACCCGGGAGCGCGGGCGTCCCGCCCGCACAACACTGGCAAAGCCTCGCCCATCTCCTCGACCCGGATCGACCGGCAAAGACGCCCGGGCTCTGCTTGGGCCAGGCCCCTGCCGTTCCCGCCGGCAGGGTGGAGGGGTGCGCCATCGCAGGGAAACTGAGCGACAACCCAAGGGAGAGGGTGCGGGCGGGACGCCCGCGCTCCCGGGTGGGCCGCTTTCGTCACGATTGCCTTTCAAGGGAGAGTCGGCGCAACCGAACTGGATGGATGGTCGCCTTAAATCCCGATTTGACAATCCCTTCGTGGCCCTTCGTGGATAACTCTTTCCCCCTTTTTTCTGTTGTTTCAGGCACGATGATTAACCCATCGATCCAAACACTCTCCACTCTCCACTCTCCACTCTCCCCTCTTCCCTCTCCACTCTCCACTATCCTCCGGTTCTGCGTAGCCCTCGCCGCCCTGTATTCCCCGGTCTCCGCCGTCCGGACCCTGCAGGCGGACCCGGCGGTGCCCTTCAGCGACCGGACTCGGGCGCTGGGCATCGATTTTCGGCACCAGCGCGGCGCCTCGCCCCAGAAGCACCTGGTGGAAACCATGGGATCGGGTTGCGCGCTGCTGGACTATGATGGCGACGGCAGGCTGGATGTGCTGTTGATCAACGGGGGCAGGACGCCCGATTCAACTCCGTTCGTGCCGAGAGCCCATGCGCTCTACCGCAACCGGGGCGGGGGGCGCCTGGAGGAGGTGACCCGTGAAGCCGGCCTGGATCTCCCCGCCGGCTACGGCATGGGAGTCGCCGTGAGTGACTACGATAACGATGGGGACCCCGATCTGTACCTCACCCATTTCGGTCCCAACCGGCTTTACCGCAACAACGGGGACGGCACCTTCAGCGACGTCACCGGGAGGGCAGGGGTTGCGGGCGCCGAATGGAGCACCGGCGCCGCATTCTTCGACTACGACAGGGACGGAGCCCCGGATCTCTACGTGGTGAACTATCTGGATGCCACCTTCGAGCGCAATCCTCCCTGCGAGATGAAGGGAATCCGGGCCTATTGCCATCCACGCCATTTTGCGGGGGTGGCCGACCGTCTCTACCGGAATATGGGCGATGGCCGATTCCGTGACGTCAGCCGGTCCAGTGGCATTCTGAACCCCGAGGGCAAGGGTCTGGGGGTGGTGGCGGCCGATTTCGACGGAGACGGCTGGGTCGATCTTTACGTGGCCAACGACTCCGTGCGCAACGTTTTGCTGAGGAACAAGGGGGATGGAACCTTTTCCGACGTGACGCTTCTTTCGGGAACCGGCTACAACAGCCAGGCCCAGGCGGAAGCCGGGATGGGCGTGGATGCGGCCGACTACGACGGGGACAGCCTGCTGGACATTTTCGTGACCAACTACGACCTGGAGACCAACGCCCTTTACCGCTACCAGGGAAACTGGCTGTTCGGGGACGAGCGCTGGAGGTCCGGACTGGCGCGGAAAGACCGATTTCTGCTGGGCTTCGGCGCCGGTTTCCTGGACTTCGACAACGATGGAGACCGGGACCTGCTGGTGGTCAACGGACACGTGGTGGACAACATTGAACGGATCCAGCCCGACCTCTCCCATCCCCAGCCGGATCAGTTGTTCGAAAACCGGGGGGGGCGATTTGTGGAGCATGGGCCCTTCTATCGTTGGTCTTCCCGGCAACCGCGGGTAGGCCGGGGAGCCGCCCTGGGGGATATCGACAACGACGGCGATATCGACGTCCTCATCAGCAACTGCGGCGCCGAGCCGACCTTGCTCATCAACCGGGTCGGTGCACGCCGGAACTGGATCCAGCTCCGATTGACGGGGACCGACAGCAGCCGCGACGCCGTGGGAACCCGCCTGACCCTCACCACGGCCGAGGGAGAGCAGAGCGACCAGATCACCGGTGGGGGAAGCTATCTCTCGGCCAGCGATCTGCGCGCCCATTTCGGATTGGGGGAAGCCGCCAGTGTGGAGGAGATCAGGATTCGCTGGCCCAGTGGAAAAGAGGAGGTCCTCAAGGACATTCCCGCCAATCGGATCCTGCATGTGACCGAGGGTCGCCCCTCCGAGTTCTCGACGGCCCCCGGTCCCCGTCCGGCAGCGGAGTAGCCCGCCGTGTCCAGAAGATTCCCAATCGCCGCACTGCTGGGCTGCCTGATGGCCATCCCTGTCCTCTACTTTCCAGGCGATCTGCGGGCTCAAGCCGGGCCCGGCACCCGGCGCATGGCCTCCCGGCTGGCGCAACTGGCCCGCAACGCCGATTTTTTTCCGGATCATCCCATGAATGCCCGGGCGGTCGCCCGCCTGCGGGAGCGCCTGGAATCCGTTCAGGACCCGCGCCGGCAAATGAGCCTGCGGCTGCAGGTGGCGTTGAAGCTTCTGCGGAGCGGGCAGAGCCAGGCTGCCATCGGGGAGTTGACGGATTTACAGGCCTGGGTGCGGCGGCAGCCGTGGCAACTGTCGCGGGAGACCGCTGCCGTGATCCGGGACTTGCTGGCGGTGGCCTATTTGCGGCTGGGGGAGCAGGAGAACTGCATTGCCGCCCACGGAGAACACTCCTGCTTTCTTCCCGTGCGGGAATCCGGCCGGCATCGCTTGCAGCGGGGCTCCCGGGGGGCCATCGGGGTCCTGCTCCAGCTCCTGTCGGACGATCCCGGCCATCTGGGGTTTCGCTGGCTGCTCAACCTGGCCCACATGACCCTGGGGGAGCACCCGGCCAAAGTCCCCCCGCAGTGGGTCATTCCGGCCGAAACCCTGGCCTCCGACTACGATATCGGGCACTTCCGGGAGGTGGCGCCCCACCTTGGCGTGGATGTCACGGCGCTGTCCGGGGGCAGCATCCTGGAAGACTTCGACCGGGACGGCAGGCTGGACATCATGGCCTCCTCCTGGGGGATGCGGGACCCGCTGCGCTACTTCCGCAACAACGGCGACGGCACCTTCAGCGATCGGACCCGAGCCGCCGGCCTGGAAGGGCAGGTCGGAGGACTCAACATCTGCCAGGCCGACTACGACAACGACGGCTTGCCGGATGTGCTGGTGCTGCGGGGGGCCTGGCTGCAGGGCCTGGGAGATCATCCCAACTCGCTGCTGCGGAATAACGGCGACGGCACCTTCGAGGATGTCACCGAAGCGGCCGGGCTGCTCAGCTATCATCCCACTCAGGCGGCCGCCTGGGGGGACTACGACAATGACGGCCACCTGGACCTCTTCATCGGCAACGAATCCACCGGCAATGACATTCATCCCTGCCAGTTGTTTCGCAACAACGGGGATGGGACCTTCTCCAACCTGGCCGCATCCCTGGGTCTGGCCCGGGCCGGCTATGTCAAGGGGGTGGCCTGGGGAGACTACGACAACGACGGAGACCCGGACCTCTACCTGTCCCGCATGGATGCCGGCAATCTGCTCTATCGCAATGACGGTCCCGGTTCCTCCGCCGGGGAGAGCGGCGAGGGAGGGCCTTCCCGGAGATTCGTGGAGGTGGGCCGGCAGGCCGGGGTCAGGGAACCGGGCAAGAGCTTCGCCACCTGGTTCTGGGACTATGACAACGACGGGTGGCAGGACCTGTTCGTGGCCGGATATTCGCTCAAGCCCGATTTCTCGGGCTCGTTGGAGGAAGTGGTCAAGGCGACCCTGGGGTTGCCCAACCAGGGCGAACCCTCACGGCTCTTCCGCAACAATGGGGATGGAACCTTTCGGGATGTCTCCCGGGAAGCGGGCTTTGAGCGAGCGCTGCTGACCATGGGAGCCAATTTCGGGGACCTGGACAACGACGGATTTCTGGACTGCTACCTGGGCACGGGAGAGCCCGACCTGCGGACGCTTGTTCCCAATCAGATGTTTCGGAACCACCGGGGGAGAGTCTTTCAGAACGTCACCACCTCGGGGGGATTCGGCCATCTCCAGAAGGGCCACGGCGTTTCCTTCGGGGATATCGACAATGACGGCGACCAGGACATCTACACGGTGATGGGGGGCTGGTATTCCGGGGATGTCTACCAGAACCTGCTCTTCCTCAATCCGGGCCACCGCAACCGCTGGATCACTCTCCTGCTGGAAGGCGTCAAGACCAATCGCTTGGCGCTGGGAGCGCGAATCAAGGTGACGGTAGCAACCCCGGAAGGAGATCGGGACATCCACGCCACCGTTTCCACCGGGGGAAGCTTCGGAGCCTCCAGCCTCCAGCAGGAAATCGGACTGGGCCGCGCGACCGGGATCCAGGCGGTGGAAGTCTACTGGCCCGTGACCGGCAGCACCCAAACCGTTTCCGATCTCTCCCTGGACGGGTTTTTCAGGATTCGAGAGGGAGAGGCCGCTCCCATACCCCTGGAGCGGCCGTCCTTCAGCCTGGTCCCGCCGGCCCGCTGAGCCGGGCCAACCGCGGCTTCGCCGCTCTCCCCAAAACCACAACACTGCCGGGCGGCGCCTGGTTACTGTGCGTCTGCGTCTCCCTGCTCGGCAGCGCGCAGCATTCGCCAAGGTATGAGTCGTCCGCCTCCACGCTCTTGAAACTCCTCTCCACCGTAGGCGACCACCACATCATGCGGAGGTGAATCAGAAAAATGCCGCCGCACACGCTTGGCGCTGTCGAACAGGCTCGATGATGGCGTGGTGGCGGACTTGGCTTCGAGTAGAGTGATGCCGGCGGGTTGCTGAATAATGAGATCGACTTCAACCCCGTTACGGTCCCGGTAGAATGAAAGCCCTCGGGTCTCGCCCCGATTGGCACGATGTTTCAGGATTTCCGAAACCACCCAGGTCTCGAAGATAGCGCCGCGCAACGGGTGAGAGCGAAGCTGCTGCGGTTCGCGGATTCTCAGCAGCCAGCAGGCCAGCCCGGTGTCGTAGAAGTATAGCTTCGGCATCTTCACGAGTCGTTTGCGCAGGTTGGCGTTAAACGGCGGCAGGCGGAAGGCGATGAAGCTCGCCTCCAGAATGCTGAGCCAGGCTTTGGCGCTCGGCTGCGAGATCCCGCAGTCGTTGGCCAGGGAGGAATAGTTGAGCAGCTGTGCGGTGCGGCCGGCGCACAATTCGACGAACCGTTGAAATGTCGCAAGATCGCCGACGTTGCTGATCGTTCGCACGTCTCGTTCGAGATAGGTGGCGACGTAGGAGCGGAGCCAAATCGACGGGTCGAGTTTTTGATCGAAAATGCGGGGATAGCCGCCGCCGAACAGGGCTTCTTCAAGGCTCGCCGGGTGTTGGTCAAAGCGTCTGATCTCGTCCCAGGTCAATGGCAGTAGCTGATGCACCTCGGTGCGTCCAGCTAACGACTGGCTGACGGATTCCAGCAGGGACAGGTTTTGCGAGCCGCTGAGAACCCAGCGCCCGGGCGCTGGGTTCTTGTCGATGATGCCTTGCAGATAGGAGAGTAGTTCGGGGACGCGCTGCACCTCGTCGATAACAGCGCCATCCGGGAATTGCCTCAGGAATGCTCGGGGATCCTCCGCCGCAAAAGCTCGTTCGTCCGGGGCCTCAAGCGTTCGGTAGGGATGCTCGGGAAACAGGGCCCGGCACAACATGGTCTTGCCGCTCTGTCGGGGACCGGTGAGCGTTATGGAAGGCGCCCGGGTCGCTGCTTTGGCTAGTTCCGGGGCAAGGTCTCTATCAATCATGATGAGAGATTGTACCAGCTAAAAATAGTCTAATTAAAACTTTATTATTGAATTAGCCTTGATTGAGATGTTAAAGACAAGCACTTTTCGACCTAAATGCTCAGCCCCTGGTGAGAAATGCGGGTCAACCGTATTCAAGCGGATAGATGGAGACGCTTGGACTCATTTTTGCATGCCGCTTGATGCGTACCACATAGGACTTGCCGTCCGGGTCCAACCTGCCGTGTCTGTTGCGGGTGGGCAGCAGTATGATTACTTCTTCCTCGTTTGCGATCCACTCAATGGTCGGGCCATTCTCACCATCCACCTCCAGGACAAATCCATTGGAGGTCGTCTCGAATTCCATCTGGACTCTCTCCCCTTTTAAAAGTAATTTTATGGAATTCTTCGGACTACTTTGAATGTGGTGGTGGTAGGCCTGGAGGGATTCGAACCCCCGACCTTCGGTTTAGGAAACCGCTGCTCTATCCTTCTGAGCTACAGGCCCGTATCTGCATGTGAATGGCCGGATTGGAAGATCCTCCGATTTCCGCCGGTCGGGGGGATCTTACCGAGCGGTTCGAGGCCTTGGCAAGCGGTTTTGGAGGATCCTCGAAGTCGTCCAAGCGGCCGCCCCTTCACCCGGACCGCGCCGCCGCCGCGAGCCGGGCGCCGGTCTGCATGTGGCTGTCGTCCAGGTTTCCCTCGGGATTGAAGGGCAAGGGGCGCGGGCCGCAGAGAATGGCCAGATCGTCACGGCCGCGCGCTTCCTCCAGGTAGGCGGCCGAACATTCGACCTCGGCCAGGGCCATGGTGTTGCGAATCCAGAGCAGCCTGGCGTCGGGAGGCTCGGTGAGTCCGATCTGGGAGAGCATCACCTGGAGCATTTCGCCATCGGTGGAGTAGTCCAGGGGAATCATGGCCTCCATGGTGAACCCCCCGGTCAGGGCATTGACCCGCGTCATGCCGACGTCCATCTTTTCCAGCGCCCGGCGGCGGCAGAACTCGACCGTCCCGATGCCGACGGCGCTGCCGTGGGTCAGGGAGCTCAGGTCCCGGACCGCAATCATCCGGATCTTGGGAACTTCGTGCTCCGCCGGGCTGTGCCACAGGTGCTTGCGGCCCACCACGTTCAGGTCCAGCCCCGACCCGCTGATGTTTTTGCCGATCTCATCCACCACCAGGATGTCCGCTGCCTGGAAGGGAAGCCGGGGCATCCAGCGCCGGGCCTGTCGGAGCAGGGCCTTCTCCCCCTCCAGCAGAGCTTCGGGCCGCAGCGCCTGAATCCTGGCGGTTCGCCCGTAGCAGTTTTCCGCCACCGCCAGCCCGGCCAGAATCGAGCATTTCGACAGGACCTCCCGGGCCACGCTGCCAACGATGCGTCCGAAGCTGTAGTCCTTGATGGCGCGATGATAGACTCGTGCGCCCTCGTGCTTGCCCAGCCCGATCAGCATCATCTTCATGAGGCCGCTTTCGACCTCGCCCGAGAAGAGCGTGTGGGGCTTCACGCGGTTGCAGACCACCACGTGGTCGGCCCGGTAGGCCTGCTTGTCGAAATGGACGGGAAAGCCCTCGGCGGCCCGGCAGACAACCACGGTTTCCATGCTGGATCGGATGGGGCAGCCGCAGAAGGCCTCGGTGATTCCGTAGGACTCGAGGATTTTCTGCTGGCCCTGGGCGGTCCCCCCGCCGTGGCTTCCCATGGCGGGAACGATGAAGGGCCTGGCGCCCAGTTGCCGGAAGTGGCGTACGGCGGCCTGGAGGATGGGGCCGATGTTGGCTATCCCCCGACTTCCGGCAGTGATGGCCACCGTCTGGCCGGGCCGGACCCGCTCCCCCAGGGAAAGGCCCGCCAGCTCGGCTTCGACCGCGCCGGCGGCGTCGGCCACCTCGGGTCCCTCGAAATGCTGCCGGACGCGGAACATCCGCGGGAATTCAACCATCTCGCCAAACCTTTCCACAAGAAATGAAGGTCATGAAGACCGGAGCCGTCAGGTACACTGCCAATTATACAGGATGCCGGGAGCCGGCGATCCCATCACGCGGACCGGCGGGTGTACGACAACAAAGTTGGCAGTCCGACCCGGCCAAGGCGAAGGCTGATGCGGTGGGGGGTGGTGGAAGCGGGGCTGTCGCCCGGGGGTTATCCATTAGAAAATCCTAGTCCCCGGCGTGATGTAAACCATGTTTCCGGTTTTTTGTGTGGATGAAGGCTTCCTGGGAGCGCGGGCGTCCCGCCCGCACAACCCCCGGCACAGCCCCGCCCATCTCCGCCACTCGGACCGACCGGCAACGGCGCCGGGGGTCGATATTTTTTTGTCCCTGTAAATCACGAGGCTAGGGGCCAACTCACCCCCTACGCCCCTCGCCTCACAAATTTGTCGTACATCCGCCCCGACGCAACCTTTTACGGCGGACCCGACTTTGCACTAAACTGGAGGCTCGCGCCGTGTGGCGGGCCTGCAGGGTCGCTTCAGCAACGCCGCCAGTTGGAGGCTCGAGGATGGGGTCCTCTCGGATGGATTCGATTCAATTCGAAGTGATTCGCAACGCCCTGGTGGAAGCCACCGAGGAAATGGCGATCTCGCTCAGGCGCAGCGCCTATTCCACCAACATCAAGACCCGGGCCGATTTCTCCTGCGCCTACTTCGACCGCCAGTTGAGACCCATCGCTCAGGCCTTCGGGCAGGCGGTCCATCTGGGATCGCTGGTAGAGCTGGTGCCCAGGGCTGTCCGGGTATACGGCCTTGACAAGCTGGGAGAGGGAGACGCCATCCTGACCAATGACCCCTATTCCGGCGGGGTCCATTTGAACGACGTGACACTCATCTCGCCGGTTTATGTCCAGGGAGAGTGCTTTGGCTATGTGGCCAACCTGGCCCATCACGTGGACGTGGGCGGAGGGGCGCCGGCCAGCATCGGCGCGTTCCGGGAAGTCTTCCAGGAGGGGATCATCGTTCCTCCCATCAAGCTGGTGCGGGGAGGGGAGGTGGTGGAGGATCTTTTTGCGCTGGTGATGGCTCAGATTCGCTCGAAATACGAGACGGCCGGAGATTTCCGGGCTCAGATGGCGGCCAACGTCACCGGGGTGCGCCGCTTGCAGGACCTGCTGGCCCGGTGGGGAATCGAAGCCGTCCGGACCTGCCAGGAGGAGCTGCTCGCCTACACCGAGCGCCGAGTGCGGCAGGAGCTGGCGCGATTGCCGCAGGGAGAGTTTTCAGCCGAGGGCTATGTGGACAACGACGGTTTTACCGACCGGCCCGTGCGTCTGGCGGCCAAGGTGGTGATTGACGAGAGGGGAGTCTCGTTTGACCTGAGCGGCTCCGACCCTCAAAGGCCGGCTCCCGTCAACTCCACCTACGCCATGACCTATTCGGCCTGCGCCTACGTCCTCAAGTGCCTCATCGATCCGGACGTGCCGGTCAACCACGGCTTTTACCGGCTGGTGAAGCTGCGGGCCCCGGCCGGCACCGTCGTCCACGCCCGGCCTCCGGCTCCGGTGGTCGGCGGCTGGGAGACACAGACGCGGCTGACGGACGTGATGTTCAAGGCGCTGGCGCCGGCGCTGCCGCTGCGTGTGCCGGCCGGGACCAAGGCCATGATGTGCCAGGTGGGGTTTGGCGGCGCCGACCCCAGGACCGGTGAGCTCTACGCGTTCTACGAGGCCATTGCCGGCGGCTACGGAGGACGGGCCTCCCGCGACGGTCCCGACGCCGTGCAGGCCCACGGCCAGAATACCGAGAATGCGCCGGTTGAAGAGATCGAGATCAACTATCCGGTGCGGATCGTTCGCTATGAGCTGGTGGAGGAGTCTGAGGGGGCCGGAAGGCAGCGGGGCGGCCTGGGACTGCGCCGCGATTATTGCTTCCCCGATCACGCCGTCTCCTTTACCATCCTGGCGGACCGGGACCGGTGGGGCCCCTGGGGGCTGTTCGGGGGATTGCCCGGCCGCAAGGCCAGCTATATTCTGAATCCCCAGAGTACGGCGACCGAGCTGGGGTCCAAAGTGACCCTCCAGCTCGAGCCGGGGGATGTGGTCAGCTACCGCACCTGCGGCGGGGGCGGTTACGGGGATCCCCATCAACGGGACCCCCAGGCGGTCGCCGGGGATGTGCGGGAGGGCAAAGTCGGCCTGGAGCGGGCCAGGAGGGTTTACCGGGTGGCTGTCGACCCGGTCACGCTCCGGTTGGACGAGAGGCGGACCCGGGAACTGCGCCGGGGGTGACCTTTTCTCGGACACGAATGAACACGAAGACAGATGGACTTTCTTCAACGACAAGCGGCGCTAAAATGCTTCTGCGCTTTTGTCCCGTTGGCAAGACGATCTCATGGGATGATGGCCTCCTGGGAGCGCGGGCGTCCCGCCCGCACAAACCCTGGCACAGCCTCGGCCATCTCCCCAACTTGGGTCCGCTGGGAACGGCGCCATGCCTCTCCTTCGGCTTGGCCAATGCTGTTACCGCCGACGGGGTGGCTGCCTGCAGCATTGCATTGAAAGTCAGCGGTGGCCAAAGGGGAAGGATGCGGGCGGGACGCCCGCGCTCCCTCGTGCCGTGCCCCCCCTGCCGGGCGGATCATACGAGGGTGAAACAACGAATCTTCATGTCCTATCGGGAATAGGGGCCATGTCGTGCTAAACCGGTTTTCTACTAATTGAACATGGATGCACAGGATGCACAGGATAAACAGCACGAGAGGCTGCGCCACAGGAAGCAGATCCGCTCGATGATCGGTTGGGTGTCGGAAGTGATCCAAGAGCCCGGGAGCGAGATTTGGGAAATCCGTGTTGGAACAGAGGCGATGGTTGAACTCAAGACGATGGAAACTCTCGCCAAATAATCCTGTGCATCCTGTACATCCATGTGAATTAGCCATCTAACTATGCTTGACTTTGAACGGGTTTCCCGACACCCGGCACAAGGCGTTGTTTCAAATTAGTCCGGCCCCCGCCCTGGTGGGCGGATTATACGAGAGTGAAACAATCGGAAATCGATAATCCTTTCGCGACCTTGGTATCCCGTCGCGGTTAACCTCAACGCCTTAGTGGCCCTTCGTCGTTCTTAGTGGCCCTTCGTGGATAACTCTTTTTTCTTTTGTTTCAGGAAAGGACAGGGTCCAATGGCCTACCGGCTGGGAATCGACATTGGGGGCACCTTTACCGATGCCACCCTGATCAACGAAGCCACCGGCGAGATTCGCATCGGCAAGGTCCCTTCCACTCCCAGGGACCATTCGCAGGCTCTGCTGGAAGCCGTTCACCGTATTCTGCGCGACAACGGCGTCGACCCCGCCCAGGTCACCTACCTGGTGCACGGGACCACCGTGGCCACCAATGCCATCATTGAGGGAACCATTGCCCGGACCGGTTTCGTCACCACCGAGGGCTTTCGAGATCTGTTGGAGATCGCCCGGCAGATTCGGCCCAGCCTCTACGATCTCCAGTTCGAGAAACCCAGGCCGCTGGTGCCCCGTTACCTCTGTTTCGGGGTCCCCGAACGTCTGGATGCACGGGGGCAGGTGGTCACCCCCCTGGATGAAGCGGTCGTGGCCGAGGTGGCCGGGCGTTTGGCCGAGGAGGGGGTGGAATCGGTTGCCGTCTGCCTGCTTCACGCCTACGCCAACCCGGAACACGAGAAGCGCGTGGGGCGGATTCTTCGCCAAGCCCTGCCGCGGGTCCCCCTCTCCCTGTCCAGCGAGGTGGCTCCCGAGTTCCGCGAGTACTTCCGGGCCAGCACCACCGTCATCAATGCCGCCATCCAGCCGGTGGTCGCCCGTTACCTGCAGCGCATCGAGAGTCAACTGCGCGAGGAGGGGCTGGAGGCGGAGCTGCTGCTGATGCAGAGCAACGGCGGGGTCTTCACCTTCAGCGAGGGACGGCGCCGGCCCGTATTCATGGTGGAATCCGGCCCTGCCGCCGGAGTCATTTCAGCAGCTTATCTGGGGAAGGAGTTGAACTTTCCCGACCTCATCTCCTTCGATATGGGGGGCACCACCGCCAAGGTGGGCCTGATCCAGGACGGGACTCCCAAGATCACCAAGGACTACGAGGTGGGCGCCTCGGCCCAGGCCGGGACCGGTTCCCAGCGGGGGGCCGGCTATCCCATTCGCACCCCCGTGATCGACCTGGTGGAGATTGGGGCCGGCGGCGGGTCGATCGCCTGGGTGGACTCGGGCGGAATCCTTCGGGTGGGACCTCGCAGCGCCGGAGCCGAGCCAGGTCCCGTCTGTTACGGGCAGGGGGGCAGCGAGCCCACCGTGACCGATGCCAACCTGGTTCTGGGCCGCTTGCAGCCGGACCACTTTCTGGGCGGCCGGCTCACCCTGGAAGTGGAGGCGGCTCGAGAGGCGATCCAGGAAAAATGCGCCGATGGCTTGGGCATGGGGGTGGTGGAAGCTGCCTACGGCATCGTGGAGATTGCCAATGCGGCCATGGTGAACGCCCTGCGGCTGGTCTCGGTTCAGCGGGGCTACGATCCCAGGCAGTTCGCTCTGGTGGCCTTCGGCGGGGCCGGACCGGTGCATGCCAACCGCCTGGCCGCCGAGATGGAAATGCCCACCACCATCATCCCTCCCAGTCCGGGGACCACCTCGGCGCTGGGGCTGCTGGTCACCGACCTCAAGCACGAGTATACGGCCACGCTGATCGAGCGGCTGGACCGGCTGAATCTTGCCGCCGTGGAAGGGACCTACCGTAAGCTGGAAGCTCAGGGAAGAGAGACGCTCGCCAGGGAAGGGGTGTCGGCGCGGGACATTGGCTGCCTGTGGCAAGCGGACCTGCGCTACGTGGGACAGAGCTACGAATTGAATATTCCATGGGAGGAGAACCGCATCGATCCCTCCCAGGTTCAGCGGGCGGCGGAGCGGTTCCACCGGGAGCACGACCGGGCCTACGGATTCAGTGCGCCGGAGGAGCCGGTTGAGCTGGTCAACCTCCGACTGGTCGCCGTCGGCCGCATCAGAAAGCCCGGACTACGGCAACGGAAGGCCGCCGGGCGAGACCTGTCCTCGGCCTTGAAGGCCACCGCCTCGGTCTATTTTGCCGAAAGCGGCGGCTATGTCCCCTGTCCCCTCTATGACCGCTACCGGTTGGAGCCCGGACACCGGATCGAGGGACCGGCCGTGGTGGTGGAACTGGACTCGACAACCGTCATCCATCCGGGTTTTCAGGCAGAGGTGGACAGCCACGACAACCTGATTCTGCAAAACCGGGCGCCCCGCTGATGGAAACCCCCGAGCCCTACCAGGTGGCGATTTTCAAGGATCTGATGGTCCCCATGCGGGACGGCGTGTGCCTGGCTGCCGACATCTACCGGCCGGCCCGCGGCGGAGAGGTGTTGCCGGGCCCCTTTCCGGCCCTGCTGGTGCGGACCTCCTATGACAAGCAGGCGGAATGGCTCATTGACGAGGTGGCCCACTGCTTCACCCCGAGAGGGTTCGTGCTGGTGCTGCAGGACCTGCGCGGCCGCCACCGTTCCGAGGGAATCGGCCAGTATTTCCACACCGTCAATGAAACGGCTGGAACCGACGGTTTCGACACGGTGGAGTGGATCGCGGGGCAGCCTTGGTCCAACGGCCGGGTGGGCGCCATGGGCAGCTCCCATCTAGCTCTGGTCCAGACCCACATGGCCCTCTATCGCCCACCCCATCTGCGGGCCATCTGGCCCGACGTCAGCCCCACCAACAGCTATGCCCATCAGGTGCGCTGGGGCGGGGCCATGCAGCTCCATATGTTTGGCGCCCTCTTCCTGCATGCCCATGACGCCCAGGAGATTCGGGACGACCCGGCGGCCCGGCAGCGGGTGTTCCAGGCCATGGAGCGGATGGGGGACTGGGTCCGCCGGACACCGTTCCAGCCGGGCGGCACTCCCCTGGCGGAGGTCCCCAACCTGGAAAAGACCCTGATGGACTACTATCGCCGGGGGGCTTACGACGAGTTCTGGCGGCTTGAGAGCAACGATTTCGAGCGGCACTTCCAGCGCCATGCCGACATCCCGGGCACCTACAGCGGCGGCTGGTACGATCCCTTCGCCATAGCCACCACCCGCTACTATGCGGCCATGGCCAGGCAAAACCGGGCGCCGCAGCGGCTCGTCATGGGCCCCTGGACCCACGGGGGCATGCGGGCGGGATATTCTTTTGCGGGGGACGTGGATTTCGGCTCGGAGGCGGCCTGGGGGCGCGACCGCTACAACCGGGAACGGCTCTCCTGGTTCGAAGGCTGGTTGAAAGACCCGGCCCCGCCGCCGGACCCGAGTCCCCCGGTGCGTCTCTTCCGCATGGGCGGAGGCAGCGGCAGAAAGACCGCCGGGGGGAAGCTGAGCCATGGAGGGGAGTGGCGGCACGAAAGCGAGTGGCCCCTGGCCCGCACCCGCTACCGTCCCTATTACCTGCACGGCGATGGGTGGTTGCGTCCCGAGCCGCCCCTTCCGGGCGGCGCCCCCGCCCGCTTCGACTTCGACCCCTCCCACCCCGTGCCCACCATTGCCGGGGCCATGACCAGCATCTTCGAGCTGGCTCCCCTGGGGGAGCTGGCACAGTCGCCCTGGTCCGGGTTCATTCCCCCGCGGGCCAGGATGCGCAGCCTGGTGACCGAAGGGGCGGCCGACCAGAAAGAGCAACCGGGGCTGTACGGTTGCCAGCCCCCGTTCCCTCGCCTGTCGGCGCGGCCCGACGTACTGGTCTTTCAGACGCCTCCCCTGGGAGAGGATGTCGAGTTGACCGGCCACATCGCCGCCCGGCTGTGGATCTCCTCCACGGCGGCGGATACCGACTTCACCGTCAAGCTCCTGGACGTCTATCCCGCCAACCCAGACTATCCGGAGGGCTACGATCTGAACCTGGTGGATGGAATCCTCCGGGTTCGTTACCGCAACGGGTTCGAGAGGGAAGAGCCGATGCAACCCGGTGAGGTCTATGCCATCGATATCACCCTGCCGCCGACCAGCAACTGTTTCAAGGCCGGTCATCGGATTCGGGTCGACGTTTCCAGCAGCAATTTCCCTCGCTTTGACGTCAACCCCAACACCGGCGAGCCCATGGGGCGGCACACCCGCTCGCAGACGGCCCGCAACACGGTCTACCTGGATGCCGGCCGTCCCTCGCACCTCATCCTGCCCCTCATTCCAAGGAGACGAGGCCGATGAACCCCCTGCACCATCGAACCCCCCTCTGGGAGTCCCGGCCCCTCGGCGGGCTGCTGGGCGCCAGGGTCTGGCTCAAGCTGGAAGCGCTTCAGCCCACCGGCTCCTTCAAGATCCGGGGTATCGGTCATGCCTGCCAGACGGCCCTGTCCGAGGGCGCCCGGGCCCTGGTGGCTTCTTCCGGGGGAAATGCCGGAGTTGCCGTGGCCTACGCCGGCCGCCAGCTGGGCTTGCCTGTCACGGTGGTGGTTCCCGAGACGACCTCCCGCCTCATGCTGGAGCGGCTGCGCGATGAAGGAGCCACTGTCATCCAGCAGGGCGCCGCCTGGGATGACTCTCATGCGATGGCCCTGGGTCTGGCGAGCCGGCAGGAGGCCGCCTACATCCATCCCTTTGACGATCCACGGATCTGGGACGGCCACGCCAGCCTGGTTCGGGAAGTCCGGGAGGCCGGAGTGAGGCCGGACCTGGTGGTGCTGGCGGTTGGCGGCGGCGGGTTGCTGTGTGGAGTGCTGCAGGGAATGCACCAGGCCGGCTGGCAGGATGTGCCCGTCTGCGCGGTGGAGACCGAAGGGGCCGACTCCTTCCACCGTTCGGTCGAGGCCGGGCGTCTGGTGACCCTGCAAGGCATCGCTTCGGTGGCCACCTCGCTGGGGGCCCGCCAGGTTGCCTCCCGAGCGCTGGCCTGGACAGAGTCCCATCGGGTCCTCCCCTGGGTGGTGTCGGACCGGGCCGCCGTAGGGGCGGTGCTGCGCTTTGCCGACGACCACCGGCTGCTGGTGGAGCCGGCTTGCGGCGCCGCCCTGGCCGCCGTCTACGATCGGGCTGAACCGCTCGCCGGATCCAGGGGCGTCCTGGTTGTAGTGTGCGGTGGAGCCGGGGTGACAGGAGCATTGCTTGCCGATTGGTCGACCCGGCTGGGGCTGGGTTAAGAAATCAAATATCTACAAAGCCTTTTGCAAAATTCGCTAGGAAGCGGGATTTATTGTCGGGAAGAGTTGTTGTCCCTGGGAAACCCATGGCTAGCCAGGTGCAGATCCCTTTCGAGGGCGTTATTTTTCAGGAGCATTCTGCCCCCATCTCATGCCCGACTCCGAATTTTGCAAAAGGCTCTACAATCTGAAATTCACGATGTGAAAAACTTGACTGTCTGTAAACGTTGTTTCGACTCAAGAGATCTGGTGGATGGGCGAGGCATCGAGTCTCGCTGCCTACACCATCGGAGGGTTCCGTGCAGCGTCGCACTTTCTTGAAACAGGTTTCCGGGACCGGGCTGGCGACGGGGTCCATATTACCGGGCCGCCTCGGGGCTGCCGGTCGCCAGGGGAGCATGCAGGGTCTCGCCGAGATCGGCATGGTGGTGGCTCACGGCAGCCATGCCCAGGCCGTCTGGGCGGATACCATGAACCCGGCTCCCGGCAAGATGCGAACCAACGGCATGGTCATCACCAAGGTCTGGAGCTTCCGGCCCGATTTTGCCGCTCGTTTTGCGGAGCGCTTCCCGGGAGTCGAGGCCGTCGGAAACCTTGAGGATCTGGTCGGGACGGTGGATGGGGTCTACATCGATGCCATGCCTGCAGTCTCCCTCTACCACCTGCTGGCCCGTCCCTTTCTGCTGGCCGGAATGCCGACCTTCGTGAACCGCCCCTTTTCGACTTCCATCGAGAAAGCCAGGCTGATCCTGGAGGCGGCTCGGCAGGGGCAGGCGCCGCTGATGAGCAATTCCACCTGGGAGTTCGCCGAGAGTGTGGGGGACTTGCAGGACAAGGCGTCCCGGATGCCCCGTATTCTGGGTTATTCGGCTCACAATTCGATGAGTGATTACTACACCCACGGCGTCCACGGGATCTACTACATCGCCGCCGTGTTGCGGGAGGAACGGAAAAAGGGCCGGGGGAAGTGCCTTCAGGCCTCTTATCTGACCCCCGACTGGCGGAAGCCGCCCGGGGCGCTGAGTTTCGTCCATGAGGACCGGGACGGCCGGTTCTTCTATGGGCAGCTCCACCTGCAGTCGGACATGGACGGCCAGGCCTACCTGCGGCTGTTCGGGGATCGTTCCGGAGATTTCGAGGGCAAGATTCCAGCCAGTCCCGGGTGGTTTCGCTACAACACCTGGAATGCGATGCAGTTGGTCATTCAGGAGATGATTCTGAAACGGACCCCGCCCGAGCAGGGCGATGACCTGCTGGAGAAGGCCTACATGTTCCTGATGGGTTTCAAGTCCGCCCTGGAAGGCCGGGGCGCTCCCGTGAGTCGCAAGGAGGTGGAGGGTTGGGAAATTCCGCCTCCCTCGCTCTCTCTCAAGAAGGGAGGATTTCCATCCGACAGTGCCTTCCAACACCCTTACTCTGCCGACGAGCTCAAAAGTCTGGAGCGCTATCTTTCCTGAACGGGCTGAAGGGACTATATGAGCGATCGAGAAGACCCCGCGTCCCCCCCCCCCGCATCAGCCTTCGCCGGGTACAAACCGGAAACATACTTTGCAGAATAAACCGGGGACATGGTTTACACTTTGCTAAGGAGTAGGCCGAGGAGGACTAGCCAATGCCCTGGAAAGAGACGTCCCCCCTGGACCAACGCATCCGGTTTGTCCGGGACTACCTGAGCGGTGACTACACCAAGAAGGCTCTCTGTATGTACTACGGCATCAGCCGGCCCACCGGCGACAAGTGGATTAAACGCTATCGCTTGTACGGACTGGGGGGACTCTACGAGCGCTCGCGACGACCCCACCGGTACGGCCCACCGAAGCAACCATAGCCTGTCGGTTCGGTTTCTGCGACTCCCCCTCAAGGGGGGAGTGATTGCGGAGAAAACCAGCGAGGCTGTGGGTCAGACCGACAAGCAGGGAAAATAGAAATCCACGAAGAGGCACCAAGAACCACGAATGGACACGAAGAGACTGATTGATGAACGGTTGATCGGGGTTGGGACCACTGACTGTGCCCCCAATCCACATCCACAATCTACAACCCGAAATTCACCATGCGTGACTCATCTGTCAACGTTCTTTCAACGATTCTTGTCTTACATCGATAAACAGGATGAACAGGATGAACTACCAGCCGATCCTGTTTATCCTGTGTATCCATGTTTCTATTAGTCTTTCTTCGTGTCCCTTCGTGTCCCTTCGTGGTCCTTCGTGCCCCTTCGTGGATATTTTTTGTCCTTCGTGGTCCTTCGTGGATTGAGAGCCGACGTTGCCTACCATTGTTGATGAATGCGGGCTAGAGACATGACTGTCAAGTTCGACCCCCAGCAGCGCACCCTGAGCTTGAGCGTGGGAGATCTCTGCTCCGAAGCGGCTGCCTCCGGAAGCCTCAATCTCGTCCCGCTGCGGGACCTTCGCGGCACGTTGGGAAGGGAAGTCCATCAGGAGTACCAGTCCACCCAGTCCCGGGTTTCCCCCGGGTACCAAACCGAGGTGCCTCTCCGCTACCAGTTCGAAGTCGACGGATACCGGGCGACCGTTCAGGGACGAATGGATGGAGTCTACCGCGATGACGGGGGCTGGGTGATCGAGGAGATCAAGTCGAGGCTGGGCCCCGTGGAAGCGGGGAAGGAACCGCCGGTGGTTCCCTCCTACCTGCTGCAGTTGAAGGTCTACGTCCATCTCTGGATGAAGACTCGTGGAACCGATGGGGTCCGAGGCCGGCTGGTGATCATCAGTTGCAGTGACCGCAGCAGCCACTGTGTGGAAGTGGAGTCCGATGCTCCGGCCATGGACCGGTTTCTGGAAACCCGGACCCGAGAGATCCTGGGAGAGTTGCAGCGGAGCGCCCGGCGCGAGAAGGAGGCTCGGGGCCTGCCGCCCTTGCGCTTCCCTTATGCCCGCATGCGGAAAAATCAGGATGGCCTGGTCGAAGCCATCGAGTCAGCGCTGGAATCCTGCCGGCCCCTGCTGGTGTCCGCCCCGACCGGCATCGGCAAGACGGTGGCGGCGCTGTTTGCCGCCCTGAGGATCAGCCGCCGCCACGGCCTGTCGGTTTTTTTTCTGACCTCCAAGACCACCCAGCAGCGTATCGTCGCCGACACGCTGAGCCTGTGGGAGGAGGCGCCGAAAGAGGCCGGTGGATCCGGGCGTCCCTTCACCGGCCTGGTCCTCCGGTCCAAGGAGAAGATCTGCGCCAATGACGTGGTCTGCTGTCACGAATCCCGCTGCGCCTACGCTCGGGATTTCTACGGAAAACTGGAGAGCAGCAACCTGAAGAATAGTCTGGCGGACTCCACCCTGATCACCCCTGACCTGGTTTACCAGAGGGCCGTGGAGAACGAAATCTGTCCCTTCGAACTGTCGGTGGAACTCCTGCCGGAAGCCGATCTGGTGCTGTGCGACTACAACTACCTTTACGATCCTCGGATCAGCCTGAAGCGCCGGTTCTCCGGGGACAGCCGTTCGGCGGTGGTGATCATCGACGAGGCCCACAATCTGTATGGGCGGGCTCGAGACTACTATTCCCCCCGGCTGGATCTCGGCAGGGCTCGGAGCCTCAGGAAGAAAATGCAGGCCCTGACAGGTAAGGTGGATGCTTCCCAGGCCGCGATCGAGTTCGGGCCGGACCGGGGGCAGCGGCCCGACGGCGGTGACGACGTCAGCTTCGCCCGGGACGTGGTGGACTGCCTGAACGACCTGGAGGCCTATTTTGGAGAGATTCACGCCGACTTCCGGGAGAGTTCCCAGGGCACACCCTTCACCGTTCGCCTGGACAGGCAGTTCTTTGACGATCTCGGGGACCGCTTCCAGGATCTCTTGCGCCGCTACCTGCTGGATCGGAGGCGCCCTGCGGTACCCCGCGGAGAAGACGAGTTCCTGGAAATGGCTCGCAGCCTGGAAGCGTTTTGTAAGGTCCTCGAGATCGAGGGGGAGGAGTTCGTCCACCTCTACGATGAGAGTGGGAAATCCGATCAACTCCGCATCCTCTGCCTCAATCCTGCCCTTCAACTGCGGAAGCGGCATCGGACCTTTCACTCGGTGGTCGCCATGTCGGCGACCCTGGCCCCGCTTGAATTCTACCGGGACGTGCTGGGTTTCGAATCCGACGCCAAGCTGCTTTCCCTGTCCTCTCCCTTCCCCCCGGACAACCGCAAGGTGATCGTGGTGCCCGAGGTTTCCACCCGTTATCGGCACCGGGCCGAGGCGGCCCCTCGAGTTGGCCGGATCATCGATCGGGTGATTGCCGTCCGCCCGGGCAACTACCTGGCTTTTTTCCCCAGCTTCGACTTCCTGGGCGAGGTTCTCCCCTATCTCCGTCCCCAAGGCTATCGCCTGCTGGTTCAGAAGAGAACCATGGGCGATCACTCCCGGAACGCGCTGTTGGAGGAACTCGGCGCCGGCAGCCATCCTCACCTGCTGTTGGGGGTGCAGGGGGGAATATTTGCCGAGGGCGTCGACTATCCGGGAGATCTGGCCATCGGGGTCATCATCGTGGGGCCGGGACTGCCCCGGATCGGTCGCGAGCTCGATCTGGCCCGCCAATACTTTGAAGAGCAGTACGGCCGGGGCTTCGAGTATGCCTGCCTGTTCCCCGGAATGAACCGGGTGGTGCAGTCGGCGGGGCGGGTCATCCGCTCGGAGACCGATCGTGGGGTCATTGTGCTGGTAGGCCAGCGGTTTGGATACGAGAATTACATGAGTCTTTTTCCTCAGGACTGGTACGAGTCGTCACCGTCCGAGTTGGTCTCAAGGGCCTATGTGGATGAACTGGCGCGGTTCTGGGGTGAGGAGGGCTAGCCCGCATTTCTCAGGGGGCGCCCAGCGCAGTCTGTAACCGCACGTCCCTCAAATGGTGTCAATCTAAGGTACTGAAGATAAACTGCTATTCACTATGCATTTAGCGACCTGGTGAGAAATGCGGGCCAGCCGCGGCAACCTGCCGGCGGACCGGGTCCTGGCCCGCTGGCCCGCCCGTCATTTGACAGAGGTGGCTCCATCGGCTAGCCTGCATTCCTGCCTGCAGGCTGGCGAGGCGGGTGAGGAGATTCGAGAGGGTCCGAATGGATGTGAGGCGAATCGCCAGTTCAGTGCTGCCGACCGGCCATGGTGAATTCAACCTGCTCGGCTACGAAGCCAGGATGGGCGCGGCCGCCGAATCCTACCTGGTGTTGTTGAAGGGTGCCCTGACAGCGGGATCGGCCCCACTGGTTCGCATCCAGTCTCAGTGCCTGACCGGCGATGTTTTCGGCTCGACCCGCTGCGACTGCGGAGAGCAACTCAAGGTCGCCATGCGGATGATTCAGACGGAAGGGCAGGGAGTGATCATCTACCACCCGGAGGAGGGGAGGGGGATCGGGTTGCTCAACAAGTTGCGTGCCTATGAGCTTCAGGACCAGGGGATCGATACCGTGGAAGCCAACCACAGATTGGGGTTCGATGCCGATCAGCGCGACTATTCCGTCTGCGCCGAAATCGTCAAGGATCTGGGTGTTTCACGGGTGCGGCTGCTCTCCAACAACCCCGGCAAGCTGAAGGCGTTGGAGGATGCTGGAGTTCAGGTCCTGGAGAGGATCCCCATCGAGATTTCTCCCCAAGGCTCTTCCCGGAACTACCTCAAGACCAAAAAGGAGAAGCTGGGTCACTGGTTGAACCAGGTTTGAGCTGGTGGAAAATCCCGAGCCAGAGCGCGCCCAGCGCCGTCTGTACCCGCAAGCCCTTACAATGGGACCAATCCAGGTACTGGAGACAAGCTGCTTTTCATCTTGGTCCCAGCGACCCGGTGAGAAATGCGGGCTAGCGTCCCCGTTGGGAGAGAACCTATGGCTGAGAGTTGCGGTGGAGTCGCTGGAGGTCGTTTCACGCCGGGGTGGGCGGTTGCGGGCCTGGTCTGGTTGGTGTTGGCGGCGGCCTGTTCCGGCTCACGCGTACCCTGCCTTCCGGGGGCGGTGGCTCTCGACCGGCCGGCGCCCGATATTGCGGTTCAGGACCGGGCCGGCCAGGTACATCGGCTGAGTGACTTCAGGGGCAGGGTGGTCCTGGTCAATTTCTGGGCGACCTGGTGTCCGCCCTGTATCGAGGAAATGCCTTCCATGGAGTCTCTCCGCAAAGAGATCGATGAGACTCAATTGAAAATCCTGGCCCTCAGCGTGGACGATTCCTGGGAACCGGTCGACGCCTTTCTCAAGCAATACCCCTATGGTTTCGGGATCTATTCCGACTTTGACGAAAGAGTTGCCGGACTCTTCGGCACCCGGATGATTCCCGAGACCTATATCGTGGACAAGCAGGGAGTCATCCTGTGCAAGGTGATCGGAGACCGGGACTGGATGGATCCTGCAGTGGTCGCCTTCCTCAAAAAGCTGATTGCGACTTGACGTCGCCCCGCCCGACACGACGGGGCGGATCATGCGAGAGTGAAACAGGTTTTGTTTCAGGCAAGTGGGGCCCCTGCCCTGCCGGGCAGATCATCCGAGGGTGAAACAGGAGTGTTTCAGGTACGATGTCAATGACTCTCCAACCCCTGTTATTTCAATCTCTTGAGACGATTTTGCGTCACGCCGGCCAAGATTTGTTTCAGACAAGTGGTTAGTGGCTAACCCGCATTTCTCACCACGGGTTGCAGTCTTGAGAAAAGTACAGGGAGTGAGGAACGTGTTCGGCGTCATTTTGGAGAGGCAGTGCGTTCCGGGACGGCGCCCCAAATCCGCCGCCTACGCGGCTGCGGGGGTGGGGAATACGACGTCCATGGGCTCACGCCCACGGCTAAGTGCTGGCGCGGCTACGCCGCTTTATAAGGAAGACCTGTAGGGGAGGTTTCCTCGGGTGAGCCACGCCAACCGCGGCTTCACCGCTCTCCCCAAAATCACGACACTGCAGAGGGACAGGATTCATAGAATAGTCCCCGGGCGTCAGCCCGGGGTTCGAGTAAGCCGCGAATGCGGCGTCCGCACTTAGCCGTGGGCGTAAGCCCATGGAAAAGGGCAGCTCCATTCCCCGAGCCGCGTAGGCGGCGGCAGCAATCATCCCTGGTGTTCGATGCCAAGAACCGCTTCGGCCGCTTGCTTGATGCGGTCCAGAGCGCGCCCGTGCGGGTGACCAAGAAGGGCAGGGCGGTCGGCGTGATGATGTCGATTCAACAATACGAACGACTTCGTGGTGCCGCTTGGAAGCGTCTAACGATGACCATAGACGCCCTGGGAAAGGAGGCGTCCGCGAACGGCTTGACGGACGCCGGGCTCGAAGTGCTTCTGGCCGATGAAAGCTGAGCGTGTCGTTCTTGACACGAACGTTCTGATCAGCTTTTGGCACCAGGGGGCTTTCTGGATCTCTGGAGACGCCAATAACGGCTCTGGGTTCTGTGAGTTTTGGCGATGCTCCGCTACTCCGCAGCATCCCAGTCATTCTCGCACTATCGCCGTCCCGGGCGGACTCTCAGGCTTACCCCGTCCCCAGACCGGTTCCGGTCAGGCCGCCCGTACCCAAACGACCGTCGGTGATCTGAAACAGGGAGGGAAACCTCGACTTCCAGCTTCGGTTGGCAGAGGGAATATACTGGCGGCTGTTGGCCTCCAGGGCCTGGACTCCGGGCAGATGGGCGGCCAGGCCGGCCGAGTGGACCAGAGACAATCCCGGGCAGGTGAGGTCCTGAACACACAGGTATGCCCCATACTTCTGCGCGGCCGCGGCCAGCAGCAGGGACTGGGACTGTCCCTTGCAGGTCTTCAGGGCCACACCGCTGTAACCGACCTCGCGGGCAAGCCGGAAGGACTCCAGGTCGACCAGGGCCTCGTCGGCCACCAGTGGAACCGCCTCAGCCGCCCGGTGGAGTAGAATCCTGGGAGGTCCGGCCAGATTGCGGGAGGTAGGCTGTTCGACGTACTGCAGTCGGGCCGGCACCGACGGAGCCCGCCGCTCGACCTCTCCCAGGAAGTCCAGCAGGTAGTCCGCGTCCCGGCATCCTTCATTGAAGTCCAGGGAGTACTTCCATTCCCGGATCCCCCGCTTTGCCTGGCCGGCGCTCACCACGCGCTCGATATCCACCAGGCGGCCCACGTCCAATCGGAGATTGCCCCCGTTCAACTTCACCTTGAAGTGGGTCAGGCCTTCGGCCGCAATCCATTCCGCCAGGGTTTGCGGCAGGCCGTCCTCCGCCCCCGGGCCGCGACCCCGGGAATCCAGGGGATCGGAGGCGCCGACCGAATGGTAAAGGTGCAGGTAGGGGGTCGGGCTTTTTCGCAGGTAGCGGTCCAGCCACTCCCCCTTGAAGTCCTCTCCCAGATAGTGGCTGAGGTCCCGACCCATGAACCGGGGGCCGTAGGCGTGATAGGCGTTGACGCCGTTGACTTTCCCAAAGGCGTCATGGACGGCCAGGTCGAAAGCGCTGGCGACCACCAGCGAGCAGAGCTTGGGAATGGGCTCGGCCAACCCTCTTTCGGTGGCGACCTGGGCGGCAGCCTCCAGATAGAGCGGCTCCAGGCTGCGGTTGAGGTCGATGGGATGGGCCCGCTGGGGATGGTTGGCGGTGATGGAGGCGATCCGTCCGGCCAGTTGCTGCATGGCTTTCAGGGATTGATCGGGGGTGACCAGGGAGGAAGGGAAGGCCCAGGCGTTGCCCAGGGGCATCGAGCCTGTCCCCCGGGCTTCCTCGCCCCGCCCGTTCCGGACCAGGACGGAGACATTCAACAGGGTGAGATGGGTGATGGTTCGGCCGCCGAACTGATAGGGCATGCGCAGTCGGAAATCTTCGAAGCCGTGGCGGGCCTCCAGAATGCGAACGTCGCTGGCCCGGGGGGAGGCAGGGGTCTTGGGTAGGGTCATGATCTAGCGAGGCCGCGCCTCAGACCGACAAGCAATGAATTGTTGATTGCTGATTTGTGATTGTTGATTGGGGAGTTATGACAACTGAAGTTGCCTCAAATCCAAAATCCAAAATTCACGATCCGCAAAACTTGACTCATCTGCCGACGTTGATTCAATGATTCTTGTTTAACATGGATAAACAGGATGGACAGGATAAAGAATCAGGCGATCCTGTTTAAACATGTTTCTATCAAATTTGCCGCCACCGGCTGCAGCGGTCCTCTCCAGTCGATCGAGTTCTGCCATGCCGGGGCACGTTAAGCCAAGTCTTCGAAAAGTTTCTCCTGGTCTGGAGAATAGAACCACAAATTCACACCAATGGACTCGAATGATGTCATAGAACCAGCCTCTTCCATTCAAGTTGTGGACGCTTGAAATTAAGGATCAATCCGATTCTGAGTTGCGTGATCTTCAGGAAATTCCAGAGTAATTTGTGTTCATTCGTGTCCATTGGTGGTTCACGCCTTGTCTCCGTGCGGGCCGGACGGTTCGCGCCGGGCGGCGAAAATCCAGGACGACGATCAAATCGCTGGAATTTAAAGGCCACGCCCGCTGCCGGCACAGGGTCTCAGGAGAGTGAGAGATCACGATGCAGCACCTTGGTGGTAAAGCCCTTCAGATTCAGCATCCCGCTGATCTGGTTGGCGACTGTTACCGACCGGTGCCGGCCTCCGGTGCAGCCGAATGCGATTGTCAGGTAGCTCTTGCCCTCGATGGCGTAGTTGGGTATCAGGAACAGAAACAGGTCCTCCAGGCGGCGGAGAAATTGCCGGGTCTGATCGAACGATTGAACGTAGGCGGCAACGGCGGGGTCGTTCCCGCTCTTGTGCTTGAGATGGCGCACGAAGTTGGGGTTGGGCAGAAAACGAACGTCAAAGACCAGGTCGGCCTCGGCGGGGATGCCGTGCTTGAATCCGAAGCTGACCAGTGAGATGAGGAGAGCCGTCGAGTCCCGAGCCTGGAGTTTGTCGATGACCAGGCGCCTCAGTTCGTGAACGTTGAAGGGGGTGGTATCGATGACCTGGTCGGCCAGTTTCTTGAGGGGAGCAAGACGGCGTTTTTCCTCGGCCAGAGAGGCGGCAATGGGTTTGTCGCCTTTGAGCGGATGTGGCCGTCGGGTCTCGCTGTAACGACGGATCAGGGAGCTGCGAGTGGCCTCCAGATAGACCAGGGTGATAGCCAGAGGTGTCTTCTTCAGGGTTTCGAACAGTTTGGGGAATCTGGCCAGTTCGGCGCCCTCACGCACGTCGATAACGATGGCGGCGCGTTTGATTTGAGCCCGGGCCCGGTTGCAGAGTTCAGCGAATTTTGGGATCAGCTCCAGGGGGAGATTGTCGACACAAAAGTACCCCATGTCCTCAAAGGCCTTCAGGACCGTGCCTTTGCCCGACCCGCTCAGGCCCGTGATGATGACGAAGGGGCTTCCGGTTTCCATGGTTCCAGCGACCTGGTGAGAAATACGGGCTAGGGTTCAATCAGCCCGAAGTTGCCGTCCTTGCGTTTGTAGAGGACACTGACTCTTTCGGACTCGGCGTTTCGGAAAACCAGGAAGTTGCTGTTGGCGCCGTTGACTTCCTGGACAGCTTCTTCAACCGTCATGGCTCTGGCCGCGAAGGAGGTTGACTTGATGATGCGTGGGGCTCCCGATGGGGGCCGGTTCGACGAGCTCGGGGAGTTGGAGGGCGGGCGGGGCGTGGGATGGCTGGACTTGCGCTTCCTGGTGATTTTCTTCCCTTTGTGCTTCAGGGCCTGGCGTTCGGCTTTTTCCAGCACGGCGTTGATGGAAGCGTGCATGTCGCTGGTTTCTTCCACTCCATTGATATCGAAGGATCTGGAATGTAAATGGATCTCGGCGATCTGCCGGTGTTTTTGAACTGTCAGGGTCATGTGAACGTGGATGGCTTCACCCAGAATCTTGCGTATCTTCTTGAGATGCCCTTCAGTGAAATCCCGCAGCGCGGGAGTGACTTCGATGTTTCTTCCCGTGTATTCCACCCGCATCGGGTCCTCCCTGGTGATTCTCCCGGCCCGCATTTCTGGCTGCGGGGCTAGCCCGCATTTCTCACCAGGACGCTGAGCCTAAGGTAGAAAAGTGCTTGTCTTTAACATCTTGCGGCGCTTTGTTTGGAGTCTTCAGAGTACAGACTGTGCTGGCCGCGCCCTGGCTTGTCTTTTCCGCTTCAGCGCGCACATGCTCCCTCGACCGTAGTTCCGGCTACGCCCTTCGGTCACGAGCACGCGCTGAAGCGGAAAATCCTGCGCCAAGTTGCACTCTTGAGAAGAGTGCTACCCCCTGGTGAGAAATGCGGGCTAGTGTCCTGTCTCAGAAATAGGATTACCATCTCCGATGGAGGTTCGACAGGGAAACGGTCGGTTCGAGAGGCCCTTTGCGTTTCAGCCAACAGGCACCGTTCTGCTCCCCTTCCCCGGAACCTCCATCGGCCCAAGGGGTTCGGGCGGAACGGCGCCGTCTTCGGCGTCGCTCCTCCTCACAATGAATGTGCATTGCTTCGTCGTCGCTCCTTGAATCCGGCGCCGTTGCGCTCCGAAATATGGCAACCCTATTTCTGAGACAGAACACTGGGGGCCGGCCGCGCCGCCTGCCGGGGGCCGGTGACGGCTCTACGGTGGCAACAGCATGGTCATTTTTTTGCCCGTGCCGACTTGGGACGCGAGAGGGATGAGGTTCTGACGCGGCGCTGGTGAGTGCTCAGGATCTTGAGGTCTTCGCGGTACTTGGCCACGGTTCGCCGGGTCACCATGATGCCCTCTCCGTTCAGGATTCGCGTGGTCTGCTCGTCAGTCAACGGCCGGGTCGGATCTTCTTGCTGAATGAGCCGCTTGACCCTCCGTCTGGCAGTGATCAGCGGAATGAGAGTCCCGGCCGGTCCTTGAACCCCTTCGGAGAAGAAGAAACGCAGCTCGTAGACACCCTGAGGGGTTTGGGCATATTTATCTGCCACCGCCCGGCTGACCGTCGACGGGTGCACCCCCACCTCCTCGGCGACCTCCTTGATCATCATGGGCCTCAAATGGTCGAGGCCGCGGTCCAGAAAATCGGTTTGCCGGCGCACGATGGACTCACAGACACGGATGATGGTCTGCTTGCGCTGTTCGATGTTCCTGATGAAGCGAAGGGCCGAGGAATAGCGCTCCTTCACGTACTCCAGGCCTTCCTTGGAAACACCGCCCCGGCTGATCATTTTACGGTAGCTTCCGGACACCCGTAACGGAGGCAGGTCGTCCTGGTTGACGGTCACCGAATAACCGTTTTCGCCCTTGACGATGAAGACGTCCGGTTCAACCACGCGGGTCTCCGGCTTGTTGTAGCGCTGACCCGGGCGCGGGTCCAGGTCCTTGATGATGCCGATCTGGGACAGGACCAGCTCGAGCGGCTTTTCCAGGGCACGGGCGATTTCCGCGTAGTGCTTGTTTTGCAGCCGCTTCAGGTGGTTCCTGACGATCTGAATGGCGATGGATCGGTCCCCGGGCAGGTGTTTCAACTGAATCAGCAGGCACTCCTGCAAATCTCGCGCACCGACGCCTGCCGGATCCAAGGTCTGGACCAGTTGAAGACCTTCGGCAACCTCCTCGAGGGTATGTTTGCCGGTGGCGGCAATTTCTTCGAGGGCTGCCGTCAGGTATCCGTCCTCGTTGAGGTTGCCGATGATGGAGGCGGCTGCGTCGCGGACGGGCTCCGAGGCCACCGACAGGCTCAGTTGCCAGTGCAGGTAGTCGTACAGGTTGGTAGGTTTCGCCAGAAAGTTCTCAAAGGCGGGGCGCTCGGTGACCTCACTCGGCATCTGGGTACGATAGCCCGGGTCCAGATAGTCGTCGAAAAAGCTTCCATAGTCGATCTGTTCAAAGGGATCGGCAGCCTCGCCGTTCTGAGAGCCGGTGATCTCGATAATTTCCTTGTCGGCGGGGTCGGAAGCACGCTCTTCCTTGGCGGGATTGTCCTCATTCGAGTCCGTGATCTCCGTGGCTTCTTCCAACACGGGATTTTCCATCAACTCCTGGGAGATCATTTCGGCAAGCTCGAGTTTGTTGAGCGCCAGAACGCTGACCATCTGAACCAGGCTGGGGGTCAGCACCTGCTTTTGGGTCAGTTTGAAGTTGAGCCGTTGCTCGAGGAAAGCCATGACCGTTATTCCAGGCGGAAGTTTTCTCCCAGGTACAATCGCCTCACCTCTTGATTCAGGGCCAGCTCTCGGGGAGTGCCCGCCTGAAGGATTTTCCCGTCGTTGATGATGTAGGCGCGGTCCGTCACCTTGAGGATCTCACGAACGTTGTGGTCGGTAATCAGGACACCGATTCCCTTGGTGCGGAGCCGGTTGACGATGCGCTGAATGTCCAGAACCGCAATCGGATCGATCCCCGCAAAGGGCTCGTCCAATAGAATGAAGGAGGGCGAGATGACCAGTGAACGAGCAATCTCGACTCTCCTCCTCTCTCCTCCGGAAAGCGCATCCCCGAGGTTTTTTCGGACATGGATCAAGCCCAGTTCTTCAATCAGACCATCCAGCCGTTTCCGCCTCTGCTTCCTGTTGTAGGGAAGGGTCTCCAGGATGGCCAGGATGTTGTCGTCGACCGACAACTTGCGGAAAACCGAGGGCTCCTGAGGCAGATAGCTGATGCCGTTTCGGGCTCTCAGGTACATGGGCAGGTCGGTGATTTCCCTGTCATCCAGGAACACCTGCCCCTGGTCAGGAGAAGTGAGTCCCACCAGGATGTAAAAGGTGGTTGTCTTGCCGGCTCCGTTTGGCCCCAAGAGCCCGACAACCTCTCCCTGACGGATCCTGAGAGTGACGTCGTTCACAACCCGTCTGCCCTTGTAGGACTTGACCAGGTTGGCCGCTTTCAAGATTTGCATCCCCGCCTATCTTGACAAACGTTGGGTCGTGACGGCGCGATTCCGGGAATTGCCCTCGACGGCAACGCTACCACCCCCAATATCGATTGTCAATCGAGCCCCGGTCGTGAAACCCCGCTCGTCATCTACCACTTGGGGCGGCCCCCCCCACAGAACCACCTTACTTTCCCGGCCCCGATATTCCGCCCATTGCGAGAAGGAGGTTCGGTTCGGCTGAGCCATTCGGACGTTCCCCTCGGCCAGGGCCCGATCCACCCATGTCTGTCCCTGCTCCCGACTGAGAAAGACCTGGAGCCGGTCCGACTGCAACCTGCCCTGCGGGGTGCTGGTTGCGACCCGGTCTTCGTACACGATCTTTCGGGTCTTTTCCTCGTAGGTCATCTTTTCGGACCGGACCATTGTCCCGGCGGAGGTCTCTTCCTCGCCGGGGCGGTGAAACAGGCTGGTCACCCGACCCGTGGCGACCAGCTTTCCCTCGGGGCGATTCAAACGGATGTTCTGGGCGTAAAGGATCCGGTCCTCCTGCCAGAGCCTGGCGTTCTCCCAATAGCGGCCGATTCCTTCCCGGGTCTGAAACTCCATGAACTGGGCCGATGCATAGACGGCCGGCTGGGGGCTGCGGCCCGTCCCCGAGCCATAATAGACGGATCGAACGTCACCCTGGGCCTTGACCAGATGATGGTCCCGATGAAACTCAATCGCATCGGCCTCTGTTTGACCCTGGGCATCGGTCACCTTGGGCCGTCCTTCCAGCCTGATGACAGAGGGGTCGACCCGGTGAGTGGCCGATTCCGACCTGGCCCGCCGTCCCGGCTCCCGGTAGGTGAAGTCTCCGGTCTGTCGGATTTCCGACAGGCGGTTGGTCTGTCCGTCAAAGAGAGCCGTCAGATGATGACTCCCGGTCTCCCGGACGGTTCCGGAAGCCGAGGAGAATTCCAGTCTTACCTCCCGGTCGGCGGTAAACCGCTGCAGTCGGTCCGAATCCTCCCGGTAGAACAGGCGCAGCCATCGGGCCGACAGCCGTCGCTTTTCTTCTCCGGGACCGGCGTGGGTCTCTTCCAGGGTGCTCGGCCCGAGAGCCTCCACCCGCGAGAGGCGGCCGGTTCCGGGCCGGAAGGTGGCGTTCACCCGGGGAGAAGTCAGAATGCGCCGGGTGACTCCATTGGGAGGTCCGGAGGGCTCGAGGGCTCCAGGCGGGGTTCCGGCCTGCGAGGGACTGGGCGTCAGGAATCGGGCCCGTGCCTCTCCAACGGCCGTAAGCGACCTGATGGATTGGGATCGGGGCGGAAAGACCACGGTGATTTCCCGGGCAGACAGTTCGCGCAGGGACTGGGGGGTCAGTGGACGGGCCACGGCCTTTCCCAGTGCAACGACTTTGTCCAGGCCGTCCGGCTGAGCCCCGAAGACGTAGCGGAGGCGGTCGGCCCGGACCTCGATCATCGTACCGGGATGCAGGGACCTGGATCGAACCTGGCCCCGGGCTTCGATATGACTCAAGTCCCAGGCGGGCGTCGTGAAAAACGCCCGCATTTCGGCTGCGGTCAATTCGGTGGGACCCTTTTCCACCCGAACATTGGAGTGCAGTTCCACCTCTCCGCTCTGTTTGTGGAATTTCAGCCTGCCGGACCGGATCCGCAGGATGTGACCGTGCTTTTCCGCGGGCAGCACCTGTACCTCCACCTCCGAGGGGAGAGTGATCAGGCCGCTGCGCAATTCGTAGACCAATCCCCGGCTGCTTCCCCGGACCGGACCCCGTTCAAAGCTCACCGGGGCATCGCTCTTCACCCGATCCAGTTTTCGGGAGTAAGTCATGCTCTCCCCCCTCACGATGGCGGGGGCCGATTGAGTGCCGCTGCCGCCGGGGGTGTCCAGGGTAACGACCACGTTCTCGAGAAAGACCACGTCTTTGCTGGTGTGATCCACTTCGCAACGCTGGCTGGTAATGGTGTCGTAAACCCCTCCCTGCTTGCGAAAGACCTTGGCCTTCACCTGCTCCAAACGACTCTTGCCCCCCGTGAGTCCGAGCCGGACCTTGGCCGTGACTTCGATGGTGGTCTGTCCCTGTTCCGAGTGGGATACACTGAACCCTTCGGTCAGGTCGGTGGCTCCTTCCGGAAGCGACTGCACTTGCCGGATGGGCCGAGTTCCGGAGGTTCGCGTGCTCCGGTAGTAGCTGATGCAGACAGCCCCGACCACGCTCACCACCACCAATAGCGGAATGATGCGCCCCAGTTTGAGCAGATTGCTTCGCATTGGCGGGTTTGCGCTCTATTCGGCCCGAATGTCTCGAACCACCAACTGCAGGGCCTCGAAGCCCGGTTTAGGGTTCCGGGACAGCTCGAAGGCTAGAGAAAGAATACCCCTGGACTCCCGAATGGATGGCAGCCGGTCGGCCATATTCCATGCCAGGGCGTCCATGGCCCTCCCATCCTGTTCCACCCGAAATTTGAGATGCCTGCCCTTGAGAATTCGCGGTTCGGCGATGAGGGTCAGTTGCCGAGCCACGAACAGGGGGGCGGGATTTTCCTTCCCGAAGGGGGAAAGGCGCTGAATCTGGCCATAGACCGTGTCGTCCAGATCGGAAAGACGAATTTCAACATCCACGTTGAGTTGAGGTTCCCCCGGTTGGAGATCGACGGCTGAAGCGGCGTAACGGTTGATTCGCCGGCGCAGTTCAGCCACTTTGGACACGTGGAGCTGAAACCCGGCCGCCTGGGCATGCCCGCCGAACCGGTCCAGCAGGTCCCGGCAGCTTTCCAGGGCCTGGAGCAAGTGAAATTCCTTGGGAGCCCGACCCGAACCCGAGCCCACCCGGTCGATTTTCGAAATGATCAGAGTCGGGCTCCGGAAGCGCTCGGCAATCTTGCTGGCCACGATTCCCAGCACCCCGATGTGCCAATTGTCCCCATCGATCACCTTGATCGGGGCTGCCACCAGTTCAGGATCGGAAACGAGTTGCTCCTCGATCGCCTTCAGGATCTGCCCCTCGACGACCTGGCGTTCCCGGTTCAGCCGATCCATTTCGCCGGCCAGACGCCGGGCTTCCTCCTCGTCCCTGGCGGCAAACAGTTCCACGGCCTCCCTGCTGCCTCCCATGCGCCCGACCGCGTTGATTCTCGGAGCCAATCGGAAGCCCACGTCGGTGCCGGTAATCGCTCTTCCTTCCAGGCCGGCGGTTTCTATCAGCGATCTCAAGCCGGGATTGGCAGGCGACCGGAGTCCCTCCAGACCGAGTTTGGCGAAGACCCGATTTTCTCCAATGAGGGGAACGACGTCAGCGATGGTGCCGATGGCCACCACCTTCAGGAAAGAGGGAAGGTGCTTTTCGTTGGCGGTCTTCATGAACAAAGCCTGAACCAGCTTGAAGGCGATCCCCACCCCGCAAAGGTGCTTGTCCGGGTAGGGACAGTCGGAGCGCTTGGGATTGACCACGGCCAGGGCATCGGGCAGGCCGTTTTCCGGCAGGTGATGATCGGTGATGACGCAGTCGAGATTGAGTGTCCGGGCCCGTTCCACAGCCTCGTAAGCCTTGATTCCGGTGTCGACGGTGACCAGCAGTCGGACGCCCTCGCGCGCGGCCTTCTCCAGAACCGGAATCTTCAGTCCGTAGCCATCCACCAGTCGTTGCGGGATGTGATAGGAGCAATCGGCGCCCAACATCTGCAGGGCCTTCCTCAGGATCACCACGGCGGTGCTTCCATCCACGTCATAGTCGCCATAAATCAGGATCTTCTGGCGCCGGTCGATAGCCTCCCGGATGCGGTTCACGGCGACCTCGAGGTCGCACATGAGGAAGGGATCGTGGAGATGGCTGAGCTGGGGGTGCAGGAATTTTCTGGCGGGTTCCGTGGCGTGGATGCCGCGGTTCAACAGGAGGACCGCCAAAATTCCCGAAATGTTCAGTTCCCGGGCCAACTCCCTGGCGTGGGTGGGGTCCGGTTGGGCGATCTTCCATATCATGTTGTTTTCAAAGCCCTCCGCTAGTCACCATTTTGATCCACACGGCGGATTTATTCAACAAGGACGCAGCCAATCCGCCGCTGCGGGGGGGGAGGGAATAGGACGACCCCGGCTTGAATCTGGGAGTTGTTTCGGTAAGGCAGTGCGTATCGGGAAGGGTGCACCTAATTCGCCGCCTACGCGGCTGTGGAGTGAACCACAAATGGACACGAATGAACACAAATTACTTTTGAATTACCTGAAGATCACGCAACTCAGAGTCGGATTGATCCTTAATTTCAAGCGTCCCAAGCAGTACTGTCCCGTTAAAGGTGGGAGGTAGTCGTGTAAACATCAGTGAGGTATGAATTTAGAGTCGTGTGTGATCATTTTCGATTTCCACTTGGGCACTGTTGGGGCATCCTCCTTGCAACCAGAAGGAGGATGCTGATGAATGCCGGAAAGACTCTTTTTTCTCAACTGATGGATTTTTTGTACCTGTTGGTAGCCATCGCCAAGAAAGAACTCAGAATCGACCGTAGCCTGGGTGAAATTCTGCAAATTCCAGCCCACAATGTTGACAGGAAGCGGCGGCGGACGGACAATTGAGGATTTTGAATTTCTGTTGATCTTCAATGACCCTTTCCGACCTGGATGTGCTGGACTATCGAGACCTGAAGCGGGTCATCGCCGGGTTTGCCGACTGTCCCCTGGGATCCCGGCGGTTTGACGCGCTGACTCCCGCCGGGGACTTGGGAGAGGTGCGCAAGCAACTCCGGATGGTGCGGGAGTGCCTGGAGATGCTTGAATCCGGGCAACCCGTGAGGCTCGGCGGAGTGGTCGATGTCGACCCGATCTTCCGCAGGGCTCAGGTGCAGGGCGCGGTCCTGGATCCTGCCGAAATCCGGCAGATCCTCGACCTGGCTGAGGTGGCTGGCGCCAGCCGCAAGGCGCTGGAGGCGGCCGGCCGGCAGTTTCCATCTCTCTCCGGTCTGGCCTGTGCTCAAGTCGCCGACCTGAGCGGCCTGGTTTCCCAACTGGCGGGAAAGATCAGTGCCACCGGAGAGGTTGAGGATCGGGCCAGTCCCCGATTGCGCAGCCTGCGGCGCCAAATTGCCGGCCTGAGAGCCCGGATCTGCCGCTCACTGGTCGACCTCTTGCGGGGAGGAGAGGGAAGCCACACCCTGCAGGATGAAGTGGTGACGGTCCGCAACCAACGGTTCGTCGTTCCGGTGCGCGCCGATCGCAAAAAGGCTTTCCCCGGTGTGGTCCACGGGAGCAGCTCAAGCGGCTCGACCCTCTTCATCGAACCGCTGCAGAGTGTCGAGCTCAACAACCGGTTGATCCATCTCAAGGAGCAGGTCGAGGAAGAGATTCTTCGGATTCTTCGAGCACTGACGGACACCATCCGGCAGCATCTGAAGGAGTTGCAGTCGGCGGCCCGGTTCGTGGGCACCCTCGATTTCAGCTTTGCCAAGGCTCGCTTCTGCCGGAAATTCCATTGCGTCTTTCCCGAGGTCAATGCAGGCAGGGTTCTTGAGATCGAGAGGGGGCGTCACCCCTTGCTGGAGATTCACCTGAAAGAGCATGCACGGGAGATCGTTCCCATTTCAGTGGATTTGGGTGAGCGCAGTCAGGTTCTGGTGATTAGCGGTCCCAATGCCGGCGGGAAGACGGTCGCCCTGAAAACCGTTGGAATGTTGACCCTGATGGCGCTGTCGGGAATCCCCGTACCGGCTGTCTCGGCCCGGATTGGACTGTTCCGGCAGATATTCGCCGATATCGGCGACCGCCAGTCCATGACGGGCGACCTGAGCACCTTTTCCGCTCATCTCGGAAAGATTCGAAGCATCCTGGAGCAGGTCAGGCCTCCGGCGCTGGTGCTGCTCGACGAGTTGGGCACGGGTACCGATCCGGCCGAGGGGGCCGCGCTGGGAACCGCCATCCTGGAGGAGCTCCGCTCCCGAGGCATCCTGACCGTGGTCACCACCCACCTCAACGGGCTCAAGAGATATGCCTGTCAGACCGAGCGGGCGGTCAATGCCAGTGTCGAGTTCGAGCAGGCCGACCTTCGTCCCACCTACCGGCTGATTCAGGGAATTCCGGGCAGTAGCAGCGGGATCGACATGGCTTGGCAGCTCGGACTTCCGGAACCGGTGGTGGCCCGCGCCCGACGTCTGGTTTCCGAGCCGGAGCGGGAGATTGCCGGATATGCCCGGGCGCTCGGTGAGCAGCTCGCGGAGGCCACCCGCCTGCGGAACCGGCTGGAGACGGAACGGGCAGGGCTGAAGGATCGGCGGGCGGAACTTGAAAAAGAGCAACGGGAACTGGAAGAATCCAGACATCGGGAGATCGCCCGCTGCCGGAAGCAGGCACGGGAGCGCTTCGAGAAGGAGGCGTCGCGGCTCCTGGCGGGGATCCAGGACCGATTTGAAGCGGCCAGGCTGAGAAGCGAAGCTCGACGACGGTCCAGGGAACTCGAAGAGGTCCCGGCCAACGGCTCTCGGCCGGCTGAGGGAGCCCGGTTGGGGTTGCCGGCGAAAGCGAAGGCCCCCGGGGAGAGCATTCGCGCCGGAGTCCGGGTCAGGGTGGCTCGTCTGGGTTCGATCGGCACGATCAGGGGATCTCGAGGGGACGGCCGTTGGGAAGTGGAGGTGGGGTCCATGACCTGTGTGTTGAACGGCGGGGAGCTCGAGCCCTTGGAATCGGACGGCGTGCCGCCCCCGGCCCCCCAGGGAGGTTCCCGTGGGGTCTCGGTCCATTTTCAGTCCGGGGAATTGCCGTCCAACGAGATCAATCTGTTGGGGTGCACCGCGGACGAGGCCATCCGGCGGGCTGACAAGTTTCTGGACAGCGCGCTGCTGGCTTCCCTTTCTCCCGTCCGCCTGGTTCACGGCAGCGGAATGGGTGTGTTGCGTCGGGCAATTTCCGAGTGGCTTTCCGACCAGTCCCATGTTTCCGAATTTCATCCGGCTGCAATGGATGAAGGAGGAAGCGGGGTGACAGTGGTCTCTCTTGATGTCTGATCCGCGCCCGGGCGAGTCCGGACCCGTTGGGAAATACGGGCCAAGGTTCCGGTGAGGTGAGCATGAGCTTTGCTGGCGATGGGGTAGACCGCGTGAAAAGCGCGGCGGATCTGGTCCAGGTCGTTGGAGACCATGTCCGGCTGCGCAAGTCGGGGAGCAATTTTATCGGCCTCTGCCCCTTTCACTCCGAGAAGACGCCATCCTTTCACGTCAATGCGGCACGGCAATTCTTTTACTGTTTTGGCTGCCACGCCAAGGGAGACGTGATCCATTTCGTGGAAAAGATGGAAGGGTTGAGTTTCGCCGATGCCGTTCGATGGTTGGGAGAGAAGTACGGCGTTCCGGTAGAGCACCGAAGTCCCGCAACCGACCGCAAGGCCGGGGAGCGCCGAATTCTGCTTGAAATTCAGGCCAAGGCCGGTCAGCACTTCCGGCGGCAGCTGGCCGGCGGCAGCGGAGCCCGGCAGGCTCAACCGTATCTGGAAGGCCGCGGGCTGACCCCGGAGAGCCTGGAGCGGTTCGGCATCGGCTATGCTCCCAGCCGATCCGATCGGCTGCTTCAGGAACTGAGGGCCGGGTATTCCCTGGATCAGTTGCGCCTCAGCGGCTTGATCCAGCGAAGCGAGCGGGATTCCAGCCACTATGAACGTTTCCGGGGCAGGGTGATGTTTCCCATCTGGAACGAGGCGGGGAAAATCGTGGGGTTCGGGGGCCGGGCCTTGGGAGACGAGCAGCCCAAGTACTTGAACTCGCCCGAGACTCCCCTGTACAGCAAGAGCCGAACGCTCTACGCCCTGAATCTGGCGCGGGAATCCATCCGTCGACAGGGCCGGGCCGTTCTGGTCGAGGGCTACCTGGACTGCATCGCGTTGCATCAGGCCGGGATCGGCAATGCGGTGGCCGTCTGCGGCACCAGCCTGACCGAGGCCCAGGTCCGATTGCTGGGCCGCTTCACCAAGAAGGTCGTGGTGAACTTCGATCCCGACGAAGCCGGGGATTCGGCCACCGTTCGGTCGCTCGGCGTCCTGCTGGAATGCGGTTTCGGCGTGCGTGTGCTGGCCCTGCCCGACCGGCTCGATCCGGATGCCTACATTCGGCGGCATGGGACGGCCGCCTACAAGGAATTGCTGGAGCGGGCGCCCACCGACTTCGAATATCTGCTGGAGCGCGCCCGGGAAAAACATCCGCTGGAAGCCATCGAGGGAAAGGTCGCCGCCGTCGAGGAGTTGCTGCCTTATCTGGCCCGGGTCTCCAATCGCATTGAGCGTGAGGAGAAAATCCGCCGGGTGGCCGAGTTTTTCGGGGTGGGGGAAACTGCCGTCCGGGTGGAATTGAACAAGGCGGCCCGCGGCGGCCGCCAGAAACTGGAGTTGAGCCGCTCTCAACTCAAACCTTCCTTGAGCCCGGCCGAACGGCTGTTGATCAAGGTCATTCTGGAACTCGATCGGGAAGCCGGGGAAATTGTGGATCAACTGGATCGGTCACAGGTTCACGTGGGGACGGAGTCGGAAGTCGTCTTTGGCGCCATCGTTTCTCTCTACAGGAAAGAGGGCCGGGTTGAGGTGGAGCGCCTGCGGGAGTCGCTGCCGGGGGACCGGGAGCAAAATTGGATTAGCGAAGCCGTATTTGTGGAGGGCGATCAGCGCCAGGTCGCCGGTTGTCTGGAGTGGCTGGGACGAAAGAGGGTGGAAAAGGAAGTTGCCCGGCTGCAACGGGAGATCGAACTGGCTGAACGCTCTCAGGACTTTCAACTAGTTGCCAGTCTTCATTCCAGAAAAGCCAGACTCACCTTGTCCGTCGCCGGCTGAGGACACTTATCGTGGCCAGAGCCAGCGGGGAGGAGGATGAGACAAAGGATGGTCATGTCCAACATGGAAGATAACGACGCCATTGAAAACCTGGAACGCAATCTCAGTGTCAGCCTGGAGGACAAGTACGACGAGGTCAAGCAGTTGATCGGCCTGGGCAAGGAAAAGGGTTACCTGCTCTACGACGAGATCAACGATCTGCTTCCGGGGAACGTCACCTCCTCGGAGGAGCTTGACGAGATGTTCGCCATGTTTCGCGCCCAGGGCATTGAGGTCATCGACAGCGATCCCAAAACCACTGGGACTGAGAAGCTCGGTTTTGGGAGAGAGTCCACTGAGGAAGTCAGTCTGGACCTGACCCCGGGCGTGCTGGACAAGACCAACGATCCGGTTCGACTCTACTTGCGCGAGATGGGAACGGTCCCCCTGCTTACCCGAGAGGGCGAGGTGGTAATCGCAAAGAAGATAGAACGGGGTCAGTTGAATGTCCTGAAGGCCGTCTCTCGATCACCGATCGCCATCAAGGAGGTGATGGAACTCGGGGTGCAGCTCCAGCGGCGGGAACGGCCGATCAATGACGCCATCATCTTGAACGATGACGTGCTCACCCCGGAACGGCTGGAGGAACGGCTTCAGGAGACGGTGCGCGGGATCAGACGGATCCAGCGGTGGCATCGAAAGCACAATCAGATCCTGCAGCAGTTGGCGAAGACGCCGAAATCCAGGCAAGGGCGCACCTATCGAAAGAATCGCTACGAGTTGATGCGCCACCGGGTCCGGATCTCCAAGTCGATTCGCGCATTGGGTTTGATCCCCGCCGAGCATGTCCGGCTGATCGATCAGATTCGGCGGCAGGGGGACAGTCTCCGGCCTTTGGAGCGGGAGACCGCCCGCCTGCAGCGAAGGATCTCCCACACCCGGGGCAAGAGCGTTGCCGCGCTCAAGAGGGAGTTGAGCCTGATCAAGGAGAAGACCGCTGCCCTTGAGCGGGAAACCCAGACGCGGGGCATTGACCTCAAGAGAACGCTCCAGGCCATCAAGGACGGCGAGAGGCTGGCCAACAGCGCCAAACGGGAACTGGTGGAGGCGAACCTGCGCCTGGTCGTCTCCATCGCCAAGAAATATACCAATCGCGGGCTCCAGTTCCTGGATTTGATTCAGGAAGGCAACATCGGCTTGATGAAGGCTGTCGACAAGTTCGAATACCGCCGCGGCTACAAGTTCTCGACCTACGCCACCTGGTGGATTCGTCAGGCCATCACCCGCGCCATCGCCGACCAGGCCCGGACCATTCGTATTCCGGTCCACATGATCGAGACGATCAACAAGTTGATCCGCACCTCCCGCAGTCTGGTCCAGGAATACGGCAGAGAGCCGACCTCGGAGGAAATCGCCGCCCGGATGGACATTCCCGTTCAAAAGGTGCGCAAAGTCTTCAAGATCGCTCAGGAACCCATTTCACTGGAAACCCCTATCGGGGAAGAGGAGGATTCCCATTTGGGCGACTTTATCGAGGACCGCCAGGTTGTCTCCCCGGCAGAGGCCGTGATCAACATCAACCTGAAGGAGATGACCGAAAACGTCTTGAAGACGCTGACTCCCCGAGAGGAAAAGGTCATCAAGATGCGCTTCGGACTGGACAACGGGAGCGACCACACCCTGGAAGAGGTGGGACAAAACTTTGCGGTCACCCGCGAGCGCATCCGCCAAATTGAGGCCAAGGCCTTGCGAAAGCTGCGTCATCCTTCTCGGAGCCGAAAATTAAGACCCTTTATGGACGGCTCCGACCAGGAGTAGGCCGGCGGATTTGCCGGTTGACCACCCCGGAGTACTCCAGTTTGGGCCCATAGCTCAGTTGGTTAGAGCCGCCGGCTCATAACCGGCCGGTCGTAGGTTCGAGTCCTACTGGGCCCACCATTTCTCCCCGACAGATTCATCCATGCATCCGGATATTGAAAAACTCATTGAGCTGCAAGCGCTCGAGATTCGAATCAGGCGTGCCGCCGCCAGGGTTGAGCAGCTTCCCCGGGAGATGGCCGCCATGGAGGCACAACTGGGCGCCACCAGGAGCCTGATGGACCGGCAGGAGGCGACCCTGGGCCGGATTGCCGCCGAGCGGCGTCAGTTCGAAGGGGAAATTCAGACCATCGAAGACAAAATTTCCAAATACCGTTCCCAACTTTCCGAGGTGAAGACCAACGAACAATACAAGGCCCTGCTGCACGAAATTGACTTTCACGGCGAGCGTATCGGCAAGATGGAGGACGAGATCCTGGTCAGCATGGAAAAGGAGGAGGGCCTGCGGGCGGAACGCCTGCTGCTGGAGCAGCGGTTTCGGGAAGAGAGCGCTCAGGTCGATCGGGATAAGCAGGTGATGCGAAAAGAGGTCGAGGAGACCAAAATCGAGTTGGCCCGGCGGGAAGAGGAGGCTGGCGCCCTGATCGCCTTGATTACCCCGGAGGTCTACCAGACCTATCGCAAGATTGCCGGAGTGCGCAAAGGGGTGGCTCTGGCTCGAGCCGAGGAAAACTGCCAGGGCTGTCACGTGCGGATTCGCCCCAGTGTGCTCAGCCAGGTCATGGGTGGGAGGCAGATCATTCACTGTGACAGTTGCGACCGCTTTCTCTACTGGGAGCCGGACGCATCCGGTGACGCGGGATAGAGGGGAGAGCGCTTGAAAAGCCTGGTGGCCTTCGTTGATGGCGGATCCCGTGGAAATCCCGGGACCGCGGGTTATGGAGCCCACATCGTGGATGAGGAGGGGAAGGTTCTGGCGAGTCTTTCGGGACCTCTGGGAGTCCGCAGCAACAACTACGCCGAGTACGCGGGTCTGATTGCGGCGCTCGACTATGCCCTTTCCAACCGGTTTGAGAAAGTGACCGTCTTTGCCGATTCGGAGCTCATGGTGCGGCAGATCAGGGGAGTCTACAAGGTCAGGAGTCCCAACCTCAGGAGGTCCTTCCAGCAGGCTCGCGCCTTGATCGGTCAGCTCAAGGCGTTCTCCATACGACACATCCCTCGGGCCCGGAACCGGGAGGCCGACCGCTTGGCCAACCTCGCCATGGACAGTCAGGCCCTAGCGAGGCGAGGCCTCAGACCGACAAGCAATGAAGGGAAAAAAGATATCCACGAAGGGGCACGAAGGACCACGAAGGGACACGAAGAAAAAATAAAAGAAAAATGAGTTTCTTCGCCACCAAGCGGCGGCAGCGGGAACAATGGCCCTCAAACTCCAGCGGTTTACTGTTACACTGTGTCCGCATCGTTTTTGCTGCAAGGCTCTCGATAACTTCTTTTTTAAGAATATGTTAACTGATTCTGAGAATCGACGTTTCCTACCCTTGGTGAGAAATCCGGGCTAGCGGTCGGTCCCGCTCGGTTGGATGAATTGCAGGGGTTTCAATGCCGAGGTCAGCTTCAGCTCCCGAGCCAGCCGGTAGAAGTGGAGCAATCCGTCCACATTCTCCTCATCCAGCGAATAATCGATGCACCGGGTAAGATAGGAGTGAACCTGTTCGGAGGGAAGCCGCAGTTGGCGAGACTGCTGGCGGACAATGTCGTCCAGGTGGGCTTTCCCGTAACGGTAGGACTCTTCAAAGGGAGAGGCGTCCTCCAGCCGGCTTTCCGCGCGGCAGGCCCAGAAGGCAAACACAAAGGGCTTGCCGGTCTCCTCCCGCCAGGCTTCCGACAGATCGTAGCGGTGCAGGCCGCCGGTATCGGCGGTCAGGGCGGCGTCACCGATCAGGAGCGCGGCGTCACGGTGGCGCAACATGGAGGCCAACTCCGGCTCGTGAGCGTAGAGGGCTGGATTGAGTTGAAATCTTATCCGGAGCAAGATCCGGAGGAGGGCCACGGAGGTTCTTGAGGATCGATCCAAAGCGATGCTCCTGATCCGGGGCAACGGCACTTTACTGACCAGTAGAACGCTTCGGACGCTCCCCTTGGCCGCCACTGAAAGGTTGGGGATGATCCTGAGGTCAGGGATGCGTTGGTACTCAATGGCGGGGATCAGGCCGATATCCACCGATCGGGCTGCTATTTTGTCGGCGCACAGCGCCGGCGGCGAGAAGTCCAGCTCAAAGGGGTCTTCTTTGGGCCGGTTTTGGATAAAGCCCCAGGATAGCGGCAGTGCATTGAGGTAGCCGACGATCGAGAGCTTGAGTTTCCTCACCCGAGCATTCTAGCTGCTTTCAGGGACCAGGGAAAGCGGCGGCTTGAATCGGAATCCCCGGGCGGCGGCCAGGGGTTTTCGGAAGCGGGAGTTGGAGAATCCTGCCGCCATCGGTGCTTTTCCAGTATAATTTCACTTCTTGGAGTCGTTCGGCCTGGAGGCAACATGAGCTACCGGAACAAGTTTCTGGTGATTCTTATCTCAACGGTGTTGGTGTTCTATTCGGTGGTTGGAGGCTTGCTGGGCAGAGATGGCGGCGATGGGGACGCCTATGCGCCATTGAGCATCTTCAACGAGGTGCTTGCCAAGATCCAGGGGGTCTATGTCGAGGATCCCAATCTTTCCAAGGTGATGCACGGTGCGCTGCTGGGCCTGCTGGAGTCTCTGGACCCCTACAGCACCTACCTTACGGCGGAGGAATACCAGCGCTACCGGAAGAGCAAGACCAGCGGCGACGGCGACATCGGGCTGGAACTGTCCAAGGAAAGGTCGCTCGGATATATCAAGGTCATTCACCCCGTCGAAGGGAGTGCCGCGGAAAAGGCCGGGGTGGAGCTGGGGGATATCATCGAGTCCATCGATGGAGTCACCACCCGAAACATCGGCCTGGTTCAAGCCGGGTACCTGCTTTCAGGGGATGTCGGCTCCAAGGTCGAACTCAAGATCCGGAGGCCCCCACGATCCGAGCCGCTGATGATGTCGGTGTCGAGGGAACGGCTCCGGGTTCCTTCAGTCCGGGCGCGTCTGCTGGAAGATGACATTGGCTACCTGAGAATTTCCCGCTTTGCGGATGGAGTGAGCGCCGCTATTCGGGAAAAACTGACTTTCCTGGAGAGCCGGGGGGCCCGGAAGCTCATCCTGGACCTTCGCAATTGTGGGGGTGAGGCCTTCGAGGAAGGGGTTGGGGTGGCCAATCTGTTCCTGGACCACGGCGTGATCGCGTACTCCGTGGGCCAGAAGTCTCCCAGGAAGGAATTTGTGGCCGACCCGGAAAAAATTGCCTCGAGATTGCCGCTGGCGGTGCTGCAGAACTATGGCAGTGCCTCGGCCGCCGAGATCGTGTCCGCCGCCATCAAGGAAAACCGGAGAGGAGACATCGTCGGAATTCGAAGCTTCGGCAAGGCCTCTGTCCAGAAGCTCTTTGCCCTTCCCGGAGGCGCGGCCGTGTTGCTTTCGGTTTACAAGTACTACTCTCAATCGGGTCAGGTGATACAGAACCGGGGCATTGCTCCCGACTACGAGATCGCGGACTCTTCGGCAAAGCCCGCCTCCGGACGGGACCCGGATGGTGCTGGTCCCGAACGGAAAGAGGAAGACCTGCAACTGAAAAAAGCCATCGAAATTCTCAACTCGCCCGCCGCCTCCAAGCGTGAAGCTGCCTGACGGATCAGCCGCCTCCCTTGAGTCTGGCCTGGGCCTCCTCCCTCAACCCGTCGATTTCGGATCGCATTCTTTTCATGGCTTCCGCATAGCCTGTCGCTGTCGCCGTGGGTGACTTCAGGTAGTCCAGGACGTTCTGCTCGGCTTGAATGAAGGGCCGGCAAAATTCCAGCAGGAAGGGGGCAATGCGGTTGGGGATCGAAACCACGCCGTTGCCGTCGGCATGGATCAAGGCCCCCGGGTGGACCTGCAGTCCTCCCACGACCACCGGCAGATGGAATTCCAGGAACCGGCAGTAGCCGTGGGAGACCACGATGGAGGAGGCCCAGCAGGGGAATCGCATTTCCCGGACCTGTTCGATATCCCGTCCGGCTCCACTGGTGATGAGTCCGGTGAATCCGAAGGTTTGAAAGGCCGTGGCCATCACTTCACCGTAAGTGGCCGACCGGGGCGTCTCGTCCAGATCCTGAACCACCATGATCCTGGGTGCGGGCAGGGAGCCGGCATCCTGGATCAGCCGTCCCATTCCCAGGTAGGAATCTCCTGTTTCGGCCGGGTAGCCGGAGCGGTAGGTTGCGGTGACGGCGTAACCGACGACCGGAGGCAGCTCCGGGTAGATCGCCTTCAGCGAATGGTTGCTGAAGCCTGCAACTCGGGAGCGCAGGTTGAACAACTCGATGACATTGGCGATGGTCGGCGAATCGAACTGGGTGAGTCCCTCCAGTCGGCTGCCGCTGAGTGTGGGTGTGCCGCCTGTGGGCTGGTCGTTGGCGGATAGGTTCATGGCTGATCTCCTCCTTCAGTTTGGTGAAACCCCTCGGATGAAACAGGTGCCAAGCCCGCATTTCTCAACCGGACAGGCCTGCCCTCCACGATGAGATGGCCGAAACCAGGTCGCCAAGACCGGGATCGGGCCGTTGAAATAGCCGAATGGCGGCGATGCCCGCCGCACCCTGCTTCAGACAGTCCTGGTAGTTGTGAATATCGATCCCCCCCAGGGCGAAAACCGGTCGGTTCGATTGTTCCACAGCCGCTCTCAAGGCCGGCAATGTGACCGGGGAGCCGTATCGTCGTTTGGAAGGTGTCGCAAACACGGGGCCGAAAACCAGATAGTCGGCTCCCTGGCGGAGCGCCGTGGCCACTTCCGGCCGGTTGTGGGTGGAGACGCCGATCAGGAATCCCTTGTTTGAGACCCGGGTCCGAATGGCATCGGCCGGCAGAGACGCCTGCGCCAAGTGGACTCCGTGCAGATCGGCGGCCAGGGCAATGTCCAAACGGTCGTTGATCAGGATTTTGGTGGTGTGACCCCGCGCCATGACTCGCGCTTGCACGGCGAGCTGATACAGTTCCCGAGCCGGCAGGTCCTTTTCCCGAATCTGCAGAAAATCGACTCCCGCGCCGATGACCCGCCGGATTTGTTGAAGGAGGGGGGTCTCAGAGGTCTTGCGATCGGTGATGCAATAGGTCCATGCCATCTATTTGGCGTTGAGTTGGGCCAGCGTCGCCTTGAAGTGAATGGCCTCCCACAGGCCGATGCCGATGTCGACAATCCCCAACCCGGACACGGCCCCCCGAAAATAGTTGCTGAGCACCACCTGTTTCATCGGGAGAAGGTAGTGGAGAAAGAGATTGCGTTCCCAATAGGGTGTCCAGGGGAAGACTATAAGGAAGAGGCCGAGCTCGAAACAGAAGAATATGAAGACGATGACCAGGATCTTGTTAGCCATTCACCGATCCTTGCTGTTCTTCAAACCTTCTCTCGGATCGAAATTTCCACGTCCGGCGCCGGGGCCATTGACGGCCAACCGCAAACGCCCCGAAAGCTGGTGCGGTGAAGCGGAGTCGGTCCCAGCCGCCGCAGGGCTTCCCGATGTTTCCGGGTGCCGTATCCCATGTTGTTTTTCAGGTCATAACCCGGGTATTGGGCATCCAGGTTCAGGATCATGCGGTCCCTGGCAACCTTGGCCAGGATCGAGGCGGCCGCGATGGAGACGGAACGCCGGTCGCCTCTCACGATGGATTGCTGCGGCATCGAAATCGGCACGACCACCGTGCCGTCGCAGAGCAGATAGTCCGGCCTTGTTTTCAGCTTCCCGACAGCCAGCAGCATGGCTCTGCGGGTCGCTTCCAGAATGTTGATCCGATCGATGGTGGATGAGTCCACGAAGGCAACGGCATGGTCTTCGGCCGTCTCTCGGATTTCATGCGCCAGCTTCAACCGCTGCCGGGGACTCAGTGTTTTGGAGTCGTTGATGCCGGGAGGGACGCACCGGGGATTCATGATCACTGCCGCGGCACACACCGGACCGAACAGGGCCCCGCGACCGACCTCGTCCAACCCCGCAATCCTGCGGTAGCCGCAGTCTTGCGCCTGGGCTTCGAAAGAGAGATTGCAGTTGGCTGGGTGAATAGGGCGGGCGGATGCAGGCGGCAGGAGTGCCTCGCAGAATGCACTTGGAATGCCCGACGGCTCCGGAGAATGGTTCCGAGTCCCTGGCCGGCGAAAGCACTCCGGGTCAATAGACTCTGAGTTCCTTGATTTTGGCCGCTTTCCCTCGGCGGCTGCGGAGGTAGTAAAGTTTGGCCCTCCGCACGCGACCTCTTCGAACCAGCTCGATTTTTTCGATGATAGGAGAGTGCAGGGGAAAGATTCGTTCGACTCCCTGCCCGAAAGACGTCTTTCTCACGGTGAAGGAGGATCGCAGGTCGCCTTCCTTCCTGGCGATCACGGCGCCTTCGAATACCTGCACGCGTTCCTTCTCGCCTTCCCTGATTTTCACGTGCACCCGGACCGTGTCTCCCACCCGGAAACCGGGATGGTTCGTGCGCATCTGGCTGTGTTCCAACTCGCTCAGGGCATGCATCAGATACTCCGGGGAAACGGGTCACGCCTCGAATTCCGTTTCCAGCAGATGTTTGTCCTCTTCCGACAAACAGCCGTATTTTAGTAGATCGGGACGGTTTCTCAAAGTCTTTTCTAGAGCCTTCCTGCGTCTCCAGAGCTCGACCTTTCGATGGTCTCCGGATAGCAGGAGGCGGGGAACGTTGAGGCCCTGGAAGCATTCCGGCCGGGTGTATTGAGGATGGTCCAGGATTGCGGGTGCCGGAACGCGGTCTCTCGAGCCGGTGGTCGCCTCGGGGCGGGAAAAGGATTCGTTGAGGCTGCTGCGATGGTTGTGGAGCACTCCCGGAACCATTCTCACGATACAGTCGATCAGCACGCAGGCTGCCAGTTCTCCACCGCTCAGAACGTAGTCGCCAATGGAGATTTCGTCGGTGGCCAAGTGGTCGGTGACTCGTTCGTCAATGCCTTCGTACCGGCCGCAAATCAAGATGAGATGCCGGCAGCCCGCCAGCTCGCGGACCGTCTCCTGGGTCAGCTTGCGGCCCTGAGCCGAAAGCAGGACGGTCCTGAATGCGGGAGAGGGGCTGTCTTGGGGAGCGAGGCTGTTGACGGCTCGGAAGAGGGGCTCCGGCTTGAGGACCATGCCCTCCCCGCCCCCGAAGGGCCGGTCGTCGACCGTCCGGTGGCGGTCACTGGTGTGGGCTCTGAGGTCGTGAATCCCGACGGAAACCAGGTTCTTCCTGACAGCCTGTCTCACCATGCCGAACTCGAACGGGCCCTGGAAGAACCCCGGAAAGATAGTGATGATATCGAATTGGAGGGGTTTCGTTCCGGACACCGGTTGCAGAACCCTTCGGGCGGGCGAGCCCGCATTTTTCACCGGGGGGCGTGAAAATGGCGCAGGAATTTTTCCCTCAGCGCGTGCTCGGGACCGAAGGGCGTAGCCGGAACTACGTTCGGAGCATGTGCGCGCTGAAGGGGAAAAGACAAGCCAGGGCGCGCCCAGCGCCGTCTCTACCCGCAAGCCCTTTAAATGGAGCCAATCAAGGTGCTGAAGATAAACTGCTTTTCATCATGGTTCCAGCGACCCGGTGAGAAATGCGGGCTAAAGCTCTTCGAGCCCCTGGGGAAGCTCGCAGATCAGCTCCTTTTTGGACACGTCCACACTGCGGACGATATCCTTGACAAAGGGGACGAGCAGTTCCTTTCCACCCCCCCGCCTCACCTTGAGCAGGAATTGTCCTCCAAACTCGAGCACCTCGGTCACCTGGCCCAGCCTGCGGCCCTTGCTGTCTCTGGCCACGCAGTCGATCAGGTCAAATTGATAGTAAGATCCTCGGGGGAGGACCAGGAGTTTCTCCCTGCCGATTCTCACTTCATGGCCGCGCAGCCCTTCGGCGGCCCCGATATCGTCGATGCCGGAAAATTTCAGGATAATGCGTTGCTTGTGCAGTCGGAACGCTTCCAGAGCCACGGGGAACGGGCTGCGGCCGTTCTTTTGAAGGTAGACTTCCTGGAGGTGGTGAAATCTCTGGGGAAAATCGGTGAGTAGCTCGGCAGCCACCTCACCTTTGTTGCCTTGGGGCTTGATGATCTTGGCAACGCTTACCAGCTCGTTACGCGACAAATGGTTCTACTCCAGGATCTCGAGCGTGAAACGTTTCCTGAGCTTCATGCCCGCCGCTCCCAGGATGGTGCGGATCGAGCGCGCTGTTCTCCCTTGCTTGCCGATCACCTTCCCGAGATCGCTGGGAGCCACTCTCAACTCGAGAACGGTTGTCTGCTCGCCCTCGATCGGTTTCACCACGACCTGATCCGGATGATCCACCAACGCTTTCGCAATCTCTTCGATCAGCTCCTTCATGGCTACCTCCTAGGTGAGTCCTGGTCGACTCGTAGAACCACCGCTTCACGGAAATGGGAGATGCCGTGGATTACCCAATCTTGCTGAGGAAGCTTTTGACGGTATCGGTAGGCTGTGCCCCCCTGGCTACCCAGAATTCATATTTCTCCTTGTCCAGATGAATAGAAGCTGGATCGGTTTTGGGGTTGTAATGCCCGAGTTGGTCGATGTATCTGCCGTCACGCCGTTTTGACTTCTCCATGACGACAATCCGGAAGGAAGGATGTTTCTTCTTTCCGGTACGGGCCAGTCTTATGGTCAACAACGCGTCTTCCTCCTTGCGCTAGGGATGGATTGGGATAATAGAGCTGTCGGTTCCAATGGGCGGGTGTTCGACCTTTCGGATCTCCGGGCCTGCGGAGGGACCCGACCAGGGGATGGCGGCGCGGCCGCCGGCGCCTCCGAAAACCACTGAGGCCACCTCGCATCGAGGGAACTGTCTTTACCTCCCCCGTCATTCAGATGAACATCTCCTCATCCTGGTGAGCTTCATTCACCGGGTTGCGTTTGCGGCCGAACAGGACATTCAACCCGCTCGACAACCCGCGAATCAGTGCCGACAGCTCCCCTACGGGAGTCAGGATGCTTTCCTGGAGAACCTGAGAGGTAGTTTCCATTCTTTCGATAGCGTGTGTGACCACTTCGTCGGCCTTGGAAATCTGCTGGCGGGCCCGGTCGGTAGTCTCCTCAATCACCGAGTTGACTTCCCCGATCTGGCGCCGCACCGTTTGCGTGACTCCCGTCAGGTTTTCCGTGGCGGATCGGGCACTCTTCAGGATGTCCTTGAATTCCCCAAGTACCTCGCGCATCTCCTTGATGGCCGGCTCACCCTGTTGTTCGACCATGACTCGCATGCGATCCAGGTTCCCCCCCATCTTGCGCACCGCAGCCAGGAGTGCGACCATGGTTCCCAACTGGAGGCAGATGAAGACGGCAACCAGGATCAGCAGGACGCCGACCAGATTTTCCAGGTTGTGGCCGAATAGGTTCTCCACGGTGTTTCTCCGGATGTTGATGTTTCAATCCGCCGGGCAGGTCCGGGTGTCGTTTCGGTCGCCCACTGGCCCTGACCCGTCGATTGGGAGCTACTTGGACTCCAGCTCTGCCTTGCTTTTTTCTTCCTCGTAGGCCTGCTTGCCGGCCGCGATGGCTGCCGAAATCTGGTCTTTTTGGCTGCTGACGGCTTCCTTGCCTTTGTCAAGGCCTTTTTCAATGTAGTCGGACATCTTGTCGGAAGTACTGCGGGTTGCCGAGGCCACCCTGTCCCGGCTTTCGGCCGTCCGTTGAACAATAATGTCCCGGGTTTCCCGCCCGGTACGGGGCGCAAACAGCAGGGCTACGATAGCCCCGATGCCGCCGCCGACCAGGAAGTAAGCCAGCTTTGAACCGCAGTCGGTACCTTCTCCCATAACTGTGTCACCTCCTCCTGAGGGGTGTCCTTTACAGCTTGAGTGTAGCACAATCCCGGGGGCTGTCCCAATGGAATTGGGGCTCTCGAGGGGTCACCCGGGGACCGGCGCCGGAGCCTCCCGCCAGACCGCCCGTAGACTCCAAGGCTCTACTCTGAAGCCTTCGGTCAAGGCCCGGTTTCGGAAGGGAAGAAGAGGCGAGCAGGGTAGCTCAGTCGCATGGTGGGGGAAAGAGCTGCGCCAAGTTTGGCTTCGATCTCAAAAACGCCGCCGGGTCTCGGGGGGACTTCGAATTCAATAGCGTAGAAACTGTCCGCCCATTCAAAGGCTTCCTGGAGAGTGCGGGGGATGTCTCCGGTCGATTTGGAAAGGAATATCCGGCCGCCCACGGCCCCGGTCACCTGCCCCAAGCCGTCCTGGTAGGTGCGGTTGAGGGAGTCTCTCCCGGGAGCGACGTGGACCACCAGGAGGGGGACCGGAAAACGCACCATGGCCGTGGATATGCGGTAGATGTCTTCCTGCAGCGCCCGGCCGGGGAAGCGGCGGCTGAGGTCCCTGCGGTCGCTGCGGTTGATCGTGGGGTTGCGGTATTCGGTTCGGTAGTTGGCCACGTCGCTGTCGGTGACCAGAATGACGCCCACTCTGACATTGCTTCTGAGCATCAGGGATGAGGAGAAATCGGCCAGGGCCTGGATGGATTCCAGCAGGCCCGCCTTGCCGAACTGACGGCTCTGGCGGATTTTTTTCAACAGGAGGGGCTTGTCCTTGGTGGGATCCTGGATCACCGAGAGGGTTTCCTGAGCCCCGATGAGGCCCACCCAGTACTCGGGACCCAACTTCCGGATCTCATCGGACAGGGCCTGTTTGGCGGCGTTGATGGAGGGTTGGTCTTCGACCAGGTCGAAAGCCAGGAAGAGGAGAGTCGGGGTGCCGGGCTGCTCCTGCCGTGTGATTTGCAATGGCGACGAGCCGGCGAAAATGGAAAGGTCTCCGCGCCCGATCCGGGGTTGAATGGGCGCGCCTTCTTCCAATACCCACAAGGGGACACAGAAGCGAATGCCGCCTGCAGCGGGTGTGTTCTCGGCAGGCCGCCCGGCAGGCGACAGCAGCAGGCACAGGCCCAAGACCACCGGCCAGTTGACTGATGGAATGGCGCCGGAAGCCACCAGCCCTCCTCAATTGGTGAGCAATTCAGGCTAGAAGCTCAATCGGAGTCCAAGCTGGACGATGCGCCCGCCCCGGGAGCCAATGATCCTGCCGGCGTTGCTGTTGGGATTTTCGCGGGATCCGATGACGGCGTCGGGCCGGTTGAGGTTGGCATGGTTGAGGGCGTTAAAGGCCTCGCCAATGAACTCCAACGTCCAGTCCTCGCTCACCGGCACCCGCTTGCTCAGGGACATGTCGAGGTTCCAGAAGCTGGGATTCCGCAAGGTTGGATGATTGCGCGGCCCATCTCCCAGAGTGAAGTCTTCGGGTTGGTCAAAAGCTACAGGATTAAACCATTGGAAAGCCGAGCGATTCTCCAGGTGGGGATCGACCCCGGGAACCAGATTGACCCTCAAGGATTCGGCGACTCCGCCAGTGTTGTTGAACAGGGGTCTCAGGCGAATCGGGGTGCCGCTTTGGAAGACGCTCATGCCGCTCATGGTCCATCCCCGCCCCAGGGAGTTGATCCAATTGCCGGAGCTGGAGAAACGGCGGCCTTCGCCGAAGGGAAGCTCGTAGAGATAGCTGGCTCTCAAGCGGTGCGTTCTGTCGTATGAGGAAAGCGACTTTTCGGCTTGCAGGTTGGTTGAATTCTGAGGGGGCTTGCCTCTCAGCAGGTTGTCGATGGCCTTGGAATACGAATAAGAGCCGGTGAAGCTCAAGCCCTTGGAAAGTCGCTTATCGACACGGAGTAACCCACGATGGAGGGAGTTTGATCCGTAAGGGTAGTTGTACCCATGGGCGATGCGGCGAAACTGGGGAAAGGGTCGCAGCGACTGGTTGAACTCCAGGTCGTTCAGCCGGTCCCGGAACTGCAAGGCAGAAGGGGCGAGCGGGTTGAGATTCACGTCGTTACCCATAAAGAGATGAGTCCCGCGTTCCCCGATGTAGGCCATGCGCACAGCGAAGTCGGAGAAGTCTCTTTCGACTTCCAGTCGCCACTCGTGACTTTCGGGCAGTTGGAGGTGCGGTTCAAAGTATGCGGCATCCCGGTCGTTGGCGGCAGTCGAAGTGAGGTCTGGGGGGTTGGCTACCTGAGGGAAACCTTGCCGGAGCAGCAATACCGGCTCCAACTGCCGGTTGGGCGAAGTGAGCAGCGGCGTGGCGTTAAACCCCAAGGTGCCCAGGTTGGTCGGGTCCAGTGGAAGGGAATCGGAATAGAGCCCATAGTTGGCGCGAATGACCGTCCTGCGGTCTCCCCAAGGGCTCACCGCTACGGCGACTCCAGGTTCCCAGCTGACCTGGTTAGGGGTAAAGGTTCTAGGCCGCCCATCCCGGCCCGCGAAAACGAGGATCCCGGGTCGCCCGTTCTCGGGGTTCAGACCCTCGAAGTCCAAGCTGGACTGCCGGTCAAATTTTTCACGAGGCGCCGTGTCGAGTTCCAGGTTCAATCGAAAGGTCCAGGTGAGTTTGGGAGTGATCTGATATTCGTCACTGACTCCCATTTCATACTGTTCCGACCTCATATAGGTGGGATGGGACACGATGGACTGCTGGGCGCGGTCGGGCATCCCCAGCAGGAATTGGGCGGCGGGGCTTCCCGTGTTGTTGACGCCCGGCAGTCCCGTCAGTTCGCCGGAGAAATCGAATCGGCCCGAAGGGTATCGGGAGCGGAAGCTGTTCACCTGTCGCCAGTAAACCTTGCCATGCAGCTTTAGATTGTGTTTGTTGTAGCGCAGGCTGATTGCATCAGACAGCGAATAGTTCGCAATCTGGTAACGGGTCATAGCCCCGGGTTGGGTGCCGATATCGACAAAGTGGCCCAGATCAAATCGAGGAAAGGCGCCGCTTCTCAGTCCCTTGATCCCGAGCTGTTCCGGGAAATGAGTCCGGTAGATATTCTCTTGGGCGCTGGCCAAGGAACGATACCGCGACCACAAGGAGAACTGGTTGACCACTCGGGGAGAGACGCTGAAGGTGTGGCTGAACCTTCCACTCCTGGAGCCGACACGGCGCTGGTGGCTGCCCGGGTTGGCGGGGTTGGCGAAAATCGGGGCCGAGCCGTCGATCCCGCCGGAGAAGCGGCCGTTCCAGGTGAGCTTGTGCCTGGTTCCGATATCGTGGTCAAGCTTCCACACCGTTCCATTGGGCGTGTTGGTTTCGGCCGCGTTGGCGAAGAAATTGTTGCGCAGGAACGGGCCCACGTTGGCGTTGGGTTGGGGATAGTAGGCCAGCATCTTCAGGGCGACCGGATCCAGCCGGTGGGCCGGGATTCGGTTTCCCGGAAAGGGGTCGCGGAGGTACTGCAGATTGGACAAGGAGACCGGTTGGCCGGGATCGTAGTCGGGGTTGGGCCGGGTTGTGGCCGGATCGTAGATCGCGACCGGGCGTCCTGCGTTGTCGACCAGGTCGGAAAAGTCTCCGGACCGTTGCAATGCCGTGGGGAGGTCTCCCAGGAACGGACGGGAGATCTTTTCCCGGGTGCCTTCGTAGGCGATTGAGAAGAAGGTCCGTCCCCGGCCGTCGTAGAGCCGTGGAACCGTGACCGGTCCGGTCAGGTTGAAACCGAACTGATTCCGCCGCAACAGGGATTTGGTTCCATTGGCCTGCCGGACTTCATGGGGCAGGGCATCCAGCGCATCGTTGCGAAAGTACTCGTAGAGGTTGCCGCGGTAATCCCGGGAGACGCGCCGCGAACCCTCAACCTTCTCCCCGCCGGGATAGTCCAGCGTGATCCGCTGGATCTGAGCCCGGTATTCCCGAATGGCCTTCCGCAGTTCTGGGGGAACGGCTTGAGCCGGGGACGGGGTCCCCACGGGCTCGAGGGGGCCCAACCCGGCAACGGCCCGAGGCGGGGGCGCTGCGGCAGGAGGTTGCCCCGCGGCCTTCTTGTCCTCCCCGAAGCCGGCCGTATGGAAAGAGGCCAGCACCAGAACAGCCAGGGTGAAAAGGCTTCCCCGAGTCCGGATTCGGATTCGATTGACGTTTCTGAATGTTAGGTACACGGCCGCTCGCTTCCGCACGCAGTTCCTAGAACTCCTTAGTATCCGCCACGTAACATTGGATTGTCAATGATTTAGCCACGCCCCCGCTTTTTACGACGCGGCGGATCATACGGGATGAAACAGGGGTGTTTCAGACAGTGGCCAGTGGTTAGTGGAGCATTCCGGGAGCAGGCAAGCGCCTTATGACCTCGTTGCACGTTTTGCAACGATTGCGCCGAGATCGACAAGATGCTTAACGCATCGATCAAATCACTATCCACTATCCACTAAGCTGTGCCCCCCCTGTCGTGCGGATCGTTCGAGGAAAAACGGCCGATCGTTAATGAAGACGAACCACCAATGGACACGAATAAACACGAATAGACCGGAAGACAGATGGACCTCCTTCAACCCCAAGCGGCGCCAAAATGCTTCGGCAATTTGGTGCCCTTGATGTGACGACGTCATGGGATGAAGGCTTCCCGGGAGCGCGGGCGTCCCGCCCGCACAAAGCCTGGCACAGCCCCGGCCATCTCCCCCACTTGGATCAACCGGCAACGGCGCCATGGCTCTCCTTCGGCCTGGCCGATGGGGTTCTCGCCCAAAGGGTGGCTGCCTGCAGCGTCGCACTGAAGCTCAGCGGCGGCCAAAGGGACAGGATGCGGGCGGGACGCCCGCGCTCCCAGGCGATGCCGTCCCGGCGGTGCCGTGGGGAGTGTCCGGCGGGCGACTTCTCAGAAAGCCGACGTGCACCCTTAGGCCGAACTTCATCTGTCAAAATCAACAATACTTCAATGACACCTGTGAGATAGACGGATTCAAACTGGCATCGTACTGGGAACAATTTTGGCCGGCTCGATCTCCAGCAGTTCAAAGGCCTTGCGTTGCAGCGGGGTGGGCTGGGCGATCATAAGGAACCCCTGGTCGGGGTTGGTCGGCAAGGTCACCTGGTTGAGGGTCAGGGTGGCGAGGTCGGCCAACAGGGTCTTGAGACTGTGGACGGGAAACCCTTCGGCAGTGGTCTTGGTGTCGGCCTTGGCTTTGGCGCGGTCCGAGACCCGGGCCGGCTGGACCGGCGAGGTTCGTTTGGCCCGCGCCTGCTGGCGGTCGTCGTCCTCGAACAACAGGGGAGCCAGTCGCTGCCGCAGGTGCCATTCGACATAATAGCCGAGCATGCACAGGAACACGTGGGCTCGGACCCGGTCGGCGTTATAGACATACACCGGCCGCACCTGGAGCCGGGTGGTCTTGAGCGAGCGGAAGGCCCGCTCGACCCGGGACAGGCTCTTGTAGGCCTCGACGACCTCACCGGGGCCCATCGTGTCAGCATCGAGGCTGGTGCGGATGACGTAGAGCCCATCCAGGCGGGCCTCGGCCGCGATTTTTTCCCGGTTGCGAGACCAACGGAGAGCGTCGTCGGTGACGGTGATATCGAAGTGTTTCTCGACCTTGCGGCGGTTGGCCTCGCGACCGACCCGTCGGTTGATCCAATCCCTGCCGCGGTGGCGCAGGCCCCGGGCAATCGTTTCGAGGATCTCCTCGGTGGCCTCCAGCAGCGCTTCCCGCTTGCGCGCCCGTTGCTGCCGCAGGCGGGGGTTGAGGCACACCAGCAGGCGTTCGCCCGGAAACTCCGGGCTGACGATCTCGGCCACCTGGTCCGGGACCAGGGCCTCGGGACACAACGGGGCCGGCTCGCCCCCGTCTGGACCTTGCTGCCTCAACAACTTGCGGATGTCGGTGGCTTTCAAGGCCGAGATCCAGTCCAGAGTCGCCGGCTCCAGTTCCTCACGGATCCGGGCCGTGGTGATCATGCCCCGGTCCCCCACCAACGCCACCCGACCCACCCCGAACCGATCCCGGATCTTGGCAATCTGCGCCCCCAGCGTCGTCGGGTCCCCCCGGTTGCCCGCAAACACCTCCACCGCCACTGGACAGCCCTCTTCGGTGCACAGCAGTCCGAACACGATCTGCTTCTTGCCCTTCTTGCCGTCCCGGTTGTGACCGAACGCCGCCAGTGGACAACACCCTCCCTCCAGGAAGCTGGAGGTGACGTCATAGAGGATCAGGGTGGCCTCGCCCAGATGCCGATGGGCCAGGCTCTTCTCGATATGTCTCTGGCGTCGGAGCAGCCAGTCGAGCATGCCCAGCAGTTCATTGCCGGTGACCGGCCCCAAGCCCAACACGGCGCCCAGGCTGGAGGCGGCCGTGTCCGGGGAGAGATGCCGAGCGGCGGCCAGCTTCGAGCCCGGGTCGAGGAGACGGGCGAGGATGGCGGCGATGGCAAGATCCCGCTCCCGACCAGGGTGGCGATGCAGCAGACGCACCAGCCCCAGACGGCGCAGCGTTCCCAGCCCGGCCGCCACGTGGCCGTGGGGCAGAGCCCTGCGGATGGTGAAGGCGTCCTCGACGCTCTCCAGCGCGATGCCGCCCTTCAGCAGGGCGCCGATGCCGTTGACCAGCGGCTCGGGCATGCCGGTGAGGTTGGCGCGGGTCTTCTTGCGGATGCGTTTGCCTTCGCGCCAGGCCTCACGGATGAGGAGGGTAGGTCGGCTGTTGCGGTTAGGGATGGATTCCAGGTGATAGGACATGGAAACAGAATACAAGACACAACATCTTGTGTCAAGGGAGAAAGAGCATACAAACCGACTATATACATGTAAACATAATCCCACACCAAGCCGCCCATGGAAGCCCACCAAAGGCCTCTGTTTCAATACCTTATCTTGATTGTTCCCTGTTGGTTCCGGATGAAGTTCCGCTTAGGGAAACTCCCGTTTGCCCGAGAGCCGTGCCCCTGCCCCCGGACCGGGCGGATCACTCAAGAGTGAAACAACGGATTATTGTGGCTTATCCAGAGCAAGGACTCTTTCGGGAGAAGCCGGTTGGCGACAAAACATCCTGTATATCCTGTCCATCGATGTGAATCAGGGATCGACTCATGCTCAACGCCGAGACCCGACCCCGGGAACATAATCTCTTGATCTTCCTGTACCTGGGTGCCCTTTGTGGATAACCTCAGTGTCCTTCGTGCCCCTTCGTCGATTTCTTTTCCCTTTAGTGTCTTTCTTCGTGGCCCTTCACGGACCCCTTTCGAGTCTTTTCCAACCCCTTGGAGTCCCTTCGCGGATTAATCTTTTGCCCCCTTGACAGATACTTCAGCCCCTTCGTGGAAATCTTTTCCCCCTTCCCGACCCTTGGCGGTGCCGTCTCGAGCCTTCTCCAACCCCTTCGTGGCCCTTCGCCGATCTTCGTGGCCCTTCGTGGATATCTTTTTGCCTTTTCCTGGAAATCCTTTCTCCCCTTCCCGACCCTTGGCGGATCCCTCTCGAGCCTTCTCCAACCCCTTAGTGGCCCTTCGTGGATATCTTTTTGCCTTTTCGTGGAAATCCTTTCTCCCCTTGGCGACCTTTGGCGGATCCCTCTCGAGCCTCCTCCAACCCCTTAGTGGCCCTTCGTGGATATCTTTTTGCCTTTTCGTGGAAATCCTTTTCCCCCTACCCGACCCTTGGTGGATCCCTCTCGAGCCTCCTCCAACCCCTTAGTGGCCCTTCGCCGTTCTTCGTGGCCCTTCGTGGATATCTTTTTGCCTTTTCCTGGAAATCCTTTCTCCCCTTCCCGACCTTTGGTGGATCCCTCTCGAGCCTCCTCCAACCCCTTAGTGGCCCTTCGTGGATATCTTTTTGCCTTTTCCTGGAAATCCTTTCTCCCCTTGGCGATCCTTGGCAGGCCCCTCTCGAGCCTTCTCCAACCCCTTAGTGGCCCTTCAGTTCCTTCGTGCCCCTTCGTGGATAACTCTTTTTCCCTTCGTGCGCCTTCGTGGATATCGTTTGTTGGCCTTGTCCCCCACGTCAGCCGCCTGACTGAATCTTTTTCATGAGGGGTTCGTTTGCAGGAGGGAAACGGTAGTTCCCAAGCTCTCCGGGAGTCACCCATTTGAACTGCCGGCACCCCAGCGCCCGCGGCCTTCCGCCATCGTAGCGGCACTTGAAGAAGTTCAGGCAAACGGTCCTTTCCGGGTACTCGTACTCGATTCTTTCCAACAGTTCTTCCACGACCAACCCGATGCCGAGCTCTTCCCGAACCTCTCGAACCAGGCATTCCCGGATGGATTCCCCGGGTCTCCGCTTGCCGCCGGGAAACTCCCAGATCCCCGGGAGATGGGAGTCCGGCAGCCTCTGGGTGATGAGCAGGCGTCCCTGGCGGAAGAGGACGGCGGCGGCGACTTCGACGGTGGGTTTCATGGGACCGCAGGCGGCGGGCCGGATTGGCCCGCATTCTCTTCAGCGTCGATGGTTTGGGGCTTGACCCCCAAACGTACTTGTGATAATTTTCTCATGCTTTTTCGGCTTCCGGTTGCGGCCGAAAAAAGGCTCAGGATCTGGTAGGCTCCCGGCAGTCGCCGGGCAGAGGTTGTGAATCGCTGAAATATGGAACTGGTGCAGCCAGATCTGTCCGTGGTTGTGGTGATTCTGCTCGTCTGGTCCCTCTATTTCATCCTAAAACGATCATTTTTCAACCCAATTAACAAGATTCTAGAGGATCGGGACGCGGCGATTCATGGTGCGCAGCGTAAAGCCAACCAGAAACTTGGCGAATTCGAGGAGAAGTCTCGCATTTATCAAGACCATTTGAACGCTGCCCGCCTGGAAATCTACCGTCAACAGGAAACCCTCCGCTCGGAAGCCCTGAAGCACCGATCCCGGATCCTGGGCAAGGGGCGTCAAGAGGCAGAGGGTCTCGTCCTGTCCACCAGAAACGAACTGCAGAACCAGGTCGCTTCCGCCAAGAACGACCTGGAATCCGACCTGACCAATATTGCAGATGGAATCGTTAAGGCGATCCTGCGCTAGGAGTTTCCTGCCAGGCTCCTTTCTCATCGCTCTGACCGGGGTGTTGCTGGCTTTCTGTCTGATTCTGCCGGCTGCCCGGGCAGGGGAAATAGGCGGCAATCCGAACGCCTCGACCGGCGCGGCTCCAACCGGCCAGGGTCGCGAGTCCGAGGAACACGGCCAGCCTCATGGAAGCCCTCTGTCCGTTGTGTGGAAGTGGGGGAACTTCGTTCTTCTCTTCGGAGGGCTGGCCTATTATCTGCGGCGGCCTCTGCGGGAGTTTCTCCAGGCGAGGACGCGAGGGATTCAGGAAGGGCTTGCCAACGGGAAGCGGGCTCAGGAGGAGGCCGAGGAAAAAATGTCCGCCATCGAGGCCCGTCTGGCTCGCGTGGACGAGGAAATCGATGGTTTGAGGCAGGAGGCGACCGGCGAGTCCGAGGAGGAACGGCGTCGGATCATCGACAGCTCCCATGCCGAGGCGGAGAAGATCGTGGCCATGGCCAGGCGGGAGATCGAAGGGTTGCAGCGTTCGGCGCGGATGGAGCTCAAGGCTCACGTGGCCCGGCTGGCGGTCGAATTGGCGGAAGAACGGCTGCGAGGGGATCTGGGTCCGGACCAGAATCAGCGGATTATTTCCAGGTTTGTTCAGTCGCTGAAGGAGAACCGGTCCTGACCGGGCGCGAGTGAGGCATTCGAGGTCGCGACATGGCAATCATTGCCGATCGGTACGCCAGAGCATTGGCCGACGTCAGTTTCAAGCTCGGTCAACACGAGGCGGTTGAGCGGGAATTGGATCAGTTCGAGCAACTGCTGGATCGGAATCGGGAACTGTCGGCATTCTATGAGGATCCTGCCATCAGCGCGGCCAGAAAAAAGGCCGCCACCTCCCAACTGCTTGCCAGGTTGGATTTCTGCAAAACAGCCCGTAATTTTATCCATGTCCTGGTCGAACACAACCGGATGGGTCATTTCAACGAGATGATGGAAGCATTTCGGCAGGGGGTCCGGGATCGCCTGGGGGTCGTCCAGGTCGGGGTGACCACCTCGACCGAGATCGGCCAGCCGCTCCGGGATCAGTTGAGCCAGGCGCTGGAACAGCTCAGCGGCAAGCGGGTCCAACTCCGGTTCCAGACCGATCCGCAAATCCTGGGTGGGGTCATCACGCGTGTGGGCGATACCATCTACGACGGCTCGGTGCGGCAGCAATTGCAACAGATGAAGGAGCGGCTCAGCTCGCAGGATTGACCTGAACCGGGGAGAGAACCTGATGGGAATCAAGGCGGAAGAGATCAGTCAGATCATTCGGGCCCAGATCGAGGATTTCGATGCGGGCACGGTGGTCAGCGAAGTGGGAACGGTCATTTCGGTGGGAGACGGCATCGCCCGGGTCCACGGACTGGAAAAAGTGATGTACAGCGAGTTGCTCGAGTTTCCCCACGGGATCGCCGGAATGGCGCTCAATCTGGAGGAGGACCAGGTAGGCTCGGTACTGCTGGGCGAGGCTTCCGAAATCAAGGAAGGCGACCTGGTGAAGCGGACCAGGAAGATCATGGCGGTTCCCGTGGGGGAAGCGATGGTGGGCCGGGTGGTGGATCCGTTGGGGCGGCCGGTCGATGGCAAGGGGCCCGTTGCAACCGATGGTCTCAATCCGGTTGAGCGCATCGCTCCGGGAATCGTGGATCGCGAGCCCGTGAAACAGCCCTTGCAGACGGGGCTCAAGTCCATCGACTCCATGATCCCCATCGGTCGGGGACAACGCGAGCTCATTATCGGCGACCGCCAGACCGGAAAGACGGCCTTGGCCGTGGACACGATCATCAATCAGAAGGGCGGCGACGTCATTTGCATCTATGTGGCCATCGGCCAGAAGCGCTCAACCATTGCTCAGGTGGTTCAGACCCTGGTGGACAATGACGCCATGGACTACACCATCGTGGTGGCGGCCTCCGCCTCCGAGCCGGCTCCCCTGCTGTATCTGGCTCCCTATGCCGGCTGCGCCATCGGCGAATTTTTCCGCGACAGCGGGCGGCACACGGTCTGCATTTACGACGACCTCTCCAAGCACGCGGCCGCCTACAGGGAGATCTCCCTGCTGCTGCGGCGCCCGCCGGGGCGGGAGGCCTACCCGGGGGATGTCTTCTACCTTCACTCCCGCCTGCTGGAACGGGCGGCCAAGTTGCACGAATCGCGGGGAGGAGGGTCGTTGACGGCCTTGCCCATAATCGAGACTCAGGCCGGGGATGTTTCCGCCTACATCCCCACCAACGTGATTTCGATTACCGACGGACAGATCTATCTGGAAGCCGATCTCTTTCATTCGGGGATTCGCCCGGCCATCAACGTGGGGCTGTCGGTCTCCCGCGTGGGAGGCAACGCTCAGATCAAGGCCATGCGCCAGATCGCGGGGACCTTGAGACTGGAGTTGGCTCAATTCCGCGAGCTGGCCGCTTTCGCCCAGTTCGGCAGTGACCTCGACAAGGCGTCACAGGCCCAGCTCAACCGAGGGGAAAGACTGGTGGAAGTGCTCAAACAAGGCCAGTACGCACCCTTGCCGGTAGACAAGCAGGTCATCATCATCTACGCCGCCACCAACGGCTATCTGGATTCCCTGGCGATTGCCGACTGCGGGCCCTTCGAGGAGGGCCTCTACCGTTTTCTGGACACCCGCCATCCTTCCCTGGGCACCAGGATTCTGGAGAAGGGGCAGCTCGACGACTCGTTAAAGGCGGAACTCAAGACGCTTCTGGATGAGTTCAGCCAGAAATTCTCGGCTGAGAAGGCGCAGTCGGGCTTGAGCGCAGCCTGAGAGCCGGACATGCCCAACATCCTGGACATACGACGCCGGATCCGCTCGGTACGGAACACCCAGCAGATCACCAAGGCCATGAAAATGGTGTCTGCCGCCAAGCTGAGGCGGGCTCAGGAGGCGGTGCTGAACGCCCGACCCTATGCCGGCCAGATCCTCAAGGTGGTCCGGAGCCTGATGGCCCGCTCCGAGACCCGGCGCCATCCCCTGCTGGCGGAGCGGGAGGAGCAAGAGATTCAGTTGGTGGTGATCACCGCCGACAAGGGGTTGTGCGGCGCCTTCAATGCCAATATCGTGAAGGCGGCCGAGGGATTTATCCGGGAGAGGGGGGACCAGTCGATCGACCTGTTTTGCGTGGGGCGCAAGGGCCGGGATTACTTCGGCAAGCGGACCACGCCGATCGGGCACCAGCAGGTCAACCTCTTTCACCGGGTCGAATTCGGGCACGCCCGGGAAATCACCGGCACGCTGGTTTCCCAGTTTCTGTCCGGAGAGCGCGATGCCGTTTATCTGCTCTACAACGAGTTCAAGTCGGTCATCCAGCAGCGAATCGTCGTCGAGCGGCTCTTGCCCATTCCGCCGATGCTGCTTTCGTCGGAGCAGACCCCGGTCGATTACATTTACGAGCAACCTGCAGCCGAGATTCTGAACACCCTGATGCCCAAGCATGTCGAGGTGCAGGTCTTTCGGGCCTTGCTGGAATCTTCCGCAGCCGAGCACGGAGCGCGGATGACTGCCATGGACGCCGCTACCAACAACGCGGTGGAGATGATCGAGTCGCTGACCCTCACCATGAACCGTGCTCGCCAGGCGGGGATCACCAACGAGATTATCGAGGTGGTGAGTGGCGCCGCCGCTCTGAAATAGAGGGAACAAATCATGGAGACAACCGATGAACATTGGCCGTGTGGTTCAGGTGATCGGTCCGGTGGTGGACGTGGCCTTCGAGGAGCAGAAGCTCCCCTCCATCTACAGCGCCGTCCGAATCACCAGCGAGGGGTTTGACGTTCCCAACCCCATCGATGTGATCGCCGAGGTGCAGCAGCATCTGGGAGAGAGTCGAGTGCGGGCGGTCTCGATGCAGCCCACCGATGGAATGGTGCGGGGCATGAAGGCCATCGATACCGGGGCTCCCATCTCGGTGCCGGTGGGCCGGGAGATGTTGGGCCGCATCGTGAACGTCATTGGCCAACCCGTCGACGAAAAGGGGCCGATCGGCGCCTCCAAGAGCTATCCCATTCATCGGCCGGCACCGCTCTTCGACGATCAGAATACCAATCTGGAGATGTTCGAGACCGGCATCAAGGTGGTGGACCTGCTGGAACCCTACCTCCGTGGCGGAAAGATCGGACTGTTCGGCGGAGCGGGCGTGGGGAAGACGGTCATCATCCAGGAGCTGATCAACAACATCGCCACCAAGCACGGCGGCTTCTCGGTCTTTTCAGGCGTCGGAGAGCGCACCCGAGAGGGCAATGACCTGTGGCTGGAAATGACCGAGTCCGGCGTCATCGACAAGGCCGCTCTGGTCTACGGCCAGATGACCGAGCCGCCCGGAGCCCGGCTGAGGGTGGGGTTGACCGGCCTGACCGTGGCCGAATACTTTCGGGACGAGGAGGGGCAGGACGTTCTCCTCTTCATCGACAACATCTTTCGGTTTACCCAGGCGGGTTCGGAGGTCTCGGCCCTGCTGGGCCGCATGCCCTCGGCCGTGGGCTATCAGCCCAATCTGGCGACCGAGATGGGTGAGCTCCAGGAGCGGATTACCTCGACCAAGAAAGGCTCCATCACCTCGGTTCAGGCCATCTATGTGCCGGCCGACGATTACACCGATCCGGCGCCGGCCGCGGCCTTCGCCCACCTGGATGCGACCACCAATCTCTCCCGCTCGATTGCCGAGCTCGGGATCTATCCGGCCGTCGATCCGCTGGACTCCACCTCGCGCATTCTGGATCCCCGCATCATTGGAGACGAGCACTACAACACCGCCCGAGCCGTCAAGCTCATCCTGCAGAAGTACAAGGATCTGCAGGACATCATCGCCATCCTGGGGATCGACGAGCTTTCCGAGGAAGACAAATTGACGGTCTCCCGGGCCCGCAAGATTCAACGCTTCCTCTCTCAGCCTTTCTTCGTGGCCACCCAGTTTACCGGGTTGGAAGGGAAGTATGTGCCGGTAGGCGAAACCATTCAAGGCTTCCAGGAGATTGTGGACGGACGCCACGACGAGCTGCCGGAACAGGCTTTTTACATGGTGGGCGGCATCGACGAAGCACTGGAAAAAGCCGAGAAGACTCGGCAGGCGGCCTGATCCCCATGGCGGACTCGACCTTCAAGCTCTCGGTGGTTTCCCCCGAACGTCTGGTTCTGTCCGAGGAGGTGGAGGAAGCCCAGGTCCCGGGCAAGAACGGCTGCCTGGGAATTCTGCCCGGCCACGCCCCCCTGATGACCGAGCTGGATATCGGGGAGTTGTCCTATCGCCAGGGGGATCGAACCGGCTATCTGGCGGTGACCTGGGGTTACTGCGAGGTGTTGTCCAACCAGGTGATCGTCCTGGCGGAGCGCGCCGATCGGGCCGAGGAAGTCGACCGGGAGCGGGCACAGGCCTCCATGGATCGAGCCAACAAACGGCTGGCGAACCTCCAGGATCCCGATATCGATTTCCTGAGGGCCAGGACCAGTCTGCAGCGGGCTCTGATTCGGGTGCAGGTGAGTCAAAAAACGTGATACGTTCGCCTTTTTTTGCACTAAGATGGAGGTGGCAGGACAAAAGGATAGAGGAGCGACGGTCCAAGAGTACTGCGGGGGAGATGGCCAGCATCGATGATCCCGGAGGAAAGGGGACGCCGCCGAAACCTCTCGTCGATGGCCGGCGAAAGGTTGGTTGAGTGGATGAAGAATCCTTCAACTGTCACCCAACGGGATGCGGGTGGAGCGCTATCAAGATGGCAAGCCAGTGAGCTGGGACATCGGTGAGAGCGGCGCTCTCACCTTTTTTTTGGCCTGCGTTCCTGCCAAGTCTTCGACCGAGCATCAACGGAAAGAGGTCCAATCATGTCCATTCAAGCGTTCTCCGTGATCGACTCCACGCTTCGGGAAGGCGAACAGTTCGCCAAGGCCCACTACACCACAGAAGAGAAGATCCGGATCGCCAGGGCGCTGGACTCGTTCGGGGTGGAGTACATCGAGTTGACGTCACCGGTGGCTTCTCCCCAGTCCTTTGAAGACTGCAAGACCATTGCGAACCTGGGTCTGAAATGCAAGATCCTGACGCACACCCGCTGCCACATGGACGATGCGCGCAAGGCGGTGGCCACGGGGGTGGACGGCGTCGACATCCTATTTGGGACCTCCTCCTATCTGCGGCGTTTCAGCCACGGCAAGACGATCGACGAGATCATCGAAAGCGCTCGGGTGGTGATCGACTACATCAAGCAGTCGGGCTGCGAGGTCCGGTTTTCCAGCGAAGACACCTTCAGAAGCGAGGAAGAGGATCTGCTCAGGGTTTACCAGGCCGTGGACGAACTGGGCGTGGACCGGGTCGGGCTGGCCGACACCGTGGGCATTGCCACCCCTCGTCAGCTCTATACCCTGGTTTCGGAACTGAAGAAACGCCTGAAGGCCGGGATCGAGTTTCACGGACACAACGACAGCGGCTGCGCCATCGCCAACAGCTTTACGGCCCTGGAGGCGGGAGCGACCCATATCGATACCAGCGTGTTGGGGATCGGGGAGCGCAACGGCATTACCCCCCTGGGCGGCTTGATTGCCCGACTCTACTCCTATGACCGGGATCTGGTCACCAAGTACCGGTTGGACCGGCTGCATGACCTGGACCGGATGGTCGCCGGAATCGTGGGGATCCAGATTCCTTTCAACAACTACATTACCGGAGAGACCAGCTTCACCCACAAGGCGGGGATGCACACCAAGGCCGTCATGCTCAACCCTGGAGCCTATGAACCCATCGATCCTCAGGATTTCGGCATGCAGCGAACCATCAGCATCGGGCACCGGCTGACCGGCAGGAACGCCATTCAGAACCGGGCCCAGGAGCTTGGACTGCACTTCGGGGACACTCAGCTTCGGGAGATCACCCAGGAAATCAAGCGCTTGGCGGATGCCGGGCCCCTGTCCACCCACCAGCTCGATGATCTCCTGAGGGGTTGGGTGGTGGCATGATTTGGGATTTGACTGGGTTTTGGGCATTGGCTAAACTTTTTTCATGAGTCCCACGCAATTTCAAAGGTTGGTGTTGCGGTGCATGGGGGCCTTGGCTGGGATGATCGCCCTCTTCCTGCTGGCGGTTCCGGGGGCGCTGCCGGGTCAATCCGATTTTCTGCGCCGCTCGGAGGAAAGAGCCAGGCAGATTCTGCACAAGAGCGTGGACGCTCTCGGAGGGGAAGCCTACTTGAAGGCCCGAACCATCGTCAGGGAAGGCAAGTTCTTCCAGTTTCGCCGGGACGATCTGCGCGGCTCCAGTAAATTTCGAACGCTGGAAGCGGCCCCCTTGAAACGGCGGGTCGAGTTGGGCAAGAAAGGTCGGATCGTCCTGATCAACGACGGCAAGCAGGGCTGGAAGATCGAATACAAGAATGTCAAGACCCAGTCCGAGGAGGAGCTCCGCAACTTCCGCATCGACATGAATCACAACCTGGATTACATTCTCAGGTTCCGGCTCCGGGGAAAGGACCTGAAGATCCGCTACCTGGGAAAATCCCGGACCCACCTGGATCAATTGGATGGGGTGCAACTGATGGATGCCTCGGGCGACAAGGTCAGGATCTACGTCAATTCCCGCACCTTCCTGCCGGTAAGGATGGAGTTTGAATCTCCTCCGCGCGGCAAGCGCTGGGCGACCGAGGACAAACGATTCTTTCACAACTACCATGAGATCGACGGGGTCAAGATTCCCTTCACCACCATTTTGAATTCCAACGGGTACAAGGCCTCGGAGGTACAGCTTTCCTCCGCTCAGATCAACGCCGACCTGTCGGACTCCCTGTTTTCCTCCCCTCAAAAGTAGCCTGTCAGGTTCTGGAGCAGCATTGATAAAAAGCACCACGGTCATTTGCATTCGAAGAAGCGGAAAGACCGCCCTGGCTGCCGATGGCCAGGTCACCCTTGGGGAGACGGTGATCAAGCAGGGAGCCAGGAAGCTCCGGCGCCTGTACAATGGTCAGGTCCTGGCCGGATTCGCCGGTTCCACGGCCGATGCCTTTGCCTTGTTTACCCGCTTCGAGGCCAAGCTGGAGGAATTTCGGGGCAATCTGGCCCGGGCAGCCGTGGAGCTGGCCAAGGAATGGCGGACCGACCGGGTCCTGCGCCACTTGCAGGCGTTGCTGCTGGTGGCCGACAAGGAACGGATGTTCCTGGTTAGCGGCAACGGCGATCTGATTGAGCCCGATGACGCCATCGCGGCCATCGGTTCCGGAGGACCCATTGCACTGGCCGCCGCTCAAGCCCTGGTCAGGCACTCCGACCTGTCGGCCGCGGAGATTGTCGCGGAAGCCCTGAAGATTGCCGCCGGCATTTGCATCTACACCAACTCGTCGACGACGATCGAGGAGCTGTGAGGGGTCGGCCGGCAACCAGGTTCGAATCGACCCGTGAGCGGAAAGCCGAAAAAGGGGTGAGGGGATATGGTCATTTACTTGCCGGGAGCGGTGGAACAGGCGGAACAGGTGGAATCCTTGGATGAGCTGACTCCCAGGCAGATCGTGGCCCACCTGGACAAGCACGTGGTCGGACAGAAGGCTGCCAAGAGGGCAGTCGCCATCGCGCTCCGTAACCGCATTCGACGGCAAAAGCTCCCCGAGGACATGGCCGAGGAGGTCATGCCCAAGAACATCATCATGATCGGCTCCACCGGCGTCGGCAAGACCGAGATCGCCCGGCGCCTGTCGAAGCTGGCCAACTCTCCCTTTCTGAAGGTTGAAGCCTCCAAGTTTACCGAGGTGGGTTACGTCGGCCGTGACGTCGAGTCCATGATCCGTGACCTGGTGGAAATTGCCATCGATCTGGTGCGGGAGGAGAAGCTGGAGGACGTGGCCGACAAGGCGGAGCAGAACGCGGAGGAACGGGTCCTCGACCTGTTGCTTCCCCCCGTGCCGCAGTCGGCCCAGAATTCAGGCTCTGCCGAGGAGAAGGCCAAGGCTCGGGAGACCTTCTCCAAGACTCGCGAGAAGTTCCGGGCACAGTTGCGCGACGGCAAGCTGGATGAACGCCTGGTGGAGGTGGAGACCCGCGAGAGAAGTTTGCCGGCCTTCGAGATCATTTCCAGTTCCGGCATCGAGGAGATGGACATCAACTTCAAGGACATTCTGCCGGGCATCTTCGGGCAGAAGGCCAAGAAGCGGAAGATGCCGGTTGCCGACGCCATGGACCATCTCATTCAGGAGGAGGAGCAGAAGCTGATCGATATGGATCACGTGACTCGTCTGGCAGTGGAACGGGTCGAGCAGAACGGCATCATCTTTCTCGACGAAATCGACAAGATCGCGGGGCGCGAGGGGGGCCACGGCCCCGACGTCAGCCGCGAGGGCGTGCAGCGGGATATTCTCCCCATCGTGGAAGGGACCACCGTAAACACCCGTTACGGCATCGTGCGGACCGACCACATCCTCTTTGTGGCGGCGGGCGCCTTTCACGTCAGCAAGCCGGCTGACCTCATTCCCGAACTCCAGGGCCGGTTCCCCATTCGGGTCGAGTTGGAGGCGCTGACCGTCGAGGATTTCGTGCGTATCCTGACCGAGCCCAAGAGCGCTCTGATCAAACAGTACGTGGGGCTGATGAAAACCGAGGGCATCAAGCTCCGCTTCACGGGAGGGGCGACCCGCAGCATTGCCAATTTCGCCGCTCTGGTCAACGAGCGGACCGAAAACATCGGGGCTCGACGGCTGCATACCATCATGGAAAAACTCCTGGACGAGATCTCCTTCGAGGGGCCGGATCTGGAACAGAAGGACATCACCATAGACGAGGAATACGTGCAGAAAATGCTGGCCTCGATTGTGGATGACCAGGACCTGAGCCGATACATCCTTTAGGCTGCATTTCTCACCAATGGTAGGAAACGTCGGCTCTCAAACCACGAAGGGGCAGGAAGGACAAAAAGATATCCACGAAGGGGCACGAAGGAACACGAAGGGACACGAAGAAAAACCAAAGGGAAAATGAGTTTCTTCGCCACCAAGCGGCGGCGGGAACAATGGCCCTCATACTCCAGCGGTCTACTGTTACATTGTGTACGCGTCGTTTCTGCTCCAAGAATGTCTTTAACTTCTTTTTTAAGAATATGTTATAGGACACCTGCCGTCCCAAAACTCCGCCTGGGGAGTCTCCTCCCTTTTCTTTTCCTCACGGCGGCTTGTGGAAAAATAGGAGAGCCGCTGCCTCCCTTGATTCGCATTCCCAGCCCGGTTGTGGACCTGGCGGCCCGGCAGCAGGGAGGGGAGGTGATCCTCAGTTGGACCCTGCCCCGTTTGAACACCGACGGCAGCACGGCCACCACCCTGGCTTCGGTCGAGATCTATCGGGCGATCCGGGAACCCTCCCCGGCTGCAGGTGCTGTCCGGGCGGTGGGAGACCTGGATCTCTGGAAGGTGCTTCAGACCGGGCCTGCCCCTCCGGGGAAGGAGACAAAAACCATCCGCGATCTCCTCGAAGGCCGGGACCTTTCCAAGGTTTTGGGGAGGGAGTTCAACTATGCCGTCAAGGTCTTCAATCTCAAGGGGCAGACCGCGGGACTTTCCAACAGGGTCAGCCTGCGACTGCAGCCGGCGCCGCATCCGCCGGGTGCACCGAACCTGAATCCTGCCGAGGAGTCTATCCAGGTTTCCTGGGTGCCTTCCGCCACCAACATCGACGGGTCCCCGGTGACTCCCGGAGTGGGATTCAACCTCTACCGCACCTCGGCCCCGGGAATTCCCGCCGGGAATCCCCTCAATCCGACCCCGGTTGCCGAAACCTCCTACAGGGATGGGTCGGCCCGCTTGGAGGGGAAGTACTTCTACAGGGTCCGGGCGGTGCTGGAAACGGCTGAAGGACGCGTGGAAAGCCGGGATTCGGAGGAGGTTTCCCTTCTCCACCGGGACGTGTATCCACCCGGCCCTCCGCGGCAACTCGCCATCGTCGTCGGCCGGGAGTTCCTGAATCTGGCCTGGTTTCCCAACTCCGAAGCCGATTTGGCCGGCTACCGCGTTTTCCGGAGTCAAGGCCGGGGCGGCTTCCAACGCCTCACCGCCACGGCCACCCAAAGGACTTCCTATGCTGACAGGGACCTTCAAAAGGGCCGCCGTTATTCCTATCGGGTCACGGCCGTGGACCGGGTCGGAAACCAAAGCGGTTATTCGAATGTCGTGAGCGATACGTTAGAATAGCTGCCGGCAATTGACCGAAGGAGCTGCCGCGTGGCCACTCACCCGTCCCCGACCCCAAAGAAATCCCCATTGGAAGACCTTCAGCAACTCAATCGGCTGGCCGAGTCCGGCGGGGGAGAAAAGCGCCTGGAGCGACAACACGCCGCCGGAAAGATGAGTGCCCGCGAGCGCATCGAGTTTCTGCTGGACGAGGGGTCCTTCGAGGAGATGGACAAATTCGTGAAGCACCGCTGCCAGGATTTCGGGATGAGCGGCCAGGAGTTCCTGGGAGACGGCGTGGTCTCGGGTTACGGGCGCATCGACGGGCGGCTGGTGTACGTTTTTGCCCAGGATTTTACCGTCTTCGGCGGCTCCCTGTCCGAGACCAATGCGGCCAAGATCTGCAAAGTGATGGAGTTGGCGATGAAGGCCGGCGCCCCCATCATCGGCCTCAATGACTCGGGGGGCGCCAGAATTCAAGAGGGTGTGGTGTCGCTGGCCGGCTATGCCGACATCTTCCTGCGCAATACCCTGGCATCGGGAGTCGTTCCCCAGATCTCGGCGATCATGGGTCCCTGTGCCGGAGGCGCGGTCTACTCACCGGCCATCACCGACTTCGTGGTCATGGTCAAGCAGAGCAGCTACATGTTCATCACCGGCCCTGAAGTGATCAAGCTCGTGACCCACGAGGAGGTCTCAAAAGAAGAGCTTGGGGGGGCCATGACCCACAATTCCCGCAGCGGCGTGGCCCATTTCGCCGTCGAGGACGATCGGGAATGTTGCCGTTTCATCAGGGAACTGCTCTCCTTTCTGCCCTCCAACAACATGGAGAGTCCTCCGCGCAAGGAGACCCGGGATCCCGTGGACCGGTCCGAGGAGAGGCTCGACAGCCTGATTCCAGCCGAGTCCAGCCAGCCTTATGACATCAAGGAGATCATCGCCGCGGTGGTGGATGACGGACACTTCCTGGAAGTCCAGGCGCTATTCGCTCAGAACATCGTGGTGGGGTTCGCCCGGTTGGGAGGCCGCTCGGTGGGAATGGTGGCCAATCAGCCGGCGGTCCTGGCCGGATGCCTGGACATCGACGCTTCCATCAAGGCCGCCCGCTTTGTCCGTTTTTGCGATGCCTTCAATATCCCGCTCATCTGCTTTGAGGATGTCCCCGGATTCCTGCCCGGGACGTCGCAGGAGTTCGGGGGGATTATCAAGCATGGAGCCAAGTTGCTCTATGCCTTTGCGGAGGCGACCGTCCCCAAGATCACGGTCATCACCAGGAAGGCCTACGGGGGCGCCTATTGCGTGATGGCCTCCAAGCACCTTCGTACCGACGTCAATCTTGCCTATCCCACCGCCGAGATCGCCGTGATGGGACCCGACGGCGCCGTCCGGATCGTCTATCGAAAGGAGCTGGCGGCCGCCGCCGATCTGGAAGCGGAAACGGCCCGGCGCGTGGAGGAATTCCGGGAGAAGTTCGCTAATCCCTATGTTGCGGCAGGGCGGGGTTTTGTCGACGAAGTGATCCCGCCGCGGGAGACCCGTCGCAAATTGATCCGCGCCCTGACGATGCTGGAAAACAAGCGCGACACCAACCCGCCCAAGAAGCACGGCAACATTCCGCTTTAGTGGAGAGTGAAGAGTGGAGAGTGAAGAGTGGAGAGTGGATAGTGAAGAGTGGAGAGTGGAGAGTGATTTGAGCAACGCGTTGGGCATTTTGTCGATCTCGGCGCAATCGTTCAATAAGTGCGTTGAAGCGGAAAAGACAAGCCAGGGCGCGCCCAGCACGGTCTGTACCCTGAAGACTCCAAACAAAACGCCGCAAGATGTTAAAGACAAGCACTTTTCTACCTTATGCTCAGCGTCCTGGTGAGAAATGCGGGCTGGATCTCTTGAGTCGAAACAACGTTGACAGATGAGTCAAGTATCGTGAATTTTGGATTTTGGAATTGAGGCAAAATCAGTTGTCATAATCCCCCAATCAACGATCAGAAATCATCAATCAACAATTCATTGCTTGTTGCTCTGAGGCACGGCCTCGCTGGCTCTTTAAGATGACCCTCGGAAGAAAGTCCAGCCTGTTTGGATCTCTGGCCTTGGCCGCCATGCTTCTCTGGGGCCATCGGCCTCTTTGCGCCTTCAATTCCAGCCAGATCAGGATTTTGACCAACCCCGACCTGGACGTGATCTATCACACCCTGGCCCACTTAAACCTGCCGGGGGATCGGTTCAATCTCTTCTCTGAGGACTACATTCGACGGATGGGCCAGGCGAAGCGGGACCTGGAGGTGGGGGCGACCCGGCTGGATCGGGAAGCCGCGGCAATGGAGCGGCGTTACCGCCAACTCCCTCGCCTTCGCTTTCTGATCCGGGCGCCCTTCCTGGCCGATGACCTCTCTTCCTTCAAGCAGGCCCTGGCCATGATCGACTACGATTTTCGCACCCGGACCATACCGTCCGGCGCCAAGGGCAAACGAAGGAAGGAACCTCTGATGTTCGGCAACAGCCGCAGGTTGATTCCGGTCTTCAGAAACCACTTCCAGGCTCCCCAGGAGCGGGCCTTTGCCAGGCAGTTCGCCGGTTGTCTGGAGGAAGAGCACTCCCGTTTCTACATGTTTTATCGCGAGGCCCGCAATGAATGGGATCTGCAGGGGGTGGAGTGGTTCACCAGCTTCTGGAAGTCGCGGGGCATGAGCATGCTGGAGCCGTGGGCCTCCAAGTCCGGAGTGAAGCAGTTCAAGGTCTTTCTGACCCCGGTGATGAAGGGGAGGGGTCTGGGGGTGCCCGTGGAACAGGACGGCGACGTTCTGTTCCACGTCCTGGCCCCGCTGCCGGAGAGCCGGCAGGAGGCGCTTCACTCCTTTTTCGTGGTGCTGCATGAGACGGCGCGCCGTTCGACCGACGCGCTGGTGGTGTTCGGCGGCCCCTCCAGCCCCTCGAACCAGGACTCCCTGACGGCGCGTTCCCGGGAGCATGCCGCCCTGGTTGCCGGCCACCTCTATCTGAAGGCCCGATTCCCCAGGGTCCATCGGTCCTATCTGAGCTTCTTCCTGAAACTTCCGCCCGGGGAGGTCTCCGAGGTCGATGCCCTGGAGCCTCTCTTCGGTCGACGTTTCCCTCTGGACCCGGCCTCCAGAAAACGTGTGGAGGCATTCGTGGCCCGGCTCCGTTGAGCCTCTCGTGTTGCGTTTTCGACCATGTTCTCGAAGATTCTGATTGCCAACCGGGGTGAAATTGCGGTCCGGATCATCCGAACCGCCCGGGAGATGAATATCGCAACCGTGGCGGTGTACTCGGATTGCGACCGTCCGGCTCTGCACGTGCGCCTGGCCGACGAGGCCTCCGGCCTGGGGGCTTCTCCTTCGGTGGAGAGCTACCTGAATATGGACCGGATCCTGCAGGCGGCCGAGGCCAGCGGGGCGGAAGCCATCCACCCCGGTTACGGGTTTCTGGCCGAAAACGCCGAATTTGCCCGTCGCTGCCAGGACCGGGGAATCTGCTTCATCGGTCCTTCGCCGAGAGCCATGGAGCTGATGGGGGAAAAGACCGCTGCCCGAAAATTGGCCGTGCAGGCGGGGGTGCCCGTGGTGCCGGGCACCGGCACCCAACTCGGGGATTCCGCGGAATTGGAACGGGCGGCCCACGCCATCGGTTTCCCGATCCTGGTCAAGGCGGCGGCCGGTGGAGGGGGCATGGGGATGCGGCTGGTCAGCTCCCCCGACCGGTTGGCCTCGGCGATTCGGGATGCCCGCTCCGAAGCCGGGAGCGCTTTCGGGAATCCGGCCGTCTACCTGGAAAAATACCTCCAAGGCCCCCGCCATATCGAGTTTCAGATCCTGGCGGACGGTCTCGGGAACACCGTTCATCTGGGAGAACGGGAGTGCTCCATACAGAGGCGACATCAGAAAGTCATCGAGGAATGTCCCTCGCCCGTCATGACCGAGGCCTTGCGGGCCGGAATGGGCCAGGCCGCCGTCAGGATGGCCCGGGCCTGTGGCTATCGGAATGCCGGGACGGTTGAATTCCTGGTGGATTCGCAGCAGGATTTTTATTTCCTGGAGATGAACACCCGACTCCAGGTCGAGCACCCGGTCACCGAGATGGTCACCGGTCTGGACCTGGTCAGAAAACAGATTCAGATCGCAGCCGGCCAACCCCTGGGGCTGAGGCAGGAGGAGGTCTGCTGGCGCGGCGCGGCGCTGGAATGTCGCATCTATGCCGAGGATCCGGAGAACGGGTTCCTGCCTTCACCGGGGCTGATCCGGGGCCTGCGCCAGCCCTCCGGTCCCGGGGTCCGCGAGGACAGCGGCATCTACCAGGGTTGGGAAGTCCCCATTTTTTACGATCCGATGCTGTCCAAGCTGGTCACCTGGGCGGAGAATCGCGCCGAGGCGATCAGTCGGATGAATCGAGCCCTGGGCGAATACCAGATCTCGGGAATCAAGACGACCATCCCCTTTTTCCAAACCATCCTGAGCCACCCGAAATTTCTGTCGGCGGAGCTCAGCACCGACTTCATCGAAAAGTTCTATCGCCCCACCCGGTCCCTTCCTCACCGGAAAGAACTGCGGGAGGTGGCGGCCGTCGGCGCTGCCCTGTTTGCCAGCCGGGCTCGAGCCTCCGACGCAAGCCGCCGAGACCTGCCGGAGAGCCCATGGAAGCTGTGGGGGCGCTGGAACGGCCTGCGGAAATAGTTTGCGAGCAGGAGGGAGAGGAACCCGGTGAAGCAGTTCAAGGCAACCTATGAGCTGGTTCTGGAGGGACGGCGCCAGACCTTGAGCCTGAAACGATCGGGGAATCGGGCTTGGGCGGAGTTGGCGGGCAAGTCCTTTGACGTCGACGTCTCACAGTTGTCGGAAGGGGCCTTTTCCCTGATTCTGGAGGGCCGCTCCCACGATGTCAGCGTGAGTCCGCATCCCGGAGGATTTCAGGTCTTCGTGGATGGAGAGGGATTCCAGGTGGGCTTGCACGACCCGCGCCGGGGCGGTCCCCTGGCCTCGGGAAGGGCGGAAGCCGCCGGGCCCATGGCCGTGTCGGCTCCCATGCCCGGGAAGGTGGTCAGGATCCTGATTGCTCAGGGAGAAGCGGTGCGGAAGGGGCAGGGGCTGGTGGTGGTCGAGGCCATGAAAATGCAGAACGAGCTGCCGTCTCCCAAGTCGGGCCGCGTCCGGGCCGTCCGGGTGGCGGAGGGCCAAGCCGTCAACGCGGGGGAACCGCTGGTGGAGGTGGAGTGATTCCTTCGTGCCCCTTCGTGGATAGTGTCTTTTACGAACCCAGTCCGGGCTGGCCGGGGGCGATCCTTTCCAATCCGTTCAGGTAGGGTCTGAGGGCGGGCGGTATGAGGACGCTGCCGTCCGATTGCTGGTGATTTTCGACAAGGGCCACCCAGGTACGTCCCACGGCCAGGCCCGATCCGTTGAGCGTGTGAACGAATTCCGGTTTGACTCCCCGTTCTCGCCGGAAACGGATGTTGGCCCGGCGGGCCTGGAAGTCCTCGAAGTTGCTGCATGAGGAAATCTCCCGGTAGGCCTGCTGGCCCGGCAGCCAGACTTCCAGATCGTAGGTCTTGGCGGCAGCGAAGCCCAGGTCGCCCGTGCAGAGGGTGACCACGCGGTAGTGGAGCTGGAGGCGGCGGAGGATTTCTTCGGCGCTCCGAGTCAGGTTTTCCAGCTCTGCATAGGAGTCCTCGGGTCTGGTGAAGTTGACCAACTCCACCTTGTTGAATTGATGCTGGCGAATGAGTCCCCGCGTGTCTTTGCCGTGGGCTCCGGCTTCGCTGCGGAAGCAGGGAGTATAGGCCGTCAGCCGAATCGGCAGTTGGGCCGCCTGCAGGGTTTCTCTCGCGAAAATGTTGGTGACCGGGACCTCGGCCGTGGGAACCAGCCAGTAGTCCGTCCCTTCCACCTTGAAAAGGTCTCCGGAGAACTTGGGGAGTTGACCCGTCCCCGTCAGGCTGGCCGAATTGACCATAAAGGGCGGCAACACTTCCAGGTAGCCGAATTCCCGGGTGTGGACGTCCAGCATGAAGTTGATCAAGGCTCTTTCCAGGCGGGCCCCCGCCCCCGTATAGAGGTTGAACCGTGCCCCGGCGATCTTGGCGGCCCGTTCCAGGTCCAGAATGCCCAGGCGCAGGCCCAGGTCCCAGTGGGGACGGGGTTCAAAGTCAAAGCCGGGTTTTTGGCCGTGGACCCGGATTTCGACGTTCTCCGAGGCATCGGCGCCGACCGGAACGCTGTCGTCGGGGAGATTGGGAAGGGCTAATTGCAGGCGCTTCAGATGTTCCTCACAGGACCGCAACCTTTCGTCCAACTGCTTGATCCGAAGCGACAGCTCCTTCATCTCGGCAATCTTGCCCGCGGCGTCCTCTCCCGCCTTCTTCAGGGCAGTGATGGCCTCGTTGTTGCGGTTGCGGTGGTGCTTGAGCTGCTCGGCCTCCTGCAACAGTTGCCGTCGTTGCCGATCGAGGTCCTCCACCGCCTCCAGCGGGACCGGGGCGTGGCGCTGGGTCAGCTTTCGACGCACCAACTCGGGATGATTTCGGATGTAGGCCGGATCTAACATAGGGCTGCACGCCGGGGCTTAGCCCGCATTCCTCACGGGGGGTAGCAAACGTCTGCTCTCAATCCACGAAGGACAAAAAAAATATCCACGAAGGGGCACGAAGGACCACGAAGGGACACGAAGAAAAACTAGAAGAAAAATATGTTTCTTCGCCACCAAGCGGCGGCGGGAACAATGGCCCTCAAACTCCAGCGGTTTACTGTGACACTGTGTGCACATCGTTTCTGCTCCAACAACCTCGTTAACTTCTATTTCAAGAATATGTTAACAGATTCGGAGAACCGACGCGCCCGACCCTTGGTGAGAAATGCGGGCTCAGTGCGGATCAAGTCCCGGGTGCCGAAACGCACTGCCTTTCCAGAGGGATGTCGCCATCGCTCCCGCGGCCGGGCAGGGGCGGATCCGTCACCTCGCTGTAGCAGGCAGGGTCGCTCAGAATACGGGTTACCAGGTGAGTGTGCAGGGCGTGACCGGCTTTGTGCGCCACCACGCGAGCCAGCAGCGGTCTGCCGATCAATGCCAGATCGCCAATGCCGTCCAGCACCTTGTGGCGGACAAATTCATCCTTGAACCGCAGGATGCCGTTCAGGATTCCCCGGTCGGTCAGGACGATGGCGTTGTCCAGAGAACCTCCCCGAACCAGGCCTTTTTTCTTCAGTTGTTCCACTTCCCGGTAGAAGCCGAAGGTGCGAGCCGGCGCCACCTCCCTGGAGAAGACCTCGGGCGAGGCGTCGAAGTCGAAGCTCTGGCGGCCGATCATGGGGTGGTCGAAGTCGATTGAATAGCTGATCTGAAAGCGGTCGGAGGGATGGACGGCAATGGTGCGGTCGCGGTCACGGATCTCCAGGGACTTTTCAATTCGCAGATACCGGCGCCGGGCGGACTGCCGCCGCAGTCCGGTGCGGGTGATCTTGTCCACGAACTCCAGGGCGCTTCCGTCCAGAATGGGAACTTCCAGATTGTCGATTTCAATCAGGGCATTGTCGATTCCGAAGATGTACAGCGATGAGAGCAGGTGCTCCACGGTTGAAATCAGGACTCCCTGTTTCATCAGAGTGGTGGCGTAGGCCACCCGGGCCACGTTTTGCACCACGGCCTCGATCTCGAAGTCGTCCAGATCGACCCGGCGAAAGACCAGCCCGGTGCCGGGGGGGGCCGGCGTGACCCTCACCTGCACCGACTCTCCGGTGTGCAAGCCCAGGCCTGAGAACTCGATCGGGGCAGCCAGCGTTTGTTGGAAGTCCATCTCGGCGGGTCCCTTTCTGACCGGAGAGGGGTACGCTGTCTCTCTAGCAAGTCTCTTGCCAAAGAGAGGGAGGATGACTCTAAACGGCTCATAATCAGTGACGTGGACGCCGGTCCCGTGGTTTGGGCGCCGGCTGGATCCTGTGACCTGGATGCAACACTCCAACCGATTGCGTGCCCCATTGCCCACAATCGGGTCGCGCCAATACCCGAGTACGTGTCTAGCCCGCCCCCTGCCCCCCACGACAGGACGGATCAATCGAGAGTGAAACAACGGATCCTCGTGGCCTATCCGGAGCAAGGATGAAATCCCGTTAAACCGGTTTACTGCATGCAATAATGTCGTCACCCTGGTGTGACAGCGGGCCCTTCATGGGTAACCTCCGTGTTCTTCGTGTCCCTTCGTGCTCTTCGTGGATCCCCTTCGTGGATTAATCTTTTACCCCCTTGACGGATACGTCAGCTCCTTCGTGGAAATCTTTTCCCCCTGCCCGACCTTTGGCGGATCCCTCTTGAGCCTTCTCCAACCCCTTAGTGGCCCTTCGCCGTCCTTCGTGGCCCTTCGTGGATATCTTTTTTCCCTTGGTGTCTTTCTTGGTGGCCCCTCACGGACCCCTTTCGAGTCTCTTCCAACCCCTTGGTGTCCGTCCGAGGATAACTCCATTTTCCTTCCAGCCTTTTGCCCCCCTTTCCGACCCTTGGCGAACCCCTATCGATCCCCCGCCAACCCCTTAGTGGCCCTTCGCCGTTCTTCGTGTCCCTTCGTGGATAAGTTTTTGCCTTTTCGCCCTTCGTGGACATCTTCATCCCCCTACCCGACCCTTGGCGAACCCCTCTCGATCCTTCTCCAACCCCTTCGTGGCCCTTCGCTGTTCTTCGTGGCCCTTCGTGGAAATCTTTTTTCCTTCGCCGTTCTTCGTGGCCCTTCGTGGATATCTTTTTTGTCCTTCGTGGAGTACCCCTCAAAGGATTGGGGTTGACTTTCCTCGGCGGAGTCCTGATAATTGCAGTTCTAAAGCGGACCAAAATGGTCCGATATACGGAATCGATGTTAAGACTTTCAAAAAAAACAGACTACGGCCTCATGGCCCTCATCCATCTGGCCCATGGTTCGGGCCGGGTGGCCTGCAGTGCGCGAGAAATCGCCCGGTCCTACGACATCCCGCCCCACCTGATGGCAAAGGTGCTTCAAAAGATGGCGCAAAGCGGGATCGTGGTGTCGCACCAGGGAACCCATGGGGGTTACTCCCTGGGTCGCCCTGCCCATCTGATCAATGCAGCCGAAGTGATCGAATCGATCGAGGGTCCCTTCTCCATGACGAGTTGCGTGTCGGAGACGGGCTACTGCCTGCAGTTTGAGAAATGTACCATCAAGAGTCCGCTCCAGTTGCTCAGCGACAGCGTGGTGCTGATGTTGAGACGGATGACGGTGGCCCAGATGAGCCGCCACGGCCTGGCGCCCCCGAGGTCGAATCCGGCAAACGACCCGACTCGCAGCCAAACCGACCGGGAAGAAAACCCCCTGCGGCTGGTCCAGTTGCCGGGAGATCCGAGCAGCTGAGCACTGTCCGCGCCGCCCTCCCATCTTCAGGACGGCCGCTGCACCCTGATGACCCCTAAGGAGTCAACATGCCCTCAGCCAACGAAACCATTCAAGAACTGGTCGGCCAGGAATACAAGTACGGGTTCGTCACCGACATCGAGGCCGATGCCATTCCCCGGGGGCTGAACGAAGAAGTTATTCGCACCATCTCGGCCAGAAAGAACGAGCCACCCTTCATGCTGGAGTGGCGGCTGCGGGCCTACAGGCACTGGCTCACCATGAAAGAGCCGGCCTGGCACAACGTGCACTACCCGCCGATCGACTATCAGGACATCATTTATTACGCCGCCCCCAAGAGCGGGAAGGACGGTCCCAAGAGCCTGGACGAGGTCGATCCCGAGTTGCTGCGAACCTACGAGAAGCTGGGGATTTCCCTGCAGGAGCAGGAGGTCCTGAGCGGCGTGGCCGTGGATGCCGTCTTCGACAGCGTTTCGGTGGCCACCACCTTTCGCGAGAAGCTGGCGGAGTTGGGCATCATCTTCTGCTCCTTCTCGGACGCCGTGCAGAACCACCCGGAGCTGGTGAAGCAGTATCTGGGGTCGGTGGTTCCCTATACGGACAACTTCTTTGCCACGCTCAACTCGGCGGTCTTCAGCGACGGGTCGTTCTGCTACATCCCCAAGGGGGTTCGCTGTCCCATGGAACTCTCCACCTACTTCCGTATCAATGCCAAGGACACCGGGCAATTCGAGCGCACGCTGATTATTGCCAACGACGACAGCTACGTAAGCTACCTGGAAGGCTGCACGGCTCCCCGCAGGGATGAAAATCAGCTCCATGCGGCGGTGGTCGAGCTGGTAGCACTGGACCGGGCCCAGATCAAGTATTCGACCGTGCAGAACTGGTATCCCGGGGACAAGCAGGGCAAGGGAGGCATCTACAACTTCGTCACCAAGCGGGGCAAATGCCGGGGAGTGGACTCCAAGATCTCCTGGACCCAGGTGGAGACGGGCTCGTCCATCACCTGGAAGTATCCCAGTTGTCTCTTGCAGGGGGATCGCTCGATCGGCGAGTTCTACTCGGTGGCGGTCACCAACAATTTCCAGCAGGCCGACACTGGAACCAAGATGATCCACATCGGCCGGGATACCCGGAGCACCATCATCTCGAAGGGGATTTCGGCGGGCCATGGCCAGAACACCTACAGGGGGGCGGTGAAGATTCTCAAGGGCGCCTCCCGTGCCCGCAATTATTCCCAGTGCGACTCGATGCTCATGGGGGACGCCTGCGGCGCCCACACCTTTCCCTACATCGAGGTCAAGAACAGTACGGCTCAGATGGAGCATGAGGCCTCGACCGCGAAGATCGGAGAGGACCAGATTTTCTACTGCAAGCAGCGAGGCATTTCGGCGGAAGATGCCGTTTCCATGATCGTGAATGGTTTCTGTAAAGAAGTGTTTCGCGAGCTGCCCATGGAGTTTGCGGTCGAGGCTCGCAAGCTGCTTGGCGTCAGCCTGGAAGGCAGTGTCGGCTAGCCCGCCGCCGGCCGGTCGGGAAGACAGGTAAGCGAGGAAAGAAAAGGCAGTGCTGAAGATCGAAAATTTGCACGTCCAAGTCGCGGGGAAGCCGATCCTGAGAGGGGTGAACCTGGAGGTGGCGGCGGGAGAAGTGCACGCCATCATGGGTCCCAACGGATCGGGCAAGAGCACCCTGGCCCAGGTGTTGGCCGGCCTGGACAGTTACGAAGTGACCGAAGGCAGGGTCTCCTATCGGGGCGGGGACCTGTTGGCCATGGAGCCGGAGGAGCGCGCCTGCGAAGGCGTCTTCATGGCTTTTCAATACCCGGTCGAGATCCCCGGAGTGAGCAATGTCTATTTCCTGAAAGCCGCCGTGAATGCCATCCGTAAGTATCGGGGCGAGGAAGAACTGGACGCGATGGAATTCATGAAGATCGTTCGGGAAAAGATCAAGGTGGTGAACCTGGACCAGAGCTTCATCAGCCGTTCCGTCAACGAGGGATTCTCGGGCGGCGAGAAGAAGCGAAACGAGATTTTTCAGATGGCCGTGCTCGATCCGGTGCTGGCCATCCTGGACGAAACCGACTCGGGACTCGACATCGATGCTCTGAAGACGGTTGCCGACGGGGTCAACGCCTTGCGCCGGCCCGACCGTGCCATCGTCGTCATCACTCACTACCAGCGGTTGCTGAACTACATCGTCCCCGACCGGGTGCATGTGCTTTCGGGCGGGGAAATCGTCAAGTCGGGGGACAAGGATTTGGCTCTCGAATTGGAAGCCAGGGGTTACGGTTGGATCGACACTCAGGTGGCCGTGACGTCGGGAAGCTGAGCCGAGAGACATCCATGAATCGAGACCTGGCTGAATTGTCCCCCGAGCAGGAACGCTATCTGTCGCAATTCTCCTCCTTTGCGCGCCGCCAGGCGGACCGCGACCCGCCCTGGCTGATGGAGAAGCGCCAAGCGGCCATGCGGCGCTTCACCCGACTCGGATTCCCGACCACTCACGATGAGGCTTGGCGTTTTACCAGCCTGAGGCCGCTGACCCGGGTTCCTTTTGCTCATGCCGGCGCCTTGGATTCCCGTCCGGCCCCGGCCGACCTGGATTCACTCACCGGGGAGGAGTCCCGGGCCTGCCGCCTGGTGTTTTTGAACGCACGCTTCTCCCGAGAACACTCTTCCTTCGGCCACCTTCCGCCGGGCGTCCGGGTTCAGGGCCTGGCGGAGCTGCTCAACGGCCAGAGCCCTTCCATTCAGGAAGCGCTGGGTCGATATGCCGGAGACCGGGAGGAGGTCTTCGCCGCCCTGAATACGGCTTTCCTGGAGGATATCGCCCTGGTCTACCTTCCCAGGAACACCGTGGTGGAGCAGCCGATTCACTTGCATTTTTACTCGGGAGGGGAAGGGCAACCGGTGGTTTCCCATCCCCGCTGCCTGGTGCTGGCCGGCGCCAACAGCCAGGCCCGAATCGTGGAAACCTATACAGGGGAGCCGGACTCCCTCTATTTCACCAACACGGTGACCGAGCTGGTGGCCCAGGAAGGCGCGGTGGTCGAGCACTACAAGCTGCAGCAGGAAAGCGTCAGGGCCTTTCATGTCGCCACCCTGCAATTCCAGCTCGGACGCAGCGCCACGGTGTCCTCCCATTCCATTTCCCTGGGAGGGGCCCTGGTCCGGAATCACGTCAACGCGGTTTTGGATGGTGAGGGCGCCGAAGCCACCTTGAACGGGTTCTCTCTGACGACCGGCGGTCAGCACGTGGACAATCACACCTCCATCGACCACGCCAAGCCCCATTGCAACAGCTTCGAGTTCTACAAGGGAATCCTGGACGACCATTCCAGGGGGGTCTTTAACGGCCGGATCATCGTGCGCCCCCACGCCCAAAAAACCGATTCGAAACAGACCAACCAGAATCTGCTGCTCTCCGAGGAGGCCCTGATCAATACCAATCCTCAGTTGGAGATCTATGCGGACGATGTGAGATGCACCCACGGGGCCACGATCGGGCAATTGGACCCCCAGGCGATTTTTTATCTGCAGTCCCGGGGGATAGGCCGGGAGGCCGCCCGCCAGCTCCTGACCTTTGCCTTTGCCAATGACATTACCTCCCAGATCCGAATCGAGCCCATTCGCTCCCGCTTGGAAAAGACGCTTTTTCACCGCCTGGCGGAGAAGGAACCCAAGGAGTGACTCGGATGAGGATGGCAACCACTCTGCCGGTCCAGCCGGCCACACCGCTGCTGGACGTCGACCGGCTGCGCCGGGACTTCCCCATCCTTACCGGCCGGGCTGCCGGCAAACCGCTGGTCTATCTCGACAGCGCCGCTTCCACTCAAAAGCCAAGTCCGGTGATCGAGGCCATGAATACCTTCTATCGAGAGGGTTATTCCAATATTCACCGGGGCCTCTACGCGCTCAGCCTGGAAGCGACCGAGGCCTTTGAGGACGTTCGTTCCAAGGTGCAGCGGTTCATCAATGCCCGGGAATCCCGCGAGCTCGTGTTCGTCAGGGGAACCACCGAGGCCATCAATCTGGTGGCCGGCACCTTGGCCCGCCAGAGGCTGAAGGCCGGAGAGGAGATCCTGATCTCGACCCTGGAGCACCACTCCAACATTGTTCCCTGGCAGAGGATCTGCGAGGAAAAGGGCGGGACCCTGCGAGTGGCGCCCATCGATGACAACGGGGAAGTCCCTTTGGAGGCCTTTGAGCGAGCTCTCGGCTCCCGAACGCGCCTGGTGGCCATCGCCCACGTCTCCAATGCGTTGGGAACCGTCAATCCTGTGGCCGAGATGATTCGGATGGCCCATCGCCGGGAGATCCCGGTGCTGGTGGATGGAGCCCAGGCCGCCCCCCATCTCCAGGTGGATGTTCAAGCTCTGGACTGCGATTTCTATGCATTTTCCGGACACAAGGTCTACGGTCCCACCGGAGTCGGCGTTCTCTACGGGAAAGCGAGCCTGCTGGAAGCCATGCCGCCCTATCAGTGCGGGGGAGAGATGATTCGTTCGGTCTCGTTCGAGCGCACCCTGTACAAGGAGATCCCCTATCGGTTCGAGGCTGGGACGCCCGATATCGTCGGGGTCATCGGATTGGGAGCCGCTCTGGACTACCTGAGCGCCATCGGCCTGGAGAACGTTGCCGCTCACGAGAGCGAACTGTTGTCTTACGCGACCGACGCCCTCTCCTCGGTCCCCGGAGTTCGAATCGTCGGCCGAGCCAGACAGAAGGCGGGCGTGCTGTCCTTCGTGGTCGACGGAGCCCACCCCCACGATGTCGGGACCATTCTGGATCAAGAGGGGATTGCCATTCGCGGGGGCCATCACTGTGCCCAGCCGCTGATGGAGCGCCTGGGCCTGCCGGCCACGGCCCGTGCTTCCTTCGGTCTCTACAATACTCACGCGGAGGTGGACCGGCTGGCGGATGGGGTGCGCAGGGTCAGGGAGATCTTTGGTTCATGTCCGAGTTGATGGAGCTCTACCAGGAGGTTATCCTGGACCATACCAGGCGCCCGCGCAATTTCGGGAGCCTGGAAAATGCGACCCACAGGGCCGCCGGCCACAATCCGCTCTGCGGCGATCGGGTGATGGTTTCCCTGCAGCTTGACAGGGACATCGTCCGGGACATTCGTTTCGAGGGCAAGGGGTGCGCCATCTCCACTGCTTCCGCCTCAATGATGACCGAGTTGCTCAAGGGCAGGAAAACCGGCCTCCTCCATGCGGCTTTTCGGCAGTTCCAGGATTTGGTGACCGGCAGGGCGATCGAGCCGTCGGAAGATTTGGGGAAGCTGGTGGCCTTTGCCGGTGTGGCTGCCTTTCCGGTTCGGGTCAAGTGCGCCACCCTGGCCTGGCATACGGTCAAGGCCGCGCTGCAGAACCGGCAGCAGCCGGCCACCACGGAGTAGGCGGCAGTAAAACCATAGCGAGGATGCAACCATGACGACCGAGTCCACAGCAGTCGAGTCCTCTCCGTCGGAAGAGCTGAAGCAGCAGATCATCGAGGTGCTGCAAACGGTTTACGACCCCGAAATTCCCGTCAACATCTACGAGATCGGACTCATCTACGAGATCGATATCGACCCCTCCAATGCGGTCAAAATTCAAATGACCCTCACCTCGCCGGCCTGTCCGGTTGCCGGGACGCTGCCGGGAGAGGTGGAATCCAAGGTCGCCGGGGCCGAAGGCGTGTCCTCCGCCCGGGTCGACCTGGTCTGGGATCCGCCCTGGACTCCCGCCAAGATGTCGGAAGCCGCCAAGCTGCAACTGGGGATGCTCTGACCCTCGAGAATGCGGCGTCCGCATGGTGCCCCGGGCGCCAGCCCAGGGAGAGCCCTCCGCTTCGGCCCACGCCGAAGAAATTCCACCGCCGTTCACACCTTCGTCTGTAATTGTGTGCCAGATATTGTATGATTGGCCTGATGGTGCACACTCCTTAGCCCGCATACCTCACCGGGGGCGCGATAATGGCGCAGGCAGTTTCCCCTTCAATGCGTGCTCGCGATCGAAGAACCTCGCGGGGACTGCGTTCGGGGGAGCTTGTGCGCGCGGCAGGGGAAAAAGCAAGCCAGGAGGTGCCGGGCGCCGCCTGACCCGCAGAGCCGGCGGAGGGTGAGCGCCCCATACGCCATCTTGAGGAAAACCCAGTGCTGAAGCACGCCCGGAAACTGCGTCTGTCTCTGCTGTCGCGGGGCCGGCGTCTGGCCGCCGTCGCCATCCCGTTGTCGGTGCTGCTGGCAGGCCTGGCGGCTCAGGTCCAGGCCCAGGCACCCTGGGGAGGGAGCGTGGAGGTGTCTACGACCTCGCTGACCATCCCCCCGGGGCAATCGCTCACCTACCATCTGAGACTGACTGAGCCACCCACCGCCGACGGGTGGTGGGTCGTCCTGCGCGTCGACGGCGGAATACGCGCCGACGGCTGCTACAAGGGCTTCCGTTGGGCGCCGTCGGTCGGCTGGCCGTACAATCCGAACAACTATGACACTTGGCGGGGGGTCACCTTCAGGCCGGATGAGGAATGCGGAACGCCTGAAACTCTGACTGTCACCCACGAAGTGTGGGATGAGACTACCTTTTGTCCCTGGAAGGGCAACCCGGTGACCGTGGAACTTGGCGACGCTCCCGACGTGGGAGGCCCCCTGCCCAGGCTGTCCGTCGGAGACGCGACGGTCGAGGAGGGGGAAACGGCCGAGTTCGAGGTGACGTTGGAGCCACCCAGCAGCCAGACGGTGACGGTGGCGTTCGCGACCGCGAATGATACGGCCGTGGCAGGGACGGACTACGAGTCGAAATCGGGAAGGCTGACTTTCACGGCGGGCGAAATCACGAAGACAATCTCGGTCGACACCATTGACGACGCCTTCCACGAACCGGAGGAACGATTCACCCTGACCCTGAGCAATCCGTCGAAGGCCACCCTGGACATCGCTGCCGGGAGGGGGACGATCACGGATGACGACCTGCCGGAGCTCTCCATCGGAAACGCGCCGTCGGTAGTCGAAGGCGGAACGGCCCGGTTCGAGGTGAGGTTGAGCCCGGCCAGCGATCGGACGGTGACGGTGGCCTATGCCACGGCGGACGGCACGGGAAGCCATGCGGCAATGGCACCCGGCGACTACACCTCGGACTCGGGGACGCTGACCTTCAACCCCGGACAGACGACGATGACCATCCCGGTGACGACCCTCGACGACAGCGACCCGGAGTCTGAGGAGCGCTTCATGGTAAGCCTGACCAGTCCCTTGGGAGCCAGACTGGTTGACGCCATGGGAGAAGGAACCATCACCGACAACGACGGCGGCCCCACCATGCCCGAGCTCTCCATCGGAAACGCGTCGGTGCAGGAAGGCGGCACGGCCCGGTTCGAGGTGCGGTTGAACCCGGCCGCCAACCAGACGGTGACGGTGGCCTATGCCACGGTGGGCGATACGGCGGAGGAGGACGTCGACTATAACTCGGAATCGGGGACGCTGACCTTCACGGCGGGACAGATGATGATGACCATCTCGGTGACGACCATCGACGACTCTGAACAGGAATCCGAGGAACGCTTCACGGTGAACCTGAGCAGCCCCACCGGAGGAGCCAGGCTGAACGACGACACCGGGGAAGGGACCATCACCGACAACGACGGTGGCGGAGGTGGTGGCGGAGGTGGCGGCGGAGGTGGCGGCGGAGGTGGTGGCGGCGGAGGCGGCGGCGGAGGCGGCCTCATTCCGGTCGTCCTGTCCATCGGAGATGCGTCGGTCGAGGAGGGGGGCACGGCCGAGTTCCTGGTGCGATTGAGCTTGGTGATTGGCGTGGCGGTGACGGTGGACTACGAGACGGTGGACGGGACTGCGAAGGCGGGTTCCGACTACACGGCGGCCTCGGGCAGTCTGACCTTCACGGTGGGCGAAACAACCCAGACCATCTCGGTGCCGACCCTGGACGACACGGTGCCGGAGGCGGAGGAGGGCTTCACGGTGGTCTTGAGCAACCCGTCGGGGGCCGGGCTGGAGGACGACACCGGGGTGGGAACGATCACCGACGATGAACTGCCGGAGCTTTCCATCGGAAACGCCTTGGTCGAGGAGGGGGAAACGGCCCAGTTCGAGGTGAGGTTGAGTCGGGGCGGCGCCCAGACGGTAACGGTGGCCTATGCCACGGCGGACGACACGGCGGAGGCGGGTTCGGACTACACGGAGAGATCGGGGACGCTGACGTTTACGGCAGGGCAGACGATGATGACGATCCCGGTGACGACCCTGGACGACAACGAGCAGGAGTCTGAGGAACGCTTCACGGTGACCTTGAGCAACCCGTCGGGGGCCAGGCTGAACGACGACACCGGGGAAGGGACCATCACCGACAACGACGGCGGCCCCGCCATGCCGGAGCTCTCCATTGGAAACACCCTGGTCGAGGAGGGGGAAACGGCCGAGTTCGAGGTGCGGTTGATCCCGGCCACCACCCAGACGGTAACGGTGGCCTACCAGACGGTGAACGGCACGGCGTTGGCGCCCGCCGACTACAGCTCGGAATCGGGGACGCTAACCTTCATGGAGGGAGAGACCGTCCAAACCATTTCGGTGACGACCCTGGACGACAGTGAGCAGGAGTCTGAGGAACGCTTCACGGTGACCCTGAGCAACCCCTTGGGGGCCAGGCTGAACGACGACACCGGGGAAGGGACGATCACCGACAACGACCATCCGCCTGCGCTGGCCATCGACGACGCGCCGGCGGTGGTGGAAGGGGGCACGGCCGAGTTCGTGGTACGACTGAGCGCGGTGAGCGGCGTGGCGGTGACGGTGGACTACGAGACGGTGGACGGGACCGCAGAGGCGACCGGCGACTACACGGAAAGTTCGGGGACGCTGACGTTTACGGCAGGGGAGACAATGATGACGATATCGGTGCCGACCACAGACGACAGCGAGCAGGAGTCTGAGGAAGGCTTCACGGTGGTTCTGAGCAACCCCTCGGGGGCCGGGCTGAACGACGCCACCGGGGAAGGGACGATCATCGACAACGACCAGCCGCTGGAGCTGGCGATCGACGACGCGCCGGCGGTGGTGGAAGGGGGCACGGCGGAGTTCGTGGTACGACTGAGCACGGTGAGCGGCGTGGCGGTGACGGTGGACTACCAGACGGTGGACGGGACGGCGCTGGCAGGCTCGGACTACACGGCGGCCTCGGGCGCGATCACTTTCCAACCCGGAGAGACGGCCCAGACCATCGAGGTGGCTGTGCTGGACGACGCAATCTCGGAGGGGGAGGAGGGCTTCACGGTGGTTCTGAGCAACCCGGAGGGGGCCGGGCTGGAGGACGCCACCGGGGAGGGGACGATCACCGACAACGACGAACCGCCGGAGTTGGCGATCGACGACGCGCCGGCGGTGGTGGAAGGGGGCACGGCGGAGTTCGTGGTACGACTGAGCACGGTGAGCGGCGTGGCGGTGACGGTGGACTACGAGACGGTGGACGGGACGGCGCTGGCAGGCTCGGACTACACGGCGGCCTCGGGCGCGATCACTTTCCAACCCGGAGAGACGGCCCAGACCATCGAGGTGGCGACCCTGGACGACGCAATCTCGGAGGCGGAGGAGGGCTTCACGGTAGTTCTGAGCAACCCGGAGGGGGCCGGGCTGGAGGACGACACCGGGGTGGGGACGATCACCGACGATGAACTGCCGGAGCTCTCCATCGGAAACGCTTTGGTCGAGGAAGGGGAAACGGCCCAGTTCGAGGTGAGGTTGAGTCCGGCTGCCGCCCAGACGGTAACGGTGGCCTATGCTACGGCGGACGACACGGCAGTGGCGGGCGCCGACTACACCTCGGAATCGGGGACGCTGACCTTTTCGGCGGGGCAGACAATGATGACGATCTCGGTGCCGACCGCAGACGACAGTGAGCAGGAGTCGGAGGAACGCTTCACGGTGACCCTGAGCAACCCCTCGGGGGCCGGGCTGAACGACGACACGGGGGAAGGGACCATCACCGACAACGACGGCGGCCCCACCATGCCGGAGCTCTCTATCGGAAACGCCTTGGTCCAGGAGGGGGAAACGGCCGAGTTCGAGGTGAGGTTGATCCCGGCCGCCACCCAGACGGTAACGGTGGACTATGCCACGGCGGGCGACACGGCGGTGGAGGACTCGGACTACAGGGCAACGATGGGGACGCTGACCTTTTCGGCAGGGGAGACAATGATGACGATATCGGTGCCGACCACAGACGACAGTGAGCAGGAGTCGGAGGAACGCTTCACGGTGACCCTGAGCAGCCCCTTGGGGGCCAGGCTGAACGACGACACCGGGGAAGGGACGATCATCGACAACGACCAGCCGCTGGAGCTGGCCATCGACGATGCGCCGCCGGTGGTCGAAGGGGGCACGGCGGAGTTCGTGGTGCGACTGAGCGCGGTGAGCGGCGTGGCGGTGACGGTGGACTTCGAGACGGTGGACGGGACGGCGAAGGCGGGCTCGGACTACACGGCGGCCTCGGGCAGGCTGACCTTCACGGCGGGAGAAACAACCCGGACGATCTCGGTGGCGACCCTGGACGACACGGTTCCGGAGGCGGAGGAAGGCTTCACGGTGGTCCTGAGCAACCCGGAGGGGGCCGGGCTGGGGGACGACACCGGGGAGGGGACGATCACCGACGACGACCAGCCGCTGGAGCTGGCGATCGACGACGCGCCGCCGGTGGTCGAAGGGGGCACGGCGGAGTTCGTGGTGCGTTTGAGCGCGGTGAGCGGCGTGGCGGTGACGGTGGACTTCGAGACGGTGGACGGAACCGCCAAGGCAGGTTCGGACTACACGGCGGCCTCGGGGACACTGACCTTCACGGCGGGACAGTTAGTGCAGACGATCTCGGTGGTGACCCTGGACGACACGGTTCCGGAGGCGGAGGAAGGCTTCACGGTGGTCCTGAGCAACCCGGAGGGGGCCGGGCTGGAGGACGACACCGGGGAGGGGACGATCATCGACAACGACCAGCCGCTAGAGCTGGCGATCGACGATGCGCCGCCGGTGGTCGAAGGGGGCACGGCGGAGTTCGTGGTGCGACTGAGCGCGGTGAGCGGCGTGGCTGTGACGGTGGACTTCGAGACGGTGGACGGGACGGCGAAGGCGGGCTCGGACTACACGGCGGCCTCGGGGACGCTGACCTTCACGGCGGGAGAAACAGCCAAGACCATTTCGGTGGCGACCCTGGAGGACACTGCCCGAGAGGCGGAGGAGGGCTTCACGGTGGTCCTGAGCAACCCGGAGGGGGCCAGTCTGGACGATGACACCGGAAAGGGGACCATCACCGACGACGACCAACCTCCGGAGCTGGCGATCGACGACGCGCCGGCAGTGGTCGAGGGGAGTACGGCGGAGTTCGTGGTGCGTTTGAGCGCGGTGAGCGGCGTGGCTGTGACGGTGGACTTCGAGACGGTGGACGGGACGGCGAAGGCGGGCTCGGACTACACGGCGGCCTCGGGGACGCTGACCTTCACGGCGGGAGAAACAGCCAAGACCATTTCGGTGGCGACCCTGGAGGACACTGCCCGAGAGGCGGAGGAGGGCTTCACGGTGGTCCTGAGCAACCCGGAGGGGGCCAGTCTGGACGATGACACCGGAAAGGGGACCATCACCGACGACGACCAACCTCCGGAGCTGGCGATCGACGACGCGCCGGCAGTGGTCGAGGGGAGTACGGCGGAGTTCGTGGTGCGTTTGAGCGCGGTGAGCGGCGTGGCTGTGACGGTGGACTTCGAGACGGTGGACGGGACGGCGAAGGCGGGCTCGGACTACACGGCGGCCTCGGGGACGCTGACCTTCACGGCGGGAGAAACAGCCAAGACCATTTCGGTGGCGACCCTGGAGGATACTGCCCGAGAGGCGGAGGAGGGCTTCACGGTGGTCCTGAGCAACCCGGAGGGGGCCAGTCTGGACGATGACACCGGAAAGGGGACCATCACCGACGACGACCAGCCGCCGGAGCTGGCCATCGACGACGCGCCGCCGGTGGTCGAAGGGGGCACGGCGGAGTTCGTGGTACGACTGAGCGCGGTGAGCGGCGTGGCGGTGACGGTGGACTTCGAGACGGTGGACGGCACGGCGAAGGCGGGCTCGGACTACACGGCGGCCTCGGGCACGCTCACTTTCCAACCCGGAGAGACGGCCCAGAGCATCGAGGTGGCTGTGCTGGACGACGCAATCTCGGAGGCGGAGGAGGGCTTCACGGTGGTCCTGAGCAACCCGGAGGGGGCCAGTCTGGAGGACGACACCGGGGAGGGGACCATCACCGACGACGACGAACCGCCGGAGCTGGCGATCGACGACGCGCCGCCGGTGGTTGAAGGGGGTACAGCGGAGTTCGTGGTACGACTGAGCGCGTTGAGCGGCTTGGCGGTGACGGTGGACTTCGAGACGGTGGACGGCACGGCGGAAGCGGGTTCGGACTACACGGCGGCCTCGGGCACGCTCACTTTCCAACCCGGAGAGACGGCCCAGAGCATCGAGGTGGCTGTGCTGGACGATGCAATCTCGGAGGCGGAGGAGGGCTTCACGGTGGTCCTGAGCAACCCGGAGGGGGCCAGTCTGGAGGACGACACCGGGGAGGGGACCATCACCGACGACGACGAACCTCCGGGGCTGGCGATCGGCGACGCGCCGCCGGTGGGTGAAGGCAAAACGGCGGAATTCCCGGTGCGACTGAGCGCAGTGAGCGGGCGGGTGGTGACGGTCAGCTACCGCACGGTGGACGGGACGGCGCTGGCGGGCTCGGACTACACGGCGGCCTCGGGCACGCTCAGCTTCCAACCCGGAGAGACGGCCCAGAGCATCGAGGTGGCTGTGCTGGACGACGCAATCTCGGAGGCGGAAGAAAGGTTTACGGTGGAGTTGGGCGAAGCCTCGGGGGCGACGGTGACGGACGGGACGGGAGCGGGGACGATCACCGACGACGACGAACCGCCGGGGGTGGCGATCGACGACGCGTCGGCAGTGGTTGAAGGGGGTACAGCGGAATTCCCGGTGCGGCTGAGCGCGGTGAGCGGGCGGGTGGTGACGGTGAGCTACCGCACGGTGGACGGGACGGCGCTGGCGGGCTCGGACTACACGGCGGCCTCGGGCACGCTCAGCTTCCGGCCGGGGGAAACCAGCGGTGCGATCACGGTGGGGACGCTGGCTGACGAGGTGGTGGAAGGCAGCGAGCAGTTCAGGGTGGAATTGAGCGATCCGGTGGGGACCACCCTGGACGACGACACGGGGGTGGGAACCATCACCGACGACGCCGAGCGGCGCATTGGGCTGGTGAACCGGACCGTCCTGCCGGAGATCGGAAGGGCGCTGGCTTACAGCGCTGTCAGGTGTCGCATGGATCAGGTGATCTCGGGCGTCTCCCCCCGGGGGGCGGAGGAGCCGATCATCCACCTGTCGCCCTACCTGGTGCCGACTTCCAGCGGATGGACCCGGACGGGCGGCGAGCCGCTGCCCCTGGAGCAGGTGCTCGGCGATCCGTCCTTCCTGATTCCCTCCAAGGAAGACGACGGCGGTGGGGGGCGTTTCGCGGCATGGGGCTGCGGAGACTACAGCAACCTGTCCGGAGGCGGCCGGGAGGGCGCAGTCAACTGGAACGGCGGGGTCTTGGGCGTGCACGTCGGAGCCGACGTGAAGCTCGGTTCCAACCTGCTGGCTGGGTTGTCCATCTCCCGGTCGACGGGAGCGTTCGAATACTACGCGTCCGGCGCCGACGTGGGGGGCGGCGCCTACGACCTGGGGATGACGGGTGTCCATCCCTATCTGGCCTGGTCGGCCTCGCCCGACCTGGATATTTGGGCGACGGTCGGTCACGCCCGCGGGGAAATCCGCATCACCGACGAGGTCGTCGGGGATCCCCGGACCAGCGGGGCGATACTGGACTCCGGTTTAATAGGCGTCAGCGGCCGCATCCTGGCCTACGAGTCGACCAGTCTGAGGCTGAAGGGCGAGGCGGCGCTGGCGCGACTCGACGCCGCGGGGGACGGGGGATTGTTCGAGGCGATGACGACCGGCCTGAGCCGGCTGCGGTTGAGCACCGAGGCCAGCCATGATTACCGGTTTTCCGGCGGCGGTTCGCTCACCCCCTGGGGAGAGCTGGGTGTGCGCCATGACGGCGGTGACGGAGAGACCGGCGCCGGCCTGGAAGTCGGCGGCGGCCTGCGCTACCGGAATCCGGCGGCGGGGTGGAGCACCGAGGGCTACGGCCGCTGGCTGGCCGTCCACGAGGGCGCGCGAAAGGAATGGGGCTTCGGCGCCAGGGTCCGCTACGCCCCTCGTTCCGCCAAATACGGACCATCGGTGAGCGTGGCGCCGTCCTGGGGGGATACCACCAGCGGCATGCAGCGCCTCTGGGAGATCAGCTCCGCCGACCCGGACATGCTGGGCGCCCCGGGAACGCGCCTGGATACCCAGTTCGGCTATGGATTCGCGGCCTTTCGGGGGCGGGGCGTGCTGACTCCCTACGGAGCCGTGGGCGTGGCCCGCGGGCAAGGGCAGCGCTACCGGCTGGGTGGGCGGATGGCCGTGGGCCGCTTGGGCAACCTGAGCCTGGAGACCGAACGCCGGGTGCGCGCCGCCGCGCGTGTGATCCATGCGATCCGGGTACGCGCCGCCATACGCTTCTAGCGAGGCCGTGCCTCAGACCGACAAGCCGGGGAATAAAAATATCCACGAAGAGACAAAAAAAGATATCCACGAAGGGGCACGAAGAACCACCAAGGGGCACGAAGGGTCTGATTAGTGAATGGTTGATGGTTGATTGGGAAGTTATCGCGACTTAATTTGCCTCAAATCCAAACCTACAATCCGAAATTGCCTCACATGGATCAACAGGATCGACAGGATGAACTACCAGGAGATCCTGTTTATCCTGTCTATCCATGTTTCCGGTTGAATTCTGCCTCAAAAGAAATCAGACTTCCTGAATGAACCTTCCGAATTTGCTGACGCTGTCCCGAATCTTCGCGGTCCCTCTTCTGGTCGTTGTTCTTCTCACCCGTGTTTACAACCCGGAACAGCAGGTCGAAAGCCTCTCCATCATCCTGGCCACGTTGATCTTTCTCGGCGCCTCCATCACCGACTACTTCGACGGCTACCTGGCGCGCCGGCGCCGGCAGGTGACCACGCTCGGCATGCTCCTGGACCCGATAGCCGACAAGCTGTTGATATCGGCCGCATTCATCTCGCTGGTGGAGCTCGGTTGGGCGCCCGCCTGGATGGTGGTGATCATTGTCGGGCGGGAGCTGGCCATCTCAGGTCTCCGCAGCATCGCGGCCAACCAGGGATTCAACATCGATGCCTCCGAGCTGGGGAAAATCAAGATGGTCTCGCAGGTGCTGGCCGTCACCCTGATCATTCTGAGCAACCTCTTCTCCTGGTTGGAGCCGCTCAGCCTGGCCGCACTCTGGCTGACGGTCATCTTCGCCCTGGCCTCGGCCGTCGACTATTTTCGTAAATTCTGGAAGGCGGTCGGCATCCGCGGCCAGGCGAGTCGAAGTGAGAAACCCGTCCTCCTGAAAAAAAGCCAGAGCGATGTGCCAACTCAGTAGTGCCGCGCGGGACTATCTCCTCAAGGCCGCCCGCTCGACGATTGCAGGCTACCTGCGGTCGGGGGTGCGGCCTGCTCCCGACCCGCCCTCCGCTCGGGAACTTCTCCAAAAGCGGGGCGCCTTTGTCACGCTCTACCTCAGAGGGCGCCTGCGCGGATGCGTCGGTTACGTCTGGGCCTTGACGCCCCTCTACCGGGCCGTGGCGGAGTGCGCCGTGTCTGCCGCGGTCGAAGACGGCCGCTTTCGGCCGCTGAACCTGACGGACTTGCCCGACACTGAAATCGAACTCTCGGTACTCTCGGGGCTGGATGAGGCCAGGAGCGCTTCCGACATCCAGGTGGGGACCCACGGTCTGCTGATCAGCCAGGGGGCCCGCCGCGGCCTCCTGCTGCCCAAGGTCGCCGTGGAGCACGGTTGGACCCCGGAGCAGTTTCTGGAGCAGACCTGCCTGAAAGCAGGCCTGTCCCTTCAGGCCTGGAAGAGCGGCGCCACGGTGGAGAGGTTTACCGCGACGGTTTTTCGGGAGGGAGGGAGCCCGGTCCGCTGACCGGCTGGGGATCGGGTGGTTCGGAATGGACCGATGCCTCCGGCCTCGTGCGCGGGACTGGGGGCGTGCGGTTCACACGCGGGGGAAGCGGTTCCTTCACTCCCTTCCCGGGAGAGCGGGTGCACGTCAGGATTCTGAGATTGCCTTGGAGTTCAAGGTTGATCGATATTCCCAGAACTCCTCGTAGTGCCCGTTCAGCAGGCAGCAGCGCAGAGCGAGGATGTCGTTGGCGCCGGCGACGGTCCAATGCATCCCGGCCCGCTTGAGCCGGTTGCCGACGATGGTCTTGCAGCCGGCCTCGACCACACCGGAACCGATGCACAGGCCGGCAGCGCGGAAGTCCCGATACCGCATCCGGTCCCGATTCCTTTCCACATACTCGACACACTGGCGCGCCTCCTGACAGGAGGAGAGGGATTGCAGGACTCCCAGCAGATCATCGAGGCGGCCCTGTTCCAGTTCGCTGCAACGGGTCTCGGCCCAGGGGGCGATGCGATCCGGGTCGCCCCAGTGGAGGGCCTTCGAGACGGTCCACAGATGCTGCATCGCATGATAGAGGTCGACGATCTGAATCGCTCCCGGAAACTCTTCATCCGCCACGCGCCAGATCCAGGCGGCACCGTCCCCCAGCACGACGCGGCGTCGGGCCACGGAAAAGCCTCGTCGCTCCGCTTCCCGGCGTACGCGCCGAGCAAACACTGACGGTTCCGGATCGGTGTCCTTGCTGGCGGCGCTCTCGATCGCCGCCGAGCCGCTGACCGAGCCCGCATCCCGCTCGGGGGAGCCCGTCTTGCAGTCGCGCCTCTCGGCCGTCCACACCAGTACCAGCTTGACTTCCCGCGTCTTGGCGGAGCCGTCGGGCTGCTTGCCCGCCCTGCCGGCCACCTCCGCCTTGCGCACCGGGACACCGGTCCCGTCCATGCCTAGATACATCGTCGCAGCCGTGGCCGGCTCCCGCTCGCCCCCCCCTTCCTCCCCCTCGGCAGCGGCGATCTCGCGCCCCAGGGCCTTGGCCGCACGCTCCACCTGCTTCGCCCCCACCCGCACTCCGGCCAACTCCGACACCAGGGCGCTCGCTTCGGCAAAGCTGACCCGAGCGGCCGCCGAGCCCGTCATCCTCACCACGCCCGGAGACAATGAGGTCCCTTCCATCCCCAGCTGCCGGTCCCGGGGGAAAAACCCATGGCCGCACCCTTTACAGTGGTAGTAGGCCCGTTCCAGCCTCAGCGGGCCCAGCACCGTCTCGAACGTCTTCGCCGAGCGTCCCGCATAGTCCGCCTCACCCCCGCAGTCGCAAGGCTGGCGCAGGCCGACCCGGTCCGAGTGGTCCTGGTTGATCCGCCGGGCCGCCAACTGTGCCCCAAACTCCAGCATCCGCCGGCGCAAGCCGGTTTCCAAGGCTTCGAAGTCGAGCCTGTCGGCACCGCCCGGGCCCATCAACCGTTCCAGTTCCGCTTCGATCGCCTGGGCGAAGTCCTCCGCGCAGGCTTTTTTTTTCGCTCTTCCCCCTCCCTGGCCTCCGAACGGCTCTGTGCCATCCGAGCCTGACACAGCTGCTCGCTGACCTCCACCAATTCCCCGACCAAGCGCCGCAGTCGCCGGCATTCCGCGATGTGAGCGCGGGTGGTCTCGACCTCGGAGGAGGGAATGGTGCGGGTCCGTGTCTTGCCCTGGACCTTGTGCGTTAGGATCCAGTGGGGCCCATGGCCCCGGGACCCTTCGGCGGCGCAATGACAATTTGGCTTGCCGCATTTGCGGTAATTGGGTACCAGCGAGCCGGGCCGCAAGTCGCCGATCTCGGCCAACTGGCGGCGCGCCTGATCGCGTTGGGTCGTCAAGGTAGGGATGTCGCTTGAAAGAGTCATGGGGAACCTCCTTGACTGATAGTATACTACACTATCAGATACCCATTCATCCTCCGCTCTTTCTTTAGAATGCCATACCTACACCCAGCACCTGAAATCACACGGCTCCCAAACCGCTCTCAGAATCGTGTCGTGCACCCCGGGAGAGCGGTGCGCTTGGCAGGGGGAAAAGGCTTATGCTAAACTCGCGGCTTGAGTTCCGTTCCCGTACCGGAACACGCTGAACGCTGCTCTCTAGCGCGCATTTCTCGCCCAGCACCGCGTGTAACTGCAAACCGTCCAAATAGCACCAAAAAGCTGTTGAAAACAAACGGCCTTTGCAGGATGTATCCAGCGACCCGGTGAGAAATGCGGGCTCGTCACCCCCGACAAGCGCTACCGGCCTCGCGCCACCCCCAATGTCCCCATCTCCCAACGGAAAAATCTGCACCGTCATCCGGGAGTGTGCCGCGGGCGACTTTGAAAGGGCCGTTCTGAGGAGTCGCCAGGATTCGGACCTGCTGGAATTTCGCCTCGATTTTCTGGATCCCTCTCAACTGACCCTGGAGCGGATGCAGCGCTGGGTGGCCCTGGCGGGCGTGCCGGTCATTGCGACGCTGCGCAGAAAACCGTTTGGAGGAAGGTTCGAGGGGGGAGCAGCCGAACAGTTGGAGATGCTGGGGAGGATCGGCGGTGCGGGGTTCTCTTTTCTGGATATCGAGGTGGAGACACTGGAGGCCCTTCGGCCCCCTCAACTGAAAAAGATCAGGGAGGGGTCTGGGAGGTTGATCGGGTCTTACCATGATTTCAGGGAAACTCCCGCCGATCTCCAGTCCATTTTCCAGCGGATTCTGGCGGTCAAGGCCGACGTGGTGAAGATCGCCACCCTGGCGGGCGGTTTTGCCGACAACCTTCGTTTGCTTGAACTGGTCTCGCGGGCCAGGCGGCAGGGCCTCCCCATCATTGCGGTGGCCATGGGGGAGTTGGGCGCTTATTCCCGACTGGTGGCGCCCAGCCGGGGAGCCATGCTGACCTACGCCTCCACTCGTGCAGGCCAGGAGACGGCCCCCGGGCAACTGACCTCGCGGGACCTGAAATGCGTCTACCGCGTGAACACCATTGACCCCGACACCCTTTTTTTTGGTGTGATCGGCCATCCCATCGGTCACTCCCTGTCTCCGCAGGTGCACAACTACGCCTTCCGGCAGCTCGGGCTGAATTGTCGCTACCTGCCCCTGCCCACGCCCCGCCTGGAGCCGTTCGCGCCCTATCTGCAATGCTTCGGCGGGCTCAGCGTCACCATTCCGCACAAGGTCGCCGTGCTGAAGTACGTGGGGGCCCGGCACCGGAGCGTGGAAGAGAGCGGAGCCACCAACACGCTGGTCCGGCGCGGGAACGGCCTGCGGGCTTACAATACCGACCTGGACGGAGTTCGACACGCGTTGCGCGGCTGCCTGGACGGCTCGCCTGGCCTGGCCGTCCTGCTCGGAGCCGGCGGCGCCGCCCGCTCCGCCGCCGCCGTGTTGAAGGAAGCCCGGTGGCGCGTCACCGTCCTGGCCCGGAATCGGTCCAGAGCCGAAAAGCTGGCCGCGGACTTCGGGTTTGAGGCGGATTCCCTGGACCGTTCCAGCCGTTACGGCGGCGATCTCCTGATCAACGCCACTCCGGTGGGCATGTCCCCCGCCAGCCGGGAGAGTCCGGTTGCCGGGGAGGGACTGAGGTACGGAACGGTGTTCGATATGGTCTACAATCCTCTGGAGACCCGACTGCTTCGGGAGGCTCGAAAGCGGGCCCGGGTCGTGAGCGGCCTGGAAATGTTTGTCGGACAAGCCGCCAGGCAGTGCTTTCTGTGGACCGGACGCGAGGCGCCCTTGCAGGGGATGCGGGAAGTCGCCTTGAGCCATTTGGCGTCGGGACAGGTCGATTGAGTGGAGAGTGAAGAGTGGAGAGTGGAGTTTCTCGCTGCCGTGCGGAGCATAGGAGGAGAAACGGCTGATCATTCAATAAAGACGAACCACGAATGAACACGAATAGACACGAAGAACGATGGACCTCCTTGGGTGCGACGACGTTACGGGATGAAAGCCCCCCGGGAGCGCGGGCGTCCCGCCCGCCCCAAAGCCTCTCGCAGTCTCGGCCCTCTCCTTCACCCGGATCGACCGGCTGCCGCATCGCAGGGAAACTGAGCGGCAACCCAAGGGACAGGATGAATAGGACCAGAGGCCGCTGCACGGGACGCTGACTGGGAATCGGGGCGTTGGGCACAGCCAAGGCTCGCCACGGGGAAGATCAATCGAGAAGGACTATAAATTGAACATGGATGCACAGGATGCACAGGATAATTAGGACCAGAGGCTGCTGCACGAAACGCTGACTCCGGCGATGATCGCGTGCGGATTTGGGGATGTCCAGGACTGCAAGCCAGCCGTCTCCGGAAAAAATCCTGTGCATCCTGTGCATCCATGTGAATTAAAAATCTACCCGTGCTTGACGTTGAACCGGTTTCCAGCCACCCGGCGCAGGGGGTTGTTTCAGACAAGTGGGGCCCCTGCCCTGCCGGGCAGATCATCCGAGGGTGAAACAGGGTTGTTTCAGACAAGTGGGGCCCCTGCCCTGCCGGGCAGATCATCCGAGGGTGAAACAGGGTTGTTTCAGACAAGTGCAGGTTCCGGGAGCAGGCAAGCGCCTTTTGACCTGGTTGCACTCATTGAAGCATCGCGCCGAGAGCGACAAGATGCTTAACGTGTCGATAAAATCACTCTCCACTCTCCACTCTCCACTCTCCACTGTCTGAAGCGGAGTTGTTTCGAACAAGGATCATATGCCGTGGGTGCCGTCTACTCCATTCAGGTTCCGGCTAGTTCCACCAATCTGGGGGCCGGTTTCGACTCTCTGGGACTGGCGCTGGGTCTTTACCTCAAGGTTCAGGTGCAGGAGTCCCCCCGCGGGTCCTCGGAGATCCACATGGAGGGGGAAGGTGCCCGGGAACTGCTCAGCATCCGCGAGAACCTGATGTGGAGGGTCATCCGGCGGGTCTTTCAGGGCGAAGGACGGACCTTGCCTCCCCTGAGGTTGGAGGTGAATAACGCCATACCGCTGGCCCGCGGGCTGGGCAGCAGCGCGGCGGCCATTGTGGCTGCTCTGGGAACCTACGAAGCCCTGGTGGAGAGGGAACTGGCTCAAGAGACGTTTTTCCGCTACGCCCTGGAGTTCGAAACCCATCCGGACAACATTACCGCCGCCCGTTTCGGTGGCTTTACCATTAGCTGCGTCGACGAACGGGGGAGGGTATCCTTCTTTCGGACCGAGGTCGCGGAGACACTGAAGGTCCTGCTGGTGGTTCCCGATATCCAGTTGCCTACCAGCCAGGCCAGGGCTGTCATTCCTGACAAGCTTGAGGTGAGCGACGTGGTCTTTAACTTGCAGCGCAGCGCTCTGACGGTGGCGGCTCTGATGGGGGGGCAGTTCCAGTTCTTGCGGGAATCGCTGCGCGACAGGGTGCATCAACCCTACCGGGCGCCTCTGATTCCGGGACTGCAGCAGATCCTGGAGCTGAATGAGAGAGAGGTCCCTGGCCTGCTGGGCGTCAGCCTGAGCGGAGCGGGCCCCAGCGTGGCGGCCTTCGTTCAAGGGGACGGCCAGGAAGTTTTCGGGCGGGTCCAAGCTATTTTCAACAGCCACGGCATCGCTTGCCGTCCGCTCGAGCTGAAAATCGACAACCGGGGAAGGAGCATCCGCGGGAGCTGAGGACCACCCGCAGGGTTCCCGAAAGCTCCAGGCCGGCGGCGACCCCCGGCAACCAGGACGATGAAGACCCTGACTCAGGTTCCACTGGGCACACAGGTGCTGTTCGGACCGGCGGTGAAACGCCGCCGGCGGCTGGAGCGGCTCGTCTTTTCCGTCTTCAGCCGTTGGAAATACCAGGAGATCATCCCCCCGATCTTCGACTACTACGATGTCTTTTCCAAAGGGATGGGGGCGGAGTTGGAGGAGGCGCTCTATCGCTTTGTCGACCGGGAGGGCAATCTGCTGGCCCTGCGCCCCGAATTCACCTCCCTGGTGGCCAAGACCGTGGCCACCCGCCTGCAGGATCGGCCCAAGCCCTTGAGGCTCTGCTATTGCGGCGACGTCCTGCGCTACGAAGCCCCCAGGGGGGGGAGGCAGCGCGAGTCCTTCCAGCTTGGAATCGAGAACATCGGCGGCGAAAGGATCGCCTGCGACGCCGAGGTCATCCAGGTCGCCATGGAAGCCCTGCAGCGAGTGGGCATCGCCCGCTTTCAGTTCAACCTGGGCGAGATGGGCTTCTTCGCGGGTCTGGTCGAACGAGTCGGGCTCTCGGCCCAGGACCTCTCCAGAATCAGGAAGCTCATCGACCTGAAGGATCCCGTGGGACTTCAGGGGGAAATGGAGCGCCTGCAGCTTCCCCCCAGGCAGCGCAAGGTGTTGCACGCCCTGCTTCACCTCACCGGCAACGCCGAAACCATCGACGCCGCCCGGCGGCTGGTTTCCAATGAAAAGTCCCTGTCGGCCCTGGACAATCTGGCGGGCCTCTACGCCGAGCTGAAGCGGCGCAAGCTCACCGAACACCTGACCATCGACCTGAGCGAGGTCAGGGGTCTGGATTACTACACCGGCATCATCTTCAAGATCTACGTGCCGGGGTTGGGATTCGAGGTCGGCAGCGGCGGCCGCTACGATAACCTCTTGAAGAACTTCGGCTGCGATTTCCCTTCGGTCGGGTTTACTTTCTTCCTGGAGCGGTTGATGGCCCTGCCGTTGAAGCTACGATGAGCAGATGAGCAAAACGATGACATCTGAGGAGATCCTCTCGGTGGCCCTTTCCAAGGGCAGGCTGCAGGACGGGACCCTGGAGTTGCTGGGACGGGCCGGCCTCGAGTTGGACGCTTCCGAGGCGGGTTCCAGAAAGCTCATCTTTCGGGACAGGAGCGGATGTGTTCAGTTTTTTATGCTGAAACCGGTGGATGTCCCTACCTACGTGGAGTATGGCGTCGCCGACCTGGGCATTGCCGGATGGGACGTGTTGCTGGAATCGGAGGCCGACGTGCATCAACCGCTGGACCTGGGGATCGGCCGATGCGTCCTGGCTGTAGCCGGCCCCAGGAGCACGGCTCGCAAGAACTACCGTGAGCTGTCTGCCGTTCGCATCGCCACCAAGTATCCCCGGATCACCACCGAGCACTTTACCCGGCAGGGCGTCCCGGTCGAGATCATCACCCTGTCCGGAAGCGTTGAATTGGCTCCCAGGCTGGGACTCTCGGAACGGATCGTCGATCTGGTCGCCAGCGGACGCACCCTGGCCGACAACGGGCTGGAAATCATCGAACCGATCTGCGATGTCTCGGCCCGGCTGATCGTCAACCGGGCCAGCTATCAGGTGAAACGCCAGGCGGTGAGCCGTCTCATCCAACGGCTGGCCGACGCCGTCCCCCGGTGATAGTGCGCATTTCTCACCAATGGAAGGAAACGTGGGTTCTCAATCCACGAAGGGGCACGAAGGACCACGAAGGACCACGAAGGGACACGAAGAAAAACCAAAAGAAACACGCCTCGAAAGTGCGACCCCCGGTGGGAAGCGGGGGTTTGGAGCTTCCAACCGATGATTCCGAGTTACCATTGGCCCAGTCCGGAGGCCAGCGCATACCTGGAAAAGGTGAGTTCGCGAGGCACGCAGGCGAACGGGGCCCTGGAAGCGCGCGTTGCCGCCATCCTGGCTTCGGTGCGGGAAAGGGGAGATGCCGCTCTGAGGGAGTGGACCCTGCGTCTGGAGGGCTTCGAACCCGGGTCGCTGAGAATCGACCCCGGGGAGATTCGCTCCCTGGCCAAACGGGTGGATCCCGAACTGCGAGAGATTCTCCGCCAGGCCAGGGAGAACATTGCCGACTTTCACCGCCGGCAGCGTCAGGAGTCCTGGGAGTTTGAAGGCGCCGAGGGAGTCAGGCTGGGGCAACGGGTCACGCCCCTGCCCAGGGTCGGCCTCTATGTGCCGGGAGGCGCGGCGGCCTATCCTTCCAGCCTGCTCATGAATGCCATCCCGGCGCAGATTGCGGGGGTGGGCCGGATTGTGGTCACCACCCCCTATGCCCGGTTCCAGGCCAACCCGGTGGTGGCGGCGGCCTTGGCCGAATTGGAACTGGAGGAGGTCTACGGGGTGGGGGGAGCCCAGGCGATCGCTGCCCTGGCCTACGGAACCGAAACCGTCCCCAGGGTCGACAAGATCGTGGGTCCCGGCAACGCCTACGTGTCGGCGGCCAAGAAGCAGGTCTTCGGACGGGTCGATATCGACAAGATTGCCGGCCCTTCTGAAGTCGTGGTGGTTGCCGACGAGTCGGCTCGTCCTGACTTTGTGGCCGCCGATCTGATGGCCCAGGCGGAGCACGATGAAGCGGCAGTGGCGCTGGCCATCGTATTTTCGAGGGATCTGGCTGAAGCCATCCGCAGCAGCCTCAGCCGTCAGATTCAGGAACTGAGCCGGCAGACGACCATTCGAAAGGCCCTGGAACGCTATGGAGCCGTCCTGGTGGTGAGTCAACCCGGGGAGGCGGTGGGGATCGTCAACCGCATCGCCCCCGAGCACCTGGAGTTGCTGACCCGGGACGCGGAGTCTCTGGCCCGGCAGGTGGATGCTTGCGGGGCCATCTTCTTCGGTCCCGATTCCTGCGAGGCGGTCGGCGACTACTTTGCGGGGCCCAACCACGTCCTGCCGACCGGAGGCAGCGCTCGTTTCGCCTCACCCCTGGGCGTTTACGATTTCGTGAAGCGGACCAACCTGGTCAAGTACACCCGGGCTGCTCTGCTCAAACATCATCGGGCCATCGAGCGATTCGCCCTGGCTGAAAATCTCGACGCCCACGCCCGCAGCGTTCGGCTGCGGATCGAAAAAGACAGTGATGAGTGATGAATGATTAAAGGCAGTGGAGAGTGGAGAGTGGAGAGTGATTTGAACGATGGGTTAAGCATGGGGAAAAAGAGATATCCACGAAGGGCCACGAAGGACCACGAAGGCAAAAAGATATCCACGAAGGGCCACGAAGAACGGCGAAGGGCCGCTAAGGGGTTGGAGAAGGCTTGAGAGGGCTCTGCCAGAGGTCGGGAAGGGGGAAAGGATTTTCAGGAAGGGCGCTGTTGAGCCCCTTGCGGAGGCGACAGCCATGAGGCCGTTCCGGGTTGATCCAAGTGGGGGAGATGGCCGAGGCCGCGGGAGGCTTGGTGCGGGCGGGACGCCCGCGCTCCCAGCAAGCCTTCACCCCCTGATATCGTCACACCAAGGGCACGAAATCGCAGAAGCATTTCGGTGCCGCTTGTCGTTGAAGGAGGTCTATCTGTCTTCGTGCCTATTCGTGTCCATTCGTGGTTCGCCTTCACGAACAATCGGCCCGTTTCCCCTCAAATGATCCGCACGGCAGGGCGGGGGCCGGGCTAACCACTGACCACTAATCACTAACAACTATCCACTCTCCACTCTCCACTAACCACTGCCTTTAAGCCATGTCCAAAAAATCTCTCAACTGGGCCGTCCTGGGAGTGGGCCAGATCTCCGAGATCGTGGCCCCCGCCATCAGGGATTCCGGCTGGGCCGTCCCCTATGCCATCGCCAGTCGGACTCGGAAGAAGGCCGATGGATTCGCCCGCCGGCATGGCTTCTCCAGGAGCTATGGGCGATATGAATCCGTCCTGGACGATCCCGCCGTCGAGGTGGTGTATAACCCTCTGCCCAACTGGCTGCACGGCGATTGGACCATCCGGGCCTTGAAGGCGGGGAAGCACGTTCTCTGCGAGAAGCCTCTGGCGGAGGACATGGCCGAGTGCCGGAAAATGGTTGCCGTTTCCAGGCAGTGCGGCCGATCCTTGATGGAAGCCTTTGCCTATCGTTTTCATCCCCAGACCGCCAAAGCCAAGGAGCTCGTCAGCCAGGGGAGTGTGGGCGATGTCCGCCTGATTCGGGCCTCCCTGGGATTTCCGCTCAACTTCGACCTGCCCAACGTCCGGCTGAAGCCGAGCCCCGGCGCGGGGGCCCTGATGGACGTGGGCTGCTACTGCATCCACGTGATGCGCTACCTGACGGAAGAAGAACCCCTGACGGTCCTGGGCCGGAGTCTGGGCGTCCCGGAGAGTGACGTGGATCTGACTTTCGGAGGAATGCTGGTTTTTCCGGGTCAGCGTCTGGGACTGTTCAGCGGCAGCTTCCAGACCGCGCGCGACTTTGAACTGGAGATCGTCGGCTCGCGAGGACGGCTGCAGGTCCCGGCGCCTTTCAAGCCCGACCCCGCCCACAGCGCCTTGCGGTTGGAAGTGGATGGCGAGACCCGCGAAGTGCCGGTCCGAAACGGCGGAGACCTCTATCGACTGCAGGTGGACCATTTCAGCCGCTCGATCCTGGAGGGGCGGCCGTTGTCCTTGCCCTTGGAGGATGCGCTGGGTAACATGGCGGTGATCGAGGCCCTGCGGCGTTCAGCCCGAACCGGCCGGGAAACTCGGGTGGTCCGGGGTTAGCTGCGCGCCCGAGGGCATGGATTTCGATCCCGGTCTCTCGGCGCGCCAAGGACGGTTGCTGGAAGCTCATGATTCCCAAGCTGGCTCCAATCCACGACCTCATCATCATCGGAGCCGGCCCCACGGGGTTGGCCTGCGCCATCGAGGCGGAAACACGGGGACTGGATTACCGCGTGATCGAGAAGGGGTGCATTGTCAATTCGATCAAGAACTTCCCGCTCCAGATGACCTTCTTCACCACCCCGGAACTGCTGGAAATCGGCGGCCTGCCGTTTGTGACTCCCTACCAGAAGCCGACTCGACTGGAGGCCTTGAAATACTACCGGCGGGTGGCCGATACCTACCGGCTGAAGCTGCGTCTCTACGAAACCGTTCTGGGCGTGGAAGGCCGGGACGGCAATTTTCAAGTCCGGACGGAAAGGCGGGATGGCCGGACCTGTGACTACCGGGCGCGCAAGATCGTGCTGGCCACCGGGTACTATGACATTCCCAATTTCCTGAACGTGCCCGGAGAGAACCTCTCCAAGGTGATGCACTACTACAGGGAAGCCCACCCCTACTACGAGATGGAGGTGGCGGTGATCGGGGGAAAGAACTCGGCTGCCGTGGCCGCCCTGGATCTCTACCGCGCCGGGGCCCGGGTGACGCTGGTCCACCGGGGGAGCCGACTGAGTTCCAGCATCAAGTATTGGATCAAGCCCGATATCGAAAATCGGATCAAGGCCGGGGAGATCAAGGCCCGGTTCGACACCGCCGTGGTGGAGATCACCCAGCGCAGGCTGCTCTTGCGCCATCGCTCGGGAGAGACCCTCTCCCTGGACAACGACTTCGTATTCGCCATGACAGGCTATCGTCCCGATCTGGAGTTCTTCCATTCCATCGGGGTTCGATTGGATTCCGAAGATCAGCGGCCTCTGATCGACAAGGACAGCTACGAGAGCAATGTCGCCGGCGTTTACCTGGCCGGCGTGGTGGTCGCGGGCATGTTCACCAACGAGGTCTTCATCGAGAACGGTCGATTTCATGGTAAGGTTGTGGTGGATCACATTACGGAGAAACTGAAGAAACGGGCTGCTTCGTGACCTCGGGCGCCCGGCGCGCCGCTGGGAGGCGAACTCGACCGCCTGGGACCGGGAAACCCCGGGCGGGGTGAGAATGGCAATGGCTGCAGCAGGAGGACAGGGAAGGGGCCGCGGACGGACCGTCGAGCCTGGCGGCAGCGATGCGGTGGGAACTCCCGACCCCAGGGCGGTGCCCGGGCTGGAGGCTGGGTCGGCCGCCGGCTCCATGGGCGAGCCGCCGGTCCGGGAAGCCGGCCCCCCGGTTTCTCCCTCAGCTCGGCTTTCCCCCGACCCGCCCCTCTCGCCCGGGCTGAAGGATCGGGTGCTGGAGGCCGTCAGGAATGTGAGACCCGAGGCCGCCCTTGCCCTGGACCCCAAGCCTCCCCAATCGGTGAAGGCGTCCGGCGCCCGGGATTGGCTTCCCTGGGCCTGCGCTGCCGCAGCCGGCTTGGCGCTGGTGTTCTCCATGGGGAACCAGCGTCGCCTCGACCGGGAAATTGCCGTCTATCAGGCCGGCCTGGTCGAGCTGGCGGGTCAGGTTCGCGAGCTTCAGGCTCGACTGGACCGTGAGGGCGGCGCTCTGCCTTTCCTGAACGACCCCGGCGTCCAGGCCCTGCTCCTCTCCGGGACCCCCAAAAGTCCTCAGGCCAGGGGCGCGGTGTTTTGGAGCAGCCAGGAGCGCAAGGCGCGACTCTACACCACCAGGCTGCCTCAACTGTCCAAGGAAAAAACCTACCAGCTCTGGCTGATCGCCGACAAACCCGTGGGCGCGGGGACCTTCCGAGTGAATCCTGCCGGGCAGGGCTTTCTGGAGGTGGTCGATCTGGCCGGGCCATCCCCGCCGGTGGAGATTGCGGTCAGCATGGAGCCGGCCGGGGGGGCGCCCCAACTCACGGGGGACATCTACCTCACGGGGTCCTTCTAGGCTGCCGGCTGGAGACCGCCCCCCTCGGACCATTGCACACGCCCTCACGATAAAGCCTGGTGTACAGGACAGGACTAAGACATTCTTTTGTTTCCCTCGTCTGGACGGCCGTAGCCCGCATTTCTCAGTACGGGTTGCAGTCTTGAGAAGAGTACAGGGAGTGAGGAACGTGTTTAGCGTCATTCTGGAGAGGCCGCGCGTTCCGGGACGGCGCCACTAATCCGCCGCCTACGCGGCTGCGGGGGTGGGGGGTTGACGTCGCTCTGGGAAGGGTAGCGCGTTCCCGATCGTCGCCACTAATTCGCCGCCTACGCGGCTAGGTCAGCGGGGGATACGACGTCCATGGGCTCACGCCCACGGCTAAGTGCTGGCGCGGCTACGCCGCTTTATAGGGAAGACCTGTAGGGGACGTTTCCTCGGGTGAGCCACGCCAACCGCGGCTTCACCGCTCTCCCCAAAATCACGACTCTGCAGGGGACAGGATTCATGGAATAGTCCCCGGGCGCCAGCCCGGGATTCGAGTAAGCCGCGAATGCGGCGTCCGCACTTAGCCGTGGGCGTAAGCCCATGGAAAAGGGCAGCATCCCCCGAGCCGCGTAGGCGGCGGCAGCAATCATCCCTGGTGTTGGATCTCAAGCAAGCCCAGGCGCGCCCAGCGCAGTCTGTACCCTGAAGGTTCCCCAAAAAAGCGCTGCAAGATGCCAAAGACAAACACTTTCCCAGTCGATGCCCAGCCCCCCAGTGGGAAATGCGGGGTAGCCCTGGCGGGGGTGATCCTTCTCACTGCCCTCACGCCCCTCACGGCCCTGCCGCACGATTTTGCCTTCACTGAGGTCACCGTCCTGATCGAGCGCCAGGGGTCCTACCGGATCGACCTGCGAATGGACGTGGACGCCCTGGCTTTGGGGGTCTCTCCAACCACCGATTCGGCGGAGGTCGCCGCCGAGTTGCAGGCCATGACTCCGGATGGGCTGGCCGAGGCCGTGGAAAATGCCCGGCAGACCGTTCAACGCCGGGTGAGGCTTCGTTTTGACGGGGTCAAGCAGACCCCGGCCATCACCTTTCCGAAACGGGGGACGGAACTGGCGCTGGAGAACGAGATCCCCACCCTGCTCGGACTGACGGCCAGGCTGTCGGGAGGGGTTCCCGCCGGGGCGCAGGCCATGACCTTTGGGGTCTCCCGAGCCTTCAAGGCGGTCCACCTCACCCTGTTGGATCAACGCACGGGCCGGGCCAGCCGGCAGGTGCTGGGGGTAGGGGAGGACAGCACCCCCTATCCCTTGCAAGGCGAGGGGGGTACGGAGGGCTGGGGAAAGGTCGCCTTCCGCTATCTGGTGCTGGGGTTCCAGCACATTCTTCCGGCGGGGTCGGACCACATTTTGTTCGTTCTGGGCCTGTTTCTGTTGGGGCGCCGGTTTCGACCGCTCCTGTGGCAGGTGACCGCCTTCACTCTGGCCCACTCGGTGACCCTGGCCCTCTCCAGTTATGACCTGGTTTCGCTGCCCTCACGGCCGGTAGAGTCGCTGATTGCCCTCTCCATCGCCTATGTGGCCGCCGAGAATGTGGCCACCACCGAGTTGAAGCCCTGGCGGCCGGCGGTGGTGTTCGCATTCGGCTTGTTGCACGGGCTGGGCTTCGCCGAGGTTCTGCGGGAGCTGGGTCTGCCGGGACAGCACTTCATGACCGCCCTGGTGACCTTCAATCTGGGGGTGGAGCTGGGGCAACTCGGCGTGCTGCTGCTGGCCTTTGCCGCGGTGGGATGGTTCCGGCAGAAACCCTGGTACCGCAAGGCGGTGGTCCTGCCGGGTTCGATTCTGATCGGCGCCATCGGCCTCTACTGGTTCCTGGAGCGGGCCTTCGGTTTCGGTTAAGGAACAAAAGAGATATCCACTCACGGTGCGTGGCGTTTGCCCCCCTCCGGCTCGACTGCGGGCTTCGCCCTTGCCGAGCCGGCAGGCGAAGGCTGATGCGGAGGGGGGGGACGCCCAACCCCGCCGGTTCAGGTTGTCCCAACCCGGCTGCAGGCGCCCACGACAAGCGGTGTGCACAGGGCGGCCTCCCGGCTCAGCAGGGCTTGGTGCAACTCCGCTTCAAGCGCCTCGATTCCTACTTCCTCCGCCGAGACTACCCCGAGACGTTCCATCTCGGGAAGAAGGCTCCGCACCAGTTCCGAGACCCACCGGACCCCCTCCCGGGATGACGGCGGATGCAGCTTCTGGCGCACCACCAGGCGGGGTTCTTCCAGGCCGGCGTCCCGGAAGACCCGCCACAACCTCGGACCCAGGTCCAGGCTGATCCCGGAGCGCCTGAAGGTTTCCCTGGACCACTCCAGCACGGTCTCAACCCTGGGTACGGCCGGGATGGAGCGGGCGACCACCATGTCGGTTTCGATGAAGGCCACCCGTCCCCCCGGGTCCAACCGGTCGACTATCCGGGCCAGGGTCCTGGTCGGGTCGGCCAGGAACATCAGGACGAAGCGGCCGATGAGGGCGTCGAAGCGGAGCGAGAGGTCGATCGTCTCCAGGTCGGCCACCTGGAAGCGCACGTGGCCGGCCTTCATTGCAGCCGCACGCTGGCTGGCCCGTTCCACCGCCCGGGGGGAACGGTCAATGCCCAGGACCGACCCCGAGGGACCCACCAAGTCGGCGGCCTGCAGGCTGAAATCGCCGGCCCCGCAGCCCAGGTCCAGCACGCGCATGCCGGTCCCGATGCCGGCCCGCCGCAGCACCTCCAGGCTGATCTCTCCCCAGTACCTTCCCTGAAACCGGAGCCGCCGCAACTCCTCTTCGGTGTACTCCATGGGGTAGAGGCGGCCCTTGGTTTCATCCATCGCTCATATCTCCAGCACCTTGGGGAATCGGGTCAGGTTGCGGTAGCCCCGGGGGGTGATCAGGATCAGGTCCTCGATGCGGACGCCGCCGACCCGCGGGTAGTAGAGGCCGGGCTCGATGGTGACCACCTGGCCGGCCCTCAGGATCGACTCCGTCCTGGAGCCGATATGGGGAGGCTCGTGAATCTCCAGGCCGACTCCATGACCGGTTCCGTGGAAGAACCCCTGCATCCGCCCCCGATGCAGGCCGGTGGGAAAGCCCTCCGAATCGAAGTAGTCCCGGACGGACTGGTGGATCTGGCGGCCGCTGGCGCCGGGTCGGGCCTGCTTGAGAGCCAGGGCCTGGCCCTCGGCCACGGCGCGGTAGAAGGCCTGGACCTTTTCGCCGGCTCGGCCCCGCACCACCGTTCTGGTGATGTCCCCCCAGTAGCCGTCCTTCTGGGAGCGCGGGAAGACGTCCAGGATGATCGGCCGGTGGGCCGGCAGGGGACCGTGGCCCTCGTTGTGGGGATCGCAGCCCTGGGTTCCACCGGCCACGATGGTGTGGGTGGCGACGAAGCCCAGTTTCAGCAGCACGGTGTTGATCGCCTCTTTCACCCGTTCTGCGGTGAGGGCGGCGCCGTCCTGTTCCAGACTTCCCCGGGAAGTGATCCGTGCCTGCCGGATGAGTTCGATGCCGGCTCCGAGGCCGGCTTCGGCGGCGCGCTGCGCCCGGGTGATCTGCCTGACCTCCCCGGCTTGCTTGATCTGGCGTTGGTCGAAGAAGGGATCCTCCTGGACCCGGACGCGAAATCCGCGGCGGCGCAACTGAAAGGCCAGGCCTGCCGGGAAGTCGAAGGGGACCAGCAGGGTGCGCACTCCCCTGCCGGCCAGCACCCGGTGCAGCACCGCCGCCGTGGTGATGGCGCGGCGCCCCTCCCGGCGGAGCTCCTGCTGGAGGCCCGACAGGGAAAGCACCTCGTCGACCCGGGCCTGGCGGCGGGCCCGATCGATTTCCAGATCGTTCATCACCACCTGGGAGCGGCCGCCATGCAGAAAGCAGGCGAAGGGATCGGGGGCGAAGAATCGGGTGGCATAGAGCAGGTCGGCGTTCAGCTCGCTGGCGGCGAACAGCAGCCGGGCCTCGGTCCCAGAGTCTGGCTCGCGATGGTCGGTCTCAGTCATGAGAAAAGGATGGAATCAGGTTAGCCCGGCCCCCGCCCTGCCGTGCGGATCATTCGAGGAAAAACGGCTGATCGGTAATGAAGACGAACCACGAATGGACACGAATAAACACAAATAGGCACGAAGGCAGATAGACCTCCCTCAACCACAAGCGGCACCAAAATGTTTCTGCAATATTGTGCCCCTTCGTGGATTTCTTTTTCCCCTTCGTGTCTTTCTTCGTGGGCCTTCACGGACCCCTTTCGAGTCTTTTCCAACCCCTTGGAGTCCCTTCGCGGACCCCCTTCCCGACCTTTGGCGGATCCCTCTCGTGCCTCCTCCAACGCCTTAGCGGCCCTTCGCCGTTCTTCGTGGCCCTTCGTGGATATCTTTTTGCCTTTTTCCTTCGTGGTCCTTCGTGGATCCCCTTCGTGGATTCCTTTTGAGAAATGCGATTCAGGGTCGCTCCTGCGACTCGCCGGCAGCCTTCGGCGCTTTCCAGCGAGACCCGGCCATGAGGGCGCAGATGGCGTCGATCGCCCGGCGCGCCTCTCGGGGCGAGCCTTGAGTGTGGTTGGCCATGATGGAAAACGCCATCCGGCTGCCCTCCAGGTTGGTGGCATATCCCGAGAGAGAGGACACGAAACTCAGGGTGCCGGTCTTGGCCAGCACCCGCCCTTCGGCGGCGGTGCCTTTCATGCGGTCCTTCAGTGTTCCGTCCCGTCCGGCAACCGGCAGACAATCCCGGAACCCCGCGGCCCGCGGGTGTTTTTCCATATACTGCAGCAGCCGAACCACCGACTCGGGAGTCAGCAGGTTGGTGCGGGAAAGCCCCGAGCCGTCGCTGAAGTCGAGCAGCTCGGTGGCGATGCCGGCTTTTTCCAGAAAGGCTTTCACCGCCTGCAGGCCGGTTTCCAGCGAGCCCACGCCTGAGACTTCCGCTCCCATGCCGCGGAGCAGCATCTCCCCATAGAGGTTGCGGCTGGTCTTGATCAGTATCTTGAGGTTCTCGATCAGCGGCAGGGACGGCCAGTTCGCCAACTGCCGGGGGTCGTGGTAGAAGAACTGTCTCTCCCGGACCCTCGCCTGGGAGAGCTTCCCCTCCTGCAGGACTTCGAGCGGGTCCAGGGCCCGCACTCGGGGTTGGCCGCTGACCGCAATGCCCCGTCGTTCCAGGGAGGACTTCAGGTAGCGGGCGGCATTCAGGGCGGGTTCCGAAACGGAGAGCGAGTAGGTCAGGGTGGGATGGTCCAGAGGCATTCGCCCCAGCAGGGTGACCCGGGAACCCGATCGGTCCGATCCGATTCTGATATCGGGCTTTCCCCCGGGCGGCGCGGTCCCGACCCGGTTGACGACCGCCGGGCTCTCCTGGGGAGGAGCCACCTCCAGCCGTCCCGGGTCCCCGCTGGCCTTTCCGGGCGAAAGCGAAACCTGGTAGACGTTCTCGTAGACCGCCAGGGCGCTGGAAGGTGCGCCGTAATGCCAGAACAGGTCCTCCTGCTCCCAGTTGCGACCGTGGGGCTCGTTCAGGAAGAAGGTGGTGTCAGCCACGATGTTTCCCTCGACCCGGCGAATGCCCCGTTGCGCCAGTTGATCGGCGATCCCTTCAATGAAGGGGGACGGACCCTGGATGGGGCGATCTTCCTCTTCAGGGCGATAGAGGCGGCGCTCCGGGTTGGGGTCCCCCCGGCCCACCAGTACCAGGTCGCCGAGCACCCGCCCCTGGCCGTCCAATTCTCCCTCCAGAAAGACCGGCGTCTGGAAGCGGTGGCCCGGCCCCCACAGGTCCAGGGCCGCGGCCGCAATCAGCAGCTTCATTCCGGAAGCCGGCAGGAAGCGCTTGCCCGCGTTGTGGGCGAAGAGGATCTCCCGGCTGTCGAGCCGTACGATCTGAAGGCCCCAGAAGGCCGACCGATGCTGCGGCCGATTGATGAGAGAGACGATCCGCTCCCGGAAGGTGGCTCCGGCCTGCTGGCCGAGGGCCGGCTGGAAGGCTTGGCAGACCAGAAGCAGGAGCAGCGCCGGTCGGACCCAGGGGCGGTTCAGGTCGGCCGACCGGGAGCGGCTCGGCCATCGACTGTTCTTGGGAGAAGGGAATCGGGGGGCGGCCCTCATCGCAACAACTCTTCCAGGGCCGTGGCCGCATCGGTTCCGCTGTCGCGGTACTTGATGATGACGGGACAGTCGACCTGGAGACCTTGCCGGGCGGCAAAATCTCCTCCGACCGGCCGGCTGCCGGGAACGACCACGGCGTTTTCGGGAATGGTGAGCGGGGTCCGGGCCGACCTGCGGTAGATGCGCTCGGCCACCAGGTCGTAGACCGGCGTGGATCCCGTCAGGATGGTGCCGGCGCCGAGGACGGCCCGGCTCCCGACGATGGTTCCCTCGTAGATACCGCAGTTGCCCCCGACCAGGACGTCGTCCTCAACGATGACCGGGAGGGCGCCCACGGGTTCCAGCACGCCCCCCACCTGACTGCCGGCGCTCAGGTGGACCCGGCGGCCGATCTGGGCGCAGGAGCCGACCAGCGCGTGAGAATCGACCATGGTTTCCTCACCGACCCAGGCGCCCACGTTGATATACATCGGCGGCATCAGGGTGACCCGCGGACCCAGGTAGGCGCCCCGTCGAACCGACGAGCCGCCGGGAACCATGCGAATGCCCGGGGGAGAGTGCCTCAGGTCCTTGAGGGGGTAGGTCCCCTTGTCGCTGTATTGGAAGTGTTCATTGACCGAGAAGTCCACCACCGATCCCAGTCTGAACCCCAGCAGGATGCCCTGTTTCACCCAGTGGTTGACTTGCCACTGCCCCTCTCTCTTTTCGGCGGCCCGGATTTCACCCCGGTCCAGGCTCCCGATGAAAGCCTCGAACAGGGAGCGGGATTCAGCATCCAGCTCCTGGGGCTTTCTGGCAAAGTGCCGGGGGATCAGCCGTTCCAGTTCAGCGGGAGTCATGGTTTCCAGTGGGAGGTGACTGCCAGCCGTTGAGATCAGTGGGCCTGAGCCCCCAATCAGCAATCAAGAATCCATTAATCAGTAGAGCCTTTTGCAAAATTCGTCGTCGGGCGATCCTTATTCGGATCGAGGGTTGTTCCTCCCGAGTCCCTCAAGGATCCGGTGACACTGAACCCGTTTGTCGTCTGAATCTCAATGGCCACAAAAGGCACAAAAACACAAAAAGAACCATCCGATCGGCAAGTCTCGAAATCAAGAAACTCCTTTTGTGCCTTTTGTGCTTTTTGTGGTTTCTGTTGTCTCTTGTGCTTATCGTGGTGATTGCTGGAGCCTGCAGCACATCATCCTTGCCGCCTCAATGTCATTCCCGATGGCGATATTTGCAAAAGGCTCATAATAAACATGGATGCACAGGATGCACAGGATAACCAGGACGGGACGCTGCTGCACGAGAAGCCGACTCCGGCAATGATCGTGTGCGGATTTGCGGATGCTCAGGATTACAAGCCTGCCGTTTCCTGAAAAAATCCTGTGCATCCTGTGCATCCATGTTAATCAAAACCTGTTCCGCGCCTCCACAAAACCGTTGGCTGCGGAATTTTGCAAAAGGCTCAGTAAGCCTATTGCAAAATTCGTCGTCGAGCGCTGGGGACGTCCCCTATTCACGTCCCAATCAAGAATCAACAATCACAAATCCACAATCAATCTTCAAACCAGGCCCAGCCTCCTGAGAACGCCTTCCAGACGCCGGCGGTTCTCGGGCTGCAGGGGGACCAGGGGCAGGCGGTAGACTTCTTCGATCAATCCCATCATGGACAGGGCCGCCTTCACCGGGACGGGATTGGTTTCCAGGAAATTGGCCTGCATGAGTTCGTACAGGCGGTAGTGCAGTTCTCGGGCCTGCTTCCAGTTTTCCTCCAGGGCCTGGTGGATCATCCGGGTGAACAGGTCCGGGACCTGGTTGGCCACCACCGAGATGCAGCCGTCGCCTCCCATGGCCATCAGAGGGATGGCGAAGGAGTCGTCTCCGGAAAGGACGCTGAAGCCGGCGGGACGGTTCCGAAGGATCTCCATCATCTGGTCCAGGTCACCCGAGGCCTCCTTGACACCGGCCACGTTGGGTATCTCGGCCAGCCGCAGCAGGGTTTCGGGCAGAATGTTCACACCGGTGCGCCCGGGGATGTTGTAGATGATGATGGGCAGGTCGGCGGATTCGGCAATGGCCTTGAAGTGCTGGAAATGACCCTCTTGAGAGGGTTTGTTGTAGTAGGGCCCCACCGAAAGCACCCCGTCGGCCCCCATCTTCTCGGCCTCCCGGGTGAGCTCGATGGCATGCCGGGTGCTGTTGCCGCCGCCCCCGATGATGACCTTGGTTCTCTTGTCCGCGTACCGGACCGTCAGTTCACAGACCCGCAAGTGCTCGGAGGACTCCAGGGTGGGAGCCTCTCCGGTGGTGCCGCAGGGCACCAGGGCGTCCACGCCGGCCGCAACCTGCCGGTCGACGATCTTTTGCAGATGGCCCGGGTGAATCCGGCCCGAGCGGTCGAAGGGGGTCACCAGGGCGGTCATGGCGCCGCGGAAGTATGGGGATGGGTTCATGGTTTTCCGGCTGGTGGAGCCTTGTCCTCCAATAGTTCCTGCAGCACCTGGCTGAAGGAATAGAAGCCCTTGCGTCCCTGGATCCATTCGGCGGCCAGCAGGGCCCCCAGGGCGAACCCCAGGCGGGAGCGGGCCCGGTGCACCAGCTCCACGCTGTCGGCCGCGGAGTCGAAAAACACCCAGTGAGTGCCCGGGAAGTGCCCGGCCCGGCCCGCCAGCAGGTGAAGCTCGTCAGGGGCGATGGCACGATTGAGGGACTCGGTGACGATCCTCCGCTTTCGGGGGAAATGCTCCAGCAGGATCTCCCCGATTCTGCCGGCGGTTCCGCTGGGGCTGTCGATCTTCTGGCGGTGGTGGGTCTCCATGGCCAGTACGTCATAGTCCTCGAAGGAACCAAAGAGCCGGGCGGCCCTTTCGATGACCTGGAGGTAGAGATTGAGGCCCAGAGAAAAGTTGGGGGCGTAGACGCAGGCCGTCCCCTTCTCTTCCACCACCCTTCTGGCCAGCGGCAGGTCCCGATACCATCCCGTGGTGCCCACCACCAGCGGCTTTCCCAGTTCGGCCATGCGCCGCAGGTTGGGCAGGGCCGCCGCCGGCTGACTGAACTCGATGCACACCTGAGCGCCGTTGAGGTCCGGCTCCACAATCCCGGATGCAGTCCCCCGGGCCCGGGGGGATCCCACCCGGGCGACGACCTGGTGACCCCGCTCCAGGGCCCCCTGCTCGATCGCCCTGCCCATTTTGCCATAACCGATGAGCGCTATTTTCATGGAGCCTCCGGCCGGGCCGACTGGGCCACCATCCTACCAGAGGAAGCCGGCCGACCGGCAGCAGAAAGCGGGCGATGGGGGCACCGTCTAGTGTCGCGTTCAATCATTTTGTCTTACATGGATAAACAGGATGGACAGGATGAAGAATCAGGCGATCCCGTTTATCTTGTCTATCAATGTTCCCTAATGCAGCAAACCGGATTAACGGGACATGGTCCCTACACCCGAAAGGCCATAAGGATCCGTTGTTTCGCTCTCGAATGATCCGCCCGCCCGGGCGGGGGCACGGCTCGCGGGCAAACGGGAGTTTCCCAAAGGGTGCACGTGGGTTTTCTGAGAAGTTACCCGCCAGACACCCCCCACCGCACCGCCGGGACGGCATCGCCTGGGAGCGCGGGCGTCCCGCCCGCACCCTGTCCCTTATCACCCGGGAGCGCGGGCGTCCCGCCCGCATGCTGTCCCTTTGGCCGCCGCTGAGCTTCAGCGCGATGCTGCAGGCAGCCACCCTGTCGGCGGGAACCCCATCGGCCAGGCCGAAGGAGAGCCATGGCGCCGTTCCCGGTTGATCCAAGTGGGGGAGATAGCCGAGGCCGTGCCAGGCTTGGTGCGGGCGGGACGCCCGCGCTCCCAGGGGGCCATCATCCCATGACATCGTCACACCAAGGGCACAAGATTGCAGAAGCATTTTGGCGCCGCTTGTGGTTGAAGGAGGTCCATCTGTCTTCTGGTCTATTTGTGTCTATTCGTGTTCATTCGTGGTTCATCTTCATTGACGATCAGCCGTTTTTCCTCGAATGATCGGCACGGCGCGGCGGGGGCACGGCTCGCGGGCAAACGGGAGTTTCCCAAAGGGTGCACGTGGGCATTCTGAGAAGTCGCCTGCCAGACACCCCCCACGGCACCACCGGGACGGAATCACCTGGGAGCGCGGGCGTCCCGCCCGCATTCTGTTCCTTTGGCCGCCGCTGAGCTTCCGTGCGATGCTGCAGGCAGCCACCCCGGGCCGCGACCACTGGCTGCGGGCCGGGTCACCTCGCTGGCTTTTCGGGAGCCCCCAGGCTCACCAGGTTGGTGAAGAGTCGGATGGCGCCGGGCACTCCCGCCGGGAGCTGTCGAAACCAGGAGTAGGCGGTGAGCACGTAGTGACCCTTGCCGTAGTCCGCCACCAGCAGGCCTCCATCCAGCGGCGGGTCCCCGGGGTCGTGGGAGGCCAGCAGCGCCCGGAAACGGGCGTCTCTCTCCTGGATGAAGTAGAGGCCGCGTTCCTGGACCCAGTCGGCAAAATCCTTTTGGGTGATCGGATTGGGAAAACGGAAGACCCGATGCTCCGGGTCAAGCAGGGTGACCGGGGCATTTTCATCCGTGACGCGGTGGCTTCGGTCCACGATCCTGGCGGGGAAGGGGGCGTATTGACGGCGGTTCCACGACGTTGGGGTGTGGTATTGCACGATGAAGACGCCCCCGTTGCGGACGTAGTCCAGCAGGCGGGAATTGTGTTCGACCAGGTCAGATCGAACCTGATAGGCGCGGATGCCTGCGATGATGCAATCGTAGTCGCCCAGTTCGCCCGCGGCCAGATCCTGTGCGGTCAAGGCCGTCACCGACATCTCCAACCGGGCCAGCGCGTCGGAGACCCGGTCGCCGGCGCCCATGATGTAGCCGATTTTCAGCCCCGGGGGGATCTGCAGGTCCAGGACCTCCACCTCGGATTGGGCCAGGGAGTAGAGCGGATAGCTCCAGCGGTCGAAAACGGAAATCATTCGATACTGCCGGGTGACCTCGGTTCCCCCCAGGCTGGCCACGGCCCGAAAGGAGGCTCTGCCGGGCCGGAGGCTGCCGGAGGCGGCCGATACCCGGAAGGGGAGTCCCGCCGCCTGCCCCGGCTGAGGCAGGGCGAAGGGAGCCTGGGGCGGCTCGACCTTCCATCCCTCCGGAGGCTGAAGCTCGAGTCGCCCCCGAATCGCCGCCGGGGAGTTGTTGCGGATCCGGAGTCGTATGGTTCGCGGTTCCCCGGCCCTGCCCAGGGGGACCAGGTGGAGCGGGGGCGTCACCTCCAGTTGGACCTGAGGGACCAGGTGGATGGGGACCCGCCGGGTCCCCTTGAGGCGGTCCACCTCCAGATATTCCACCGGCCGTTCCATCTCCAGCCGTTCCCCCCGGTAGACATAGCCCAGACGCACCCTCGCCAGCGGGGGCGAATGGGGGGCCACGGTCAGTGCAGGGTCGTCGATGGTGTAGAAATCCTCGGTCCCGCCGGGACGCCGCCAGTGGGGGCGGCTGGGACCGGCTGCCGTGGGAACCTCCCCGGCAAGCTCGAGATCCACCTCTTGGCCGGCTTGCAGCAGCGGCAAGGGGCCCTGGAGGGGATGGATCCGCAGCAACCGGCTTTCGGCTTGAATGGACTGAAGCTGGAGGGGGTCGCGGGACCGATTGACCACCTTGACGGTGATTCGGAAGGATTGTCCCGGCGTCAGCAGGCGATCGTCGCTGTAGGCTCCGAGAGACAGGCCGCTGGCGCGGTGGAAGGCCTCCTGGAAGTCCCGCTCCTTGTCCTCCAGGAAGAACGCCAGGTTCTCCATGGCGGAGGACGCCTCCCCGGACTGGCTCCATTCCCGCTGGATGGCCCGCAACTGATTCAACCCCCGGCTCAACGCCGGCATGCAACCGGAGGGGTCCGAGGGGGAGAAAAGGCCCTGGGCGCGCTCGATGATCACGGCCAGCCTCTCCAGCGCCTCTCCCAGGCGGGCGTGCTCTGCCGAGCCGGCGGGCCACAGTTGGGCCAGTGCAGGAAGTCTCATGTCCAGGGTTTCCTGAAAGGAGGCCCCGGGCGAGCCGGAGAAAGGGGCGGATTCCGAGATCCCTCCCAGGCGGAGCCTCACCGGGTAACTGCCCGGAAGGGCGTGCGTCTGTCCCATTCCCTGGGAGCGGTGGTGGCTGTAGCCTCGAGCCCCGAGCTGGCGGAAGGAGGCGCCCAGCCAGGGATCGTAGGTTCCCGGATCGACGGAGAAACTTCCCGGCAGCTCTTCCCCGATGTTTCTCAGGTACAGCCGGCCGGCCTTCCAGGGAGGCAGGCCCTGGCGGGTGAGCTCCGGAAAGCGGTGGGGGTCGCCTGAGATTTCGAAGGTCTCCCGGGCCAGCAGCCCGCAGGCCTGGTGGTGGCCATGCCCGTCGGCGGTCGTTCCACTGAACACCGACAGGATGACCTGCGGGCGAAAGGCACGGATGGTGCGGACCAGGTCCTCCAGGATGCGGTCGCGCCCCCACTTGCCCAGCGTCTCTTCGGCGCTCTTGGAGAACCCGAAGTCGAAGGCCCGGCTGAAGTACTGCCGGGCGCCGTAGAACTGGTTGGCCGCCATCATCTCCCCGGTCCTGACCAGGCCCAGGGCATCGAACAGGTCCGGACCCACCAGGTTTTGACCTCCCTCGCCCCGGGTCAGCGTCAGGATGGCGGTCCTGGCCTGCAGGCCCCGGCTGACGTAGGTCACCAGCCCGGCCGGCTCGTCGTCGGGATGGGCGGTGACGAACAGGACCCTCGAGATCAGGGGCAGACGCTTCAGGGACTGGGACAGCCCCACCGCCCCGCGGTCCAGGTAGAGCTCGTGGCTCTGGCCGTGGCCCGGCGGCGGGAGGGCCGGCCAGACGAAGAGCGCCAGAACCAGCCAGAACCATTTCGGACGGGAGCGGGTGGGAAAGGGGAAATGCTGCGGCATTGTCGCGCTCCCGGTGAGAAATGCGGGTTAGTGGCCGGCGGGCCGGTGACGTTCGTCGAGATAGCGCCCGAACAGGAGAAAGACTCCCGCGATCATCAGGATCAGGAGAACCCCGTAGGCGGCGGCGCTGCCGAAGTTGAACTGTCTCAGTTGAGCCAGAATTTCAACCGAGATCGGTCGGCTGTCCACGGTGTAGATGACGATCGAGGAGACGAACTCGCCCAGGGCGGTCACGAACGCCAGCATCGATCCGGCGGCTGCCGCCGGCAGCAGCAGCGGCAGCAGGATCCGGCGCAAGCCGTAGATCCAGGAGGCTCCCAACGACCGGGCCGCCCAGTGAAGGTTCGGGTCGAGCTGCTCGAGGCCGGCCTGAACGGCGCGGACCACCAGGGGGATATTACGGATGAAATAGGCCAGAGGCAAGATCCAAAAGGTGCCCACCAGCAGGACCCGGGCCTGAAGCGGATCCGAGGTGCTGAAGGTGGTCGCCAGGTTCAGGGCCACCACCGTGCCCGGCAGGGCCCAGGGCAGAAGCGTCAGGGCGCTCAGCAACCGCCGTCCCCTGAGCTTCTTTTGAATCAGCAGCCAGCCAGCGGCCAGTGCGAACGCCAGGTTGGCCGCCGTGGCCAGCGTGGCCATCTTGAGACTGTTGAAGATCGGCTCCAGAAATCGGTCGTCGGCCAGCAGCCGCCCGTAGTTGGCGGCGGTGTATCGGGGAGGCAGGATTTCGGTGGTCCAGGTGCCGTCCTGGCTGAAGCTGATCAATACCAGGGTCAGGTGGGGAAGCAGCAGGAAAACGACCGCGGAAATGCCCAGCACCGCCATCGCCAGCCTCAGGGTCTTCCCCTGGAGGGGCCGCAGGCCAGGGCTGGCACCCTTGCCCACCGCACGATACCTGCCCGTCGCTTCGTATCGCTGCAACAGAAGGAGGAACAGCAGTGAAACCAGCGTCAGAACCACCGTTTCCACCATGGCCATCTCCAGATCGCCGTTCAGCTTGGAATTGTAGATTTGAAGCGACAGGACCCTTATTCCCCCGCCGAAGATGTAGGGCGCGCTGAAACTGGCCATGGAGGTCATGAAAGTCAACAGGGCCGCCCCCACCATGGCGGGGGTGAGCACCGGCAGCGTCACCCGCAGGAATGTCCGCGCCCGGGATGCTCCCAGCGAAAGGGAGGCCTCCCGCAGGGATTCGTCCATCCGCTTGAGCGCCGCCGAGACGAACAGGTAGAAATAGACGTACATGCTGTAGGCGTGCACCCACAGGATGGCCGGGATCCCTCTCAGGGAAAACGGGGGTTCGGGCAGGCGGAGCAGCATCTGGAGGGTGCGGGTCAGAATGCCGCTCTCGCCATAGAGAAACAGGAAGGAGATCACCCCCACCAGGGGCGGCAACAGCACCGGCAGGGAAGCCAGGGCGGCGAAGATCCGCCGGCCGGGAAAGTCGAAGCGGTGGAAGACGAACGCCAGCGGGATGCCGATGAGGGCCGACAGCAGCACGCTTCCCAGCGAGATGAGCAGGCTGTTGCTCAGGGCCTCCACCTGGGAGGCGCTGTTGAAGAATGCCGCGTAGTGGGCCAGCGTGAACTGCTTCTCACTGACCAGGCTCTGGCGCAGGACGAACAGGTTGGGATACAGCACCAGCCACAGGAGCAGGCCGAATACCGGCAGGGTCAGCAGAAGCGTGGATCTTCTAGACCGCATTTCTCACCAATGGTAGGAAACGTCGACTCTCAATCCACAAAGGGGCAGGAAAGACAAAAAGATATCCACGAAGGGGCACGAAGGGACACGAAGAAAAACCAAAAGAAAAATGAGTTTCACCCCGTATGATCCGCCCCGTCGTAGGGGGCGGGGGCCGGCTAAGTGAATAGTGGATAGTGGATAGTTTTTGGATCGGCACGTTAAGCATCTTGTTGATCTCGGCGCAGTTCTTCAAATAGTGCAACCAGGTCATAAGGAGCTTCCCTGCTCCCGGAACCCTCCACTCTCCACTCTCCACTCTCCACTAACCACATCACTCGTCCGGCAAAAGGTAGACCGCCCGGGAGGAACAGTGCAGCTCCACCTGGTCCCCGACCTGGTATGCCGGGGCCGTGGGAGAGTTGGTCCGGGTGGCCAGCACCCTCAGCCCCGCCGCCTCCAGGAGGTATTCCGTGCTGGCTCCGATGAAGCGCCGGGAGAGGATGCGAGCCGTTCCCAGGGCCAGGGAGTCTTCGGTTCGAACGAACGTCACGTTTTCCGGCCGCAGCAGCATGCGACAGCGCCGGCCCTCCCGCAGGTCCCCGTCGATTCCGGAGCAGGGAAGCCGGAGCTCCACTCCCGAGGGCAGCGAAAAGACCCCGCGGTGCTCCCGGGTCCTCTTGAAGGTCAACTCCCATAAGTTGGACTTGCCGACAAAGCACGCCACCCTCTCGTTGGCGGGTTGAAAATAGAGCTGGCTGGAGGTGCCCACCTGTTGCAGCGCCCCTTCCCACAGCAGGGCGATGCGGTCGGAGAGAGCGAAGGCTTCTTCCTGGTCGTGGGTGACAAAGATGGCCGTGATGCCCAGATTGCGGATGAGTTGGCCCAGTTGGGACCGGGTCTGCTCTCGAAGACTGGCGTCCAGGTTGCTCAGCGGTTCGTCCAGGAGCAGAATCTGCGGCTCGATGGCGACGGCTCGGGCCACGGCGACCCGCTGTTGCTCGCCGCCGCTGAGCTCGAAGACCGGACGTTTTCGATGTTCCGACAGCTCCACCAGTTCGAGCGCGCGTTCCACCTTGCTTCTGGCGGTTTTGCCCGCAATGCCCCGCGCCTTGAGGCCGAAGGCGACGTTCTCGAAGACGTTGAGGTGGGGAAACAGGGCGTAGGATTGAAAAACCATCCCCATGTTGCGCTTCTCCGGGGGGATGGGACCGATATCCCGGCCGTTGACCAGAATTCTGCCCGCGGTGGGCTTCAGGAATCCGGCGATGAGGCGAATGGTGGTGGTCTTGCCGCATCCGCTGGGGCCCAGCAGGGCCAGGATCTCCCCGGGGGCGACCTCCAGACTGAGCCGGTCGAGCGCGGTGACCCTTTCGAAGCGCTGGGTCAGTTCCTGCAGTTCCAGGTGTGCCATGGAGTGGACTTTCGGTTTCCGGCCGGTTCCCGCCTCACCGGCCGATGCCTCCCGACAGGGCCGGCGGCGGCCCGGCGGCGGCCATCCCGCCGAAGCCCGCATTTCTCACCAGGTCGCTGAATGCATAGTGAGCTATTTGCAACATTCGCAACGGGGCAGGTCATTTTGCCGGCAAACGTGATGTTCTGCCTTTTTCAATATCGGGTGCGACCTGGTGAGAAATGCGGGTTCACCACAAAAAGCACAAAAGTCACAAAACGAATTTTTCGTAACCCTTCTCGAGATGCCGGTTGCGAAGATATCCATGCAGGTCGAAGGCCGTCTGCCGGATCTGATCACACAAAGCCCGCACGCCTTGGTCGTTTCTCATCGTTCCGCTCTTTTTGTGTGAGCCTTTTGCAAAATTCGGAGTCGGGCATGAGATGGGGGCAGAATGCTCCTGCAAAATAACGCCCTCGAAAGGGATCTGCACCTGGTTAGCCATGGGTTTCCCAGGGACAACAACTCTTCCCGACAATAAATCCCTCTTCCTAGCGAATTTTGCAAAAGGCTCGTGTTTTTGTGCCTTTTGTGGCCATTCCCGGCAAAGATCCCGCTGCCGCATTTTGCAAACGCCTCTTCACCATGCTGATTGGTCCCAACTAAAAGGACTTGCGGCTACAGACTGCGCTGGGCGTGCCCTGGCTTGTCCTTTTCCCCTCAGCGCGCACATGCTCGCTCGACCGTAGTGCCCGCTACGCTCTTCGCTCGCGAGCACGCGCTGAGGGAAAAATTCCGGCGCCATGATCACACCCCCTGGTGAGAAATGCGGGCTAGCCCTTGTGTCGAATGTGCTCGTCCCAGTAGCGCATCCACTCCCGCGAATGCTGCCGGAGGAGGTCCCTGTCGAGGGGCATGGCCGGGATCGGGGTCTGATCGATCCAGGAGGGCAGCTCGCCCCCGGGGAGGTCGTTGCGGCAGGGAATGCGGTAAAACTCCCGGGCGGCCCGGATCAGGCTTGGCTTGGAAGTGACGAACTCGTAGAAGTCCCGGGCGGCCGGCCGCGGGTTGGGCTTGGCGACCAGGGCGATGCCGTCCATGACCACGGGGACGCCGCTCCCGGGCAGGACATAGGCGAGCGGGTAGCCGTAGCGGGCTCGTTGCAGCTCGATGTCGGGCATGTTCCAGAGCGTGACCCAGCCTTCCCGGCGGGCGAGCTTCTGGCTCAGCATGGTCAGGTTGGGGACATAGTCCTTGGTGTTGGCGTCCAACCCTCTGAGCCAGCGGTAGCCGGCCTCCGGCGATCCGGTCTCTTGCAGCCCCCTCAGGATCATGGCGCAGAAGATGGTCCGCATGGTTCCGGAGGCCAGGGGGTCCCTGAGAATGATCTTCCCCTTCCACTTGGGGTCCAGCAGGTCGTCCCAGTCCTGGGGGGCTTCTTCCGCCTTCAGCAAGGCACTGTTGTAGGCGATGACTTCAGGGGTCTTGTAGGTTCCGTACCAGAAATCCCCCGAGCCGCGGGCCTCCGGGGGGACGGCCTCAGCCCAGGTGGGCCGGTAGGGCAGCAGCAGCGCTTCCTCCCGGGCCTGTTGGAAGAGGTCGGAAGGCGCTCCCCACCAGATATCCGCCTGCGGATTGCTTTTCTCCGAGCGCAGCCGGTCCAGGACGTCCTGGCTCCCCATGTCGAGCCACTTGACGTCGACGCGGGGAAATCGCTGCTCGAACCGGGCTTCGTGGTCGGTCAGGAGTTCCTTGCCGTGGGGGGAGTAGACGACCAGGGAGGTCCTGTCGTGCCCTGCCGGGGAACAGGCTGACAGCATCAGGCTGCCGGCGATCGCAATGACCTGGAGCAGGCGTGCCATTTTTCGTTTCGGGTCGGTCCGTGGATGGAGATCAGTCCGCATTTCTCACCAGGGGGGCGCCCAGCACAGTCTGTACCCTGAAGACTTCAAACAAAGCGCCGCAAGATGTTAAAGACAAGCACTTTTCTACCTTAGGCTCAGCGTCCTGGTGAGAAATGCGGGCTTAGCCCTGGTCGCAGATCCTGAAGGCCTGGCGGAGGGCTTCAATGGGATCGCCGATGGGGAGGAATTCGTGACCCACGTATCCGTCGTAGGCGGTTGCCGCAACGGCTCGGCAGATCCCGCGATAGTTGAGTTCCTGGGTGTCGTCGATTTCGTTGCGCCCCGGGTTGCCCGCGGTGTGAATGTGGCCGACGTAGCCGATCATTTTGCGCAGGGTTCGGATCACGTCGCCCTGCATGATCTGCATGTGGTAGATATCGAACAGCAACTTCACCCGGGGGCTGGAGACCATTTCGCACAGGGCGACCCCCCAGTCGGGACGGTCGCACTGGTAGCCGGGGTGATCGATCCTGGAGTTCAGCAGCTCCAGATTCAGGTTGACCCCTTTTTCTTCGGCGTAGGGCGCCACTCGTTGCAATCCCCGGGCGCAGGCAACCAGGCCTTCGAAATCGCTGCGGCCCGGGTGTCGATTCCCGGCAAAGCAGATCAGCCCGGGAATCCGGTGCTTCGCCGCCAGCCGGATGGAGTCCCGCAGTTCCTGCTCGATCTGATCGTGGTTGTCGGGATGGTTGAGGCCATCCGTCAGACTGCGGTGACCCGACATCGACGCCACCTCCAGGTTGTGGCGGCCGGCGGTTTCCACCGTTGCTTCAAAATCTTCGTCCCGGTACCACAGCTCGACCGCCGGGTAGCCGATCTCGGCCGCGGCGGCGCACAGGGCATCCAGAGAGAGGCTCGGAGGCTTGACCATCGGGAAGCAGACCGATTGCTTGATCCGCATGGGGGAGGTCCAGCCCGCGGCGCCGGGAGCCCTGAGCCCTACTGGGATTCCGAATCCTCGAGGCTGATCTTGAGTGATTTCAGGAACTTGACGTCCTGGGAGGTGATATTGAGCCTGGCTTCGATGTCTTCGCTTTCGGTGAGGGCCGGCTCCTCGGGGGATTCCTCGCTCCTCTTGTTGAAGCCTATGGTTGCCTCCAGCACCAGGAAGACGTCGTAGCCGGAGTTGCGGATGGTGGCGATGGCTCCGCTGATCGACTCCGAGCTCGAGAGGGTCTCGTTGATGGCTTCTCCCAACTCCTTCATCATTTGCTTCAACTGCTCGTCCATTGGCTCCACCCGCCCCCGCCTGGCCGGCCGGTTGGGTCCCTCCCGGCCGGTGATCCCAAAGTTTTCTTCGGCGCCTTCTCCGGAATTCCGATCCTTTCGGGATGTTACTTCCAACGCGCGGGGGGTGTCAAGGAAGGCGCCCCGGCCCCATGGGCTGACGCCCGGGGAGCTCAGAAGATCCACGAAGCAACACGACGATATATCCACGAAGGACCACGAATGGATGCACAGGATAAACAGGACGAAACGCTGCTGTAGGCCAAGCCCACTTGAGCGAGGATCCGGCACGGGCCTGCGGCTGCCCAGGATTACAAGACGACCAACTTCCAGAAATCATCCTGTACATCCTGTCCATCGATGTAAATCAGGGATCTATTCATGGTCGACGCCAAAACCAAACGCCGCATCGGAGTGTTGGGCACAGCGGGTGAACGCGACGGGGCAGATCAATCGAGAAGGACCAAAAATTGAACATGGATGCACAGGATGCACAGGATAACCAGGACGGGACGCTGCCGCACGCGGAGCTGACTCGGTCGATGATCGCGTGCGGATTTGCGGATGCTCAGGAATAGAAGCCGGCAGTTTCCTGAAAAATTCCTGTACATCCTGTCCATCGATGTAAATCAGGGATCTACTCATGGTCGGCGCCGAAACCAAACGCCGCATCGGAGTATTGGGCACAGCGGGAGAACGCGACGGGGCAGATCAATCGAGAAGGACCAAAAATTGAACATGGATGCACAGGATGCACAGGATAACCAGGACGGGACGCTGCCGCACGCGGAGCTGACTTCGGCGATGATCCGGTTCGGATTTGCGGATGCTCAAGAATAAAAGCTAGCCGTTTCCTGAAAAAATCCTGTGCATCCTGTGCATCGATGTGAATCAGGGATTTACTCATGGTCGACGCCTAAACTAAACGCCGCATCGGAGTTTTGGGCACAGCGGGAGAACGCGACGGGGCAGATCAATCGAGAAGGACCAAAAATTGAACATGGATGCACAGGATGCACAGGATAACCAGGACGAGACGTTGCTGCACGAGAAGCTGACTCGGTCGATGATCCGGTTCGGATTTGCGGATGCTCAGGAATAAAAGCTAGCCGTTTCCTGAAAAAATCCTGTGCATCCTGTGCATCCATGTTAATCAAAACCTGTTCCGTAAAACCGTTTTGCTGCACAGGGAACCTGGATGCCCGGGATTACAAGACAACCAACTTCCAGAAATCATCCTGTACATCCTGTCTATCGATGTAAATCAGGGATTTACTCATGGTCGACGCCGAATCTAAACGCCGCATCGGGGTTTATGGGCACAGCGGGCGCCCGCGACGGGGCAGATCAATCGAGAAGGACCAAAAATTGAACATCGATGCACAGGATGGACAGGATAACCAGGCCGGGACGCTGCTGTACGAGAAGCTGACTCAGGCGATGATCCGGTGCGGGTTTGCGGATGCTCAGGAATAGAAGCCAGCCGTTTCCTGAAAAAATCCTGTGCATCCTGTGCATCGATGTGAATCAGGGATTTACTCATGGTCGACGCCTAAACTAAACCGAAGTTCCTGACCCACCGACAAGATAACTCCTTTATCTTCAATCATCACTCCGGAATCTCAGGTCGTCTTGCCTGGGAACATTCTGATTAGCTCGATAGCCCGTTGCTGAAGTGGGGTCGGCTCGGTCAATCGCTGGACGCAAGGCGCGTCCCGTTCCGAGGGTAATCGGCATCGGTGGCGAGCCCGCGTCCCCAGGTGCGCCATCAGCGTCTCCAGGCTCTGCAGCGGCAATCCCTCCTCGGTGAGGCGTTTCGCCTTCTTCCGTTTGGCTGAGTCCGACGGTTGGGCTGCCAGCACCGGGTCTCGCCGTGCCCGCTCCGCTTCCAGTTCCTCGTCATCGAACAGCAACGGAGCCAGGGCCTGCCGTAGATGCCAATGGACGTAATAGGCCAGCAGGCACAGGAACAGATGAGCCCGGACCCGCGTCTCCACCCGATGACGGATGGGACGGATGTGCAGGTCGACCGTCTTCAGAGAACGGAAGGCCCGCTCCACCCGCGTCAGGTCCTTGTAGCGGCGCACCACCGCGGCCGCCGGCAGCCGATCGGCCCCTTCGCTGGTCCGCAGCATATAGAACCCATCCAGTTGCGCCTCCCGGGTGATGGCTTCGGTGCGCCGCTCATAGTGGAAGGATCCGTCTGCGATCTCTGTCCGGAAGTGTTTGGCCACCTGGAAGCGGTTCTTGACGCGGCCGACTTTCTCGGCGATCTCGGTGGCCGACAAGGGCGTGCGGGTCCGTCGCGCCACCTGGCGGGCGATCCGGGCCAGCGCCTCTTCGGTGGCCTCCAGCAACGCCTCCCGCTTCCGCCGCCGGTGGTCGGCCAACAGCGGGTTGTGGCAGACGATGAGCCGCTCGCCGGGATAGTCCGGGCTGCGGACTTCGGCCAGATGGCGCTCGTCGAAGAGGGAGAGCTGGACCGCCTCGCTCTCCACCAGACGGCGAATCTGGCGGTGGCGCAGGGCCGAGATCCAACCCAGTCCCGGATAACGCTTCAGATGGTTGATCTGGGTCTCGGTCAGCAGGCCGCGGTCCCCCACCAGCACCACTCGCTTCAAGCCGAACCGATCCCGCACCTTCTCCACCTGATCCGGTACCGTGGTCGGATCCCCCGTGTTGCCGGCATAGGCCTGAACGGCCAGGGGACGCCCCCTCGAGTCGGCCAGCACGCCGTAGACCACTATGGGCCGGTCCCGTTTACCGTCCCGATTGTGGCCGAACTGCATCAGGGGGCAGGTCTGGCCTTCGTAGTAACTGCTGCTGACGTCGTAGAGCACATGATCGCCTTCAGCCAGGTGCCGCTTGGCCAGCTTGCGCTCAATGCGGTCCTGGCGCTCCAGCAACCAGTCCATGGCCTCATAGAGATCGTCCTCGTCGGTGTCCTCCAGGGACAGTTCCTCGGCCAAGGTGGTGGTGTGCCACAGACGGGTGGTGGCCAGCTTGGAGGCCGGATGCAGCAGGCGCTGGAGGATCATGGCCAGGACCCGGTCCCGTTTGGGAGAGGGTCGGGGGTCGATCAGCGATGGGAGCTTGAGCTGCCGCACGACTTCCAGGAGGATCTCGACGTGGCCGTGAGGCAGGGAGCGTTCAATGACGAAGAGTTGGTCGGGATGGACCAGGGGTTCGTTTTTGAGCACGCGCCGGAGGCGCTCGATCTTGTCCTTGGGCCAATGGGTGAGATTGGCCAGGGTGCGTTTATGGACCTTTTTACCCTCACGGCGGCCTTCGCGCAGGAGGATGGCGGGGGGAGAGTTGCGGTTGGGGACGGTTTCGACGTACATGGGACTATGATATCACATACGGATAACATGTCAAGATAAATAACATTCACATACATGGGAACACAAAATCTCACACCGCAAACCCTTTCTGTAAGAAAACAAGTGGCTTAAGACGATTTTCCAGGTGTAAAATGGGGGGAACTTCGGACTAAACGCCGCATCGGAGTTTTGGGCACAGCGGGAGAACGCGACGGGGCAGATCAATCGAGAAGGACCAAAAATTGAACATGGATGCACAGGATGGACAGGATAACCAGGCCGGGACGCTGCTGTACGAGAAGCTGACTCCGGCGAAGATCCGGTTCGAATTTGCGGATGCTCAGGAATAGAAGCCGGCCGTTTCCTGAAAAAATCCTGTGCATCCTGTGCATCGATGTAAATCAGGGATTTACTCATGGTCGACGCCGAATCTAAACGCCGCATCGGGGTTTATGGGCACAGCGGGCGCCCGCGACGGGGCAGATCAATCGAGAAGGACCAAAAATTGAACATGGATGCACAGGATGCACAGGATAACCAGGACGAGACGTTGCTGCACGAGAAGCTGACTCGGTCGATGATCCGGTTCGGATTTGCGGATGCTCAGGAATAAAAGCTAGCCGTTTCCTGAAAAAATCCTGTGCATCCTGTGCATCCATGTAAATCAAAACCTGTTCCGTAAAACCGTTTTGCTGCACAGGGAACCTGGATGCCCGGGATTACAAGACAACCAACTTCCAGAAATCATCCTGTACATCCTGTCCATCGATGTAAATCAGGGATTTACTCATGGTCGACGCCGAATCTAAACGCCGCATCGGGGTTTATGGGCACAGCGGGCGCCCGCGACGGGGCAGATCAATCGAGAAGGACCAAAAATTGAACATCGATGCACAGGATGCACAGGATAACCAGGCCGGGACGCTGCTGCACGAGAAGCTGACTCCGGCGATGATCGCGTGCGGATTTGCGGATGCTCAGGAATAGAAGCCAGCCGTTTCCTGAAAAAATCCTGTGCATCCTGTGCATCGATGTGAATCAAAAAAGTATGGATAGACAGGATGGACAGGATAACCAGGACGAGACGTTGCTGCACGGGAAGCTGACCGGCGCGAAGATCCGGTACGCGTTTGCGGATGCTCAGGAATAAAAGGCGGGCGTTTCCTGAAAAATCCTGTGCATCCTGTGCATCGATGTAAATCAATGATCTAGCCACGCTCGACGCCGAGACCGAACGCCGGGGACCCAATTTCGTGACCTCGGTGTGACATCGTGTGCTTCGTGGATCCCCTTTGTGGACGATTCGTTCCCAACCACGCTGGACCGTGCCCCGCGAAAATCCCGTCTCCTGCCCTGTGCTATGATGAAGCCCGGTGCGAACGGGGGGAACGGCATGGCCGCAAGCTGGCTGGAACGGGCGAAATCGGCCTTTGGGGAGGTCGGCCGGAGCATCCACAAGCTGTTTCTGGAGGTCACGGGGTTCCTGTTTGCCCTGTTCGGCGGGTTCCTGCTTCTGAGGGGATACCAGTTTGTCTCGGAGAGGGAGGCCTTCGAGTTCAAGGACTATTTCATGGTGGCCTCCTTCGCCGCATTCGGCCTGCTGATGGTGGGCTTTGCCGTTCATTCCTTTCTTCGGGTCCGGTCGATGAAGTGAGATAGAGGCCGGGTTTCCTCTCCCGAGCTCCTGCAGACCGATCCCTCTCCAGGCCGGGTCAGTCAGCCTGATGTCAGAAAACCACAGATTTGAGACAACCTCCGGAATCCGGCTCGATTCCTGCTTCGGTCCCCGGCATCTCGGCGATCTCGACTACCGGCGGGACCTGGGCGATCCCGGAAGCTACCCCTTCACCCGCGGAATCCGGCCCGGCATGTATCGGGACCGCCTCTGGACCATGAGACAGTACGCCGGCTTCGGGTCGGCCAGGGAGTCCAACGCCCGCTACAAGTACCTGCTGGGACTGGGTCAGACGGGTCTCTCGGTGGCCTTCGATCTGCCCACCCAAATGGGCATGGACTCCGATGCCGCCATGGCGGCCGGCGAGGTTGGCCGCACCGGCGTGGCCATCGACAGTCTGCGGGACATGGAGGACCTTTTCCAGGGGATTCCGCTCGACCGGGTCTCCGTCTCGATGACGATCAATGCCACCGCCGCCGTGCTGCTGGCCCTGCTGGTCGCCCTGGCGCGGACCCGGCAGGTCCCGACAGAGCGGCTTTCGGGCACCATTCAAAATGACATCCTGAAGGAGTACGTCGCCCGGGGCACCTACATTTATCCCCCCGCGGCTTCCATGAGACTGGTCACCGACCTCATCGGCTACTGCAGCCGGCACCTTCCGCAGTGGAATCCGATCTCGGTGAGCGGCTACCACATCCGCGAGGCCGGGTCTTCGGCCGTCCAGGAGCTGGCATTCACTCTGGGCAACGCCATCGCATACGTCGAGGCCTGTCTGAAGTCGGGTCTGGCCATCGACGCCTTCGCCCCCCGAATCTCCTTTTTCTTTAACGTCCACAACCACTTCTTGGAGGAAGTGGCCAAGTTCCGGGCGGCGCGACGCTTGTGGTCCGGAATGATGAAGGAGCGTTTCGGGGCCCGCAATCCCAGGTCCTGGATGTTGCGTTTCCATGCACAGACGGCGGGAAGCACACTGACCGCTCAACAGCCGGAGGTAAACACGGTCCGGGTGGCTCTGCAGGCTCTGGCCGCGGTGCTGGGAGGGACCCAGTCGCTCCACACCAACGCGCGGGACGAAGCCCTGTCGCTGCCGACCGAGGAGGCCGCCGGGCTGGCGCTGCAGACCCAGCAGGTGATTGCCTACGAGAGCGGAGTGGCCGAGGTTGCCGATCCGCTGGCGGGTTCCTATGCGGTAGAGGCCCTCACCGCGGCCCTCGAGAAAGGGGCTCGGGACTACCTGGCCAGGATCGAGGCCATGGGCGGGATGATGCAGGCCATCTCCCTGGGCTACGTCCAGCGTGAGATTCAGGAATCTTCCTACCGGTACCAGCGTTCGGTCGAGAGCGGTGAACGCACCATTGTGGGCGTCAACCGCTTCGTTTCCGAAGACCGCAGCGGGATGGGGACCCATCGGATCGATCCCAGGATAGAGAAGCAGCAGCGGCGGCGGCTGGCGCGGGTCCGGGCCTCCCGGGATGCCAAGGCGGTGGAACGTGCCCTGGACTCCATCGCCGAAGCGGCCGAGAGCCGGGAAAATCTCCTTCCGGTCATGATCCGGGCGGTCGAGTGCGAGGCCACGCTGGGGGAGATTTCCGATCGATTGAGAAAGATCTTCGGGGAACACCGGGAGAACCCGCAAATCTAGCGAGGCCGTGCTGCTGATAGTCACTTACGGGGCGCGGTGTCTGCCCCCCCCGGCTCGACTGCGGGCTCCGCCCTTGCCGAGCCACCAGGCGAAGGCTGATGCGGTGGGGGGGCCAACCAGTACCCGCCACCTTGCCACCCGGTGAGAAATACGGGCAAGGCGAAGGCTGATGCGGAGGGGGGCAGACGCCGCGCCGCCAAGATGCCGCCCGCGGCCACGCCAGGTCGCTTCCGCACCGTACTGATCTACTGAAATCTTGCTTGCTTCGCAGCCCGCTTTCTCTGCGCCTGACCATGGAATTTCAACTGCTTGCCCGGGATTCATCCACCCGGGCGCGGCTGGGAAAGATCGTTACCGACCACGGTGAGATCCTCACGCCGGTCTTCATGCCGGTAGGCACCGCCGGCACCGTCAAGGCCATCACTCAAGACCAGTTGGAAGAGCTGGGCGCAGAGGTGATTCTGGGGAACACCTATCATCTCTACCTGCGGCCCGGCCACGAGCTGATCGGGCGCCTGGGGGGACTTCACGGCTTCATGTCCTGGACCCGGCCGCTGTTGACCGACAGCGGCGGGTTCCAGATCTTCAGCCACAGCCGCCTGCGCACCATCCGGGAAGAGGGCGTGTCCTTTCGCTCCCATCTGGACGGGTCGGCTCACTTCGTCTCTCCCGAGAAGTCGGTGGAGATCCAGAAGGTGCTGGGGGCGGACATCATGATGGCCTTCGACGAATGTCCCCCCTATCCGCTGGAGGCGGGAGCCGCCCGGGCATCGATGGAGCGCACCCTGCGCTGGGCGCGGCGTTCCAAGGAAGCGGCGGGCCGCCGGGAGGCCTCTCCTCCTCACCGCCAGTGGCTGTTCGGGATCGGTCAGGGAGGGACTCACCCGGAGTTGCGGCGAGAGTGTATCGAGAGGCTGGTCGAGATGGACTTCCCGGGATTCGCACTGGGCGGGTTGTCGGTGGGAGAGCCTCGCGGCGCCATGCTGGAAGTGGTGGAGCAGTGCTCGGAAGGGTTGCCCGAGGCCAGACCGCGTTACCTCATGGGAGTGGGTACTCCCCGGGACCTGGTGGAGTGCGTCGCCCTGGGGGTGGATATGTTCGACTGCGTGCTGCCCACCCGCAACGGCCGCAACGGCTGGCTGTTTACCCGTGGGGGCCATCTGGTGATCAAGCATGCCCGCTACGCCGCCGATGAGAGGCCCATCGACGAGGGCTGTGGATGCCTGGTCTGCCGCCGGTACAGTCGAGCCTATCTCAGGCATCTGTTTCAGTCCAACGAAGCGCTCTCGGCGGTGCTCAACAGCTACCACAACCTCTACTTTTATCTTGACACCATGAGGCAGATCAGGGATGCTATCGCGTCCTTCACGTTGCGTGACTACCTGCGGGAGCGTGTCGGTCAGGAAGAAGCCGGCTGACGGCGTGACCTCGCCGTCCCCGGCAGGGCGCCGCAGGGCTGAGAACGAGCCTGAGCGGAGACGTTCGGGGCCCTTGGACCACAGGCTGCCCGGCGGGTTTCACCACTGACGTCACCCTTCTCGAACCGACCATTCCCCTGAAACCTTCGGAGTCGCATCCATGTCAACTTTGGCACTTCTGGCCGCCAATGGGGGGAGCACCTTTGGGGCGCTGTTACCCCTGGTCGCCATTTTCCTGATCTTCTATCTGATCGTCTTTCGCCCCCAGCGAAAGCGGCAGAAGGCCCTGCAGGAGATGCTCAAGAACCTGCGGAACGGGGACAAGGTCATTACTTCGGGTGGGATCTATGGTATTGTCGCCGGCATGAAGGATGACCGGGTTCACCTCCGCGTCGCCGATCAGGTCAAGATTGAAATCTCCAGAAACGGCATTGTCGCTAAACAGACAGAAGACGAGTGAGCGTCTGTTGCTCGGTCGCTGATCTTCTGCGGGTCGGGGAATCATGCCCAGGAAGCTTCGGTGGAAATTCTTCACCATAGTGGCCGTGGTCCTGCTGTGCGTGCTGGGCGTCACCGGATTGCCCACCAGCGGCGGAGCCCTGCTGGAGAACCTGGGGGACCGCATCCGCCTGGGTCTCGATCTCCGGGGCGGGATGCACCTCATTCTGCAGGTCAACACCGTGGACGCGCTCAATATCGAGACCGACCAGGTGGCGGAGCGGATCAAGAGGGGGCTTCGCGAGCAGGAGATCTCTTTTGACGAGGTCCGCCGCAGAGACGCCACCCATATCGAGGCGCTGGAGCTCGATCCGGCCCGCCTGGCCGATGGACGCGCCTTGATCGACGAGGGCTACCCGGCCTGGGAACGCAGCAATCGATCCGGTTCATCCCATTCCTTCCTGCTGACCTTGAGGCCGGAGGTGGAGGCCCAGATCCGGCAAAGCGCCGTGCAGGAAGCCATCCAGAGAATTCGCAACCGCGTGGACGAGTTGGGGGTCACCGAACCGGTCATCCAGAACCACGGTCCCGCCGCCGAGTACCAGATCCTGGTCCAGCTCCCCGGAGTGGACGACTCGGTGCGGGTGCGCGAAATCATCAAGTCCACTGCCCTGCTCGAGCTGAAGATCGTGGAGCCGCAGGATGTCTACCCCTCGCGGGCCGCGGCCCTGGAGCAGTACAACGGCGCCATCCCCCAAGACAAGGAGTTGCTTCAGGGAGTCCCCCAGTTCCGTGATCCCTCCCAGCCCAGCCAGGTGTGGTACGTCGCCAACAGATCGGCAGCCATCACCGGAAGAGACTTGCGCATGGCCCGGCCGCAGGACGACCAGTTCGGGCGGCCCGCGGTGGGTTTCAGTCTCACCAACGACGGGGCTCGGCGTTTCGAGAGAGTCACTTCCGAAAACATCCAGAAGCGGCTGGCGATCGTGCTTGACGGCCGGGTCCAATCGGCGCCCTTCATCCAGGACACCATCAGGGATTCCGGTGAGATCACGGGGAGTTTTACCAGCCAGGAAGCCAACGACCTGGCGCTGGTGCTGCGGTCGGGCGCCCTGCCGGCCTCGATGGACTACCTGGAGGAGCGCACCGTGGGGGCCTCCCTGGGAGTCGACTCCATTCGGCAGGGGATTCTGGCCTCTCTGATCGGGTTGTTCGGAGTGGCCCTGTTCATGGTGACCTACTACCGGCTTTCCGGTTTCATCGCCATGAACGCGCTTCTCCTGAACTTGGTGATTCTGCTGGCGGCCATGGTCTACATCGGAGCCACCCTGACACTCCCCGGAATAGCCGGAGTGGTCCTGTTGATCGGCATGGCCGTGGATTCCAATGTGCTGATCTTCGAGCGGATCAAGGAGGAGATGCGGGCGGGGAAGACCGTGGTCTCTTCGGTAAGCACCGGCTTCAGCAAAGCCATCGTCACCATCGTGGACGCCAACGTGACCACGGTGGTGGCCGTCCTGTTCCTGTTCCTGTTCGGGACGGGGCCGGTCAAGGGCTTCGCGGTGGTCCTTTTCTGGGGACTGCTGGCCAATCTGTTTACCGCGATCTTTGTCTCTCGATTTATCTTTGAGTTCATCGTGAGCCGCCGGCGCAGGGAAAGTCTCAGCATATAGCCCGTTATTTCGGGAACATTGGAGGGAGGGGCGGTGTCCAATGGGGGGAGGGCGATGGCGCCCGGTCTCCCGGACCCCTGGAGAAAACGTAACCCATGCAGTTGCTGAAAGACGTCAACGTCGACTGGATCGGCCGGAAACGGCTCTGGTTGAGCATCTCCCTGCTGCTGGTCGCCGCCAGCCTGACCTCCCTGTACCTGAAGGGCGGCCCCCGATACGGAATCGATTTTCGCGGCGGCACCCTGGTCTACGTCAAGTTCAAGGACTCCCCCGACCTGGGCCGGATTCGGGTTGCTATCTCCGAAAAGGGCCTGAGCGGCAGCACCATACAGCGCTATGACGTCCCGGAAAAGAATGAGGTCATTATCGGCCTGGGCCAGCGGGAGGGCGAGGTGGGTCCCGACGCCGATGCCGGGCGGGTACGCATCCTCGAGGGATTGCACAGCGCTTTTGGATCGTCTCAGGGCCGGGAGGGCAAGATCGACCTCAACAACGTCACCGCCGATGAACTGGGAGATCGTCTGGGCGGTGTGACCGGGCTGGCCTCCCTGTTCGAGTCGAATGAGAGTGCGGGATTCAAGACGGCCGGAGAGCTGGCGCGGGCGGTGACCGATTTCCGGGACCGAAACGGGGGCATCGTCGGCGCCTTCCAGGATCTGGAGTCGGTGGAAGGGATCAGCCCACCCCTGCTGGCCGTCCTGCGGGAGCAGGCCTTTCTGGGCGATTTCGCGGTCTTCCAGACGGAGTTCGTCGGACCCAAGGTGGGCCGCAAACTGCAGCGCCAGGCCATCTCCGCCACCTTCTATGCCTTGCTGGGGATGCTGGTCTATATCGCGTTCCGGTTCAAGGGCACCGTCTACGGGGCGGCGGCCGTGGTGGCCGTCTTCCACGATGTCATCATTACCCTGGGGTTCTTTTCCGTTGCCGGTCGCGAGCTTTCCATACCGGTGGTCGCCGCCCTGCTGACTCTGGTTGGATATTCCATGAACGACACCATTGTGGTCTTTGATAGAATCAGGGAGAATTTGAGGCTGCGCCGGCGGGAGTCGATTTCCGGAATCATCAATCGGAGCATCAACCAGACGCTGAGCCGCACGCTGCTCACTTCCGGCTCCACCTTTCTGACGGTGCTCTCGCTCTATTATTTCGGGGGCCAGGTGATCAACGGCTTCGCCTTCTGCCTGGTGGTGGGGGTTGCCGTGGGGACCTACTCTTCCATCGGAGTGGCCAGCCCGCTGCTGGTGATCTGGTATGATTTTCAGACCCGGCGAAAAGCAGTGGCGCGGCCTGCCAAGGCGTGACCGCCTTCCAGACCGCCTTGTAATGGACCGGCCTTTTTTTTTGTGTTAGAGTCTTGACTTCAGTCCACCCATGTGCGGTATCGTTACGCGGAGGTATCATCCTCTTTCTTCAGTCGCAGTTGTTTGAAGCCAATCTCAAGTCGGGAAGGGTTTTTGGCGCGCTGATTCGACTTGGGAAGCGAGGTTCAACCATGTTTAACCAGTTGATCGATTCGGCGGAAGCCGGCACAACCAAGAAGAAGTCGCTTTTCCTGACCATCTCGGTTGTTTTTCACGCCGTGCTGATTGTGTTTGCGGTCATCCTGCCGCTGCTGTTTCCTGAATCCCTGGGGGGGTCGATACAACAACTCACTTTTCTGGTGGCGCCACCCCCGCCGCCTCCTCCCCCCCCGCCTCCGCCTGCCGCGGAAGTGGTCAAGCGGGTCAGGACCACCCCGGTCACCGACTTTACGGCCCCGGTGGAAATTCCCCAGGACATCCTCCTGGTTGTGGATGAGGGGCCTGCCCCGGAAGCCATGGTCGCCGGTGTGGTCGGCGGGGTTCCCGGAGGGGTTCCGGGCGGTGTCCTTGGAGGTGTGGTCGGTGGTGTCATCGGTGGCGCCCCAACTTCTCTGGCGCCCCCGCCCCCGCCACCCCCCCCGCCTCCTCCCAAGCCCCCGCAACGCGTACGGGTGGGCGGCAACGTGCAACGCGCCAACCTGATCCGTCAGGTGCGCCCGCGCTACCCGGCGCTGGCCAAGCAGGCTCGCATCCAGGGCACGGTGATTCTGGAGGCGGTTATCAGCAAGAGGGGTTCCGTGGAAAATCTGAAGGTGGTTAAAGGACACCCGCTGTTGATTCAGTCGGCTCTGGAGGCTGTCAAGCAGTGGCGCTACAGGCCTACCGTGCTGAATGGCGTTCCGGTTGAAGTCATCACCCGCATTACGGTGAACTTCAACTTGAGAGGGTGACGTTTGCCCATCGGCAAGATCCAAATATGAGAGAACCGAGGAGGTAGCAATCCCATGATGTCCGTTCCTTTGAATTTATTGGCGGTATCCCTGCTTCAAGGCGAAGTGGGCTTTTCCTTCATGGAGATGTGGCAGGCGTCCGGGCCGACGGCCAAATCGACCCTGATTGTTCTGGCCATCATGTCGGCTTGGTCGATCGGGGTCATGATCGACCGGTACCTGGCCTTCAACGCGGCCCGCAAACAGTCGCGCGAGTTTGCCCCGCTGGTTGCCGGTTGCCTGCAGGAAGGCAAGATCGGCGAAGCCATCGACGTGTCCGAGCAGAACCAGAAAAGCCACCTGGCAAAGGTGGTTATCGCTGGACTGCAGGAGTATCAGGCGGCGGGGAGCGCAGCCTCGGCGGAGGTCATTGAATCTTCCCAGCGCGCCCTGGATCGAGCCATTGCCATCACCAACTCCGAGTTGAAACGAGGTGTCGCCGGATTGGCCACCATTGGAAGCACGGCCCCCTTCGTGGGGTTGTTCGGAACGGTGGTCGGCATTATCAACGCCTTCCAGGGGATGTCCACGGCCAAGACCACGGGTCTTTCCGCGGTGGCCGGGGGTATTTCCGAGGCTCTGATCGCCACAGCGTTGGGACTGTTTGTGGCCATCCCCGCCATCTGGATGTTCAATTATTTCAATGGCAAGATGGAAGCCTTCGGCGTTGAGATGGATAATTCCTCGTCAGAATTGATCGATTACTTCCTGAAACGGAGAGATTCCTAATGGCAATGCCGGTCGAAGGTAGCTCTCAGGACAAGAACGCCGTGGTGGCCGATATCAATGTCACTCCCATGGTGGACATCATGTTGGTCCTGCTCATCATTTTCATGGTGATTACTCCTATGCTGCAAAAAGGAGTGGGCGTGGACATGGCCAAGGTCACCAATCCCCGGGAGATGCGAGAAGCGGACAAGGATGACGCCCTGGTGGTGGCGGTGACCCGCGACGGCAAGATTTACCTGGGTACGGATCAGGTGTCTGTCGTGCGGCTGTCCGAGCAAATCCGGGACCTGTTGGCTGCCAAAATAGACAAGACCGTCTATGTGAAGAGCGACCGGCGGGCGAAGTATGGAAAAGTAGTCGACGTCGTGGATACGGTTCGATCCGTCGGCGTGGACACGTTGGGATTGCTGACGGGCAAGACGGCCAAGAAACGGCCGACGAGTCCGGATAGTTAAACGAATGGAGGTTTAGAGATGGCAATGTCAGTTGGCGCCGGAGCGGGTCCCAAGGCGGACATCAACGTGACTCCTCTGATCGACGTGTTGCTGGTGCTGCTGATTATCTTTATGGTAATCACGCCCTTGATTCCCAAGGGTCTGGATGCTCAGATCCCCCAGCCGCCTCCTCCGGGAGATCCCCCTCCCGAAGAGGTTTCGAACCGGACCGTTGTGGTGTCCATTGACGAATACCGGCAGTTAAAAATCAACCAGGACGCCATAGACATTCGGAATCTGGAGGAGCAACTCACCGATATTTTTAAAACCCGGAATCAGAGGACGATGTTCGTTCAAGGCCACGAGGAGTTGTTCTTCAACGCGGTGATCGAAGTCATCGATATCGCCCACAATGCGGGGGTGGACAAGATCGGATTGATCACAGAGAAGATTCAGTCCGGTCAGTGATCGCCCCTGGCTGTCATTTCCCAAAAGCGATGTACAGAAATTTTCCCGTTTGTGGAGGAAGCTGATGAAGTGTCGATGGAGAGCGATGGCCGGGCTGGTCTGCCTGCCCCTGGCCTTTGGGATGATTGGATGCGGCGTCATAGACAAGCTGAAGGCCCGCGACCACCTCAACAAGGGGGTCCGGGCTTTCCGTGAAGCCGAGTACGAAAGGGCCGTGGGCCGTTTCCAGCAGGCGATCGAGCTGGATCCGGAGTTCCTGAACGCTCAGATCTACCTGGCGACCTCCTACGCCTCGCTTTACATCCCCAATGGCCAGTCGGAAGAGAACATCAGAGTGGGGGAAGAGGCCATCAGCGCCTATGAGCGCGTGTTGGAGCAGGACCCGGGGAACCTCTACTCAGTCAAGGGAATTGCCGGCATTTACTTCAGCATGGGAGAATTCGAGAGGGCCAAGGAGTATTACCTGGAGAACTGCAAACTGGAGCCGGAACAGGCCGATCCCTTTTACAGTGTGGGGAACGTCAATTGGACCATGGCCTACGACAAGTTGAATCCGCGCCCGCGCCAGGAGCGGTGGCAGCTGTCGGAAGAGGGCCTGGAATATCTGGAGAAGTGCCTGGTCAACAATCCCGATTACTTCAATGCCCACTTCTACATCAATTTGCTCAATCGGGAAAAAGCCAAGGTCATCGTTGACGAAATCGTGGAGCAGAAACCTTCCTCCGAGAACGACTTCATCCTGGCCGGCCAAGACGTCAACGCCTTGGAGCCCCTGGTGAAGAAACACGGGCCCGACCGCTACGAGGAGTACGTGGGCTACCAGAAGCTGGCGGATGAGCACTACGAACAGGCCATGGAGATCAAGCGCAAGGTAGAAGAAGAAAAGGCAGCCGCGGCCATCGGCGTCATCGAGGAGGAGGAATAGGCTGGGCCGGCGCAACCACCAATCCCTGAGACGTACCCCTCAAACCATTCAAATCCCAGAAAATTTTAGCGGCAGGCGCCAAGCCCGGCCGGGAGGCCGGCCCGCGTTTTTCAAGGGGCTGTCCCCGTTGCGGGTTCAATCAGGGCCGACATGGACCCGCGGCAGCGCGGGATGAGTGGGTCGGGTCCGTAGGCGTGGATCTGGTCCCGGGAAAATTCCGCCTCCCGGCGTCCACAGGTGATCAACACCGTCCGTCCGGTGAGGTCCACCTCCCGGGCATGCTGGAGGGCCTGCCGCACCGAGAAATAGAAGATCTTCTGCAGCATTTCGATGACGTAGTTGTAGCTGTGCTCATCGTCGTCCAGCAGAATCACCCGGTAAAGGCCGGCCTTCTCTGCGCCTGCCCGCTGCTTGGTTTCCGGTTGGGCGATGACCGCAGGCATGGGATTCCGTTTCATCCTGAGGCGGGATTCCAATTGAGTTTCGATCAGGATAGCACATTGACAGATTATCCACGAAGGGGGTCCACGAAGTAAAACCAGGATCGCAAAAGGGTTATCCACGAAGGGGCGCGAAAGGCAAAACGATATCCACGAAGGGCGAAAAGGCAAAAAGATTTCCACGAAGGGCGAAAAGGCAAAGGCAAAAACTATCCACGAAGGGCCACGAAGAACGGCGAAGGGCCACTAAGGGGTTGGCGGGGGATCGATAGGGATCCGCCGAGGGTCGGGTAGGGGGAAGGAGATCTCCACGAAGGGCGAAAAGGCAAAGGCAAAAACATTTCCACGAAGGGCCACGAAGAACGGCGAAGGGCCACTAAGGGGTTGGAGGAGGATCGATAGGGGTTCGCCAAGGGTCGGGTAGGGGATCCGTGACGAGGGGAAAAGAGTTATCCAGGAAGGCCACTAAGGACATGATTTTACTTTCGGCCGCGGCCTTGCTAGAATTCCGGGGCCTGTGGTGCTATTGTCGGTTGCCTTCACCCCTTGGGCAGACGGGCCGGCTGGAAGGCGTTGCGGAGGGAGACAAGGACAGTGAGATATCCAGAAGAGTTCATCGGACCCATGCGGGAGGAGCTCACCCGGCTGGGGGTGCAGGAGACTCGATCACCCGAGGAGGTGGACGACCTTCTCCGAAAAGAAAATGGCACGGTCATGATGGTGATCAACTCGATGTGTGGTTGTGCCGCCGGCCGGGCGCGTCCCGGAATCGCCCTGGCGTTGAAGCATGCGGTGGTGCCGGCCAAGGTGGCCACCGTATTTGCGGGGGCTGATCTGGAAGCTACGGCCCGGGTGAGGGACTATCTCCAGGACCTCCCGCCTTCCTCTCCCTCGGTGGCCCTTTTCCGCGAGGGCCAGCCGGTATTCATGATGCACCGCCATGAGATCGAATACCGCCAGGCGTCCGAGATCGCTGAAACCCTGACGGCGGCCTTCGATCAGCATTGTCAGGACGCTTCCCACTGAGTCGAGGCCCGGGTGGATCGGGAACGACGACGGCCGCCCGATCCTGGCGCCTTCGGCCGACTATCCGTTTGCCATCCTTCCGGAAATCCACTAAGATCCTTCAATAGTGGTGCTAGCCCGCGCCGGTTCTCGAGAGATGGGGAGGTCTTTATGCCGTTGGGGATTGGGATTCCTACCATGGGTCTTGCAGAGTGGGCGATTATTCTGGTGATCGTCTTCCTTCTCTTTGGCGCCAAGCGCCTTCCCGAGATCGGTAAAGGGATCGGCGAGGGGATCAAGAACTTTCGCGGCGCCATGAAGAAAGACGATCAGAAGGATCTGCAGAAGCCCACCGGGAAAGAAACCTCCTGATAGTCGAGCCTTCCGGACCCGCCTGAAGGGCTTTCTCCAGGTTTCTGCCTGGGGAGTGCATCGGGACGAATCGTTCTCGCAGGACCGAAACAACCCACCCCGCCCTCGCTTGGCTCGTGCACCCCTCCGGGGGAGGGGAATCCCAGCGCTCTACCCGGGCTTCCGCCAATTGGCGTTGAATCCGCTCGTTCCCGCCGCCGCTTGGTGCCGAAGAAACTCATTTTCTTTTGGTTTTTCTTCGTGTCCCTTCGTGGTTCTTCGTGCCCCTTCGTGGATTGAGTACCGACGTTTCCTACCATTGGTGAGAAATGCGGGCTAGCCTCACAGCGCGCAACTGCAGTCCCCGGGAACCGCCACGATGGTCTCCCGGAGATACTTCCTTTCCACCTCTTCCAGCAGCGAGATCTCCTGGCGGTGCCGGCCTCCGGCAAAGGCGGTGCCCAGCCAGGTGGTCACCACCATGGCGGCCAGATCGGCATCCAGCCCGGGGTCCGCCAGCACCAGCAGATTGGCTCCATGCCGTTCCCGGCTGATCCTGGCGGTCTGTCGATCGCAGCAGAGGACCGCCCGAATACCGGGACACTTGTTGGCCAGGATGGTGGTGCCGATACCGTCCCCGGCCAGCCAGATGCCGCTGCAGGCCTGGCCGGTCTGAACCAGTTGAACGACTCCCAGGACGTTGCCGGGATCGCCTGGGGATTTGTCCGCAACGCACTCGCAGACCAGGTATCCGTTGTCCTGGAGCAGGCTCCTGATGTGCTGCCCCAGCTCCTGGTGGGATTCGGCGGCCCCCAGGGCCAGTCGCTTGTCGAAGGCCTTGAGGCGGTGGATTTCTTCAGGAGTGTCGCACTCGACAATGGCATTGCCGCGCTGAGCGGCAATTTCCAGGGCCAGCGGCGTGAGGCAGGTGCCCTTGACCACGTAGCAGGGAGACCCCGGGGCGATATTCCTAAGTTCCTTTTCGGTCAGGAAGGTCCGTTTCATGAGGCTCTTGAGGCGCGATCGCCGAAATCCAGGGGAGATTCCGGAATCTCTCCCGATAGTCTAAACCATAACCCACCACGAATTTGTCGGGAATCTCGAACCCGATGTAGTCCAGACCGACCGGTTCGAGTCGCCGCGCCGGCTTGTCGAGCAGGGAGACCACTTTGAGCGATTCGGGTTCCCGGCGCCCAAGCTCCTGGAGGATGCGATTCAGGGTCAAGCCGGTGTCGCAGACGTCCTCGACCACCAGGACGTGCCGCCCCCGGATGCTGGCTTGCAGGTCCTGGAGGATCTCGATCCTGCCGCTCGACCGGGTGGCTGCAGCGTAGCTGGAAACCTCCATGAAATCAACCGAGGTCTCAAGCTGGAGTTGTCTCGCCAGGTCGGCCGTGAACACCCAGGCTCCCTTCAAAAGGCTCACCAGGTGAAGGCGCCGGCCCCGATAGTCCGCCGAGATCCGGTGGCCCAGTTCGGCCACCCTCTCCCTGATGGCCCTCTCGGCGATCAGGGGCTCCAGACCCCATGGCTCGCCGGGGTGCCGGGTTCCCGGTGTATCCGTTCCTGGTTTCAATGGCTTGGGTTGCCTGTTCCGCTGTTGGCTGCCGCTCAACTCCACCCCTCCTAAACCCGCATTTCTCACCGGGTCGCTGGATAAATTATGAAAGACCGTTTGTCTTCACTACCTTATTGGCCCTGTGTTGAGGGCGTGCGGGTAGAGACTGCGCTGGGCGCGCCAATGTCACGCCCCCCGGTGAGAAATGCGGGTTAACCCGCATTTGTCACCAGGACGCTGAGCATAAGGTAGAAAAGTGCTTGTCTTTAACATCTTGCGGCGCTTTGTTTGGAGTCTTCAGGGTACAGACTGTGCTGGGCGCGCCCTGGCTTGTCTTTTCCCCTTCAGCGCGCACATGCTCCCTTGAACGTAGTTCCGGCTACGCCCTTCGGTCACGAGCACGCGCTGAAGCGGAAAATCCTGCGCCATGATCACACCCCCTGGTGACAAATGCGGGTTAATAGAGAAAAAAATCGCGCCGTTCCTTCTCGAAGTCCGCCAGTTCCACCCGCCATCCTTCCAGCATTTCCTCCACCGGTTGGTCCCGATCGATGCTGCGGCGGACTTCCTCGGATCCCGCCAGGCGATCGAAATGGCGCTCCGCCCACTTGAAATCCTGGGAATGGGTCCTGCGAAAGTGAGCGATGAGACAGAGGGCCGTTCGCAGTGGCTGGAATCGTCCGGGATGGATGACGTGCAGTTGGATGCCGTCGCAGACCTGCCCGGAGAATTTGGAAGCACTGGGCCGGAACCGGGTGTGTCTGAAGGCGACCCCGGGCAGCTTGAGCCGGTCCATGGCCTCCACCGCCCGCGGTCCATCCACCCAGGGGGCTCCGGCAATTTCAAAGGGCGTGGCGGTCCCGCGGCCCTCCGACAGGTTGGTCCCCTCGAGCAGGCACATGCCGGCGTAGACCAGGGCCGTCATGGCGCTGGGAACGTTGGGCGACGGGGGGACCCAGACCAGGCCGGTGTCGGCGAACCAGTGCGCGCGTTCCCAATGGCGCATTTTCACCACGGTCAGGGAACATTGCAGATTCAGGCGGAACTTCATCCAGGCGGCCAGCTCTCCCGGGGTCAGACCGTATCGAGCCGGTATGGCCGCCGGACCCACCAGGGACTGCAGGCGAGGATCCAACAGCCTTCCCTCGATCCTGAGGCCGCCGAGCGGATTGGGGCGGTCCAGCACGATCAGGGGAATCTGAAAGCGGCCGGCGGCCTGCAAGCAGTTTCTCAGGGTGGCCAGATAGGTGTAGTAGCGGGACCCCACGTCCTGAATGTCGTAAATCAGCAGGTCCAGGCCGCCGACCATTTCGGCGGTCGGTTGCGTGGTGGCGCCGTAGAGGCTGTGCACAGGGATGCCCCAACGGCTTTCCGGAAGACTCTCGATTCCGGCCCCCGCCGGAACCATTCCCGCGATACCGTGCTCGGGAGCGAAGAGGGCCGCCAGCTCCACCTCCGGCAGGGCCTGCAGCAGATCGATATCGTGGCGCAGCCTGCGATCCACCCCGGTGTGGTTGGTGATCAGTCCGACCCTCCGGCCGCGGATCAGGGCCGTTTCCCGGTTCAGCAGCACTTCGATCCCCGGAACCACCGCCCCGCCGGGGCCGCACCCGGCCGTCAGGAGGGGGAGGGTGGAGAGAGAGGCCATGCGGCCCAGAAAATCTCTCCGGGATATCGCCGGGATTGGAAAACTCATGGTTTCACGGGGATAGGTTCGAGGCTCTGGCCCGCCGAACTCGATTCGAGGCGCCATTGTGACACGTTCACGCCGGGATCGGAAGCAGCGCCGGGGTGTACGACCATAACTTGGAATCGCTACCTTGGCTCGGCGGGCCGCTCCCGGAGGTCACGAGCCGGATCCAAGAAGAGAAAAAGAGTTATTCACGAAGGGACACGAAGATTGACGAAGGGCCACTAAGGGGTTGGCGAAGGCTCAAGAGTCCCCCGCCAAAGGTCGGGAAGGGGGAAAAGATTCCTCCCGAAAATAAGGATAACCAGGAAGAGAAGTTGCTTCAGGCCAAGCGCACTGGCGCGATGATCCGGCGCGGGCTTGTCGTATACCCGGTGCAGGCTCTCTTCTTTCAAGCCCGGCTTGCGTGGTACACTAACCGAGTGAGCCGCCAACAAATGAACCCCTTGCCTTGTCTGATCTCCCTCTCAGCAGGTTCGTCAAAATGGAAGGAGCATCAGCAATGATTATCAGCGCGGAATTGATTGCCATCGGCATTCTTGGCGTGGCATTGGTCAGCTTCGGATGGAAGGTCTCATCCGATATTCGACAGGAGTTCAAACTGGAAATTCAACATGTCCGAGAGGACGTTGCCGATGTCCGAGGGGACGTGGCCGATGTCCGAGGGGACGTGGCCGATGTCCGAGGGGGCGTAGCCGATCTCCGAGAACGCATGGCCCGGCTGGAAGGGCTGTTTGAAGGTTTCACCAGGGGCGAATTGGCAGAGCAAAAGAAGTAACGGACTTCAGGTGAAAATCAAGGAAACCGAGCTTCTGTTGGTTCAGGGAGACATCACCGAGCAGGACACCGATGCCATTGTCAACGCGGCCAACCGGGAGCTGATCCTGGGAGGGGGTGTCGCCGGGGCCATCCGCCGCAAGGGGGGCGACCTGATCCAAAGAGAGTGCCACCGGATCGGCGGCACTGAAGTCGGCGGGGCCGTCATGACCAGTGGGGGCAAGCTCAAGGCCCGCCATGTCATCCACGCCGTGGGGCCGCGGATGGGCGAGGGCGACGAGGATGGGAAGCTCGGCCGGGCGACCCTGAACAGCCTGGTGCTGGCGGACTCGAAGGGTTTGCAGAGCATCGCCTTTCCGGCCATCAGCACCGGAATTTTCGGCTTTCCCACCCCGAGGTGCGCCCGGATCATGCTGGAGGTGACCTGCAACTATCTTTCGGGAGAGAGTCGACTCCAGCAGGTCGTCTTCTGCCTCTACGATCCGGCTACCCTCGCCGCCTTCGAGAAACAGCTGGCCCTCTTTCGCTTGTCTGAAACAACTCTTGGCCGGCGTGACGCAAAATCGTCTCAAGAGATTGAACTAAAAGGGGTTGGAGAGTCATTGACATCGTACCTGAAACACTCCTGTTTCACCCTCGGATGATCTGCCCGGCAGGGCAGGGGCCCCACTTACCTGAAACAACCCCCTGCGCCTGGTGGCTGGAAACCGGTTCATAGTCAAGCATGGGTAGATTTTTGATTCACATCGATGCACAGGATGCACAGGATTTTTTCCGGAGACGGCTGGCTTGTATTCCCGGACATCCTCAAATCCGCACACGATCATTGCCCGAGTCAGCGTCTCCTGCAGCAGCCTCCGGTCCTGATTATCCTGTGCATCCTGGGCATCGATGTTCCATTTATAGTCCTTCTCGATGGATCTGCCCAGTCGCGGGGGGCGGGCGCCCGGCTCGCAGGCAAACGGGAGTTTCCCAAAGGGGACAGGCCGGCTTTCAGAGAAGTCGCCCGCCGGATACCCCCCACCTCACCATCGGGACGACACCCCTGGGAGCGCGGGCGTCCCGCCCGCATGCTGTCCCTTCGGTTGCCGCTCAGTTTCCCTGCGATGTTGCAGCCGACCGCCCTGCCGGCGAGAACCGCATGGGCCCGGCCGAAGCAGAGGCAGGGCGCCGCTGCCGGTTGATTCCGGTGGAGGAGATGGCTGAAGCTGCGGGAGGATTTGTGCGGGCGGGACGCCCGCGCTCCCGGGGGGGCTTCCTCCCATGACAGGGTCACACCAACGGGACAAAAGTGCAGAAGCATTTTGGCGCCGGTTGTCGTTGAAGGAGGTCCATCAGTCCTCGTGCCTATTCGTGTTCATTTGTTTCACTCTCGTATGATCCGCCCCGTCGTGGGGGACGGGGGCCCGACTTATTTGAAACAACCCCCTGCGCCTGGTGGCTGGAAACCGGTTCATAGTCAAGCAGGGGTAGATTTTTGATTCACATGGATGCACAGGATGCACAGGATTTTTTCCGGAGACGGCTGGCTTGTGTTCCCGGACATCCTCAAATCCGCACACGATCATTGCCCGAGTCAGCGTCTCCTGCAGCAGCCTCCCGTCCTGATTATCCTGTGCATCCTGTGCATCGATGTTCCATTTATAGTCCTTCTCGATGGATCTATCCAGTCGCGGGGGGCGGGCGCCCGGCTCGCGGGCAAACGGGAGTTTCCCAAAGGGTGCACGTCGGCTTTCTGAGAAGTCGCCCGCCGGATACCCCCCACCTCACCATCGGGACGACACCCCCGGGAGCGCGGGCGTCCCGCCCGCATGCTGTCCCTTCGGTTGCCGCTCAGTTTCCCTGCGATGTTGCAGCCGACCGCCCTGCCGGCGGGAACCGCATGGGCCCGGCCGAAGCAGAGGCAGGGCGCCGCTGCCGGTTGATTCCGGTGGAGGAGATGGCCGAAGCTGCGGGAGGATTTGTGCGGGCGGGACGCCCGCGCTCCCGGGTGGGCTTCCTCCCATGACAGGGTCACACCAACGGGACAAAAGTGCAGAAGCATTTTGGCGCCAGTTGTCGTTGAAGGAGGTCCATCAGTCCTCGTGCCTATTCGTGTTCATTTGTTTCACTCTCGTATGATCCGCCCCGTCGTGGGGGACGGGGGCCCGACTTACTTGAAACAACCCCCTGCGCCTAGTGGCTGGAAACCGGTTCATAGTCAAGCATGGGTAGATTTTTGATTCACATGGATGCACAGGATGCACAGGATTTTTTCCGGAGACGGCTGGCTTGTGTTCCCGGACATCCTCAAATCCGCACACGATCATTGCCCGAGTCAGCGTCTCGTGCAGCAGCCTCCCGTCCTGATTATCCTGTGCATCCTGTGCATCGATGTTCAATTTATAGTCCTTCTCGATGGATCTGCCCAGTCGCGGGGGGCGGGCGCCCGGCTCGCAGGCAAACGGGAGTTTCCCAAAGGGGACAGGCCGGCTTTCAGAGAAGTCGCCCGCCGGATACCCCCCACCTCACCATCGGGACGACACCCCCGGGAGCGCGGGCGTCCCGCCCGCATGCTGTCCCTTCGGTTGCCGCTCAGTTTCCCTGCGATGTTGCAGCCGACCGCCCTGCCGGCGGGAACCGCATGGGCCCGGCCGAAGCGGAGGCAGGGCGCCGCTGCCGGTTGATTCCGGTGGAGGTGGTGGCCGAAGCCGCGGGAGGATTTGTGCGGGCGGGACGCCCGCGCTCCCGGGGGGGGCTTCCTCCCATGACATGGTCACACCAACGGGACAAAAGTGCAGAAGCATTTTGGCGCCAGTTGTCGTTGAAGGAGGTCCATCAGTCCTCGTGCCTATTCGTGTTCATTTGTTTCACTCTCGTATGATCCGCCCCGTCGTGGGGGACGGGGGCCCGACTTATTTGAAACAATTGAGGGTTATCCACAAAGGCCAAAAAAAAGAAATCCACGAAGGGCCACGAAGGACTACGAAGGGCCACTAAGGGGTTGGAGAAAACTCAAGAGGGATCCGCCAAAGGTTGGGAAGGGAGAAAAGATTTCCACCAAGGGTGCTAAAGCTCTGTTAAGTGGGCAAAAGAGGAATCCGCGAAGGGGTTCCAAGGGGTTGGAAGAGACTCGAAAGGGGTCCGTGAAGGGCCACGAAGGACACTGAGGTTTTCCACAAACACGCACCCGATCATCGAGCCAGTCCGTATCCCGTGCCACAGCATCTCGTCCTGTCTATCCTGTGTATCCATGTTCAATATGTAGAAGACCGGTTTATCAGGACATGGTCCTTGTTCCCGACACGCCATGAGCGTTCGTTGTTTCACTCTCGAATGATTCACCGGGCGGCTGGTGCATGATGGCCAAGACCTATCGCTACTGTCGAATCGACCGCCGTGGATGCATCCATTGCGGCTGCCGTCACTTCGAGCAGGCGGCCGTGATCGACGACTCCCTGGCCTCGGCCTGGGAGTTGTCGGGACGCGAACGGCGCTGGCTGGACCAGCGGGAGGGGCACCGCTGCCGCGATTGCGCCATGTCGAAACGGGTCCGCATGCTGTTATGGACCATCAGGCGCCGGTGTCGGCCCGGGTCGGAGCTGCGGATCCTGCACTTGAACCAGACCAACGCCCTGGGACCGGCGTTGGAGGGCCTCGGCAGCGTGACCGAGACCCTCTATCGACCGGACCAGCCGCTGGGATCCCGAATCGGCGGCTGTTTCAACGAGGACATGTCCCGGTTGAGTTTCGAGGACAATCGATTCGACCTGGCGGTTCACTCCGAGACCCTGGAACATTTGCCGGATTACCGCCGGGCCCTGGATGAGGTTCGACGGGTATTGCAGCCCGGCGGCATACAGGTCTACACCGTTCCGCTGCTCTTCTCGCGGGCGACCCGGCAGCGGATGACCCTGGACGAGTCGGGACGGCTGGTTTCCCAGCTCCCCCCCAGCTTTCACGGCTGCAGCCGCGAATTTCCGGTCATCTGGGAGTTCGGGGGCGATTTCTGCCGGCAGAGGGCCGGCCGCATCCGGGAAATTCACTTCGACAACTACTGGAGAAATCGGACCGTCTTTGCCCTGATCGAAGGCAAGGAGGCCTGACCCGCACTTCTTGAGGAGTTATCCACGAAGGACCAAAAAAAGAAATCCACGAAGGGGCACGAAGGACCACGAAGGGGCACGAAGGGACACCAACGATACGAAACTGCAGAAGGATTTTGGCCCCGCTTTCAGATTGTGAATTTTGGGTTGTAGGTCAGTACTGTCCCGTTAAAGGTGCGAGGTAATCGTGTAAGTATCAGTGAGACATGAAGTTATAGTCGTGAGTGATCATTTTCGATTTCAATTCGGGCGCCGCTGGGCCATCCTCCTTGTAACCAGAATTAACAATTCATTAAGCAGTCTCTTCGTGTCCATTCGTGTCTATTCGTGGTTCTTCGTAGGCCCCCTTCGTGGTTGATCTTTATCCCCGCTCCCCAGCCCCCATATCGTGGTAGCATGCTGGGCTCGGGCCAACCGAAGGAGCGGAGACTCATGGCTGAATGGGGCGGATACCTGATCCTGCTGGCTGCCGGCTGCGTTGCCGGCACCCTGAACGTGGTGGCGGGAGGGGGGTCTTTCCTGACGCTTCCGGTGCTGATCTTCCTGGGTCTGCCTCCCACCCTGGCCAACGGGACCAACCGGGTGGCGGTCCTGACCCAGAACGTGGGGGCCGTCTGGAGCTTTCATCGCCATGGGGTCATGGACTGGCGAAGCCTGCTGTGGGCGGCTCTGCCGGCAGCCTGCGGGGCCGGCCTGGGGGCCCTGGCGGCGCTTCGGATCGGGGATGAGACCTTCAAGGACACCCTGGCCTTCCTGATGGTGGCGGTGACCCTCTGGACCCTGTGGGACCCGCTCAAGGGAAAGCTGGACCCCTCCTCCAGCCGACGGCCCTGGTGGGTGATCGCTGCCTCCTTTTTCGTGGTTGGCATCTACAGCGGGTTCGTCCAGGCCGGGGTGGGGTTCCTCATCCTGGCGGCCACCACCCTGGCGGGACTGGACCTGGTCAGGGGGAACGCGGTGAAGGTGCTGGTGATCCTGGCCACCATGGTCGTATCGCTGGGAATCTTCGCTGCCGGGGGAAGCGTCGACTGGACCCTGGGATTCACCCTGGGAGCCGGAAACCTGGCGGGAGGATTGCTGGGGGTGAGGCTCACCGTCCTCAAGGGACACGGGTGGATCAGGAACGTGGTGACGGCCACCGTCATCCTGTTTGCCCTGCGGCTGTGGTTCTTCGAGTAGTGGACCGACCGCCGGGCGCAGTCGCAGCCCGGCCCCAGCGGAGGAAGCCTCCATGGAAACTTCCCCGAATGCCTCGTCCCCCCGCAAAGGGATCCCCAGGGGAATCCTGGTGGCGGCCATCCTGCTCTCAGTGGCGGCGGTGGCGGTCTTGCTGGTGCTGACCTATCTGCGGCTGACCGAGTTGAGCCGGGAGGTGGCCGGGCTCAGGAGGGTGACCAGAACCGTTGCCGAGACCGCCGACAGCGCCAGGCGTCAAGCTGTCCGGGCCGAGCAAAACGCCCTCAAGGCAGCTCTGGGGCGTGCCCAGGCCGAGGAAGAGGCCTCGGAGGCACGGGCGGCCGCCGCCAAGTCGAAGGCCGAAGTAAGGCAGGCCAAGCAGGAGGCCGCGCGGGCCAGACAGGAGGCCGCCCGCATCCGCAAGGAGCGCGACGAAAAGCTTGACGCCATGCAGCAGGCGCTCAGCCGACTGGTGGAGACCCGCCGCACGGCGTTGGGCCTCATCATGAACCTGGACAGCCAGGCCATTCAGTTCGACTTCGACAAGGCCGCCCTGAAGCCCCACAACAAGGAGCTGCTCAGCAAGATCGCCGGAATCCTGCTGACGTCCAAGGGGCACCACATCTTTGTCTACGGCCACACCGACGACGTGGGCACGGCAGCCTACAACCAGCAGCTCTCTCAGCGCCGGGCCAAGGCGGTGCGGGATTACCTGGTGGCCTCCTTCATCGATCCCACCGTCGTCACGGCCGAGGGCTTCGGCAAGTCCAGTCCTCTGGTGGAGGGGACCTCGAAGGAAGCCCGGGGCAGGAACCGGCGGGTCGAGATCGCCATCGTGGATACCGTGCTGGACTACCAGCAAAGGACCCGCGAGTAGACACTCTCAGTCCGAATTTCTCTCCGGGGGGCCGACATCTGCTGACCTTCGTGTGACTTCGTGTCCTTCGTGGACAACTCCTTAAGAGGACTTCGTGCCCCTTCGTGGATCCCCTTCGTGGATTTCTTTTTTTGGTCCTTCGTGTTCCTTCGTGGACAACCCTTCAGGAGAAATCCGGGTTCATTGACAGCTTCGACCCGGAAGTGTTAGTGATAGCCTCGGAGATGGGCTCACCAGGTGAACCCGTCCGCGGCCAAGAGAAATCGGAGATTCCCATGCCTGCCAAACCCGCCTGGGCGCTCGGCGCCTCAGTCCTTTTGCTGCTCTCGATTGGACTCTGTCCCATCCTCTCGGCCGAATCGGTCGATTCCAAGCGCCTGATCGAGGCGGCCAAGGAGCCGCAGAACTGGCTGATCTATTCCGGGACCTATGACGCCTGGCGCTACAGTCCGCTGGAACAGATCAATCGGGAGAACGTGAAGCGGTTGGCGCCGGTCTGGATCTTTCAGACCGGCAAGGTGGATGGGGGTTTTTCCTGCACCCCCCTGGTGGCGGATGGAGTCATGTACATCACCTCCCCCTGGAACCGGGTCTTCGCGCTGGATGCCGTCACCGGCAAGGAGCTTTGGCACTACTACCACCCGGAGCCCAAGGATTTCGGCCTCCTCTACGGTCCCTGGAACCGGGGGGTGGCCCTGGGACACGGCCTGGTCTTCATGGGGACCATCGACAACCGTCTGGTGGCGCTGGACGCCAAGACAGGGAAGGAGGTCTGGAACGTCGAGATCGAGAGCATGCAGCAGTGCGGCTGCAACATCACGGGTGCGCCCCTGGTGGTCAAGGACAAGGTCGTGGTCGGGGTCACCGGGGGCGACTCGGCCCATCGGGGCTATCTGAACGCCTTCGACGCCAGGACCGGCCGGCGGGCCTGGAGGTTCTGGACCATCCCCGGGCCGGGAGAAAAGGGCCACGAAACCTGGAAGGGCGACAGTTGGAAGTATGGCGGCGGGGCCACCTGGATGACTGGCTCCTACGATCCGGAGTTGAACCTGATCTACTGGGGCGTCGGCAATCCGGCCGCCGACTTCTATGGCGGAGACCGGACCGGGGACAACCTCTATACCGATTCCGTCGTGGCCCTGGATGCCGACAGCGGGGAGCTGAAGTGGTATTACCAGCAGATCCCCCACGACGTCTGGGACTGGGATACCGCCTACGAATGCGTGCTGATCGACCTGCCGGTCAACGGCAAGAAACGCAAGCTGTTGATCAATCCCAACAAGGGCGGGTACACCTGGGTCCTGGACCGGACCAACGGCGAGTTCATCGGCGCCTGGCGCTTCGCCGAAAACATCAACTGGATCGAGGGGATCGATTCGACCGGGAAGCTGCTGGGACGGCAGCAGCCCCAGGTGGGGAAGCCCATCCTGGTGTGCCCGGCCATCGGGGGCGCTCGAAGCTGGAACCACGGTGCGTACAGTCCCAAGACGGGGCTGTTCTACAACACCGGCATCGAGTGGTGTCAGACCCTCACCGTGCAGAAGGAAGATCCCAGGCCGGGCGAGACCTTTTTCGGAGGGGTGTTCGAGCTCAAGCCTCCACCCAAGGGAGAGGCCGGCAGCCATTTCGACGCCTTCGATCCGGTGACCGGGGAGAAGAAATGGAGCTACTACTCCAAGTACCCCTTGCTGGCTTCGGCGGTGGCGACCGGCGGCAACCTGGTCTTCACCGGCGATCCCGAGGGAGAGTTCTTTGCCCTGGATGCCGTTACCGGCCAGAAGCTGTGGAGCTTCAATACGGGCTCGGGTCACCGGGGCTCTCCCATCAGCTATGCGGTCAATGGCCGGCAGTACATCGCGGTCCCGGCAGGCTGGGGGTCGGCGGTGGCCGGCCTGATGCCCCAGCTCTGGCCCGAGGTCGAGGACTTCCCGGCCGGAAGCGCCCTGATCGTGTTTGCCCTGCCCGAGTGAGGGCCGGCTGGGGATAAAGGGGCTCCACGAAGAGCACGTAGGGAAAGAGTTATCCACGAAGGACGACGAAGGGCCACTAAGGGGTTGGCGAAGGATCCAGAGGGATCCGCTCAAGGTTGGGAAGGGGAAAAAGATATCCATAAAGGGGAACGACGAACCACGAATGGACACGAATGAACACCAATAAACTGAATGATGAGTTGAGCCTCTTGCAAAATTCGGAATCGGGAATGACATTGAGGCGGCAAAGGTGATGTGCTGCAGGCTCCGGCATTCACCACAAAAAGCACAAGAGTCACAAAACGAGTTTCTTGATTTCGAGTCTTGCCGATCCGATGGTTCTTTTTGTGTTTTTGTGCCTTTTGTGGCCATTGAGCTTCAGACGGCAAACGGGTTCAGTGTCACCTGATCCTTGACGGACTCGGGAAGAAAAACCCTCGATCTGAATAACGATCGTCCGACTCCGATTTCTGCAAAAGGTTCTTCGTGTCTATTCGTGTTCATTCGTGGTTCGTCTTTAATAACGATCGGCAGTTTTTCTTCGAATGATCCGCGCGGCAGGGCAGGCTGAGGACGGGCGCCCCCCGCGGGAACAGGAATATGGTCGGGTTAATCGGGATCCTGGTGCTTGCAGCCGCTCCTCTGTGGGCGGCATGGCCGCAGCAGCCTTCTGTCGATCTCAAGGACCCGGCGGTGGTCGGGGCCGGTCGGACCCTGTTCGCCCGGAGCTGCTCGGTCGGCTATTGCCACGGAGCCGAGGGCAGAGCCGGCGGCGGCCCGCGCCTGCGCGGCAAGCAGTGGGAGCCGGGCTATCTCTTTCGGGTGACTGCGGAGGGCATCCCCCGGTCCTCCATGCCGGCATGGAAAGGGAAGCTCAGCCAGGAAGAGATCTGGTCGGTGGTGGCCTACATGATGTCGCTTTCCGGCCTGGAAGAGCCGGGCGACGCGGAGGCGGCCGCCGTTGCCAGGCCCGGGCCGGAAGCACAGGCAAGCGTGCCGGAAGAGACGCCGGGCCTGCCGGCGCCGCTGCCCGAGACGGGAAAGCCCTCACAGGGGCCGGCAGGAGAGCCGGACAAGGGGCGGGAACTGTTCTTCGATGCGGCCGACGACCTCAACTGCGCTCAATGCCACCGCGTCCGAGGGGCGGGGGGGACGGTCGGCCCGGATCTCAGCGGGCTGGCGGACCGGCCTGGCAGAGAGATTTTGCGGGATATCGTCCTGCCGGAGGCGCGGCTTTCCAGCCAACACCCGCTCTTCAAGCTCACCACCGCGGCCGGAGAACGCCTGACGGTCGTCAAGGCCGGCGAGGACGGGCAGCGGATCCAGGTGTACGACGTCACCGCACTGCCGCCGGTCCGCAGGACCATGGACCGCGATCAGGTTCAAGCCCTGGAGCCGCAACCCGGCTCCCCCATGCCTGAAACCTACGGCCAACGCTATACCCTGAAGCAGTTGCTGGACCTGGTCAGTTTCCTGAAAGCTGCCGGACCGGGATCCTCTTCCACGGTTACCCTGGAAGATCTTCTCGGGGAGGGCCGGGGGACTCGATAAAGGTCCGGTGCAGGGCGGCGGTGAGGCGGTTGGCCTGCCCGCCCGCCACCAGCAGGGTGATCCGCCGCGGCGAGGTTTCCACCCCCAGAACCTCCGCCCCCGACTGCCTGGCCGTCTCCAACGCCTGCCCGGCGGCCCCGGGCGGCAAGCCGGTTCCAATCACCGACAATCCGGATAGCCCCTCCCGGAAAGTGAGACGCGAACCCAGCCGGCGGGTCAAGGCAGCGCGAAGCGACCGCCATTCGGGAAGCTCGGCGGTGGAGACCACACAGGAGGCTTCCGCCTCGGGGCCCCCTTGGCATGGCCTGAAGCCCACCCCCAACTGCCCGAGCTGGGTCCGCAACTCTTCGGCCGGTCCCCCGAGGCGCAGGCTCGCCAGATTTTCCGCAACCGTCACTCCGCAGGTTGGCAGACCGGTGCCTTGGGTGTCCACCCGGGAGTGCCCTCCCTCCCGGTGGGCCGCGCTGGTGAGGATGGTGACCCCGGTCTTGCGGGCCCACTCCACGGCCTGCACGTTCAGGACCTGGGCGCCGTGGGCGGCCAGCTCCAGCATTTCCTCGTAGGAAATTGTCTCCAGCAGAAAGGCTTCCGGCACCCGCCGTGGATCGGCGGTATAGACGCCATCCACGTCCGAGCAGATCTCGCAGTAGGAGGCGCCCAGGGCCGAAGCCAGGGCCACGGCCGTGGCGTCCGAGCCCCCGCGGCCCAGGGTGGTGATCTCGCGGCGGTAGGACATCCCCTGGAAGCCGGCCACGATCACCACCTTGCCTCGGGACAGCTCGTCCTGGATGCGCACCGGGCGCACCTCGATGATCTGGGCGTCGGAGTGGCGGTCGTTGGTGATGATCCCCGATTGGGAGCCGGTGAAGGAGATGGCTTCCAGGCCCCGCTTCTGAATGGCCATGGCCAGCAGCGCCATGGCAATCCGTTCCCCGGTGGACACCAGCATGTCCAGCTCGCGCCGCGGGGGAGCGTCGGTCACCTGCCGCGCCAGGGCCAGCAGGTCGTCGGTGGTTCTCCCCATTGCCGACACCACGGTGCAGACCCGTTCGCCCCTGCCGGCGCTGCGGGCAATCCGGTCGGCGACACCCTCCAGCCTGGGGAGGTCGGCCACCGAGCTCCCGCCGTATTTCTGCACCACCACGTCCATTAAAAGTCCACCCTCCTCGCGGGCCTTATATCACAGGCGCCTCTCCGCCAGCCACTCCCGGCGCCCCTTCTGCAGAATCGGCGCCCGCGGTGCCGTGGAAGGTGCCAAAAGGGCGCTCCAGCCGTTGCCGCCCCACCGGTCCTGACGTGGGAGAATTCCAGATAACCTATTGTAAAAAAATGAGATATGTCGATTCAGCCAGCCCGGCAAACTTTGGCATGCCGGTTGCTATGGACCTGACCGGAGTTTGCAAAGCTCCCTGAGAGCCAATCCGGAATTCAGGAAGATCCAAAGAAAGGGGACGAAGAAACAATGAACGCCAACAAGATCATCGCCGCGGGAGTGATTGCAGCCGCTCTGGTTGTGGGACAGGTCGCCGGGAGGTGGCTGCATCAACCTCTTGACGCCAGCGTGGCGCCGCCCTCGACCGCCACCCTCACGGTCCCGACGGCTGCCGAGCTGTCTTCCCGCTTTTCCGAGGTCTCGGCCGAAGTCGATCCGGCCGTGGTCAACATCAACACCGAAACCGTGGTGAAGCATCGCTTCCGGTGGCCAGGCCGGGGCGGCCGCGGGGGACAACCCTTCCAGGAGCCCTTCGACTTCTTCCAGCGGTACTTCGGGGGCGGCCGGCCGCCAGGTCCAAGTCAAAAGCGCCAGTCCCTGGGCTCGGGGTTTGTGGTCGACCCCAAGGGAACTATCCTCACCAACTATCACGTCGTCAACGGCGCCGACGAGATTCGGGTTGAACTGGCCTCGGGGGAGGAGTTTTCGGCCAAACTCGTCGGCGGCGACAACTTCACCGACCTGGCGGTGATCGAGATCGATGCCGGAAAGCCGCTGGCGACAGCCAGGCTGGGTAACTCGGACGGCATGAGACGGGGAGACTGGGTCCTGGCCATCGGCAGCCCCTTCGGCCTGGAGCGTACCATCACCGCCGGAATCATCAGCGCTACCGCACGACCGGGCCGGTCCCACTGGCAGCGCTTTCTCCAAACCGATGCCGCCATCAACCAGGGCAATTCCGGCGGGCCGCTGGTGAACCTGGCCGGGGAAGTGATCGGGGTCAACACGGCCATCCTGACCTCCTCCGGCGGCAACGCCGGAGTCGGCTTTGCCGTTCCCTCCAATACGGCCATTCAGGTCTACAACCAGATCGTGAAGCATGGCCGGGTCACCCGGGGAGCCCTGGGGATCAGCATGCAAACCGAGGCCAAACCCCAGGCCCTGAAGGCCCTGGGAGCCACCGACGGCAAGGGCGTCATTGTCCAGCAGGTCCGGCCCGAGGACGGCCCGGCGGACCGGGCCGGGTTGCAGCCCGGTGACGTCATCGTCGAAATGAAGGGACACAAGATCGGCGAGCCGGCCGACGTCTATCCCCTGCTGGCCGAAACGGCGCCCGGAGAGACCATAGAGGTCCAATACCTCCGGGACGGCCGCAAGGGGACAGCCAGGCTGACCGTGGGGGACCGGGCCGAGGTCTTTGCCGAGGATCAGGCGGCCCGCCCGCCCTCGGGCCAGGAGGCGGACAGCCTGAAGTTGGGCCTGCGTGTCCAGGGCCTCCCGGACCAGTGGAAGCGCCAACTGGGAGCCGAGGCCGGCGGGGTGCTGATCATGGAGGTCGAGCCCGGAAGCGTCGCCGATGACGCCGGCCTGAGGCCCGGGGACGTCCTGGTGGAGCTCGACAAGACGGCCGTTTCCAGTCCCGCCCGGCTGGCGGAGCTGGTCGGAGAGCTCCAGCCGGGCACCGATGTCCTGTTCCTGGTGAAACGGGGCCAACCCGGCAGCGGGGAGACGGTCACCCTCTACCTGGCCGCCACCCTTCCCTGAAACGGCGTCCTCAACCGCCCAGCCGTTCCAGTCCCCGGGCGCCAGCCCGGGGACTTTCCTTTTGAAGAGTTATCCACGAATGAAGACGAACCACCAATGGACACGAATAAACACAAATAGACACGAAGACAGATGGACCTCCTTCAACCACAAGCGGCGCCAAAATGCTTCTGCAATAGGGTGCCCTTGGTGTGACGATGTCATGGGATGATGGCTTCCCGGGAGCGCGGGCGTCCCGCCCGCACCAAGCCTGGCACAGCCTCGCCCATCTCCCCCACTTGAATCAACCGGGAACGGCGCCATGGCTGTCGCCTCCGCAAGGGGCTCAATGCGATCAGGAATTTTTGAATCAGGCATCGACTCATGCTCGACGCTGAGACCGAACGACGGGAACATAGTTTTTTGATCTTCCTTTACCTGGGTCCCCTTTGTGGATAGCCCCAGTGTCCTTCGTGGATATCTTTTCCCCCTTAGTGGTCCTTCGTGGCCCTTCACGGACCCCTTTCGAGTCTTTTCCAACCCCTTGGAGTCCCTTCGCGGACCCCCTACCCGACCCTTGGCGGATCCCTCTCGAGCCCCCTCCAACCCCTTCGTGGCCCTTCGCCGTCCTTCGTGGCCCTTCGTGGAAATCTTTTTGCCTTTTCGTGGAAATCCTTTCTCCCCTTCCCGACCTTTGGCGGATCCCTCTCGAGCCTCCTCCAACCCCTTCGTGACCCTTCGCCGTTCTTCGTGGCCCTTCGTGGAAATCTTTTTGCCTTTTCGTGGAAATCCTTTCTCCCCTTGGCGACCTTTGGCGGATCCCTCTCGAGCCTCCTCCAACCCCTTAGTGGCCCTTCGCCGTTCTTCGTGGCCCTTCGTGGAAATCTTTTTGCCTTTTCGTGGAAATCCTTCCTCCCCTTCCCGACCCTTGGCGGATCCCTCTCGAGCCTCCTCCAACCCCTTCGTGACCCTTCGCCGTTCTTCGTGGCCCTTCGTGGACATGTTTTTGCCTTTTCCTTTTCGCCCTTCGTGGACATCTTCTCCCCCCTTCCCGACCCTCGGCAGCCCCCTATCGATCCCCCGCCAACCCCTTCGTGGCCCTTCGCCGTCCTTCGTGGCCCTTCGTGGATAAGTTTTTGCCTTTTCGTGGAAATCCTTTCTCCCCTTGGCGACCTTTGGCGGATCCCTCTCGAGCCTCCTCCAACCCCTTCGTGGCCCTTCGCCGTTCTTCGTGGCCCTTCGTGGACATGTTTTTGCCTTTTCCTTTTCGCCCTTCGTGGAAATCTTTTTGCCTTTTCCTTCGCGCTCTTCCTTCCCCTTCGTGGATAACTCTTTTCCCCTTCGTGCTCTTCGTGGATCCCCTTCCTGGATGATCTCCATAACGTTCCATCACTTCAAGCCGCCCCGGGGACTTTCCCCCATTTGTGCTAGGATACCCCTGAAGCGGCGCTTGATTCCGCAGGTCCGCGCCTTTGCCCCGGCGCCGCCCCCATTTCCTTTCGGTCGCAGGGCTCCCGCAGGCTGAATCGAAGACCGCGGTTTTTCAAAACCGCAATCGGGCTGTTTGGCGCATCGGACGTCTGCCATGGATCATCGCGCCGACCTGCTTTACCCGCTCAGTGAATTCTATGACCGAATGGGAGTGGAGCTGCCGGCAATCTCCCGGCTCGACCGGGAGGAGATTCCCCAACCCTACCGCGGGTTGCTGGCCCACGATCAGGACATGACCCCGACCGTGGAGGCGGCCTTTGGGCAGCAGATCCGCCTGCGCGTCCTGGAGCAGCGGATATCGGGGGACGTCCTGACTCGTGAGGTACTGCTGATGCTGGAGCAGGACGGGGTTCCGGTGGTGTTCGGGGCGATCCGGATTCACCTGGGGGCCTTCCCTTTCCCGGCAAGAGAAGAGATCGTGGAGGGCCTGAGGCCGCTGGGGGCCATTCTTCACCGGCACCGGTTGGAGCACCGCAGCCGTCCCCTGGCATTCATTCGCGTGGAAGCCGATGGGCTGATCAGCCGGGCCCTGGAAGGTCCGGCCCGCGGAACCCTCCTCTACGGGCGGCTCAACGCCCTTCGAAACCTTCAAGAGGAAACACTTGCGGAAATTCTGGAGATATTGCCCGCCCTGCAAGACCGCGGCGGCCAAGGCTTGCGTATTCAATCCAACTGAGGGAGGTGGCCATGCTTGTCAATAATCCTGCAGGGAATTATTCCTTTGTGCCGGGGGGAGAAGCCTTTTCCGACGGAGTGGTTTCGGCGCAGGGCTACGAGATCGTTCGCGTCACGCTGAAGGAGCTGCTTCCCTGGCGCAAGGGGTTCGATCTCATCGATGCCTTTCTGAAGGAGCAGGGCAGGCCGCGCCAGGCGCTCTGCGCCATCGAGCTGCGTTGTGCGCGCCCCTTCTCGGCCGAGGGTTTCAGCGAATTCAATCGGGGGTACCGATCCCTGGTGGCCGATTGGCAGATCCTGGTCGACGGGGTCAATCCCATGGCCAGAACCAACGTGGCCCCGGTGGTCGGTCCTCCCGCTGAGACCTCGGTGTTCGCCTTCGCCTTCAGCGCTCCGGCCCCCGGCCGGCAACGGTCCACCTTCGTGGCTTCCGGCGCCGGTGAAATCACCGTCTCACCCGAGGGGGCCAGCACCATCGTTCGCCCCGGAGACACCTCGGCCGAGGCGATCCGGGAAAAAAACGCGGCCGTGATGCAAATTCTGGATCAGCGCCTGGTGGATCTGGAGAAGGACTGGTCCCAGGTGACCGCGGTCACGGTTTATACCGTTTACGACATTCATCCCTTCATCGAGGACGACATTCACTCCAGGATGGGGGCCGCCAGTCTCCGCGGCCTGCAGTGGCACTATGCCCGTCCGCCCCTGATCGCCATCGACTACGAAATGGACCTGCGGGGCCACGCCCGCGAGGTCTATCTGTAATCGGGTTCAGCCCTTCCGCAGTCGGGTTCAGCGCTTCGGGTGCCGGGTCACTACGGTGGTGGCCTGGTTGAGCTTGACCAGGCTGTCGGAGGGGGTATAGCCCTTGCGGAGCGCAACGTTGGCGTAGATGAGCGTCCGCGGGCCCACCAGGCAGCCCGGGTGGGTGACGCAGTTGCAACCGGTCTGGACGTCGTCCCCCAATATGGCGCCCAGCTTGGTCAGTCCGGTGTCGTAGGTTCGGTCGCCGATCCGGATCTGCAGCGTGGGCCGCCGGCCGGTCTGGGGACTCCTGGCGCTGACAAGGGTGAGATTGGAGAGCTTGGTGCCGGCTCCCAGGTTGGCTCGGTGTCCCAGGATGCTGTCTCCCAGGTAGGCAAAGTGGGGGGCATGGCTCCGGTCGAGCAGGATGGCGCCCTTCACCTCGGTGCTGTGGCCGATGACGCAGCCGTTTCCGGCGATCACCCCCCCGCGGATGTAGGCGCCGTGCCGGATCCGGCAGTCATTGCCGATAAAGGCGGGGCCGGCGATATAGGCGCCGTCCTCCACCACCGTCCCCGGACCGATGTGGATGCCCGTTCCATGGAGCTTGGCGCCCGGGGCGATTTCGCCCTGGATATCGATGGAGCCGGGTGGAACCAGGGCTTCGAGGTAGGCGTCCAGCCGCTTCAAGGCATCCCAAACCCGATCGCCCCGCTGCCAGAGATCCCGGTGTTCGAATTGGGTCAGGTCGAAGAAATCGGTTGGATCGGTCATTCCGGCGGGTCCCTGGCGTCGGCGTCGTGCCGGTTAGTATACAGCAAGCAACCGAGAGCTTTCAGCAGCCGGCCTCCTGAAACCGCGCCGGCGGGCGCCCCAGCCAGGAGCACCATGGTCCCGGGCATAACCGCGCAGCCACGCATGGATCACCGGAGGCGGTTGGCGTTGCTGGCCGGTCTGTTCCTGCCGTTGGCGCTGACCTGCTGCCGGTCCGGCCCTCCCCCCGGAACAGCCGCTGCCAAAAAAGTGATCGTGCTGGGAATCGACGGCATGGACCCGGGCCTGCTGGCCCGCTTCGTGGAGGAGGGCCGGATGCCCAACTTCGGCCGCTTCATGGCCGAGGACCACTTCCGCCCCCTCCGGACCAGCATTCCTCCTCAGAGTCCGGTGGCCTGGTCCAGCTTCATCACCGGCCTGAATCCCGGGGGCCACGGAATCTTCGATTTCATTCACCGGGACCCGGACACCCTTTCCCCCTATCTGTCCACCTCCCGCACCGAGCAAGGCGCCTATGCCCTCTCGCTGGGTTCCTGGCGGGTGCCGCTCTCGTCGGGCCGGGTCCGGCTGCTGCGCCGGGGCAGCGCCTTCTGGGAGATCCTTGGCCGCCATGGAACCGCCTCCACCATCCTGCGGGTCCCCGCCAACTTCCCTCCGGCCGGCGAGTCCGCCCAGCAACTCTCGGGGATGGGGACCCCCGATCTTCAGGGGACCTACGGCACCTTCTCCTTTTACACCCAGGACCCCGAGCCTTTCGCCGGGGAAGTCTCCGGGGGCAAGGTCATTCCTCTGGCGGTTCGCAACCACCGTTTCCAGACCCGATTGATGGGTCCCCCCAATCCCTTCAGGACGGATGTCGAGCAGGCCAGCCTGCCCTTCCAGGGAACCGTCGACCCCGAGAGCCGGGTGGTGCGAATCGAACTCGGAGGCCGCCGGTTTCTCCTGCAGGAAGGGAACTGGAGCCAGTGGGTCGAAGTCGAATTCGAGTTGGTGCCCTTCCTGCACAGCGTGCGGGGGATCTGCCGGTTCTATCTGAAGCAGGCGGCCCCCCGCCTTCAGATTTACGTGACCCCGGTCAATATCCACCCCTCCCATCCCGCCCTGCCGATCTCCCATCCGGCCGACTACAGCCATCGGTTGTGCGAGCAGATCGGCCTGTTTTCCACCCTGGGCATCCCCGAAGACACCAAGGCCCTTTCTTCCGGGATCCTGGAGGATGAAGAGTTCCTGCAGCAGGCGGACTCGGTCTTCCAGGAGGAGTTGCGAATGCTGGAGGTCGGTTTGAGAGACTTCCGGCAGGGCCTGTTCTTCTTCTATCTGGGACGGCTGGATCAGCTCAGCCACATGTTCTGGAGGACCATGGACCCCCGGCATCCGGGTTTCCAGGCCAATTCTCCCCATGCCGGGGCGATTCCCGACGGCTATGGGGAGATGGACCGGGTCCTGGGACGGGTGCTGGAGAAGGTCGATGACCGCACCACTCTGCTGGTGATGTCGGATCACGGGTTTGCCCCTTTCTACCGCTCCTTTCACCTGAACACCTGGCTCAGGCAACAGGGCTACATCACCCTGATGGACGGCTCCGAGGGAGGCATGCTGCGGAATGTCGACTGGAGCCGGACCCGCGCCTACGGATTCGGCTTCAACGGGCTCTACCTCAATCTCTATGGCAGGGAGCCCCGGGGAATCGTCCGCAAGGGAGAGGAAAAGGAGGCGCTTCTCCACGAAATCTCGGCCCGGCTGCTGGAGTTGCGCGATCCCCGCTCAGGACAGGCGGTGGTGGCCAGGGTGCACCGGCCGGACAGGATCTACAGCGGCCCCCTGGCGCAAGCGGGGCCCGACCTGGTCCTCGGCTACCACCGCGGCTACCGGGCCTCCTGGGAAACCACCCTGGGCAGGTTTCCCGAGCAGGTGCTGGAGGACAATCTCGACAAGTGGAGCGGGGACCACCTGATCCACGCCGAGGAGGTTCCCGGGATTCTGATCAGCAATCGCAAGATCCGGGTGGAGCAACCGGCCCTGACCGACCTGGCCCCCACCATCCTGGCCGAGTTCGGCGTCCCCCCGGACCCGGCCATGGTCGGCCGGCGGCTGTTTTAGGAGTTGGACGTCCCGGATCGGTGCCCCTGGGTTGGTGGCCGGGCCTACACGCTGCCGCCTACGCAGCCCAACCGGAACCCGGAACTGGCGCCCGGGGATGATCCATTTAAGAGGGAACGATATACAGTTTTAGCCGAAGGAATGGGGTCTTGACTAGCTGAGCACCCTAAACTATGCTCTCGTTTGTAAGAGTTTGAGGCATACCAGACATGTCCTATCAGATGGATCGCCTGATTAACGTAACAACCCAAACCTCTGACGATGGTCTCGGATGGCAAGTCGTAGTTAAGTTTCCACCGCATGTGCGATCACGAGATAAAAAAAAGATGCTAGTGTGGTTGAAGGAATATGAGAAGACAATCAGGGAAAAAGTCCCAAACATGCACGTCACTGTTTACAACAATGATCCGAGGTGTGTGTTGGTTGCTACGTCTCAATCGACGGACATACAGCACAGTATCGTAGGCCGTACAAAGGCGCGAATGAATCATATGTTTAACATCTTAGGACGCTATGGTGAAGGACAAGCCCGCATCGCCCACTGAATCTGAAGATAAAGTAGGCAAAGATTCAGAGGCATCTCACTCCCCAAAAGTTGATGTGAAGCCGGTTGATTTGATGCCGGTCCCGCCTTCACCACCTGACACTAAAACACCGGTACAGTTCAACCAACAGATAAACGTTTATCAGATACCGCAGTCAGCTTGGAGTCAGCTCAATGCTGACCAAATAGTGGAGCTATCCAAAGCAGTCCTGCATCATGCAAACGTCGTTGATGAAAGGCATTTCAAGTTTGCCATGGCACAGTCCCGCCGAGATTCAACCGGCAAGAAATGGGCCACGACGGTTGGTGGAGTCATTACGATAGCTGGTTTTGGTGCTGCTGCATTCTTGGCTTACTCTGGAAACACAATTGCCGCAATCTCAATAGCGTTGCCGTTAGCGACAATTCTGGCAACCGTGGTCGGAAATCGCTTTCTGGATTAACCGGAATGTAAAGTGACAGTAGTCACCTGACGTTCCCCCTGCCAGGGATGGTCGGTTTTGCGGCCTTCTTGGTCCCTCCTTTGTCAATGTGCCCAAACCCGTTCTACGGAGTCGGGCGGATGAACCGCCATCTCACATTCAACGATAAACAGGACACCCCCGTCGTATTCCGCGCCCCCCCGTAGCCGAATAGGCGGCCGATGTGTCGCCCCGTCCCGGAACGCACTGCCTTCCCCGAACAATTCCGTAAATCCCTGCGCACGTTCAATCCTGTACTCCTGCAAACCTTTACTCATCCACCTCTCCCCCAATGGCCTCACCCCTCCATCCCCAGCATCCTTCGGGCGTTGTAGTAGAAGATATCTTCCACCTGGCTGTCGCTCAGCCGCAGATGCCGGACGGCCAGCTTCAGGACCCGCAGGGACTCCAGTCCCGTCAGCACGGGTTGAATGGGGGCTTGGGCCGCCACGCTGTCCCAGTCCAGGCTGTCCTCTCCCAGCCAGACAAACTGGTCTCCAATGGCCACGCAGCGCCCGCGTCCGTGGCTGACCGGGAAATCCGACCCCCACAACAGCCGGTCGTGCCCCAGCGTGTCCACGATGGCCTCGAAGGCGCCGGCCTCGGTGACCGCCGAGGTGTCGCACCAGACGTTGCCCAGTCCCTTCAGAGCGTGGATGCCCTCCACCGTGTGGTAGGGATTGAAGCCCCGGGCCGCGTGGGCCAGGATGAGCTTCATGTCCGGGTAGCGGGTGCAGTACTCCACGATTCGCTGCTGGTTGGCGGGATCCGCCATGGCCCGGTCCTTCACCATGTGGAGAGTGATGGTCCAGCCCTCCTGGTGGGCCACCCGCACGTGCTCTTCGGTGAGAAACTTGGAAATATCCGCATGCCAGGTGATTTCTCCCTGGACGAAAGAATGGTAGACCTTGAGCCCGGTAAACCCCAGCCGCTTGGCCTCCTGTCGGACTTCCTCGGGGTCCATGCGGGGTGAGACCAGCATCTCTCCGCGGCATTCCGGGTCGAGGCTCACCTCCGCGGCCACGAACTCGTTTGCCTGGCGGAAGCGTTCGTCGCTGAAGCCCGTTCCGAAGAACAGCGCGGTGGTATGGCTGCCGGGCGTGATCCACTCCATCAGGCGGCGGAATTCGGCCAGGGTCGCCACCTTGGGGCCCGGCAGACCCCTGTCACCCCTTCCCCAGTGCCACGTCTCGTAAAGATGGGCGTGGGCGTCAAAGATCTTCTCGGGCACGAAGCTTCGCAGTTCCCTTTCAAAAAGCTCCCGATCGCACTCCCTGAGTTCCCAGTCCTTTTTCATCGGCGATTCTCCTCCTTCGGGCAGACCAGCCCTGTTCGTCCCCAGCCACACCGGCGGCATCCGGTCCGACGGGGCAGAGGATACCAAATCCGGGGGACAGGGCAGGTCGTTTTGTTGGTTATCCCTTGTTGTCAAGGTCTTGCCGACACCTGACCAAGGGTTGGGATTTCCGTTGGGGTCGTTTTGGAAGTGTACTCTTATAGATAATATCCTTATTGCAGTATATTCTCATATAGCTATAATAAAATCGTGTTTGAGGTGGTGATTTCCAAGGCTGCCCGCCGTTGTCTGACTCGCCTGCCGGTCAAGACGGCGCAGATCATCCGCGGCAAGATCGACGCAGTGGCCGCCGATCCCCTGACGCAGCACAACAATGGGACGCCATTGCGTGGGATCGAGGGATTTCGACTGCGGGTGGGCGATTGGCGAGTGTTGTACCAGCTGGATATCCCTGCCCGAACCCTGAGGATTACCAATATCTTGCCCCGTGGAGGCGCCTACTCGTGACCAGACCCCAAACCATCACCCTGGCCGGCGAAGCCTATGTTGTGGTTCCGCTCTCCGAATACGAAGCGTTGCGCCACACCGTTGACGAGGACGCGCTGGACGCTGCCGCCATGCGGCGGGTGCTCGAGGACCCCAACGAGGAATCCGTTCCCATTGAGGTGGTGGACCGGCTGCTGGCAGGGGAGAATCCGGTGCGCGTCTGGCGTGAGTTTCGCGGCATGAAGGGTATTGAACTCGCCGCCGCCGCCGGAGTGGCGGCTTCTTATCTGTCGGCTATCGAGAACGGGAAAAAGCCAGGTTCAATCAATGCCTTGAAGCACTTGGCCGCTGCCCTGCGAGTGGATGTGGACGACCTGATTTGACGCCGCTGATGAATTGATGATTTTTGATTTGTGATTGTTGATTGGGGAGTGATGAAGCCTGATTCTGCCTCAAATCCGAAATCCACAATCCACAATCTACAATCCCTCGTGGGTTGTCTCCATAGCCTTGACAGCCTGCCCCTCTCCCATTAGGGTTAGGCAACGAGTGGAGTCGCCGGCTCGATGAAGAATCCTCCCGGTCGTCCCGGTTTGCCGCAAGCACCCCGAACCGGACGCCGGAACGCACCTCTTGACTCGTGACCCTGCCTGAACCTCGCCGGACCAAACCCAGGAGATCCAAGGCGCCGCCGGGAGATGTCCCCCCCGTCTACCCCTTTGCGGCCATCGTCGGTCAGGAGGACATGAAGCTGGCCCTTCTGCTGACCGTCCTCGAATCCCATCTCGCGGGCGTGGTGGTCATGGGTCACCGGGGAACCGCCAAATCCACGGCGGTCCGGGCCCTGGCCGACCTGCTGCCTCCCAAGCTCCGGGTGAAGGGCTGTCACTTCAACTGCGATCCGGAGCAGGTTCGAGACCTCTGCCAGGAGTGCCGGCAACGCCTGGGGAAAAGCAAGCGGCTGCCCCGGGAGACCTTTGCCGTCCCGGTGGTCGATCTGCCCCTGGGGGCCACCGAAGACCGGGTCTGCGGCAGCCTGGACATCGAGCAGGCCTTGAACCGGGGAGCCAAGGTGTTCCAGCCCGGCCTGCTGGCCAAAGCCCATCGGGGTTTTCTCTACATCGACGAGGTCAATTTGCTGGAAGACTTCCTGGTGGACCTGCTGCTGGATGCAGCCGCCAGCGGCCGCAACCAGGTGGAGCGGGAGGGAATCTCGGTCAGCCACGCCGCCCGCTTCGTGCTGGTGGGTTCGGGAAATCCCGAGGAAGGGGAGTTGCGTCCCCAGCTCCTGGACCGCTTCGGCCTGTTTGTGGAGGTCAAGACCCTGGATGACCTGGAGGAGCGCATCGAGATCGTGCGAAGGCGTCAAAGCTTCGAACAGGACCCCGCCGGGTTCTGCTCCCAGGCGGAACTCCTGCAGGAGGAGTTGCGGCGGAAGTTGAAACTGGCCCTGTCCCGGGTCTCCCGGGTCGGCGTCGATGCGGGGCTGTTGCGGGGGATGGCCGAGCTCTGTCTGCGGCTGGAGGTGGCCGGCCACCGGGGTGAGCTGACCCTCTATCGTGCGGCTCGCGCCCTGGCCGCCTGGCGGGGTCGGGACGGGGTCCTGCCCGAGGACATCCGGCGGGTGGCCGTCATGTCGCTGCACCACCGGCTGCGCAAGGATCCCCTGGAGCCGCTGGAGTCCGCCGCCCGGATCGAGCAGGCCCTGGACCGGGTGTTTCCCCTGGAAACCGGCGACGCCCGGGCCGCCAGCGGCTAGCGAGGCTCTGCCTCAGGAATAGGGGACGTTGTTGAATTACTGGAATAACTTGGATCGGCGGTTCCTGAATTCCGGTTATTCAACAACGTCCCCTGCGCAAGTTCGGGCAAACGGGAGTTTCCCAATGGGCGCACGTCGGCTTTTTGAGAAGTCGCCCGCCAGACACCCCCCCCACCGCCGGGACGGCATTTCCTGGGAGCGCGGGCGTCCCGCCCGCATCCTGTCCCTTATCACCTGGGAGCGCGGGCGTCCCGCCCGCATCCTGTCCCTTATCACCTGGGAGCGCGGGCGTCCCGCCCGCATACTGTTCCTTTGGCCGGCGCTGAGCTTCAGCGCGATGCTGCAGGCAGCCACCCTGTCGGCGGGAACAGCATCGGCCAGGCCGAAGGAGAGCCATGGCGCCGTTCCCGGTTGATCCAAGTGGGGGAGATGGCCGATGCTGTGCCAGGCTTTGTGCGGGCGGGACGCCCGCGCTCCCGGGAAGCCATCATCCCATGACATCGTCACACCAGGGGCACCCTATTGCAGACGCGTTTTGGTGCCGCTTGTCTTTGAAGCAGGTCCATCTGTTTTCTGGTCTATTTGTGTTTATTCGTGTCCATTGGTGGTTCGTCTTCATTAACGATCGGCTGTTTTTCCTCGAATGATCCGCACGGCAGGGCGGGGGCCCGACTAACCTGTAGCAAACTGCAGATTGATGTCTTCGGAAGGGCCATGCGCTTGCTGCATGACCTGTGGAAGATTATGGCTGGATGAAATCGAATATGGATGAACAGGATGGACAGGAAACAATGACTGCTCCCAACGATCCATTTGCTTCCGTGGTGGGTCAACCCCTGGCGAAGCGGGCCTTGCTGTTGCTGGCGGTGGAACCTCGCCTGGGGGGCGTTCTGATGACTCTGCCCTCCGGGATGGGCAAGCGCAGGCTGATGAAGGCCTTTGCCTCGCTCCTGGAGGAGTTGAAGACGCCGGGCCGGGAGGCCGGACTGGTGAGGGTTCCCTTGGGGGTGACCGATGATCGCCTGCTGGGAGGCTTGAGTCCGGATCCGGCGGCCGCCGGCGCGCGCTGGAGCTATCGCAAGGGCCTGTTGGCCCAGGCGGACGGGGGAGTGCTGCAGGTCGATCACCTCAATCTGCTGCCGGAATCCTCTGTGCGGGCCATCGCGGCGGCGCTCGATTGCGGCCGGGTCAGTGTCGAACGGGAAGGAGTGAGCGCCTCCCACCGGGCCAGGTTCGTGATGGTGGGAACCTACGATCCCGCCGAGGGCCATCCCGCAGCCATCCTTCAGGCGCGGGTGGGGCTGCTGGTGGACGGCTCGGCCACGCCCGACCTGGATGAGCGGCGCCGGGTGCTCGAGTGCCTGCCGGCCTTTGAAGGAGCGGGGCGGGATTCCTTGCCCGCCGCCGCCGGCCCGGACCGGGCCGCGGCCGGGTCGATCCGGCAGGCCCGCGGCCTCCTGGGCCGGGTCCGCTTCCCCGACGCCGAACTGCGCCGTCTGATCGCCGCGGCCGCGCAACTGGGGCTGGAAGGACACCGGACGGACCTGTTCGCCCTGCTGGCGGCCCGGGCCCACGCGGCCCTGGCCGGACGCAGCCGGGTGTGCGAGGAGGATCTGGAGATGGCGGCCCGGTTGGTTCTGTTGCCCCGGGCCCTGCCGGTGGATCGGGAGTCCGCCGCCGGCCCCTCTCCGGAACAGGCGCAGTCGGAGGAAGGTCGGTCCGGTGCAGATCCCGGAGCCGAGCCGGGCGCCCCCGCCGAAGACCGCACAACCCCCGGAGAAGCTCCCCCCAAGCCGGTGGACCCCCTTCCGGGCGCCTTTCCCGAGGAGATGACCGGTCAGGCCCCGGCGGCCCGGGCCGGCGGGCGGCGGCCGGGACCCAGGACCCAAGCCTCTCCCGGTTCTCGAGGTCGGGCCTTCCGCACCGGTTTGCAGCCGGACCGGAGGCGCTCCATCGCCGTGGCGGCCACCCTGCGGGCGGCGGCCCCCTGGCAGTCCTGGCGCCGCCGGCGGGCCGCGGCGGCCCCTGGCGGGGGGCGGGAGGGACCTTCGGCCCCCGGAAGCGAGATGGCCGCCAGGGCGGGCACGGCGGGCGCCGGAATGGTCATCCGGGCCTCGGACTTGCGCTTCCAGCGCCTTCGGGGCAAGGCGGGACTTCTCTTTATCTTCGTGGTGGACGCCAGTGGTAGTATGGCCGTGAACCGCATGGCCCAGGCCAAGGGGGCCATGGCCCGGCTGCTGCAGCAGGCCTACGTTTTCAGGGACCAGGTCGCCCTGGTCCGCTTCGGCGGCGAGGGAGCGGAAACGCTGCTTCCTCCCACCCGGAGCGTGCAGCGGGCCAAGCGTCTGGTGGAGGCGCTGCCCGCCGCCGGAGCCACGCCCCTGGCCGCCGGGCTGGTGCAGGCCCTGGGGGTGGCCCGCTCGGCCAAGCTGCGCGGCTCTCCCCATCCGGTCCTGCTGATTCTCACCGACGGTCGGGCCAATCGTCCGGCCCGTCCCGCCACCTCGGGACCGGTCCCGCCGGCCGTCCTGCAGCGGGAACTGCAGCTACTGGGCGCCGAGATCCAGCGGGAATCCTTGACCGCGGTGGTTGTGGATACCCGGCCCTCCTTTTTGGCCGGGGGGGAGGGGGAGACCCTGGCCGGCTGGATCCGGGCGCGCTACCTGCGGTTGCCCAGAGCGGACCAGGGGGTGCTGTTTCAGGCGGTGAAGTCGGTGGCCCAGGAAGTCCGGGGCAAGGCGGGTTAACCCCGCGGGGGATCGATGACGAGCGAAGAACGGGACCGCCGGGTGTTGGCCCTCTATGAACGGGTGCTGGAAATCGAGCAGCGCCTCATTCCCACCGGTCTGCACACCTTTGGAAAACCCGGCGCCGCTGCCGAGACCGTCCACCTGCTGGCCATGGTGGCCTCCTTCCCGCGGCCGGAACTCGGCCTGCCCGCCCTGACCGATCTCATTGCCGCGGGACTGGGGCTCCCCCCCTATGCCCGGCTGCTCGAGGAGAGCCAAGCCTCCGCGAAGCGGATGCGGGAGCGGGAGTCGGTGGAAGGCCTGACCCGGGAGACCATGCGGCGCTTGCTGGCGCCGGGGGAGCAACCGGAGCGGGAGGCGGCCCTCTGGCTCCAGCAGGAGGCCGGGGTGGCCGCCGATGCGGCCCTGGAGATCCTGGCCTTCCTGGCCCGGCTGAGGGTCCGCCTGAAGTCCAACCGGGAGCTGGATGGGCTGGTGTCCGCCCTGAGAGGGAACTATCTGCCTCCCGGACCCGGAGGGGACCTCCTCCAGAACCCCGCCATCCTGCCCACCGGCAGGAATACCCATGCCATCAATCCCTATGCCATCCCTTCGTCCATGGCCCTCCGCCGGGCCGAGCCCCTGACCCGGGCCCTGCTGGAACGCCACCAGCGGGAAAGCGGCCGGATGCCCCAGTCCATCGCCATGGTGTTGTGGGGTATCGACAATATCAAGAAGGAGGGAGAAGCGGTGGCCCAGGTGCTGTGGCTGCTGGGGGTGCGGCCGGTGCGGGATGGACTCAACCGGGTGACCGAGGTGGAGGCCATTCCCCTGGAGCAACTGGGGCGGCCGCGGATCGACGTGGTCATGACCGTCTCAGGCATCTTCCGGGACCTGTTCGCCTGCACCATGGAGTTGCTGGACCGCGCCGTGAAGCGGGTGGCGGCCCTGGAGGAACCCTTGGAGCGGAACTTCGTCCGCAAGCACGTGCGGCAGCAGATGGCGGCCGGCCGGTGCACTTTCGAAGAGGCGGCCACCCGCGTGTTTTCCAACGCGGCCGGGAACTACGGCACCAACGTCAATTTCATGGTGCTGCAAAGCCAGTGGGAGGACGCCCGGGAACTGGGAGACCTCTTTGTCAAGCGCAAGTGCTTCGCCTACGGGCGCGACGCCCGGGGCCGGCCCATGGAAGGGGTAGAGGCCCAGGCCCTGCTGGACAGCGCTCTCTCCCGGGTGGAAGCCAGCTACCAGAGCATCGACAGCACCGAGGTGGGCATTTCCGACGTGGATCACTACTTCGAGTACCTCGGGGGGGTGACCAAGGCCGTGGAGGAACGATCGGGGAAGCGGCCTCGAGTCTATCTGTCCGATTCGCTCACCCCCCGCTCCCGGATTCGCACCCTGGAGGAAACGCTGCAACTGGAGAGCCGCACCAAGGTCCTGAATCCCAAGTGGTACGAGGGCATGCTCAAGCACGGCTTCAGCGGCGTGGCCGAGATCGAGCACCAACTGACCAACACCTTCGGGTGGTCGGCCACGGCCGATGCCGTCGAGGATTGGATCTACGACGAGGTGGCGGAGACCTTCGTGCTGGATTCGCAGATGTTGCAGCGGCTGCAGAGCCTCAATCCCCACTCGGCCCAGACCCTGGTGGGCCGGCTGCTGGAAGCCTCGGGACGAGGGTTCTGGTCGGCCAGGCCCGAGGTGTTGAGCCGCCTGAGGGAAGTCTTTGCCGGGTTGGAAGACGCTCTGGAAGGAGTCACACCGTGAAGGATGCAACCCCGAATCCGGTCCAGGTGGTGGCCTTCTACGTGGGCTCCAGCCTGTTGACCCCCTTGCGGCGGGCCGAAAGTGAAATCCGGGAGCATGGACTGGAGTTGCGCCTGGCTGCCCACAACGGCGGGGCCCCCTGGTCGGATCCCGAGTGGGAGGCGGCCCTGGCCGACCTCGCCCGGGCGGACCTGGTGCTGGTCATGCACCTGACCGATTCGGAAAACAGCCGGCGCCTGCTGGAAGCCCTGGACCGCTTCCGCCACCGCCACCACGGGGTGATCGTGTTCAATTGCCTGGCCGATCTCATGGGCCGGACCCGCATGGGCAAGCTGGACCTGGGCCGCCTGATGGCCACCCTGAAACCTTCCGGCCGCGGGACCGGCCGGCCCGGCTCGGGCCTGAGCCTGGCTCTCCGCCTGGGAACCTGGATGTCCGAGCTGATGTCCCGGCGGTCCTCCTCCCGGTCCGGGAAGGGCGCCCGGTCCGGGGGCGGGCGCTTCCACGCCTACCACAAGCTGGCCGGGCGGTTGCCCGGGATCCTGAAGTTCGTTCCCGGCGCCGGGAAGTTGAAGGACATCAAGAACTACCTGATCCTCTACTGCCACTTCCTGCAACCCACCCCCAGAAACGTTCGCTCGATGCTGCTGCACGCCATCAAGCACTACGTGCCGGGTCACGGGAGCCTGGCGGCCCCCGACCCGCCCGAGGTGCGGCCCTCCACCGGGCTCTATCACCCCCTGGCCCCGGACCTGTTCCAGAGTTTCGCCGCCTACCGGGACTGGTACCGGGCGGCCACCGGAAGGACCCTCGATCCCCAGGCCACCGTCGGACTGTTGTTGATGCGTCCCCAGATCGTGGGAGACGCCCGGCGCCACTACGACGGGCTCATTCAGGCCATCGAGTCGGAGGGCCTGTCGGTGGTGGCGGCCATCTCCACTTTCATGGACAACCGGGAGGCCTGCCGGGCCTACTTTCTGGAGGACGCCAACGGCGCCGGGACGCCTGCGCCGGGCGGCGGGGAGGGAAGTCCCCGGCCGCGGGTGAGCCAGATCGTTTCGCTGACCGGGTTCAGCTTCGTGGGGGGGCCGGTGATGAACGACACCGAGGCCTCGGTGTCGTTTCTTGGGGAGCTCGGCATTCCCTTCCGCTCCCTGGTTTCTCTGGATCTGCAGACCATCGAGAACTGGGAGCAGAGCCGGGTGGGACTCAATCCCGTGCAGACCGCCATGCAGGTGGCCATCCCCGAGCTGGACGGAGCCACCGAGTCCCGGTTGTACGGGGGGGTGCGCCAAAAGAGCCACCAGCCCGAACCGCTGCCGGAGCGCTGCCGGCTCATCGCCGCCAGGCTGGCGGGCTGGAACCGCCTGCAGACCGCTCCCCGCGACAGGCTGAAACTGGCCCTGGTGATCTTCTGCTTTCCGCCCAACAAGGGGAACCTGGGCACGGCCGCCGATCTGGACGTCTTCGCCAGCCTGCTGGAGCTGTTGGCCCGGCTCCGGTCCGAGGGATACGCCATTCCCCAACCCCAGGGCCCGGAGGACCTTCGCCGCCAGATCCTGGAGGGCAACTCCCAGGCCTGGGGGACGGTGGCCAACGTCGCCTACCGGATGCCCGTGGAGGAGTACCGGGACCTCTGTCCCCACCTGGGTGAGATCGAGCGGGAGTGGGGTCCGGCGCCGGGAACCCTCAATGCTTCCGGCCGCGACCTGATGATACTGGGGGCCCGGCTTGGGAACGCCTTCATCGGCGTCCAGCCCGGCTTCGGCTACGAAGGCGATCCCATGCGGATGCTGGCGGCGCAAGGGGGGACCCCCCACCACGGCTTCATGGCCCTCTACTGCTACCTGCAAAAGGTCTATGGGGCCGACGCCCTCATCCACGTGGGCACCCACGGGGCGGCCGAGTTCATGCCGGGCAAGCAGGTGGGTCTCTCCTCGGGCTGCTGGCCCGACCGCCTGTTGGGGGCCATGCCCCACCTCTACCTCTACAGCGTCAACAATCCCTCCGAAGGGACCATCGCCAAGCGCCGCACCAGCGCCGAGCTGATCTCCTACCTCACCCCCCCCCTGGACAATGCCGGTTTGTACAAGGGCCTGGTCACCATGAAAGAACTCCTCAACGCCTACCGGCACACCGCCAGCGAATCCGAGAAGCGGCAACTGTTCGCCTCCATCCAGGAGCAGTCCCGGGCCTTGAACCTCACCTGACCCAGGCCCAGGCTTCCCCCCCACCGCATCAGCCTTCGCCTAACGGCTCGGCTTCTGCGACTCCCCCTCCAGTGCGGAGTGATAGCCCCTGGGAGCGCGGGCGTCCCGCCCGCATGCTGTCCATTATCACCTGGGAGCGCGGGCGTCCCGCCCGCATGCTGTTCCTTATGGTGGTCGCTGAGCTTCCGCGCGGCTTTGCAGGAAGCCGCTAAGTCGGCAGTAACCGCAACGGCCAGGCCGAAGGAGAGCCAGGGCGCCGCTGCCGGTCGATTCAGGCGGAACCGCCGATCCAAGTTATTCCAGTAATTCAACAACGTCCCCAATACTCTCTCTGCGACTCCCTCTCCAGTGCGGAGTGATAGCCCCTGGGAGCGCGGGCGTCCCGCCCGCATGCTGTTGCTTATGGTGGTCGCTGAGCTTCCGCGTGGCTTTGCAGGAAGCCGCTAGGTCGGCAGTAACCGCAACGGCCAGGCCGAAGGAGAGGCAGGGCGCCGCTGCCGGTCGATTCAGGCGGAACCGCCGATCCAAGTTATTCCAGTAATTCAACAACGTCCCCAATTCCTTCCGTGGATGCCCTTGGTGGTTCCGGGAGGTGATGGTATTCTGCGGGCCGTGCCGGCCTCCCGGCCGGCTCGATCTTGATTTCCAGGGAGTGTGACGCGCATGGCCACCATTGAAAGAATTTCCGAGCATCTCTACCGTTTCACCGACACCTGCAACGTCTACGTCGTCAAGGACGGCCAGTCGGCGCTGTTGATCGACGCCGGCTCCGGAGCCGTGCTGGAATCCCTGCCGGAAATCGGTTGCCGGCAGGTGGAGTGGGTCCTGCACACCCATCACCACCGGGACCAGTGCTGGGGTGACCCCAAGCTGATCGAGTCTGGGGCCAGGCTGGCGGTCCCGCAGTACGAACGCCACCTGTTCGAGAAAGCCGAGCTGTTCTGGCAGACCCGCCGGGTCTACGACAACTACGACGACCGCAACAATTTCTTCTCGGCGGCCCGGGATCTGCCGGTCTCCGCCACCTTGGACGACTACCAGGAGTTTGCCTGGCGCGGTTACCGCTTCTACGTGCTCCCGGCCAAGGGGCACACCCAGGGCTCGGTGGCTCTGCTGGCCGAAATCGACGGACGGCTGGTGGTTTTCAGCGGAGACCTGATGGCGGAAGGGGGCAGGCTCTACCAGCTCCACGCCATGGAATACACCTACGGAGACATGACCGGCGCCCTCTTCACCCTGCAGTCCATCCAGGCCTTGAAGGATGCGCTCAGCGGGGAAGTGGTGGGCGGCCGCTCCCACCCCGTCTCCGGGACGCCCCTGGGACTTCCTTCCCACGGTGGGCCCATCGAAGACCCCCTGGGCGACATCGACCGCCTGGAGCAGTCCCTGGTTCAACTGGTCTCGCTGGGCCGGGGGATGCGGGTCGGCGGGCGGGAAAGCATTCCCGAGATGCTCTACCTGCCCGAGCCCAGGTTCGTGCAGCTTTCAGACCATCTCCTCTGGGGCGGCTCCTGGACCTGCTCCTTCTTCTACGTGGTCCTCTCCGGTTCGGGAAAGGCGCTGTTCGTCGACTACGGCCACGCCTTCCATCCCCATATGCACACCTTCGCCGACCACAACGGGCTGGAGGTCATGCGGTTCATCGAGCACCACCTCAAGCAGCTGCGCCAGGAGTACGGCGTGCACACCCTGGACCTGGCCATTCCCACCCATATCCACGACGACCACACCTGCGGCATCCCTCACCTGCAGCAGTTCTACGGCACCCGCTGCTGGGCCCTGGACGCGGTGGCCCAGGTGCTGGCCGACCCGGCCGCCTGGAGCTCCACTCCCTGCACCTTTCACAAGCCGATTCGTATCGACCGAACCCTCCGCGACGGGGAGCGGTTCGACTGGGAGGAGTACACCTTCGACGTCCACTTCGCCCCCGGTCAGACCGAGTATCACTCGGTCCTGAGCGCTGAAATCGACGGCCAGTGGGTGGCCTTCACCGGCGACAACTACTTCCTGCAGGAAGTGCTGGTCGCCGGCAAGGTGGAGATGAGGCCCTATCAGACCACGGTGCTGCGCAACAGCTTTCAGCTCGGCATGCACCGCCGCTGCATCGAGGTCATGAACCAGGTGGCCCCCGACCTGATCTGTCCCGGTCACATTGGAGTCTGGAAGTGCGACCCCTCGCTGTTGCGGGAGTATGCGGACTTCATTCACCGCAAGGAACGGGTCTTCAGGAAACTGGTGGCCCAACCCGGCGACCGCTACATCGATCTGTTCTGGGCCCGGATGCTGCCCTACCTGGCCCGGGTGAAGGCCGGAGAGTCCCTGGAATACCGGCTGCTGCTCCGCAACAACCTCGAAGCCGAAGCCACCTTCCAGGCGCGTCTGATTCCGCCTGACGGATGGAGCGCCGGCGGCGAGTTCGCCGAGCTCACCCTGCCGGCCGAGGGAAAGGGCGAGATCCGGCTGGCCGCCACCGCTCCTGCGGCCGCCGACGGGGTGCGCCGCTTGATGACGGCCGAGATCGCCGTGGACGGTGTCTCCCAGGGACCGCTGGCGGAAGCCCTGGTGACGGTCGAGGACTGAACGCCGCCCCACCCCCGCCCCCGCGGGCTATTCGGCCTCGACAGTGACCCGGGTCTTCACTGAATTGGCGATAAAGCACTGCCGGTGGGCCATTTCGTGCATCTGCCGGAGCTGCTCCGGCGACGGCGCCTGCTCCCCGCCGAAAACGATCTCCGGTTTCAGGCTGACCCGGGTCAGGGAGAAGCGGCCGTCGGCGTCCCGTTCCAGGTGGCCGACCGGCCGGTCGCTGTAGGCATCCACCACCAGGCGCCGCTTGGCCGCGATGGCCAGGAAGGTCAAAAGGTGGCAACTGGACAGGGCGGCGATGAAAGCCTCTTCCGGGTCCACGCAGGCCGCATTCCCCAGGAAGCCAGGGGAGGCCGAAGCCGGCACCTCGACCCCTCCATCGAAAACCCACCGGTGTTCCCGATTGTAGGTCTGGTAGTTAAAATCCGCGGATTCGCGCTGCCACTGCAGCTCGACATGATGTTGGGACATTGGCGCTGTTCCTTTGCATTCACATGATTTTTTGATCGGGTTCGCTGGCAAGCCTACTTATTATGTTACATCGTCGTTATTCCAATGTTGGTCCTTGTGGAGACACTCTTTAATGTTCAATAGTTGTTTTTCCTACAGTTGTACGTTGAAAGCAATGGCCATGAAATCCGCGCTCAAAGGAACAGATCTTTGCAGGAAGGTTTCGCGTTCTCTTCTCGGTCTCGCCGCACTCGTTCTGATTATGCAGTCCTCTGCAATCGCGCAAGGGATCTGCGATCGCACGTCCCAGGTGCGGGACAAGCTGCTGGAGCTCACCGGCGTGTCAGCATGCGCGGACGTCACCTCGACCCATCTCGAGGCGGTGACGGACTTGAATCTTACGGGAACCGGCATCACCGCGCTTGAAGCGGGAGACTTCAGCGGGCTGACTAATTTGAACGAACTGGAGTTGTCCGAAAACGCCCTCACCACCTTGCCCGAGGGAGTCTTCAGCGGCCTGACCAATCTGCAGTACCTCTGGTTGGACGACAACTCGCTGAGCACCCTGTCGGTTGACATCTTCAGCGGCCTGACAAATCTGAAGTGGCTGGAACTGTTCGACAACTCCCTGACCAGCCTGCCGGTCGGCATCTTCAGCGGACTGAGCAGCCTTACGGATCTGAGTTTGGAAGAAAACTCCCTGACTTCCTTGCCTGTGGAAATCTTCAGCGGCCTGAACACCCTGACAGATCTGAATTTGGACAGCAACCCACTGTCCGCGCTTCCTGAGGACATCTTCAGCGGATTGGGTGAAATGGACTGGCTGAATTTGCACCACACCTCCCTGACCAGTTTGCCCAAAGGGATCTTCAGCGGACTGTCCAAGCTCCGTATTTTGAATTTGCACAACAATTCCCTGACCTCTCTTCCCGAGGATATCTTCAGCGGGAAAGGGAATCTGAAAGATCTGGCACTTTACAACAACTCCCTGACCACCTTGTCCGAGGGCCTCTTCAGCGGACTATCCAAACTCCGTTTGTTGAGTTTGTCCAACAACTCCCTGGGTGAATTGCCGGAAAAAATTTTCAGCGGTCTAAGCGGCATAGAGATCCTTCGATTAACGAACATCTCCGTGGCCACCCTGCCTGCCGGCCTCTTTAGTGAATTGACCACACTGAGACGGTTATTTCTGAACAACAACGATCTGACCCAACTACCCGAGAATATCTTCAACGGTCTGAACAGCCTGGCAACGTTGCGTTTGGCAGGTAACTCGCTGGAGGTCCTTCCCGAGGGGATCTTCGACGATATCCTGGATACGCTCGACGACAGAATCCCTAATTTCAGCGGACTGTCCTTGGACTCTCGACTCAAGGCCACTCTGAGCTTTGCTTCAACCTCACAGATTGCTTCTGAAGGGACAACCGTGCGGGTAAGTGCGACTCTGAGCCGCACGCTGCCGGTAGCCGTGCGCGTGCCCTTCACCATCGGCGGCAGCGCCAGCGATGGTGATTACGAGGGGCTGTCGCCGGCTGCCGACAGCGGATTGCTGTTTCTGGCCGGCGAGACGAGCAAGGAGATCACCTTCATCCTTTCGGAGAACAATGACAACCAGGAGGAGACCCTGGTCCTGACCCTGGCCGAACTCTCCGGCATCGGGCTGCGGCGATCGGACGGCACCGGGCCGGATGCTCCCCACCTGAAGACAGATCATCTTCTCAACCGTTCAAACGCAAGATCCATACACGTCGTCACCATTGGCGAGTCCGTGAACTCAGGGGGGATCTGTGACCGTACGTCCCAGGTGCGGGACAAGCTGCTGGAGCTCACCGGCGTCTCGGGATGCGGGAACGTCAGCTCGGCGCATTTTGAGGGAGTGACCAGCCTGGATCTTTCGTTTTCCTCCATCAGCGCCCTTCAAACGGAAGACTTCAGTGGGCTGACCCAACTGACACACCTGAAGTTGGATAACAACTCCCTGACCAGCCTGCCGGAGGGGGTCTTCAGCGGACTGAGTAGCCTGCATGAATTGGATCTGCGCTCTAACTCGCTGAGTTCTTTGCCCGAGGGAATCTTCAGCAATCTGAGTACTCTGCAGTTTCTGTTCCTGTTCAGCAACCGACTCGGCGCGTTGCCCGAAGGGATCTTCAGCGGGTTGAGCAACCTGATTCGAGTGGGGTTGAGCGGCAATTCCTTGAGCACATTACCTGCCTCGGTCTTCAGCGGACTGAACAACCTGACAATGCTGCACTTAAGCAGCAATTCTCTGACGAGTTTACCCGCTTCGATCTTCAGCGGACTGAGCAAGCTGGAACGTCTGGATTTCGCTGGAAATCCCCTGACATCAATACCCGTGACGGTCTTCAGCGGGCTGAATTCTCTCGAAAGCCTGCAGATGGGCGCCATCTCCCTGACCAGCTTACCCGCGGGGATCTTCGACGACATCCTGGATACGCTCGGTTCCGATCCCGGTGTGAATGGACTCTCCGTAAACTCTTCGCTGAAAGCCACCCTGAGCTTCGCTTCGACTGAACAGGAGGCTTCCGAAGGGACAGCCGTGCAGGTGAGTGCGACTCTGAGCCGTGCGCTGCCGGTGGCCGTGCGCGTGCCCTTCACCATCGGCGGCAGCGCCACCGATGACGATTACGAAGGACTGTCGCCGGCCGCGGAGAGCGGGCTGCTGTTTCTGGCCGGGGAGACGAGCAAGGAGATTACGTTCACACTGCCGGAGAACAATGACACACGGGAGGAAACCCTGGTCCTGACCTTGGCCCAACTCTCCAGCATTGGGCTGCGGCGATCGGACGGCACCGGGACCGACGCTCCCCATTTGGAGACCGAAAGTCTACTCAGCCGTTCAGCTGCCAGTTCTGTACACACGGTTACCATTCCCAAGCCTTCAGGGGGCATCTGCGACCGCACTTCCCAGGTGCGGGACAAGCTGCTGGAGCTTACCGGCGTCGCGGGATGCGGGAACGTCACCTCGACCCATCTGGAGGGAGTGACAAGCTTGGACCTTTCGTTTTCCTCCATCAGTGCCCTTCAGGCAGGGGACTTCGGCGGACTGATTCAACTGACACGTCTGAAGCTGGACAATAACTCCCTGACCGGCCTGCCCGAGGGGATCTTCAGCGGGCTGAGCCGTCTGCAGGAACTGGATCTGCGATCCAACTCGCTGAGTTCTTTGCCCGCGGGGATCTTCGACGACATCCTGGATACGCTCGGTGCCGGTCCCGGTGTGAATGGACTCTCCGTAGACTCTTCGCTGAAGGCCACCCTGAGCTTCGCTTCGACCGCACAGACTGTTTCCGAAGGGACAGCCGTGCAGGTGAGTGCGACTCTGAGCCGTGCGCTGCCGGTGGCGATGCGGGTGCCTTTCACAATCAGCGGCAGCGCCACGGATGACGATTACGAAGAACTTTCGCCGGCCGCGGAGAGCGGGCTGCTGTTTCTGGCCGGGGAGACGAGCAAGGAGATCACCTTCACCCTGTCGGAGAACAATGACAACCAGGAGGAAACCCTGGTTTTGACGCTGGCCCAACTCTCCGGCATCGGGCTGCGCCGATCGGACGGCGCCGGGAGCGATGCTCCCCACCTGAAGACCGAAAGTGTTCTCGGCCGTTCAGCCGCCAGTTCTGTACACACGGTTACCATTCCCAAGCCCTCAGGGGGCATCTGCGACCGCACTTCCCAGGTGCGGGACAAGCTGCTGGAGCTTACCGGCGTCGCGGGATGCGGGAACGTCACCTCGACCCATCTGGAGGGAGTGACAAGCTTGGACCTTTCGTTTTCCTCCATCAGTGCCCTTCAGGCAGGGGACTTCGGCGGACTGATTCAACTGACACGTCTGAAGCTGGACAATAACTCCCTGACCGGCCTGCCCGAGGGGATCTTCAGCGGGCTGAGCCGTCTGCAGGAACTGGATCTGCGATCCAACTCGCTGAGTTCTTTGCCCGCGGGGATCTTCGACGACATCCTGGATACGCTCGGTGCCGGTCCCGGTGTGAATGGGCTCTCCGTAGACTCTTCGCTGAAAGCCTCCCTGAGCTTCGCCTCGACCGCACAGACTGTTTCCGAAGGGACAGCCGTGCAGGTGAGCGCGACTCTGAGCCGTACGCTGCCGGTGGCGGTGCGCGTGCCCTTCACCATCGGTGGCAGCGCCACCGATGACGATTACGAGGGGCTGTCGCCGGCTGCCGACAGCGGGCTGCTGTTTCTGGCCGGGGAGACGAGCAAGGAGATCACCTTCACCCTGTCGGAGAACAATGACAACCAGGAGGAAACCCTGGTTTTGACGCTGGCCCAACTCTCCGGCATCGGGCTGCGCCGATCGGACGGCGCCGGGAGCGATGCTCCCCACCTGAAGACCGAAAGTGTTCTCGGCCGTTCAGCCGCCAGTTCTGTACACACGGTTACCATTCCCAAGCCCTCAGGGGGCATCTGCGACCGCACTTCCCAGGTGCGGGACAAGCTGCTGGAGCTTACCGGCGTCGCGGGATGCGGGAACGTCACCTCGACCCATCTGGAGGGAGTGACAAGCTTGGACCTTTCGTTTTCCTCCATCAGTGCCCTTCAGGCAGGGGACTTCGGCGGACTGATTCAACTGACACGTCTGAAGCTGGACAATAACTCCCTGACCGGCCTGCCCGAGGGGATCTTCAGCGGGCTGAGCCGTCTGCAGGAACTGGATCTGCGATCCAACTCGCTGAGTTCTTTGCCCGCGGGGATCTTCGACGACATCCTGGATACGCTCGGTGCCGGTCCCGGTGTGAATGGGCTCTCCTTAGACTCTTCGCTGAAGGCCACCCTGAGCTTCGCCTCGACCGCACAGACTGTTTCCGAAGGGACAGCCGTGCAGGTGAGCGCGACTCTGAGCCGTACGCTGCCGGTGGCGGTGCGCGTGCCCTTCACCATCGGCGGCAGCGCCGCCGATGACGATTACGAGGGGCTGTCGCCGGCTGCCGACAGCGGGCTGCTGTTTCTGGCCGGGGAGACGAGCAAGGAGATCACCTTCACCCTGTCGGAGAACAATGACAACCAGGAGGAAACCCTGGTTTTGACGCTGGCCCAACTCTCCGGCATCGGGCTGCGCCGATCGGACGGCGCCGGGAGCGATGCTCCCCACCTGAAGACAGAAAGTGTTCTCGGCCGTTCAGCCGCCAGTTCCACCCACACCGTCACCATTTCCGCGCCTACAGGGGGCATCTGCGGCCGCACCTCCCAGGTGCGGGACAAGCTGCTGGAACTCACCGGCGTCGCGGGATGCGCGAACGTCACCTCGACCCATCTTGAGGGAGTGACCAGCCTGGGTCTTGGGCTTTCCTCCATCGGCGCCCTTCAAGTGGAGGACTTCAGTGGGCTGACGAGACTGGAGCAATTGCTGCTGAACGACAACTCCCTGGTCACACTCCCCGACGGAGTTTTTAGCGGATTGAGCCATCTGAATACGCTGGAGCTGAGTGAGAACTCTCTGAGCGCGCTTCCCGAGGGGATTTTTCAAGGGCTTGGCAGCCTGGAGTCTCTGAGATTGTGGAACAACTCCCTGTCCGGCTTGCCCGCGGGTATCTTTAGAGGGCTGAGCAACCTGACGTTTCTAGGTATAGATCGTAACGCTCTCCGCACCTTGCCTGAGGACATCTTCAGTGGATTGGGGAACCTGGAGTGGCTGCGATTGAGTGACAACTTCCTCAACACCTTGCCCGCGGGGATCTTCAGCGGGTTGGGAAACCTTCAGCGGCTGGAGTTGAGCGCCAACAACTCCCTCAGAACCTTGCCTGGGGATATCTTCAGTGGACTGGGCAATCTGGAAACACTGTTTTTAGCAGGCTGCGGACTCTCCCAACTGCACGATGGCATCTTCAAGGGGCTCGACAAACTGAAAACGTTGCAGATGGGCGGAAACTCCCTGGGGACCCTCCCCAAGGGGATCTTCGACGACATCCTGGGCACGCTCGGTTCCGACCCGAGACTCAACGGGCTCGCCGTAGATGGTGATCTCAAGGCCACCCTGAGCTTCGCTTCGACCGAACAGACTGCTTCCGAAGGGACAGCCGTGCAGGTGAGTGCGGCTCTGAGCCGTGCGCTGCCGGTGGCGGTGCGGGTGCCTTTCACAATCGGCGGCAGCGCCGCCGATGACGATTACGAAGAACTTTTGCCGGCCGCGGAGAGCGGGCTGCTGTTTCTGGCCGGGGAGACGAGCAAGGAGATTACGTTCACACTGCCGGAGAACAAGGACAACCAGGAGGAAACCCTGGTCCTGACCTTGGCCCAACTCTCCGGCATCGGGCTGCGCCGATCGGACGGCGCCGGGACCGATGCTCCCCACCTGGAGACCCGACATCTTCTCAACCGATCCGCCGCGAGTTCCACACACACCGTCACCATTCCCAGGTATACAGAGGGCATTTGCGACCGCACGGCGCAGGTACGGGACAAGCTGCTGGAAGTCACCGGGGTAGCGCTCTGCGCCGAGGTGACCGAGGATCACCTGGCCGAAGTGACGGAACTGAAACTTTCCTCCTCCGGCATCAGTTCTCTTCAACCACAAGACTTCCAGGGGTTGAAAAAACTCCAGACCCTGTTCCTTTCCTCCAATGGGATCAGCGCCCTCCCTTCAGGAATCTTCAACGGACTCAGTGGCCTGCAGAACCTGTTGTTGGATCACAACTCCCTGCAAACCCTCCCTTCAGGAATCTTCAGCGGGCTGAGTGCCGTAAGGAATCTGTGGTTGAATAACAACTCCCTTATCAGCTTGCCCGCGGGGATCTTCGACGACCTGCTCGACACTTTGGGTTCAACACCCGGTTCCGAGGGACTCCTGCTGGATTCCTCCTTGAAGGCCAGCCTGGCTTTTGCTTCGACTTCTTCGACCGGTTACGAGGGAACAACCGTACGGGTGAATGCGACTCTGAGCCGTTCGCTCCCAGTGGCGGTGCGAGTACCCTTCAGCATCGGGGGCAGTGCCACCGAAGACGATTACGAGGGGCTGTCCCCAGTTGCGGACAGTGGGCTGCTGTTCCTGGCAGGGGAGACAAGCAAAGAGGTCACGTTCACCCTGTCGAAGGATGATGACAACCAGGAGGAAACCCTGGTCCTGACCTTGGCCCAACCCTCCGGCATCCGGCTGCGCCGAGCCGACGGCACCGGGATGGATGCTCCTTACCTGAACACAGAACGACTGCTCACCCGTTCCGTTGGAGACTCCGAGCACAGCGTCACCATTTCCGACGGCGAGCTGGTTGAAGGATTCTGCGATCGCACGCCGCAGGTGCGCGACAAGCTTCTGCAGATCACCGGAGTGGTTGCCTGCACCGAAATGACTGCAGAGCAACTGGCCCAAGTGACCGGTCTGGATCTAAGGAAACACGGGATCACCACGCTTCAAGCGGAGGACTTCGGGGGTCTGAGTTCACTGCAGATGCTGGACCTGAGCAAGAATAAATTCGGCAGCTTGCCCGAGGGGATTTTCAGCAGCCTCGGCTCCCTGCAGTTTTTGGACCTGGAAAGCACTAAACTTCGCAGCTTGCCGGTGAGCGTCTTCAGCGAACTGGGTTCCCTGGAAACCCTGCTATTGAACGTCAACTCCGTGCGGTTCTTACCCGTGGGGGTGTTCAGCGCGCTGAGCAATCTGCAACAGCTCGATTTGGGATCAAACCGGCTGAGCTTCTTGCCCCAGGGAATCTTCAGCGGGCTGAGTTCCCTGCAAATCCTGTTCCTGGGCGGCAACCGACTCAGCAGTTTGCCCGAGGGGATCTTCAGCGGGTTGGGGAACCTGGTGCGGTTGGGGTTGAGCGGCAACTCCCTGAATCAATTACCCGAGTCGGTCTTCAGCGGACTGGGCAACCTGAGAATGCTGCATTTAAGCAGCAACTCCCTGCATTCCTTGCCCGAGCGTGTCTTCGGCGGACTGAGCAATCTGGAACAACTGGATCTCAATGGCAACCCCTTGAGCCGCTTACCCGTGGCGGTCTTCAACGGCCTGAACTCTCTGGAGTCGTTGCAATTTGTCGCCACCTCCCTGAGCAGCTTACCCGCGGGGATCTTCGACGATGTGCTCGACACTCTGGGTTCGGCACCGGTTCTTGCGGGACTCCTCCTGGACCCTCACCTGATGGCCAGCCTGGCCTTCGACTCGATTGCCCAGACTGCTTCTGAAGGAACAACCGTGCAGGTGACAGCGACTCTCAGTCGTGAGCTGCCGATAGCCGTACGCGTGCCCTACAGTCTCAGCGGCAGTGCCACTGATGACGATTACGAGGGGCTGTTCCCTGCTCCGGAGAGCGGACTCCTGTTTCTGGCCGGGGAGACGAGCAAGGAGATCACGTTCACGCTGACGGAGGACGATGACAGCCAGGAGGAGGCCCTCGTCCTGACCTTGGGAGAACTCTCCAATATCACTTTGAGGCGATCGGATGGCACCGGCACGGATGCTCCCTACCTGAACGGAGAATCGCTGCTCGGCCGTCCTGCCGAGGGATCTACGCAGGTCGTCACCATCCATGATTCCGAGGTAGGCATTTGCGATCGGACGGCTCAGCTACGGGACAAGCTGCTGGAGGTCACCGGGTCTCCGCAATGCGAGGAGGTGACTGAGGAGCAGCTGGAGCAGGTGACGGAACTGAAACTATCCGAATCCGGCATCAGCTCCCTTCAACCGCAGGACTTCCAGGGATTGAACAAACTGCAGAATCTGGTGCTGTCTTCCAATGCACTCAGAGACGTCCCATTAGGAACTTTCAACGGACTGAGTTCCATGCAGCATCTGTTATTGGATCATAATTCCCTGCACACCCTGCCGGCAGGGATCTTCCGCGGGCTGAGCGCCGTAAGAAACTTGTGGTTGAATGACAACTCCCTGACCAGCTTGCCCGCAGGAATCTTCGACGACATGCTCGACACTCTGGGTTCTACACCCGGTTCCTCGGGACTCCTTCTGGATTCCTCCCTGAAGGCCAGCTTGGGCTTTGCTTCCACCGCACAGACTGCCGGCGCAGGAAAAACTGCGAGGGTCAATGTAAGGCTGAGCCGCACCTTGCCGGTTGCCGTGACCGTACCGTATGACGTAGGCGGCAGCATCAGCAGCGACGAGTACACGCATCTTTCTCCCCTGCCTTCCGAGGGTTTGCTGTTTCCCGCCGGATCAACCGACGCGGAAATCATGTTGACCTTGGGAGATAACACCGAGATCCAAGACAAGACTCTGGTACTGACCTTGGGCAATCTCTCCGACATCGGGTTGCGTCGCTCCGACGGGACGGGCTCCGACGCCCCATACCTGAGGACTGAAACCCTCCTGGAGCGGTCAGAAAAGGCGTCGGTGCACACCATAACGGTTTCCGGTACCGACACCGGTCCGGTGAAGGCTGTTTTCGTCCCCGTGGTACTGTCCCTCGGCGGAGTGAACAACTCATTCTTCACTTCCGAAATTACCTTGATCAACCCCGGGTCTGAAGAGGTTACACTCAACTACCTGTACACGGCCCATGTCGGAGGAGGCAGCGGGACTGCTTCCGAGGTGATTGCTCCCGGCCGCCAGAAGATCGTGTCCGATGCTTTTGAGCACCTCATCAGCCTCGGGATTCCCGTACCGCGCCGTGGAAAACGTCTCGGGACGCTGAGAATGGAGGCGCCGGTTTCATCCGACGTGGCCGCGCTGGTCCGAACCACGACCAATGTGCCGGACGGGCGCGCCGGGCTGGCCTATCTGGGGGTGCCGGAGGAGGAAGGATTCGAGGAGGCGGCGTATCTGTGCAGTTTGCGCCAAGACCGGCTGGATCGCTCCAATGTTGCCCTCCAGAACATGGGGGCGCCGGAAGAGGGCGCCATTACCCTGAGGACCACGGTGTATTCGGGGGATGAGTCCGACATGAAGCCCAGGGTTCTAGGGGACGTGAGGTTGGGACCGGGCGAATTCCACCAGTACAATAAAGTGCTGGGTGTGCTGGGCGGTACTGCCAGCGGCTATGTGAAGGTGGAACGTGTGGAGGGAACCGCACCCTTCTATGCCTACGGGGTCATTAACGACCAGGCGAACTCGGATGGCTCGTTCGTCTCTCCGGTCGCGGCCAGCTCGCTGGCGAGGGCCTCAAGTCAGACCTTGCCGGTGATTGTGGAGACGAGCGAGTTTAACAGTGAGCTGACGGTGACGAACTTCTCCGAGGAGCCCAGGACGCTTGTTTTCGACTTTGTAGCCGAGGGGATTCAGACGGACGACAATACGGCCGGCTTCGCCTTGACCCTGAAAGCCGGTCAACAGGTGATCATTGCGGATGTAGTGAATGAGTTGCGCCGTCAGGGGATAGCGGGGCTGGGAACGACTCGGGGCTTCTTCGCGGGGCCTTTGTTTGCGGTAGCGGAAGGCGGGGACATGAGCGGGATCGTGATCGGGGCCAGGACGGGATCTCAAGGAGGAGGCGGGCAGTACAGCGTCTTCTACGCGGCGGTGCCCGCGGGTGAGGGCTTCGGAGAAACCGCATGGGTGTACGGCCTGAAGCAGGACGAGGAGAACCGCAGCAACCTGGCGCTGGTCAACACCGGGGAAGTGGGAGACAGTGAGAGCGTCTTCCATCTCGAGATCTACGACGGGGAGACGGGGTTGCTGGCCGAGACGGTGGTTACAGGGCCAATCCCCGCCCGACGCTGGCGTCAGTTTGATGGCATCTTGGGGAACTACGCTCCGGAGACCCGGCAAGGGTATATCCGGATCCTGAAGGTCTCCGGGGAGAACCCCTTCCTGGCCTACGGGGTAGTCAACGACGGAGGATCTCCGGGAGAGCGCAGCGGCGACGGCGCCTATGTGCCGGCTCGGGAATGAGGGATACGCAGAGTTCAGTTGAAGAATCCAACTGTCCTTTGCTGCGGTTTTTTGGAAAATCGGAGTAGTCGCGCGCCTGTGCCCGGGGTCGCGGCAGCCCCACCCCCGTAGCCGCGAAGGCGGCGAATGAGTCCCACTACCCCGCATTCTCCCTCCCCGCCAACGTCCAACACTACTAAGCGCTCCTCCTCCCCTTGAGAATCCCCACCCCCGCCCATCATTTTTAGATCAGTCTAATAAATGATCCAAGAGAGCTTGCCGACCTGGAAAGAACGGATTGGAGTCTTGCGAGAGGTATCTTTTTCGGTTACTCTAAATTGGGTTGAGGGGAAAGGAAAGGCCGACTCGTGACTGCAGAATCCCAAAGGAAGGCGATGGTTTCCAGCACGGTCGAGGACTATCTCAAGGTCGTCCTCAAGATTGAGGACATGAAGCAGCGGGCCAGCACCTCCAAGGTGGCGCGTCACCTGGACGTGGCCGACGCCACCGTCACCGACATGCTGAGGAAGTTGAAGAAGGCCGGCCTGCTGGAATACAAGCCCTACTACGGGGCCGCCCTGACGCCCAAGGGGCGCCGGATGGCCCTGAGGATCCTGCGCCGCCACCGCTTGCTGGAGCTTTTCCTCCATCAGGTTCTGGGCTACGGTTGGGAGCAGGTCCACCAGGAGGCCGAACGACTGGAGCATGCCGTCTCCGACCTGTTCGTGGCCCGGATCGACGCCCTGCTGGACTTTCCCGCCCAGGACCCCCACGGTGAGACCATCCCCGACGCCCGGGGTTTTCGGCAGGTGGAGGATGACCTCTGCCTGGCCGAGGCCGGGTTGGGCCGCTATTCCATCCGCAAGGTCACCAACAGCGACCCCGAATTCCTGGCCTATCTGGACAAGGTCGGGCTGCGCCCGGCCACCCGGTTCTCTCTGCAGGAGAAAGCTCCATTTCAGGGGCCGTTGAAGCTGCTGCCCGAACCCGGCCGGGAGCCGGTCTACCTGGGCCTGGAGGCCTCCAGGAGCCTCTACGTGCTGCCCCTGAAGAGCCCCTCGCCCGCCTCCGCGTCGCCCCCGGACGACCCTGCTTCCCGGGAGGCCGGCTTCCGCGGCAGCCGGGGCCCGGGCGAAGGCAAGGGATGAGCGGGCCCGGGCCGGCGCGGCGCTCCCTGCCGGAGCGGGACCGCAGCCGGAGATTCCAATGAACGAGTGGACCGGCCCCATCCTGCTGATCCTGGCCGCCCTGGCGATTTATTTCCTGCTCCGGCCCGGCCGCGGCTGGATGGAGCGCTGGCGCAACCTGCTGCGCCTGTCGGACCGGGTGCTGTCGGAGGATGCACTCAAGCACCTCTACGATTGCGAGTACGAGCAGCGGGTGGCCACGGTTCAGAGCCTGTCCGGCGCTCTGGGCAGACCCGTCGAGAAGGTTGCCGGACTGGTTCAGCGCATCGAGGCCGGCGAGCTGGTCACTTCCCAAGGGCCCTCGCTCCGCCTGACTCCCAAGGGAAGAGAGTACGCCCTTCGGATCATCCGGGCCCATCGCCTGTGGGAGCGGTACCTGTCGGAGGAAACCGGACTGAGGGAGCCGGACTGGCACAAGCGCGCCGAGCAGCAGGAGCATCGCATGTCCTTGAGTGAAGCCAACGCACTGGCGGCCCGCATGGGCAACCCGCCCTTCGACCCGCACGGCGACCCCATTCCCACCCAACAGGGAGACCTGCCCCCGCGCCGGGGACAACCCCTGACCAGCCTGGCCGTGGGAGAGCGGGCCAGGATCGCCCACCTGGAAGACGAGCCGGAGGCCGTCTATGCCCAGTTGGTGGCCGAGGGGCTCCATCCCCTGATGGTGGTCCAGTTGACCCACCTCTCGGCCGAGCGCATCTGCTTCTGGGCCGAAGGCGAGGAGCACGTGCTGGCGCCCATCGTGGCCGCCAACGTCTCGGTGATTCCGCTCCCGCGGGAGCAGCCGGTGGAGGAGTCCCTGGAGACCATGGCGGTCTTGAACCCCGGCGAGGAAGCCACCGTGGTCGGGTTGTCCCCCAACTGCCGGGGCCTGGAAAGACGCCGCCTCATGGACCTGGGCCTCCTTCCGGGCACCGTGGTGGCCGCCGAGATGAAGAGTCCAACCGGAGATCCAACGGCTTTCAGGATCCGTGGAGCGCTGATTGCGCTGCGTGGGGAGCAGGCGGCCAATATCCGGATCAACTCCAGAAGGCAGGTGGCCTGATGGCCCCGAAACCCGCTCCAAGCGCCTGCGAGATCTGCCCCGCCCACCATCCGGACAACCTGAGGCGGCTGGGGGTGAACATGGACCGCTACGACTTCGTGGTGGCCCTGGCCGGCAATCCCAACACCGGCAAGAGCACCCTTTTCAACAGCCTCACCGGCCTTCGCCAGCATACCGGCAACTGGCCGGGCAAGACCGTGACCCGGGCCGAGGGCGGTTTTGCCTACCAGGGCAGCCACTACAAGCTGGTCGACCTGCCGGGAACCTACTCGCTGCTTTCCACCAGCACCGACGAGGAGATTGCGCGGGACTTCATGCTGTTCGGACAGCCCGACGTGACCGTGATCGTGGTGGACGCCACCCGGTTGGAGCGCAACCTCAACCTGGTCTGCCAGGTGCTGGAAATTACCGGCCGGGCGGTGGTTTGCCTGAACCTCATGGATGAAGCCGAAAGGCACCATTTGACCGTCGAGGAACGCTCCCTGGCGCGGGAGCTGGGCGTCCCCGTGGTTCCCACGGCGGCCCGCCAGGGGCGGGGCATCCCCCAGTTGATCGACAGGGTCCACCAGGTGGCCACCGGAAAGCTGGTCTGCAAGCCCCATCGGATTCAGAGCGAGCCCCCGGCGCTCAAACGGGCGGTTCGCCTGTTGGTGGAGAAACTGCAGGCGGCCTTTCCCGATCTACCCAATGTCCGCTGGGTGGCCCTGCGCCTCCTGGAGGGAGACGCCAGGATCGAGGAAGCCGTGCGGTCGGGAGAGCTGGCCGGTCTGGCGAGGGGCGCGGACGGGGCCGGAGTGGCGGCGCCGGCGGAGAGAGTGGGATGAATCCTGTGAACTCTCGGGAAGAAGTGTTGGCGGCGGCAACCAATCTGCGCTGGGAGGTGGGTCCGAACCTCCACGACTCGCTGATGGAGGCGCTCTACACCGATGCCGCCCGCATCTCGGATCGGGTGCTGAGTCGGGACGACGCCCGGCCCGCCTTCGATCTGGATCGGACCATCGACCGGCTGGTCACCAGCCGGTGGCTGGGCTTCCCCATCATGATGCTTCTGATGGCGGTGGTTCTGTGGATCACCATCGCCGGCGCCAACGTCCCCTCCAAGCTCCTTTCCTCCCTGTTTCTGGAAACCTTCCATCCCGCCCTGAAGCAGGCGGCGGGCGCGGTGGGTCTGGCCTGGTGGCTCGACGGGCTGCTGATTGACGGCATGTTCCTGGCCATGGCCTGGGTGGTGAGCGTGATGCTCCCTCCCATGGCCATCTTCTTCCCGCTCTTTACCCTGTTGGAGGACTTCGGGTATCTGCCCCGGGTGGCCTTCAACCTGGACCGCTGGTTCAAGAAGGCCGGGGCCCACGGCAAGCAGGCCCTCACCATGGCCATGGGCTATGGATGCAATGCGGCCGGCGTGGTGGCCACCCGGGTGATCGACAGCCCGCGGGAGCGGCTGATCGCCACCCTGACCAACAACTTCTCCCTCTGCAACGGCCGCTGGCCCACTCAGATCCTGATCGCCACCATCTTCATCGGCAGCCTGGCGCCTCCGGCTCTGGCCGGCCTGGTGTCGGCCGGAGCCGTGATGGGCGTGGTCCTGTTCGGAGTGGCCTGCACCTTCCTGGTTTCCTGGGGCCTCTCCCGCACCCTGCTCAAGGGAGAGGCATCGGCCTTCAGCCTGGAGCTGCCTCCCTACCGCCCCCCTCGAATCCTGCAGACCGTCTACACCTCCCTGATCGACCGCACGCTGATCGTGCTCTGGAGGGCGGTGATCTTTTCGGTGCCGGCCGGCGCCGCCATCTGGCTGGTATCCAACCTTCAGGTCGGCGGCCTGAGCCTGGCGGAACATCTGATCCAGGGAATGGACCCCTTCGGGATCCTCATCGGACTGAACGGCGTCATCCTGTTGGCCTATATCATCGCCATCCCCGCCAACGAGATCGTCATCCCCTGCGTGCTGATGCTGACCGTGCTGAGCGTCGGACTCCCGGGGGTGGGCGAGGGCGCCGGGGTCATGTTCGAGTTCGATTCGACTTCGGCCACCCTGAGAGTCCTGGAGGCCGACGGCTGGACGCTGCTGACCGGAATCAACCTGATGCTGTTCAGCCTGTTGCACAACCCCTGCTCCACCACCCTCTACACCATCTGGAAGGAGACCGGAAGCGTGAAGTGGACGACGGCCTCGGCGCTCCTCCCCATCGCCATGGGCTTCGTGGTCTGTTTCTGCGTGGCTCAGGGCTTCCGCTGGCTGGGCGGATGAGGGGAGGGTGGGCGCGTTTCCTCTCTCCCCGTCAACCAGCATGTGAGGGAACCGTGCTTTCGTTAACCTCTGCGCCGAGCTTGCGGGCGATTTTCATACCATCTTTCGCGGTCAGCATCGTTGCGGAATGCGCTCCAGGTAGGTGCGGAGAACAGCCAGTTGCCGTGCGGGTTCTGGTCCCAACCTGTATTTATTGGCCTCGTAATCCTCCAGGGTGTTGAGAATTTCCGCCTTCAAGCCATTGATGGCCTCAACTCTACTCTGGGCAACCCATGCAATACTGCCCTCCGCAAAAGCCGCCTCGACCTCCTCTCCGATTTCAAGGCTGCGAACAGTGACTGGGATGGCCTTCAAGACCCGATAGGGCTCCCCTGAGAAATTTGTGATCAGCTCACGGTCACTGAACTGTGAAATTTCGGTTCCCGATAGAGACTCGTTTGTCACCTTTGCCATTTCTTTATCGGCAACCTCAAAGTGCCCCAACGCTCACGGTGGCGCCTGCTTTTCTCAGTTCTGCTTTGTTGCTTTGGTCTGTGTCCGTCAGGAGTTTCTCCTGGCCGCTTCTACCGTAGCGCCGCCGACACCGCAACGCCGGATCCGGACCGGCCAATATACAGGATCCTTCAAAGGTCCGAGGCCGCAGTGCTAAATGAGCGTCCACTGGGTTCCTCGGGTGCACGTCAGGATTCTGAGATTGCCTTGGATCCCACGGTTGACCGATGTTCCCAGAACTCCTCGTAGCGCCCGCTCAGCATGCAGCAGCGCAGAGCGAGGATGGCGTTGGCCCCCTCGACGGTCCAGTGCATCCCGGCCCGCTTGAGTCGGTTGCCGACGACGGTCTTGCATCCAGCCTCGACCACGCCGGAACCGATGCACAGTCCCGCGGCGCGGAAGTCCCTATACCGCATCCGGTCCCGATTCCTCTCGATATACTCGAAGCACCGTCGCGCCTCCTCGCAGGAGGCAGCCGACCGCAGGGCGACCAGCAACTCGTCGAGGCGGCCCTGTTCCAGTTCGGCGCAACGGGCCTCGGCCCAGGCGGAGACGCGATCCGGGTCGTCCCCATGGAGGGCCTTCGAGACGGTCCACAGATGCTCCCTCGCGTGATACTGGTCGACGATCTGAATCGCTCCCGGGAACTCCTCCTCGGCTACCCGCCAGATCCAGGCGGCCCCGTCCCCCAACACGACGCGGCGGCGGGCCAGGGAGAAGCCCCGTCGCTCCGCTTCTCCGCGCACGCGCCGAGCGAACACCGACGGTTCCGGATCGGTGTCCCGGCTGGCGGCACTCTCGATCGCCGCCGAGCAGCTGACCGAGCCCGCATCCCGCTCAGGAGCGCCCGTCTTGCGGTCCAGCCTCTCAGCCGTCCAGACCAGCACCAGCTTGACTTCACGCGTCCTCGCCGAGCCGTCCGGCTGCTTGCCCGCCCTGCCGACCGTCTCCGTCTTGCGCACCGGCACGCCGGTCCCGTCCATGCCCAGGTACATCGTCGGGGCCGCCGCCGGCTCCGGCTCGAACCCCCCTGCCTCGCCCTCGGCGGCTGCAATCTCCCGCCCCAAGGCCTCGGCCGTACGCTCCACCTGCTTCGCCCCGGCCCGCACTCCGGCCAACTCCCCCAGCAGATCGCTCGCTTCGGCAAAGCTGACCCTCCCGGCCGCCGAGCCCGTCATCCGCACCACGCCCGGCGACAGCGAAGTCCCTTCCATCCCCAGCTGCCGGTCCCGGGGGAAAAAGCCATGGCCGCACCCCTGACAGTGGTAGTAGGCCCGTTCCAGCTTCAGCGGCCCCAGCACCGTCTCGAACGTCTTCGCCGAGCGTCCCGCATAGCGCGCCTCACCCCCGCAGTCGCAAGCCAGGCGCGGGCCAACCCGATCCGAGTGGTCCTGGTTGAGCCGCTGGGCCGCCAGTTGCGCCCCAAACTCCAGCGCCCGTCGACGCAGGCAGGTTTCCAGGGCTTCGAAGTCGAGCCTCTCGGCACTGCCCGGACCGATCAACCGTTCGACCTCGGTGGCAATCGCTTGGGCAAAGGTCTCCGCACAGGCTTTTTTTTTCGCGCTTCCGCCTGCCCGAGCTCTCGACGGCCTTGCTTGATCCGAGCCTGACACAGTTGCTCGCTGACCTCGATCAATTCCCCGACCAACCGCCGCAAGCGTTGGCATTCCGCAATGTGAGCGCGAGTGGGGTCGACCTCCGAGGGAGGAATGACTCGGGTCCGCGTCTTGCCCTTCACCTTGTGAGTCAGGATCCACTGGGGCCCATGGCCCGGGTGGCCTTCGGCCGAGCAACGGCAATTCGGCTTGCCGCACTTGCGGTAACTGGGCACCAGGGAGCCGGGCCGCAAGTCGCCAATCGCGGCCAACTGATGGCGCAACTGATCCCGCTGAGTCGCCAAGGTGTGGATATCGGGTGGAAGAGTCATGGGGGCACCTCCTTAACTGAAAGTCTATCAAACTTTCAGAAGGCCGTTCACTCTTCTCTATTCTTTGTAATGCGATACCACACCCCGTCTCTGAAATCACTCGCTTCCTAAGTCCACATCAAAATCGTGTCGTGCACCCGGGTTCCTCCCCTCGGTTGACTGGGCCGGCCGATACCGTCACAATGGACGGCCGTCCGGGACCCGGGGCCAGGCTTGGCTGCGCTCCACCCGGCGGGCATTCATGAATTCCTGATCCGGAGGCTGCCATGCGCTTGGAAAATCCCCTGAAAGTGACGTTGAATGCCGGAAAGGTGTCGGTCGGTTCCTGGCTGAACCTGGCTTCGCCGCTGGCTGCCGAAGTGCTGGCTACCGAAGGGTTCGAGTGGCTGACCGTGGATATGGAGCACGGACCCTGGGCATTGGACGATGCCGCCAACGGGTTCCGGGCCATCGAGTCTCGAGGCGCGGTCCCCCTGGCCCGGGTGTGGTCCCACCAACCCGAGGACATCGCCCGGGTGCTGGACGCCGGCGCCCTGGGCGTGGTCATTCCCCACGTGTCCAACCGCGCCCAGGCGGAAGCCCTGGTGCAGGCGGTCCGCTATCCTCCCCTGGGCCAGCGCTCCGCCGGGACCGGCCGTAATCAGACCTTCGTCGACTACCCGGCCGACGCCAACGAGCAGATCCTGCTGATTCCCCAGATCGAGGACCTCGAAGGAGTGGACGGAATCCGGGAGATCATGGAGGTCCCCGGAATCGACGTGGGCTTCATCGGTCCCCACGACCTGGGTCTGTCCATGGGCCTCAAGGCGGAGCAGATCGGCAGCGACCCCGAGCATGAACGCCAGCTCATGCGCATCCTGGAGGGATGCCAGGCCGCCGGCAAGCCCGCCGGCCTGCCGGTGCGCGACGCGGCCGCCGCCAACAAGTGGATCTCAAGGGGATTTCAGATGATCGACCTCTCCAACGACCTGGCCCTGTTGCGAAGCGCCGTGCGCTCCCAGTTGGCCCAGGTGAAAGGGTAGGGAAGACTGCTGCGGTTCCGCATTGACCGCCTACGTTTGTTGGTCGTCCCCCGGGAGCGCGGGCGTCTCGCCCGCATCCTTATTCCTGCAAACAGCCTCCCGTCCACGGCCACTCCCTCGCAAAGTGCACCAAACCCGCCTTTACGGGGTTCTCTTCCATGTAACGCATTACGTCCCAGAGATGTGCCTCATCGCAAACATAGCGGTCGAAGTAGTCTCCCATCCAGAAGGCTCCAGTCCGACCTGACAGTCGATTCACACGCTTGGAGGTGAACGACTTCCAGGAGTGGATAACCCCGTCCAACGGAAAGCCGGGCAGTATCTCAACTACCGCATGCACGTGATTGGGCATAATGACCCACGCCAGAAGCCGGTAGCGCTCACCGTCAAAATGCAGCAGCGCATCCCGGACCACCTCCGCCACGCGGTCGTCTTTCAGCCAGCAGGCGCCATGTCCCTGATCGGCGTAACTCTCGATTCGCCGGCGAAGCCGCGCACAGCGGGGATCGTCGGCAGCTTCGCCACCACTGAGCTTCAGTTCGGTTTTCCAGGCGGCGACGATTTCGGCGGGAACCGCGTCAACCAGGCGGAAAGTGAGAAATTGCACCGTTCCCGCTTCATCGAAGTGTGGGAGGTAGCCACGATCGTGCCAGGTCTTGTGCGGGCGAGACGCCCGCGCTCCCGGGTGGTTTTTTGGCGAGAGTTTGGCCATACGCTACGTTAATGGCCGTAACGACCATCAAATCGACCTACTTGCTGGACGTCGAATCCGTGCGCGCGCTGGAGGAGTTGGCACGCCACTGGGGGGTGCCGAAGTCCGAAGTGTTGCGGCGGGCCCCTGTTTCTGGAACGAATCGCCTACATTGACCGCCTACCTTGGTTGGTCGTCCCCCGGGAGCGCGGGCGTCTCGCCCGCATCCTTATTCCTGCAAACAGCCTCCCGTCCACGGCCACTCCCTCGCAAAGTGCACCAAACCCGCCTTTACGGGGTTCTCTTCCATGTAACGCATTACGTCCCAGAGATGTGCCTCATCGCGAACATAGCGGTCGAAGTAGTCTCCCATCCAGAAGGCTCCAGTCCGACCTGACAGTCGATTCACACGCTTGGAGGTGAACGACTTCCAGGAGTGGATGACCCCATCCAAGGGAAAGCCCGGCAGCGTTTCGATCAACGCATGCACGTGATTGGGCATGATGACCCAGGCCGGAAGTCGGTAGCGCTCACCGTCAAAATGCAGCAGTGCATCCTGGATCACCTCCGCGACGCGGGCGTCTTTCAGCCAGCAGGCGCCCTGTCCCTGATCGGCGAAACGCTCGATTCGCCGGCGAAGCCGCGCACAGCGGGGGTCGTCGGCAGCTTCGCCACCACTGAGCTTCAGTTCGGTTTTCCAGGCGGCGACGATTTCGGCGGGAACCGCGTCAACCAGGCGGAAAGTGAGAAATTGCACCGTTCCCGCTTCATCGAAGTGTGGGAGGTAGCCGCGATCGTGCCAGGTCTTGTGCGGGCGGGACGCCCGCGCTCCCGGGGGGGCCCTTTTGACAGGCTCCATTGCCTCCACCGCCTGATCAGAGAAGGTTGTCAGCGCAACGAACGGTGCGAGAAATCGTTGCAGCGTACCAGTTCGGCTATGGAAGCTGATGGGCTTTTTGTTCACCAACAACGATCAGACGCATCGCTCATCCCTGGTATCCATACAAACGGCAAACTCTGTTTCTGGAACGAATCGCCTACATTGACCGCCTACCTTGGTTGGTCGTCCCCCGGGAGCGCGGGCGTCTCGCCCGCATCCTTATTCCTGCAAACAGCCTCCCAGCCACGGCCACTCCCTCGCAAAGTGCACCAAACCCGCCTTTACGGGGTTCTCTTCCCTCGTGCCAGGCCTTGTGCGGGCGAGACGCCCGCGCTCCCGGGGGGTCTTGTGCGGGCGAGACGCCCGCGCTCCCAGGGGGTTTTTTTGCCGACCTCACCCGAATCGTGGCAGCCGGTCCCGGAGTTGGCTCAGCCTGGGGGCGTCCCGGTCCTTGGCGGACAGGATGGGTTGCCGGATAGGCCATTCAATGCCGATCTCCGGATCGTCCCAGCGTATGGCGATCTGGTCGTCCGCGTCGTAATACTGGCTGCACTTGTACTCCACCTGGGCCGAAGGGCTGGTGGTGGCGAAGCCGTGGGCAAAGCCCGCGGGAATGAAGAGCTGCCTGCGGTTGACGGCCGAGAGGCAGACGCCGGCCCAGCGACCGAAGGTCGGCGACCCCAGCCGGATGTCCACCGCCACGTCGAACACCTCCCCCTCGATCACCCGCACCAGCTTGGCCTGGGCCCGCCGCACCTGGGCGTGCAACCCCCGCAGGGTTCCATGCCGGGACAGGGAGTGGTTGTCCTGGACGAATTCCAGCGGGAGGCCCTGCTGGTGGTAGCGGCGGGCGTGGTAGGCCTCCAGGAAGAAGCCCCTGGCATCGCTGTAGACCTCCGGCTCGATGACCAGCACTCCCGGCAGCGCCGTCCGGGTGACTTTCATCCTTCACTCCCTCGGCTCCACCAGTCCCATCAGGTAGCGCCCATAGGGGCTTCCCTGCATGGACCGAGCCATCCGGCGGACGTCGCCGGCTTCGATCCATCCCAGTTCGAGCGCGACCTCCTCCGGGCAGGCCACCATCAGACCCTGCCGTTCCTGCAGGGTCTGAATGAAGACCGATGCCTGCAGCAGCGACTCGTGGGTGCCCGTATCCAGCCAGGCCACTCCCCGTCCCAGCTTCTCCACCCGGAGCTGACCCATTGCCAGATATTCCCGGTTCAGATCCGAAATCTCCAGTTCGCCGCGGGCCGAGGGCTTGAGCTTCGAAGCCAGGCCCACCGCCTGCCGGTCGTAGAAATAGAGCCCCGTCACCGCGAAGGAGGAGCGGGGATGCGCCGGCTTTTCCTCCAGGCCGGTGGGCCGGCTCTCTTCGTCGAAGGAGATCACGCCGTAGCGCTGCGGATCGCTCACCTGGTAGGCGAAAACGGTGGCCCCGCTGCTCTGCCGGCTGGCCTGGCGGAGCCTTTGGGCCAGTCCCTGGCCGTAGAAGATGTTGTCTCCCAGCACCAGGGCCGCCGGCTGGTCCTCCAGGAAGTCTCTGGCGATGAGGAAGGCCTGGGCTATGCCTTCCGGACGGGGCTGCACCGCATATTCGAGGCTCAGGCCCCACTGGCTGCCGTCCCCGAGCAACCCCTGGAAGGCGGGCCGGTCCCGGGGGGTGGTGATCACCAGGATGTCTCCGATCCCTGCCTGCATGAGGGTCGACAGGGGATAGTAGATCATCGGCTTGTCGTAAACCGGGAGAAGCTGCTTGCTGATGGTCCGAGTCACGGGAGCCAGGCGGGTGCCCGAGCCTCCGGCCAGAATGATTCCCTTTCTCATGACCCCATCCTGCCCGCGGCCCCCAGCCGCCGCCGGTCGTAGTTGTCTTCCTGCACCTTGCGGCACCACTCCCGGTGTCCGGCATACCAGCCCACCGTTTGGGCGAGCCCCTCCTCGAGGTCGTACCGGGGAGCCCAGCCCAGCTCCCTGCGGATCTTTCCGGAGTCGATGGCGTAGCGGCGGTCGTGGCCCGGACGGTCGGGGACCAGAGTCTTCAGGCCGGCGTAGGAGGAGATCCCCTGGCGCTGCATGGCCGGGTTGGCGGCTGCCGGAAGCAGCGCCTCCAGGCAGGCGCACACCTGGTCCACCATCTCCAGGTTGGTGCGCTCGTTTCCGCCCCCGACGTTGTAGCTGTCCCCCGGGCGGCCTTGTTGCAGAACCAGCAGCAGGGCGGCGCAGTGGTCCTCCACCTGGAGCCAGTCCCGCACGTGCCCGCCGTCGCCGTAGATGGGCAGCGGCCTGGCCTCCATGGCGTTCAGCGCCATCAGCGGAATCAACTTTTCGGGGAACTGGAAGGGCCCGTAGTTGTTGGAGCAGCGGGTGGTGAGAGTCGGCAGCCCGTAGGTCCGGTGGTAGGCGCGCACCCAGTGGTCGGCCGCCGCCTTGGAAGCCGCGTAGGGGGAATTGGGGGCGCAGGCGGTGGCTTCCGAGAACCTGGACCCTCCCTCGGCGCTGCCGTAAACCTCGTCGGAGGACACCTGCAGGTAGCGGAAGCGGCCGCGGGCCGAGCCCTCGAGCTGCCGGTAGTGGGCCCGGGCGCATTCCAGCAGCTCGGCGGTGCCCGCCACGTTGGTGGCCAGGAAGGGACGGGGGTCGTCGATGGAGCGATCCACGTGGGTCTCGGCCGCGAAATTGACCGTCCAGGTGGGCCGGTGCTCTCGAAAGAGCGTCCGGAGGAAGTCCCGGTCGGCGATGTCGCCCCGCAGGAAGCGGCAGCGGGGCTCCCCGGCCAGCCCTTCCAGGTTGCAGAGGTTGCCGGCATAGGTCAGCTTGTCCACCACCACCAGGCGGGCCTCGGTTCGGGCCAGCGCCAAGCGGACGAAGTTGCAGCCGATGAACCCGGCGCCCCCGGCAACCACCATGGTCTCCATCCGGTCGTCCCTCCCCGCGGCCGGTCCAGGCCCCCGGTGTCGCCCCGGCCCGTCTCCCTTGCCGGCGATTTCCGCCGGGCGGGGCCGAGGGGCAGGGGGCTTGCATTCCGGCTTGAGGTTGCCCCCGCCGATCGTCTAGGCTAGACCGCAATCGACTGCAGGAAGGCCACATTATGCCACATGACCGACACGCCGATCCGCGATCCCTGATTTACCAGGAGCAAAGGCCCTGGGGAGCCTTTCGCCGCTTCACCCACAACCAGGTGAGCACGGTCAAGATCATCACCGTCAATGCGGGGCAGGTCCTTTCGCTGCAGCTTCACCGCCAGCGGGACGAACTCTGGGTGGCCCTCGATCCGGGGCTGCAGGTGACCGTGGGAGAGCGGACCTGGGAAGCGGAGCCCTACGAGGAGATCTACATCCCTCGCCAGACCCGCCATCGGGCCGCGGGCGCGGGTCCCCGTCCCAGCCGCTGGCTGGAGATCGCCTTCGGAACATTTGACGAAGGGGACATCCTCCGCCTGGAAGACCGCTACGGAAGAGGGTAGGGAAGGGGCGGAAGGCCGCTGTCGCCGCCTTTGCGGCTCAACTCTAACGCCAAATTTTCCATGGGCTTACGCCCACGGCTAAATGCTGCCGCCACTTCGCGGCTCCACTCGAACCCCCGGGCTGGCGCCCGGGTACATTTTTTGAATTCCTGTCCACTGGAAGTGTTGTGGATTTGGGGACAGGCGAAGGTTCGAATGGGAAACGGCGAGAGGGTTAAGTAGTGTCTGCCAGAAAACCCCTCTATCGGAGCTTTCCTGTCACGATCCACCACACTTTCCGCGCCAGTTGCAGCCCAATTTCGTCCAGGAAGATGCCAGCGATCGGTCTGGGTGGGGTGATTGGTGGTGGACCGGCCCCGATCTTCGGGACGCGGCCATAGGGCGCCGTTCCCGTCTCCTCGGGAGCGGGTTCAAAGGCTGAAGTGTGGGCAACGCCGCCGCCGATCAGGCGGCGTGTCGTCTGCGTCGTTTCCTGGCGTCCTGCTCCTGCTGTCGCAGGAGCCGCCCCAGGCGGTGCAGGTTCCCCGCCAGCACCGACAGCGCAACCATGCGCGCGAAGCCCTCGGTGCCGTGGGTGCGGACCCGGTCGAGACCGCGATGCTCCAGCGAGTTGATCGCCGACTCCACCGCCGGATGCTGCCGTCTCATGGCCGCGAACTCCTCGGCTTCTTCCCGCTCGCGGGCGGCGCGGTTGCGTCGTCCCTTGCCGGGTAGCGCGTTCAACTCGAGCCTGTCGTCGAGTCGGATGCGGTTGTTCCGACTGTGAAAGCCCCGGTCGAAGCTACACATCCGCAGATCGGGGTACAGCGCTTGGGTCTCCTCGATCATCGGCACCGCGACCTCCACGTCGTCTTCCTTCCACAACAGCTTGTGATGGAGGATGAACTGGTACTGGTCCTCGACCACGCAGACCGCAACCCCCAGTTCCACCGGCCGGCCCGCCTTGCCCTTCGAGATCCAGCGCGTGTGCGGCTCGAAGATGGAGAACACCTTCTCCTGGTGAGGAATCCGCTCTCCCTGCAGCAAACGCCGGTCGACTTGGTCGATCTGGCGTCGCGCGTGGTCGATGTAGCCCCGGATCAAGCGGCATTCCGCTTCCTCGACGCCTTTCCCGACCAGTGCCTTGACGGTCCCTTCGGCCCGCTCGACCAGATCCCGGCACAGCCCCAGATACGTCTCCACCTTCTCAGGCGTCTGCTTGCCTCGCCGTGCCGAGCGCACCGGATTGAACCCCTCCTTCACCCGCTTGCCCAGATGCCGGTGTTGCCGCCAGCCTCCCACCCCGTGTGCCGCCGCCGCTCGCGCCGTCTCCCGGATCAGACACCGCACCCCATCCCACAGTAAACCCAAATCGGTGGGATAATGCACGTCGGTCTCCACCACGAACGAGTCACACCGCCCGTGCAACCGCCCGCCAGGCTTTTTTCTCGCGACCGCGTGGCCGCTCTCCACCACCAGTCGCCCCACCTCCGCAAGCAGTTCCGGCCTCATCAACGACACGTTGTCGACAATTGTCTGAAGCTCGTAATGCGTCTTGTCGGCGAAGTCGCTGTGGCCCAGCATCGCCCGCACCGTCTCGTGATGGTTCGCGAGATTGTGCAGGCGGTCGAAATCGCAACCCAGCCCCTGCTTGAGAACTCCCAAGACTAGAATCCGCCACATCTCCATCCCCGGACGCCCCACCCCGCGGTGGGTCCCTGGAAGAATGTGCTTCTCCAGTAGCATGAACAGCTCCTCCTGTTTCTCCTTGTAGAGGTGCTGCAGTCCCTTCAACACCGCCGGAATGTCGTCCCGCGACTTGGGGTCGAGCCAGACCTTATCCACCGGGACCTGACCGAACTGAAGCTGACGTTTCTGGACTTCTCTCATGAGTGTGATCCCTCGAAGAGTTGCCTATATGAGCCTATAAACAGTCAATATGACCTTAATTCTACCAAATATGATGAATCTTCGCCCCTCAAAAATCGGCACACACCATTTAGATTCACTGAGTTGCGAGGTTTTCTGGCAGACACTAAGTAATTACGGAATTGGCTTCTTGATGACTTGCGTGCCGGTCCGTTTGCTGGTGCAAATGAGGAACAAGACCCCTCAATTGAGCGAGTAGATCCGTTTCGTCGAGATGTCCTGAGGAATGCTCCGCAAGGTTCAGTTCGATTTTCCAAACAAGCTCTTGAGCTTCGCTTCCGCTGTCCAAGTGCATGTTCCAGCTTGACCGGACCAGCCAATCTTCAAAATCGCCCAAGCTGATTTTGTTTGCCAGCAGGGATTCAATCTGTCTGAAAATCTGCGATTGAGTAATCATCCGATGACCCTTCGGAACACAGGAGACGTTAACCGCATCGCAGCCAACGAGATAAGCCGACTATTCGATTGAACCCCACGTTCCCGCCGGAGCTTGGCAGCCAAGAAACTCATTTTTCTAGGAGCCTTTTGCAAAAATCGGAGTCGGGCGATCCTTATTCAGATCGAGGGTTTTTCCTCCCCAGTCGGTCAAGGATGAGGTGACACTGAACCCGTTTGCCGTCTGAAGCTTAATGGCCACAAAAGGCACAAAAACACAAAAAGGACCATCGGATCGGCAAGACGCGAAATCAAGAAACTCGTTTTGTGCTTTTTGTGGTTTCTGTTGTCTCTTGTGCTTTTTGTGGTGAATGCCGGAGCCTGCAGCACATCACCTTTGCCGCCTCCATATCATTCCCGATTGCGAATTTTGCAAAAGGCTCATAATAAACATGGATGCACAGGATGCACAGGATATCCAGGACGGGACGCTGCTGCACGAGAAGCCGGCTCCGGCAATGATCGTGTGCGGATTTGCGGAAGCTCAGGATTACAAGCTAGCCGTTTCCTGAAAAAATCCTGTGCATCCTGTGCATCCATGTTAATCAAAACCTGTTCCGAGCCTCCATAAGCCCGTTGCCTGCGGAATTTTGCAAAAGGCTCCTAGTCTTTCTTCGTGTGTCTTGGTGGTCCTTCGTGCCCCTTCGTGGATATTTTTTTCCTTCCTGCCCCTTGGTGGATTGAGAGCCGACGTTTCCCACCATACTGGTCGGCGATGCGACCGTTCCGTTGAACGTCACGCTTCCCGAGGCCGAGGACGTACCGAAATTCGAGCCCTTGATCTTCACGTTGGCGCCCACCGGACCCGAAGCGGGGTTCAGCTTTTCGATGACCGGCGCCGGCGTTTGGGCCATCAGGCCGGGGTGGGAGGCTGCGGCCGCCAGCACCAGCAGAACGGCTGCAGCCAGGCTTTCGACCCGGCTTCCTCTCCAACGCAACCCCGGTAATCGGATCTTCATGAAGCGGTCCTTCGGCGACGCTTCCTGGCCTGACCTAGCAGTCGATGCAGCGCACCTCTCCGAAGATGAGGGCCTGCCGGTCGGGATTCTCCCGGGCGTAATCAATCAGGCAACGCACCGCCTTGCCGATGTCGGACAGGCCGTGGGCCTGGACCATCTGCTCCAGGAACTCCACCTTGGCTGCTTCGAGTGGGATGGTTTGATCCGTCTTGTCTTTCATGGAACTCTCCTCTCTGAAACTGAAAGTTAACGCCATCTTAGGGAAAAGGACGGGGGAAATAAAGCCGAAGCGGCAATCCGCGGCTGCGCGCCTTCAGGGACACGGCAGGCAAAAAAATATCCCCGGGCGCCAGCCCGGGTGTTCCAAAAAGCCGCGAAGCGGCGGCAGCACTTAGCCGTGGGCGTAAGCCGGGGTCGAGCTGGGCGCCAGCCCAGCTCGAGCCATTGGAAACGGATGCCCCCACCCCCGAGCCGCGAAGGCGGCGACAGCACGTAGCCCGCGGGCGTGAGCCCTGTGGAACGCCTCACATCTCTTCGACGGCTTTGCCAAGCAGGCCGGCAGCGCCCTCCGGCAACTCGAGCCGCAGGGCCAGGCGCCGGCCGGGAGGGGACATCTTCTTCCAGGTGCGGCGAAGGATATGGAGCAGCTTTTCTTCGGAATGCTGGCGGGAGAAGGCCTCGAGCTGGACCTCCAGAAAGACCAGGCAAACAGCGTCTTGCAGCGTCCGGGCTTCGGGGTCGGTGTGCAGCCGCTCCTTTTGCAGCAGTTGCTGAACTCGGGTCACGGTGTGGGCGGCGTAGCCCACCCGCACCAGCACCTCGGCGGCGGTTCGGGCATGGAACCGGGCCAGGGCGTCTCGCCAGTCCCGATACCCCTTCCGGGTCATGGGGTAGGAGTCGCGGGGAATGGACCAGCGGCGGACGTGCTGGCTGCGGGCCGCCAGCCGAAGGGCCGGCGAGGCCCCGGGAGCCAGCCGTTCCACCCACTGGCCGAGCCGTTGATGGTAGTCGACGGATGCCAGGATGTTTGCCGGCCCGGCGGCGTCAGCCGCGGGCTCCTCCCGGTGCATGCCGTCCAGAATGGCAAACGCCTCCCGCAATCTTGGATCGTTGTGGGTCGTCATGGCTATTCCTGGCTCGACTGGAACCCCCGGGCTGACAGCCGGGTACCGTTGCAGCGTCTTTGGGGAGCGGGCGTGCGTCGCAGTGTTTGGATGGACACCGCGTTCTGGAACGATGCCACAATATCGCTGCCTAAGCGGCTGCGTCAGCGCGGGCCTCACACGACTGGCATTCCCTGGGAGCGCGGGCGTCCCGCCCGCATCCTGTCCCTTTGGCCGCCGCTAAGCTTCCCTGCGATGCTGCAGCCAGCCACCTTGTGAACGGAAACAGCACCAACCAAGCCGAAGGAGAGCTATGGCGCCGTTGCCGGTTGATCCAAGTGGGAGAGATGGCCGAGGCCGTGCCAGACCTTGTGCGGGCGAGACGCCCGCGCTCCCAGGAAGCCGTCATTCCATGACGTCATTGCTCCAAGGGCACAAAATTGCATAAGCATTTTGGTGCCGCTTATGGTTGAGTGAGGCCATCTGTCTTCGGGTCAATTTGTGTATATTCGTGTCCATTCGTGGTTCGTCTTTTTGAGTTATCAGCCGTATTTCCTCGAATGATCTGCACGGCAGGGCGCAGCTGCCTAAACTCGCCCCCCGCGCCCCGGGCAACCATACCATGACCGCCCGCGCAAGGCACCCTTCCGACTCGCTCGCGCGCCTCATGGTTTCAATCTGCGCTCCGGTTCGTTAGAATTGGGCCAGCCGGCGTGGAAGCAACCGCCGGCGCGCCACCGGCCCGATCCGGAGCCCGGCGCCTCGCGTACCTGCCCCTGCCAATTGGCCATGAATGCCGTCACCGTTGAGAACATCTCCAAGAATTACCGCATCTACCCCAAGCCCTCGGCCCGGCTGAAGGAGCTGGTCTTCCGCGGGCGCCGTTACCATCAGGACTTCTGGGCGCTGAAGGAGGTCAGCTTCGAGGTCAGGCAGGGCTCCAGTTTCGGGATCGTGGGAGAAAACGGGTCGGGCAAGAGCACCCTGCTCCAGATTATCGCCGGAACCATGACCCCGACCGCGGGCAGGGTAGGTCTGTGCGGGCGGGTGGCGGCACTGCTCGAGCTTGGGGCGGGATTCGACTCCGAGTTCACCGGCCGGGAAAACGCCTTCCTGAATGCCGCCATCATGGGTCTGAGCCCCGAGGAGATTGCCGTGAAGATGCCCGAGATCGAGCGGTTCGCCGAAATCGGCAGCTTCGTCGACCAGCCCGTCAAGACCTATTCCAGCGGCATGTACGTGCGCCTGGCCTTTGCCATCGCCATCAATCTCGACCCGGAGATTCTGCTGGTGGACGAGTCGCTGGCGGTCGGGGACGTCTATTTCCAGCAGCGTTGCGTTCGCAGGCTTCGCCGGATGCAGGAGGACGGCAAGACTATCCTGATGGTCACCCACGACGTGGCGGCGGTCAGGAACCTGTGCGATTCGGCGATCTGGCTGGAGCACGGCAGGATCAGGGATCGAGGCGCCCCCGACACGGTGACATCGCGCTACCTGGCGGCCCTGACCCAGCGGCGGGACCCCTATGCCGGCGAGAAGGCCCCCGAGGTTCCGGAACCGCTGCCGGACGCTGCCGCCACGGGCGATCTGGCGGTGAGCACTCTCCCCAACGTCGACGGTCGCTGGGGCAACGGCGACGCCCGGGTCCTGGGCATTTGCCTGCTCGACCAGGCGGGCAGGGAACCGCAAAGCCTCTATCACGGCGACCTGGTAACAGTCAGGGTTTCGGTCCGGTTCGACCGCCGGGTGGAATCGCCCATCATCGGGATTCTCATGCGCAACCGCCTGGGGGAGGAAATCTCCGGAAGCAACACCTCGGTGGAGGACCTCCGCTTGCCTCCGGCCCAAGCAGGCCAGATCTATACGGCAGACTTCCATCTGCAGCTTCCGCTGCTGCAGCCGGGCCATTACTATCTCACCCCGGCAGTGGCCAACGGGACCCATCACGATTCGGTGATGTGCGACTTCGTGGAAAATGCCCTGAGCCTGACCTTGAAGCAGCGCGAGACGGTCTACGGCTACCTGAAGATGGGTTGCCGCATTGAATTGAGGCAGGTAAGTTCGGCAAAATCGGGGCTGGCCGGAGCCCGCGCCCCCGCGGGCTGAAGAGCGGATGCCGGGGTTGGCGGACCTGCCGCCCCGGGTTGGACGGCGGCCGGTCGATTGCGGAAAGGAGCAAGATGATCAAGGATGTGAAGGTGGTGCCTCTGGTCGCCCACGTCGATGACCGGGGATATCTGATCGAGATCTTGAGGAGCACCGACGGGCATTTCACCCGCTTCGGACAGGTCTACCTGGTGGGCGACATGACGCGCGGGACCATCCGCGCCTTTCACAAGCACGCCAGGCTGTGGGACTGGTTCTTTGTCAGCCACGGATCGGCCAAGTTCGTGCTGCGGGATGACCGGCCGGACAGCCCGACCTATAATGAAATGCAGATTGTGGTATCGGGACCGCGGAATTCGGCCTTGATCGTGGTGCCGCCCGGCGTCTACCATGGGTGGATGGCTCTGGAGGACGACACCCAGCTCATCAGCACCGCCAGCGAGGTGTACAACCGTGAGAAGCCGGATGAAGTCCGCATCCCCCCCGAATCCTTCGGGGACGTGTGGGAAGTCAAGGGAAGATAGCAGGTGAATGATGAGTGATGAATGATGAATGATGAGTGGAGAGTGAAGAGCGGGGGTTCGGGGAACAGGCAGGCGGCTGATGACCTGGTTGAGCTTTATTGAAGGACCGCGCCAAGATCGAAAAGATGCTTAACGTGTCGATCAAATCACTATCCACTATCCACTATCCACTTTTCACTTTTCACCTGGCCGCACAACCATCCCATACGAGGGGGCGGCTCATAAGGGATGAAACAAGGGTGTTTCAGGCAATAGGAGGTTGGCCATGATTCTGGTGGTGGGGGGGGCAGGCTACATCGGCTCGGTGCTGGTACGGGAGTTGTTGGCCCGCGGCTACGCGGTCAGGGTCTTCGACCGCATGTATTACGGAGATGCCGGCCTCCGGGAGCACAAGGAGCGCATCGAGCTGAAGAAGGGGGACGTCCGCACCATGGACCCCTCGGTGCTGGAGGGCGTCGAGGCCGTCATCAACCTGAGCGGCCTCTCCAACGATCCCACGGCGGAGTACAACCCCCAGGCCAACTATGAGATGAACACCCGGGCCAACCAATCTCTGGCCCGGCTCTGCAAGCGGCAGGGCATCCGGCGGTTTGTTTTCGCCTCCTCCTGCTCCATTTACGACGTGGGCATCGCCGACGAGGAAAAGGACATCGTTCTGGACGAGACATCGCCGGTCCATCCCAAGGCGGCCTACGCCAGCTCCAAGTACCAGGCGGAGAGAGCCTTGCTGGAGCTGGCCGATGAGGACTTCTCCCCGGTCATCCTGCGCAAGGGCACGGTCTACGGCTTCTCTCCCCGGATGCGCTACGACCTGGTGGTCAACACCTTTCTCAGGGACGCCCTCTCCAAGGGACAGGTCACCACCCACTACGGAGGCGAGATGTGGCGGCCGCTGGTGGATATCCGGGATGCGGCCCAGGCCTACATCCTCTGCCTGGAAGCCAAGGAGGACAAGGTTGCGGGAGAGATCTTCAACGTGGTCAACCGTAACTTTCGCATTTCCGAGTTGGCGCTCCGGGTGGTCGGGGCCCTGAAAGAAGTCGGGGTGACAGTGGAGCTGAAACCGGAATACCGCTACCAGGGTGTCCGCAGCTACCGCGTCTCCGGCAAGAAGTTCCATCAAGTGCTGGGTTTCAACCCGGCGGTGACGGTGGAAGAAGCCGTCAAGGACATGGTGGGGAACATCGCCCGCTACGGCTATACCGACTTCGACAACCCCCGCTACTACAATATCTCCTGGATGAAGCTCCTCGAGGAAGCCGACACGATCATCCGGATCACCGGGTCGGTCTTCGACGCCGCCCCCGGTGCGTCATTCAAGCCGGCCGTGGTCGGGATGCGCAGCCGGGAGCAGCGGAGTCGCTGACTTGAAGATCCTGCTGATTGGAGCTTCCGGCCAACTGGGAACCGACCTGGTCGCAGCCCTGTCCCGCCACCACCTGGTCACCCCGCCGCGCCACACCCTGGACGTCCTCCGCCCAGAGCAGATTCGCCGGGTCCTGCGGTCGGAGCGGCCTCGGGTGGTGATCAACACCGCGGCCTTCCACCAGGTGGACGCCTGCGAGTCCGAAGTCCTGACCGCCTTTCAGGCCAACGGAGAGGCCGTCAGGAACCTGGGCCTGGCCGCCCGGGACATCGATGCCGTCCTGGTGCACTACAGCACCGACTACGTCTTCGACGGCTCCGCCGCCCGGCCCTACCTGGAAAACGACCGCCCCCATCCTCTCAACGTCTACGGCGCCTCCAAGCTGGCGGGCGAGCACCTGCTGGAATCGGTTTGGCGGAAGCATTTCCTGATCCGCACCAGCGGGCTCTACGGCCACGCCGGCAGCCGCGGCAAGGGCGGCAACTTCGTCGAGACCATGATCCGGAAGGCCGAAAACGGAGAACCCATCCGGGTGGTCCACGACCAGCGGCTGACCCCCACCAGCACCCGCGAACTGGCCCGCAAGACCGTTGCCCTGATCGAGACCTCCCACTACGGCCTCTATCACGTCACCTCCGGGGGGAATTGCACCTGGTACGAATTCGCCCGGGAAATCTTCAGGCTGCTCGAGATCCGGGCCGACCTGGCCCCCACCACCTCCGACAGCTTCGCCGCGGCGGCGCGGCGGCCGGCCTATTCGGTGCTGGCCAACCACCGCCTGGACGGGGTGGGGATGGATGACCTCAAGCACTGGAAGGACGCCTTGCGGGACTACCTGAGCGACCGCATCCGCCGGCCCGGGACCTGATCCATGGGGAGTGGTTTCAACCTTCTGCAGCCCGCCTTCTGGCCCAAGCTGGGCGCCCTGCTGCTGCTGGCTCCTTTCGACCTCCTGGTAGCCCTGGGACTCTGCCTGGGCGAGATCCTCTACCTCCCCTTCCGCCTGGTCCGCCCCAAGCCTCCCAGGCTGCGACCGCCGGACCGCCGTCTGGCCAGCCTGATCGTTCTCAACTGGGACGGGAAACACCTGCTGGAGGAGTTCCTGCCCAGCGTGCTGGAGGCCGTCCGGCAGGACGGGGGCGACCACGAGATCCTGGTGGTCGACAACGGAAGCCGGGACGACAGCCTGGCCTTTCTGAAAGCCCGCTATCCCCGGGTCAGGGTCGTGGAGCTGGGGCAGAACCGGCGGTTCACCGGGGGCAACAACGCGGGGGTGCGGGCGGCCGCCCGGGAAGTGGTGGTGCTGCTCAACAACGACATGGAGGTCGATCCGCACTTCCTGCGCCCCCTGCTGGAAGGTTTTCGGGACGAAAGCGTCTTTGCGGTGTCCTCCCAGGTCTTCTTCCAGGACAAGTCCCGCCGGCGGGAGGAGACCGGCAACACCCGGTCCCGCTGGCGGCAGGGGTTCCCCGAGCCCTACCACGACGAGATCCCGCCGGGGCCGGCCGGGGCCTGTCTCCCCGTCTTTTGGGCCGGAGGAGGCTCCAGCGCCTTCGACCGGCGCAAGTTCCTGGCCCTGGGAGGTCTGGACAGGCTCTACGACCCCTTTTACCTGGAGGACGTGGATCTCTCCTACCAGGCCTGGAAGCGGGGCTGGAAGAGCCTGCTGGCCCCCGGCAGCCTGGTGGTGCACAAGCACCGGGGCACCAACCGGGGGAAGTTCGGCGACAACTTCGTTGACAACACCATTCGCAAGAATCAATATCTGTTCGTCTGGAAGAGCATCACCGACGCCCGCTGGATCCTGCAGCACTGCCTCTTCCTGCCGCTCACCCAGGCCCGGTTCATGGCCCAAACCAATGTCCGCTTCGAGCTTCGGGCCTTCTTCAGAGCCTTGCGTCAGTTTCCGGAAGCCCTCTACAAGCGCTACCGCCGCCGGGCCGGCTATCGCCGGACCGACGCCTCCATCTTCGCCGAAACCTCCGGGAGGGATTTAGAATAGATCATCCCCGGGCGTCGGCCCCGGGGCTTCGAGTAGAGCCGCGAAGCGGCGCCAGCACTTAGCCAGTGGGGGAGAGTATGTGTTGGGCGCAAGCCCACGCACTGTGTCCGGGAGGACCGGGATGACCAGGGAAGAACGGCGGCGGCTGGCCGAAACCCCGCCAGCCTGGATGTATGAATTCGACCTGGGAGACGGGATCCTCACCCCGCTGCTGGGCGAGGAGCTTCGCCAGGTGCACCGGACCCGCGAACGCATGATCCTGCCGGCTCTGGAGGAGTGCTTTCCGGAGGGCCTGGCCGGCCTGGACTGTCTGGACGTGGCCTGCAACGAAGGCTATTTCAGCTTTCTGCTCCACCGCCAGGGGGCACGGGTGAGGGGGATCGACGTGCGGCCCCTGAACATCCAGCGGGCCCGCGCCGTGCAGCGGATTCAGGGCCAGGACTCCGGGCGGCTGGCCTTTGCCGTGGAGGATTTCCTGGACAACCGGGATCCTCCGGACCGCTACGATCTGACCCTGTTTCTGGGAGTCCTCTACCATCTGGAGAATCCCATGGACGCCCTGCGGATTCTGTATCGCATCACCCGCCGGCTGTGCGTGGTCGAGACCCAACTGACCCGTCAGCAGGCTCCGGTGGTGAGCGGCTGGGGCCAGACCGGTAAGTTCCTGGAACTGCCGGCGGCCCTGGCCATCTACCGGGAGCCCGACGTCGGGGAGAATCGCCTGGCGGCCCACCGGGGCTTGAGCTTCATTCCCAACGACGACGCCGTGCGCCAGATGCTGTCGGCGGCCGGCTTTTCCAGGGTGGCGCCGGTGGCGCCGCCCGCGGGCGCCAACCCCCAGTATCTCCGCCGGGACCGAGCCATCTACCTGGCGTTCAAGTGATGCCGGAGCCGGCGCCGCAGCGCTTACTTATAATGCATGGAACCATGCAACCGGGCGTCCACCCCCCACCGCATCAGCCTTCGCCTGCCGGCTCGGCTTCTGCGACTCCCTCTCCAGGGGGGGGAGTGATGGGCATCACCTGGGAGCGCGGGCGTCCCGCCCGCATGCTGTTGCTTATCACCTGGGAGCGCGGGCGTCCCGCCCGCATGCTGTTCCTTATCACCTGGGAGCGCGGGCGTCCCGCCCGCATTCTGTTCCTTTTGGTGGTCGCTGAGCTTCCGCGCGGCTTTGCAGGCAGCCACTACGTCGGCAGTAACCACAACGGCCAGGCCGAAGGAGAGCCAGGGCGCCGCTGCCGGTCGATCCAGGTGGAGGATATGCCCGAGGCCGTGCCAGTCATTGTGCGGGCGGGACGCCCGCGCTCCCAGGAACCCTTCGACCACACATAAGACCGGGAACATGGTTTACATCATGCCAAGGAATCGGGCAAGAAGCTTGGTTCAGCGCTCAAGAATCACTCCCCCCTTGAGGGGGAGTCGGCGAGAGGGCGGAGCCCGTAGTCGAGCCGGTGGGGGGCAAACTCCCCGCCCCGTGAGTGACTACCAGCGGTACCGGCAGCGGCAGGTTGGCGGCGGCGTTCAAGCGCTTGAGGGCTTCCAGCAGGTCTCATGGCGCACCTTCTGCCGATTGCATAGGACATGTATTATGCAGGCATCAATAAATGCGGACGCCGCATTCGCGTTTCCATGGGCTCACGCCCACGGCTAAGTGCTGGCGCCGCTTCGCGGCTCGTCTGGAGTCCCCGGGCTGGCGCCCGGGGATTATCATTATTTAAATCGTCGCCCATCCGGCGTATGGCAATTTTGAGGCAGGGGCTCTCCGTGGGGCTAAGTGCTGCCGCCGCCTTCGCGGCTCGGTTGGAACCCCCGGGCGAACCTCCGGGCGAACCCCCGGGGTCGTGTGAACCCTGTGCCCCCGTAGCCGCGTAGGCGGCGAATTAATAGGGCCGTCCCGGAAACGCACCGCGTCTCCAAAGGGACGCCAGCCCAACCCCCGAAACTCCCATTCGGCCATGAAACCCTTGAACATACTGGTGCTTGCGGCCTATCCCCCGGGTCTCGGCCTGCATGGCGGCGCCCAGCGCATGTATTACAATTTGAAGATCCTGGCCGCCAAACATCGGGTCACGCTGATTTCCTTTATCGAGCACGAATGCGAGAGAGAGCTGCTGGAAAGGCTGAAGCCGCTGGGAGTGGAGGCCAGGGCGGTCCGGCGCCTGCCGGTTCCGGTCCGGCACCTGTGGATACCCCGGCCGGCCGAGCACTATGAGTTCGCTGGCGCCGAGATGGCCGCCGAAGTCCGCCAGGTGCTCGGGAGCCGGCAGTTCGACGTCATCCAGGCCGAATATCTTCAGATGGCCCAGCACGTCCCCCGGGAGGCCGTTCGGCGGAAGGTCCTCACCCTCCACGAGGTGCAATACGCCAATGCGGCCCAGGCTTTCGAGAGAGCCGGCAGTCCCTGGACCGGGGCCGCGAAGTGGTACGACTGGATGGTGCAGCTCAACTACGAGGTCCGGTCCTGTGCGCGCTTCGACGCCGTGGTCTGCATGACCGGCGAGGACGCCCAACTCCTGGCGGAATTCGTGCCTCCATCCAAGCTGTGCACCATTCCCATTGGAGTCGACAGCGGTTTCTTCCAGGGCGGCCCGGTTTCCGGCGGCGCCCGCTGCAAAAAGAGGATGCTCTTCGTGGGCAACTACCGCCATACCCCCAACCAGGAATCGGTGCACCATATGGTCGAACGAATCCTGCCGGGAATCCTGCGCCGGGTCCCGGAGGCCGAGTTCTGGGTGGCAGGCGGCAATAGCGAGATGCTGGACCGGGAGAGGCTGGACCGCCATGCCGGGGTCCGCCTGCAAGGCTACGTCGAGGACCTCAGGCCCCTTTACCGGGAGTGCGCCGTTTTCGCCGCCCCCATCCTCTCCGGAAACGGCATGCGGGTGAAGTTGCTGGAGGCGCTTTCCATGGGCATGGCCGTGGTCACCACCCCGCTGGGAGCCCAGGGGTTCCGGGCCCGCCACGGGGAGGAGCTGCTGATTGCCGATTCCCCCGAGGCCTTTGCCTCCGCCTCCGTCGAGTTGCTGCAGGACGGTGGCCGTTGCCTGGAGTTGGGCTCCAGGGCCCGCGAGCTGATCCGCCGGCGCTATGACTGGAGCGTCATCGGCCGGCAATTCCTGGAAGTGGTCGAGGCTGGTCATGCCTGACAAGGTCCTGCTGGTCTGCTCCTCCACCGCCGCCAACATCCAGAAGGCCCGGGAAATCCTCCGGCGGCGAAGCTCTTTCGACCGGCCCGAGTTTCACCTGCTGTGCAGCCCTTCCGATCTCCCCTACCTGCAGAAGGCGCCGCCCGCCCGCCGGGTCTGGGTCTTTCCCCACCGGCGCGACCTCGGCAACGGTTTCAGGCTGTGGCTGCGGATCCTGAGGCAGCGCTACCGGGCGGTGGCGGTCCTCTGGTGCGGCGACCGGGCCCGCCTGCGCCCCAAGCTCTTTGCCCTGGCCTGCGGCGGCAGGCGCATCCTGGTCTTCGACGAGCGCCTGGAGTGCTCCCCGCTCAGCGCCACCCTGCTGGGCAGGCTGCTGGCCGCCCGCGCCCGCCGGCGCCGCTGGAACGCCGGGCCGGTGGGACGGATGCTGGCGGTGGGACGGATGCTGCTGTCGCCCCTGGCGGCGGCGGCCGGGTTGCTGGCGCGGTGGCTGCTGATTCCGGTGCGCTTCCTGCTGCTGGTCGGGGCGGTGTTGGCGCTCTACGCCGGGAGGCGGTCCTCCCGGGAACCCTGAAGAAATCCACGAAGGGGCACGAAGGAAAACTATAAGAAAAATGAGTTTCTTCGCCACTAGGAGACGGCAGTAACTAGCGGTGGGTGTAATCCCGGCTCCCCCCACCGCATCAGCCTTCGCCTGCCGGCTCGGCTTCTGCGACTCCCTCTCCAGGGGGGGAGGGATGGGCATCTCCTGGGAGCGCGGGCGTCCCGCCCGCATGCTGTTGCTTATCACCTGGGAGCGCGGGCGTCCCGCCCGCATGCTGTTGCTTATGGTGGTCGCTGAGCTTCCGCGCGGCTTTGCAGGCAGCCACTACGTCGGCAGTAACCACAACGGCCAGGCCGAAGGAGAGCCAGGGCGCCGCTGCCGGTCGATCCAGGTGGAGGAGATGCCCGAGGGCGTGCCAGTCATTGTGCGGGCGGGACGCCCGCGCTCCCAGGAACCCTTCGACCACACATAAGACCGGGAACATGGTTTACATCATGCCAAGGAATCGGGCAAGAAGCTTGGTTCAGCGCTCCAGAATCACTCCCCCCTTGAGGGGGAGTCGGCGAGAGGGCGCAGCCCGCAGTCGAGCCGGAGGGGGGCAAACGCGGCGCCCCGTGAGTGACTGTCAGCGGTACCGGCAGCGGCGCCTTGGCGTCGTGGTTCGAGCGCTTGAGGGCTTCCGGCAGGTCTCATGGCGCACCATCTGCCGATCGGATAGGACATGTATTATGTAGGCATCAACAATTGCGGAAGCAATGTGGCGCCGCTTGGTGGCCAAGAAGCTCATTCTCTTTTAGTTTTTCTTCGTGCCCCTTCGTGGTCCTTCGTGTAACTTCGTGGATATCTTTTTTGGGAATTATATACAAAAGTGCCGAATAATGCTTGACAGGTATCGGCACTCTCCTGTAGGATCCTCTTATTGATTGGGAGGATGACATGGCACAGCGAGCACCAGGAAAGCACTACCGAGAAGGATTAACACTCCAGAAGTTTTTTCAGAGATTCCCAGACAACAAGACGGCTGAGCAGTGGTTCATTGAGCAGAGATGGCCCAATGGGATCGCTTGCCCAGAGTGCGGATCTTTGAACGTCAAGACTGGATGCAAGCACAAGACCATGCCGTTCCGTTGCCGGGAGAAGGAATGCGACACCCGTTTCAGCGTCAAGACGGGAACGGTTATGCAATCCTCCAAAGTGACCTATCAGCAGTGGGCGCTGGCGTTCTACCTGTTCTCCACCGGGATCAAAGGAACCTCCAGCATGAAGCTCCACCGGGATCTTGGAATCACTCAGAAGTCTGCATGGCACCTTGCCCACCGGATTCGGAAGATTTGGAGCAATGGGCAGGAGCCTTATGCTGGACCGGTGGAAGTGGATGAGACCTACATTGGCGGGAAGGAAATGAATAAGCACGCCAACAAGAAATTGAACGCTGGCGGCGGGGTTGTTGGCAAGGTGGCGGTTGTGGGAATGAAGGATTGCCAGACCAACAAGGTCACGGCTGTTGTTGCTGGTGCAGTGGACAAGGAAACGCTTCATGGATTCGTTCACGGCCAAGCCAAACCGGGAGCCACGATTTTCACCGATGATCATCGGGCCTACAACGGCTTACTGAATCGCCATAGTGTGAAGCACTCGGTTAGCGAGTACGTCAAGGGGCAGGCTCACACTAACGGCATCGAATCCTTCTGGTCACTTCTGAAGCGGGGATACTACGGAACCTACCACAAGATGAGTCCGTCTCATCTTCACCGCTACGTTGCCGAGTTTGAGGGACGCCACAATGCCCGCCGACTGGATACGATTGAGCAGATAGGCGCGATGGTGAAGGGCGCTGATTGCAAGCGGCTGCGGTATAAGGATTTGGTGAGGCCTGTGAGGCTGCGTCAGTTAGACCTTATCGCCTATATATCGGACCGTTGTTCTGCCTTTTGCAGTCAGATATCAGGTCTTGATATCGTCAATCGACATGAGAACGGAGGTGGAACTTGTCCCTTAAACAAACCCTATCACGACACTGGTTCGGTTTCAACGCTGTTTCCGTGGCTGGAGCAGCGCTACGAGCGGCTCGTCCGCTGGAACTGGTGCGAGTGGAGGAGTGGCTGCCCTACAACAGGGGCTGGCGGGGCCGGCCGCTGAAGGATCGTGCCGCGCTGGCGCGGGCCTTTCTGGCGAAGGCGGTGCTGGACGTGCCCACCACCCGGGGGCTGGTGGAGCGGCTGAGGACGGAACCTACCCTGCGCCGCCTGTGCGGCTGGGAGGCGGCGGGTGGGGTGCCGAGCGAGGCAACCTTCTCTCGCGCGTTTGCGGAATTCGCCGCCAGCGACCTGCCGGGGCGCCTGCATGAGGCGCTGCTCGATGAAGGGCCACTGGCGGGCCACGTCTCGAGGGAACCGCCATCTCGCCGGCGCCCAAGCCCGTGCGACGGCCAGGCCGAAGCGCCGACGGGGTCGGCCGCGCAAGGACGAGCTACGGGCGAAGGAGCCGCGCCGCCTGCAGCGGCAGGCGTCGATGCGAGGAGATGCCCTGCCGAAGGTCTGCGACATCGGCGTCAAGCGCAACGCCAAAGGGCATCGGAGAGTTGGACCGGCTACGTTCGACGCCATCGACGGCGGCATTCCGGTCAGTTGCCTGCTGACGTCAGCCTCGGTGCATGACAGTCAGGCTGCTGGCGAGGCTGACCGCGAGTCGGGTCGACAGCCTCTACGACCTGATGGACAGCGCCTATGACGCGCCTGAGATCCGGGCAAGCAGCTGATTGCCGATCATCGACCTCAAAGGCGGCCGCAGTTGAAAGCCGAGCGGAAGCGGGAGGCGCTGGCTCATAAGTGCTCCCGCGCTACCGGGAGCGCTCGACTGTGGAGCGGGTGAACGGACGGCTCAAGGACGAGTTTGGCGTACCTGAGGGTTCGCGGCCCGGGCAAGGTGTGGTGCCACCTGATGTTCGGCATCCTCGCGCTGACGGTGGAACAGTTGATGCGCCTGACGCTCTGAAGACTCCGCCACCCCGAACAGGACAGCAGGTTTGCCCGCCGTAGGGCAGGGAGAGGGCAAGCTGTGCCCGCGCACGGCGACCGCCTGCGATCCGGCCCTCAGATCCGCTGCTTAAAGTGTCCTTGCTGTCGGGTAATCACAAGCGGAACATCACGTTAGCCAGCAAAATGTCATGCTCCACTGCGAATTTTGCAAAAGGCTCAAATGTTTTTTTGTGCGAAAGTAACAATTATTGTTGACAAACTAAAAGTTGAACGTTCTTAAGGAAGAAGAGGAATATGGAAAGCAAAAAACAAAGAATAAAAGCAATCTCCAAGCCTACCGTCAAACTAGTCCGTTCGGACTACCAGCCGTCCAAATCAGAACTTCAAGAAGAAATCATCCTGCCTGGAATTGAAGGAAAATCACTGGAGCAGGTTGCTCAAAAAGTCCTCCAGCCCGTCAATATCAAGTGGATGGTGAAACCTACGGAGACAGCCAGGACAAGACTAATCAGGAAGGTTACAGTGCAGTGCGAGCAATGCAGTAGTACGATCACGGTGGAATTTACTAGTTTTGAAGTGTTAGAAGTAAAATGCAAGAGTTGCGGGCACACCTTTAACGTTAAAAACGGACCAGCTGGCCCGCTAGATCGCCAACCCTAACCCCTTTTGGGAACACCTGTCCCAATCTTAATCTCCGGCACTTTTGTATATAATTCCCTCTTTTTTTAACCCCTTCGTGGATATCTTTTCCCCCTTCGTGCCCCTTGGTGGATCAGGTTTTATTCGGGCGGGTTAGACTTTTACCCGCTGCCGTTCATCTCGTTTCTGTGAGGAGCTCACTTGGAGCTGGTTCGACTGACCGACAGGGATCTGGTAGCAAGAGCGGCTCGCGGTGACGCCGGCGCCTTCAATCTCCTGGTGAGCCGATGGGAGAAGAAGCTCTTCAACTACGCCTTCCGCTTGACAGGGAACCGTGAGGATGCTCTCGACGTTTGCCAGGACACCTTTCTCAAAGCCTTCCAGCATCTGGACCGCCTTCACGACCCCGCCCGGTTCGCGGGGTGGCTGTTCACCATCGCCCGCAACTTCTGCATGGCCCACTTCCGCACCAGGCAGCGGCGGGCCGAGGACGGCGAAGGACCGGCCCCCCAGGGCCTGGACGCCTTTCAGGCCGAGCGGCCGCCGGCGCGCCTGGGAGACCTGCAGGAGCTGGAGCCGCCCGAGCTGCGGCTGCTGGTGGAGGGGGCGCTGGACCGGCTCTCCTTCGAGCAGCGGGAGGCGGTGGTGCTCAAGGTTTTCGAGGGACTCCGGTTCGATGAGATTGCAGGCATTGCGGGGTGTCCGCTGAGCACCGCCAAGTCCCGGATGTACCTGGGGCTGAGCCGGCTCAAGAGCATTTTGAACGACGATCCAGGGAGGAAATCATGAATTGCGAGCGGTGCCGGGAACTGTTCCCTGAGGCGATCGGGGAAGAACTGCACCCGCGGTTGGCCGGGGAGCTCCGGCAGCATCTGGCGGGCTGCGCCGATTGCCGGAAAGAGCTGGAGCTGCTGGGCCGAACGGCCTCCGTCCTCAAGGCCGCCTGGCCCGAGGAAGCCATCCCCCAGCCCCTGACCTTCGGTCGCCCCGGCAGGGCTGGCGTTGCCGGCGGCCTCGGTTCCTTCCGGCGGCAGCCGCCCCGCATGGCCTGGCTGGGCCTGGCGGCGGCCGCCTGCCTGGTGGTCTGCCTGGGGACCCTCTCCTTTTTGAACGCCCGCGTGCAGATCGGCCAGGGAAGCTTCAGCCTCTCCTTCGGACCCGAGCTCCCGCCGTCGATCCTGCAACAGGCGGCGCCCTCCGGCGATTCCGCGGCCTATGTCGAGGCTCGGCTCCGCCGCCTGATGGACCGGGAGGTCGGCCAACTGGAGCAGACCTGGGAGGCCAGGCTCCGGCAGGCCGTGACCGGGGTCGAGTCCCAGTGGAGAGAGCAGCGGTCGATCGATCTCCGGCAGGTCAACGGAGACCTGAGCTACCTGCTGAGGCTTCAGCAGGCCATGCGCCAGGAGACGGCCCGCAACGAGGTGCTGATCGGCTCGGTGGCCGACCGCTACCTCCCCCGTCCCGCAGATGCGGTTGCCAGATAGATCCGGCGGCAGCCCGAGGAGCAGCTTATGAACAAGCAAATTCTTTTGATCCTGGTCCTGACCGTGGCCTGGACGTTTTCCGGGCCGGCGGCCCCCGGACCCATCGACCCGGCCGGAGCCGGCCGAAACGTCGAAAACGGAGCGGCCCCGGCCCCGGAAGCCGATACCGGCCCCGCCCCCGTTGACAAAGCCCGTCTTCAAGGGCAGATCAAGCAGCTCCAGGCGACCCTCCAAAACGCACAAGACGGTCTGCGGCGAATCGACCCGGCCGGAGCCCCCCCGGCCACCGAAACCGACGCCCCCCCGTCCCCTGACGCCGGAGCCGGAACTGAAGCCGCTACCGACTCCAACGCCGGCCCCGAAACCGCCGCCAACCAGGGCGCGGAAGCCGCCACGCCCGTCGACCCGACCCAACTTCGAGGCCAGATCGAGCAGTTCCAGGCGGTCATCGAAGACGCCCTGCGGCAAGACGTCCGCAGCGCCGTTCTCAGCGCTCCCAAGGGCGCCTACCTGGAGGACTACGGGGCCGTCTTTTCCACCGAGGCCAGCCTCTACCGCATCCGTCTCATCACCCCCTTCAGCCGCAGGCCCTACAGCCAGGAAGAGCTGGACCAGGCCCACCGGGCGGCTCTGGAGCGGTTGGAGCGTCTCAAGCAGGGCCTGCGCCAGGCCGTGGCCGAGCACGGCTCCCTGCTGGGGCAGTTGAAGCCGAACACAACGTGGCCGTGATCGTCCATCTCTTCAACGGCGTGGGCGACCCCAGCCGGCCCTACCCCTCCCAGTTGATCTTCAAGGCCAGGGCGGGATCGGTCAGCGACTACCGCCAGGGGAAGATCACCATGGAAGAGCTGGTCCGCCAGGTGCGGATCAGTCAGTTCTAGGCAAGATCGAATGGCGACTCGCAAGCTCATCGGACGAATCTTGATGGATCGGAACCTGATCTCCCCCCCGGAGCTGCAGAACGGCCTGGCCCTGCAGCGGGAGCGGCGGGACAAGATCGGCCGCATCCTGCTGGATCTGGGATACCTCTCCGAGCAGGACCTGCTGGACGCCCTCGCGGCCCAGCACGGGACCGAGCTCATTCCGGCCGAGGCCTTTCCGGCAGTGCCCCTGATGGTGGACAAGCTCTCCCCCAAGTTTCTCCGGCAGTTCAGGATTTTGCCCCTGGACCAGCAGGACGGGGTGCTGATGGTGGCCATGGCCGACCCCTCCGACCGGGACACCCTGGAGTCCCTGAGCATGTTCACAGGGCTGGAGATCCGGGTGGGCCTGGGCCGGGAAGCCGAGATCGACGAGGCCCTGGAACGGCTCTACGGGGGATCGGACGAGTGGGCCAAGGCGGTGCAGGAGTCGGGCGAAGGGCTGGAAGAGGCCGAAGGCATTGCCGAGAACATCGAGCAACTGCGGGATATGGCTTCCGAGGTCCCGGTGATTCGCATGGTCAACCAGATGATCTCCCGGGCGGTGGAGCGCCGGGCCAGCGACATCCACCTGGAACCCTTCGAGAAGGACTTCCGGGTGCGCTACCGGATCGACGGCATCCTGCATACCATGGACTCCCCCTCTCCCCGGCTGAAGGCCGCCGTCATCTCCCGCCTCAAGCTCATGGCCAAGCTGAACATCGCCGAGCGCCGGCTGCCCCAGGACGGCCGCATCCAGCTCAAGGTGCTGGGAAAGGAGATCGACCTGCGGGTCTCCACCCTGCCCACCCTATACGGGGAGAGCCTGGTGATGCGCATCCTGGACAAGAGCGACGCCAGCGGCTTCGAGCTGAAGCGCCTGGGGTTCCCCGACGACATCCTGGCCTCCATGGAGAAGCTGACGGCCCTGCCTCACGGCATCCTGCTGGTGACCGGCCCCACCGGAAGCGGCAAGTCCACCACCCTCTACAGCGCCATGAAGGGGATCAACCACTCCGACAAGAAGATCATCACCATCGAGGACCCGGTGGAGTACCAGATGGACGGGATCAACCAGATCCACGTCAACACCCAGATCGGCCTGACCTTTGCCGCCGGCCTGCGCCACATCGTGCGCCAGGACCCCGACGTGATCATGGTGGGGGAGATCCGGGACCTGGAGACGGCCGAGATCGCCATCCGGGCGGCCCTCACCGGCCACCTGGTCTTCAGCACCCTCCATACCAACGACGCCCCCAGCGCCATCACCCGGCTGGTGGACATGGGGGTGGAGAACTACCTGCTGGCCTCCTGCCTGGCGGGGGTGCTGGCCCAGCGGCTGGTGCGCATCATCTGCCGGCGCTGCAAGTCGGGCTACGCCGGCGATGGGGCCCGCCTGCTCTCCCTGGGGTTCCCCCTCAACGGCGGCGCCGAGATCACCCTTTACCGGGGCGAGGGATGCGAGGCCTGCGGATTTACCGGGTATGAGAACCGCAAGGGGATCTTCGAGCTGATGCGGCCGGACGAGGAGATCCGCCGCATGATCGTGGCCAAGGAGGCCTCCAACGTCATCGGCCGCTATGCCCGCGAGCAGGGCATGAGGACGCTGCGGGAGGACGGCTTCGAGAAGGTACGGTCCGGCGTTACCACCCTGGAGGAGCTGGTGAGGGTGACGCAGGAAGTGTGACGGTGGGCGGGGCCACGCCCGCGACGGGGCGGATCAATCGAGAAGGACCAAATATTGAACATGGATATACAGGATGAACAGGATAACCAGGACGGGAGGTTGTTGCACGGGATGCTCACTCTTGCGATACGACAGGCTCGATGCCCGCTTCTGGGGCAAGGGGTTCGATGACAATAATCCTGTTCATCCTGTACATCCATGTTAATAAAAAAACAATAAAACATGGATAGACAGGATAAACAGGATAACCAGGACGGGACGCTGCTGCACGGGAATCTGACCGGAGCGATTATCCGGTGCGCGTTTGAGGTGACCAATGAGATTGGGAGCGGGTTCTTGGAGTCCGTATATGAGAAGGCCATGATGATTGCGCTCTCTGACGCTGGACTTTCCGTTCAGTCTCAGAAGCCCGTCAAGGTCCTCTTTCGGGGGAAGCCGGTTGGCGACTTTTATGCCGATCTCGTAGTTGAAGAAAAGGTGATGGTCGAACTCAAGGCGGTGAAAACTCTCATCCCGGAGCATGAAGCCCAGACCATCAACTACTTGAACGCGACCGACATCGAGGTTGGACTACTCATCAACTTCGGCAAACCCAAGCTGGAATTCAGACGCTTCACGCGAAGCAAAATGCATACCCAGGAAGACAGGACATCGGACGCCCGGAAATAATCCTGTATATCCTGTGCACCCATGTTAATAAAAAAACATAAAAACATGGATTAACAGGATTAACAGGATAACCAGGACGGGACGTTGCTGCACGGGAAGCTCACTCGCGCGATACGACACGCTCGATGTCCGCTTCTGGGGCAAGGCGGTCGATGACAATAATCCTGTTCATCCTGTGCATCCATGTTAATTCATGTCGTTTGAATTCTTTGCTCACCTAGCCGCACATGCGGTGGAGTAGTGGCGTCATGCCTACCTTCTTCTATAGAGCAGTCGGCAAGGACGGCGGGATCGTCAACGGCGTGGTGGAGGAATCCAGCGACCGGGCCGCCGCCCTCAAGCTGCAGGACATGGGGCTGGTCCCCCTCCATCTGGGGACGCGGCGCAGCCGGCGCATCTGGGACATGGAGATTGGCTGGAGCCCGGGCGGCATCGGCTCCCGGGACCTCATGTTCTTCACCCAGGAGCTCTCCACCCTGGTCAGCTCCGGCCTGCCTCTGGACCGCAGCCTGGCCATCTGCAAGGAGCTTTCCGGCAAGAAGAAGCTGCAGGCCCTGGCCGAGGAGATCTTGCAGGACCTCAAGCGGGGCAGGACCCTGGCCGACAGCCTGGCCGCCCACCCGCGGGTCTTCTCCAAGCTCTACGTCAACATGGTGCGGGCCGGAGAAGCCGGCGGCGCCCTCCCCCTGGTGCTGGAGCGCCTGGTGGAGTTCCAGCAGTCGGCCGACGAGTTGAGGAGCTACCTGATCTCCTCCCTCATCTACCCGGCCCTGCTGACCCTGGTGGGGGCCGCCTCCATCGTGGTGTTGCTCAACTACGTCATTCCCCGCTTTGCCGAGATCTTCCAGGAGGCCGGGCAGGCCCTGCCCCTGCCGACTCAGATACTGCTTGGCGTGAGCGGGTTCACCCGGGGCTATTGGTGGGTCTTCCTGCTGGTCCTGGCCGGCCTGGGGGTGGGCTTCTCCCGCCTGCTGGCCAGCCCCAAGGGGCGGTTGTGGTGGGACGGGCTCAAGCTGAGGACGGTGGGCATCGGAGAGATCCTGAAGAAGGTGGAGGTGGCCCGGATCTCCCGCACGCTGGGGACCCTGGTGCACAACGCCGTCCCCCTGGTGCAGGCCCTGGGCATCGTGAGAGAGATCAGCGGCAATCGGGTCATCGCCCAGGCCATCCGGACGGTGGCCGAGGGAGTCAAGCGGGGAGAAGGGGTGGCCCGTCCCATGCGGCGGGCCGAAATCTTTCCACCCCTGGCCGTCCACCTCATCGAGGTGGGCGAAGAGACGGGACGCCTGGACACCATGTTGCTGCGGCTGGCCGACATCTACGACAAGGACGTGCGCTCGGCGGTCAAGAGCTTCATCGCTCTTTTCGAGCCGGTCATGATCCTGGTCATGGGCCTGGTCATCGGGGGGATCGTCATCTCCACCGTACTGGCCATGGTCAGCATCAACGAGTTGCCGGTTTGAGGGGGAATTCGGGTGGAACGAATGCCGCGGCAGGCATCCGGGACATCCGCGAAGGAGGAAACGCAATGAAGGCGCCAAGGTTCGAACCCAATCGCACATCCTCGGGCGGGGCGGCCGCCCTGTCCCGGTCCCAGCGCCGGCGGCAGAGGGGCTTCACCCTCATCGAGCTGCTGGTGGTCATGGTGATCATCGGCCTGCTGGGAGCCCTGGTGGGCCCCCGGCTGTTCCGCAACGTGGGCCGCAGCAAGATCACGGCCGCCAAGGCCCAGATCGCCATGTTCCAGAGCGCCCTGGGCCAGTACAAGCTGGAGGTGGGCGTCTTTCCCAGCAGCGAGGAGGGGCTGCAGGCCCTGCGGATCAAGCCCCTCTCGGCCGACAACTGGGACGGGCCCTACCTGCAGAAGGAGATCCCGCTGGATCCCTGGAACCACGAGTACTTCTACCGCTTTCCGGGAGAGTACGGGGATCAGCCCGACATCATCTCCTACGGGGCCGACGGCCGCGAGGGCGGGGAGGACGAAAATGCCGAGGTGGTGAGTTGGCGGTAAGGGGCACCCCCCCGGGAGCGCGGGCGTCCCGCCCGCATCCTTACCGTGTGGCCGAGATTGTGCCTCAGACAAAAAAGATATCCACGAAGGGGCACGAAGGACGACGAAGGGCCACGAAGCGAGACGGAACTGCTTCAACGGCACGCATCGCCACAAACGGATTATTCACATCGATGCACAGGATGCACAGGATAAACAGGACGAGAGGTTCCTGCACTGGAAGCCGGCTCGGGCGATGGTCCGGTGGGGGATTGCGGATTCCCAGGATCGCAAGCTAGCCGTTTCCTGAAAAAATCCTGTGCATCGATGTTGATAAAAAAATATCGATCCCCTGCGCCGACCCGGCCGTCCCCCCCCCATTAGGGGAAAGGGATCCCCCCGGGAGCGCGGGCGTCCCGCCCGCATCCTTATTCCTTATATGGAGGTTGCTGAGCGTCAGCGCGACTTGGCAGGCAGCCACCAGGTCAGCGGGAACCGCAACGGCGAGGCCGAAGAAGACCCACGGCGCCGTTCCGGGTCGGTCCGAGTGGCGGAGATGGCCGGGGCTGTGCCAGGCATTGTGCGGGCGGGACGCCCGCGCTCCCGGGTGGGCCATCATCCACACAAAAAACCGGGAACATGGTTTACATCATGCCCGGGAATCGGGCAAGGCGCCTTTTGCAAGCCTCAAGAATCACTCCCCCCTTGAGGGGGAGTCGGCAAGACCAGGGCGAAGCCCGCAGTCGAGTCGGAGGGGGGCAAACGCGGCGTCCCGTGAGTGACGATCAGCATTACGAGCTAAGCCGCGAAGCGGAGCGAGCACTTAGCCGGGAGCGCAAGCCCATGGCATGCTCGGCGAAACGTGGGACGGACTGGATTTTCAAACAAATCATCCCCGGGCGTCAGCCCCTGGGTTCGAGTGGAGCCGCGAAGCGGCGGCAGCACTTAGCCGTGGGCGTCAGCCCATGGACAGCGATGCCCCACACCCCGAGCCGCGAAGGCGGCGACAGCAGATGGCCCTGGGCGAAAGCCGGTCGCAAGCCATTGGAAAGCAGCCGAGGATGGCGATGACACCCAAACGGAACGGAAACACAGCCGGCTTCACCCTGCTGGAGATGCTGGTGGTGCTGGTGCTGGTGGGGATCATCACCGCGGTGGCCGTGCCCGTCGCCGGAGCCGGCATCCAGACCCTGCGCCTGCAGAGCGCCGCCCGCCATGTCGCGGCCGCCCTCCGGCTGGCCCGGGGCCGGGCCATCCGGAGCCAGGAGATCCACCTGGTGAGCCTGGATCGGGAGCAGCGCCGGGTGACCGTGGCCAGCGGAGACCTCCGGTTCCAGCGGTCCTTCCAGCTTCCGCCGGGCGTACGCCTGCAAGAGGCGGTGTTGCTGGACGGCACTCCCCCTCGGCCGGGGTCGCCGCCTGAGCGCACCGACTTCTTCTTTGCTCCCAACGGGCTCTCCCAGGCCCTGGAAATCCGGCTGGTCAATGCCCGCGGCCGCTCGCTCAGGGTAGTCCAGGCAGCCTTGAGCCGCTCGCCCCGCATCCTGCAGGTTCCGCGAAGAAACACGGAGCGATAAAAAAGATATCCACGAAGGGCCACGAAGAACGGCGAAGGGCCACGAAGAACGGCGAAGGGCCACTAAGGGGTTGGAGGGGGCTCGAGAGGGATCCGCCGAGGGTCGGGAAGGGGGAAGAAGATATCCACGAGGGGCGAAAAGGCAAAAACATATCCACGAAGGGCCACGAAGAACGGCGAAGGGCCACTAAGGGGTTGGAGGAGGCTCGAGAGGGGGCCGCCGAGGGTCGGGAAGGGGGAAGAAGATATCCACGAAGGGCGAAAAGGCAAAAACATTTCCACGAAGGGCCACGAAGGACGACGAAGGGCCACTAAGGGGTTGGAGGAGGCTCGAGAGGGATCCGCCGAGGGTCGGGAAGGGGGAAGAAGATATCCACGAAGGGCGAAAAGGCAAAAAGATATCCACGAAGGGCCACGAAGAACGGCGAAGGGTCACTAAGGGGTTGGAGGAGGCTCGAGAGGGGGCCGCCGAGGGTCGGGAAGGGGGAAGAAGATATCCACGAGGGGCGAAAAGGCAAAAACATTTCCACGAAGGGCCACGAAGGACGACGAAGGGCCACGAAGTGAGATGGATCTGCTTCAACGGCACGCGTCGCCACAAACGGATTGTTCACATCGATGCACAGGATGCACAGGATAAACAGGACGAGAGGTTCCTGCACTGGAAGCCGGCTCGGGCGATGGTCCGGTGGGGGATTGCGGATTCCCAGGATTGCAAGCTAGCCGTTTCCTGAAAAAATCCTGTGCATCCTGTGCATCCATGTTCATAAAAAAATATCGATTCCCCGGCGCCGACCCGGCCGTCCCCCCACCCCATTAGAGGTAAGACCCCCCCCCCCGGGAGCGCGGGCGTCCCGCCCGCATCCTTATTCCTTGTATGGAGGTTGCTGAGCGTCAGCGCGACTTGGCAGGCAGCCACCAGGTCAGCGGGAACCGCAACGGCGAGGCCGAAGAAGACCCACGGCGCCGTTCCGGGTCGGTCCGAGCGGCGGAGATGGCCGGGGCTGTGCCAGGCATTGTGCGGGCGGGACGCCCGCGCTCCCGGGGGGGGCCATCATCCCACGTCTATTCGTGTCCATTCGTGGTTCGCCTTTAATTCTTGACTTCTCTTTCGACTTTTTTTCGATCCAAATGATCTAAGGGGAAGAGACAGAGATGAAAACCATAGCCCGAAAACCCGCTTCCAAGGCCGCCGAAGGCTTCACCTTGATGGAGGTGCTGGTGGCCGTGACCATCCTGGGAGTCGGCTTCGTGGCGCTGTTCGGGGTGCTGTCGGGTTCGCTGCAGTCGGTCTCCCGCATCGAGGACCGCGAAACGCTGGTCCGCACCTCTCAGATGAAGCTCAACCAGATCTGCCTGGCGCTCCGCCAGGGCCGGGAGCCTGACGCCCGCTCGGGGGAGTTCGGCGGCAAGTACCGCTGGCGCGCCGAGATCCAAGCCGCCGGCGGCGACGAAAAGGAAGGCCCCCGGCGGGCCTACCGCCTGGCCCGGGTCCGGCTGCAGGTCACCTGGCAGGGAAGCCAGTCCGAGAACCGCTATCTTCTGGAGACCATGACATGGGTTCCCGCCCCACCCCAGCAATGACCGGTCGCGGCACGCGCCCCGGAAAGGGATCCACCTGGGAGCGCGGGCGTCCCGCCCGCATCCTGTTGCTTATGGTGGTCGCTGAGCTTCCGCGCGGCTTTGCAGGCAGCCACCCTCTGGCGACGGAAACCGCTATGACCAAGCCGAAGGAGACCCACCTGGGAGCGCGGGCGTCCCGCCCGCATCCTGTTGCTTATGGTGGCCGCTGAGCGTCAGCGCGAGTTTGCAGGCATCCATCCTGTTGATGGGAACGGCAATGACCAAGCCGAAGGAGACCCCCCTGGGAGCGCGGGCGTCCCGCCCGCATCCTTATTCCTTAATGGAGGCCGCTGAGCGTCAGCGCGAGTTTGCAGGCAGCCACCCTGTTGATGGGAACGGCAATGACCAAGCCGAAGGAGAACCCCGACGCGGTTGCCGGTCGATCCAAGTGGCGGAGATGGCCGAGGCTGCGCCTCGGCATTGTGCGGGCGGGACGCCCGCGCTCCCGGGAAGCCATCATTGTGCGGGCGGGACGCCCGCGCTCCCGGGGGGGCCATCATCCCACGTCTATTCGTGGCCCTTCGTGGTTCGTCTTTATTTCTTGCCGCCTCTTTCGACTTTTTTTCGATTCAAGTGATCTAGATGAAGGAGGAAGAAGGAACGAGATGCTGACGATGGGCCGCCAACCTGCTGCAAGACCCGATGAGACCAACTGTAAGTATTGAACAAACAATCCCCGGGCTCACTTCCGTGGATTCGAGTGGAGCCGCGAAGCGGCGGCAGCACTTAGCCGTGGGCGTAAGCCCATGGATAGCGTGCCCTGACACCATTGAGCCGCGTAGGCGGCGACAGCAATCGTCGCCTCCTCCCGGCTTCACCCTCATGGAGCTGCTGGTGAGCTTCTCCCTCATCGGGCTGGTGGCCGTCTTCATCCATCTGGGCTACAGCATCGGGATCGGCGCGCGGCAAAAGGCCGAGGCTTCCCTGGAGGGCTATCTGGCCGCCCAGGCTTCCCTGGACGTCCTCAGTCGCCAGATCGCCTCCATGGTGCCCTACGTCTCCAGGCAAGAGCACGAAGACAGGTCGGTGCAGGTGGTGCTCTTCCGGGTCTCCCCCCGGAGCCTGGGCTTTGTGACCACCTGGTCGGCCGCCTCGGGCTTCGCCGGGGGGCTGCGGTTCGTGCAGTACTTTACGGCCGACGCCGACCCCGACGCCGACTCCAGCGCCGACCCCGACCCCCGCGCCGCCGGCCGGCGCCTCCTCCTCAACGAACGGCCGCTGCCCCCCGACGCCGGGCTGCGGGGCCCCGTCGTCCGGGGGGTCGTCAAGACCGAGGACAACCGCTTCCTTGCCGACTTGGTCCCACCGCGGGCCGGTCCCGGCTCCCTCACCCTGGCCGAGGGGCTGGCTTCGGTGGCCTTCAAGACGCTGGACCGGCCGGAAGGGGAGGGTTCCCCGCTCGGCTCCAGGATCGATCCGCGCATTTTCAGGGGCCGGTCCCGGCGGGGCTACCGGTCCCAGCTGCCCTGCGGAATACAGCTCAGCCTGCGCTGGACCGGCCAGGGGCCTTGGGGCTCGAAGACCTTTGAGGTGGCCGTGCCCGTCGGAGGCCACTGAGGGCCTAAATAAAGAAAGGTAGACCGGACTTGATAGGACCGGACTCCAACAGACTGGATTCCAAAAAGATGCAACCGCTCCCCAGCGACCGCCGCGGCGTTGTCCTCATCACCGTCCTGTGGATCATGGTGGGGCTCTCCCTGCTGGCCCTCACCCTGGCGGCCACCGTGCGCACCGAGGCCACCCTGGCCCGGGCTTCGGGCGAGGCCGAGCAGGCCTACTTCTTCGCCCGGGGTGCTCTGGAAACCGTGCTCTACCGCATAGCCTATCCCGACCCCGACCGCAGCAAGCAGCAGGCCCTCTTCCCCTATGCCGGGGGGATGAACCACTACCGGGTCAGCAGCCGGAACATGCGGTGCCACCTGTCCCTCATGGACGAAGCCGGCAGGCTGGACCTGAATACCGCCCCCCCGGAGATCCTGGAGCGGCTGCTGAGGATTGTGGGCGCCAATCCTCCTCAGGCCGAGGCCTTGGCCGCCGCGGTGGTGGAGTGGCGGACTCCCGGCCCGAGGCCCGGGCCTTCCGGGACCCGGGGGCGGCCCTTCCGCTTCGTGGAGGAGCTGCTGCAGGTTCCCGGGGTCAGCCGCGAGCTGCTCTACGGTCGGGCCCGCCGACAGAGGGACGGGCGAACGGTCTTTCAGCGGGGCCTTATGGACTTTCTGACGGTCTATTCCGGCACCAGTCGAGTCAACGTGAACTACGCTCCGGCCGAAGTCCTGGCGGCGCTGCCGGGGATGGACCGGGAGCGGGCCCGTTCCCTGGTGGCCGCCCGCACCCGCCGCCTCTTGGAGGCCTCCGACCTGTCCAGCCGGGCGCCGGCCGAGGCCCTCCCCTTTCTGACCACCCAACCCTCGCAAACCTTCAGCCTGGTGGCCACCGCCTGGCTGGAGGGAAGCGCCACCCGCCGGAGCCTCAGGGTAGTGGCCCGCAGGGACGGGCGAGCCCGGCTGGGGCACCAGCGGCTGGTCTGGTACGACCAGTACTGGCCTTCGCCCCGGGTCCGCAGCTTCTCCGCCCCGCCCCCCTCCTCCGGCCCCGCCGCCCGCGGAACTGCGCGCAGGCCTGCAAAAGGAGACCCATGGACCTCCTGAGCCCCGGCGCCTTCCTCAAGCAACTCTCCCTGGGGGTGGCATTCAGTCCCGACGCCCTCCACCTCAGCCTGCTCTCCTCCCACTGGCAGCGGGTGCGCCAAGTGGACGTCGAGACCATCGATGGCTTCCAGGCCATGCCGCCCGACCAGCGCCGCCTCCGGGTGCAGGCCTTCCTGGAGAGGAACCGGGCCGCCCACTGCAGCGTGGTGGTGGCCCTGCCGCGCCGCGAGGTGCTGCTGCGGCAACTGGAGCTGCCCCTGGAGGCCCGCGAGAACCTGGCCAAGGTGGTGGACTACCAGCTGGTCCACCTGCTGCCCTCCGAGGAGCAGGCGGTGGCCACCGACACCCTGGCCGTGCGTGAGGACTCCGACCCGCCTCGGCTGCGGGTCACCCTCTTCGTGGTGCTGCAGTCCACCCTGGAGCGCACCCTGGCTTCCTGCCGCGAGCTGAGCCTTTCCCCCGACCGCATCCTGCCCGGGGCGGTGGCCCTGGCCGATTACCTGAGGGCCAGCCTGCCCAAGGCCGCGGCGGCTCCCAGCCTGGCGGTCCAACTGGACCCGCCCCGGGGGGAGCTGGCCGGGCTGGTGCAGGGGCAACTGAGGCTCTGCAAGGAATTCCGCTATGACTCTTCCAACCTGGAAGAGGTGCTGGAGAGCGAAGCCGAGCTCTTTCGGGGAGAGGCCGGGCTGGACGAGGAAGCCCCGCTGAAGCTCTTCCTGGCCGGCGATAGCGGGCCCCTGTCCGAATCGGAGAAGCGGCTGCCGTTCCGGGTGCTGCCCCCGCCCCCGCCCTCCGGCCCCGCTCACGCCCTGGCCCCCCCGTCCGCCGCCGACTGGCCGGCCCTGGCGGCGGCCTTTTGCGGCTTCAAGCGCAAGGACGCCCTGGCGGTAAACCTGCTGCCTGCCGAGCAGCGGCCCCGCAAATCGCGCTGGGAATGGGTTCCCACCTACGCACTGGCGGCCCTTAACGCTCTGCTGCTGCTGGCGCTGCTGCTGCAGGGGCCGGTGCAGCAGCGGGCCTTCTCCCAGCGAATGAGCAGCGAGCGGGAGCGCCTGCAGCCTGCGGTGAGCGCCTTCAGAAAGCTGGAGGCCGAACGAGACCTCTGGCAGGAGCGGGCCGGCCTGCTCGAAGGCCACCGCCACCGCCACGCGCACCTCTTGGCCGCCTTGGCCGACCTGTCACGTATCCTGCCCACCGACGCGGTGGTGACGCTTCTGACCCTGCGGGAAGGCCAGCTCCGCATCCAGGGGACCTCGAGCCAGGCGGCGGCCCTTCCCAGGATCCTGGAGGACTCGCGCCATTTCGGGCAGGTGGAACTGGTCTCCGCCATTAGCCGCAACTCCAAGGGACAGGAGACCTTTCACCTCCAGGCCCGCTTGGAGGACTCGGCCGGTCCGGCGGAGCCTTCCGCCCCTTCCTCCAGCGCGGCCGATTCCCCTCAGGAGGTGACTCAATGACCCGTCTGTCACGGCGCGAGAGAACCCTGCTGGTCTGGGGCGGTCTGGCGCTGGCCCTCTACCTGCTGCTGGACCTGCTGCTCCTGCCCTTCTGGGATTCGCTGGCCGAGACCCGGGCCAATGCCGAGTTCCAGGCCAGGCGGGTGCGCAACTACCAGCGCATGCTGCAGCAGCAGGACCGTACCCAATCGGAACTGGACCAACTCCGGAGCCGAACCGAGTCGCTGGAGCAGGGGCTGCTCGACAGTCCCGGCGACGCCCTGGCGGGCGCCGAGATCCAGGGCCTGGTTCGGGACATCGCCGCCGCCCAGGGGCTGACCATCCAGAACAGCGACTTGGCGCCGGTGGAGCCGATCGGTCCCCGCTATGGGAAGGTCTCCACCCGAATCAGCCTGAGCGGAGGCATCCACCAGGTCGTGGATTTCATAGCGGCCATGGGTTCAGGTCCCAGGATCCTCTTCGTGGAAGACCTGCGGATCGCTCCCGTCCGACCCAACCATCCCAAGAACAAGGACATCCGGGTAACGCTCTCGGTTTCGGGCCTGAAGCGGGTCGAGCCGGAGAAAGCCGGCGAGGGCCAACCGGGAGCCGGCCGTCCCGGCCGCAAGGGAGGCGCCTCGTGAAGAGACGAACGGTTCAGGTAAACCTGGTGCTATTGGGGCTGGCTGCCCTCTGGGTCTATCTGCTGGCCGACGACCGGAGCCGGTTCGAGGCCGAGCGCCGCCTCGATCCCCCCGGACCCGGTCTCGCGGCAACCGCGGCTTCTCCCCGACCGGCCTCCCCGGGCTCGGCCTCCGATGCTGCCGCCGTTGCCGACCATCACCTCTTCCATGTGGATCGCAACAACAACCTCCCGGAGGAGGATTCCGAAGCCCCGCAAGCAGCTTCCGTGCATTTACCGGTGCTGATGGGGACGCTGGGCATCGGCAGGGAGGACTACGCCCTCATGGTTTCCAGCGATCCCAACAACCCCGACAGCCTCTACCGACGCCTCAAGGCAGGCCAGATCCTGGACGGCTACACGCTGGTGCGAGTTGAGACAGATGGGGTCGTGATGCGGGGCCGGGCCGGCGAGTTCAGAATCGGTTTCAACGATAAACCCAGAAGGGGCTCCGCCCGGGCTCGGAATCAGCCCCGCAGGACCTCTACTCGGCGCCCCGGGTCCGCTTCGACTTCCGGAAGCAGGCGGCAGCCTTCCTCGACCCGGGGGGCCACGCCCTCGAAGCGGCGGTCCAGTACGTTCAACCTTCCGGCGGGAACGGTCAGGGACGGGAAACGATTGATCTCGATCCCAACGCCTTTCGGCGATATCAAGCGATGGGTCGAGGACAAACAGGACAAACAAGAATAGCCTGCTCCCCGAGCGCGCTCGAGCGGCGGACAGGGCTTCACGCGAGGAGTCACACCATGATTCGAATCTCATCGTCTACAACGGGCCCAGGTCTTGCGCTCATTCTGCTGATCGCTCTGGGAGCCGCCACGCCCCTCGAGGCCCTGGCTGAAGAAGACGAAGCCTCCGGTTCCCGGAAAACCTCAACGCAGCAGGGCGAGGGCTCGAAGACCGAGGCCAAGGAACCGGAACCGGAGTTCGAGCTGATCCGGACCCCTTTCGGGACTTTCCGCCAGCCGAAGGCCCGTAGTCGCTCCACCGCCCGGCAGGGTGAGACCGGTCAGGAGAGCCCACCTGCTACCGAATCCCGGAAGGAGCCCGCCCCAGCCGAGCCAGGGGAGAGCCCGCAGGTTTCCGCCGAGGCTGCCGCACCCGTGACCGAGACGGCTCCCGCCCCGGCATCCCCCCTGGTTTCCCGGCCCGCGGGGCAGTCCGGACCCGACCCGGCGGTGCGGTTCAACTGCGTGGAGTGCAACCTGCTGGAGTTCGTACGCAACGTGGCCAACGAGTTGAAGCTCAATTACATCGTCGATCCCAGGGTCCAGGGAGCAGTTGACATCCACACCTTCGGAGAGATGAGGCGCAGCGACCTGATGTCGGTTCTCGAGGCCGTGCTCGAGATCAACGGCGCCGCTATCGTCAAGACGGGCTCCGTCTATAGGATCCTTCCCAGCCAGAACACCCGGCAACTGCCCCTCGACGTTCGCCGCCACCCGGGACCCTCTGACTCCCCCCCGGGAGAGAGCCGGGTGCTTCAGGTCGTACCCATGAACTTCGTCCCTGCCGCCGACATGGCGGAGTTGCTCACTCCCTACCTGTCGGACGGGGGAGACATCAATCATCATCAGGCGGCCAACTTCCTGGTGATTGCCGACACGCCCGACAACGTCGCGAAGCTGCTCGATCTGGTCCGGGTCTTCGACTCTGACGTATTCGGCGGCCGGCGCGTCCGCGTTTACGCCCTCGAGAACAGCCGGGCCACCAATCTCGCTCTGGAGCTGGAGAGCATTTTCGCCGGGGTGGCGCAAGGAGAAGAGTCTCCCGTCCGGTTCGTTCCCATCGCCCGACTCAACTCGATTCTGGCAATCGGTTCCAGTAAGGGAATCATTACGGAAGTCGAAGGGTGGATTGCCCGGCTGGACCAGCCGGGCCTGAACCGGCAGATCCGCAATTTCTTCGTCAAGATCCAGAACGGAGACGCCGTGGCCATTGCCCGCCTGCTATTGCAGATCTATGGAATGGGCAACCGGGAGAGGGCGGCGGCGGATCCTCTCCAGGGGGGCGTTGAAGCCGCCGCTCCCGAGGAAGAGCAGGAAGAACTGATTCAGGGGGAGATCAAGATTGTCGCCGACGATCAGAACAACGCCCTGATCGTCCAGTGCAGCGCTCAGGACTTCGAGGTCATCGAGGAGACCATCCGGGAGTTGGACCGGGTGCCCCGCCAGGTGTTGATCAACGTCAAGATCTACGAGGTGGTCCTCGACAACGAGCTCTCGATGGGCATCTCGGCCTTTCTGCAGGACCGCAACAAACCGATCGTGCCCCCCCCCTCGGTCACCACCGCGACCTTCGGAAGCGGGGGCGGGGGATCGGCGGGGTTGAATCTGGCGGCCAAGTTCCTGACGGGCCACACGCGAGAGCTGGTGGCCTTCCTCAATGCCCAGGAGACCCGCAACCGCTCCCGGGTGCTTTCGGCTCCCTCCATCATCGCCTCGGACAACGTCGCCGCCAACATTCAGGTAGGGTCCCAGATTCCCATCCTGACCTCGCAGGGGGTCGTCCCCGGGGGAACCGGTGGGGGCAGCCTGTTTTCCAACACCATTCAGAACCGGAGCACCGGGGTCATTCTCAACGTCACCCCGCGCATCAACGCCGGCGGGTGGGTCACCTTGACCGTCCAGCAGGAAGTCAGCAGTCCGGGGCCTCCTCCCACGTCAGGTATCCAGTCTCCCAGCATCAACATCCGGTCCGTCGACACTCAAGTGACCATCAAGAACGGGCAGACCATCGCCCTGGGGGGTATCATTTCCGAGAGCGACGGCATTTCCCGGAACCGGATCCCCCTGCTGGGCCGGATCCCGGGGGTGGGTCTGCTGTTCGGCAACACCTCCAAAAAGAAGTCCCGCACCGAGCTGATCGCGCTGATCACTCCTCATATCATCGAAGACATCGATCAGGCCACCGATCTCACCGAAGCCTTGAAGTCCACCTTGAAAGGACTGAAGAAAGAGCTGAGAAAGACTGAAAGCTGACCCGGCTCTCAGGGAAAACCGGCGGCTTGTTCTTTATAAGGTTATCCACGAAGAGAAACGAAGGACCACCAAGGGCCACGAGGCGATAGGGGGCTGCTTCAACGGCACGGACCGCCCACCCGGGAGCGCGGGCGTCCCGACCGCACCCTATTCCTCTGGCCCACCTGGGAGCGCGGGCGTCCCGCCCGCACCCTATTCCTTTGGCCCCCGGGAGCGCGGGCGTCCCGCCCGCATTCTTATTCCTTATGGAGGTCGCTGAGCGTCAGCACCACTTTGCAGGCAGCCACCACGTCGGCGGTAACCGCAACGGCCAGGCCGAAGGAGAGCCAAGGCGTCGTTGCCGGTCAGTCCGAGTGGCGGAGATGAGCGAGGCTGCGCCAGGCTTTGTGCGGGCGGGACGCCCGCGCTCCCAGGAGATCACTCCCCCCTCGAGGGGGAGTCGCCGAGCCGCCAGGCAAAGGCTGATGCGGAGGGGGGCGGACGCCGGGCCGCCCAGGCTGCGGCGCGCGGCCTACGCGCTCCCGCCACCTACGCGCCGCTGGTAGACACTTACGGCGCACGGCGTTTGCCCCCCCCGAAACTTTCGCTTGATAATTTCCGATCCATTCCGCTCCGCTGTACACTATTAATAGAAGGATGATAGAGAGGGAGCAGCGCTAAGGTATGGCGTCCGGCATTGCTACCGCTGGGCGGCGGAAGACCTAGACCCATGCCGTCAAGGGTCTTGAGGATCCCCATTCGAGAACCCGGGTGAGAAGAGACATGACATTATCACAGCTTCATGCCAGTCATCTTGAGCGGGAACTACGCGCTCCGGCGGATCGGAGCCGGGCCGCGGCGAGCTCTCTTCCGGGACGGACAACTTCATGCTGCAGGATTCTTCTGGTTCTGGCCGGGATCACCGGCTTGTTTTCGACCTCTGCAGCCACTACAGCCGCGCAGGGTGTCTGCGACCGCACACCTCAGGTTCGCGACAAACTGGTGGATGTCACCAGAGTCTCGACCTGCGGGGAAGTGACCGCAGAGCATCTGGCCGGATTGACCAGGCTGAGTCTTTCCGATGACGGTATCGCCATCCTTAGGGCCGACGACTTCCACGGTCTGAGTTCCCTTCAGGAACTGAACTTGCGGAACAACCGCCTCACCGGTCTGCCCACCGGGATTTTCGACGAACTGCATTCCCTGCGGTTGCTCGACTTGCGTGACAACAATCTGGCGCTGTTGCGCCCGGGGATATTCGACGAGGTGCTGGACACCTTGGGCGGTTCTTACGTTGACCGTTTCAGAACCAGGCAGGGAGATCTGTACCTGGACTCCGACCTGAAGGCCGCGATCTCCTTCGCCTCTCCCGGACAGAGAAACTCCGAGGGCGACGTCGTCGACGTGGAGGTGCGTCTGAGCCGGAGGTTGCCGGTGGCCGTACGCGTGCCTTATTCGATCAGCGGCAGCGCTACGGTCGAGGATTACACGGACCTGTCTCCGGCACCCTCCGACGGATTGCTGTTTGCGGCTGGAGAGTTCAGCAAGTTCATCTCCCTGACGATCACGGAGAACGACGACATCTGGCAGGACACCCTCGTTCTCAGCCTGGGTGAACTCTCCGAGATCGGGCTGCTGCGTTCCGACGGTGCGGCCCCCGAAGCGCCCCATCTGGAAGCAGAAACCCTTTTGCGGAGTTCATCCCTGCATGGTGTCTATACCATCTCCATTCCTGGTGCGGGCCCTGATTCCCCCTTGAGGAGTTTCTGCGACCGAACCCCGCATGTCCAGGACAAGCTGCTGGAGATCATCGGAGTATCGGGCTGTGCGGAGGTGACCGCGGAGCATCTGGCGACCGTGCGCAGTCTGGACCTTTCCCGGTCGGGCATCGAAGCCCTTGACGAGCACGACTTCCGCGGGCTGAGTTCCCTAAGACAGCTCGACCTGAGCGGCAATCAACTGACAGAGCTGCCCGAGGACCTCTTTCGCGGGCCGAGCTCCCTGAAGACCTTGGACCTGGACTACAACGCGCTGACCGGCTTGCCCGAAGGCATCTTCCAGGGTCTGGATTCCCTGGAATCGCTCGATTTGCGCTTCAACCGTGTGGCCGGCTTGCCCGAGGCCGTCTTCCGCGGGCTGGGTTCTCTGCAATTCCTGGAGTTGGGTGCGAACTATCTGCCTGGCCTGCCCGAGGGCCTCTTTCGCGGGCTGGAGTCCCTGCAATACCTGTCTTTGTGGAACAACGAGCTGACCCGCCTGCCCGAGGAGGTCTTCCGCGGGCTGGCCGACCTGGAAGTGCTGTGGCTGAAGGACAACAGGCTGGCCAGCTTGCCTCAGGGAATCTTCCACGGGCTGGCCAACCTGCGATGGCTGAATCTGCTGGGCAATAATCTGGCCAGCCTGCCCGCCGGGATTTTCGACCAGGTGCTCGCGACCCTGGGCGGTCCCTACACTTTTTCCGGAGGGCACAGGCAGGGAGAACTCCTCCTGGACCCCGTCCTGAAGCCCACCCTCGCCTTTGCTTCCACTGAGCAGAGCGCCTCGGAAGGAGATACCGCCAGGGTTGCGGTTACCTTGAGCCAGCCGTTGCCGCTGGCCGTGCGCGTGCCCTATTCGGTGGGCGGCAGCGCCATGGATGACGATTTTGAGGGGTTGAGACCTTCCCGGGATTTCGGAGTGCTGTTTCTGGCAGGAGAGACGTCCAAGGAGATCGCCTTCGACCTGGTGGAGGACAGGGGCGGCCAGGAGAGGACCGTGACCCTCACCTTGAATGAGCTCCCCCAAATCCCGCTGCGCCTGTCCGACGGCACGGCCCCCGATCCCAAGTACTTCGACGCTCCCCACCTGACAGCCGCAAGTTTTCTCGACCGTCCCGATGAAAGCGCCACCCACACCGTCACCATTGCCGTTCCCGGCCCCACTCCCGGCTTCAGAAGTCTCTGCGACCGAACGCCGCAGGTCCGAGACAAGCTGTTCGAGATCATCGGATTGTCGGCTTGTGAGGATGTGACCGCGGAGCATCTGGCCAGCGTGAGCCATCTGGACCTTTCAGGGTCCGGCATCGAAGCCCTTGACGAACACGACTTGCGCGGGCTGAGTTCCCTTGCACAGCTCGACCTGAGCGGCAACGAACTGACAGAGTTGCCCGAGGGCGTCTTTCACGGGCTGAGTTCCCTGCAGATCCTGGACCTGGACTACAACGCGTTGACCGGCTTGCCGGAAGGCATCTTCCAGGGTCTGGATTCCCTGGAATCGCTCGACTTGCGCTTCAACCGCGTGGCCGGCCTGCCCGAAGAGGTCTTCCGCGGGCTGAGTTCCCTAAGACAGCTCGACCTGAGCGGCAATCAACTGACCAGCCTGCCCGAGGAGGTCTTCCGCGGGCTGGCCAACCTGGAAGTGCTGTGGCTGAAGGACAACCAGCTGACCAGCTTGCCCCAGGGAATCTTCCACGGGCTGGCCAACCTGCGATGGCTGAATCTGCTGGGCAATAATCTGGCCAGCCTTCCCGCCGGGATTTTCGACGAGGTGCTCGCGACCCTGGGCGGTCCCTACACTCTTCGCGGAGAACAAAGGCAGGGAGAACTCCTCCTGGACCCCGGCCTGAAGCCCATCCTCGCCTTCGCTTCCACTGAGCAGAGCGCCCTGGAGGGAGATACCGTCAGGGTCGCGGTCACCTTGAGCCGGCCGCTGCCGCTGGCCGTGCGCGTGCCTTATGCTGTGGGCGGCAGCGCCACCGACGACGACTACGTGGGGTTGAGACCTTCCCGGGATTTCGGAGTGCTGTTTCTGGCAGGAGAGACCACCAAGGAGATCGCCTTCGACCTGGTGGAGGACAGGGGTGGCCAGGAGAGGACTGTAACCCTCACCTTGCCTGAGCTCCCCCAAATCCCGCTGCGCCTGTCCGACGGCACGGCCCCCGACCCTCGGTACCTCGACGCTCCCCACCTGACAGCCGCAAGTTTTCTCGACCGTCCCGATGAAAGCGCCACCCACACCGTCACCATTGCCGTTCCCGGCCCCGGCTTCAGAAGTCTCTGCGACCGAACGCCGCAGGTCCGAGACAAGCTGTTCGAGATCATCGGATTGTCGGCTTGTGAGGATGTGACCGCGGAGCATCTGGCCAGCGTGAGCCATCTGGACCTTTCAGAGTCCGGCATCGAAGCCCTTGACGAGCACGACTTCCGCGGGCTGAGTTCCCTTGCACAGCTCGACCTGAGCGGCAATCAACTGACCGAGTTGCCCGAGGGCGTCTTTCACGGGCTGAGTTCCCTGCAGACCCTGGACTTGGACTACAACGCGCTGACCGGCTTGCCCGAGGGAATCTTCCGCAGTCTGGATTCCCTGGAATCGCTCGACTTGCGCTTCAACCGCGTGGCCGTCCTGCCCGAGGAGGTCTTCCGCGGGCTGGCCAACCTGGAAGTGCTGTGGCTGAAGGACAACGCGCTGACCGGCCTGCCCCAGGGAATCTTCCACGGACTGAGTACTCTGCGATTCCTGGAGTTGGGTGCAAACAAGCTGTCTGGCCTGCCCGAGGGCCTCTTTCACGGGCTGGATTCCCTGCAGAACCTATCCTTGTGGAACAACGAGCTGACCGGCCTGCCCGAGGAGGTCTTCCGCGGGCTGGCCAACCTGGAAGTGCTGTGGCTGGAGGACAACCAGCTGACCAGCCTGCCCCAGGGACTCTTCCGCGGGCTCGGCAACTTGCGATGGCTGAATCTGTTGGTCAATAACCTGACCAGTCTGCCCGCCGGGATTTTCGACGAGGTGCTCGCGACCCTGGGCGGTCCCTTCACTTTCGGCGGAGAAAACAGGCAGGGAGAACTCCTCCTGGACCCCGGCCTGAAGCCCATCCTCGCCTTCGCTTCCACTGAGCAGAGAGCCTCGGAAGGAGATACCGTCAGGGTTGCGGTTACCTTGAGCCGGCCGCTGCCGCTGGCCGTGCGCATGCCCTATTCGGTGGGCGGCAGCGCCACCGATGACGACTATGAGGGGTTGAAACCTTCCCGGGATTTCGGAGTGCTGTTTCTGGCCGGAGAGACGTCCAAGGAGATCGCCTTCGACCTGGTGGAGGACAGGGGCAGCCAGGGCAGGACTGTGACCCTCACCTTGGGTGAGCTCTCCCAAATCGGGCTGCGCCTGTCCGACGGCACGGCCCCCGACCCTGAGTACTTCGATGCTCCCCACCTGACAGCCGCAAGTCTTCTCGACCGTCCCGATGAAGGCGCCACCCACACCGTCACCATTGCCGCTCCCGGCCCGGGTGACTCCCGGCCCGAGCCGGCGGAGGCCATCTTCGTCCCCGTCGTTCTGAGCTCGGCCGGGCGCAACAACTCCTACTTCACCTCGGAGCTGACCCTGACCAACCGGGGTTCCGAGCCGGCAATCCTCGACTACGCCTACACGGCCCATGCCGGGGGAGGGAGCGGCACGGCCTCCGACGCTCTGGGGGTGGGAGAACAGAAAATCGTGCCCCATGCCATGGAGTATCTCAACAACCTGGGCATTCCCATTCCCGATGCGGGCAACCGCATCGGTACGTTGAGGGTGGAGGTTTCAGGGGCCTCGGGGGTGGGGGTGGTGGTGCGGACCACCACGGCCGTGCTCGAGGGCGGGGGCCGTGCCGGTCTGGCCTATCCGGGGATTCCGCGGGATGGTGGATTCGAGGAGGCGGTCTACCTGTGTGGATTGCGCCAGAACCGGCAGGACCGTTCCAACGTTGCCTTCCAGAATATGGGGGCTTCCGAGGACGGCCCCATTACTCTGAAGACCACGGTGTTCTCGGGAGATGCGGGGGCTGATCCCGGCTTCATCCGCCTGAGGGAGGTGGAGTTGCCCCCGGGCGGGTTCCACCAGTTCTCGGGTGTGTTGGGCGACGTTTCAAACGGCTACGTCAAGGTGGAGCGGGTGGTTGGGACCGCTCCCTTCTATGCCTACGGCGTGATCAACGACCAGGTGAACTCGGACGGCTCCTTCGTCTTTCCGGTCACGGCCAGTTCTCTCGAGGGGGCGGCCAATCAGGTCCTGCCCGTGATCCTGGAGACGACGGCCTTTACGAGCGAATTGACGGTGACCAACTTCTCGGAAGAGGCCAGGCTCCTCCGGTTCCGCTTCGTGGCCGACGCCCTCGGGACGACCGATCGCACGGCCGACTTCACCTTGATGCCCATGAGGCTGGAAGGGGGGGAGCAGCGAATTCTTCCCGATATCGTCGACCAGTTGCGCCGGCAGGCAGTGGAGGGCGTCGGCCCCACCAGGGGAGGCTACGTGGGAGCCGTGTTTGCGACGGCCGACGGCGGGGACATGAGCGGGATCGTGATCGGAGCCCGCACGGGGGCTCCCGATGGAGAAGGCGGGCAGTTCGGCGTCTTTTACCACGCCGTGCCCGCCGGCGGGAGTTTCAGCCAAACCGCCTGGGTCGATGCCCTGCAGCAGAACGAAGAGAACCGCAGCAACCTGGCCCTGGTCAACACCGGAGAGGTCGACGACAGCCCCAGCGTCTTCGCTATCGACATCTACAATGGGGAGACGGGGCTGTTGGTCGACACGGTGACCACCAAACCGGTTCCGGCCCGGCACTGGCATCAGATCAACGGCATTCTCAGCCGCACCCCTCCGGGAACCCGGCAGGGGTATGTGCAGATCCGGCGGATGTCGGGACAGAATTCCTTCCTGGCCTACGGAGTCGTCAACGACGGCGGGGCGCCCGGGCAGCGGAGCGGTGACGGGGCCTATCTGCCGGCTCGGGAGCGGGGTCCTTTGGACTGAAAATCCAGTCCGTGGGATAGGACGATTCCTCCGAGGCCCCCCAGCCGGCCGCTTTTTCCCCCGGGAAACGGCCCCCAAATACCTTTGGTTTGACAAAATTCCGCCAGTTTGGCTGTATACTCCAATGAAGCGCCATGGGAAGGAAGTCTGCGAAAGTTTGCCTGCAATCGAAACGCGCACAGGCCCTGTGTCAAGATGTTTTCAATGCTGCAAAAAGTGTTGACATCGAATTTCGGTGGTGTTAGGGTGAGGCCGTTTTGTGGGAAGTTGCGTAAAAAGTCTTGATATCAAAGTTCTTGTGGTGTTAAGGTTGGGGCTGATTTTCTGGAAGCACCTGTAGCCTGGTTGGGGGTGGAGACAGTGTTTGCTTCTTGTCGGGTGAACGTTTTTCGGAGCGATATACGGCAACATCTCCGGTCGGTCTTCCGGCGGGAATGAGAGTGGTTTCTTAGCTTCAATTCGTTTCAGTAATTGGTTCAAATTCAATTCAGAGGAGAGGAAATGCGAACAAGACTTAAGATTTTGCTGTGCACCCTGTTCCTGCTGGGGTTTGCCGTATCTCAGGTCCATGCGCAATATGCCTTCAGGCTCGGGGCCAGGACCAGAACGGTTGCTCAGTACGGACACAACCAGATGGTGGGTTCGGTGTACTTGGTGAATGTAGAAAACCAAGCTGGCTCCGAGAATAGCGATGTCGCTCGTAACGCAGAAAACGACAAAGTCGACGTGTCTTTCGGTGGTCTCACCATCACCAACGCGTCCATTACGCCGATGTGTGGTAATGACACCCTCGTGGACGCCGATTTTGACGCTTGTAATGCCGGCACGACAGTCGCAATCAATGATGACAAGGATACGGCTACTGTCACAGTTAATGTAGCCGACAATGCGGAAAACATTCGCCTGATGGGGGTCCGATTGGACGTTTCGGGTCTGAACGTCGACGATGGAGTAGCCGCCTCGCTCAGCTCAGCCGGCGCCGGCGGCATCAATTTCGGTTCAGGAGCAGGCGTGAGTGCCGCCAGGCATGTCGCCACCGTCAAGGCCGGCATCAGCTTTGATATTTCCCATGCCAACCAGCTCTACTGCTCAGGCGAGGGAGCGTCACAGCCGTCGCTCGAGGTGAGCGAGGGCTTTGCCAGTGCCTGGGAATCCGACCCCGACGGCTTGGGATCCACCATGGTCCACTTCAAGATCCTGAACGTGCCTTCCGGCGTCACCTTCATCTGGCCGGGTCAGAAGCACGACGATGCCGAGTCCAACCCTGAAGCCAGGAAGAATCTGATTGCGGAACCGGCAGGTGGTTTCACCGACGACAATGGGGACAACAGTCTGGTGGCCACACTTGAATTCGTGCCGGCTGGTCTGTCGACCGACACCACCGCGGCGGTCTACAAGTTCGTGCCGATGAATTATGAGGCTGGCGGGGACCTTACTCCTGATGACACTAACGACAACGTCACCGCAGAGAGTGCCGAGGACCACATGGACCGGGCCGACACCTTCGAGATCAAGCTGGTGGTCGCCATCGACCAGGCCAAGGCGGGAGCCGGAGGCACGGCCGATATCTGGGGCTGGCTCCACCCGGAGCCCGGTTTTGAGGATCGCGACACCAAATTGTCCTACAAGATGGTTGCCCAAACCCAGGACACCAATGAGGACGACGTCATCGATGAGGACGACGGCGACATCCTGACCGTCTCCGAGTGTGTCACCTACCTGCTGTACCCGTTCGTCACCTGCGGTTCCACCGCCGGGTGGAGCACGGGTATCTCGGTTGCCAACACCACCATGGACGATGACGTCTTCGGTGAGAAGAAGGGAGCGGCTCCTCAGACCGGTTCCGTCACGCTATACGGTTACCCGAAAACCAAAAAAGCCGCCGACGGCAGCAGCGGGGAGGCGATGGATCCCGTCATGGAGATGCTTTCGCCCAACCTGGCAGCGGGTGACACCATTTCCGCTGCATGTCCTATGGTTATGGAAGGTGGTTGGGAAGGCTATGCTATCGTCAGGGCAGGGTTCCGTCATGCCCATGGGATGGCCTTTGTCATGGGCGACTTCCCGGATGGCGCCGGCGTTGATGTGGCCCACGGCTACATAGCTTTGGTGATTCCGGATCCGCAGTTCAACGAGGGCCAACGCGGAACGGCGATCTCTGAATCCCTGGGGCAGTAGTTCAGCCTTACGTATTCAGGTCCAAGGGTAGCCACTTCGGTGGCTACCCTTTTTTTTGGATTTACCGACCCCCAAAAACAGCGGAGCTTCCGGCAGGAGCATGCTTTGACCGGTCTTCAGGGTTCCAGGCTTGGGGCCGGCCTTATCGGGTAACACATCGCTTTTCTTTCAGACCTGAGTTTTTGAGGAGGTGTCGGGGTGTTTCGGTCAAGATTTGTTGAGATTTCCAACGGTTTCCTGCTGGTGCTGGTCCTGGCCTGGATGTCGGTGGGCGCACGGTCGAGTGTGGCGGACCAGGCGGGTCCAGTCGACATCGAACGGCTCGGGCAGCGGGTGAACGCCTACTTCACCGCTGTTCGGTCCGGGCAGTTCGACCAAGCCAGGCAATTCATCCTGCCCCTGTCCAGGAGCAGCTCCACTCGCGACCGCTCGCGAAGGTCCCGGATTACCGATTTCAGCATTGTCGAGGTCACACTGGAGGAAGGCAATCGCTCCGCCGTCGCGGAGGTCAGGCTGGAGGTCATGGCGCCGATAGTGGCGGGCGCGTTTCCGATCGTAAGGAAATTCCGCTGGAAGAAGGAGTCCGGTGAGTGGTTCTTCGATCCCTCCGATCCCCCCACGACGAATACGAATATCTTTCAGGAGTACTACATCCAAAAGCAGTCCGCTCGCGCCAATCCCAAACCGGGGGAAACACCCGCGCCTCTCAAGGTGGAGTTCGAGGAGACGGTCTACGAATTCGAATGGGTCCTCCAGGGGGACCCCGTCCAGCCTCGTTTTCCGTTTCGGAACCTGACATCCGAAGATATCGTCGTCTACAAGATCTATGGTCCCCACTGGCTGATCGAGGACAGGACCGAAAAGCGTCTCATCCCGGTCGGGGAAGCCGGTGAGATCATCGTGGACGTGAACACCTCCAATCTTCGCTTGGATATCGGACAGGACATCTTTGTTCGCTTCGAGCCCATCAAGGAACTGGTCAAGCTTCGCATCAAGGGCAGGGTGTTTAGTGCGAAGGATGTCGCCGAGTCCCCGAGCCTCACGGAGGAAGCCGCCGCCAGAAAGGCCGCCCCGACGGCAACGCCCTAGCCAGTCCACGTCGGCCCAATCACTGCGCCTTTGCGGGGCAATAGTGCTGTCATGAGAGGATGCCCACCTGGGAGCGCGGGCGTCCCGCCCGCACAAGGCTGGTCCGCGAAGATCCGCGACGGGGTAAAAAGACGTATCCACGAAGTTACACGAAGGACGACGAAGGGCCACTAAGGGCTCCGGCGCGGCTACCCCCGATCACTCCCCCCTTGCGGGGCAATAGTGCTGTCATGAGAGGATGCCCACCTGGGAGCGCGGGCGTCCCGCCCGCACAAGGCCTGGTCCGCGAAGATCCGCGACGGGGTAAAAAGACATATCCACGAAGTTACACGAAGGACGACGAAGGGCCACTAAGGGCTCCGGCGTGGCTACCCCCGATCACTCCCCCCTTGCGGGGCAATAGTGGTGTCATGAGATGATGCCCACCTGGGAGCGCGGGCGTCCCGCCCGCACAAGGCCTGGTCCGCGAAGATCCGCGACGGGGTAAAAAGACATATCCACGAAGTTACACGAAGGACGACGAAGGGCCACTAAGGGCTCCGGCGTGGCTACCCCCAATCACTCCCCCCTTGCGGGGCAATAGTGGTGTCATGAGATGATGCCCACCTGGGAGCGCGGGCGTCCCGCCCGCACAAGGCGTGGTCCGCGAAGATCCGCGACGGGATAAAAAGACGTATCCACGAAGTTACACGAAGGACGACGAAGGGCCACTAAGGGCTCCGGCGTGGCTACCCCCAATCACTCCCCCCTTGCGGGGCAATAGTGGTGTCATGAGAGGATGCCCACCTGGGAGCGCGGGCGTCCCGCCCGCACAAGTCTTGGCACGGCTTCGCCTATCGCTCCCACTTCGATCAAGCGCATCGTGCAAATGATGTTCCCGGTTTGTACCGGCCCAACGATTCTCAAACAAAGGATCCCGGGCGCCAGCCCGGGGGTTCCAGTAGAGCCGCGAAGCGGCGGCAGCACTTAGCCGTGGGCGTCAGCCCATGGAATAGTTCAGCAAATGAGTCGAGCCGCGTAGGCGGCGGCAGCACCTATCCGTCGGGCGGCAGTTCGGGGGTGCCTGAGGGTTTGGCATCGTAATTGCAACTGTTTTATTTGGCAGTACCCATTTATGGAATCGGTTGCATCTTTGGAGATCACAGAAGTTGTAGAATCAGTTTCGTTTGTGGCATTTGTTGTTATACTTGTCGTATACCCAACACGAACAGTAAATCCGAATTCCCGTAACGACATCTGGTATTTGGGATCTGAGACGCATGGATGACCTCGATAGTGGGAGTCGATAGTGGGAGGCAGGGGTTCGCCTCCATGATTTCGAGCAGGTTGTATCCTTTGTGGAAAGGTGGAGATCATGGCTTCAGTATGCGATGTTGCCAGCTACATCCTGAATAAGCTCGCTCCTGCGGAAACCATTAGAATCGTGACGTCGTGGAAGCTCCAGAAGTTGGTTTATTACTGCCAGGCATGGTCGCTCGTTTGGGATGAAAGAGAGCTTTTTCCTGAGCGCTTGGAAGCTTGGGCTGATGGCCCGGTGTGTCCGGACCTTTACCAGCAGCATAGGGGGAGTTTGCATTTGAGGGCGGGGGATATCCAAGGAAATCCCGATGCGCTGGACGAAACCGGCGTCGAAACAATCGATGCTGTCTTGGACTTCTACGGCGACAAGACTGGCCGATATCTTAGCGATCTCACTCATATGGAACGCCCTTGGATTGAGGCTCGTGGTGACACACCTTCAGGTATGCCGTCACGAGCGGTGATTTCAAGGGAAGTTATGACGGAATATTATGGAGCCCTTTGAGCAATGCCAGGAGGCTCCAAAAAGCCACGCAAAAGAGCGAGGCAAGTCGAAAGACTCCCGGAAAAAAGGCTAAAACGCCCTAAGCAGGTCGAACCCAATGTTCACTCCATGAACTTTCAGTGGAGAGTTGATGCGATTGATCTTGAGGGCGACTGGGGTTGGCGAAGGGCGACCATCGAAGAGTTGTTCAAGAAAATCATCCCGAAGCTTCACCAATTCGAAACCATAACCTGGGGGGAGCTTGAAGGCGGCAATCACCACTTTGTCGACTGGGATCAGTTGTGTCGCGCCGCACAGAAGAGATTGGAAGAGTTGGGTCGGGAGGATATCTTCGAGCTATTTTCGCTAAGGATGGACTCCAGGGCCAGGATTTGGGGACAGCGCGATGTGTCTCGCCTGAATCTGCTCTGGTGGGATCCCGACCATCAGGTTTGCCCGTCCCACATGAGGCACACTTAATTCGAAGAATTCTTGGTTAGGACCTTGGACTGAAACGTGAAGGGGTTGTTAGCCAACACACGCACCGCATCCTCAAGTTGATCAACCCAACCAGACGCAGCCGCGTCGCCGGGAACGAGTTGCCTCGCTCGGCACCCACTGCCTCTCCAAAACCACCACCCGCCGTGGGCACAACGATTCGCGAATAAATGATCCCCCGGGCATCAACGTGGGGAATTCTCCTACCCAAGACGGCGTAACTGCGTAGGGGCAACTAAATAGATGGGATCATCCCCGGCCGCCAGCCCGGGGGTTCCATCCGAGCCGCGGAGCGGCGGCAGCACTTAGCCGTGGGCGTAAGCCCATGGAAAAGTTCAGCGTAAGAGTCGAGCCGCGAAGGCGGCGACAGCTCCTATCCCCAAGACCTCCAACCCCGCCATCCCCCTCCCCCCTTGAAATAAGCCCTCCGCTCCGATAGATTCTCAGGGCAAAAAATTTCCGTTTCGCTCGAACCATAAACTTCCAGGAGGAGAGGATGAGACACACAACCACATCGACGCGTTGGCTGCCGGGCCTGCTGGTGGCAGGCGCACTGCTGCTGGGATGGACTGCCTGGACCGCTGCCGGTCCGCCCGACCACGAGCTGAAGGGCTGGAAAAAGGGCCGGGGCTGGGGATGGGTCTGGGGCAAGGACGACGAAGTGGGCTCCCTCAACGCCATGACCCCCCAATCGGTGCTGAAAGCCATCGGCCTGGTCAAGCAGGGCAAGGTCTACGACCTGGGCATCGACTACGACCGCACCTCCTACAAATGGCCGGGCCACTCCCCGGGCGAGATTATCTCCTTCCGCACCCCCGAGGGGGTCAAGCGCCAGCAGGACCTGGACTTCACCGCCCCCTCGGTCAACCCGGCCCGGCTGGCCTGGCACAGCTGCGCCCTCTTCATCAACGACAACGTGGCCACCCAGATCGACAGCCTGGGGCACATCACCACCGGGGAGGACAACCACTGGTACAACGGCTTCACCGAGGCCGAGTGGGGCGGAAACTTCGGCATCCGCAAGGCCGACGCCTCCACCATCCCTCCCATCGTGGTCCGGGGGATTCTGATCGACGTGGCCGGAAACCAGGGGGTCGATGCCATCAAGGGAGGGACCGCCATCGGGCCCGGGGACCTCGAGGCCGCCCTGGAGAAGCAGGGAACCGAGATCCGGCCCGGAGACGCCGTCTTCGTGCGCACCGGGACCCTGCGCTACTGGGGGAAAGCCGGCGGGGACCATAAGAAGATCGGAGCCCACGACTCGGCCGGGATCAATCTGGAGGCCGCCAAGTGGCTGGTGGAAGAGAAGGGGGCCATCATGGTGGGATCGGACACCTCCGGGCTGGAGGTAGGGCCGGCGCCGGCCGGAAGCACCAGCTTCATTCCGGTCCACGAATACCTGCTGGTGGAGCAGGGGGTGCACGTGGCCGAGTTTCACTACCTGGAGGAACTGGCCGCCGACGGGGTCTTTGAGTTCTGCTACATCGCCGCCACCAACAAGATCAAGGGCAGCACCGCCGGCTTCACCATGCGCCCCATCGGGCTGCGCTGACCCGATCCACCAAGGGCTCAAAAGGAGTTATCCACGGAGGGATCGGAGGAGAATCGCGACGGGGGTTAAAGGATTTCCACGAAGGGGCACGAAGGACCACGAAGGGGCACTAAGGCGTTGGGGGTGGTTCGAGAGGGGGTTGCCACAGGTCGGGAAAGGGTCCGCGAAGGACCAGGAAGAAAAAGGAAAAGAAAAAGACTTATCCACGGAGCCTTTTGCAAAATTCGGATCTGCAGGGGCCGCCCAAAGGGATCCCCCCGGGAGCGCGGGCGTCCCGCCCGCATCCTTATTCCTTATGCCGTTGGCTGGCGCTGAGCTCTCGTGCGGTGCTGCAGGCAGGCAGCCTGTCGGCGGCAAAACCTCAACGGCCAAACCGAAAGAGACCCACTGCGCAGTTCCGGGTCGATCCGAGTGGAGGGGTCCGCCAGGGGTTGGTAACGAGATTCGCGAAGGGCCAGGAAGAAAGGCCCTCAGGGCTATGGCGCCTGTGCGCGTCCTTGGTGGATGATCGCTGGAGCGGCGGCAGTGTCGGATTTGATATTGAAAGACGAAGTGTACGCCGTTGTGGGAGCTGCGATTGAGGTGCATCGCGAGCTTGGCCCGGGCTTTCTGGAATCGATTTACCAGGAAGCCATGGAAATCGAGTTGAAAGCCAGGAAGATCCCTTTTGTCCCTCAACAGCCGATCTCAGTTCGGTACAAAGATGTGACACTGAAGAGACAGTATTTTGCCGACCTGGTTTGCTTTGAGCAGATTGTCGTCGAAATCAAGGCGCTCGATCGTCTATCGGGAACCGAGCAGGCCCAAGTTCTCAACTATCTCAAGGGAACCGGCTTCCCAGTCGGCATCCTGATCAACTTCGGGAACCACGGCAGACTGCAATGGAAACGGTTGGTCAAATAATCCCCCCCCTCCCGATCCACCCCCAACGCCCTAGTTTCCCTTCGTGCCCGTTCGTGGAAATCCTTTACCCCCCGTCACGATTCTTCTCCGATCCCTCCGTGGAAATCTTTTTACCTTTTCGCCCTTCGTGGATATCTTCTTCCCCCTACCCGACCCTTGGCGAATCCCTCTGGATCCCCCGCCAACCCCTTAGCCCATCTTTAACAGTGCGCCGTGGAAAGGCGCCTTCTTCTGGCGGGTGCAAACCCCGCCCAACAACTGTCGCTCCGGTTGGTAGCAGCCAGGGCGGATCATGGAGGTAACGATATGGTCTGAAGCACCCTGGTGTCAAAGGGCCGCCATGGGCGGTTCAGCGACCCTGCGGGCCGGAACGCGAGTGAACGTCGAGCAGGCCTCGAAACGGGCAATACGGAAGCCGACCCTCCTGTTAATAGGGGAAGGCCGTTGGCGGATGGGGAAGCGAGCGACACGGGCACCGATCCGTTTCCGTCGGGGTAGTGACGTCGGCACGCATGGAAGAGGAAGAAGGTCAGCAACACGGGAAGCCCTGACGGAGATGCAGCACAGATCAACCGGGACCCCGCGAGGGGCAGGCCGGGCCTTCAGGGTGGCGGATGGGTCCGTAGTACCGGGGAAGCGGGGTAATGTCCGTGGAGGGAAGGGGCCCTGAGTTGAGAGCAGCATGGGAAGGAGGCAAGGCGTGACTACTGACAAGGGTCTAACAGGGTCAGAACGGGTTCGGAAATTCCAGACCATGCACCATGCGAAAGCGAAGGAAGAACCCAAGCGGCGGTTTCATGGGCTGTGCGACAAGGTGTGGCGAGAGGACTTCTTGATGGAAGCCTGGGTGCAGGTCCGTCGCAATGGCGGATCGGCTGGGGTGGACGGGGAGCGCTTCAAGGACATCGAGGCGTACGGGGTGGAGGGCTGGTTGGGGGAAGTGGCGCGGGACCTGAGGGAAGGGACCTACGCACCGAGACCGGTGCGGCAGGTGCTGATCCCGAAGAAACAGTCCGGCAAGTTCCGGCCTTTGGGCATTCCCTGCATACGGGACCGGGTGGCGCAGACGGCGGCTCTGCTGGTGTTGGAGCCGATCTTCGAAGCGGACCTGCAACCGGAGCAGTATGGCTATCGGCCGGGGCGGAGTGCCAACGACGCGGTCAAACGCGTGCATGGACTCCTGCGAAGGGGATACAAGGAGGTGGTTGACGGCGACCTGTCCAACTACTTCGGCGAGATTCCGCATGCGGAGCTGATGAAGAGTATTGCCCGGCGCGTGAGTGACGGGAGGATGCTGAGGCTCATCAAGGCATGGCTGGAGATGCCGGTGGAGGAGGACGACGGGAAGGGTGGCAGACGCCGCACGAACCGAGGGCGCCGGGAGCGGAAGGGGACTCCGCAAGGAGCCCCGATCTCACCCTTGCTCAGCAATCTCTACATGCGGCGCTTCGTGCTGGGATGGAAGGTGCTGGGTTATGCCCGGCGCTTCCGTGCGGAGATCGTCAATTATGCGGATGACTTCCGTGTGCTCGGCAAGGCTCCGGCGGCAGAGATGCTGACGGCGGTCAAGCGGATCATGGAGGTCCTGAAGCTACCGGTCAACGAGCGGAAGACCCGATGCTTGCGGTGTCCCGAGGAGCCGATGGAGTTTCTGGGATATCGCATCGGACGCAACTATCGCCCCATGGGGAGAGGGACCTACATTGGCACTCGACCCAGCAAGGCGAGCGTCGAAAGCATCTACCGCAAGATCAGCGAGTGGACGGCGCCGAGGAACGGGAGGCTGCTCCGAGCAGAGATGGTAGAACACCTGAACCGGGCAATGACCGGATGGGCGAACTACTTCTGCCTGGGGCAGGTCAGCCCGGCCTACCACGCGATCGACCGACACGCCGTCAAGCGGCTGCGTCAGTGGCTCTGTCGGAAGCACAAGGTGAGGTCCGGGGGGTATGTGCGCTTTTCGGACGAGAGACTGCGGAAAACCTATGGTCTCACTTGCCTGGCGTCGAAGCCCCAGGGCTTTCCGTGGGCGAAGGCATGATCTCGACTGAAAGCCGGATGCGGGAAAACCGCACGTCCGGTTTGACGAGCGGGGGTGAGGAAACGCTGCTAAGAAAGAGATTGAGGCACCGGCGAGTGGCGAAAGCCGCCGGCAACAGCTACTCCCTCGATCTAAGGCAGAACGCGCCTCCCCTCGACTCTACCGGCTTCCGAGTACACGCTTATTATCAACAGGTTACAAAGGCAGAAACCCGCAAGTGGCACTACAAACGCGTTGAAACCGGCGATTGAGGGGAGTCAGACGATCATCTTGCGGACCCCTCCGGGAGCGGGATCGATGCCCAGGGCGTCGTAGATGGCCTTCTGATCAGTTTCTGCCCGCGTGGCCTTGCGTACGTGCAAGGTCCGCCCGTCCCCACGCCGGAAGGTCACCGTGACCCGCTGCTGTCCTTCCAGGATGCGCCGCAGCGTGGTCCAACTGGAGGAGTCGCCGCGCTGCTTGAGGCGTTTGCGGATGACCTGCACCAGTTGATAGGCGATGACGGTCAGGAACAGGTGGCCTTCCGACCGCACCGGCTTGTGATGATAGATGGGGCGCAGACCCAGTTCGGACTTCAGGGAGCGAAACACCGCTTCCACGTCGGTGAGAGTGGTGTAGGTGCGCCACAGGCTTTCCTCATCCCAGTCGGTCTGGTTGCTGCGCAGGCAGTAGACCCCCGGATGAGTGACCATCGAGCCCTGGCGGGGCTGACGCTTCCAGGTCAGGGCCGTCGCCTTGCGGCCGCTCTCGTTGGTGAGGACCTCGATGGTGTAGTGTTGAGCCACGCCGCGACTCTGCTCCTTCAACCGCCCGATCCGTTCCCGGACCTTCTCGATGCCCTTGTGAGCCCGCGGCCGTGAGAGCCCCTCGGAGAGTCGGGCGAGCCCCTGCTCGAAGCGCCGGCTGAAACGCTCGACAATACCCCGTTCCTTGTGAGCCCGCTCCTCGGAACGGCAGTAGAGACGCACTTCCCCCCCCGTCCTCTGAGACCTCCTTGTGGAGCTGTAACCTGGCCTTGGAAGCGGTCTCCAAGGTCAGGGCCAGTTCGGGGTCGAACTGCCGGTGGCCTTGGCGGCTGGCCACCACATAGCGGTACCCTTCCTCCCTCAACCACTGGATGCGATCCTCGGTCGCCACCCCCCGATCCATCACCACCAGGGCCCCCCGGGGCGCCTCGAGCGCCCCCAGCATCCCCGCCAGGGTGCGGGGCTCATCCACCCGGCCGGCAAAGACCTGGGAGCGGCGCACAAACCCGGCCCCGTCCAGCACCAACCCCAGGGTCAGCAGGGGACAGTCGCTGCGCTTCTCCTTCGAGTGCCCCCGCTGGGCCTTGGGTTGACGGCGGGCCGCCCCTTCGAAGAAGGTGTTGGTCAGATCGAACAGAGTGACGGTCGGCTGCAGATCGAACAGACCCATGGCCCGGGTGAACAGGTGGGCCTCGATGGCCTGGCGGTGTCTCATCAAAGCGTCTGAAGCCCGATACATCTGCATCAGACTCAGGGTCTGGAAGTCGAAGTCCAGCAACTCGCCCAAACCGCTGCGCCGGCCGAGCCAGCCCCAGGTGGCCCGTTCCGAGCCGGGACGGGCCAGACGGCCCACAATCGCCCCCACCGCCGCCGCCCGCATCGGTCCATTCAGCCCCAACTCACCCAGCAACTCCACCAACCCCAACTGCTCCAGCGCCCACCGGCCCACCTGCTCCACCCCGACGCTGCGCGGACGGGTCAACTCCACCGAATCCACCGCTACCGTCTGCAGGTCCTCTGAAGAGGCCTCCCCAGCGGTGCCGGTCACGTCGGCTTCCCCCTCGAGCAAGCGCTCGGCCATGCGTTGGGCTTCCTCCTCCAACGGGGTCGAACCCTCCTGGATCAAGGGCAACTGACCGCTGAGGATCTCGTCGAGACGGCGGCACAGCAGGGGCCAGTCATGGCGGGGGATGGCGAAGTGGCGTCCGAGGTTGAGGAGGGTCTGCTGGCGGACCTTGCCTGAGAGGCGATGGGAGCGGACGAGGCGGTGGGTGAAGTAGGTCTGACCGGAGGGAGTGGAGCGGGTCTGGGTGCGGCGGATGAACATGGGAGGGACCCTAACAGAGGGGGCCGAGGGGGTCAAGCCCCTCCCATACGATTATGGCACTACTTCAGGATCTCCGACCAAGAATCAACAACTTACGGGTGATTTTAGGCCAAAATGGGGGTAAAATCCCCCCAATCGCCCGTTCCTTTGTTAAAGATGGGTTAGTGGCCCTTCGCCGTTCTTCGTGCCCCTTCGTGGATATGTTTTTGCCTTTTCGCCCTTCGCGGAAATCCTCTTCCCCCTTCCCGATCTGTGGCAACCCCCTCTCGATCCACCTCCAACGCCTTAGTGGCCCTTCGCCGTTCTTCGTGCCCCTTCGTGGAAATCTTTTTACCTTTTCGCCCTTCGCGGAAATCCTCTTCCCCCTTCCCGACCCTCGGCGAACCCCTCTCGATCTACCCCCAACGCCTTAGTGCCCCTTCGTGGTCCTTCGTGCCCCTTCGTGGAAATCTTTTTACCTTTTCGCCCTTCGTGGATATCCTCTTCCCCCTACCCGACCCCTGGCGGCCCCCTCTCGATCCCCCGCCAACCCCTTCGTGGCCCTTCGCCGTTCTTCGTGCCCCTTCGTGGATATGTTTTTGCCTTTTCGCCCTTCGCGGAAATCCTCTTCCCCCTTCCCGATCTGTGGCAACCCCCTCTCGATCCACCTCCAACGCCTTAGTGGCCCTTCGCCGTTCTTCGTGCCCCTTCGTGGAAATCTTTTTACCTTTTCGCCCTTCGCGGAAATCCTCTTCCCCCTACCCGACCCCTGGCGGCCCCCTCTGGATCCCCCGCCAACCCCTTAGTGGCCCTTCGCCGTTCTTCGTGCCCCTTCGTGGATATGTTTTTGCCTTTTCGCCCTTCGCGGAAATCCTCTTCCCCCTACCCGACCCTTGGCGAATCCCTCTGGATCCCCCGCCAACCCCTTAGTGGCCCTTCGCCGTTCTTCGTGTCCCTTCGTGGAAATCTTTTTACCTTTTCGCCCATAGTGGACATCTTCTTCCCCCTACCCGACCCTTGGCGAATCCCTCTGGATCCCCCGCCAACCCCTTAGTGGCCCTTCGCCGTTCTTCGTGCCCCTTCGTGGAAATCTTTTAAACCCCGTCACGAATCTACTCCGCTCCCTCCGTGGACCTTCGTGCCCCTTCGTGGATATCGCTTTTCGCACTTCTTCGAGCCACTATTCCTCCAACTTCCGCACCCTCTTGCGGATCTTTTCGAGATTGGTTCTGGCTGAATCCAGGGACGGATCCAGGGCGAGAGCCCGTTCCAGGCTCCGGATGGCTTCGTCCGTTCGGTCCAGGTAGTAGAGGGTCGCGCCGATGTCGGCGTGAGTGGCTGCCTCGTCGGGATGGTTCTCCAGCAGGGTGCGATACAGCTCGAGCGCCTGCCGGTAGCGCTTCCCACTGAAATGCGACCTGGCGAGCTGCTCGAGCTCATCCAAATCGCGCGGCTTCAACTGCAGGGCTCTCCGAAAGTGCGCCTCCCCCGCTTGGGGCCGTCCCAGCTCCCGCAAGGCCGTGCCCAGGAGCTCATGAACAAACCCCGGCGTGGGCAAGTCCGCCGTCAGGGAGGGCGCGGCGTTGATGAGGGTCAGGGCCTTGCGCAGGGGCTCGACAGCCTCGGCATATCGATGGAGCTGAACCAGTATATTGCCGATGTAGGCATGGGCCTGTGCGGAGTTGGAGTCGATCTCGAGCATCGCGCGGTAGGCCTCGAGCGCTTCCTGGTGGCGTTCTTGCACCCCTAGCATATAGGCCAATTTGCTGCGACTGTTTTTGTGGCCGGGATCGATCTCCAGGGCGCGGCGCAAGACCTCCTCGGCCTCCACGAACCGTTCCATGCGAATCAGCGCAGAGCCGAGGATGGCAAGGTCTCTGGCCTGATCCGGGCGGTTTTCCACGGCCATCCGGGCGGCGGCCAGGGCTTCCTCCGGACGGCCTGCCCTGGCCAGGTGGATGCTGAGATTGAAGTGAGCGCTCCGCGCCTCGGGGTTGCGAGAGACGATGTGGCTGAAGAAGGTGATCTCGTCCCGGTAGATTCCCGCCTGGCGCCAGGTCATCGTTCCCAGAAGCGCCAGCACCGCCACGGCAAGACCCGTCGCCGCCCACTTCAATCGGCCCTGCAGCCGGCCGGCGCCGTGCACGGCGCCGCCGATGAGGACGGCCATGACCCCGATGCCGGCCAGGTATTGAAAGCGGTCGGCCACCAGGGAGAAAGTCATGTAGCCGTGATTCACGAAGCCCAGCACCGGCGACAGCGTCACCGCAAAGAACAAGGCTCCGGCCAGCGGCCCGCGCCCGAGCCTGTGGCGCAGGAACCACAGCGCTGCCGCCAGCGCCGCCGCCCCGGCAAGGGTGAGCCATGCCCAGGGCTCCCCGAGGCTGATGTCCCACCGCGGGTAGATGACGTGCAGGTCGGTTGGCCATGCCAGCTTGCCCGCGTAGAACCACAAGGCCCGCGCCGCGATGAGCGTCCGCTCGGGCAAGGAGTAGTCCAGGGAACCGTGCCTTGAACCGTAAGAAGAGAGATCGACCGCCGTGATGACGAGCGCCGCCAGGAAGAAGGGCGCCACCCGCCGCAGATCCCGCACGGTGATGCATCCCTCCTTCCACCACTGCAGGATCAGCAAGGCCGCCGGCAGCGTCACCACGATGGATTTGCTCAACAGGCCTGCCGCGAACAGCAGCAGAGCCAGGCCGTAGCGCCAGGGTCGCGACTGCTCCAGGAAGCGCAGCCACACCAGCACGGCTGCCAGGTAGAAGAGACCTGAAAGCACGTCCTTGCGCTCGATGATCCAGGCCACCGACTCCACGTGCGTCGGGTGGGCGGCGAACACGGCGGCCGCAACCCAGGCCCCGGGCACGGCCAGGCGCAGCAGCAGACGCCACACCAGCAAGGTGTTCAGCAAGTGCAGCAGCACATTGACGATGTGATAGCCGGCCGGCGCCAGGCCCCACATCTTGTGTTCCAGCCAGAAGGTGGTATAGGTCAGCGGCCAGTAGTGCGCCTCGCGGTGAATGCGCGATGGCCAGGACCAGATGTCGCCGAGACCGGACCACTCCAGGACCGCCCGGGACTGAAACCAGATTGGGTCATCCCAGGCAAAGCCGCCCCAGAGCATTGCCGGCAGGTAGCAGACCCCCGCCAGCAGGCCGAGAGCCAGGGCGGCCAGCGCCCCCCGGCGCGAGAACCGGTCAAACAATCGTGCGGACTCGCGAGGAACCGGGGACGATTGCGTCTTTCCGGTTCCGGTTGCGCCGGGGGCATTTGCCTGAGGCGAGGAATCTGCCCTCAAGGCCAATCGCTTTCGCCTGCTCGGTCTCGTTCTCTTTTTCGGCTCCATCGGCTACGGCCTTTCCCTCTCTGCAAATCGGATCCCGAAATTGGCCGGTGGAGAGGGACCGCCCGGGTCTATTCGCCTCAAAATCCGTCTATTGCGATTGGAAACCATGACGGGGGCGTAGTCCAACCATGGTCGGACTGGCGTTTCGTTCCGGTCGCGGCGCAGGATACGAACTTCGCCGAACTCCTTCTCCAAGGAGTATCCCGGAATGGAATAGCCGGGGTCCGTGGATACGATGTGGCTGACCAGGGACGAAACCGTTTCCACGTTCCCTTTGAGGCTGCTCCCCGTGACCCCGTCGTAGAAGGGTATCTTGTTGTGCAGGTAGTAATACCCCGGGAGATTGTAATAGGCGCGGTCGACCTGCCAAATCCCGCTGACGCCGGGTGCGCGGGAAAGATAGCGATAGGCGGGGAAGATGGGGTCCTGATTGCGGAGGAAGCTCACCTCTCCGGTCTCCCTCGACCAGGCTCGGTAAACCCGGTCCTGGTAGGGCAGCCCATTCAGGATTCCCACCAGCGAAACGGCCGCGAACGCGGCCATTGCAAATCCGGCAAGACGGCGTAGTCCGTCCGCGCGCGCCGCCAACCGCGCCGCCAGGTCGGAGCCGACCAGGAGCCAGAGCGGAATGACGGCAAAGATATAACGGTACTCTTTGTGGGCTTGCAGGGAATGGACCAGCAGGATCACGGCGATCAGCCCCAGCAGCAATCCGTAGCGCCGCAGGTGGCGCAATGCTGCCGCAACGCAAAGCACGCTCAATCCCAGGCCCGCGAGAGTGAGCCACAAGAGGAACTGGTAGGCCGGACTCTCACCGGCACGCATCAGGCCGAGAATAAGGTTGAAGCGGAGGTTGGTGACGTAGGAGTGGAACAGGCCGCCGTCCCACACAATTGCGTCGAACAGGCCGAAGGAGAAGGCAACCCCGGCGGCAGCCAATGTGACCTGAATCCTCTTCCAGGTACGCAGAAACACGATCCCCAACAGCACCAGTGCAAGCGGTGCGTATTGCAACCGTATGGCTGCCGTGAGGCAGGCGAGAAAGGCCGCCGTCCACACCGTGCGGGCATCGTCCACCGAGGGCCGCACGGAGAGAGCGAGCAGCGCCATAAGCGGAGCGGTAGCGACGAACTCGGTCATGGGCTTATGGGCAAAGCCGGTCAGTTCGTACCAGAAGGCGCCTGCCAGTAACGCCGTCCTCCCGGCGGCTTCGCCGAAGTGGCGTCGGCCAAAGAGGTACATGCCTGCCGGAATCGACAGGGAGATCACGCAGAACAGTAGCTTGACCCCGCCGACGTACCAGAACGGCTGGCCGAGGCCGACGGCGTCGAACAGCATAAGGACGCCGGCCACCGTTCCGGGTACCAGCCAGGAGCGCGCACCGTAGAAGTACTCCCAGTGGGTGACCCCGTTGCCGAACACCAGGCGGTGTGCCGGCTCCAGGTACTGCATGATCTCGTCGGGGTGCACAACGAAGTCGCCCGACAAAGCCACCACGGCGCGCGCCGCAAAGGCCAGCCCCAGCACCAGCGGCAGATATTTCCAGGGCCGGCCGGTCTGCCGCGGATGCAGCAAGACCTCGAGTGCCGCCTGTATCCGCGGCAGGGCGGACTGCGCGGCGGCGCGGGGCGATTGACGCCGGTTTTTTCTTGGTCTCTTCCGCTTGGTCATTTCCGTGAAGCCCCGCTTGCAGGCGTTCCCGAATGCAGGCGATAGACGTAGAGGTTTGCAAGCAAAAAGTTGACGAGGGCACCGAGGACGACACCCAGCAGGAGCGCCAGCAATCGACGAGAGGCGAAGAAGTCGACCAGGCTGGTCAAGACCGTGTAGCCGCCGACGTTCACGCCGAGGCCGACTAGACTGCTGGCCACGAACTTTCCCCATTGGCGCACGCGGGGCTCCCGAGGGCGCTCGCCGAAGGTGAGGCTGCGGTTAAGGCGCCAGTTCCAGGTGACCGCCGGCCAGAAGGACAGGAAACGCGCCAGGCGGTGCTCCAGGCCGATCCACTGCAGACAGAGGTAACCGGCGACGTCGATCAAGAGGCCGCTGGCGCCCACCAGCCCGAAGCAGAGCAGCCGGGCTATCCCGCCGAACTCGCACCGGTATAGACGGTACAGGTGACGCAGGAAGTTGAGCTGCTGTCTCCAGTTCATCTTGCTGGAGCCCATGCTGCGGTCGCGGAAGTCGATGGGCAGTTCCTTGACCCGCAATTTCCCGCGCACCATGAGCTCCAGGGCAATCTTGTAGCCGATGGGTTGCAACTTCTCCAGGTCGGGCAGCGCGCGGCGATCGGTCGCGAAAAACCCGGCCATGGGATCGGAGCAGCTGACCAGGGGAAGCGCCAATGAGGTTGCCAATCGGGAATTCAGCAAGCGCCAGGGGCTCCAGGTCCGATCGATGAGCCCGCCCGGTGCGTAGCGGCTGCCGATGACCATATCGCAATCGGCGTCGAGGGCGGCCAGCAGATCGGCGATGCGCTCCGGCGGATGGGACAGATCGGCATCCATCACCACCAGCCGGTCGAATCGGCAGAGCCGGATTCCCTCGATAACGGAAAGGGACAAGTCGCGAGGCCATTGGCGGCGCGTCACCAGGCGCACGGGCAAGCTCCGCGCCAGCTCCGTGACCACGGCCTCGCTGCCGTCATCCGAGTTGTCGTCGATCAGCAGCAACTCCCAGGCAATTCCGCTATCGGAGAGGGCGGCGTGAATCCGCTCAGCCAGGCGGGGGATGTTGGCCGCCTCGCGAAAGGTCGGCACGATGATGGATACTTCCTGGCTGTGGCCGGGACTATCGAGGTCGTGCGACCCCTTCAGCGTGTCGTTCATCCCGATTCTCGAAGCCTCTAGGACACTCTTATAAAAGAGGTTAACCGGATTCTTGGAGGAGAACCAATGCCCGCACAGTCTACCACCAAACCGCTGGAGTTTGAAGGCTGGGGGTGCCTACCTTGGCCGGTCATCCACCCGGGAGCGCGGGCGTCCCGCCCGCAACCTTATTCCTGCAAGCAGCCTGCCGTCCAGGGCCACTCCTTTGCAAGGCGCGCCGAACCCACCGTTGCAGGGTTCGTTACCATGGTGCCAGGTCCTATGCGGGCGGGACGCCCGCGCTCCCGGGTGGGTCTTATTCCTGCAAACAGCCTGCCATCCAAGGCCACTCCTTTGCAAGGCGCGCCGAACCCGCCTTTACTGGGTTCTCTTCCATGTATCGCATTACCGCCCAGAGATGTGCCTCATCGCGAACATAGCGGTCGAAATAGTCTCCCATCCAGAAGGCTCCAGTCCGACCTGACAGTCGATTCGCACGTTTGGCGGTGAACGACTTCCAGGAGTGGATGACCCCGTCCAAGGGAAAGCCGGGCAGTGTCTCGATTACCGCATGCACGTGATTGGGCATAATGACCCACGCCAGAAGCCGATACCGCTCACCGTCAAAATGCAGCAGTGCATCCTGGACCACCTCCCCGACGCGGGCGTCTTTCAGCCAGCAGGCGCCGTGTCCCTCATCGGCGAAACGCTCGATTCGGCCGCGAAGGCGCGCACAGCGGGGATCATCGGCCGTTTCGCCACCACTGAGCTTCAGTTCGGTTTTCCAGGCGGTGACCATCGCGGCGGGAACCGCGTCGACAAGGCGGAAAGTGAGAAATTGCACCGTTCCCGCTTCATCGAAGTGTGGGAGGTAGCCACGATCGTGCCAGGCCTTGTGCGGGCGAGACGCCCGCGCTCCCGGGGGGTCTTTCTTCACGAGCCGTATTGCCTCCACCGCGAGAATGGTCCGAGAAACAAATCGACCGACTCGCTGGAGGTGGAATCCGTGCGCGCTGGAGGAGTTGGCACGTCACTGGATGGCGTCGAAGTCCGAAGTGTTGCGGCGGGCTCCTGTTTGTGTTCGGTGGGGCATCCCCCGGGAGCGCGGGCGTCCCGCCCGCACCCTATTCCTGCAAACAGCCTGCCATCCAAGGCCACTCCCTTGCAAGGCGCACCAAACCCGCCTTTGCGGGGTTCTCTTCCATCGTGCCGGTCTTTGTGCGGGCGAGACGCCCGCGCTCCCGGGGGGTCTTTGTGCGGGCGGGACGCCCGCGCTCCCAGGTGGGGTTTCTTCACGAGCCGTAGTGTCTCCACCGCGAGAATGGTCCGAGAAACAAATCGACCGACTCGCTGGAGGTCGAATCCGTGCGCGCTGGAGGAGTTGGCACGTCACTGGATGGCGTCGAAGTCCGAAGTGTTGCGGCGGGCTCCTGTTTGTGTTCGGTGGGGCATCCCCTGGGAGCGCGGGCGTCCCGCCCGCACCCTATTCCTGCAAACAGCCTGCCATCCAAGGCCACTCCCTTGCAAAGCGCACCAAACCCGCCTTTACGGGGATCTCTTCCATCGTGCCGGTCTTTGTGCGGGCGAGACGCCCGCGCTCCCGGGTGGTCTTTGTGCGGGCGGGACGCCCGCGCTCCCAGGTGGGGTTTGTGCGGGCGAGACGCCCGCGCTCCCGGGGGGTCTTTACTCCTTCCCCCCGCCCGACCCTTGGCGGGTCCCTCTCGAGCATCCTCCAACGCCTTAGTGGCCCTTTGGCCGTTCTTCGTGGCCCTTCGTGGATAATCTTTTTGCCTTTTCGTGGATTTCCTACGTGTCCTGGCTTTGCAGCTCCGCCACGATCTCGCGCGCCACCTCACGCGCCCGCTCGGGCTGGCCGGGGGGCAGGGAGATGGCGGCTACCACCGGATGGCCGCCGCCGCCGTAGCGCTCGCAGATGCGGGCCAGGTTGTGGCGGCGACGGTTGGGGCTCCAGGGGTTCCAGCCCACCGAGACCTTGGTGCGCTCCGGGGGCTGCATCAGGCTGACGTGGTAGTCGGACTCGGGGTAAAGATAGTAGGGGATGAACTTGTTGTAGCCCTCCAGGCCGAAGGGGATCAGGTCGAAAAAGGTCACGCCGCGGCTGCATTCGGAAACCTGCCGGATGATGCGGATGTTCTCGGTGTGGTGCTGATGCAGGGGCCGGTAGAGGTCCAGCACCTCCGCTTGAGTGGCCACCTGGTTGAGGGGCTGGCGGGAGAGCTGGCGGATGATGCGGTGGGAGAAGGAGGTGTCCTTGTTGGCCTCGATGACGGCCGCCAGCTTTTGGGCCGGTTCGCCGACCTCGACCGCCGCCTGGGCGCTGGCGTAGAGGGCGCCGTCCACGATGTCGGCCCAGTGGATGAGGTCCTCCAGCACGCTGGGGTCGAACCCGAAGCGGCTGCCGGCGATGGTGGCGATCAGCTTGGTGCAGGACTTGAAGCTGGGATCGAGGAACTTTCTGTCGCTGTGCCGGCTCCTGAAGTGGGCCTCGTCCTCGGGAGTCAAAAAGGCGCTGTAATGGTGGTCGAACCACCAGGTCAGCCGCTCGTGGCTGGCGTACTTGAAGTCCACGATGGCGTTCTCGTCCCCCTGGAAGAGGTGGTCGGGAAAGGTTTGGTGGGGCTGGTGGGCCATGCCGAACAGCCGGAAACGGGCCCCGGGGTCGATCCTGGAGGCGTAGAAGCGCATGAAGACGGCGGCCGAGCAGGCGCCGTCGAAGCAGTTGTCATGATAGAGAATGTGGCAGATCATGCCTTTTCCATCCGCCGGGATCCGGTCCGGTCGAGCCCTGGCCGCGGCAGGCAAGCGGGACCGGCCGGCCTGCCAAACGGGATTGGCCCCCGGGTGGGAGATGCAGGCTAGTAGTACCAGAGTCATCCCCTCCAAACAAGCACTTTCCCCCGGACCGGCGCCCTCCGCACCGCCGGTCATGTCCCGGGAATCCCGGGCCAGGCTTCGAGTTGTGGTACCATGGCTGCCGGGGCGCGGCGGGCCTGCTGGCGGGTCCCCCGGCGCCCCGCAACCCGGCCAAAGGAGATGGGTCCATGGAGTGGTTGAGCCTGCTGATGCGCTGGCTGCACCTGGTTTCGGTGGCCGTCCTGATCGGATCGGCCGCCTTTGTGGTTCTGGTGCTGCGGCCTGCCCTGGCCGCGCAGAGCACGGAGAGCCGGCGGGACTTTTTTCTGAGCCTCAAGATTCGCCTCAAGATGCTGGTCCACGGCTCCATTGCCGGGATCCTGGTTTCCGGTCTCTACAACACCCACCTGGGCTGGAAGACCGCCCTGGCGCCCAACCTGGGCGTCTACCTGACCAAGGTTTCGCTGGCCCTGGCGGTGCTGGCGCTCGTCATCGTGGCCTTTGCCGGGCGTTCTCCCGGTGCCGACCCGCTCTCCCCGCGAAGCCGCTGGCTGACCTGGGGCCTGATTCTGGGACTGGCGGTGGTGGTCCTTTCGGTCTACCTCGGGTCGCTGCATCCCTGATCGGGCCGCCCGGCATCCTCCCCTTCCGGCCGGTGTCCCGCGAGTTGCGGCGGCAGGGACCATGGAGGGATTGGCATGATCGGCTTCGACCTGTCGGAGGTCCACCTGAGCGTTCAGGAACTGGTGCGCCAGTTCGTGGCCCGCGAGGTGCTTCCGGACATCGGCCGCAACGACTCGGAAGGCCGTTTCGACCGCTCGCTGCTGCCCAGGATGGCCAAGCTGGGCCTGCTCGGACTCTGCACCCCCTCCCGCCACGGCGGCTTCGATTTCGACTACATCAGCCTGGGCATCGCCTGCGAGGAGCTGGAATACGGAGACACCTCCCTGCGGGTCATTCTTTCGGTCCATCTGGCCCTGCACGGCCTGACCCTGCTGAGCTGGGGAAGCGAAGCGCAGAAGGAGCGCTGGTTGAAGCCCCAGGCCCGCGGGGAGAAGATCGCCACCTTCGGCTTGACCGAGCCCGACGCCGGAAGCGACGTGGTGGGAATACGGAGCACGGCCCGGCGCGACGGCAAGCACTACATTCTCAACGGCGAAAAGACCTGGATCTCGCTGGCCGACGTGGCCGACCACTTCCTGGTGTTTGCCTGGACCGATCCGGACAAGAGGGAACGCCGGGATCACCGCGGCCTGAGCGCCTTCCTGGTTGAACGCTCCATGCCGGGATTTTCCAGCGGGACCCACCACCGCAAGTGGGGCATCCGGGCGGGGAACACCGGGTTCTTCAGCCTGGAGGATGTCCGGGTCCCCGCCGCCAATCGCCTGGGGCAGGAGGGCGAGGGGTTCAAGATCGCCATGTTCGCCCTGGAGCAGGGACGCTACACGGTGGCTGCCGGGGCCACCGGGCTGATTCGGGCCTGCCTGGACGCCAGCAGGAAGTACGCCCTGGGGCGGCGCACCTTCGAGGTGCCCATCGCCAGCCACCAACTGGTCAAGGAGATGATCGCCCAGATGGTACGGGATTACGAAACCTCCCGGTTGCTGTGGCTTCGCTGTGGCTGGCTCAAGAACCAGGGGCGGCGGAACAACCGCCAGACCTCCCTGGCCAAGTGGCATGCCACCGTGGCCTCGGAGCGGGCCGCCTCGGACGCGGTGCAAATCCACGGCGCCAACGGGTTCTCGGACGAATATCCGGTGGGCCGCTACTACCGCAACTGCAAGGGAGCCGTCATCTACGAGGGCACCCGCGAGATCCACAAGCTCCTGCAGGCCGACTACGCCCTGGGCTTCCGCACCGACAAGCCCCGCCGCTGCGACCTCCCCCCGGTCCCGGAGTCCTGAGGAGGGGGGTGAGTCGGGCGCGAGCCATTGGAAAAAAGAAATCCACGAAAAGGCAAAAACATATCCACAAAGGGCCACGAAGAACGGCAAAGGGCCACTAAGGGGTTGGCGGAAGATCCAGAGGGCGGCGCCAAGGGTCGGGTAAGGGGAAGAAGATATCCACGAAGGGCGAAAAGGGAAAAAGAGTTATCTACGAAGGGGATCCACGTAGGGCACGAAGGAATCCGCGAAGAACCGCGAACAGACAGAAAAGATTTATCCACGAAGGGGCACGAAGGACCACTAAGGTACACGAAGAAAAACTAAAAGGATGGTTCCCGGGCGCCAGCCCGGGGGTTCGATTGGAGCCGCGAATGCGGCGCCCGCACTTAGCCGTGGGCGTCAGCCCATGGAACCGAGTAGCTCAAACGCCGAGCCGCGAAGGCGGCGACAGCACGTGGCCCCGGGGGCGCGCCGGGCTTAAGCCATTGAAAACCCGCGCACCCTGAAGCTAGGGAGCGTCGTGGGGGAAACGATTCTTGAGAAATGATCCCCGGGCGTCGGCCCCGGGGGTTCTAGTCGAGCCGCGAATGCGGCGCCCGCACTTAGCCGTGGGCGTAAGCCCATGGAACCGAGTAGCTCAAACGCCGAGCCGCGAAGGAGGCGACAGCACGTAGCCCCGGGGGCGCGCCGGGCTTAAGCCATTGAAAACCCGCGCACCCTGAAGCTAGGGAGCGTCGTGGGGGAAACGATTCTTGAGAAATGATCCCCGGGCGTCGGCCCCGGGGGTTCTAGTCGAGCCGCGAAGGCGGCGCCCGCACTTAGCCGTGGGCGTCAGCCCATGGAACCGAGTAGCTCGACGTCCGAGCCGCGAAGGCGGCGACAGCACGTAGCCCCGGGGGCGCGCCGGGCTTAAGCTATTGAAAACCCGCGCACCCTGAAGCTAGGGAGCGTCGTGGGGGAAACGATTCTTGAGAAATGATCCCCGGGCGTCGGCCCCGGGGGTTCTAGTCGAGCCGCGAATGCGGCGCCCGCACTTAGCCGTGGGCGTCAGCCCATGGAACCGAGTAGCTCAAACGCCGAGCCGCGAAGGCGGCGACAGCACGTGGCCCCAGGCGTCGGCCCGGGACGTCATTCCCCCCCCATGAACCCGATCGCCATCCCCCGACAACCCTCGCGGCGCCGTTGGCCCTGGCTCTTGCTGCTGGCGGGTTCCGGGATCTGCTGCGCCGCCATCCTGCTGTTCCCCTGGCTGGTTCTTTGGGGGGAGGCCGCGGCGGCCCTGTCCATCCGGGTGCTCTTTTCCCACATCTGCCACCAGGATCCGCAACGGTCCCTGAGCCTGGCGGGGATCGTCCTGCCGGTCTGCACCCGCTGCCTGGCCCTCTACCTGGGCGGGTTCCTGGGAGTGCTGCTGGTTCCCCTGGTCCGCGGGCATTCGGACTGGCTGCTGGGGCGGCGGGCCCTGCTGCTGGGGCCGCTCTTCCTCACCGGGCTGGACGCCGGCCTGGACCTGGCGGGCCTCTGGACCAGCACCCTCTGGTCGAGGGCCGCCACCGGTGGGCTGGCCGGCTCGGCATTGGGTCTCTACGCGACCCTTTTCCTGGAAAGCCGTCGCCGTGCTACGTTTGAACCGGACCGCGGGAATATGGGACAATGACCTTGAGGGTGCGAGGGCGAGGCCCCGCCCCGGGGGTTCCCGCCGCCGCCAAGCCTTCCACCGCGGGCGTCAGGGGCGGCCGATCCTCCCGGGCGCGGCCCCGGTGAGCAATGCGGGCTGAAATCCATCGGTCAGAAAAGAGGCAAGCATGAGCGTTTCATTCAGGGCGAGAAAAGAGGTCTGCCGGGTCCTGCTAATCGGCTTGGCGAGTGGGTTGCTCCTCCTGAGCCCCGCCGGAACACCGCTGGTTCTCGACGCCATGGGGGACACCATTGAAGAGCTGCGGGACAAGCTGAAGAGCGAAAAGGCCGGCGACCGCAGGAAGGCGGCCAGGGAACTGGGCGAGACTCTCAGCCGGGAGGCCACCCCCCTGCTGCTGGAGGCGGTGACGGACAAGGATCCCGAGGTTCGCCGGGAAGTCGTCAAGTCCCTGGGTCTGCTCAGGGACCGGAGCGCCATCACCATGCTGTTGACCGCTCTCGAAGGTGACGTCCCGGCGGTGCGCCAGGAGGCCATTATCGCCCTGGTCAACCTCTATACCGAGCAGGACGCCAGTTTTTTCCTGACCCGGGAGGCAAAGCGGCTCTACGCGCGGCTGAACCCCTTCAGCGGCCCGGTCGCCAGCGATGACACCGTCATCGAGCCCGACGTGAAAGTGGCTTCGTCCGTCATCGATGGCATCGCCGGACGCCTGCGCGACTCCAACCGGCAGGTGCGCTTTTACGCGGCCAATGCTCTGGGGGTGCTGCGGGGACAGTCGGCGATTCCCAAAATGGTCGAGGGCATGAAGGGCAGCGAACCCAACCTGCAGGTGGCCATCCTGCATTCGTTCTACAAGATCAAGGACCGCTCGGTGGCCGGGGAGATCCAGCCCTATCTTTTCAATACCAACAAGAAGGTGCGCGACGAGGCCATCCTGACCCTGGGACTCTTCAAGAGCCGCGAGGCCCTGCCCCAGTTACAGACGCTCTACGACCAGAATCCCGGCCGCGATGTCCGGCTGAATTGCCTGGAGGCCATCGCGTTCATCGGGGACGCCAGCTCCCTGCCCCTGTTTCAGCGCCACCTGGGCGACGGCGGGCCCAAGTACCGCCAGTTTGCCGCCGAGGGCATTGCCCGGGCGGGAGACGCGTCGGTGGCGGAGGAGGTGTCGCGGGCTCATCTGGCCGAGAAAAAGCCCGCCCCTCGGCTGGCCATGAACTTTGCCCTCTACAGCCTGGGACGCCGGGAATACCTCGACCCGATGGTGGCGGCTCTCAAGGAGCGGCTCCTCCACCAGCAGGCCCTGGCCTATCTGCTCGAATTGAAGACCCGGGTGTCGCCGGAACTGGTGAACTACCTGAACGACGACAGCCCCGAGGTTCGCAGGAGACTCTGTCTGGCGCTGGGGATGATCGGGGACAGCGCTTCGGCCGAAAAACTGCGGCCCCTGCTGAATGACAGCGACCCCGAGGTGGTGTCGGAAGCCTCCCGGGCCCTCCGCCGCATCGGCGCGCGGTAGTGGGCTTGCTTTAATCCGCGGCTACGCGGCTTTCCCCGAAACCCCGACAGGTCGCGCAGGCGGCGATTGACAAAAAAAATCCCCGGGCGCCAGCCCGGGGTTCCAGTAAGCCGCGTAGCGGCGATAGCACTTAGCCGTGGGCGTAAGCCCATGGAAAGCTCGGCGTTAGAGCCGAGCCGCGTAGGCGGCGGCGTCCAGCCCCAGCCGTCAGCGGGGGGGATGCTCCTGTTACTTCTTTGCCTCTATCAGTTCTCCCCTGGTGAATCCTTCGAACAGCCCTTCCAGCCGCGCCATCCGTTCTCGGAGATCGGCTACATCCTCCCGGACATAGTGAATTTCTTGTTTTAACTCATGTCTGATATCGGATGAGACCTTCCATCCAAGGCTGACCAGGGATACGCCAAGAATGGCGGTCGCAACCAACTCCGCGCTGATTGTCATTGTCGATACTCCTTTCACCTTGCTGGACGTGCTGAGAGGGAGATCAGACAACGTAAGGTGGATTGTTGTTGATAGCTCACTTGGTTAGTGTATCACGATAAGCCGAGCTTGAAAGAAGAGAGCCTGCGCCGCGTCGGGGGGACAGGAATTTTGAACAATGAGACCCCGGGCGCCAGACTGGGGGAGAAGCTCCAGTTACTTCTTTTCCTCTATCAATTCTCCCCTGATAAATCCTTCAAACAGCCCTTCCAGCCGCGCCATCTGTTCTCGGAGATCGGCTACATCCTTCCGAACATCGGCTACATCCTCTCGGACATAGTGAATTTCTTGTTTTAACTCATGTCGGATATCGGATGAGACCTTCCATCCAAGCCTGACCAAAGCCACACCAAGGGTGACCAAAGCCACGCCAAGGATGCCGATGGCAATCAACTCCGCGCTGATATTCATTGCTGATGCTCCTTCCACTTTGACGGACTTGCCGAGAGGGAGATCAGACAAGGTAAGGGGTTCTTTTGGTGACGGCTCACTTGGTTAGTGTACCACGATAAGCCGAGCTTGAAATAAGAGAGCCTGAGTCGGGTCGGGGGGACAGGAATTGTGAATCATTGATCCCCGGACGCCAGCCCCGGGGCGGCATGCTGGCGCGGCTACGCTGCTTTATAAGGAAGCCTTGTAGGCGGCGTTTGCTCGGGTGACCGGCGCCAACCGCGGCTTCGCCGCTTTCCCCTAAACCACAACACTGCCGGGGGACAGGATTTTTAAAGGATCATCCCCTGGGCGCCAGCCCGGGGTTCCAGTAAGCCGCGTAGCGGCGATAGCACTTAGCCGTGGGCGTAAGCCCATGGAAAGCTCGGCGTTAGAGTTGAGCCGCGTAGGCGGCGACAGCGTGGTGCACCGGGCGTTAGCTTGGGGAGAAGCTCCTGTTACTTCTTTTCCTCTATCAATTCTCCCCTGGTAAATCCTTCAAACAGCCCTTCCAGCCGCGCCATCCGTTCTCGGACATCGGCTACATCCTTCCGGACATCGGCTACATCCTCTCGGACGTGGGCTACATCCTCTCGGACATAGTGAATTTCTTGTTTTAACTCACGTCTGATATCGGATGAGACCTTCCATCCAAGGCTGACCAGGGATACGCCAAGAATGGCGATCGCGACCAACTCCGCGCTGATATTCATTGTCGATACTCCTTTCACTTTGCTGGACGTGCTGAGAGGGAGATCAGACAACGTAGGGTGGGCTGTTGTAGATGGCTCACTTGGTTAGTGTACCACGACAAACCCGACTCGAAAGAAGAGAGCCTGCGCCGCGCCGGGGGGACAGGAATTTTGAACAATGAGACCCTGGGCGCCAGCCCGGGGTTCGAGTAGAGCCGCGGAGCGGCGCCAGCATGGTGCCCCGGGCGCCAGCCCACCGAGAACCGCTCTCGCTAAGACCGGGAAACGTTGGGCGGGCGACGATTTAAAATAAGGGAACTGTATAAAAGAGTGCCGAGTGGCAGGCGGGGGTTACACTCGGTCAGCGGCTACTTGCTGGCTTGGCCTTCAACTCCAATTCCTCTGTAAAGCGACCCTCCATCCATCCTTCCAATCGGGCCATGCGCTGTTCCAGGTTGCCAATGCGATCGCCAAGTCCGGCAACATCTTCTCGGACATAGTGAATTTCTTGTTTTAACTCACGTCTGATATCGGATGAGACCTTCCATCCAAGGCTGACCAGGGATACGCCCAGAATGGCGATGGCGATCAACTCCGGGCTGATTGTCATTGTCGATATTCCTTGCACCTTGCTGAACGTGCTGAGAGGGAGATCAGACAACGTAGGGTGGACAGTTGAACTTGGTTCACTCAGTTAGTGTATCACGATAAGCCGAGCTTAAACGGAACTTCCAGCGAGTTATCGACGCAAGTTATTGTATCACCGGGACATAGTAAGGAATCCGGCTGCACGCTACTGGGTAGAAGGTTAGCGGGTGCGACCGAGCCGCAGGTTCAAGAGTGCGAGGACTTTCTCCTGTTGGGGAGTGGGTCGGGTCACGAGGTCAAAGGGCGGTGATCCGGCGGCGTTGGGCTGGACACGCTGTTTGACAATGGTGCCGAGGTCGGCCAGCAGCGTCCGGAAGCTGTGCACGGGGAGGCCGTCGGGGCTGTGTTTGGAGGCGGCCTTTTCCCGGGCCGAGGCCGACGGCTTGGCCGCAGCCACCACCGAGGTGCGCTCAGGGCCCTCCTCGTCATCGAACAGCATCGGCGCCAGGCAGAGGCGCATGTGACGCTCGACGTAATAGGCGAGCAGACACAGCAACAGGTGGGCGCGGACCCGCGAGGCCAGGCGATGGTGGATGGGACGCACCTTGAGATCGATGGTCTTGAAGCAACGGAAGGCGCGCTCAACCACACTGAGCCCCTTGTAGGCCTTGACCGTCTCCTGGCTGTCGAGTTGTGTCTTCGCCAGGCTGGTGCGAACCACGTAGAAGCCGTCGAGGGCGGCCTCGGCGGCGATGCGGTCCGGGTTGCGGCGGTAGGAGAAGCGGTCATCGGTGATGTCGAGGAGGAAGTGCTTCTTCATCTTGTACTTGTCGACGACCTTGTGGACGCGCTGGCGGATCTTGATCTCGCCTTTGAGGCGGCGGCGCTCGCGTTGGGTGGCCTTGAGGATTGTGCCGAGTTCGGTCTCGGTGGCTGCCAGCAGCTCCTCCCGCTTGCGGGAGCGCTCCTCGGCCAGCAGCGGGTTGCGGCACACGATCAGGCGTTCCCCGGGATAGAGGCTGGGGCAGGTGATCTCGGCCAGGTCGCGCTGGTCGAACAGGGAGGGCTGCAGGGCTCCCTGCTCGACCAGGGCCCGCAGCGCCGGACCGCGCAAGGCACTGATCCAGTCGAGTCCGGCCGGCTTGAGATCCTCGCGAATGCGGGCTTCGGTCAGCAGGCCGCGATCCCCGACCAGCACCACCCGCGACAGGCCGAAGCGTTTCCGCATCTTGTTGACCTGGGCGGCCACGGTGGAGGGATCGGCGGTGTCGCCCTGGAAGGCTTCGATGGCGAGGGGCCAGCCCTGGCGGTCGCACAGCAGCCCGAAGACCAGCTGCAGGGACCCTCGCTTGCGGTCCCGCGAGTAGCCGTAGCGAGCCAAGGGGCAGTGGCGGCCCTCGAACCAGGTCGAAGAGAGGTCATACAAGACCAGGGCGCCCTCCTGGAGGTGCTTGCCGGCCAGCCGGGTCTCGATGGCAGTCTGGCGTTGGAGCAGCCAGTCCATGGCTTGGTAGAGTTCATTCTCGTCGGCATCGGCAAGGTCGAGCATGTCGGCGAGGCTGTCGCTGGCGGTATGGGAGGAGAGGCCGCGGGCGGTGGCAAGCTTGGAGCGGGGATCGAGGATGCGGGCCACGATCATGGCGACGACCAGGTCGCGCTGGCGGGAGCGACGGCTGGCGATGAGGGATTCGAGGCCGCACTGGCGCAGGCAGGAGAGGACGGCGGCGACATGGCCGTGGGGCAGGGAGCGGACGATGTCAAAGGCGTCATGGAGGGGGATGTCGGAGGGGGTGGCGCCTTTGAGGAAGCGGCGCAGGGCGTCAATGAGGTGGGGCGGGAGTTTGGAGAGGTTGGCAAGGGTGCGTTTTCTGACCTTGCCGTCTTTCCAGAAGGACTCGCGCAGGAGGATGGCGGGCGGGGAGTTGCGGTTGGGGACGACGTCTATATACATGACTAAGAGTATAGGGACATAAGACATTCATGTCAATAGACAAAAGCATTGTAGAAGTCACTATTACATGGACATGTATTGCACGGGAAGAACACACGCGAACCCTTGCCAGTCCTACCGTTAGAAGCGAAAATGACGCGAAATCAGCTGGAAGTTCCGCTTAAAAGAAGAGCGCCTGAGTCGGGTTGGGGGGGACAGGAGTTTTGAATCATTGATCCCCGGACGCCAGCCCCGGGGCTTCGAGTAGAGCCGCGGAGGCGGCGTCAGCGTGGTGCACCGGCCGTCAGCGGGGGGGAAGCTCCTGTTACTTCTTTTCCTCTATCAATTCTCCCCTGGTGAAACCTTCAAACAGCCCTTCCAGCCGCGCCATCCGTTCTCGGAGATCGGCTACGACCCCTCGGACATCGGCCACATCCTCTCGGACGTGGGCCACATCCTCTCGGACATAGTGAATTTCTTGTTTTAACTCGTGTCGGATATCGGATGAGACCTTCCATCCAAGGCTGACCAAAGCCCCGCCAAGGCTGACCAAAGCCCCGCCAAGGATGCCGATGGCAATCAACTCCGCGCTGATATTCATTGCTGATGCTCCTTCCACTTTGACGGACTTGCTGAGAGGGAGATCAGACAAGGTATGAGGTTCTTTTGGTGACGGCTCACTTGGTTAGTGTACCACGATAAGCCGAGCTTGAAATAAGAGAGCCTGAGTCGGGTTGGGGGGACAGGAATTGTGAATCATTGATCCCCGGACGCCAGCCCCGGGGCGGCATGCTGGCGCGGCTACGCTGCTTTATAAGGAAGCCTTGTAGGCGGCGTTTGCTCGGGTGACCGGCGCCAACCGCGGCTTCGCCGCTTTCCCCTAAACCACAACACTGCCGGGGGACAGGATTTTTAAAGGATCATCCCCTGGGCGCCAGCCCGGGGTTCCAGTAAGCCGCGTAGCGGCGATAGCACTTAGCCGTGGGCGTAAGCCCATGGAAAGCTCGGCGTTAGAGTTGAGCCGCGTAGGCGGCGACAGCACGTCGCCCCAGGCGCCATCCCTCGGAGCAGTGGTTTCCCCAAAAATAGGGCACGTCGTAGGGGCAACGATATCAATTGGATCATCCCCCGGGCGTCAGCCCGGGGGTTCCAGTAAGCCGCGAAGCGGCGCCAGCACTTAGCCGTGGGCGTAAGCCCATGGAAAGCTCTTATCCCCAGGCATGAGCCCATGCAGAGCCCCCGTCCCTGACGTTGCCCCCCCTCCCACAAACCACCTTGACAGTCGGTCCTTTCCGTACTACAGTTTTCTTGTTTACTCCCTCCCGCTGCAACTCCCTCGGGTGTCGGCCCGTTCGGCTCTTCAGGCCGTGACGGGTCGGCAAGCGGTCCCCCAATAAGTTCTCCCCAAGGGGCCGGTTTCTGCCGCGTTCTCCCTCCTTTCCACTTTCACATGCAGGAGTTTCTCCATGGGGCTGTTTACCGCAGCCGAATCCCTGGCGGGCCTGGACCTGGGGTCCAGCGCCGTCAAGGTGGTGGAACTGCGCCGGGTCCGGGCCGGTTTCGAGCTGGTCCGCGCCGGGTTGGAACCGCTGGAGCCCGAGGCGGTGGACGGAGGATCCATCCTGGACCCGGACTCGGTGGCGGAGGCCATCCGCAGGGTCTTTACCCGGAACCGGATCCGGACCAAAAAGGTGGCCACCTCCGTTTCGGGGCGCTCGGTGATCGTCAAGAAGCTCACGCTGCCGGCCGCGAGCCTGCAAGAGCTGGACGAATCCATCCAGTGGGAGGCCCGGCAGGTCATTCCCTTCGATCTGTCGGACGTCCAGTTGGACTACCAGGTCCTGGAAAGCGCCTCCGCCGGGGGAGACGCCGAAGTCCTGCTGGTGGCCGCCCGGAAGGAGAGGGTTTCGAGCCATCTGGGGGTCATCGCCCGGGCGGGCCGCTCTCCCCTGATCCTGGACGTGGACGGCTTTGCCTTGCAGAACGCCTACGAGGCCAACTATCGCCCGGGCCCCTCGGTCACGGCGGCCCTGCTCCATATCGGCGCCGCCGTGACCAACCTGGTGGTGACCAAGGGCGGCGTTCCGCTGTTCACCCGAGACCTGTCGGCCGGCGGCAACCAGTTGACCGGCCTGCTGCAGAAGGAGCTCCGGATCGGGTTCGAGGAAGCCGAGCAGGTGAAGAAGGACAGCACCGTCGAAGCCCTGGAAGAAGGGCCGGCCGGCGCCCTTCTCCATTCGGCCCTGGAGACCCTGCTTCTGGAGATTGGGAAGAGCCTGGATCTGTTCGAAGCCGCCGCCGCGGGCGAATCGATTCAACAGGTATACGTGAGCGGGGGATCCTCCAGCCTGGAAGGGTTGATCGACCGGTTGCAGGGCAGGCTCGATCTTCCCGTGGAACCCCTGGACCTCTTCAAGAGCATTGCCGTCGGGAGAGAGGTGAACGAAGAGAGCCTCTACCAGCAGGCCCCCAGCCTGGCGGTGGCGGTGGGCCTCGCCCTGAGGAGCTTCGATGATTAGGATCAATCTGGCGGGGGATGTCGGAGCCGGGTTGGCGGGGCCGCCGCCGCGCCGGCTCAATTGGGGCCGCGCCCTTCAGAGGCTGCTGGCTCTCGGAGTGACCCTGGGCGCGATGGGGGGTGTCCTGGCCTGGAGGACGGAGCAGGCGGCCCGCAGCGACCGGCTGGAGGCTCGAATCCAGCGGGCGCGCCGGCAGAGACAGCACCAGCAGGACCTGGCCCGGGAGATCCAGGGACTGGAGCAGCGGGGCCGGTCGATGGAGGGCCGCATCCGGGCCATCGAGCGGCTCCGGGCTCTCCAGGCGCGTCCGGTCCGGGTGCTGGACCTGCTGAGCGACTGCGTCCAGGCCGTTGCGGGAGTGCGGTTGCAGGAGCTGACCCAGAAGGGCCGGGTCTTCTCGGTCCGGGGCCTGGTCCGGGGGGAATCCAGCCGGGTCTCGGACTTCATCGCCCGCTTGCAGCGCACCGGCGAATTCCAGCGGGTGGAGCTGATCCATTTCCAGGAGCAGGAGGGCCACTACGCCTTCGCGCTTTCCTTCGAGGGAGGGGTTCCCGACGAACCCGGGAAGGGTCCGGAGGAGGCGCCGGCCGGAGCGGAGGATCGGGAATGAAGGGAGTGGGGATGGAGCGGCACCGCAGGACCGGACGAACCCACCCCGGCGGCCGGGCTTCCACCCCCCACCCGCAGTCGAGCCGGAGGGGGGCAAACGCCGCGCCCCGTCGAGCCGGTGGGGGGACAAACACCCCGCCCCGTAACTGAATATCAGCGGCACGGGCTGCGAAGCCTTGGCGGCGGCGTCCGAGCGCTTGAGGGCTTCCGGCAGGTCTCATGACGCACCTTCTGCCGATAACATGGGACATATTCTATGCAGGCATCACTAACCCCATGAACCTCACACCCACCCACATCCCTCCCTGGCTGGAACGGCTGGGGGTTCCCTTGGGCTTGGGGGGCCTGGTTCTGGGGGTGGGCTGGTATTTCTTCGTCGCCGGGGTCGGGACTGGGATCGAGCTGCGCCGCGAGCAGTTGGAAGCCTTGACCCGGGAAATCGGGCAGGGAGCGGGGCTGGAGCAGCAGCTTCAGGACCGGGCGAGCCGGAACCGACGGCTGGCCTCCAGGCTGGAAAGCCTGAAGGCGGCGCTGCCGCGGGGAGAGCGGACAGCCAGGCTGCTGCGTCAGGTGCAGGCGACGGCCACAGGCTCCCGATTGAAGGTGAAGGGGATCCGGAAGATGCCCGGCGGGGAGGGCGAGACTTTCTCCCGGCGGCCTCACAGCCTGGCGGTGGCCGGCGACTACCACGACCTGGGGAGCTTCTGCGAGAAGCTGGGCCGACTGGCCGCTATCGTGAGCCTGGAGGACCTGCGGATCTCGGCCGCCGGCCCGGCCGCTTCCCCCCACACCCTCACCGCAGACTTCACCGCCACCCTCCACCTCTACAAGCCGGCCGCCGATCCGGTTGAGGCCCCCGCCGATCCGGTGTCCCCCGCCCAGCCGTCCCCTTACCGCTACCGGGCCCGGGGGCGGCGCGATCCCTTCCGCCTGCCGCAAGGCCCCGGGCCCCCGGGGCCTGCCCCCGCCCCCGCCCCCGCCGCCAGGCCGCGGGGCTTGAAGGGCCAACGGATATCCGAGCTGAGGCTGGTGGGGCTGGTGGAGGCGGGAGGGCAGTTCCGGGCTATGGCCACCGGCCTCCGGGACCAGCCCTTTTTGCTGAAAAAAGGCGACCGCCTGTTCGATGGCAGGGTCCTGCAGGTCCGAAAGGACGGCGTGGTTTTTTCGCACCGGCTTGCCGGCGCCGCCGGGAGGAAACGTTCCCGCCGGGTGGTCAAGAAGCTGCATCCCGCTCCTGAAGAGGCCGGCCATGAGAACTAGGATTTGGGTCCGCCTGGCTGGATGGGGGTGTTGCCTGTGGCTCTGCCAGGGGGTGGCCGGGCTGCCGGGCTGGTGCGCCGCGGGGGAGTCTGCCGGGCCGAAGACTGCCGCGCCGAAGACTGCCGGGCCGAAGACTGCCAGGCCGAAGGCTGCCGCGCCGAAGCCCAAGCCCGGGGCTGAAGCCCGGTCCCCGGCTTCCCCGCAAGGGGCCGCCTACTCCGGGGAACGGATCTCGCTGGAGTTGAAAAACGCCGACCTCAAGGACTTCTTTCGGCTCATCGGCGACATCAGCGGCCTCAACATCGTTCTGGACCCGGACGTGGAAGGGGCCCTCACGCTTTTCCTCAAGGAGGTGCCCTGGGACCAGGCACTGGACGTGGTGCTGAAGAACCAGGGCATGGGCAGGCACTTGAGCGGCAACGTGCTCAGGATCGCCAAACTGTCGACCCTGGAGGCGGAACAGCAGCAGCAACAGCGGCTGGCCCAGGCCCGGGTGGCGGCAGCCGAGGTCCAGACTCGGATTCGCCGTCCCAGCTACGCCAAGGCGGCGGAACTGAGTCCCATCCTCAAGAAGGCGCTCTCCCCCCGGGGAGATATCATCGTGGACGAACGCACCAACGCCCTGGTCATTTCCGACATTCCTCCCAGACTGAAGGCGGTGGAGACCCTCTTGCGGCAACTGGACCGCAAGGTCCGTCAGGTCGAGATCGAAGCCCGGGTGGTGGCTGCCAGCCGGAGTTTCCTGCAGGACATCGGGATCCAGTGGGGCGCGCTCTACGGGCCGCGGGACCGACCGCAGCAGGAGGGCTCGAGCCCCGGTCCTGCCTTCAGCCGCTTTCCGCTGCTGGATGCTCCCGCCGCCGGAGAGCCGGCCTCCGTGGAGGGGCGGCCGCGGCTGAGCCTCGATTTGAAAACCGGCGCTCCCGCCAGCCCCCTGACCCTTGCCGCCGGTCTGGCGGCCGACTTCGTCCTCGACGCCCTCATCACCGCCGCCGAGCGCAAGGGGGATGCCAAGCTGCTCTCCAAGCCCAAGATCCTGACCCAGAACAACGTGCAAGGCGTGGTCAAGCAGGGGGTGCAGATCCCGATCCAGACCACCGTGAACAACACGGTCTCAGCCCGGTTCATCGATTTCGTGCTGCGCCTCACCGTGACCCCGCAGATCATCCGGCAGGACGCCATCCTGCTGAGCGTAGACATCGAAAATTCCACCCCTGATTTTTCCCGCCAGGTTCAGGGGATCCCAACCGTCAACACCCACCAGACCACCACCACCATCCAGGTGGAAAACGGAGGAACAGTGGTGATCGGGGGAATCCTCATCGACAGCCGGCAGCACAGCCGCAGTCAGGTGCCCGGGCTGGGCGACATCCCGGTCGTGGGTGTCCTGTTCAGGAACCGCTCCCTGGTCCAGGAAACCCGGGAGCTGGTCTTCTTCCTCTCCCCGCGCATTCTGTAAGGCGCGGCTGTCGGAGGAAGAGGGGCTATGCGCCGCCGCCTACGCGGCTTGGGGGTGGAGTTGACGTATTCCGTGGGCTGACGCCCTGGGGCTACGTGCTGCCGCCGCCTACGCGGCTCAACTCTAACGCCGAGCTTTCCATGGGCTTACGCCCACGGCTAAGTGCTGCCGCGGCTACGCCGCTCCACTCGAACCCCGGGCTGGCGCCCGGGAATTGCCTGTTCATCATCGGGTCAGGACGTTTCGGGAAGGATACATAGAGTTTCTGAAACAACACCGCATCGCGTTCGATCCTCGCTACCTGTTCGAGACGGAACACCAGGGATGACTGCTGCCGCCGCCTACGCGGCTCAACTCTACGCCGAGCTTTCCATGGGCTTACGCCCACGGCTAAGTGCTGCCGCGGCTACGCCGCTCAATAAGGAAGACCTGTAGGGAACGTTTCCTCGGGTGAGCCGGCTTCGCCGTTCTCCCCAAAATCGCAACACTGCCGGGGGACAGGAATTTTAAAAAAATAGTCCCCCGGGCGTTAGCCCACGGAGAGCCGCTCTTCCTGCAACGCCGACTCGTTCGGGGGCCGACGATTTAAATAGACAATCCCCCGGGCGTCAGCCCAGGGGTTCGAGTGGAGCCGCGAAGCGGCGGCAGCACTTAGCCGTGGGCGTGAGCCCATGGAACCGAGCAGCTCCACGCCCGAGCCGCGAAGGCGGCGACAGCGGATAACGCCAGGCGACAGCTGGGCAGATTTGGAAAGGGAACGGGATTCGGAACCCGGCAAATAAATCGCGGCACACCCTGAAAGCCGACACAACGATTGGCCGACGACTATTTGATAGATCATCCCCGGGCGCCAGCCCACGGAGAGCGGCTCTCCCTGCAACGCCGACTCGTTCGGGGGCCGACGATTTAAATAGACAATCCCCTCGGGCGTCAGTCCGGGGGTTCCAGTGGAGCCGCGAAGCGGCGGCAGCACTTAGCCGTGGGCGTGAGCCCATGGAACCGAGCAACTCCACGCCCGAGCCGCGAAGGCGGCGACAGCAGGTAACCCCAGGCGGCAGCGTGTAACCGCAGGCGTAGGCGGGACAGGTTTGGAAAGGGAACGGGATTCGGAACCCGGCAAATAAATCGCGGCACACCCTGAAAGCCGACACAACGATTGGCCGACGACTATTTGATAGATCATCCCCGGGCGCCAGCCCACGGAGAGCGGCTCTCCCTGCAACGCCGACTCGTTCGGGGGCCGACGATTTAAATAGACAATCCCCTCGGGCGTCAGTCCGGGGGTTCCAGTGGAGCCGCGAAGCGGCGGCAGCACTTAGCCGTGGGCGTGAGCCCATGGAACCGAGCAACTCCACGCCCGAGCCGCGAAGGCGGCGACAGCAGGTAACCCCAGGCGGCAGCGTGTAACCGCAGGCGTAGGCGGGACAGGTTTGGAAAGGGAACGGGATTCGGAACCCGGCAAATAAATCGCGGCACACCCTGAAAGCCGACACAACGATTGGCCGACGACTATTTGATAGATCATCCCCGGGGCGTCAGCCCGGGGGTTCGAGTGGAGCCGCGAAGCGGCGGCAGCACTTAGCCGTGGGCGTGAGCCCATGGAACGGAGCAACTCAGCGGTCGAGCCGCGAAGGCGGCGACAGCGGGTAACCCCAGGCGTAGGCGTGGGCAGAGCACTGGCGGGAATACCCGGCAACATCGGGCGGGAAAGGAGTTGATTAATCGATCATCTCCGGGGCGTCAGCCCGGGGGTTCGAGTAGAGCCGCGAAGCGGCGGCAGCACTTAGCCGTGGGCGTGAGCCCATGGAACCGAGTAGCTCCACGGCCGAGCCGCGAAGCGGCGGCAGCACTTGGCCGTGGGCGTAAGCCGGGCGCAGGCCATTGGAATACTCCCCCCCGGCAGGGAAGCGCGGCCTAAGCCGTTGTGTGTCAATCGGAAACCGATTGTAATTGCCGGTGGCTCTGGCTATACTTAGCGGCTATTCCGGCCGAGGCTGCCTCTCCCGCGGCCGGGAGGAACGAGGAGCGACCGGATGAACATCGAACAGATCAGGGAGTTGATTCAGGCGGTTTGCGACAGTGGAATCACCGAGCTCGAGCTGGAGCGGACCGGTGTCAAGATCAGAATCCGCAAGGAGGCGCCCTCGTCGGAGGCCGGATCGCCCTCCCTGACCGTGGAGACCTCCGTCGGCGGAACCGGCCCGGTGCTGCCGGGAGCGGCCGCTCCGGAAACCCCCGCGGGCGTGGAGACACCCCCTGCCGCGGCCGCCGAGCCCGACCTGCACCTGATTCGATCCCCCATGGTGGGGACCTTCTTCCGGTCAGCCAAGCCGGGCTCCGATCCCTTCGTTCAGGTAGCGGACAGGGTGCGATCCGGGCAGATCCTGTGCATCGTCGAGGCCATGAAGCTTATGAACGAGATCCCCTCGGACGCCGATGGGGAAATCGCGGAGATCTATGTGAACAACGGCGAGCCCGTGGAGTACAATCAGGCGCTTATCGGGATTCGCCGAACGGGGTGACCCCTGGCCGGACCGGGTGTCCTCGGCCGGGCCGGAGCCATTCCGCGGGACCGCGCCACCCGCCCTGCCGGTCCCCCCTCCAGCCTGAACCCCTCCTCGAACTCCGGGAAGGCGGGGCAAAATACCCCGAAACCGTCGGAAGTCGTCATGTTCAAGAAGATCCTGGTGGCCAACCGTGGCGAGATCGCCCTGCGCGTGATCTGCGCCTGCCGCGAGCTGGGCATCAAGACGGTAGCCATCTTTTCGGAGGCCGACAGGGACTCCCTGCACGTCCGCTTCGCCGACGAAGCGGTCTGCGTGGGTCCGGCCCGGAGCTCGGAGAGCTACCTGAAGATCCCCAGCGTCATCAGTGCGGCCGAGATCACCGACGTGGACGCCGTTCACCCGGGATACGGCTACCTGGCCGAGAACGCCTACTTTGCGGAGGTCTGCGAAGCCTGCAACGTCCGCTTCATCGGACCCTCGCCCAAGGTGATCCGGCTGATGGGAGACAAGGCTCGGGCCCGCGCCCGCATGGTTCAGGCCGGCCTGAAGGTGCTGCCGGGGAGCCAGGGGGCCCTGGAGTCCCTGGAGCAGGCGATGGAGGTCGCCTCCGGCATCGGCTATCCCGTCATGGTCAAGGCCGCGGCCGGGGGAGGGGGGCGCGGCATGAGAATCGTGCGCAGCCAGAGCGAGCTGTCCGTCGCCTACTCCACGGCCGAGAACGAGGCCCGGCTGGCCTTCGGGGTAGCCGACCTCTACCTGGAGAAGTACCTGGAAAAGCCGCGCCACATTGAGTTTCAGATGATGGGAGACCGGCACGGCAAGGTGGTTCACTTCGGGGAGCGGGAATGTTCCATCCAGCGGCGCCACCAGAAGCTGATCGAGGAATCGCCGTCGGTGATCGTGGATGAGGAGTGCCGGGAACGGGTCGGCAGGCAGGTGGAAGAGGCCCTGGCCGAGGTGGGATACTCCGGCGCCGGAACGGTCGAGTTCCTGGTGGACGAGGACCGCAACTTCTATTTCATGGAGATGAACACCCGGATTCAGGTGGAGCATCCCGTCACCGAGATGGTCGCCGGGGTCGATCTGGTCAAGTTGCAGATCCGGATGGCCGCCGGAGAGCCCCTGGAGCTGGAGGAGCCTCTCAGGCTGCGCGGCCACAGCATCGAATGCCGCATCAACGCCGAGGACCCGGAGACCTTCAGGCCCTCTCCGGGGAGGATCACCGCCTTCCATGTGCCGGGAGGCACCGGAGTGCGGGTGGACACGGCCGTCTACTCCGAATTCCAGGTCTCCCCCTACTACGACTCCCTGATCGCCAAGCTGGTGGTGCATGCCCCCAGCCGGCCGCAAGCCATTCGCAGGATGGAGCGGGCCCTGGAGATGTTCATAGTCGAAGGTGTACACACTTCGATTCCGCTGCACCAGAGGATCATGATTGAGCCCGATTTCCTGGCCGGCCGCCTGGATACCGGGTTCATGGAGCGCTACGCCTGACCCGCCCCCCGGCCCGCCGGGGGCCGTCCCCGGACACACCCGCCGGGGCAGGGCGCCGCTTCTCCCCGACCCTTGCCGTCCCCAGGCACAAAGCCCGCATTTTTCACCGGGTCGCTGGATACTCTATGAAAGACCGTTTATCTTCAGCACCTTTTTGCCCCTGTTTTTGGGGCCTGCGGGTACAGACGGCACTGGGCGCGATCTGGCTTGTCCTTTTTCCCTCAGCGCGCACATGTTCCCTCGAACGTAGAAACCGCTACGCTCTTCGCTCGCGAGCACGCGCTGAGGGAAAAATTCCTGCGCCATTGTCACGCCCCCCGGTGAGAAATGCGGGCTAGCCTTTTCCCGCTCTACCCCATCATCGACCTCTCGGTGCTGCGGCGGCCGCTCGAAGCGATGCTGACCGAGCTGGCCGGCGCCGGGGTGCAATGGGTCCAACTGAGAGGCAAGCACCTTTCTTCCGGGGACCTGTTCGAAGAGTGCCGCCGGCTGGTGGCCCTGGCCCGGCCGCTTTCGCTGAAGGTCATCGTCAATGACCGCGCCGACCTGGCCTGGCTCAGCGGGGCGGACGGGGTTCACCTGGGACAGGAGGACCTGCCGGCCGTCGAGGCCCGCAGGATTCTGGGGGAGCAGGCCATCATCGGCCTCTCCACCCATGGGCTGGCGCAGGCCCGCCAGGCCGAGGACAGCCCGGTGGATTACGTTGCCATCGGGCCGGTCTTTCCCACCCGGACCAAGGAAAATCCCGATCCGGTGGTGGGCCGGCAGGAGCTGCAAGCCATCCGGGAGCACGTCACCAAGCCGCTGGTGGCCATCGGCGGGATCACCCTGGAGAACGTCCGGCCGCTGTTCGAGTCGGGAGTGGACTCGGTGGCCGTCATCCGGGACCTGCTGCCGGCCGCCGACATCCGGCAGCGGGCCGGCGGCTACCGGGATGTGTTCGGCCAGGCGCAAGGCCGGAAGAAATAGGGCCGCAAGGCGGCGGAACGCCCAATGGTCTTCCCCCTTCAGCGGCGGCCCGTCGGGCATGCCGGGAAAGGAGGCAAGGTGGTCAAGACAGCCGACGCGGTGGTGATCGGGGCCGGAGTCAACGGGGCCAGCACGGCCTTCAACCTGGCCAGGGCCGGACTGCGGAAGGTGGTCCTGCTGGAGAAGGGGCTGATTGCCTCCGGAGGGACGGGCCGTTCGGCCGCCATCATCCGGCAGCACTATTCCCATCCCGACCTGGTGCGGCTGGTGAAGCGGTCGCTGGAGATCTTCCACCATTTCGACGACCAGATCGGCGGCAGCCCGGGTTTCGTGAACTGCGGCTGGGCCTTTCTGGTTCCCGAATACGTCTCCGAGGGCTTCAGCCGCAACCTGGAGATGCAGCGCAGCCTGGGCATCGACACCCGCGAGATCGACCGGCGGCAGTTGCGGGAGATGGAGCCTCGGATCGACTTGAGCGGCGTCGACCGGATCGCCTGGGAGCCGGGGGCGGGTTACGCCGACCCCCATGCCACCACCGCCGCCTACGTGCAGCGCTTCCGCGACCGGGGCGGCCAACTGTTGTCCCTGACCCCCGCCGAGGGCTTGAGGGTCGAAGGGGGGCGGATCGCCGGCGTGCTTGCCGGGGAGGGGGAGATCTCGACCGGGGTGGTGGTCAACGCCGCCGGTCCCTGGGCCGGCAGGGTGGCCCGCTGGGCCGGGGTGGAGGCGCCCATCCAGGTGACCCGGGAGGAGGAGATCCTGATGGAGACCGCCGAGGTGGGCGGTCCTCCCCGGCTGGTGTTTTCGGACATGGCCAAGGCCATTTACTACCGCCCTCACGGGGCTTTGCGCACCCTGGTGGGCCGGGGATATCCCAAGGAGTACCGGCAGGTGGATCCCGAACGCTTCGAGCGGTCGGCCGACGCCGACTTCATCCGCGAGACCCGGGACCGGTTCCTGCAGCGTTTCCCCTCCTTCGGCAGGGCGCTGGCGATCGACGCCTATACCGGTCTCTACGACGTGACCCCGGACTGGAACCCCATTTTGGGGAAGGTGGAGGGCGTGGAGGGGTTCTACATGTGCGCGGGCTTCAGCGGCCACGGCTTCAAGATCGCCCCCGGCGTGGGTGAGCTGATGGCCGAGGAGATCGCCGGCGGCCAGGCCCGCACCGCCGACATCAGCCGCTTCGCGCTGTCGCGGTTCCAGCAGGGAGACCTGATTCAAGGCGCCTACGGCGGCAACCGGGCGTGAGAAAGGCAGTGATTAGTGGTTAGTTGTAGGTGGCCGGGCTGGCGCCCGGGCCATTATCCCAACAAAAAAAGCACGTTTCCCCTTGCAGTGTCGTGATTTAGGAGGAGCGGCGAAGCCGCGGTTGGCGTGGCTCAAACAAGCAAACGCCACCTACAAGCCTTCCTTATAGAGCAGCGGAGCTGCGGTCTCGTGTAGCCCCGGGCGGAAGCCCGGGGTCGTCTGAATTCCGCGCTGTAGTAGCCGCGAAGGCGGCGAATTAGGGGCCGGGTCCCGGACCGCACAACGTTACCAAAACGACCCCGCCCACGCCACGGTCACCTGCTGTCGCCGCCTACGCGGCTCGGCGTTGGAGTCGCCCTTTTCCATGGGCTCACGCCCACGGCTACCTGCTGCCGCGACTTCGCCGTTCCACTCGAACCGCCAGCGCTGCACTGGCAATGGTGAGGTATCTCCCGCACCGTTGTGGCTGGACTGGCGATGAGTGTAATGGCAGGCTTTGGAGTGACTTGGTGATTGGATTCGAAGCCGCCTCCATCCCTACTGATTTGATGAGCTGGAGAGGAATCTATAGAGGCCCCAAGCAATACTATTGATGAAGGTAGGCGTGATACAATGGAGTTGGCATGCCGTCCAGTACCCGGTAGAGTAAGGCGAAAGGAGCGGTCCATGGATAACCAGTGGCTTCAGTGGTTACCCCTGTTTGGCTTTGGTTCCGTTGTGACCATACTCATTGCAATTTTCGGGGTAGGCATAGGGCTGTGGCGCAATGCTGGAAACGCTCACAAGACCATTGGCGAGAACATAGCCAGACTGGACACCAAGCTCGACAGCAAGGTGGATGGGGTAACTGCTCGGTTTGACGGTAAGTTCGATTACCTGGCTAGTGAGGTTGCCAGCCTAAATACTGATATGGCCAAGGCCACAACAAACATTAATTGGATCAAGAACCAGTTTGGCGGCCCACGCAGTAACAACTGAGTAGAAGCGAAAGGGGAGACGATGCCAGACGAAGTGCTATTTGCCCACTATAATTTGGGGAAACTTCAAAACCGTGTTGATGTGCTAAGCCACGCAATCGCTGTAGCTATGCGCCACACCTCTCCCCAAGCCAAAGCTGCAATCAGGAAAGAATTTCAAAGACTTCAGGAAGCACGCCAAAAAGAGGTTATAGACAGGCTTAGCAGCAGGGTGGAATACCAGCGGGGCCAGATTGATGGCGAAGCATATATGTGGGGCTTCCTGGACCAAGCTCTGTCAAGTTGAGGCACGCCATGACACCCCCTACCAAAAAAACAAAACCCACCAAGCCCCGCACCGTCGAACTGGTGCGCTCCTCCTATCAACCCTCCCGCCGTGAACTGAACGCCGACGCGCGCGTTCCCGCCAGCTTTGACGAGGCGGTTAAGGCTCTTACAGAGCCCGTCAAGATCCGCTGGATCGACCGCCCGAAGCGGAACGAATGAGGTTGCCGGTTCGGCACTTTTCTACATAATTCCCGTTTTTTTCGTGGCCCTTCACGGACCCCTTTCAATTTTCCTCCAACGCCTTGGAGTGTCTTCAGGAATAAATCCTTAACCCTTTGCATCCATTGGCAGAACCCTCTCGACTCTCCTCCAACGCCTTAGTGGCCCTTCGTGGTCCTTCGTGCCCCTTCGTGGATAACTCTTTTCACCCCGTCACGGATTCCTCGGAGCCCTTCGTGGATTACTCTTTTATGAGCGTCGCGGATTATCACGCCCGTCGCGAATCTTCTCTCGCCGCTGCCGGGTGGCCTCCGGGTCGATCTCCAGGCTGCCGGGGCGCAGGACCACCCCGTAGGAATCCCGGGCTGCCTCCGCAGACACCTTGCCGTCCAGGACGTCCTGGCGGACCGCTTCCGGGTCGCGGCTCATGGGGTCCCCCCAGCCGCCGCCTCCGGGCTGGATGTGGCGGAGGAGCTCCCCCGGCTGAATGGTCTCGGTCACCATGGTGGGGAGGGTGCGCTCGTCCTCCCCGCCCGGATTCAGGATGCTCATGGAGCCCGCCCCGGGTTGGCCGCCGTAGAGGCCGTAGGGCAGATGCTCCCTGCGGTCGGAGCGGATGGTCAGGTTGGCCGGTTTCTCCCCCAGGTAGCGCCAGTCCCGAACCACTGCCAGGCCGCCCCGGTAACGGCCGGCCCCGCCGCTGTCGGGGGCCAGCGCGTACTGTTCCAGCCGCACCGGGTATTCCAGCTCCATCAACTCGGCCGGGATGTTGGAGATGACGGCCCCGGGATTGGTCAGGCCGTCGTTGCCGTCCTTGGTGGGGCGGGCCCCCCAGGTCCCCGCCACCAGGTCGAACATGACGAAGGGTTCCCGCCGGTTGCTGTAGCCGCCGATCAGGATCAGGGAGTTGCCTCCCTCGCCCGCGGCCGGCACCCGGTCGGGCAGGACCTGGGCCAGGGCGCCGAACAGCGCGTCCGACAGGCGGAAGCCCACCACTCCCCGCATGCTGGAAGCCGCCGGCATGACCGGGTTCAGGATGGAGCCCTCCGGGGCAATGACCTCCAGGGGGCGGAAGAAGCCCGAGGTGTTGGGAATGTCGGCCCGCATCATGGAGCGCACCGCGTAGCCGCAGCAGGAGACGGTGAAGGGGAAGGGCGAGTTGATGCCGCCCTTCACCTGTGGGCTGCTCCCGGTAAAGTCGATTTCCAGGCAGTCCCCCCGCACGCTCAGCTTCACCTTGAGCGGGATGGTGCCCGCGTCCACCCCATCGTTGTCCAGGTAGTCCTCGAAGACATATTCCCCGTCCGGCCAGGAGCGGATCTCGGCCCGCACCACTCTCTCGGTCAGGTCCAGCAGCTCTTCGTAGTAGCGGTCCAGGACGTCCGGCCCGTAGCGGTCCACCAGCTTGAGCAGGCCCTTTTCGCCGGTCTTGCAGGCCGACAGCTTGGCCCGGATGTCTCCCAGGGTCATCACCGGGACCCGGACGTTCTTCTCCAGGATCTGAAAGATGCTTTCCGAGGGGCGGCCCTCCTCGTAGAGCTTCAGCGGAGGCAGGCGCAGTCCTTCCTGGAAGATCTCGGTGTTGTCGCAGGCGGCGCTGCCCGGCACCCGTCCTCCGACGTCCAGGTGGTGGGCCACCACGGCCGAGAAGCCCACCAGGGAATCCCGATGGAAGACCGGCTGGAAGATGAAGATATCGGGCAGGTGAATGCCTCCGTCGAAGGGGTCGTTCATGATGAACACGTCACCCGGGCGGACTCGCCCCCGGTACTTGTTCAAAGTGGACGCCAGGGCAAAGGGAATGGAGCCCAACTGGAAGGGGATGGTGACTCCCTGGGAGATCATCCGGCCCTCGCGGTCGCACAGGGCCGTGGAAAAGTCCATGCAGTCTCGAATCACCGTGGAGTAGGCCGTCCGGATCACGGTGTTGGCCATTTCGTCGGCGACGCTGCTGAGATAGTTTCGGATCAGGCCCAGGGTGATGGGGTCGACTCCGGAATCGCTTTGAGGGTTCATGGCAGGGGGTCTCCGGGCCGGTTCTCTCCTTCGGAGGGCTCGGCCAGACGCAGCGACAGGTTCCCGGAGCCGTCGGCCCGGGCCTCCCAGCCGGGAGGGACCACGATGGTGGTGTCGAATTCGTCGATCAGCAGAGGGCCCTGGCGGGGGTTCCTCAAATCGATCCTGGCCAGCAGCGGGGACTCCATCCAGCCGTGGCCGGGGCCGAAGTAGGCCCGGCGGTGGGAGCGGGCGGGGCGGTTGGCGGCGGGCGCCGCATCCCCCAGCGGGCTGCGCCGCCGGGCCACCCTGCCGATCAGGCGGAGGTTGACCAGCGTATAGGATTCTCCCGGATGGGCGCGGTGGCCATAGGTCCTGTGGTGCTCCTCGTCGAAGGCCTGCTCCAGGCGGCGGATGGCGCCGGCGTCCAGGGGACCCTCGGGGACGGGGAGGGACAGCTCGAAGGACTGGCCGGAATAGCGCAGGTCGGCCTTGCGCAGGATGTGGATGTCGCTGGAAGAGAACCCCTCTTCCTCCAGGAGCCGGGTCACCTCGGCCTGCATGTGGTCCATGAGTTGGTTGAGCCGTTCCAGGTCGGCGGTGCGGGAGTCCTGGTAGCAGGTCTGGACCCGATGGTGCTCGATGTCGGCGGCCAGCAGCCCGAAGGCGCTGAACAGTCCGGGGTGGAGGGGGACCACGGCCCGGCTCATCTCCAGGGAGCCCGCCATGCCGCAGGCGTGGATGGGGCCGCTGCCGCCGAAGGCGAACAGAACGGCCTCCCTCAAGTCGCGGCCGCGCTCGGTGGAGACGGCCCGCACGGCCCGGATCATGGTGGCGTCGGCCAACAGGTGGACACCGTAGGCCGCCTGGATCAGGTCCAGCCCCAGGGGGGCGGCGATCTGTTCGGAGAGGGCCTGCTCGGCCTTGCGGCGGTTGAGGGGCAGGCCGCCGCCCACCAGCCCCTCGGGGTTGATGTACCCCAGCAGCAGGTTGGCGTCGGTGATGGTGGCCTCGGTCCCTCCCTGGTCGTAACAGACCGGTCCCGGCGACGACCCGGCGCTGCGCGGACCGATGTTCAGGGCCCCGCCGGCGTCCAGCCAGGCGATGCTGCCTCCCCCGGCGCCCACTTCGGCCACGTCGATGGCCGGAATGCGGATCAGGTGCCCGCCGCCCTTGATGAGGCGGCTGACGCTGGAGAGCGAGGACCCTACTTCGTACTCGGCGGCGATCTGCAGGGCCCCTTCCTCGATGATGGAGGCCTTGGCGGTGGTGCCCCCCATGTCGAAGGTGATGACGTTGTCCAGGTTCATGCGGCTGGCCAGCGCCTGGGAGGCGATCACCCCGGCCGCCGGACCCGACTCGATGATGTAGACGGGCTGCCGCCGGCAGGCCTCGGCGGTCATCACGCCGCCGTTGGACTGCATGATGAGCAGGGGCGCCCCCATGCCCAGCCTGGCGAAGGCTGTTTGCAGAGACTGCACGTACTGCTGGACGATCGGCAGCACGTAGGCGTTGACCACCGCGGTGGCGGTGCGCTCATACTCCCGAACTTCCCGCAGAATCCGGCTGGAAAGGCTGACCGGCAGATGTGGATGCTTCCGGCGGACCAGGGCGGCCAGCTCCTCCTCGTGGGCCGGGTTGGCGTAGGCATTGATCAGGCAGACGGCCAGCGACTCGACCCCGGCGGCGGCGATCTCGTCGATCGCCTGCTCGGCCTGCCGGCTATCCAGGGGTTGAACCACCGTGCCCCGGGCATCCACCCGTTCCCGGACTTCCAGACGCAGGCGGCGGGGGACCAGGTCGGGTGGCTTGTCCCAGTCCCAGTTGTAGAGCTCCGGCATGCGGATGCGCCGCAGCTCCAGCACGTCCCGAAACCCCTGGGTGGTGATCAGGGCGGTGCGGGCCCCGCTCCCCTGCAGCAGGGCGTTGGTGGCCACCGTGGTCCCGTGGATCACCTCCTGGACCTGGCCCGGCCCCGAACCTGCCTCCTGGAAGATGCCGGGCAGGCATTCCAGCACGGAGCGGCTGTAGTCGTCGGGGGTGGAGGGGACCTTGCGCACCAGCAGGGAGCCCTCGGGCGTGACGCACACGATGTCGGTAAAGGTGCCCCCGATGTCGATTCCGATGCGCATGGAAAGAGGCGGCCCCGGCGGGTCTGGGTCCGGGCCGAAGCCCCCCATCTTATGGAAGCACGCTGAAGGGCGTCAACTGGAACTGTGGTTGTGGGGGTTGGGCTGCCGTTCCCGGGCGCCAGCCCGGGGGTTCGGGTGGGGACTCCCCCTCAAGGGGGAAGTGACACCCGGGAGCGCGGGCGTCCCGCCCGCATGCTGTTGCTTATGGTGGTCGCTGAGCTTCCGCGCGGCTTTGCAGGCAGCCACTACGTCGGCAGTAACCGCAACGGCCAGGCCGAAGGAGAGCCAGGGCGCTGTTGGGTCGATCCAGGTGGAGGAGATGCCCGAGGCGGTGCCAGTCATTGTGCGGGCGGGACGCCCGCGCTCCCAGGAGATGCCTTCGACCACACATAAGACCGGGAACATGGTTTACATCGTGCCAAGGAATCGGGCAAGAAGCTTGGTTCAGCGCTCAAGCCGGAGGGGGGCAAACGCGGCGTCCCGTGAGTGACTATCAGCGGTCCGGGCAACGCCGCGAAGGCGGCGACAGCAGGGTGCTCCCAGGCGCCAGCCATTGGACTGCTTTCCACCTGTCGCTATTCGCGGTTTTTGGACCTTATCTCCCTTGCCTCGGGCCACGATCTCTCGTAGAATTCTCACTTCCGCCCCATGGATCGAACTGGAGGCAGCCTTGATCGTGGATGCTCACTTGCACGTGTGGAGACCGGCGCCCGACTATCCCGACCCGGGGGGCACCACCGTCAGCCCCCTGTGCGACGTGCCCCTGGAGCTGTTCGCCCAGTACATGGAGGAACATGGGGTGAACCGGGCCGTGCTGGTGCAGCCCCTCTACCCGGGGGAGGACAACAGCTACGTGGCCGACGCCGCCGCGGGCGAGCCCGACCGCTTCAAGGCGGTCTGCGTGGTGGATCCCCGCAAGCCGGACGCGGCCGAACGGCTGGAGTACTGGGCCGGGAAAAGAGGGTGCAAGGGGCTGAGGCTGCGCCCCGAGGTGCCCGGGGAGGCCGACGTCTTCGGCCACCCCTCCACCTATGGACTGTGGAAGGCGGCCGCGCGGCTGGGGGTGGTGGTGAACCTGCTGACGGGGTTCGCCCACCTGCCGGAGGCGGCCGCACTGGCCCGCCGGTTCCCCGAGGTGCCCCTTCTCATCGACCACATGGCCCATCCGCCGGTCGGCGCCGGTCCCAGGACGGCAGTCTATCAGCCGCTGCTCCAACTGGCCGATCTCCCCAACGTCCGGGTGAAGGTTTCGGGGGCCTACTACTGCTCGCGCCAGCCCTATCCCCACCGGGACTGCGCCGAGCTGCTGCGGGTCCTCTACGATCAGTTCGGTCCCGGCCGGCTGATCTGGGGCAGCGATTTTCCCCACGTGCTGCTGAAGTCCGGCTACCGCAGGGCCTTGAAGTGGCTGGAGCGCATCGCCCCCTTTCTGTCCCGGGAAGAGGTCTGGGCCATCATGGGTGGGAACGCCTCCCGCCTCTACTGGGGATGAGCACCGCTGCTCAATAGGTGCGGGTCCCGGTCGCCTGGGTGGCAACGTAGTAGAGCGACGTCCCGGTGGTGAGGTAGAGGCCCCGGAACCCTCGGCCCCAACCGCAGTTGGTGGGGGGCTCGGGGGTGACGATGGTGCCCAGGTGGGCGCCCTCGGGAGAGAACACCCACAGGCCTCCCGGACCGCAGGCGTAAAGGTGGCCCTGCTCGTCGGTCTTGAGGCCGCCCGGGATTCCCGGGTCCTGCGAGGGGAACTCGGCGAAGACCCGGCCCTTTCCCAGAGTCCCGTCCTCGCGGATGGGATGCACTCGAATATTCCACAGGCCGGCATCGGCCAGGTAGAGCCGGTTCTGCCTGGGGCCCAGGGCCACCCCCGCCGGCAGGCGGCATTCCCCCGAGGCTCGTTCCAGCCGGATGGGGCCGGGGATCTGAGAGCGGGGGATGCGGTAGACGGCCGGCCGGGGGAGGGTGGTGACGTCCCGCCGGTCCCCTGGCGGGCGGGCTCGGAAGCTCTCCGGAGCGGGGCGGGCGCTGAAGAAGATGCTGCCGTCGATGTTATAGACCAGGTCGTCGGGAGCGCCCAGGGGGTGGCCGCGGTAGAAGTCGGCCAGCACGGTGGTCCTTCCGTCCTTTTCGAGGCGCACCACCCGGCCGGGGTTCCTTTCGCAGACCAGCAGCCGGCCCTGATGGTCGAAGGTGATCCCTTGGGGTTCGCCGGAGGAGAGCTGAAAGGTGGTGAGCCTGCCTCCCAGGGGCTCCTCTTCCCAGGGGGGGATGGTCCACTTGCAGATCCTGCCGCCGCGCGAATCGCTGAACAGCAGATAACCGATGCGGCTGAAGACCGGCCCGGTCAGCCGTCCGAAACCGCCCGCCACCTTCACGATGGGGGCGCGGCGCTCCACCAGGTCGAAGAGTTGGGTGTGGTTGGCGTAGATTCCGGGAGCTCTCATCTCAGGACCCCCGGCCGCGGGCATAGTAGGAAGTTTCGGGTCCGCGGTAGGCGATGTTCAGCATGGGCGTCTCGATGCGAACCTGGCCGCGGTACCAGGACTCCATCAGAAAGGAGAGGGTCCCGCTGGTCAGCAGGGTTCGCTCCACCGGGTAATCCAGGCTGCCCCGGGTGAACATGCGCCCGATGGAGTCCACCAGCGGACTGAAGTTGTTGGAATTCTCGATGGGGATGTAGCAGAGGGTGGATGGGGGCGCCGGCCGCCCTTCGATCCGGACCGCCGCCAGGTACTCCGCCGCCTTGCCGCCCAGGGCCAGGGCGCTGCCGCGAAAGCCGTCGCTGTACTCCACCAGGCAGGCCACCGGCCGTTCGGCCTTCTCCTCCACCGGCCCCGGCGTCACCTTGGTTCCGCGCGAAAGGGCGGCCTCCAGCAGCCCGCGGCTGAACCGTCCTTCGGCGGCGGCCTTCCACACGGCCTCGTCGGCCAGCAACTGCACCGCCTTCACCCCGGTCTCGCCGCCCTGGCGGCGCTCGGCGAAGCACTGCAGCGTTTCCAGCAGATGGAACAGTCCGCCGTCGGCCACCCAGCCGCCGCCCACGGCCATGGCCTCCTGCATGGGGGTCTCCAGCGGAAAGTCCAGCTCGGGCCGGCGGAAGGTCACCGATACCGAGGACCCCGCCATCAGCGGAAATCCCAGCTCCCTGGACCAGTCAACCATCTGCCTGGACTGATCCCAGTCGTAGGAGAGCTGCTTGTCGTTGAACACCGGCACGGCCCGGCCCGAATGGCGGAAGACCCTTACGATCTCCTCCAGGTAGCGGTGGCGGGGGTAGAGCTTCTGGTTCCTGACGTTGGTGGGGTAGTCGCCGTGCTCGGCAATGAGCAGGACGCCGTCCACCGCCAGGGTGTCTCCGCCCAGGGTGAGCGCCTCCCGGATGGTCGGGTAGCGGGCCACCCCCCAGCTCCCGGCCAGGCGGGCGCTGATGTCGGCGGGGTGCTCCTGCTCCACGTAGAGCGAGGCCACCTGGCAGGGAGGCGGGTAGTAGCGGTCGTTGATCCAGTAGCCTTCCAGGAAGCGGGTGATGAAATTGTCGGCGTGGGAGCGAACGTGGTAGGTGGTGGCCAGGGCGGCGATCCTCCTGGGTCCCGAGGCCCCGGCCGGCAGCGGCCAGGGCGCCGCGGCAGCCGCCACCGCCGTTCCGGCCAGCTTGAGAAATCTCCTCCGGTCCATGGCGTTCATCTTGACATCTCCACGAAGAACACGAACAAAAGAGTTATCCACCCTTCGTATCCATCTACTCCCCCTTCCCGATGCGTGGCAGACCCTCTCGAACCCCCACCAACGCCTTAGTGGCCCTTCGTGGTCCTTCGTGCCCCTTCGTGGATAAATCTTTTATTGCTCGACCTCTCGACACGCACCTCACCTCCCAATCACCGCCGCATGCACCATGTTGGAAATGCTCTTGAGCAGGAAGCCGTCCTGATGGGCGGCCGAGCGGTTGCTCAGCAGGACGCAGATCAGTTGGCGCCCGGGATCGGCCCAGGCTACGGTGCCGGTGATGCCCACGTGCCCGAAGGTCCCGGCGGTCCCCAGGTCCCCGAAGTAGTTCCAGACCGGAGAATCCCGCAGGGCCCAGCCGTATCCCCAGGGCGCCCCCACGGCGCCGTTCCGGTCGCGGGTCATGGCCGCCGCGGTGGCCGGTGAGAAGACCCGCGCTTGGCCGTAGCAGCCGCCGTTCAGAAAGGTCTGCAGCAGCACCGCCAGGTCGCCGGTGGTCCCGTGCAGGCCGCCCCAGGGGTGGCCCATGGCCCGCCAGTAGGGCGAGTTGGGTCCCCAGCGCCGGGAATCCTCCGTGTCCTGGTCTTCCTGGAAGATGGCCGTCTCTTCGATCTTGAGGCCCTCCAGGCCCAGCACGGTGCGCCGCATGCCCAGCGGCTGGAAGATCCTGGCCCGCAGCAGGTCTCTCAGGCGCATGCCCGAGACCCGCTCGGCGATCTCGGCGGCCAGCAGCGTGCCCATGCTCTGGTAGGAGAAGCGGGTGCCGGGCTCGAACAGCAGCGGGGTGCGCAGCGCCGCCGCCACGAATTGGCTCAGCGGAGCCTGGGCCCGGCGCAGCCGGGTGTTTTCCGGGACCATGTCGGGCAGGCCGGAGGTGTGGGAGAGCAGGTGGCCCACCCGGACCCTTTCCTTGAGCCTGCCTTGAAACTCCGGCAGGTGGCGCTGCACCGGATCGGAAAGGGCCACCCGTCCCTCTTCCACCAGCAGCATCAGCCCGCAGACGCTCACCGGCTTGCTGATGGAGGCCAGCAGGTAGATGGTGTCCGGCCGGGTGGCGGGGGCCCCGGGACTCGGGTTCAGCCTTCCAAATCCCTGGTGGAGCACCACCTTGCCCTGGCGGGCCACCAGGATGGAGGCCGAGCCCACTCCGCCGCCGCTGGTCTCTTCCCGCAGGCGGTCGGAGATCCGGCGGAGGCCCGCCGCCGACATGCCCACCGCGGACGCTTCTCCGGGCCGAACGACCGGGGAGTCGCCGGTGAGCGGTCCGGGCCGGGCAGGGGCGGCGGAAGCGGCCCGCTCGGCCGCCTGCCCGCCGGAGAGGGAGGCCTGGCCCATGCCTACCAGGCCCAGGGACCCGGCCGCCAACACCTGCCGTCTGGTGTGAATGGGGTGCCGTTGGGTGGCCATGGCTGCTGTTTCAGGGGTGGATTGCCGGACCCGGCCGCCGAACCGGGCCGCCTGGCCCGCCCGCCTCCGCCCCGCGGTTTCCTTTTGCGGTAGAGAGGTGTATCCTATCCGACGAATCCCACCGAAGAAACACTGAAATTTCCATGAGAGCCGCCCTCCTGACCTCATTGCCGTGCTGGACCCTGGGGGTGGTGGCGCTGCTGTCGCCGGCCGGGTCCCAATGGGTGCGGGCGCAGCAGGCGGAAGCCAAACCGGAGGCGGCCTTCTTCCAGGAGCAGGTCCGGCCCATCCTGGAGACCCGCTGCTTCGGCTGCCACGGCGGTCAGCCCACCGTCCAGGCCGGGCTGCGCCTGACCAGCCGGGCCGCTATCCTGCAGGGCGGCCGGCGGGGTCCCGCGGTCGATCTCGAGGATCTGGAATCCAGCCTCCTGATCCGGGCCATCAACTACGCCGGCCCCGAGATGCCGCCCGGAGGGCCGTTGCCGCCGGAGCAGGTGGCTCTGCTGACGCGATGGGTGGAAATGGGGGCGCCCTGGCCGAAAGACCCCCTGGAGCAGCCCGAGTTTGCCGGACAGGAAGAGAGCTCCGGCCCGCCCGAGGTCGAGGAGAACGGCACATCGCCCCGGGTGGAGGAGAGCCGGGATTTCTGGTCCTTCCAGCGCCCCCGGCGGCCGCGGGTCCCTCGGGTCGAGCGGCAGGACTGGGTCCGGACCCCCATCGACGCCTTCGTGCTGGCCAGGCTGGAAGCCGCCGGGCTGGAACCCTCTCCTCCGGCCGGGAAGGGGGCGCTGTTGCGCCGCGCCTATTACGACCTGACCGGATTGCCGCCCGGTCCGGCCGAGGTGGAGGCCTTCCTGGCCGACTCTTCCCCCGGCGCCTTCACCCGGGTAGTGGACCGGCTGCTGGCCTCGTCCCAGTACGGCGAGCGCTGGGCCAGGCATTGGCTCGACCTGGTCCGCTACGCCGAGTCCAACAGCTACGAGCGGGACGGCCCCAAGCCGTTGGTGTGGCGCTACCGCGACTACGTCATCCGCGCCTTCAGTGAGGACAAGCCCTACGACCGCTTCGTCCTGGAGCAGTTGGCGGGGGACGAGCTGGAACCGGCCGCTCCCGAAAACGTCATCGCCACCGGCTTCTACCGCCTGGGCCTCTGGCAGGACGAGCCGGTCGACCCGGTGCAGGAGCTCTACGAGGACCTGGACGATATCGTCACCACCACCAGCCAGGTGTTCCTGGGCCTGACGCTCAACTGCGCCCGCTGCCACGACCACAAGTTGGACCCGCTTCCCCAGCGGGACTACTACCGCTTTCTGGCCTTCTTCCACGGCATGAAGCGCTACGGGGTGCGCAAGCCCGAGACGGTGGCCGAGGCCTCGCTCTGCGACATCGGTCCTCCCCTGGAGTCTCGAAGGCGCCTGGAAGCCAGGTGGAGAGGGCGGTGGTATGAGCGGCAGGCCGCCCCGGTGCTGAGCTATCTGGAGAAGATCGAGAAGCTGGTCGCGGATGACCTGACGGCGGAGGAGAAGGAAGCCTTCCGGCAGGAAGCAAACCGGGCGGGCATCCTGGCCAGGCGCGTGCCCCGGCTGGTGAGCGAGGCTCAACTCGAGGGGTATGCCGAAAACAGGAAACGCCTGGAGTGGATACGGGAGGTCGGAACCAGCCGGGATCTGCAGGCGCTTTGCGTGACCGAAATGGGTCCGCGGCCCCGGGAAACCTTCGTGCTGGCCCGAGGCAGCTATCGCGCCAGGGGAGAGCGGGTCGAGCCGGGCTTCCCCTCGGTCCTTTCACCTCCCCGCCCGCAGCTTGGCCCGCCGGCAAAGGGGAAGACCTCGGGGCGGCGGCTGGCGCTGGCCCGCTGGATCGCCAGTCCCGAAAATCCTCTCACGGCGCGGGTCATGATCAACCGGGTCTGGCAATACCATTTCGGGCGGGGCCTGGTGGGGACGCCCAACGACTTCGGCTTTCGAGGCGCGCCCCCCACCCATCCCGGGCTGCTGGATTGGCTGGCGGTGGAATGGATGCAGGGCGGCTGGCGCCTGAAGCCGATCCACCGGATGATCCTGTTGTCCAGCGCCTATCGGATGTCGTCGGGGCCTCAAGAGAAGGCCCTGGCCCGCGACCCCGAGAACCGCCTGCTGTGGCGGTTCGATATGCGGCGGCTGGCGGCCGAGGAGATTCGAGACTCGGTGCTGGCGGTCAACGGCAGCCTCAACCTGACCATGACCGGTCCCAGCATCTATCCGGTCATTCCCGAGGAGGTCCTGGCCGGGCAATCGGTGCCGGGTCACAACTGGGGGGATTCGTTGCCGCGGGACCTGACCCGCAGGAGCATCTACATCCACACCAAGCGTTCCCTGATCGTGCCGCTCATCGCGGCCTTCGACGGAGCCGACCCCGACGCCACCTGCCCGGTGCGCTTCTCCACCACTCAGCCCACCCAGGCCCTGCACACCCTCAACGGCGAGTTCATGAACCGGCAGGCCCGGGTGCTGGCCGGCTTCGTCAGGGAAGAGGGCGGGAGCGACCCGGCCGCGCGGGTCCGGCTGGCCCTGAACCGGGTGCTGCAGCGGCCTCCGACCGGCCGGGAAGTGGCCCGCGGGCTGGAGTTGATGGAGTCGCTCCGGCAAAAGCACCGGACCGGAGAGGACAAGGCGCTGGAGCTGTTCTGCCTGGTGGCGCTGAACCTGAACGAGTTTATCTATCTGGACTAGCGAGGCCGTGACTCAGACCAACAAGCTAAGAAAAAGATATCCACGAAGGGGCACGAAGAACCACCAAGGGGCACGAAGAGACGGATTAAGGAATGGTTGATTGCTGACCAAAATTCACAATACTTGACTCAGAGGTACTGAAGACAAACTGCTTATAATCATGTAGGCAGCGACCCGCTGAGAAATGCGGGTTCAGGAGGCAGCGATGGAGAACAGGCAATTCCGCAAGCGGAGGGGTGACTTCTGCGGCCGCACCCGGCGCGAGTTTCTGTGGCAGGCCGGGGGCGGTTTTACCGGGGTCGCCCTGGCGGCCGCCCTGGGGGACGACGGCTTCCTGCAGCGCCAGACGCTGGCGGCCGACGGCCTCACCCCTTTACACAATCCGTTGCGGTCCAGGCCCTCCCATTTCCCGGCCCGGGCCAAGTCGGTCATTTTCCTCTTCATGTACGGTGGACCCAGCCAAATCGACACCTTCGACTACAAGCCCGCCATGAAGGGGATGGACAACAAGACGGTCAGGGTCAAGACCTTCGGCCGCGCCGGCCACAGGAACAGCGGGCGGATCGTGGAACCCCGCTGGAATTTCAAACAGTACGGACAGTGCGGCAAGTGGGTCTCCGACCTCTTTCCCCACCTGGGCGCCTGCGTGGACGACATCGCCTTCCTCCACTCCATGACGGCGGACTCGCCCATCCACGGGTCGGCCATGCTGATGATGAACTCGGGCCGGATCCTCAGCGGCAGCCCCTGCCTGGGCTCCTGGATCAACTACGGCCTGGGCACGCTCAACCAGAATCTGCCGGGCTTCGTGGTCATGCTGGATCCGCGGGGCGGTCCCATCAGCGGGGCCAAGAACTGGAGCAGCGGCTACATGCCGGCCACCTATCAGGCCACGGTCATGCGTTCCCGGGGCAAGCCCATTCTGGACCTGGCTCCTCCCGGCGGCGTCAGCCCCGAAATGCAGCGGGAAATGCTCGACAGCCTGGGCGCCTACAATCGGGAGCACTACCGGGCCCGCGGGAACAACTCCGACCTGGCCGCGCGAATCGCCAGCTACGAGCTGGCCTTCAGAATGCAGCGCCACGCCCCCGAGGCCGTCGACCTCTCGCGGGAGAACTCCCGGACGCTGGCCCTCTACGGGATGGATCGCAAGGATACGGAAGTATTCGGGAGGCAGTGCCTGCTGGCCAGAAGGCTGGTGGAACGGGGGGTCCGCTTCGTTCAGATCTATTCGGGGGGCAACCACGGGGACGCCAACTGGGACGCCCACGGAGACCTCAAGTCCAACCACGACCTGCATGCCCGTGAAACCGACAAGCCCATCGCCGGTCTGCTGAAGGACTTGAAGCAGCGGGGCCTGCTGGACGAGACCCTGGTGGTGTGGGGCGGCGAGTTCGGCCGCCAGCCCACCGCCGAATACGAAAAGGGCACCGGCCGCGACCACAACGCCTACGGCTTTACCATGTGGATGGCCGGCGGCGGCATCGAGGGCGGGGTGAGCGTGGGCCAGACCGACGAGCTGGGCAGCGCCGCCGTCGAAGATCCCTTCCACGTCAAGCGCCTGCACGCCACCATCCTGCACCAGATGGGCATGGACCCGGGCCGCCTCACCTATTTTTACAGCGGCCTCGACCAGAAGCTGGTCGGCGTCGAAGGCGCCGACCCCATCCGTCGGATTATCTGATTTAGTTTTTCTTAGTGTGTCTTCGTGGTCCTTCGTGCCCCTTCGTGGATATTTTTTATCTTTCATCCCCCTTCGTGGATAATCTTCATTCCCGTCATGCGGGCTAGGCGCGCCCTCACCCTGCCGGGCCTCCCAGTTGGTTCCTGATCCATTTCAGGTCGGTTTTTGCCACGGCCAGGTCGACCTTCATGGTGGATACGTCTTCTGTCAATTCGTGTACTTCGCCTCCCAGTTCGTGCACCTCGCCTCGAAGTATGTGTACTTCGCCTCCCAGTTCGTGCACCTCGCCTCCCAATTTGTGCACCTCGCCTCCCAATCTATCAATCCTGCTTCCCAGCCTGGATTCCAGGCTTCCCATTTCAGAACCCAGCTTGGATCCCAGTTTGGATTCCAGGCTTCCCATTTCAGAACCCAGCTTGGATCCCAGCTTGGATTCCAGGCTTCCCATTTCAGAACCCAGTCTTGGATCCCAGGCTTCCGAGTTCCAGAATTCCCATTTCAGAACCCAGTTTGGATCCCAGGCTTCCGAGATCGGATTCCAATCTGGATTCGAGTCTGGATTCCAGGCTTCCGAGTTCAGAATCCAGCTTGGATCCCAGTTTGGATTCCAGGCTTCCGAGTTCAGAATCCAGTTTGGATTCCAGTTTGGATCCCAGGCTTCCCATTTCAGATCCCAGTTTAGATCCCAGGCTTCCGAGATCGGATTCCAATCTGGATTCGAGTCTGGATTCCAGGCTTCCGATTTCAGAATCCAGCTTGGATCCCAGTTTGGATTCCAGGCTTCCGAGTTCAGAATGCATTCTGGATTCGAGTCTGGATTCCACCCTGTTGATATTGTCGCTGATGTTTCTATGGGCAATGCTGGCATTGCGCCACAGGCCAATCCCAACCCCAACAATCGCAATGAGGATGGTCACAACGGATCCGAACCCGAATAAGGGCACCCACTGAATCCACTGGTTCTCCACGATTTGATCCTCTCGCCAGACGCTCTACCCTACGGTTTTTATGCCCACGAATTGTCGCATTCTCACCGCACCTCAGTCAATAGCCACCCCTAATTTTTCACCGGCAGGCGCGATCAGGAGACGGCTTCAGATGTGGTACGCCCGGCAGGATTCGAACCTGCGGCCTACAGCTCCGGAGGCTGTCGCTCTATCCAGCTGAGCTACGGGCGCATGGGTTGGCGGGACGGCGCCTGGCTGGCAGGGCCTGCGCCGGGGCTCCAGTCTAGCAGATCGCAGTTCCTTTGAAAATCGGCTAAGTCTTCGGCTAAGCCTTCGGGTGTCCGGTCCCCCCACCCGGAGCAGGTTCCTTGGGAAGGAACAGGGAGATCAGGAAGCCCAGCGACAGCAGGCAGACCACCAGCAGCAGGGCGGATCCCAGGCCGATCCGGTCGGCCAGCGCGCCCACCACCGGAATGGCCATTCCGGCCATGCCCCAGGCGAACCCCATCATCAGGGCCGAGGCCATGCTGGTCTGTTGCGGCACCAGCTTCTGGGCCATCACCACGTTGACCGGCAGGGTGGAAAGCAGCAGGGCGGCTCCCGATGCCAGGCAGGCCCGCGAGACCGCACCCTCGGTCAGAAAGAAGGCGATCAGAAAGGGCGGGGCCAGCAGCATGGAGAAGATGATCACCTTGCGGCCGCCGACCCGGTCGGAGAGCAGGCCTCCGGTGAACCCTCCCATGGCGCCGAAGAGCGTGAACAGGGAGGCCAGCCGACCGCTGGCGATCAGGTCGTTCCCCTGTTGGAAGAAGTAGAGCGGCAGGAAATGGACGAAGCTGACCTGGACCGCCGAACGGATGACCACCAGCAGGTAGAGATTCAGCATGGGGCGCCAGACCGGCAGCAGCAGCTCCGTCAGGCCGGCCCGGGACTGGCGGGCGGCCTGGGGAGGGTCGTGTGGGATGAGGAAGTAGAGAACGGCAAAGGCCAGGATCCCCGGAATCATGATGAAATAGGACCGTTCCAGGCTGAACAGCTCCACCGTGTAGGGGACGATGATCGGGGCCAGGGCGAAACCCAGGGTTCCGGCGCCGATGAAAATGGACATGCCCAGGCCGCGGCGGTCCCGGCTGGCCGCAGCGATCAAGGCGGCTCCCTGGGGATGGAAGGAGGCCACCCCGATGCCGGCGGCGGCCAGCAGCAGGGCCAGCACCGTGAAGTTGGGGGCCATGCCGATGCAGGACATGAACACGGTGGTGATGAGCGGGCTGAAGACGGCAAAAAAGCGCACCAGGTAGCGGTCCGACAGATAGCCGTAGAGGGGCTGCGTGAAGCAGGAGGAGACCGTCAGGACCGCTCCCAGCCAGCCCGCCTGGGCAATGGTCAGGCTCAGCTTGCTCATCAGCAGAGGCAGCAGCGGGCCCAGGAAGTTGGCATAGGTGTCGTTGACGAAGTGGGCCCCCGAGAGGGAGCCGATGGTGATCCGGTCCCGGCGCCGGAGGGATTCCTCCGGGTGGAGGGCTCCCGCGGGAGTCGCTCCGGGGCCGAGGTCTCCGGGATCCGGTTTCGGATCGATGACGGGTTCGAGAAGGGACAAGGGAGGAGCCTCGATCGGTCAGTGAATGGGGTAGGCGTTGCCGCTCGGGGTGGGGGCGCCGGCGCTTCCGGCGGCCACTCCCGCCGGGCGGCCTTCCCGGCCGCAAGGAGCAACGGCTGCGCTGGCGCCGGCGGGTTCGGGCGCGGGCCGGGGCCGGTCGAACCCGGCCAGGCGGCGCTTGACGTCTCCCACCAGGTAGAGCGAACCCGCCACCAGCAGGGTGTCTTCCGGGTGGGCCATGGTCCGGGCCAACTCCCAGGCGTCCTCCAGGCGGGCCCTGCAGCGAACCGTGCGTCCTCCGGTCCAGCCGTTGCGGACGATGTCGCGGGGCGCCGCCGCGCGTTCGGAATCGGGCCGGGTCAGGATCACCTCTCTGGCCAGTGGACTCAGGCGGGAGAACACGCCGGGGATGTCCTTGTCCCGCAGAGAGCCGTAGATGAGGAGGACCTGCCGCGGGGACAGGAAGGCCCGAATGTGGCTGGCGACGGACTCGGCTGCCGCCGGGTTGTGGGCGCCGTCCAGAACCACCCGGGGCCGGGTGGGAAGCACCTCCAGCCGGCCCGGCCAGCGGGTTCGGGCGATCCCCTGCGTGATGGCTTCGGGACGCAGGGGAAAGCCGGAGCCGTGCAGCACCTCCAGGGTCCGGACCGCGGCCAGAGCGTTTCCGACCTGGTGGCTTCCGGGAAGGGGGACCCTCAGCTTCAACCGGGCTCCCAGCACCGGCTGGAGGTCGAGATCGGAGCCGTCCAGCCGGTGGCGGACGCGCCGGCATTGCTGGTGCTGAAAGGCCGGAATCCAGCGGGCCCCGGCAGCCCGGCACTGCTTCCGAATGACCTGCAACGCCCCCTCCTCCTGGTGGCAGCAGACCACGGCAAGCTGTCGCTGCTTTCCCGGTCCGGACGGACGGCGGGGCTTGACGATGCCGGCCTTCTCCCCGGCGATGGCGTCCAGGCTGGTTCCCAGGCTGGCCTGGTGATCGTAGCTGACGGGCGTGATCACCGAGACGATGGGATCGACCAGGTTGGTGGCGTCCAGGCGTCCCCCCAGGCCGACCTCCAGGATGGCGATATCGACCTCTTGTTCCGCGAAGTGGAGAAAGGCCATGGCCGTCACCATCTCGAAGTAGGTGGGGTGGTGCTCCAGCTTCAGGCGGCGGCCTTTGCGGGAGGTCCCGGCCAGCAGTTGCTCCACCGCCTCCTTGACGGCGCCCGTCAGGCGAGCCAGTTCTTCCGGGAGAATCTCCCGGCCGTCGACGCGGATGCGTTCCTGGATGCGGACCAGGTGGGGGGAGGTGTAGAGACCGGTCCGGTATCCCTGGGTCCGCAGCACCGACTCGCAGAAGGCGGCCACCGAGCCCTTGCCGTTGGTGCCGGCAATGAGCACCGAGGGAAAGCGGTCCTGAGGATCGCACAGGAAGCTCAGCAGGCGCCGGATATTCTCCAGCCCCAGCTTGGCGGTGACCACTTCGTTGCCAAGGGAATAGAGATAGGATACCGCCTGGAGGTAATCCATAGTCGGAAGCTGGGTGCCGGAAGGGGCCGGGTGCGTGCCCCGGGTCAAAGGCGCCTCCCGTGCCGGGCGACCCGCCGGGAAGCGCGGGCTGGGGAGGGGCAGGGCGGGCTAACTAATACCCGAAGAACTCCAGCGCCTTGACGCAGTAGTCCTTCAGGTCCTGGCGCTGGACGATGGCGTCCAGCATGCCGTGCTGCAGCAGAAATTCACTCCGTTGGAAACCGGGAGGCAGCTTCTCACGGATCGTCTGCTCGATCACCCTGGGGCCTGCAAATCCAATGAGCGCCCCCGGTTCCGCGATATTGAGATCTCCCAGCATGGCGTAGCTGGCGGTGACGCCTCCCGTAGTCGGATTGGTCATCACCGAGATATAGGGGAGGCGCTCCTGGTCCATTTGGGCCAGGGCGCCGGTGATCTTGGCCATTTGCATCAGGCTCAGGGCTCCCTCCTGCATGCGGGCCCCTCCGGAGCAGGAGATGATGATCAGGGGGTGCTTGTGCTGCAGGCAACGTTCAATGGCCCGGGTGATCGTCTCTCCCACCACCACCCCCATGGACCCGCTGATGAAGGCAGGCTCCATGGCGCAGACACAGACCGTCCTGCCGCCAACCATTCCCTCTCCCGCCAGGATGGCGTCCTTCATGCCGGTGGCCGCCTGCATTTCGCTCAGGCGCCGGCGGTAGGCCTTCTTGTCCACGAACTGAAGCGGATCGTCCGACTGGAGATCGCAATCATATTCCTTGTACTGGCCCCGATCGAAGAAGCGGTCCAGCCGCTGGCGGGCGCTCACACGGAAGTGGAAATTGCACTGGGGACAGACGTGGAAGGTCGGCTCCAGATCCTTCTTCCAAAGGGTCTGCTTGCACTGCTCGCATTTCTGCCACAGCCCTTCGGTGCGCACCGTCCGGTCGCCGGTGGGGGCGATGGGCGCCTTTTCCTTTTTGAACCAGGCCATGAGGAGGGTCTCCCGATCGAAGCTGAGGATGTTAGCCTACTCCCCAACGAAAAGTCAAAAGCCCCCCGGGGCCGGTTGGGCGTGGGTTTGGAGAGAGCGGCGAAGCCGCGCGCCGCAGTCTGGCGGGCCGGCGTCCACCCCCCCACCGCATCAGCCTTCGCCTGCCGGCTCGGCGGAGCCCGCAGTCGAGCCGGTGGGGGGAAACACCGCCCCCCGTGAGTGACTATCACCACGCTAAACACGTACTGGGCGCAGGCCAATGGACTGCTCCCCGCGGAGCAGCGAGCCCTCACAACCCCCAAAGAATGAGTTGCAATCGGGACTGGCCCTTCGGATAATGCCTGCCATGAGCCTCTACCCCTACCGTCCCCTGGAGACCGACTCCCTGCGGACCCGTTCCCTCAAGGGGCGGCCCAGCAAGGTGGATCTGGCGGCTTTCGCCCGCCCCTACCGCAAGGGCGACGGCCTTGAGGGCTGGATGCGGTCTCTACCCAGGATCCTGGCCGGAACCGATTTTCGGGAGGCGGTGGACGCCTTGGAGCGGGCCAGGCGGAAGGGGCGCGCCATGGTCTGGGGGTTGGGGGGGCACGTGGTGAAGTGCGGCCTCAATGCCGTCATCATCGATCTCATGCAGCGGGGCTTCGTCTCGGCTCTGGCCTTGAACGGCGCCACCGCCATCCACGATTTCGAGATCGCCCTGGCGGGGGCCACCTCCGAAGAGGTGGAGAAGGACCTGGCCGAAGGCGACTTCGGGGTGAGCGAGGAAACCGGCCGGGAGATGAACGCGGCCGTGGCCCGCGGAGCCCGGGAGGACAAGGGCATGGGACAGGCCCTGGGGGAATGGATCCTCGAGCGCCCGGCGGACTTCCCCCACGCCGGGCACAGCCTGCTGGCCTGCGCCCTTCAGCGGAAGATCCCGGTCACGGTGCACGTGGCGCTGGGGACCGACACCACCCATTACCACCCCACGGCGGACGGAGAGGCGTTGGGCCGGGGCTCCATGCAGGACTTTCGACTGCTGGCGTCCATCGCCCGTGACTTGCACGATGGAGGGGTCTACCTCAATTGCGGCTCCGCGGTCATCCTGCCGGAGGTCTTTCTCAAGGCGGTCAACCTGGTGCGCAACCTGGGGCATCCCCTGGAGGCCTTCACCACCGTCAACCTGGACTTTCTGCAGCATTACCGGCCCACCCGGAACGTGGTGCAGCGACCCACCCTGGGGTCAGGGAAGGGAATTGCCCTCACCGGCCACCACGAGTTGATGATCCCGCTGCTGGCCGCGGCCCTGGTGGAGCGCGACCAGGAATAGCCCTCTCCCGGCCGTGTTCCCGACGGGCGCGGTCAGGTGCGCCTTCCGTTCCCGGTTTCTACTGCCTGCCCTATGGCCGACACCTTTCCCCAAGATCCCACCGCGACCCCGGGCGTGTCTGCCGGGTCGCCCGCCCCCCTGCCGGCCTCCGATCCGGTCTGGAACGGGCGCGACCTGCTGCAGATGGCCGCTTTCTTCTGCCTGGGCCTGGTTCTGCTGATGCTGGCCGTCCAGGCCGCCGGGTCCCTGCTCTCTCATTACCTGGGCCGTCCGTCCCTGACCGCCGATCCGGTCTACGTCGGCATGGCTCAGATCCTGATGACCAACCTGCTGAACGGGCTGATCCTGCTCTTCATCTACCGTACCGTCAGCCTGAAGTACCGGTCTCCCTTCTGGTCGTCGCTCAAGTGGAAGGGCGGGAAGGCCGCGCCGTCCGGTCTCTTCCTGGCGCTGGGGGCCTTGCTGGCATTGGCCATGGGAGCCCTCTCCAGCCGCATCCCCGGCATCGAGGAGCTTCCCGTCTCCGAGCTGCTGCGGCACACCCAAACCGCCCTGTTGCTGGGAGTGACGGCCATCGCGGTGGCTCCCCTGGTGGAGGAGGTCGTCTTCAGGGGGTTCATCTTCCCGGTGCTGGAACGGCGTTGGGGGCCGGTGGCCGCGGTCCTGCTGACGGCCGCGATGTTCACCTCCCTGCACGTCACCCAGCTTTGGGGAAGCTGGATGGCCGTGAGCCTGATCCTGCTGGTCGGCCTGGTGCTGTCGCTGGTTCGGGCCCTGACCGGCGCCCTCCGTCCCGCCTTCCTGCTGCACCTGGCCTACAACGCCACCCTGTGCCTCCTGAGCCTGATCGGCCTGGCGTTGAAGGGGTGAGGGCGTTCCACTGGCTGGCGCCCGGGGATTAAGTATTCTTTCCAGAGGAAACATCGATAGACAGGATAAACAGGAAAGCCTTTTGCAAAATTCCTCTGCTCCGGCCTGCAGATCCAGGTATTACCGTCCAACGGGTCTTTGTTGTCAGTAAGTTAGGAGCACAATATCAGATTTGCCGGCAACACAACCTGCCCTGCTGTGAATTTTGCAAAAGGCTCAGGATAAACAGGACGAGAAGCTGCTGCTCAGTCTCAGAAGTCCGTCAAGGTCCGCTTTCGGGAAAAGCCGGTTGGGGACAAACCATCCTGTATATCCGGTCCATCGATGTGAATCAGGGATCTACTCATGCGCGACGCAGAAACCAAAGGCCGCATCGGGGGTTTGGGCGCAGCGGAGCACTATGCTGTCGCCGCCTTCGCGGCTCAACACTGCGCCGAGCTTTCCATGGGCTCACGCCCACGGCTAAGTGCTGCCGCCGCCTTCGCGGCTCGGTTGGAACCCCCGGGCTGGCGCCCGGGGATTGTCATTATTTAAATCGTCGCCCATCCGGCGTATGGCAATTTTTGAGACAGGGGCTCTCCGTGAGGCTAAGTGCTGCCGCCGCCTTCGCGGCTCAACACTGCGCCGAGCTTTCCATGGGCTCACGCCCACGGCTAAGTGCTGCCGCCGCCTTCGCGGCTCAAAGGGATGGGGGCATCCGGTTCCATGGGCTTACGCCCACGGCTAAGTGCTGCCGCCGCGTTCGCGGCTTTTTGGAACCCCCGGACTGACTCCCGGGGGATTATCAATCAAAAATCCTGTCCCTGCAGCGCCCGGGGGCCGTCGTATCCCCCGCCGCCGCTTCGTGGTCCTTCGTGCCCCTTCGTGGATATCTTTTTGTCCTTCGTGCCCCTTCGTGGATTGAGTACCGACGTTTCCTACCACTGGTTAGAAATGAGAGCCTACTCCTTCCCGTCCCCTTTGGCGAAAGCCTGGAACTCCTGCTCGACTTCCGCCTGGGCGGCGTCGCCGGAGTGGATGTAGACCCGGTAGAAGAAGCGGAGGGTCTCTCCCTGGGGTAGGAGATAGCTGCCGTCCCTGGTCTCGTCGTTGTAGAAATCGTGCAGTCCGAAGGGGTTGGCGGCGAACAGGGCATAGCCCCGGGCGTGCCAGTGGGTGGGGTGGCGAAAGCTGCCGGGATGGTCCAGAATGGCCACGCCCAGGGTCTCGGAGCCCAGTTGGGTGGTGTAGTCCACCCAGCGGGCCGGCTTGCCCCAGCATTCGGCCTCGCCCCGGGCGCCCTCGGAGTTTTGCATCAGCAGTCCCTCCTTCTCGGTGAAGGGCTCAGCCAGCCGCATCCCGAAGCTTCCCTCCTTGGTGTCCCCGAACTTGACCGGGCCGCCGGAGGCGGTGAGCTGCACCTCCAGGTCCATCACCCGCGCTTCGGGCCGGTTGTAAATCCGGACTTCCCGGGTCTCGGTGAGCAGCAGCTCGCCGCCGGGAGTCAACCAGTGGTTGCGGGACTTGAGCACGCCCACCTCCGCCCCGCTTTCGACGCGCTCGAATTCCTGGTGCCGGATGGTTCCGCATTCCGGAGTCTCACTCCAGAAATCCACTCCGTTGACGTCTCCGTGGGTGAACCAGACGCCGGTGTGATGGCGGTGGTCCCGGCTCTCTCCGGGAATATCCTCGATCATGGGATAGCCCCGGGTGACCACGGTTCCGGCGGCCGACCGCAAGGGGAAGAAGATGGGCTTGTTATAGCCTTCGAAATGGTAGGAGGTGAAGGGCTTTCCATCGATCAGGACGTCGACTTGCCGGGCGCCCTGTTTCAGGACCACCCCGCCCTTTCCCCGCTGGGAGGAATCGGCGGTCTTTTCCTCCGGCCCGCCGCGTCCCGAGCAGGCCAGTTGCAGGCCGAAGGCAAGGGGAATCAGGAGTCTCCAGGCCCCCGGACGGGGACGCCGGGAGTGGGGAGCGGTGATGGGCAGCCGTGAAGCCAAACCAAGAGTGTTCATGGGAAATAGCCTCCAGTTCAGTGTGCCGGGAGGTCGGTTGGCTCCCGGGATGCATGTGCCGTTGCAACCAACGGCCAGGGCTCGCCGGCTTTCCGAACCCTTCAGAGAACCCGGCGGAAGAAGCCGGCCAATCCTGCTCCCAGCAGCCCCACCGAGGCCAGCCGCAGGCACCACAGGTTCCAGGGGAGCCTGCGGCAGGCTCGGTTGAGCAGGAAAATCAGCGCCGCCGCCAGGGCCAGGGCGCAGGAGACCCCCAGGATCCACCCCAGAACCCCCCAGGCCGAAACCTGCACGGCTCGGGCGAGCAGTCCCGAGGACAGGTCGGCTCCGAACAGCAGTCCGAAACAGCCGCCGATGGCCCAGCGGTTGGCGGTCTCCTTCACCAGCAGGTTCTCGGCCGCGATATAGGCCAGGCTGAGAGCGGTGGCCGACGCCAGAAAGGACCCGGGAAGCGGGATCGGTCCCAGGGCCATCAGCAGGGCCATCAACCCCTGAGCGGCCAGAAAGGCCCCGGCCACCCGCACGACGCCGCCCGGACCGGGGACGGTCAACAGCAACCCCAGCAGGAATCCGATCGGGAGGGGAGAGGCGATCGCCTGCCGGGCTCCCAGGGCCAGGCCTCGGACCATCCTGCCGGCGTGGAGCTTCCATCCCCGGCCCACCTCCAGGCTGGCCGTCGGGTTCTCCAGGTTGAAATTGAGGTCGGCCTGCCCTCCGGGATGGTGCACTCTGGCCAGGTTCCAGTGGCCCGAATCGGTGAGGCTCGGCAGGGTCACCGTAAACTCCAGGCGCTCGATCTCGCCTCCGAAACGGTAGCGGACCAGGGCTTCCAGCTCGCCCGGCCCCGGCCCCTGGCGCCAGTAGACCAGTTCGGCCCGTCCGTCCTCGGCGGCGGACTGAATCCGATAGTTTTCCATCAGGCGCGGGATGTGGCGGGGAAGGGCCCGGCTGACTTCCTCCCGGGAGATGAGGCGGTCCCGGTCGAGGTCCAGTTGGTCCACGAAGTCCAGGTCCCGCAGGTTGATCCTGAGCCGCAGTTGCGCCGTCCGTCCCTCGATCCGGATGTCGGAGGTGCTGACTCCGGTGGTGTGAGCCCGGGATGGCTGTGCGGCCATGACGGTGACGGCGGCGGCGAGGCAGAGCCGGCGGGTCCATCTGATAGTGAATAGTGAAGAGTGAAGAGTGGATAGTGATTTAATCCATGCGTCAAGCATCTTTTCGGTCTCGGCGCCGTCCTTCAAATAAGTGCCGCCCCCGTCCTGCCGATGCGGCAGAGCCGTCACGCTTGGTGGCCCTTCGTGGTCCTTCGTGTCACTTCCTTGATCACTTTTTTTCGTTTGTTTCAGGAAGCACAGTCAGTTCATCAGGCTCTTGCCCATTCCCAAAACCCTCGGCTGACCACTCTCCACTCTCCACTCTTCACTCTCCACTAATTTCCCTTCCCCAGAATTTGCTGCATCTCTTCATGAATCAGGCTGTTCGTCGCCAGCGTCTGGGGCTGGTAGATGGAATAGTCCCGGCCGCTGAACCGGCTCACCACGCCGCCGGCTTCCCGAGCCACCAGCAGGCCGGCAGCCGTGTCCCAGGGCTTCAGGTGGGTTTCCCAAAAGCCGTCGAACAGTCCCGAGGCCACGTAACACAGGTTGAGGGCCGCCGAGCCGTCTCGCCGGATGGATTGGGCTCGGCGCACGAAGGTGGAAAAATGTCGCAGGGCCTGCTCCGGACTTTGCCGCACCTGGGGTGGAAACCCTGTGGCCAGCAGGGCTCGCTTCAGCTCCGCCACCCGGGAGACTTCGATCCTTCTCCCGTTCCGAAAGGCCCCGCCGCCCCGTTCGGCCACGAACAGTTCGTCTGTCATGGGTTGATAGACGGCGGCAGCCACGATGTCCTGGTTCTGCTCCAAGGCGATGGAGGTGCAGAAGACCGGGTAGCCGTGGGCGTAGTTGGTGGTGCCGTCCAGGGGATCGATCACCCACTTGAACTCTGAGCTTTTCTCCCTGGAGGTTCCTTCCTCGGCCAGGATGGAGTGGTGGGGAAAGCGGGAGGTGAGCAGATCGACGATCTCCTTTTCCGACCTCCTGTCGACGTCGGTGACCAGGTCGGTTTCGCCCTTGAACTCGACCGTCTTCACCCGACGGTAACATTCCCGCAGGATGTCTCCTCCCAGCTTGGCTGCTTCCACGGCAACCGCCAGATAGTCGCGCATGGCTTGTCCACCCCTCCGCCTTCCCTGTGAAAGGAGTAGAACATTATCATATTCCCCGGAAGCGGCTGCGGTATAATGGCGCCCAAGGACACCAGCCAGGTTTCATCAACGGGGGAGTTCAATATGATGGTGAAAGCAAAGAACATGCTACCGCTGCTGGGGTTGCCGCTCTTGATGGTAGCCGTGTCGACGTCGGAACCAGCCCCTCCGGTCGAATCCACTGGAGCCGAGGCGTCGCCGGTCTCTTCTGGCGCAAAGGGTCCTTCCAAAAGGGCTGTGGCCGAACCCGGCCCCGGGGCCGATGAGGGCCGGCTGATTCTGGTTCTGCGAACACGTCGCCATCGGATCACCGTGTATGGCGGAGACCGCTCTCCGATATATACGGTGCATAACGACAGAGGGGTCCTTTTGGCCCAAGAGATCCACAGTGCGGCGCTGAAGGAGAAATTTCCGGCGCTATATGAGGTGGCCACCGGCGTGGCATGGTCTGGAATCTAGGGGCCGTTTGTATACAGAGAGAATTGAATGGCCAGAGGGTGGGAAAGCAAGGCGGTCGAGGCCCAGATGGAGGAGGCCGCGGCCGAACGCCGGAGGGGCAGGACCCTGCCGGAAGCCGGCAACGGCGGCCTCTCGCGGGAGGGCCGCTCCCTCCTGTTGGCCAAGACCCGGGTGGTGAATGAGTTGCGCGCCGCCCCCAACCGGCGGTACCGGGAACTGCTGGTCGCTTCTCTGGCGGCCATCGACAAGCAGTTGTCGGCATTGAAGTAAAGCTGTCCCCTCGCCGTCCCGCCGCCCGCCCAGGGGCCGGTCATCCCGGGAAACCGTAACGGTTGCCTCCATTGTCCACCTTCCGCAGCCTCGCCTCAGCCCTGCTCCTGGTCCCTTTCACTTTTCCGGTCGATGCTTTGGCGGCAGGCCAGGCCGACCCCGGCGCTGAGGCAGGCGTCCGGCCGCCCTTGCGCGCGCGGGTGGTGGATTCCGAACGGAGGGCCATCGCCGGAGTCCGGGTATTGCTGGTCTCGGAGCAGGGGCGGATCCTGGCCGAGACCGCCACCGGTCCCCGGGGCGGCTTCCTTTTCGAGAAGGTCTCTGCGGAGGCCCACGCCCTCAGATTGAGCCATTCCGACTTCGAAGACCTGGTTCACCCCCTGAGCGGCTGGAAGTCCGTAATCAGTCTGGTTCCCCGCCGGGTCGAACACTCGCTGACAGTCACCGCCACCCGCACCCCCCTCACCTTGAGGAATATTCCCTCGGCCGTCTCGGTGCTGGGGGAGCAGGAGTTGGCTCAGTCCCCGGCCTTCACCGTCGACGACCTCTTGCGCCGGATCCCGGCCTTCAGCCTCTTTCGCCGCAGCAGCAGCCTGGTGGCCCATCCCACCAGTCAGGGGGTGTCCCTGCGGGGGATCGGACCCAGCGGGGTCAGCCGTACGCTGGTGTTGTGGGACGGGACGCCTCTCAACGATCCCTTCGGCGGCTGGGTCTATTGGAGTCAGTTGGACAAGACCAGCCTGGAGCGCATCGAGGTGGTCCCGGGAGGAAGTTCCAGCCTCTACGGGAGCGCCGCTCTGGGAGGGGTGATTCAGGCCTTTTCCAAGGCGCCGCAGAAGTCGCGGTTCGAGCTGGATGTACGGGGCGGCTCTCTGGGCACCGGCCGGGCCGACCTGCTGGGCTCCTTTGGAGGAGAACGCTGGAGCGGCCTGGTCTCGGGCACTGTCTTTCACACCGACGGGTACCACCTTGTGGCTCCCGGGGACCGCGGCCCGGTGGACGTTCCGGCAAATTCCCGCGGCTACGCACTCCGTTCGGCGGCCTTCCACCAGCCCGGTGGGGGATCGCAGGCCACGGTGCGGTTGGAGCACTTTGCCGAGGATCGGGGCAACGGCACCCTGCTGAGGGAGAACGCCACCGGCGTGACCCGGCTACGCGGCCTCTACCGCCGAAAGGACGGCCGGGGGAGGGAGTGGCAGCTCAGTGCCTATGGCCTGAGCCAGACCTTCGACAGCAGCTTCACCGCCGTGCCCTCCCACCGGCGGTCGGAGTTCCTGACCCGCGAGCAGCGAGTGCCGTCCCGCAGCGCGGGCGGCTCCCTGCAGTGGACGGGCTTGCTGGGGCAGCGCCACCTGGTGACTTCCGGAGCGGATTGGCAGTGGGTGAGGGGCCACAGCCGGGAAACCGGCTACCGCTCGGGGCGTCCGGCTCAGTTCCAGGTGCTGGGGGGCAGCCAGCAACTGGGCGGGGTCTACCTCCAGGACCTGATGACCCTGGCCCCGCGCTGGCAGCTTCAGTTGGGAGCCCGTTTGGACGGCTGGTTCAACCACGATGCTGTCCGGGACCAGGTGCCTTTGCCGTCCGGAACGCCCACCAGTCTTGAGTTTCCCCGGCGGGGGGGCGGCATGCTCAGTCCCAGGGGAGGGGTCTCCTTTCACGCCACCGAAACCCTGACCTTCAGGGGAGCCGCCTACCGTAGCTTTCGGGCGCCCACCCTGAACGAGCTCTACCGCGGATTTCGGGTCGGCAACGTGGTGACCCTGGCCAACCAGAACTTGCGGCCGGAAACGCTCAGGGGCGCCGAGGCCGGCCTGGACTGGTATGCCGGAACCAAAGTCACGGGCCGGCTGACGGCCTATTGGAACGGCCTGAGCCAGGCGATATCCAACATCACCCTGCAGACCACGCCCGCGCTGATCACCCGGCAGAGGCAGAACGTGGGCCGCGTCAGGGCGCGGGGGCTGGACGCCGAGCTGGCGCTGCGGCTGAACCGGGACTGGAGGGTGCGGGGAGGCTACCTGCTGGCCGATTCCACCTTCGGCCGCTTTCCGGAGAACCCCGGGGTGGAGTCGAACCGCTTGCCCCAGGTGCCTCGCCACCGGCTCACGGCCTCGCTGAACTATGACCGCCCCGCCATCCTCAGCGCCTTTCTGCTGGCCCGTTTCGTGGGCCTGCAGTTTGACGACGACCGCAACCTGCGGCCGCTGGCAAACACCGCCCTGCTGGACCTTCAGGTTTCCAGAAGGATGCACCGCAACCTGGTCCTGATCTTTGCCGTGGAGAACCTTCTCGACCGCCAGGTCCCGGTTTCGAGAACCTCGGTCCTGGGCATCGGGGCCCCCCGGATGATCACCAGCGGCCTTCGCCTGGCCTGGTAGCGGCCGGCGGGAAACCGCCGGCCTCGGCTTTCGTGGTATATTGATCGACGCTTTTCGGCGGTCAGATAGCCGGAGCGACTCTCTCTTGCGGTGTTCCGGGAGTGGCCATGGGATTTCCCAAGGTGGTTCGGGTCAGGCAGCGTTTCCACTCGACTCGGGTGGCGGACATTCCGGCCAGAGTGGCTCGGGAGGTGGGGCGGCTCGACCTGAGCGGCCTGAAACCGGGGGACAGCGTGGCCATCACCGCCGGCAGCCGGGGCGTGGCCAATATCGCAACCATTATCAGGAGCCTGGCGGAGGAGCTGAAAAAGCGGAGGGCGCTGCCCTTCATCGTTCCCGCCATGGGAAGCCACGGGGGCGGGACGGCTGAAGGTCAGCGAAGCGTGCTGGCCCACTACGGCATCACCGAGGCCGCCATGGGCGTGCCCATCCGGGCCACCATGGAGACTCTTCCCATTGGAGAGACCCCGGAGGGGACCCCGGTGGTGCTGGACAGGAACGCGCTGGAAGCGGACCACATCGCCGTGGTCAACCGCATCAAGCCCCACACCGACTTCGACGCGGAGATCGAAAGCGGCCTGACCAAGATGCTGGCCATCGGCCTGGGGAAGCACCGGGGGGCCATCCGCTATCATCGCGCCAACAACCGGTACGGCTACTATCGAGTGCTGACCCGGGTGGCCGAGGTCGTCAGGAAGCGCTGCAGCATTCTGCTGGGTTTGGGGATCGTGGAAAACGGCTACGACCAGACGGGCGTCATCGAGGCCATGACCTCGGATGGCCTGTTCAAGGGCGAAAAGCGGCTGCTGAAAGTCGCCAAATCCTGGCTGGCCCGCATTCCCTTCGACCGGGGGGATGTGCTGGTGGTGGATGAGATGGGCAAGAACGTCAGCGGAACCGGCATGGATACCAACGTCATCGGCAGGCGGGCCGGCTCGGGCCAACCCTTCGCCGGATCTCCCAGCTTCTCCCGCATCGTGGTGCGGGACCTGACCCCGGAGTCCTACGGCAACGCCATCGGAGTGGGGATGGCCGACGTGGTGACCCGGCGCCTGGTGGACAAGATCGACACCCGACCCACCTACGTGAACGCCGTCACCAGCACCAACCTGGAGAGCGTCCGCATTCCGGTGACCATGGATTCCGACCGCGAGGCCCTGGAGACGGCCATCTCCACCAGCAGCGCCCCCAGCGGAGAAGACTGCCGCATGATCTGGATCCGGAACACGCTGAAGCTGGACCGTTTCGTGGCCTCCGAAGCCCTGCTGGACGAAGTGGAGGGCAACGGGGACCTCCAGGTTGTGGAGCGCCTGGGGGACCTGGATTTCGACGCGCAGGGCAATCTGAAAGACCTGCTCTGAGCCGCCAGGCCGCCGCCGGCGGGGCCGGACAGCGGGTGGGGCGCCGGGCCGGGTTATCCTGAGGCCGGCCGGACTTGCCCGGGGGGCGCATTGGGATTCCCCCTCCCCGGCCCGAGCGAGAGAAGAGGGAGAGATCATGTTCAAGGTGGTGGCGGTGGATTCGGTTCGGCTGGTTCCCACCGTCGAGAGGGAGATCCTGGCGGAAGCCGGTGCCGAGCTCTTTACGGCCGACTGTCACGGCGAAGAGGACGTCATCCGGGCCACGGGGGACGCCCACGCCCTCCTGGTCTCTCTCAGTCCGATCACGCGCCGGGTCATCGCCTCCTGGAGCCGGAACCGAGTGGTCGCCCGCTACGGCATCGGCGTGGACACGGTGGATCTCCAGGCAGCCACCGACCACGGGATCTATGTCACCAACGTGCCCGACTTCTGCTATGACGAGGTGTCGGATACGGCCATGAGCCTGATCCTGGCGGTGACCCGCAAGCTGGTCCGGATGCACTCGCTGGTTTCCCGGGGCGTCTACAACCGCAAGCTGGCGGTGCCGATCTACAAGGCCCGGGGCCAGACGCTGGGGCTGCTGGCTTTCGGCCGCATCGCCCGGTCGGTCGCCAGGAAGGCCGCGCCCTTCGGCTACCGGGTCCTGGCCCACGATCCCTACCTGCAACCCGACAGCCTGGCCGGCCAGCCGGTGGAGCTGGTGGGGCTGGAGGAACTGCTGGCCCGGTCGGACGTGCTTTCCATTCACGCCCCGCTGACCCAAGAGACCTTTCATCTGATCGGGGAGCCCCAGTTGCGCCTGATGAAACCCACCGCCTTCCTGGTCAATACCTCTCGCGGACCGGTGGTGGATCAGAAGGCCCTGACCCGGGCCCTGCAGGAGGGGTGGATCGCCGGCGCGGGCCTGGACGTTCTGGAGAAGGAGCCGCCGGACCCGCAGGACCCCATCCTGGGCCTGGACAACGTGGTGATCACCCCCCACTATGCCTCCTACACCGAGGAGGCCTACGTGGAGGTCCGGGAAAAGGCCGCTCGCCAGGTGGTCCAGGTGCTCCGGGGCGAGGTCCCGACCTGCCTGGTGAACCGGGAAGTGCTGCAGAGAAAGGGCTGACCGGCATCTCTCACCGGGTCCGCCGGCGTTTGCCCCCCATGGTAGGAAACGTTGGCTCTCAATCCACTAAGGGGCACGAAGGAAAGAATATCCACGAAGGGGCACGAAGGACCACGAAGGGACACGAAGAAAAACCAAAAGAAAAATGAGTTTCTTCGCCACCAAGCGGCGGCGGGAACAATGGCCCTCAAACTCCAGCGGTTTACTGTTACACTGTGTGCGCATCGTTTCCGCTCCGAGAATCTCGTTAACTTCTGTTTTAAGAGTATGTTAAAAGGTTCTGAGAACCGATGCGTCCTGCCCTGGGTGAGAAATCCGGGTTAAGGCCGAAATCTCCGGCAGTCCTGTACCGGCCCGCCGTTATTGCGAGGAACGCGGGCTGGACCCGGCTGGCCGGGTTGTCGAAGTGTCAATCCTGAGGAGGGGAAAACCATGGCTCAAACATTCGCCGGCAAGTCCTGGAACGAGATCACCCTGAATGCCATGCGCATCATGGCCGGATTTCTGATAATGCCCCACGGGGCGCAGAAGCTCTTCGGAGCCCTGGGACGGGAGGCTGTGCCCTTGGCCTCGCTTCCGGGGGTTGCCGGGGTTCTGGAATTCTTCGGAGGGCTGGCGATCCTGCTGGGCTTCTACACCCGTCCGGTAGCTTTTGTGCTGTCCGGCCTGATGGCCGCCGCCTATTGGCTGGCCCATGGGACCAAGGCCTTCTGGCCGATTCTCAACCAGGGAGAGCTGGCCGCCCTCTACTGCTTCGTCTTTCTCTACCTGGCGGCCCAGGGCGGCGGCGACTGGTCCATCGACGGCTGCATCAGCAAAAAGGGTTGCAGGCTCTTTGGTGGCTCGGATTGAGGGCCGTGCCGGGATGGGGAGTTGTCGCGGGGTCGGAAGAACCCACCCCGGCTTCCACCCCCCACCGCATCAGCCTTCGCCTGGCGGCTCGGCAGGGCGGAGCCCGCAGTCGAGCCGGTGGGGGGCAAACACCGCGCCCCGTGAGTGCCTACCAGCGGCACGGGCAGCCGCGCGTTGATGGCGCCGGCGTGGCGCACGCTTCACAATCACGCTAAACACGTACCGGGCGCCAGCCCGGGGGTTCCAAAAAGCCGCGAAGCGGCGTCCGCACTTAGCCGTGGGCGCCAGCCCAGGGCTTGTTCCAGTCGAGCGGCGAATGCCGCGGCAGCACTTAGCCGTGGGCGTAAGCCCATGGAAACGGGCATCTCCACCCCCGAGCCGCGTAGGCGGCGACAGCACTTATCCCTATATCGCCCTCCGGGCATCCCCCCTCACCCTCCAAACCCCGCCATCCTGCAAGCCAGGTGGATGGCCTTGATCATGCTGGCGGGGTTGGCCTTGAGTTGACCGGCGATGTCGAAGGCGGTGCCGTGATCCACCGAGGTGCGGATGATGGGCAGGCCGATGGTGATATTGACGCCGCTGTCGAAGCCCATCAGCTTCAAGGGGATGTGGCCCTGGTCGTGGTAGAGGGCCACCACCAGATCGTACTCGCCTCGATTCATGCGATGGAAAACGGTGTCGGGGGGGACGGGGCCGTCGGCGTCGAGCCCCTCGGCCCGGGCCGCCTCTATGGCCGGAAGGATCTCGTCGGCTTCCTCGGTGCCGAACAAGCCGCCTTCGCCGGCGTGGGGATTGAGTCCGGCCACGGCGATGCGGCTGCGCTGGACGCCCAGTTGCTTCAGGGCCAGGCTGCCGAACCGGATGGTATCCAGGATGCGCGCTGTCCGGATCCTATCCAAGGCCTGGCGAAGGGCCAGGTGGGTGGTGACGTGGATCGCCCGGAGGTGGTCGACCACCAGCAGCATGCGTACCTCGGCCACCCGGCACAGGGAGGCCAGATACTCGGTGTGTCCGGGAACGCCGATACCCGCCAACTGGGCGGCTTCCTTGTGGATGGGGCCGGTCACCATGGCATCCAGCTTCTTGTCCAGGCAGGCCGACACTCCGGCACGAATGAACTCCAGGCTGGCTCTGCCGCACTCCTTGCTCACCCGGCCCAGCTCGACCTCGGGGAAGCGGATGTTCCCGAGGTCCAGCAGATGGATGCGGGAGGGATCGGGAGCGGCCGCCGCCGGTTCCGCCACCGGGTGAAGCCGCCGCTGGGGCAGCAGCCGCGAGGCGTAGTGGGCCAGGGTGGTTTCCTCCCCGATGATCACCGGGACGCACTGCTCTTCCACGGCTGGATCCAGCAGTGCCTTGAGGGCCACCTCGGGGCCGATGCCGGCCACGTCGCCCAGGGTGATGCCGATGCGTGGTTTCCGGTTCATGCGCATGGGGAACGGCCGCCGTCGCCGGGATGTCGAGCCCGCATTTCTCACCGGGACGCTGCATACATAAGCAGAGGTAGCCTATCTTCAGACCCTTGATTGGCCCCATTTAAAAGTTCTGCGGATACAGACTGCGCTGGGCGTGCCCTGGCTTGTCCTTTTCCCCTCAGCGCGCACATGCTCGCTCGACCGTAGTGACCGCTACGCTCTTCGCTCGCGAGCACGCGCCGAGGGAAAAATTCCTGCGCCAAGTTGCACTCTTGAGAAGAGTGCAACCCCCCGGTGAGAAATGCGGGCTAGGGGCGGAGCCGAGGATCATAGCACATCCTTTCCGGGAGGCCGACCGGTCAGGAAGCGAGCCAGGGTGCAGAGCGTGTCCGCGTTCCCGAAGCCGCCGGCCTTGGTCACCACCGGCAGGCCCTCCAGCCGGCCGCCGATCCATCGGCCCCAGGGAATGCCGGGTTCCACTTCCCCCAGAATTCGGATGCCCTGGGCGCCGCACTGCTCGTAGACCTTCAGGGCCGTATCCCCTCCCACCAGGATGACTGCCCCCGGCGCCCCGGTGTCGAGCAGCCGCCCGGCGGCCGATTGCAGGGCCTGCTGCAGTTGCTGCAGGTGGCCCCGAGAGCGAATGCGCTGGTCCAGGCGCAGGCTCAAGGCCACCGATTGCTGCCGCGCCAGTGTCTCGAGGGCCTGCTTCAGCTTGTTTTCCATGCGGGGCGGGGAATCGGTGTCCTCGTCCCGAAGGGTGATGGCCGTGGCCAGGCCCCGCTGGCCGAGCTGTTCCAGTTGGGGCATGTTGACCAGGTTGAGGCTGCCGCAGATCAGGAGCAGCGGTCCCTTGGCATCCAGGCCGGCCGGGGCGGCGGGGGTTTGAGAGCCCCCCCAGCTCAGGGGCAGGAACCGGGCCAGTCCGGCCGATCCCACCCACAGGACGGATTCGTCCAGACGGCGTCCGGTCAGGGCCAGCCGCTCCAGGTCGCTGTCGGACTCGATGTCGAACAGCAGCACCCGATGTCCCTTGCGGCGGGCGGTCAGAATGCGCTTTTCGACCGTGGCCGGCGCCTGACGCAACAGGTGGCGGCGCACGAGCTCGACCTGGGAGCCGAACTCCGCCCGCAGCCGGCCCAACAGGTCCCCGCTGCCGATCTCCGTAGTCCCTGGGCCCCGGGCGGAGCGTGGGGGGAGGGGCCGGCCGTCCAGCAGCAGGGTTCCGCCCCGGGTGGTCCTTCGCCAGGCCGGGAAGGCCGGAGCCACCAGGGTGAGATCGGGCCGGACCACGGCCATGACCGCGGCCAGTTCCTGGCACCAGGGGCCCTTGAGCGTCGAGTCGATCTTCTTGTAGACCGGTCGGCTGCCGGAAGCCAGCAGTGCTTTGGCCGAGCGGGCCGCCACTTCGCGAGCCCGCTCGGCGGGCAGCCCTCGCGAGGCCGTGTTGACCACCAGCAGATCGAGGTCGAGGCGCCGGTCGGGGGCGGAGGCGCCGGTCACGGCCACCCGCATGCCGAAGCGGCTGAACTGGGCGGCGGTATCGCAGGAGCCGGTCAGATCGTCGGCGATCACGGCCAGGGGCGGAAGGCGCCCGGGTGCGGGAGGTCGGGACAAGACGGTCCTCGCGGAATCAGGACTGGATGATCGAAAGCACCTGCTCGAGGCTGGGCCGGCGCAGAAGCTGAACCCGAGGTCCCCGGGGAGCCCAGACCCGGGGGTCGGTTTCCAGAAACAGGGCGATGGTGCGGACCCCCAGGGCGGCAGCCAGGTGAGTGATCCCGCTGTCGTTGCCGATGTAAAGCTGGCAGCGGCTCAGGACGGCGGCCAGCCGGGCCAGGTTCTCGATTCGCACCGGCTCCCAGCGGGAGGAATCCTCGGCCAGCCCGGCTCGCACCTCGTTGACCACGTCACTGTCCAGCGGCCCTTCCAGCAGTAGAAAGGCCCGGTTTGGATCACGGGACAGGCTCCGCCCCAGGCGGGCGAACTGGTGGACCGGCCATCGCTTGCGGACGCCGCTGGCGCCCGGATGGACCGCAACTCTCGGGTTTCCGGGCCGGGCGGCCCAAAACTCCCCGGCGAATCGGTCCTCTTCCTCGGTCCAATGGATTTGCGGGGTGGCCGGAAACTCCGGGGTGGAACCAAAGATCCGGTTCAGTTGAGTCCGCCTGAACTCGACCATGTGGAGGTCGCCCTCCCGGGGCAAGGCCCGAAGAAAGTCGACCCGGGGGTGGATCGCCCGGACGCGGCCCACGAACTCAGGATTGCCGCTCCCCCACCAGGAGAGAACTCTGTCGAAGGTCTGCATGCGCCGCAGGCAGCCCTGCGCGGGCGGGTAGCTTTCGATGCCGGTGTCCTGCAGGGCCAGGGCGCCGTCGGCGTAGCCAAGAGATCGGGCGAGCGGTAGATTGACCCGGGACACCCACAGTTCCAGCCAGTCCGGGCGGAGGCGGGACCGCAGCCAGGCCACGGCCGGCAGCGTCAGAACGAAGTCGCCGATGGCGCCGGGAATGATCGATAGGAGACGCAAGGTCCGACCTTTCCTGCCGGATCAGCGACCCATTATGGCCGAGGACCGCGGGAAAGAACAGTGTTGTCACTGGCTGGAGGGGGTGCTAGGCTAATTAAGGTGCCCGGTACTTCTCACCGGGCCGCCGGGGCCGCCGGGTATGAGAGGAAATGGGCTTGCCTGCAGCCTCCGGTAGTGCAATCCCCTGTGAGTGATATGGGTGAAGCAGTATCCATCCGGGTGGACCGAAATCCCATGATGTTTGCCTGCAACCGAAACAGTGCATTGGCTCTGGCGGTGCTTCTCCTGCTGATTGGAGGGGGCTGCCGCTCGGGACCCAAGGTGAGTTCCGATACCGCGGCCATCGTCAATCAAGCGGAAATCAAGCTCGCAGAAGTCAACAAGCGCTTCGAGGCTCAACTCAGGCAGAGCCCCCGGGAGCCGTCGCCGGAGGAGGCTTCCACCTTCAAGCTCAATATCCTGAGCCAACTCATCAACGATGAGATCCTCATGGAGCGAGCCGCCGCCGACAATCTGACCGCCAGCGATGCGGAGGTCAGCACCCGGTTCACCGACTTCAAGAAGAACTACACCGAGGAGAAGTTCCAGGAATTCCTCAAGGAGCAGGGGTTCACCGAGGAGGAGTTCAAGCAGACGCTCCGCAAGGGCGCCACCATCGAGAAGCTCTACAACAAGGACATCACCTCCAAGATCTCGGTGACCGAAGCCGAAATCGACGAACACTTCGAAGAGAACAAAGCCAACTACAATCTGCCCAAGGGATGGCGTCTCACCCATATTCTGATAACGGACACCAAGGACTCCAGGATCAACAATAGCCGCGGCGACGACGCCACCACTCCCGCCGAGTCCAAAAAAAAAGCCCAGCTTCTGATGCAGCGCCTGCTGAACGGCGAGGATTTTTCCCGCCTGGCGGTGGAGTACTCCGAGGACGCCGAGTCCGCCCAGCGGGGCGGGGACCTGGGCTTCGTCACCGAGCAGCAACTGGAGAATGCCAGTCCCGCCCTCAAGAATGCGGTCATGAACCTCAAGGTGGAGCAGGTCTATCCCCGGCCCGTCCGGATCGGTTATGGCTACCACCTGGTCAAGCTCCTGGCCAAGGAGCGGGGCGGGCAGCATGAACTGAGTGAACCGCAGGTCCAGGCGGATATTCGCCAGACCATCTTCAACCGCAAGGAAACCCTGCTGAAGACAGCCTTCCTGGAAGTCATCCGCAACGAAGCCCAAATCAGAAACGTGCTCGCCGAGAATCTCCTGGACAGCCAGTAGCCCCAGCCACCGCCGGCGCCCGCCAATCCCCTGGCTTGCCCGGTAGAGCCCCATCGTTCCCCCGGAAACCTTCAAAACAGGCCCGGTAAGATCCTGAAGGCAAACGGTCTTTGCCGATATTTCCGGCGACCCGGTGAAAAATGCGGGCTAAAATGGTGTCCACCCGCGGAGGCGTGGCAGAGTGGTCGATTGCGGCGGTCTTGAAAACCGTTGTACCTTAACGGGTACCGTGGGTTCGAATCCTACCGCCTCCGCCAAAACCCTTTCCGAAGCTGTCCAGTAAGATCCAGTAAAGCTGTATTAATTAATAACTGAGCCTTTTGCAATATTCCGCAGGCAGCGGGAATTTTTATGGAGAGAGGTAAGAGGGGGTAGGTGGGTCGCGGGACAAGTCTCTTCTCTGTTGAATCATGAAGGTGTCTCATCCTCATGATGAAAGGAGAGCCAACTTGCCCCTCAAACAAACCCTATCACGACACTGGTTCAGGTTTCAACGGGAGCTGTTCCCCTCGGCCGCAGGTGAAAGCCGAGCGGAAGCGGGAGGCGTTGGCCGAGCGCCGCATCGGCCAGGTGTCTCCCGAGGTGAGGCGCACCCGGGAGCGCTCGACCGTGGAGCGGGTGAACGGACGGCTCAAGGATGAGTTTGGCGGGCGGTACGTGAGGGTTCGCGGCCCTGGCAAGGTGTGGTGCCACCTGATGTTCGGCATCCTGGCGCTGACGGTGGAACAGTTGATGCGCCTGATGCTATAAGCAGGTCGCGTTGGATCCCGGACAATGCAGGATGAGCACCCGCCCGCAGGGCAGGGACGAGGCAAGCTGTGCCTGCGCCCGGCGACCGCCTGCGATCCGGCCTTCAGATTCGGACATTTCCGTTCAAAAGTGTCCTTGCTGTCGGGTAATCACGGGCAGAACATCACGTTAGCCAGCAAATTGTCGTCCCCCACTACGAATTTTGCAAAAGGCTCAAGTCGCCAGATCATATCCGGTGTAGGGTCACCGGCCGAGCCCGAGAGGTCGATGCAAGCTTTAGGTCGTGCGTCGGCACGGCCCAAGTCCTAATAACAATTGAATGCCGCCATCGGTAGAACGTTCAAGATGTCACGTGGATTGAGCAACTCGCCACAAAGTGTACAGTGACAGTAATCACCTGACAGTTGGCCATCAGAGGTTGCGGTGGGCATGGATTCCTGCTATAGCCTCAGCATCTCGACAACCGCATCCACCGTCTGCCGAGATAACCCTTGACATATCCGGTAGTATGCCGTACGTATGGATGCGAGGAGGGGGAACTACATGTTGCGTTTCGAGGATAGTGCGGCAGCCATCGACGAGCCTAAAACAGCGCGCATGGAGCAGCGCACCAAGGCCCATGTAAAAGAGCGTATACAATACGCTGCGGCCTTGCTGGGGGTAAACGAAACGACATTCGTGACTAGCGTTGCCTATGCGCAAGCGCGGGAGACAATCAAGGACCATGAGCGTACCGTGCTTGCTCCGGAAGATCGTGCAGCCTTCTTCTCGCTCATCGACGCTCCCGCCATGCCGACGGAACCTTTGAAAGTGGCTGTGAAGCGCCACCGGGAGATCGTTCGGCGTGGCTCCTGAGCCGGGCACCAATTTCACCGTTGATATTGAGCCGTTCGATCCCGCCAGACATGATCGAACGGTTTTTTCGTGTGGATCGGACCGCATCGACAATTACCTGAAACGCACAGCAAAGAAACACCAGAAAGATGATTTTGCTAGAGTCTTTGTCGCCGTCGCTCCGGGTGAGACCGGCATTCTCGGATACTACGCAATCAACGCCCACGGTGTCGAAGCCCAGGATTTACCCACAACGCTTTCGCGTAAAGCGCCAAGACATGGCTATGTACCGGCCGCCTATCTTTCGATCGTTGGTGTGGATAGGCGTGTCCAGGGGCAAGGGCTTGGACAGGCTCTCCTAGTCGACGCGCTAAAACGTATGCTTTCTTTATCGGAAGAGATTGGACTGGCGGTCGTTATTCTCGATGTAATTGAGGACGGCGGCTGGGAAGAAATAGTCCGCCGCACACGATTCTATGAGCGCTTGGGCTTTCAATCCTTGCCAAGCCGACCGACGCGCATGTATTTCTCAATGAAGAATATTCGTGCGGCCATGGAGGACTAATGCCCCGTTCTAGGACCTCACAGGGTTTGGCAAGGCCGATATTTGAAGTCTTGTGCCGGAAAGGGTTGGAGAAGGAATACGCCCTTTTCCAATCGGTCAGTGTGTTCCGGGGATTTTGGCAGTGTTGGACCTCCGTGATTTACTTGGAGAAGCTGAGGGATTCGAGTGTGTGGCCGACGACGCTCTTCCAGCGACTCCTCTGTGTTTCTATCCGTCTGCGCTGGTTCTACCCTATTGCCGTTTGCTAGGCCATGCGCCCGTTGCTGACGGATATTAGCTCTCTCGTCGGCTTCCCAAGCCCTGGATCCCGCAGCTCCCCCGGGTCTCGCCTGGCCTGGCCGGCCGCTTCATCGACGAGATCCCCGGCGACAGTTCCACCAAGAACCAGGCCCTGGCCGGTCTGAGGCATTTCTTCGACACCCTGGTGACCCATCATGCCGCTCCTCTAAATCCCTTCCAGTCGGTCCGCGGCAGGAAGCACGACACCTCAGACAGCAAGACTCCCGGCCTCTCCATCCCCCAGGCTCGGGACGTACTCCGCTCGATCGACACCTCCCACATCGGGGGTCTCCGCTGAGGAGAATGGTGGCGTGTTTAGCGGTCCAGTCGAAGCAGATGAAACCTACTTCGGGGGAGTCAGAAAGGACATGAGTAAATCCAGAAGGCGTCAGTTCGACGGACGTGGGGCATCCGGAAAGACAGCCGTGGCTGGCATCAAGGATCGACCCTCAAACCAAGTTCGGGCCAAGGTAGTCACAAACGCTCGGGCCGAGCAGCTTCAGGGATTCGTTGTCCGCGATTCGGCTGATGGTTCCACTGTCTACACTGACAACTTCCCCGCCTATGACCGTATCCCCCGTAACCGAGAGATCGTCAAGCATTCGGTTGGAGAATACGTCAGAGATCAGGCTCACACGAATGGATTGGAGTCTTTTTGGTCGATGCTCAAGCGGGCGCACACCGGGACGTTCCACAAGATCAGCCCAAAGCATTTGAACCGCTATGTCCAGGAGTTCGCCGGCAAGCACACCATGCGCAACTCAGGAACTCTTGCGCAAATGCGAAGCACCGTGGCCCGACTGATTGGCCGTAACCTTCTGTACCGAGACCTTATTGCCGACAACGGTCTCAGCCCTGAGGTGTGCTCTTGACTTAACGGGTCTCAGCAAGGCTCGGGCAAGCTTATCGGGAGTGGTGCCCTTCAGGTCACGTTTGGGGTTAAGTACTGGTTTCACTGTGTGGTTCCTAGCTCTAAGAGGAGGGCTCAGGAGGACGGGAACCTTTCATAACGCGACCGACGATGAGGTACATCATGTACTCGTTCCTGATCATCGTCGTGATCACCAAAATGAATGACCCTACCCAGAAGAATGTCCAGATTTGCATCGGTGCGGGGGAATCAGGTGACTACTGTCACTGTACGAATGTGGGGAAGGCCATGAAGGCACAACCTCGAGGAGGATCCCATGAGGTACCAAATTGCCCTTCACAAATCTGACGAAGGTTACAGCGTGTCGGCACCTGGTTTGCCTGGTTGTTGGTCTCAGGGGAAAACGGAGGCGGAAGCCCTCGCAAATATTGAAGCTGCCATCCGAGAATACTTCAGCGTTGTAGACGACCTGTTGAAGGATGCCGAAGTCCGAGAAATCGAACTGACTGTATAAACATGCCCAAGCTTCCGGGCGTCAACCCCATCAATACCATCACACTACAAACAGGATCCTTCTCATTTCCCGAGGGCATCCAGCCTGTTACTGACCCCGAGCGCCTCCGTCCGATGACTTGAACTGTGCGGCATGAAGGCGGCTATAGGTTTCGGTTCCCTTGAGTGCCTCATTGGCCTGGGCTAGATTCCAGGGTGTCTTTCCTTCAGCATCCTGAGCATTCGGGTCGGCCCCGGCCTCAAGCAGGAGGTCGATCACCACTGGATTCCTGCTGCTCCCAGCCGCCTGATGCAAGGGCGTGCGGCCTGCTCTGTCCCGCGCCTCCAGGTCGGACCCAGCCTCGAGCAGCAGCTCTGTCACTGCCGGATTCCTGTTTGCCCGAGCTGCATCGTGCAGCGGGGTGTTGCCGGCTTTGTTCCGCACTCTCGGATCTGCCCCGGCTGCAAGCAGCGCCTCTATCACTGCCGGATTCCCGTTCCCCCAGGCCGCTAAAATCAGAGGGGTATTGCCATTTTTGCTCCGAGCCCCCAGTTTTGCTCCGGCCTCCAGCAGGGTTTTGACCACCGCCGGATTCTTGCTGGACCACGCCGCGTAATGCAGAGGCATGCGGCCATTTTCGGTTTGCGCCCCAATGTCGCCGCCAGCGGCAAGACAAGAGGTCACCTCCTCGACCGTAGCTGTCAGGAAATACTCTCGCGTGTTCCACTGTTCGCACACCGGGCCTGCCTGAGCTACAAGAGTCGATGCGACCAGTAAACCCGGAACCCAGGCTCCAAGATAAGTGAACTTGAATGTCATGGCATTACCCCCACTCGTAAGTGACTCCAATTCAGCGACGCAACCGGGAGGTTCACGCCCCCCGGTCAGAGGATTGCCCCGAAGTCTGTCCCTCGATCCGGATCCGGAGGTCAAGCTCGTGCCGCACCAGCGCCGCAGCGGCTGATGCGTGCAAAGCACCGAGGTCCGTCAAGCGAACGGATTGAGGATTGTCAAACTTGCGATGCGCCGTCCAGCCTGCAGATCCTCCGTTAGCAGGATGTCGCATCCGGCCTGGAGCGCGGAGGCGACGATCAGAGAGTCATAGAAGCCGAAGCCGTGGGATCGGGCCAGGGTAACAGCCTCGGTGTGGGTTTCGATGTCGATGGGACGGACAGGATCAAGCGCAGTTCGCAGATCGGCGATGGCTTCGGTGATAACGTCCCACTCAAAGCCGAACTTGCGGCGCAGGACGGAGGCAAACTCGCTCAGGACCTGCACGCTGATCACGCCACCCGCTAGAATTGTCTGTCGCGCAACCTCGCTTTTGGCCCCGGTGCCTTGGGCGTAAATCAGAATGTTGGTGTCAAGGAACGCGATCACCGGGCGTTGGCTTCCTCGCGGTCGAAACCGTAATCTTTGGGTATGGACCATGCGCGAGCGCGCATTCGTTCGACAGCCAGCACCCGGCGCTCATCTTTTGCGATAGCGATGCGTTCCGGCGTGGCGGATACAACCTCCAATACGTCTCCACGCTTCAGACCGAGGTCCTCAACCAGCGCCTTGGGCAGTCGAACGGCGAGACTGTTGCCCCATTTCGAGACTTGCATGATATCCTCCACAATATCTTGATGAATCAGTATATCATGGATGGCGACGGTAAGTAGGCGGGAGGCGGTTCAGCTAGAATGGTGTGCACCCGCGGAGACGTGGCAGAGTGATCGATTGCGACGGTCTCGAAAACCGTTCTACCTTGACGGGTGCCGTGGATTCGAATCCTACCGCCTCCGCCAAATGGCTGCTTCATTGACCTTCACCACACCTACTGCTGCTATACTCAGCTTCGAGGCCGAGGCAACAATCGTAGTTCGTCCTTTAGGGGGCATTTCTCACCGGGGGGCGTGAAAATGGCGCAGGAATTTTTCCCTCAGCGCGTGCTCGCGAGCGAAGAGCGTAGCGGTCACTACGGTCGAGGGAGCATGTGCGCGCTGAGGGGAAAAGGACAAGCCAACGCGCGCCCAGCACAGTCTGTACCCGCAAGACGTCAAAATAGGCCCCATAAAGTGCTGAAGATAAACGGACTTCTATAATGTATGCAGCGACCCGGTGAGAAATGCAGGCTAGACAATTGCCCTGTTGCCATCGCCGCTGACTGGAGAATACTCTTCTCTGTAGCTTGTATATCCTGCCTCGCCGAGGCTTCGCAGAGGTGACGATGATGAGATCCCTTTATCTTTCCATTCTGATTCCCTTGGTTCTCTTCCTGGTCTCTCCGGCCCTGGCCGCCGAGGATACCTGCGCGGACCGCTCTATCGTGGCCGGCGCCGTGCGGACGGCGCAGGACGCCAAGGCCCTGACTCGGTGCGCCTATGAGTTTGTCCAGGAAGTGGGCTTCGAGGAGGCCCGCAGGGCCTTCAACGAGGACGAACGATGGAAGAGCGGCCCGACCTATGTCTTCGTCTCCGAGGTCACGCCATACAGCGATCAAGCCCGGCTTTTCGTCTTTCCCCCCGCCCGGGACAGGGAAGGGACCTCGCTGGGACTGCTGATCGACGCCTTCGGCAACGACTACTACCAGGAACAGCACCGTATCGCGAGCGAGTTCGGCGAGGGCTGGATCTACTACTCCTTCCTCAACCCGGCGACGGGCAGGGATGAGCCCAAGTCCACCTACATCAAGAGCATCGACTGGGATGGCGCCCCGGCCGCAATCGGGGTGGGGGTCTACCGGCGTGACCTGCCCGGCACCTGCAGGAGCGAGGAGGTCAACGCCGCCGTGCTCGACGCCGACCCTTCCGAGGTGCGGCTGCGGGAGTTTGTCCGCTGCGCCGCCATGGAGCTGGATTCGAGGGGGTATTTCGCCTCGGTGGGTCTGGCCAACGATCCCCGCTGGCGAAGCGGCTCGATCTACCTGTTCGGCCTGGACACCTACGGCTACACCCTCTTTACCGGCTCTCCTGCAAACCCGTTGATCGGCTCCGAGTTGTCCTCCATCTACATCGGCAGCTTCGGGGGCCGGAATGTCCTGGGAGTTGCCGATGCCTTCGGCGAAACCTTCCTCTACTACGCCAACCGGAATCCGGCCACCGGCCAGTGGCAACGCAAGCTGGCCTTCGTCAAGAGGGTCACCTCCTTCGGGGTTCCGGTGCTGATCGGCGCGGGCTATTACCTGGATTGAAGCGAGGCCAGTGCAGGCGGGCGGCAATCGGGATTTGCCTCGGCTCACGCCACCCGCTCACCGAGCCCGCATTTCTCACCAGGACGCTGAGCCTAAGGTAGAAAAGTGCTTGTCTTTAACATCTTGGGGCGCTTTGTTTGGAGTCTTCAGGGTACAGACGGTGCTGGGCGCGCTCTGGCTTGTTCTTTTCCCCTCAGCGCGCACATGCTCCCTCGCACGTAGTCCCCGCCACGCTCTTCGCTCGCGAGCACGCGCTGAGGGGAAAATTCCTGCGCCATTATCACGCCCCCCGGTGAGAAATGCGAGCCGGCGGCCAAGCCGCGCTCCCGGCAGCGGTGGCCCCTCCGGCCGCCGTCAAGCTTCCCAATGCCGCTCTCAAGACCCACTTGCGGCCTGGCCGCTGAGGCGCCCGCCGCAGGTCCGACCCTCGGGGCCAGGACACCGGTTTGGCCGAGTCCCTGAACGCGATCGCTCATTTTCCGAAACGCCGTTTGAAGGTCAGCGCCAGCGTCCAGCCGCGGGCGCCGCTGACCCGGGTGTGGTTGAGAAACTCCGGGTCCTGCGCATGCCAGGGGTGAGAGGAGTAGCCGCCGGTGGCTTCCACCTGGCCCAGCATCGAGTAGCTCACGCGCACACCCAGCCGGGTGCGGTTGTTGAGCAGGTAGTCGGCTCCGGCGTGCAGATGGGCGGCCAGGACAGTGTCGGAGAGGTCCTCTGCCTGGCGGCTGTCGTAGAACGACAGGGGTGGATGGTAGGGCGGAGCCTCGGCGGAGGTGTCCTCGTAGCGGGTTGAGAATCGCACCCCCGACACGGTGGCGAAAGCCGGTCCCGCTCCGATTCCCAGGTAAGGCACGATCGGACTGGAGGCGACCGGAAAGTCGTAGTAAGCCTGCAGCGCCAGGGTCCTCACCTGCAGGTGGTCGATGGAGGTCTGAGCGTTGGAGACGACGGCCCCGCCGGATCGGTCGCCGATGGGAGTTCCATCGAAATAGCTGATGCCGCGGAACATCTGGTTGAGGTCGTTTCTGCGCTGGGCCAGAGCGATCTCCAGGCGGAAGTGATCGAAGAAGCGGCCCAGCACGAACTCGTAGCGGGCGCCGGCTGAGGTGCCGAGGGCGTAGCGCCAGCGGTATCCGGAAATGGAAGGGATTGGATCGGCGTCGAAACAGGCGTCGGTGGGATAGCAGATGCCGTCCCGATTCCAGCCTTCCTGATCGAGTTCCGAGGACCAGGTGGCTCCGATGCCGCCACCCAGGTACCATCCGGAGCGCGGCGGCCCGCCGGCCGGGTGCTGGGCCCATGTGGGGGTGAGGGAACCAAAGACGAATAGGCATCCGAAGATGGAGATTCCGGCCCGAAAACCCATGGCGGCATCATAACGCAATTCCCGCTCGGAAGTTAACGGTTCCATCATTCATCGCGGGGCCGTTGAAGCAGCAATGCACTACGGGTACAATCTCGTTGCCCTTGCAATAGGTTGCCGAAGCGGTCCGGGTTCGGCCCTCCCTCACCTGACCCAACCATGACCAACCGCAAGAAGACTCCCTCCTGGCTGCCGGTTCTGATTCTGGCCGGCCTTGGCATCTCGGTCATTCCCCACCCGGTTCTCACGCGGACCTCCGAGGTCTCAAGAGCCCTGAGCCCGGTCCTGTCGAGCTACGAACTGATTCGTATGGAGCCAGGCGAAATCGAGCAGCAGGTCCGGACGACCGGAGAGCTGCGGTTGCGGTTCAACGGGACCGATCTCTATTTCAATCTCGAGCCTCATGACATGAGAACCCCCGACTACCGGGCCGCGGAAACCGGGCCCGGAGGGGTGACTCGTACGCTTCCTCCCCAGCCGGTGCACACCTTCAAAGGAGTGCTGGCGGGACGGGAAGACACCCGAGGCCGATTCAATCTCGTTGAAGGCGGCGTCGAGGGAGTCGTCTACGCCCCCGAGGGCTGGGTCTACGTGGAGCCTTTGCGGAACTATCTTCCCGGCGCCTCGGCCGGAGAACTGGTGGTTTATAGCCATTCGGACATCAAGCCGGGCGGGGACTTCAAATGCGGTGCGTCGCTGCCCGAGCGCCTGCAGCGGGGCGTGGACCGGGTGACGGCGCAGGTCGAAGCAGCCACCCCCACCAAGTATGAGTTTGAAGTGGCGACGGAAGCCGACTACGAGTACGTGCAGGCGTTGGGAGGTTCCGAGGAGGCCAACCGTGAAATCCTGGGCATCCTGAACCAGGTGGATGGGGTGTACCAGAGCGAACTCTTGCTGCAGTTGAGGGTTTCCTTCCAGCGCGCCTGGACGATGGAAGATCCCTACCACAAAACGGACAAGAACGTTTTATTGGATGATTTCCGGGATCACTGGAACAACAATTTTGCAGAAAGCCGGATCTATGACGTCGCCCATCTCTGGACCGGCAAGACTCTGACCGTCTATGGCACTGCTACCCGTGGAGCGGCCTGCCGATTCCGCGAGTTGAGCCACGGTCTTTCGGTGCGGCGGATCGGAATCCCGGCCAAGTACGCCCTTTCCGCCCATGAGATCGGTCACAACTTCGGAGCCACTCATCCTCACGCAAATAATCCCCCGATCGCCGGTTGCCAGGGCACCATCATGCGGGGCAGTGACTACATTGCAGGCACCGGTGCAGTATTGACCTTCTGTGAATTCTCTCGACAACAAATTGCTCGTCACGTCGCAGGTTACAACGATTGCCTGACCCCCCGGCCCATCTGGCTGCAGCCTCCCTCCGATCTGACGGCGACGACTGTTTCCACCTCGGGGATCGACCTCAGTTGGCGGGATCGCAGCACCAACGAGGCGGGATTCAGGGTGGAGCGCCGGCCGGCTGAAGGCAACGCATGGATTCAAATTGGAACAGTAGCTGCCGAGGCAGCGACCTTTTCGAGCCGCGGCTTGTTTCCGGGCGACACCTATCGCTACCGCGTGCAGGCCTTCAACGACACGGAATCCTCCGCCTTCTCGAACGAAGCGGTAGCAACGACGCTTTCAGGGCGGTTGACCCGAACTTACTGGACAATCGACACGATCGCCGGTGGCGGAGTCGGGGACAACGGCCCGGCGGTGGCCGCTCTGTTGGACAGTCCCAGTGGAGTAGCAGTGGACGGGGCCGGCAACCTCTACGTGGCCGATACTGAAAACCATCGCATCCGCCGTGTCGATGCCTCGGGGACTATCGCCACCATCGCCGGCACCGGGGAGGAGGGTTCAAGCGGGGACGGCGGCCCGGCGTTCGCTGCGCAGTTGAACCTGCCCGCAGGGGTGGCGGTGGACGGCGCCGGCAACCTCTACATCGCCGATAGAGGGAACCACCGCATACGCCGGATCGATCCCTCCGGGACCATTACCTCTATCGCCGGCACCGGGGAGCGTGGCTTCAGCGGGGACGGCAGCCCGGCAGTTGCCGCGCAGTTGAACTTCCCCGCAGGGGTGGCAGCGGACGGCTCGGGCAACCTCTATATCGCCGATGAGTGGAGCAACCGGATTCGCCGGGTGGATCTCTCCGGAACCATCACCACTATCGCCGGCACCGGGCGGAGGGGCTTCAGCGGAGACGGCGGAACGGCAGTCGCGGCTCGGCTGAGACATCCCAATGGCGTGTCGGTGGATGCTGCCGGCAACCTCTACATCGCCGATTCCGACAACCACCGTATTCGCCGGATCGATGTCTCCGGAACTATCACCACCATCGCCGGCACCGGGGAAAGGGGCTTCAACGGGGACGGCGCGACGGCGTCCTCCGCCCAGTTGAGCTACCCCACAGGCATGGCCTTTGACGGCGCCGGCAACCTCGTTTTCGCGGATGCCGGAAACAACCGGATTCGCCGGATCGATTCCTCCGGGACCATCACCACTCTCGGCGGCACCGGAGAAGGGGACTTCAGCGGGGATGCTGGCCCGGCAGTCGCCGCACAGTTGAACGATCCCCGCGGTGTGGCGATTGACAGCGCCGGCAATCTCGTTTTCGCCGATTCCTTAAACAACCGTATTCGCCGGATCGATCCCTCCGGCACCATCACCACCATCGCCGGCACCAGCCAGTCAGGCTTTAGTGGAGATGGCGGCCCGGCGGTCGCCGCTGAGTTGAACTTTCCGGAAGACGTGGCCATTGACGGTGTCGGCAATGTCTACATCGCCGACACCGCAAACCACCGCATTCGCCGGGTGGATCCCTCCGGGACCATCACCACCATCGCCGGTACCGGGGAGGAGGGCTTCAGCGGGGACGGTGCCCCGGCGGTCTCGGCGCAATTGAGCGGTCCCAAAGGGGTGGCGGTGGACGGCGTCGGCAACCTCTACATTGCCGATACAGAAAACCACCGTATTCGCCGGGTGGATCCTTCCGGCACCATCACCACCATCGCCGGTATCGGGGGGAATGGTTTCAGCGGAGACGGGGCCCCGGCGGGCACTGCCCGGTTATCTTTCCCTTCGGGGCTGGCGCTGGACGGCGCCGGCAACCTCTACATCGCCGATGCCGGAAACAACCGAATTCGCCGGATAGATTCATCGGGCAGGATTACTACCGTCGCCGGCACCGGCCAGCAGGGCTTCAGCGGGGACGGGGGTCCGGCGGTCTCGGCGCAGTTGAGCGTCCCCAAGGGGGTATCGGTGGATGGCTCAGGCAATGTCTACATCGCCGATCAAGAGGACCTTCGCATTCGCCGGGTGGATCCCTCCGGGACCATCACGACCTTCGCGGGCACGGGAGGGTGGGGTTACAGCGGAGACAACGGCCCGGCGGTACAGGCGCGGCTGCGACGCCCCGATGGGGTGGCGGTGGACGGTTCGGGCAACCTCTACATCGCCGATACCTGGAATAGACGTATTCGCCGGGTGGATCCCTCCGGGACCATCACGACCTTCGCGGGCACGGGAGAGTGGGGTTTCAGCGGAGACAAGGGGCCGGCGGTACAGGCGCGGCTGCGAAATCCCGATGGGGTGGCGGTGGACGGTTCGGGCAACCTCTACATCGCCGATACCGGCAACCACCGCATACGAATCGTGACCCTTGCGACGCCTCCCACCGCCCTTGAGGCCCCCAGCGGCCTGACGGCAACGGCGCTTTCCAGTTCCGAGGTCGATCTGAACTGGCGGGACAACAGCGGCAATGAAACGGGTTTCAGGGTGCAGCGCCGGCAAGGTGACTCGGACGATTGGGCGCCAGTCGGGACCACGGCCACCAACGCCACCACCTTTTCGGATGCGGGGTTACTGGCGGATACTCTCTATCACTACCGCGTACAAGCCTTCAACGACACCGAATCTTCGTCCTTTTCGAACCAGGCCGCGGTGACCACTTCGTCTCTTCACCCTCCCAGCCGCCTGACGGCTACGGCTGTTTCCAGCTCCGGGATCGACCTGAGTTGGCAGGACAACAGCATCAATGAGACCGGTTTCAGGGTGCAACGCCAGCGGGACGGCTCGAGCGATTGGGTTCCGGTGGGGACCGCACCCGCCAACGCCACTAACTTCTCGGACGCGGGGCTGTTGTCGGGCACCCGCTATCGCTACCGGGTGCAGGCCTTCAACCAGTTGGAATCTTCCACCTTCTCGAACCAGGCTGTGGCCACCACACGATCCGTCCACCCCCCCAGGGGCCTGACGGCAAGAGTCATCTCCAGCTCCCGGATCGACCTGAGATGGCAGGACAACAACGTCAGTGAGACGGGGTTCAGGGTGCAACGTCGACAGGCCGGTTCGTCGCTTTGGTTGCCCATCGGAACCACAGCCGCCAACGCCACCGGCTTCTTGGACGTGGGGTTGCTGTTTCCGGGCACCCGCTATCGTTACCGCGTGCAGGCCTTCAACGAGACGGAATCCTCCGTCTTCTCGAACGAAGCCGCGGCAACGACCCTCTCCGGGGCGCCAACCCAGGATTCCTGGAAAATCGACACGATCGCCGGTGGCTCGGTGGGCGATGGGAGCCCGGCGGTGGCCGCTACGGTGTACCAGCCCTCCGGTGTGGCGTTGGACGGAGACGGCAACCTCTACATTGCCGATACCGACAATAACCGCCTTCGCCGGGTGGATCCCTCCGGGACCATCACCACCATCGCCGGGACCGGAGAGAGGGGCTACAGCGGGGACGGCGGCCCGGCGGTGGCAGCGCAGTTGAGCCTTCCCACCGGTGTGGCGGTTGACGCCGCCGGCAATCTCTACATCGCCGATCGACACAACCACCGAATCCGCCGTGTCGATGGGTTCGGAACCATCACCACCATCGCCGGAAACGGGAGGGAGGGTTACAGCGGGGACGGCGGCCCGGCGGTGGCGGCGCAGTTGAACTATCCCTCTGATGTGGCGGTGGATGGCAACGGTAACCTCTACGTCACCGATAGGAAAAACCATCGCATTCGCCGGATCGATGACACCGGGGTCATCACCACCATCGCCGGAACCGGGGAGGAGAGCTACGGCGGGGACAACGGGCCGGCGGTCGCCGCCCAATTGGACTTCCCCGCAGCGGTCGTAGTGGATGTCGCGGGCAACCTCTACATTGTCGATTCCGGAAACCACCGTATTCGCCGAGTGGATTCCGCCGGGATGATCACCACCATTGCCGGGACCGGGCAGTTAGGCTACAGCGGGGACGGAGCCCCGGCGGTCTCCGCCCAAATGCTCTTTCCCACCGGAATAGAAGTGGATGTCGCCGGCAACCTCTACATCGCCGATACCGACAACCACCGAATCCGCCGTGTCGATCGCTCCGGAACCATCACTACCATCGCGGGAACCGGGGAGCAGGGCTATAGTGGGGACAACGGCCCGGCGGTTGAGGCGCAATTAGCTTATCCTCAACGGGTGGCGGTGGACGGCAACGGCAACCTCTACATCGCCGATTGGGGGAACAACCGCATTCGCCGAGTTGATGCTAACGGGACCATCACCACCATCGCGGGAACCGGGGGATCGGGATTCAGCGGGGACGGCGGCCCGGCGGTCGCCGCACAGTTGAAGCTCCCTCAAGGGGTGGCGGTGGATGGAACCGGTAACCTCTACATCGCAGATACCGACAACCACCGCATTCGCCAGGTGGTTCCGTCGGGAACCATCACTACCATCGCCGGCACCGGGGGATCGGGATACAGTGGGGACGGCGGCCCAGCGGCAGTCGCGCAGTTGAACTCACCCTCTGGGGTTGCGGTAGACGGCGCAGGTAACCTCTACATCGCAGATACGGAGAACCACCGCATTCGCCGGATGGATTCTTCCGGAACCATCACCACCGTTGCCGGGACCGGGATGGGCTTCAGCGGGGACGGGGGCCCGGCCATCGCCGCCCAGTTGAACGCACCGGCTGGCGTTGCAGTGGACGGCGCCGGCAACGTCTACATCGCCGATTACTATAACAGGAGGATTCGCCGGGTGGACGCTTCAGGGATCATCGCCACCATCGCTGGAACGGGTAGGTTTGGCCTCAGTGGAGACGGCGGCCCGGCGGTCGTGGCGCAGTTAGGCAATCCCAGGGGCGTGGCGGTGGACGGCGCCGGCAATCTCTACATCGCCGATTTCTTTAACGGACGGATTCGGAGGGTGGACGCTTTAGGGATCATCACCACCATTGCCGGTAGCGAGGGGCAGGGTAACCACGGGGACGGCGGCCCAGCCGTTCAGGCACGCCTAGGTAGTCCCGAAGGAGTGGCGGTGGACAGGGCCGGCAACCTCTACATCGCTCATCACCGGATCCGCCGGGTGGATCCCCTGGGGACCATTACGACCGTCGCTGGTAAGGGAGGGTGGGGATACAGTGGGGACGGCGGCCCAGCCGTTCAGGCACGCCTGCGTAGTCCCGAAGGGGTGGCGGTGGATGGTTTGGGCAACGTCTACATCGCCGATTCCGGCAACCACCGCATTCGAGTCGTTACGCGAGCTTCGATGTCCGCAACCCTTCCACCCCCCACCAACCTGATGGCAACGGCTGTGTTCAGATCCGGGGTCGATCTAAGCTGGCAGGACAACAGCGGCAACGAGGCGGGTTTCAGGGTTCAGCGCCGTCTGCATAGCACCGACGACTGGATTATAGTCGGCACCACGGCCGCCAACGCCACGACCTATTCAGATGTGGGGTTATTGCCGGGCACGCCTTACCACTACAGGGTTCAGGCCTTCAATGATGCTCAATCTTCGTTCTTCTCGAACCAGGTTGTGGCCGTCACGGTGGGACTGGCTCCGACAGTGGCTGGTTTTGTACCCATGGCAGGGCCGGCAGGCACGCGGGTCACCCTGACCGGGACCTATTTCCTGGGCGCCACTGCTGTCCGGTTCAACCGAGTCAGTGCCGTCGAGTTCGAGGTTGTGTCGGGGACGAGCATTGAGGCCGTGGTGCCTCGGAGGGCGACCAGCGGGCCGATCAGCGTGGTCACTCCCGAGGGCACGGCGGTAAGCGCCGACACGTTCACGGTGGTGCCTCCTCCGACGCTGACCCGTTTCACCCCGGCAACTGGGCCTGTAGGCACGGGGGTCACCTTGGCCGGGACCCATTTCCTGGGCGCCACTGAGGTCTTGTTCAACAGAGTGAGCGCTCCCGTATTTGAGGTCGTGTCGGGGACGAGCATCGAGGCCGTGGTTCCCCCAGGGGCCACCAGCGGCCCGATCGGCTTGGTCACTCCTGGGGGCATGGCGGTGAGCGCGGAGCCCTTCACGGTGACTACCGGAATCGGGAGCCGGCTGTTTGTGCCCGTGGTGCTGCGGTCTCAGGGACGAACACCGGGATCCTTCTTCACCTCCGAGATGACTCTCACCAACCGGGGATCGACGACAGCGGAGATCCACTACACCTATAGGGCGTCCTTCGGCGTGGGATCGGGCACGGCTGTGGATTCTCTGGGACCTGGCCGGCAGAGGATCGTTCCCGACGCCATCGCTTACCTGGCCTCCCTGGGAGTTCCCATAGGAGAGGGTGCGGCAGGCGGCACGCTGGTGGTCGACTTCTCCAACCTCTCCTCCGAATCGGATGCCGCGGTGACGGTGAGAACCAGCACGCCGGTGGAAGACGGAGTCGGACAGGCCGGTCTGGCCTACTATGGGATAAATCAGGAAGAACTGCTGACGGGCCCCGTCGTGATCGCCGGGCTGCGCCAGAACCGGATGGATCGCTCCAACGTCGCCGTTCAGAACGCGGGGGACGCAAGCGAGGGGGCCATCACCTTGAGAGTGACGGTCTACTCCGGAGACCCGGAAACGCCGGGGAGTCTGGTGCTGCCGGCTCGGACGCTGGCCCCTGGCGGGTTCCACCAGTACAACGGCATCCTGACCGAGGCCGGGTTCGAAAACGGCTACGTGAAGGTGGAGCGGGTGAGCGGGACGGCAGCCTACTATGCCTACGGGGTCATCAACGACAATTTCAACTCGGACGGATCCTTCGTCTTTCCGGTCAACCAATCCTCCCTGGTGGGCAAGAGGGGGCAGACCCTGCCGGTGATCGTCGAAACCAGAGACTTCACCAGCGAGTTGACGGTGACGAACTTCTCCGATTCGGCCAAAAGGCTGGATCTGCGTTTGGTGGCTGAGGCCGTCGAGGCCGATGATGACACCGCCACATTCAGCCTGAGCCTCGAGGCCGGAGAACAGAGCATCCTGCCCAACCTCGTCGACCACCTGCGGGGGCAGGAAATGGCGGGCATTGGTCCGGCCGGCCGGGCCTTCGCCGGGGCCCTGTTCGCCAGGGTGTCCGAGGGAGACATGAGCGGGATCGTGATCGGAGCCCGGACGGGCTCGCCCGGGGGCGGGGGACAGTACGGGGTCTTCTACAATGCCGTTCCCGATGGCTCGGTCTCGACCGGTAGCGCCTGGATCTACGGGCTGCAGCAGAACGCCACCAACCGCAGCAACCTGGCGCTGGTCAACACGGGGGAGGTCGATGACGGCGACAGTGTTTTCAGCCTGGACATCTACGATGGGGAGACAGGCAACTTGGTCAGGACGGTTTCCCGGACGGTGCCACCCCGGGGCTGGCATCAGATCAACGGCATCCTGGGCGCGTACGCCCGAGGAACCCGGCAGGGATATGTCCGGATCCGGAAGCTGTCCGGCAACAACCCCTTCCTGGCCTACGGGGTCATCAACGACGGAGGGGCTCCCGGACAGCGCAGCGGAGACGGCGCCTTCCTGCCCAGCCAATAGCCTCACCGGTCCTTGAAATCGGAATGGCGGTGGAACCCCTGCAGTCTTCTGGCGCCGCTTGCCCCGGCTGGTGGTGTCGCTGCTGGCACTCAATCCGGAACTCTCAGATCGGTCAGAAGCTCGTCGCTGATGACCTTGCCGAGCAGAAAGTGCTTTCGATCCGGATACCAGAAGATTCTTTTGCCCTTGTGCTCGGTCAAACTGGCATACATGGCCAGCCAGACCAGCGACTGCGGTCCAACACCCACTCCATGGGTATCGGCGAGTTGCTTGGGCTCACTGAACCATATGGGTTGACTTCCGTCCGGTCGAAATTCACCAAGGGCCACGAACATGGGACGGCGACCCCGCATATCCCGGGGCCCCAGGCCGCCATGCAGGCTGCCGTCATGGTTGTGGTAAAACACCAGATAGCGTCCATCCTCGAGTCTGTAAAAAGGTGAGGGGGCAATGGGGTGCTGGAGAGCGGTCCCGCCGTCCCAGTAAAGGAGCGGTAGAGGCTTGCTCCACTTCTCCCCGTCCGGGTCCTCCGAAACCGAATAAATGAGATGGCCGGACAGCGACGAAGCCTGCAGGAACAAGCGCCCGTCCGGCAACGGCACTACCGACGGCTCGTGAAACAGGCAATAGCCGCGTGAGCGCTCCGGTTCACGCGCATGGGGATAGCGCAATTGACCTTCCTTGCCGGGCAGCCAACTGATAATCAGATCCTTGGGTTCGGGTGACTGGTCGATGTTCTCAAAACGCATCAATTGACCCTGACTGTCAGCGTTGCGAACGCCCCAGGCATTGGGAGCGGACAGGGGATACACTTCACGACTGCTGACATGGGTGACAGTCACCAGGGGACGTCCAGATCCGTCCAGCACCGGACCCTGCCAGCAAATGCAGTTGCAGGGGACTTTGGGATCGGGATGGTCCAGACTGGTCCGCCCATACCCAAACTCGCCACCGCCATCCGTCCAGTTGCGGCCATCGTCATCGGAATAGTGACATCCCAGAACGGCCGTGACCCGAAAACCCAGGTCGACAATGCTTTTGTGCTTGTTATAAAGGCAATAAATGCGACCTCCCGGACTCATCACTGGAAATCCGAACATGGCGGGGACGCCTCTTCCGTTTTCGGTGCCGGCCAGCAATTGGGGGCCTGTCCAGGATTCTCCACCGTCAAGACTGCGCGAGAAGACGACTCGGCTGTCTCTGGTGCCTTCCGCGGCAGACTGAGTCCACATGGCCAGCAGAGCCCCTCCCGGGGTTACGGCGACTACGAAGTGATCCGCATAGCCGTCGGAGCCATCCTCGGTCTTGGGTAAATAGACGACATGATCCGGCTCGGTCCGCTTCCAGTCGTCGGTATAGCAATCCGTGTTGTTTTTCTGAATCATGGGTCACACCTCCGAAGAAAGACATCCTGTCAAGACTCCACCTGACCTGGGAGTTTGCGCCGCAGAACATTCTTCAGGGACAATCGTTCACAAACAAGACTCATTTGGGCCTTGAATAGGGCAGACGATTCTTATGGAAGCTGTTGTATCGCCTAAAATAGGAGATATGTTTTATCGGAAGTCTTTGGTAGCGTTCCAAAACGTAGACTCCCAGGCTTCCGAAAGCGAAACCTCGCGTCCTTGCGATTGACTTCCCCTGCAGTATTTCGACTCTCCACCGATCAGTCAAGCGGAGGAAAATCTTCTCTATCTACCACCGTTTCAACCTAAAGTGGCAACAGCACAATCTCTTGCAAGAACAGGTTGACGTCACCATCTCACATTTGGAGGTTCGAAAGTTTGAGTTGGGGTTTGACATTCCCTGTAGACCCGAGCTAGCCCATCTTTAACAAGGCTTCCAATCACACGCTTATTATCAACAGGTTACAAAGGCAGAAACGCGCAAGTGGCACTACAAACGCGTTGAAACTGGCGATTGGGGGGGAGTCAGACGATCATCTTGCGGACCCCTCCGGGAGAGGGATCGATGCCCAAGGCGTCGTAGATGGCCTTCTGATCCGTCTCTGCCCGAGTGGCCTTGCGTACGTGCAAGGTCCGCCCGTCCCCACGCCGGAAAGTCACCGTGACCCGCTGCTGTCCTTCCAGGATGCGCCGCAGCGTGGTCCAACTGGAGGGGTCGCCCCGCTGCTTGAGGCGTTTGCGGATGACCTGCACCAGTTGATAGGCGATGACCGTCAGGAACAGGTGGCCTTCCGACCGCACCGGCTTGTGATGGTAGATGGGGCGCAGACCCAGTTCGGATTTCAGGGAGCGAAACACCGCTTCCACGTCGGTGAGAGTGGTGTAGGTGCGCCACAGGCTCTCCTCATCCCAGTCGGTCTGGTTGCTGCGCAGGCAGTAGACCCCCGGATGGGTGGCCATCGAGCCCTGGCGGGGGTGGTGCTTCCAGGTCAGGGCCGTCGCCTTCTGGCCGCTCTCGTCGGTGAGGACCTCGATGGTGTAGTGTTGAGCCACCCCGCGGCTCTTCTCCTTCAACCGCCCGATCCTCTCCCGGACCTTCTCGATGCCTTTGTGAGACCGCGGCCGTGAGAGTCCCTGGGAGAGTCGGGTCAGCCCCTGCTCGAAACGCCGGCTGAAGCGCTCGAGGATGCCTCGCTCCTTCTGAGCCCGCTGCTGGGAGCAGCAGTAGAGACGCACTTCCCGGCCGTCGTCGGAGACCTTCTTGTGGAGCTGTAAGGTGGCTTTGGAAGCCGTCTCCACCGTCACGGCCGCCTCAGGGTCGAACTGCCGGTGGCCTTGGCGGCTGGCCACCAGGTAGCGGTACCCTTCCTCCCTCAACCACTGGATGCGATCCTCGGTCGCCACCCCCCGATCCATCACCACCAGCGCCCCCCGGGGCGCCTCGAGCGCCTCCAGCATCCCGGCCAGCGTCTTGTGCTCATCCACCCGGCCGGCAAAGACCTTCGAGCGGCGCACAAACCCGGCCCCGTCCAGCACCAACCCCAGCGTCAGCAGCCGACAGTCGCTGCGCTTATCCTTCGAGTGCCCCCGCTGGGCCTTGGGTTGACGGCTGGCCGCCCCTTCAAAGAAGGTGTTGGTCAGATCGAACAGGGTGACGGTCGGCTGCAGATCGAACAGGCCCATGGCCCGGGTGAACAGGCGGGTCTCGATGGCCTGGCGGTGTCTCATCAGCGCGTCTGAGGCGCGATACATCTGCATCAGACTCAGGGTCTGAAAGTCGAAGTCCAGCAACTCGCCCAAGCCGCTGCGGCGGCCGAGCCAGCCCCAGGTGGCCCGTTCCGAGCCGGGACGGGCCAGACGGCCCACAATAGCCCCCACCGCCGCCGCCCGCATCGGTCCATTCAGCCCCAACTCACCCAGCAGGTCCCCCAACCCCAACTGCTCCAGCGCCCAGCAGCCCACCTGCTCCACCCCCACACTGCGCGGACGGGTCAACTCCACCGAATCCACCTCGACCGTCTGCAGATCCTCTGACGAGGCCTCCCCACCGGCGCCGGTCACGTCGGCTTCGCCCTCAAGCAAGCGCTCGGCCATGCGTTGGGCTTCCTCCTCCAACTGGGCCGACCCTTCCGGCCACAGGGGCAACTGACCGCTGAGGATCTGATCCAGGCGGCGGCACAGCAGGGGCCAGTCGTCACGGGGGATGGCGAAGTGGCGTCCGAGGTTGAGGAGGGTCTGCTGGCGGACCTTGCCTGAGACGCGATGGGAGCGGACGAGGCGATGGGTGAAGTAGGTCTGGCCGGAGGAAGTGGAGCGGGTCTGGGTACGTCGGATGAACATGGGAGGGACCCTACCAGAGGGGGTCGAGGGGGTCAAGTCCCTCCCATACGATTATGGCACTACATTCAGTCCTCCAACCAAGAATCAACAACTTACAGGTGATTTTGGGCCAAAATAGGGGTAAAATACCCCAAACTGCCCGTTCCTATGTTAAAGATGGGCTAGCCTGTAAGAGCGTCTGAGATGGGTCGCCGAGCGTCTCACTTTGGAGTCGTAGACTCCAAAAGCTCAGTCGCCTTTCCTTCTCTCCCATTGACTTACAAGATATTTCCCGCCGCGGGAGAGGGTATTGTATCTCTGCTACGTAGACGAATCAGGAACTTCCGACCTCCCCGGTAACACATCGCATTTCGTCCTGGCAGGTGTCTCTTTGCCGATCTGGCATTGGCACGACGCGGATCGTGGGATTTCGGATATTCTTCAGCGCTACGACCTCTCTGGCAAGGAGCTGCACACGGCGTGGATTCTGCGATCGTATGTTGAACAACATCGCATCGCCAAGTTTCCACAATTAAGTTGGGAGAAACGCAGGGGGGCTGTCGAGCGTGAACGCAATCGGGAGATTCTCAGGCTCCGGAAGAATCAGAACCATAGGGCATACAGGCAGCAAAAGAAGACCTTTGCACACACCAAGCCATACGTACACTTGACGCGAGACGAGCGTCGTCAGTTGATAGCGGAGGTAGCGGATTGTGTCGCTGGATGGGGGTTCGCGCGGCTGTTTGCAGAGTGTGTCGATAAGCTCTATTACGATCCTGCAAGGACAAAGCAAACTGTAGACGAGCAAGCGTTTGAGCAGGTGGTGTCACGGTTTGAGCGATTTCTGGCAAATACCGAAAGTCCGGAGCAGAAGAACTACGGGATTCTCGTGCACGACAATAACCAGACAGTCGCCAAGAGGCACACGACTTTGATGCGGCGCTTTCACCAGGAGGGCACTCTCTGGACCTCAATTGAAAGGATTATTGAGACTCCGCTATTTGTAGACAGCAGTCTCACAAGCCTGGTTCAAGTCGCCGATTTATGTGCATACGCCCTTCGGCGGTACTTGGAGAACCAGGAAGCCGACCTGTTTAACAAGATCTTCCAAAGGGCTGATCGATATGGCGGTGTCGTTGTTGGCGTGCGCCACTGGTCGCCCGCAGCCTGTAGCTGTGAGATCTGAAGAACCACAGACCTCAAGGCGGTTTAGCCTCCGAGCTGCCTCTTCGCCCGGCAACGCAGGATTAGGACACTATCCGGTTGAAGCTGTTCCTCCCAAGGTAAGGCTCCGGCAGCCTTGCCCTGCTTTTGTTCTGGTGCCCCCCGACCCAAAGTCGGTTTGGATCTGAGCGCTCCTCTGCCGGTCCGTCCCCGGTTGCCACCCTCAGATCTCCGGAATGGCCAGGTCGGCTGCGCCCGGCTGGGACATGGCCGCCTCCGGGTAGTAGCGCTCGATCAGGTCGGCCGCGATGCGGGCCCGGCGGACGCGTTCCCTGGAAAGGGCAATGGCGGTGGGATCGATGTGGGTTCCGCTGGGGTAGATGTCGGGGGCGTTGCGAAGGCCCAGCTTGACATAGACGGGGGAGAGCAGCCGGATGAATTCAGGGATCTCGAAGTGGCGGACGAACCCCCCGAAATTGTCGGGAGTCTCCACGTAGAGGTCCAGCGGCAGGGAGACCGCCTCCCGGATGGAGGCCAGCAGGGGCAGGGGCAGGTCGGAGGAGACGTTGAAGGTGTTGCCCCCGAAGTCTTCCAGGATCTTGACGGAAATGGGATTGGTGGCGCTGAGCTGGACCGAGATCTTGACCACCAGGTTGGCGGGCAACTGCCCCGACTGTTTCAGTTGATTGACCAGCCACAACAGGCCCAGGTCGGCCACCAGGATGCCCCGCAGCCCCAGTTCGCACCCCCGCTTGATGTCCTCCACGGCGTAGACCACCTGATCCATCCCCCTCAAGCCCAGGCCGATGTTCTTGCCCGCGGCCGTCAGGGGCTGAGCGCCGATGTCGAAGGTGGCTCGCGGTCCCACAAACAGACTCACCTCCATTTGCCGGTCTCTGGCCATTTTCAGCATGTCCTTGATCTCGTCGTCGGTCATCAGCATGATCCCGCTGCCCTGGCTGACCCGGTGAATGGTGAGCCGGTAGCGCTCGGCTTCCTCGATGACCGCCTTCAGGCAGCCGGGGCCCTCGACGCTGGGTATTTCGAAGCGATACTGGGCCCCGTCCGGAAAGCGCTTGGGCGTGCTCCGGAGGGCGTAGCCGTCGCCCGAGGGGAGACCGAGCTGTTTCAGGAAATCGCGAGTTGCCTTCATGGTTGATTCCTTTCCAGTCAGATCCGGCAGTGTGAAACGGTGCCTCCGGGAGGGGAAGACGCAAGACCCTTTCAAGATCCGGCGGGCGCGCCTCCGGCGTCTTGCTCCCGGATTCTGTCCCAAATGTGCTCCCGAACCCATTTGGGGTCCCACCACTCGGTGGGGTTGACGGAGATTCCGTGCAGAAAGAGAGCGAAATGAAGATGGTCGCCGGCCGCCAGGCCGGTGGCGCCGCTGTGGCCCAGCACCTGGCTCTTGCTGACCCGGTCGCCCGGTTTCACGGCGATGGAGCTGAGGTGTCCATAGAGGGAAAACAGTCCACAGCCGTGGTCGACCAGGATGGTATTTCCATAGATCCCCAGCAGGTCCGCGTAGCGCACCACTCCGTCATTGGAGGCCTCGATGGGGTAATGCCGGACCACCGACAGGTCAAAGCCGACGTGGTCCTGGCGGTCGATTTCCCGGCCTTGATAGAGGTAGGTGCGATGATCGGCAAAGAAAGATTCCACCTTGGACCGGCTGAGCTGGGCAAAGGCCTCGGTCCAAAGGAGCTGTGCCTCCGACGGGCTCGATAGCTGCTTGATTTTCTCGTGGTTGGTCTGCCGGAGCCCATCGTTGATTTGAAGGAAGTCTTTCACCAGGTCGCCCTGGCTGGAGAGCTGCGGGTTTTGCTTGAGGATCTCCGGAACCACCTGTTGCAGAAAGGCTGGACTGAGCCGGATGGTTCGCTGCCGGAACTTTCTGGGAAAGCGCTTGTACCAGAAGCGGGCCTCCGACCGATTGCCGGCTGCATCTGTGGCCACCAGCTTCATTTCCGGATCGGGTCCCAGGTTGTAGCGATAGCCGAATAGGCAAAATCGGACCTGCTTGTCGCTGTGATTGGCCGGGTATCCGGGAAAGAAGTCGGGACCCACCTGGACGCCGGAGACCTCTGTGTCTTCCCCCACCCGGTAGAGGATGGACTCCGAGCCCCCTTGGGTGATGTAGTGCTGTCCCGACAGCACCTCGAGGGCGGGGGGGTGGATGTCGAAGGTGAAGTCCCGCTGCAGGTGCGCCCGGTTGCCTCCGAAGAACCGCCGAAAGGAGTGGTCGCGGGCGGTGATCGACAGCCGGGCGGGACCTTCCCCAATCTGGTGGCTGGCGGCCATCAACTCACCCAGGTCGAAGCGGATGGAGGATTGAGCGCCGGTCCTTTGGAAGAAAAGCAGCCAGGGCCTCGGGTAGCGCCGGTCGACCAGCGGAAGGGATCGGCCTTCCACTTCCAACATTGCCGAAACCTGCTTCAACCCGGTCCGGGCGTCCTCTACCTCGAGCACCAGAGAGGGGTTCTTGCCCAGGGCGGTAAAGTCGCGGTCCAGGCTCAACTGAGGCGGCTGTCCCTCCCAGCGGCCCAGCCAAAGCGTCAGCAGGCACCAGAAAACGAAGACCCCCGCCGGCAGGACCCATAGCATCGCTGGCAGGGAGCGTTTAGAGAAAGTCGGCCTCTGATAGGGTTGAAATGGTTTCATAATTTCTAACACCCCTCTCCGAAATCCCCCGAATTATAGCTCGATCCGAGGGTGGGAGGAAGAAGTGGCTCTGCGTGGGCGTACGGCTGAAGAGCGCGCGGGGCGGGCTGGTTGTCTCAGGACCTCCCCGAGTCCACACCCGGTAGGTGTTTAACCCGCATTTCTCAGTGTGCCATGGAAAGGCGCCTTCTTCTAACGGGTGCGAAACCCGTCCAACAACTGTCGCTCCGGTTGGTAGCAGCCAGGGCGGATCATGGAGGTAACGATATGGTCTGAAGCACCCTGGTGTCAAAGGGCCGCATAAGGCGGTTCAGCGAACATGCGGGCCGGAACGCGAGTGAACGTCGAGCAGGCCTCGAAACGGGCAATGCGGGGGCCGACCCACCTGAGAAATGGGGAAGGCCGAAGACGGAGGGGGAAGCGAGCGACGCGGGCACCCCTTCGGACCCGCCGGGGTAGTGACGCTGGCACGCATGGAAGGGGAAGGAGGCAGCAACATGGGAAGCCCTGTGGGTGGTGAGGCACGCACCGAACCGGGACCCCGTGAGGGGGAGGCTGGGCCGGCAGGGTGGCGGAGAGGCTCGTAGTACTGGAGAAGCCGGGTAATGCCGGTGGAGGGAAGGAGCCTCAGGTGAGGAGCGGTGACCGAAGGGGGAAGGGTCCCGGGAGTGGCGAAAGCCTGAAACCCCGGTAAAAGGACCGGAGACTCCGGAAGCATCACATGCAAAAGTGAAGGGGTCGTCTGATGAGGACGGCGTCGTCAGGGCGTCAACAGGCCTGGCGGCACTTCGGGAGCGGACGTGGATGGAGTAGGGGACGGGTGCCAAACCCATGGGAGTCGTCCACGGATGCGAGCGGGGACCTGTGTGCGAGACGCATGATCCCACTGGAGAGCCGAGATGCGGGAAAACCGCACGTCCGGTTCGGAGAGCGGGGACTGGAAACGTGATAAGGGAGCCGGACTGAGGCCCGAAGCGAAAGCGACGGAATAGCCACCGGACCCTACAGTCAACGCGCCAGTCCTCGACTCTACCCAGGACGCTGAGCATAAGGTAGAAAAGTGCTTGTCTTTAACCTCTTGTGGCGCTTTGTTTGGAGTCTTCAGGGTACAGACTGTGCTGGGCGCGCCCTGGCGTGGCCGCGGCCCGCAGTCCGGCGGCTCGGCTTCCACCCCCCACCGCATCAGCCTTCGCCTGGCGGCTCGGCCCAGGGCGGAGCCCGCAGTCGAGCCGGTGGGGGGCAAACACCGCCCCCCGTCAGTGACTATCAGCGGCAGGAGCAGCGAAGCCTTGGCAGCCAAACCCAACCCCCCAAGGTCTCTCCAGGCTCTCCCGGCAGGCGAAACGCTGGCGCAGCTATGCTGCTTAATAAGGAAGCCCTATAGGCAGCGTTTCCTCGGGTGACCCACGCCAACCGCGGCTTCGCCGCTCTCCCCAAAATCACGACACTGCGGGCGGAACACGATTAAAAGATCATCCCCGGGCGCCAGCCCGGGGGTTCCAGTAAGCCGTGAATGCGGCGTCCGCATGGTGCCGAGGGCGTAAGCCCATGGAAACCCTTGACCTCAAAGGGGAAAAGGCGCTATAAGTAACAGTTTTCCATCCATCCGCCATCCGGGCCGGCAGGGCATCCGGAAGGGAAAGAGGCGTTTGAACCCGCGAAGAAAGAAAAAGGTCCTGGTCGTCGGGGATCTCAACGTGGACATTATCAGCACGGGTTTGCAGACCTTTCCCGTGCTCGGTCGGGAAATCACGGCCCGGGACATGTGCTTGAGCCTGGGCAGCGCGTCAGCCATCCTGAGTTGCGGACTGGCGAAACTGGGAGTTCCCACCACCTTCGTCAGCAAGATCGGCAAGGACGATTTTGGAAGGTATTGCCTGGAGGCCCTGACGGCCAACAAGCTCAAGCCCGACGCCATCCTGCAGGACTCCAAGCTTCGTACCGGACTCACCCTTTCCTTGAACTTCCGCAATGACAAGGCCCAGATCACCTATCCCGGCGCCACTCCCCACCTGACTTACAAGGATATTCCCCAAAGTGCCTTTCGCTCGAATGACCATTTGCACGTGTCCTCGTTCTTCATGCAAAGGGGCTTGCTCAGTTCCTTCCCCAAGGTGTTTCAGGATGCCAGGAGGACCGGCATGACCACCTCCCTGGATCCCAACGGAGACAACCGCAACCAATGGGACTCCGGGATCTGGAAATGTCTGGAATTCGTCGATGTGCTCATGCTCAATGAGATGGAGGCCATTAACATCGCCAGGGCCAAGAGTGTCAATCGGGCCCTGGAGGTGTTTGCTCAAAAGGTGCCTACGGTAGTGATCAAGTTGGGTGTCAAGGGCGCAGTGGCCAAGAGCCGCGGGCAGGTGGTTCAGGTGCCGGCCTTCAAAGTGTCTGCCGTGGACGCCACTGGAGCGGGAGACTCCTTCGACGCCGGTTTCCTTTTTGGGCATTTGAACGGCTTTGACCTTCGCAAGTCGGTGACCGTCGCCAATGTCTGCGGGGCCTTGTCGACCTTGGGCATGGGGGGCACCGTCGCCCAGGGGAATTGGAGCGAAGTCCAGAAGTTTCTCCGCAACCACCACTGAGCCCTCCGCCGTTATCAGCGTTGTTGGGGATAGGGCTATATGCTGCCGCCGCCTACGCGGCGGATCAATTGCCGGGTCCCGGAACCCACTGCCCTTTCTTGCTCGACGCCCGGCCCTTCCGTCCGCGGACGATCCTTCCGGAAAATCCTATCCGTCCCTCCCTCCTCACAGCAGGCGGTGCTCGGCAAAGCTGAAGCAGTCGTTGCCCCCGATGACGATGTGGTCCAGCAGGGAGATGTCCATCAATCCGCAGGCCCGCTGCAGCTCTCGGGTCACCTGGCGGTCGTCCGAGCTGGGCGAGGGATTGCCCGAGGGATGGTTGTGGACGGCCACCATGGCGGCGGCATTCAACTGCAGGGCCCTTCGGACGATTTCCCGCGGAAACACGGTGGCACTGTTGAGGGTACCCTGGAACATCTCCTCCACTGCCAGGACGCGGTGTCTGGTGTCCAGAAAGACCACGGCAAAGGTCTCCCGGTCCCGGTCCCGGAACCGCCCGCAAAGCAGCCGCTGGACATCCCGGGAGTGGCCGATGAAGGGGCCCTGGTGCATTTCCTCGGCCATGTAGCGCACGGTCAGGGCTGCAAGCGCTTTCAGGGTGGCCACCTTGGCCTCCCCCAGGCCCCTGATGCCGCTCAACTCCTGTTGGCTGGCCTTCAGCAGTCCGCGAAACCCGCCGAAACTCTTGAGGAGTTGCCTGGAAAGGTCGAGCACGCTGGTCCCTTTGACCCCAACCCGCAGGAAGATGGCCAGCAATTCCGCGTCGCTGAGAGCATCGGCGCCCCGGGTCAGGAGACGTTGCCGGGGCTGCTCCGACTTCGGCCAACTGCTGACCCATTTTTCGGAAACGCGTCTTTTGGAAGTCATGGGTGGGACAAGCGCCGGCTCCAGGTTCAGAGCGGGACCCGCGGCTGAAGCGGCCGCCGGGTCGACCGGGGGAGACTTCGGCCCGGGCGCCCTGAATCCATCGGGAGACTTGATGCCGGGGAGACGAACTGAGGGAGGGATACGATCAGGGAGCTATTCTAACCCGGTTGGCCTCGTTCCTCAACAGGATCCGGATAGAAAATGGGAGGGTCGGAGGCGCGGCCGGACTTAAAAAAGAAGTTAACGAGATTCTTGGAGCGGAAACGATGCGCACACGGTGTAACAGTAAACCGCTGGAGTTTGAGGGCCATTGTTCCCGCCGCCGTCAGCTTGGTGGCGAAGAAACTCATTTTTCTTTTGGTTTTTCTTCGTGCCCCTTCGTGGTCCTTGCTGACTCGAGCAATGATCCGTTGCGAGCTTGCGGATTCCCGGGAATACAAGGCAGCCGTTTCCTGAAAAATATCCTGTCAATCCTGTCCGGCGATGTGAATCAGGGATTTACTCATGGTCGACGCCGAATCTAAACGCCGCATCGGGGTTTTAGGCCCAGCGGACGCCCGCGACGGGGCAGATCAATCGAGAAGGACCAAAAATTGAACATGGATGCACAGGATGCACAGGATAACCAGGACGGGAGGTTGCTGCACGAGAAGCTGGCTTCGGCGATGATCGCGTGCGGATTTGCGGATGCTCAGGAATAGAAGCCGGCAGTTTCCTGAAAAAATCCTGTGCATCCTGTGCATCCATGTAAATCAGGGATCTACTCATGGTCGGCGCCGAAACCAAACGCCGCATCGGAGTGTTGGGCACAGCGGGCGCCCGCGACGGGGCAGATCAATCGAGAAGGACCAAAAAATTGAACATGGATGCACAGGATGCACAGGATAACCAGGACGAGACGCTGCTGCACGAGAAGCTGACTCCGGCGATGATCCGGTTCGGATTTGCGGATGCTCAGGAATAAAAGCTAGCCGTTTCCTGAAAAAATCCTGTGCATCCTGTGCATCCATGTAAATCAAAACCTGTTCCGTAAAACCGTTTTACCGCACAGGGAACATGGATGCCCAGGATTACAAGACAACCGACTTCCAGAAATAGTCCTGTCAATCCTGTGCATCGATGTGAATCAGGGATCTATTCATGGTCGGCGCCGAAACTAAACGCCGCATTGGAGTTTTGGGCACAGCGGGCGCCCGCGACGGGGCAGATCAATCGAGAAGGACCAAAAATTGAACATGGATGCACAGGATAACCAGGACGGGACGTTGCTGCACGAGAAGCTGACTGCGGCGATGATCCGGTTCGGATTTGCGGATGCTCAGGAATAAAAGCTAGCCGTTTCCTGAAAAAATCCTGTGCATCCTGTGCATCCATGTAAATCAAAACCTGTTCCGTAAAACCGTTTTACCGCACAGGGAACATGGATGCCCAGGATTACAAGACAACCGACTTCCAGAAATAGTCCTGTCAATCCTGTGCATCGATGTGAATCAGGGATCTATTCATGGTCGATGCCAAAACCAAACGCCGCATCGGGGTTTTAGGCCCAGCGGACGCCCGCGACGGGGCAGATCAATCGAGAAGGACCAAAAATTGAACATGGATGCACAGGATGCACAGGATAACCAGGACGGGAGGTTGCTGCACGAGAAGCTGGCTTCGGCGATGATCGCGTGCGGATTTGCGGATGCTCAGGAATAGAAGCCGGCAGTTTCCTGAAAAAATCCTGTGCATCCTGTGCATCGATGTTAATAAAAAAAATGGATAGACAGGATGGACAGGTAAGCAGGACGAGACGCTGCTGCAGGCCAAGCTGACCGGGGCAATGATCCGTTGCGAGCTTGCGGATTCCCGGGAATACAAGGCAGCCGTCGTGCTCCTTCGTGGATTGAGAGCCGACGTTTCCTACCATTGGTGAGAAATGCGGGCTACAGTCCCAACCGGGATGCAATGCCGGTCATGGCTTGAATGCAGAAGGTGATGTGCTCATTCAGCTCCACCCCCAGGTCGGAGGCGCCGGTGAGGATGTCCTCCCGGCTCACCGAACGGGCAAAGGCTTTGTCCTTCAGCTTTTTCCTGACCGACTTCGGCTGCAGCCCCTCGATCTTGCGATCGGGGCGCACCAGGGTCACCGCCGTCATGAAGCCGGAGAGCTCGTCACAGGCGAACAGCACCTTGTCCATCAGGTGCCGCCGGGGGCAGCCGGTCCAGGAGGCATGGGACTTGATGGCGTAGATCACGTCCTCCGGATAGCCCCGCTGCTCCAGGATCACAGCGCCTTTTTCAGGATGGTCGGGAGGATTGGGAAATCTCTGGTAGTCGAAGTCGTGCAGCAGGCCCACGATTCCCCATTTCTCCACGTCCTCGCCATAGCTGCCGGCGTAGGCCCGCATGCAGGCCTCCACGGCCAGGGCGTGCTTGATGAGGCTGGGGTTGCTGGTGTACTCCTGCAGCAGGGCGAAGGCGGATTGCCGGTCCAACATAAGGCCTCTCTTTTCAATGAATCCGGCAGGGAGGCCGATCGGTCCCCGCCGGACAATGACCGAGCGAATGGTCAGGTTTCCATCCAGTTTTGGCCGACCCCCATGTCCACCACCAGGGGCACCGAGAGCGAAACCACCGACTCCATTTCCTGTTTGACCAGGGCTTGCATGGTCTCCATCTCCTGCCGGGGGACCTCGAACACCAGCTCGTCGTGGACTTGCAGCAGCATTCTGGATTCGAGTTTCCGCTCCCGCAGCTTCCGATGAATCCGGATCATGGCCAGCTTGATCAGGTCGGCGGCGGTGCCCTGAATGGGTGAATTCACGGCCGTCCTCTCGGCAAACTGGCGCAGGCCGGGATTGCGGCTGTTGATGTCCGGGATCTGCCGGCGCCGTCCGAAGAGGGTGCGGGTCATGCGGCTCTGCCGGGTGTCCTGAATCACCTGCTGGGTGAACTCCTTGATGCCTCGATACCTTTCGAAGTAGCGCTGGATGATTTCCTGGGCGTCGCGGTTGGAAATCTGCAACTCCCTGGCCAGGCCAAAGGCCGTCTGGCCGTAGATGATGCCGAAGTTGATTGCCTTGGCTCGCCGCCGTATCTCGCTGGTCTGCAGCAGGGGGTCGATGCCGAACACTTCGCAGGCGGTCCGGGTGTGAATGTCCTCGTTCTTTCGGAAGGCGTCCACCAGCACCGGGTCCTGCGAAAGATGGGCCAGGACCCGCAGCTCGATTTGCGAATAGTCCGCGGAGAGCAACTGGCAGCCCTGGTCGGCCACGAAGGCCGATCGAATCTGGGCGCCAAGCTCCGAGCGGACGGGGATGTTCTGCAGGTTGGGATTGCTGCAGGACAGCCGCCCGGTAGCGGCCACCGTCTGGTGGAAGGACGGATGAACCCGCTGGGTCCGAGGATCCACCAGGCGGGGAAGGGCGTCCACGTATCCGGACTTGAGCTTGGCGATGCGGCGATACTCCAGCATCAGGCGAGGCACTTGGTAGTCCTTGGCCAAGTGTTCCAGCACCTCCACCGAGGTGGAGTATTGCCCGGATTTCTTGAGTCTCCGGGACGTGGGCAGGTTGAGTTTCTCAAAGAGAATCTCTCCGAGTTGCTTGGGCGAATTCAGGTTGAACTCGGTCCCGGCCACCTCGTAGATCCTCCTGGTAAGGGAGTCGGCGGTCCGCTCGAAATCCTCCGACATTTTCCGGAGTGCGGCGGAATCGATCCGAATCCCGTTCCACTCCAGTTCCGCCAAGACCTCGACCAGCGGCAGGTCGATCTGCTCGTAGGCCTGCTCCAGACCGGAGGTTTCCAGTTGGGGCCGCAGGTGGCCGAAGAGCCTTTGAACGACCGCACAGCGGGCTCCGGCGTCGGACGGAGCTTCTTCCCCCAACAGGGCGAAGGCGATTTCGCTCAAGCCATGGTTGCTCCGATTGGGTTGCAGCAGGTAGGAGATGAGCATGGCGTCTCCCTGCAGTCCCTGCAGCCCCAGGCCGAGATGCCTCAACGCCAGGTGGGCCGGCTTGGCATCGTAAAAGACCTTTCCGATTGCCGGATCTTCCCAGAACTCCCTGAGATCCTCCAGGCCTGGCCCCGCCCCATCTTCCAGGTCGAGGGTCCAACCCGATTCCCCCGCCATCACCGCCAGACGGCGGAGGCTGCGGCACAGCGAATCTTCCGGGTCGGGTTCCAACCAGCAGGTGCAGCAGGGGGCCGAGCGCGCCTGGTCCAGCAGGGCCTGAAGCTGGTGAGGCGAGTCCAGGGGTTGGAAATCGGCCGGCTCTGTCCGGGCCGGAGCCACCCCTCCCCCCATCTCCTTCAGCATCGACTGAAAGCCGAGTTCCGCCAGCAGGGTCCGGAGCCGGTCCAGGTCCGGTTCCTGAAGCTGCAGGGTTTCCCAACTGAAGTCGATGGGCACCGCGGTATCGATGGTGACCAGCTCCTTGCTCTGAAGGATCTGATCCCGATGATTTTGCAGGGCCTCGCGGTAGGTCTTGCGCGCTACCTGTTCGCTTTGGGCCAGCAGGGCTTCCAGGCTGCCGAAGCGGCGCACCAGGTCACGGGCGCCCTTCCCGCCGATGCCCGGCGCGCCGGGGACATTGTCCACGCTGTCTCCCATCAGCCCCAGCACGTCCACCACCCGTTCGGGGGCGACCCCGAAGAACTCCTCCACTCTGGCGGCATCGAACAGCGTGTCGGTTTTGGACTGGTGAAGCACTCGGGTGCGGTCGTTCACCAGTTGAAACATGTCCTTGTCGTTGGAGACAATGGTCGTCTCCCAGCGGTTTTCGGTGGCCTGCCTGGCCAGAGTGCCGATGAGGTCGTCGGCTTCGAAACGATTCATCTGCAGAATGGGGATCCGCATGGCCTGGCAGAACTCCCGAATCGCCGGGAGCTGGGAGGCAAGATCTTCCGGCATCCGGGGCCGATTGGCCTTGTACTGCTCGAAGGCTTCATGCCGGAAGGTCGGTTGTTCGCTGTCGAAGATGACGGCCAGGTAGTCGGGCCGGTGCTGGCGGATCAGCTTGCGCAACATGGCCGCGAATCCATAGACGGCGTTGGTGGGATGGCCCTGGCTGTCGGTCAGGTTGCGGATGGCGTAATAGGCCCGAAAGATGTGGGCCATGCCATCCACCAGAAACAATCGCCGGGGCGCGGGTGGGGCAGGGGGCCGAGAGGTGGTTGCCACCGGTGGATCTTCCTCCTCCTGTGAGTGTCTCTATCCACCTCTACTCGGCGAATTTCCGGATGACTTCGGTCACCAGGGCCTTGATTTGTTCCGGGCTCAAATTGACCTTGGTGCCCTCGCCAAAGGCAGGCATCTTGATCTTTCCCTCGCCTTTTCCCTTGGCGATGGCTTCTATCAACTGCTCGTCTGTGTGCCCCGATTGCCAGTCCTTGCTGGTGAAATCCGGGGTTTTCATGATGGCAATGCCCTTGCCGTCCGCCTTGTGGCACATGGCGCAGTTCTTCTTGTAGATCCCGGAGACCTCCGGCGGGTCTTCCGCAAATCCCTGGGGGCTGTTCAGCAGCATCAATCCAAGAAAACCGACTAAAATTCCCATTCGACCGATCATCGGGTCCTGTCCTCCTGCGTTTTACCAAGAAACGGGCTCCGCTTCCTCATGCAAGGCTGCCATTCAGCCGGGAAGCGGCGGGCGGGGCGTCGACTCCTGCCGGAATTATAGCCCAACTTCCGGAGCGGGGACCGGGAAAAGGGAATGGGGGTAACCCGGATTTATCAGTGCGGGCTAGGACGCATCGGTTCTGGGAATCTTTTAACATATGAGCCTTTTGCAAAATTCGGAGTCGGGTATGAGATGGGGGCAGAATGCTCCTGCAAAATAACGCCCTCGAAAGGGATCTGCACCTGGCTAGCCATGGGTTTCCCAGGGACAACAACTCTTCCCGACAATAAATCCCGCTTCCTGACGAATTTTGCAAAAGGCTCATATTCTTACCAAATAAGTTAACGAGATTCTTGGAGCAGAAACGAAGCGCACACAGTGTCACGGTAAACCGCTGGAGTTTGAGGGCAACGGCCGCCACCGCTTGGTGGCGAAGAAACTCATTTTCTTATCGTTTTTCTTCGTGTCCCTTCGTGGTCCTTCGTGCCCCTTCGTGGATATCTTTTTGTCCTTCCCCTTCGTGGATTGAGAGCCGACGTTTCCTATCCATTGGCGAGAAATGCGGGTTGAGGCCCGCCGCCATCCTTCAGCGGTATTTGCCCGTGAGCTGGTTCCAGCGAATCAGGATCAAGCCCAGGACCATCTTGAGGCCGTCCTGCAGCAGGCGGACCTTGGTTCCCTCGGCGTGGTTCCAGCGCACCGGAACCTCCTGGAGCCTCAAGCCGCGATTCCTGGCCAGGAAGAGGATCTCCGGGTCAAAGCCGAAACCGGCGATGCGCTGGCGCGCCAGCACCGGAAGCATGGGTTCCCGGCGGAAAGCCTTGAAACCGCACTGGGTGTCCCGAAAGGGAAGGCCGGTCAGGAGCTGCACCAGACCGTTGAACAGGCGCCCGGCGTACTCCCGGAAGGGCGACTGGTGAACTCCGATAAGGGAACGGTCCAGCGCCCTGGAACCGAGAGTGAGGTCCCGGTCGCCTCTGAGAATGGGATCGACCAGCTTGGGCATTTCGTCGATGGGTGCGGACAGGTCGGCGTCGCTGATCAGCACCACCTGTCCCCTGGCTTCCAGGGCGCCGTTTCTGATACTGAACCCCTTGCCCAGGTTTCGAGGGTTATCCACCAGGCGCAGATCCCGCCAATGGCTGGCGCAGGCGGCCACCAAGGGGCCAGTCCGGTCTCGAGACCCGTCGTTGACCACCAGAACTTCCGCCCGCAGGGGCTGACCTTGCAGGTAGTGGCGGACCGTTTCCAGGGTCTGCTCAATACGTTCCGCTTCGTTGTAGGCGGGGATGACAATGGAAAGGGAGAGCGGCTCCATCCCGAATATGATACACGCCTCCCGGCGGCGGCGCGGGGGAATTGGGGACGGGCGGCCTCGACCCTCCAATCACACCCCCTTGAAGGAGAGTCGCATCTGAGCCGGAAGCGGAAAAGAGTTATCCACGAAGGGCGAAAAGGCAAAAACATTTCCACGAAGGGCCACGAAGAACGGCGAAGGGCCACTAAGGGGTTGGAGAAGGCTCAAGAGGGATCCGCCAAAGGTCGCCAAGGGGAGAAAGGATTTCCACGAAAAGGCAAAAAGATATCCACGAAGGGCCACGAAGAACGGCGAAGGGCCACTAAGGGGTTGGAGGAGGCTCAAGAGGGCTCCGCCAAAGGTGGGGAAGGGGGAAAAGATTTCCAGGAAGAGGCTGAAGTATCTGTCAAGGGGGAGCTTTTTGCAACATTCGCAACGGGGCAGGTCATTTTGCCGGCAAACGTGATGTTCTGCCTTTTTCAATATCGGGTGCGACCTGGTGAGAAATTCGGGTTCACCACAAAAAGCACAAAAGTGAGCCTTTTGCAAAATTCGCTAGGAAGCGGGATTTATTGTCGGGAAGAGTTGTTGTCCCTGGGAGCGCGGGCGTCCCGCCCGCACAAGACCTGGCAGGGTCGTGGCGATTGGCTTCACAGGGTTGGTCGGTTCACCCGCCGACTGACGCTGGAGCAGCGCCTTGACAAGTATGCGGGCGGGACGCCCGCGCTCCCAGGGGGAAACCCATGGCTAGCCAGGTGCAGATCCCTTTCGAGGGCGTTATTTTGCAGGAGCATTCTGCCCCCATCTCATGCCCGACTCCGAATTTTGCAAAAGGCTCAAGTCACAAAACGAATTTTTCGTAACCCTTCTCGAGATGCCGGTTGCGAAGATATCCATGCAGGTCGAAGGCCGTCTGCCGGATCTGATCACACAAAGCCCGCATGCCTTGGTCGTTTCTCATCGTTCCGCTCTTTTTGTGTTTTTGTGCCTTTTGTGGCCATTCCCGGCAACGATCCCGCTGCCGTATTTTGCAAACGCCTCAGGATGGACGGGATAAACAGGAAGGGCCGCTCCTGTACGAGAGGCTGACTCGGTCGATGACCGGGAGCAAGTTTACGGCTACCCAGGGTTACAGGACAACCAACGCCTAAAACCAAATCCTGTCCACCGATGTGAATCAAAAAACATCGATAGACAGGACGAGACGCTGCTGCAGGCCAAGCTGACCGGGGCAATGATCCGTTGCGAACTTGAGGATTCCCGGGAATACAAGGCAGCCGTTTCCTGAAAAATATCCTGTCAATCCTGTGCAGCGATGTGAATCAGGGATTTACTCATGGTCGACGCCGAATCTAAACGCCGCATGGGGGTTTTAGGCCCAGCAGACGCCCGCGACGGGGCAGATCAATGGAGAAGGACCAAAAATTGAACATGGATGCACAGGATGCACAGGATAACCAGGACGGGACGTTGCTGCACGACCCGCAATCTCTCAAATATAAACCATTAATTATAATAGACTTACTACGGATCAGCCCGCTACAGTTCCCTCATTATATCCCTCCTTTTTAATAGGAATCCACTGGACGCTCCAGGAAGTTGGCGGACGTAACTGTTCGGTCAAGCCGTGGAAGAACGGTCGGTCGTCATCCTCCCCACAGCGATCAAGCCACATTGCATCGGTGTCGCCGCTGAGCCACCAACGCAGCGGCTGGACCACCCCCCGGACAGGCCAGCCGAGGGTGCTCGCCAGCCGCGAAACCCCTCTACACGGCTGGCGAACCGACCAAATCGTTCCGACACCACGGGTCTCATCGCCGCACTCTGCCCCCAGTCCCGATGGAGGTGGAAGGGACGCTTCGTCGGTTGCTCGGTCGGCATAGAGGACAAACCCGCAGGAGGTCGAGCCCACGGCTTGACCGAACAGTTACTGGCGGACAAGTTGTCCGATTAATCAACCCTAGAGTCTCTACGTCCGGGACCGTCAAGTGGGCTGGTAACCTGCGCGTACTACGAATCGGAGATCGCGTGCTATGCTCACCGTCTAGGCGTGCCGGTTGGAGCGCCTCGAGTTCTCCCGCCCTGGGCGGCCGCTTCATCGACGATCTCCCCGGCTACAACCCGACCAAAAACCAAGCCCTGGCCGCCCTGGGGCATTTCTTCGACATACTGGTCATCCGGCACGCTGCCCCTTTGAATCCCTTTCAGTCGGTCCGCGGCCGCAAGCACGACACCTCAGACGGCAAGACTCCCGGCCTTTCCATCCAGCAGGCCCGGGACCGGCTCCGCTCGATCGATACCTCCCACGTCGTAGGCCTCCGCGATCGGGCCCTGCTCGGCACCCTGGCCTACACCGGGGCCCGCATTGGTGCCATCGCCCGGCTGCGGCGAGGGGACCTTGAGGACCAGGGGACCCAGCGGGTCCTCAGGTTCAGAGAAAAGGGAGGGAAGCAGCGGGAGATCCCCGTCCGCCACGACCTTGACCGGTGGCTCGGAGACTATCTCGAGGCGGCCGGAATCGATGCAGACCCCAAAGAGACCCCTCTGTTCCGGGCGACCCTGGGAACCCGTAAGGCGCTATCCGACGGTCCTCTGTCGGCCAATGACATGCGCCGCCTGCTCAAGCGGCGGCTGAAGGATGCCGGTCTACCTCCGATCTTCAGCTCCCACAGCTTCCGGGTGCTGGTCATGACCGACCTGCTTTCCCAGGACGTGCCCCTGGAAGACGCACAATATCTGGCCGGCCACGCCAACCCGAGATCCACCCAGCGGTTATGACCGCCGACGCGTGACGCGGAATATTGTCGAGAGGATTTCCGTGTGAGAGTCGCACTTAACTCCAGAAATGAGACTCCCCAAAGCCGGACAGAATCGTTGCCTTCCACACAAATAATAGTATTATTTCAGGCATTGCACCGTCAGAAAGTTCTGGCGAAACGGAGTTACGAACGGCGGCCTTCCAATATGTTGAGAAACGGTTAGAACACCCTAAAGTAGCCACGGACTCACCTGGTTAGGAGTCCGGCGATGTCCGGCGATGGTCGCCACTTCGCCCATGCCTCACATTCACGTAAACCGAGCGTGCAGGAGCCTGAGCCCATGAAGAATCCCGTTCCTCATTCCGCGCTTTTGGCGTTTCTGGGACTCATTCTATCGCCGCTGGGAGCCGTTTTTGCTTCGTCCGCACCAGCCGACAGTGCGAATTTCTGCGTGCCTCTCGAATTTGAGGCAAGGGAGCCCGGCAAGCCCTATGCTGCACGAAAGCATGCGTTTAGTTTGAACGTTGGAGAAACTCAAACCGTGCGGGTGATCTACTTCAAGCCCAATGACCGCGCAACCCATCCAGACATAGACACAAAACTGGACGCTTTAATGAGAGATATCCAGCAGTTTTTTGCTGATGAGATGGAACGCAGCGGGTTTGGTAAAAAACCCTTCAGGTTGGAGACCGATGCCAGCGGAAGAACCTTGGTGCATCATTTTGACGGGCAGTTCACTGCCGAATATTACAATGTGGAGAGTTGCTTCGCAGAAAGAATCCTGCCAGAAATCAGTGAACAGTTTGATACCTCACAGAACATCTATGTCGTTGCGGCTGATGTTGTCTACCCTGGATCGTATTGGAGAGGTGGTGGTCAAGCCTATATTGGCGGGTCTAGTATCCTCTACATCCCCTTGGACGATCCGTTCATCGATAGGTATCACGCCGGCCACGAAATCGGGCACTCCTTTGGATTACAACACGACTTCCGCTACAGGAACACCTTCGGCGCCGAGATCATGTCTTACGACGTTGGGATAGATTTCAACGATCGGCGATTGTCGAACTGTGCCGTCGAGTGGCTGGATGTCCATCCTTACTTCAACAGCAGCGAAACCTCTCCCGCTCTCAACGAACCAGCAACGATTCGTCAGCTTCCACCACTCGCATATCCACCGGACGCTATCAGCCTCCGTTTTGAGGTCACCGACCCCGATGGACTTCATCAAGCACAGTTGATGGTCCCAAGAGAATATGGCTTTAGTCTGCATGGCTGTAAATCCTTGAACAGCCAAAAAAACAGCACCATTGAATTCATCACCACCGAATTAACACCGGCTGCGAATCATGAAGTGAAACTTGGGATTATTGATGTGCATGGAAACTTCAGTTGGAACTCGTATTCTATCCGGGTGGATGACGAGATAGAGCGCGTAGATGGAGTGATTGATGCCGGCGGCTTTGCCCCAGACACGATTCAGAAATTCCGTTGGGAACCCTCTGGGGATAACCAGGTCGGTTTTCTGAACCGCCGCCTCACAAATCCCTTTGTGGTTACAGTGCGAGATGCGCACGACGAGCCGGTTGCAGGCATTCAGGTGACGTATGAGGTGGTTGCCGGTGGGGGGAAACTCTCTGTTACAAATCCCTGGACCGATTCCGACGGGCGGGCCCAGACTTTCCTTACCCTTGGGAGTGAGGAGGGGGAGTACCGCGTCGCCGCGAGTGTCGCTGGCGTTTCCGATGAGGTGACCTTTAGCGCTACGGCAAAGAATACGACTATTATACCCGACACACCCATAAAAACCCTCACAGGGCATACTGACTATGTCTCGAGTGTTAAATATTCTCCAGATGGGAAGGCGCTCGTAACTGGAAGTTTTGATCGGACGGTGCGCCTTTGGGATGCCGTCACGGGGCAGCCCAGAGTGACAATTACTGGGTTTACACACAGTGTCTATTCGGTCGCATATTCTCCCGATGGCCGCACGCTCGCAGCGAATGGAAACTGGGGTGAGATTCGGTTGTTTGATGCCATAACCGGACAGCACAAGCAGACTCTTGAAGGGATCACCACTCGGACCCGCGAGACTCTTTTTGGGCATACGGTTGGTGTCTCGCGTGTTGCGTATTCCCCCGATGGCGGTACGCTCGCAACGGGGGATCTCAAAGGAGAGATTCGCTTGTGGGATGGTGTCACCGGGGAGCACAAAGCCACACTCACGGGGCATACAGGCGGTGTTTTCACTAATAATATTTCCGGCCTAGCTTTCAGTACCGATAGCCGTACGTTCGCAAGTGGCGGTACAGACAGAATTATCCACCTGTGGGACGTAGTTACGGGCCAGCCGTTGAAAACCCTCACAGGACATTATGATTATGATCCGGAGGCGGGGGATGGGATTGAGGTTGCCTTCAGCCGCGATGGCCGCACGCTCGCAAGTACTGGGGCTTGGGACCTCATGATTCTTCTGTGGGATGCTTTCACGGGCCAGCCGTTGAAAACCCTCACAGGACATAACACTGGTGTCTATGCCGTTGCTTTCAGTCCCGACGGGGGCACGCTCGCAACTGGAAGTTTCGACAGTGAGATTCGTTTGTGGGATGTAGGCACGGGAGACCTCCTGAATATCCTCATTGGGCATACGGCGCATATTAGATCCGTCGCGTTCTCCCCGGATGGCAAGACGCTTGCCAGTGCAAGTGACGACCACACGGTGCGGTTGTGGGATGTGTCGCCGTACGTCACCGCTCGAGCCGTCACGCCTACCCTTAGAATCCCCACCGGCTTGACTTCAGCGGCGATTTCCTCCTCCCGAATCGACCTGGTCTGGCAGGACAACAGCGCCGATGAAGCCGGGTTCAGAGTGCAGCGCCGGCAGGCGGGCTCGGCGGATTGGGTTCTCATTGGGGCGACTCCCGCCGATGTCACTACCTTTTCGGATGTGGGATTCGTGCCCGGCGTCCTCTATCACTACCGCGTGCAGGCCTTCAGCACTACTGCAGTTTCTGAATTCTCAAACGAGGCCATGGCAACCACCCGGCCGGACTCCCTGACGGACGGCGGAATCAGCAGCCGGCTGTTCGTGCCCGTCGTCCTACGGTCTCGGGGATTGGCAGGCTCCTTTTTCACCTCTGAGCTGACCCTGACCAACCGGGGCGGTACCACGGCCGAGATTCAGTACACCTATACGGCGTCCGGCGGCACCGTCTCAGACACGGCCGTGGATTCCCTGGGAGTTCGTGAGCAACGGATCATTCCAGACGCCATCGCCTATCTGACCTCCCTGGGCGTTCCTATCGGTAGCGGTTCGGCAGCCGGCACGCTGGCGGTGGATTTCTCCAACCTTTCGTCCCCGTCAGATGCCGCCGTCACCGTGAGGGTCTCGACGCCGGTAGAAGAAGGACGCGGCCGGGCCGGCTTGGCTTACTTTGGGTTGAACCCTGACGGCCTGCTCACCAGCCCTAACTTGATCACCGGCTTGCGCCAGAACAGCCAGGACCGCTCCAACCTTGCCGTCCAGAATGCAGGGGATACCGACGAGCGTGACATCACCTTGAGGGTGACGGTCTTCTCCGGAGACTCGGCAGACCCGGGGAAGAGTTTCGTCTTGCCGGATCTCACCCTGGCTCCGGGTGGGTTCCATCAGTACAACGGCATCCTGGACAGGGCCGGCTTAGACAACGGTTATGTGAAGGTGGAGCGATTGGAGGGAACGGCACCGTTCTATGCCTACGGCGTCATCAATGACAATTCCAACTCGGACGGGTCGTTTGTCTTTCCGGTGAGGGAAAGCTCTTTGGTGGGCAAGAGGGGACAGACGCTGCCGGTGCTCATAGAAACAGGAGCCTTCAATAGCGAATTGACCGTGACGAACGTTTCCCCGGTGGCGAAGACGGTGGATTTCCGCTTTGTAGCCGAGGCGGTTGAGACCGATGATGACACCGCTACCGTCAGTCTGGACCTTAAAGCCGGTGAACAAAGGATCCTTCCCCATGTCATCGACTGGCTGCGTCAGCAGGAAGTGACCGGGATCGGTCCGGCCCATGGAGCCTTCGTGGGTGCCCTGTTCGCCACGGTGGCCGAGGGAGACATGAGTGGCATCGTGATCGGAGCCCGGACGGGGGCTCCAGACCAAAGAGGGGGGCAATACGGCCTCTTCTACAACGGGGTGCCCTATGGCTCGGCTTCGACGGAAAGCGCCTGGATCTACGGACTCCAGCAGAACGCAGAGAACCGCAGCAACTTGGCCCTGGTCAATACCGGTGAAATCGACGACAGCTCCAGCACCTTCGAGATCACCATTTACGACGGCAGCGGGGAGACTCAACCGAGAACGAAAACGGTAACCGTCGGTCCCCGCCGCTGGACCCAGGAAAACGGGATTCTGGGCAATTTCCGTCAAGGGTACGTTCAGATTCGGAAGACCTCGGGCAACAACCCGTTCATCACCTACGGTGTGATTAACGATGGCGGCAGGCCGGGGGAGCGCAGTGGGGACGGCGCCTTCCTGCTTAGCCAAGAGTGAACGTCCACCTGTTCAGGCTGGCTCCTCCCTCTTTGCTGTTGAACATTCGAACCGACGCGCCTCCCCCTTTGTGATCGGCCGGCCCCAGCATGGGGGGCACGTCAGGAGAACTCCATGAAGACAGGACGGCGTCCAAGCGGCCCGGTGATGCTGCGCCTAGTAGCCGCACTCCTGTGCGTCCTGGCGGGCCACGCCCCTGCTCAAGGGAGCGGACGGGGAGACCGGGAGGCCCTCTCCAACAACCAACCCACGGAGCCCATCCCCTCGTCTTCCAGCACTCAGGGCACCTCTTCGGCCCTATTCGTCCCGGTCATCCTGACCGCTTCCGGTCTGAACAATTCCTTCTATACCTCGGAGCTGACTCTCACCAACCGGGGCGATAGGGAGGCCAGGCTCGAATTCACCTATGCGGCCGATGCTGGCGGAGGAAGCGGGACGGCCACCGAGGTACTGGCTCCCGGTCAGCAGAAGATCCAACCCGACGCCTTGAAGTATCTGAGGGGACTCGGCATGCCCATTCCCCACTCGGGCAACCGCATCGGCACGCTGCGGGTGGAGGTTTCAGGGTCATCTGAGGTGGGCGTGTCGGTGCGGACCACCACCTCGGTGCCTGAGGGCCGGGCCGGCCTGGCCTATCAGGGGATCGCCGCCGCTGACGGATTCACCGAAGCGGTCTATCTGTGCGGGTTGCGCCAGAACAGCCAGGACCGCTCCAACGTAGCCGTCCAGAACATGGGGGCGCCGGGGCAGGGGACCGTGACCCTGAGAACCACAGTGTATTCGGGAGAGGTGGAGAACCGGAGTCCCCATGTCTTGCCGGACGTAACCCTCCCGCCGGGAGGGTTCCATCAGTACAACGGCATCCTCAACCTGGCCGGCTTTGACAATGGCTATGTGAGGGTGGAGCGGGTAAGTGGACAGGCGCCCTTCTATGCCTACGGCGTCATCAACGACCAGGCCAACTCGGACGGCTCCTTTGTCTTTCCGGTGACGGCCAGTTCGCTGATGGGGACAACCCGACAGACCTTGCCGGTAATTGTGGAGACCGGCGTCTTCACCAGTGAACTAACGGTGACCAACTTCTCGGATGTGGCCAAGACGGTGACCTTCCGCTTCAGGGCCGAGGCTGTCGAGACTGCCGACAAGACAGCTACGGTGGAATGGACTTTCCAACCCGGCCAGCAAATGATCGTCCCCGACATCGTGGACATGTTGCGCAAGTTGGGCGCGGCAGGGGTCGGACCGGCCGGACAGACTTTTGCCGGGGCACTATTCGCCTCGGTGGCCGAGGGAGACATGAGTGGGATCGTGATCGGGGCCAGGACGGGCTCGGAGGGAGGCGGCGGGCAATACAGCGTCTTCTACAACGCGGTGCCGGAGGGAGCAGCCTTCACGGAGGTAGCCTGGGTGGATGGGCTGCAGCAGAACGAGGAGAACCGGAGCAACCTGGCGCTGGTCAACACCGGGGAGGTGGACGGGAGCGCGAGCGTCTTCCATCTCGAGATCTACGACGGGGAGACGGGATTGCTGGCTGAGACGGTGGTGACCAAGCCGATTCCGGCCCGGCGCTGGCATCAGATCAACGGGATCCTGGGCAGCTACGCCCCGGAAACCCGGCAGGGGTATATCCGGATCCTGAAGGTGTCGGGCGGGAACCCCTTCCTGGCCTATGGGGTGGTCAACGACGGCGGGGCTCCGGGAGAGCGCAGCGGCGACGGCGCCTTCCTGCCAGCTATAGAGGAGAAGACCCACGATCCGGTGACCGAACCGATGACGGACCGCGAGGTTCTGGAGGCCTTCTATCACGCGACCGGCGGGCCTAACTGGAACAACCGCACCAATTGGCTGAGTGCCCTGCCGCTGTCGGAGTGGTACGGGGTGGAGACCGACGGGAGCCGCCGGGTTACGAGCCTGACTCTTGAGACCAACCGACTGATCGGGACCATACCGCCGGTGCTGAGCCAACTGACACGACTCCAAGAGTTGAATCTCGGGGATGATAACCGGCTGAGTGGGCCGATCCCGCCCGAACTGGGCCAACTGCGTCAACTCCAGAAGTTGCTTCTCTGGAACAACCAGCTGAGCGGGCCGATCCCGCCGGAATTGGGTGGGCTGGCCCACCTCCAAATCCTGGCTCTCGAAGGCAACGAGCTTACCGGGGCCATCCCCCCCGAACTGGGCGGGTTGACACAGCTCCAAGAATTGGGTCTTGGGCCCAACCAACTGAGCGGGCCGATTCCACCGGAATTGGGTGGGCTGGCCCGCCTCCAAAGTCTGTTTCTCACAAACAACCAACTGACCGGGGCCATCCCCGCCGAACTGGGTGGGTTGACACAGCTCCAAGGGCTGAGTCTCTGGGGCAACCAACTGAGCGGGCCGATCCTGCCGGAGTTGGGCCAACTAACCCGCCTCCAATGGCTGCGTCTTGAGCATAATCAACTGACCGGGGCCATCCCCCGCGAACTGGGCCAACTGAGTCGACTCCACATGCTGAATCTCGGGGGTAACCAACTGACCGGGGCCATCCCGAAGCACCTGCAGCAACTGTTGAAGCTCACGCGGCTTGACCTCTCCGACACTCAGGTATGCGTGCCGGCCGATGCCGCCTTTCAAGCATGGCTGGGCACGATTGCCAGATTCTTGGCCTCGGGACTCGTCTGCGATGGCAAGAGACGGGTGTTGTTCTTGGCGTCGAGCTATGAGGTGAAAGAGGGAGAGTCCGTCGCTGTGTCGGTGCGGCTGATCGATCAGACTGGGGATCCGCTCCGGTCTGCGGCGGTCGTCCTGACAGCCACACCGGGTGGCGGAGCGATCGCCGCGGACTATTCGGGAGTGCCGGAGAGCATCACCATCATGTCTCCTCAGAACGAGGCGTCCTTTTTCTTCACGGCTGTCGAGGACGACCACGTCGACCATGGTGAGACGGTGATGCTCGGCTTCCGCCATCCGCTGCCGTCCGGGATTAACGCCGGGGATCCGGACATGGCCAGGGTGAGGATCATCGATCCGGGGACCGAGGCGATGACGGACCGCGAGGTTCTAGAGGTACTCTTTTACGCTACCGACGGACCTAACTGGAGCAACCACACCAACTGGCTGAGCGACTTGCCACTGTCGGAGTGGTTCGGCGTGGAAACTGATGCGAGCGACCGCGTCACGAGCCTGTCTCTTCAGAACAACCAGCTGAGCGGCACCATCCCGCCCGGGCTGGGTTCGCTGACCAATCTCCAAGAGCTGTGGCTCGCCTTCAATCAGCTGAGCGGGGCCATCCCCTCTGAACTGAGCCAACTGGGTCAACTCCAGGAATTGTTTGTCTCGAACAACCAACTGAGCGGCACCATCCCGCCGGGGCTGGGCCAGCTCACCCAACTCCAGGAGCTGGATCTCGTGAGCAACCAGCTGACTGGGGCCATCCCCCCCGAACTGGGCGGGTTGACACAGCTCCACGGCCTGGGTCTTGGGGGAAACCAACTGGCCGGCACCATCCCGCCCGAGTTGGCTGGGCTGACCCATCTACGAACGTTGGATCTTAGGGGCAACCAGCTAAGCGGTCAGATCCTGCCGGAGCTGGGCCAACTGACCGGCCTCCAATGGCTGGATCTCGGTAACAACCAACTGAGCGGGGCCATCCCCCCCGAACTGGGCGGGTTGACACAGCTCCACGGCCTGGGTCTTGGGCATAACCAACTGACCGGGGCTATCCCCCCTGAACTGGGCGGCCTGACACAGCTCCATACGCTCAGACTCTGGAGAAATCAGTTGAGCGGTATGGTCCCACCAGAATTGGCTCGGCTGAAACAACTCCAGCGCCTCGATCTCAGCTTCAATTCGGACGTGAGCGGGATGATCTCTCCGGGGTTTCAACAATTGCCGCTGTCGACTCTGGACCTGATGGCGACTTCGGTTTGTATTTCCGAGGATGAGGAGGTTCAGGAGTGGTTGGCCACGATCGAGTTTACCTCGTCGGGTTTGACGTGCGGACACCCCCCCGCTGAGATGTCGGAGATCGACATCGCGGTCTTTTATACGCCGGCGGCGCGCAAGATCTCTGGAGGCACCGCGGAGATGGAGGCAATAATAGACCTCATGATCGCCGGGGCCAATCCAATCTACGTGGCTGACGGCGTGAATCAGCGCCTCGTGCTGGTGGCCCGGGAAGAGGTGGAATATACCGGATCGGGAAGTGGGCACGTGGATTTGGGCCGGTTAGTAAACGCGTCAGACGGCTACATGGATGAGGTCCACTCCATTCGCGACCAGGCCGGAGCAGACCTTGTTCACTTGATCTCCTATGTGACTGACGTGAAAGGCGTGGCACAGCTAGCGGGAGCTTTTGGTCTCACCAAGTTTCCCGGTGGTTTCGAGGTGTTCACCCACGAACTGGGGCACAATATGGGGGTCTTGCACGATCGGTACAACGACGGCGGAGATGGCCTGTTTCCCTATAGCCACGGTTACGTGAATCAGCGGGCTTTCGTCCCCGGTGCACCCAAGTCGGCACGCTGGGGAACAATCATGGCCTACCGCACCCAGTGTTTTGATGCGGGCTTTAATTGTGGCTTCCCGGGGCGTCGGCGTTTTTCGACTCCGAATGAGACCTACCTGGGCGACCCGATAGGCGTGCCCGGAGAAGAGCGGACCACAGCCGCGGACGGTCCGGCCGACGCGGTACGCACGCTCAACATCATGCGGCACTCGTTAGCAGGCTTCCGGCCCCGGGCTTCCGGAAACCGGTCGACGATGCCAGCCACCGTCTCACAGGCCCGGCCCATGGTCACCACCGGCGGCACGGCCCCGCCGCTGGTCCCGGTTGGCGACCTCTTCAGGGTCATCGCGACAAATAGGGAAGGGACTGCCTCTCGGCAGACCGGGGGTGTGCTCGCTCGCGCCACCCTGCGGCGGCGTGAGGTCAGTGTCGATATCCAGAGGTTGACGCGCGTGGTGGACGGGAAGCCTACGGCCCTGAGGCTGAACCTGTTCGACGACGTGGTTTTGACAGGAATCATTGAGCATCGGACGCCAACCTACTCCGGTGGCTATGCGCTATCGGGGCGGCTGGCCGAAGTGGCTTGGGGAACAGTGACCCTGGTGGTCAACGGGAGCGTCGTGGCGGGGACGGTCCGCCTCCCTGGAGCGACCTATCGCATTCGACCCGCCGGCCGGGGGCGGCACGCCATCATGCAGATCGATCCGTCGAAGCTCCCCCAAGGGTGTGAGATAGTGAGTCGGAAGCTTGGCCCGGAGCGTTGACACTTCGCTAGTCCCGTCCTCAGGTGCAGTACGTGTCTTTCTTCCGACTCTATACGTCAACTCTCTGTTTTGATGGTGACCGACCTGCTTTCCCAAGACGTGCAATACCTGGCCGGCTACGCCAACCCCAGGTGGTCTGCTGCCCGGAACTTGGACCACTTATAGAGTCAGAGATCCGGTCCTGATCAATCTCGGTCCACACCGCCCGACCGCCTTCCCGCAGGGATCACTGTGGAGGGAGCGACCCCCGAAACGGGGAGGGGAGATGGTGTGGCCATTCGGGCGCACCACCTCCGCTGCCCGGTGGCGCACCAGCGGCCAAAAAGGGGGGGTCGCTCCCTCCACTTCCTCCCCCTCCCGTGCGGCGCCACGACGCGCCGTGCGAGGCGGGGACACCCTGGCGCGGCGCCGCACGAGGCTTTACCCCGGAGGATTTGGGGAATCCGTGCCAACCCACGTCCAATGCGGATTCCCGGACACAGCCTGGACCACAACAGCGAGGGCTTTGCCCTCTGATAGTGCAGATGTGTAATTGCCAAAATCGTGCACCACCTACTTGCGCCACCCCCCCTTTGTAAGGTGGCCACCCATATGACGGCATCTGCGTGACCCCCAGAGGCAGAACCTGTCGATAGATCCGCGGCCCTTGGTTGCCGGGTTTTCCCGCTCCCATCGGAGGATTTTCTCTACGACGGCATTGAAGCCGCCATGGCGTTCGACGGTGTCCCAATCGGCCTCAGCCATGGCCTGGCGAAGCATGAGGGCCTCTTTTTCTTCCTCGCTCATCTTTCCGGCTACCCAGGATCGGAGCCTCCGGCCGGCGCGGTCCAGGAGGGCTTGGTCCCAGGCCACCGCAACCACCTCGACGCGACGGCCCGACCTGCGGAGCTTCTCCCAAAGCCGGCGGTGGGCCTCTCCCCAGGAGTCCAGTTCACTACGGGTTCCCATGCCGGGGTCGACGTAGACAAAGACGGCCGCCTCCGGGCCAACGGCAACCGGCGTCTTGAGGGGGAAATAATGGATCAGCCCCTTGGCATGGCCGGCGTAGATCCTGCGGGGCAGCAGGTCTCGCTCGATCCCGAGCTGCTCAAAGCAGGAGACCTTCTCCTGCTCGGTCGTCAACCAGGGCAACTCCAGATGATCCAGCACGAAGTCAAGAGACAATAGCCGCCGCCGGGTGACTTCAAGTGAGGCCTCCCGGCGGTGACGGAGGTGGGGGATCTCCAGCACTTCGTAGATCGGCTTGCCGAAGATGCGACAGACGAGCCGGCCGTCGATGACTCGTTCGTCGGCGAACGGCCGGGACGAGACCCGGCACTCGAGCAGGGCTTTAACGCATCGCCGGACGTAGAAGCGGTTGGCCCCCTGTAGGTAGAAGGCGAGCTGGTCTCGGGTGAACAGGCCCGAGTGCAGGCAGACCAGGGTGATCCATTCGGCCTGTTGCCGGGGGAAGCCGATATACTCCAGCAGTTTTTCTCGTCCCTGCAGGTGGGCAATCATGGTTTCCCTGGTCTTGGGCATGGGGTCTGCATGCCGACAGCTTCAAGCGTGCTGAAGGCTTTCAGCGTGTCGAAGGGCGGTAGTCCTGTAGTTCTCCCGTGCTTGGAGACTGGCACACACACTCTCTCTCCCTTCTGTGGAAGGCGAGGGAGAGAGATGTCAATGGATGATTCAATAATCGCTGCTTGGCAATCAGGCCTCCGAGTCCTTAGCCGTCCCTTGGGCCAGGTACCGCGCCCAGTCGTCCATCAGGACACGCCGGCGCTCAAACAGGTCCGAGCGAGCATAGGCCGCCTCCACCCGGTTCCGGACCACATGCGCCAGGGCCGCCTCGATTACCTCCCGGGGATGATCCGTTTCCTCCCCCGCCCAGTCCCGGAATGTCGAGCGGAACCCGTGCGGCACCGCCGCGATCCCAAGTTTGCGCAACAGGCGCCGCAGCATGCTGTCATGGAGAGGCTTCCCTCCCCCATGGGTGAACACCAGTAGACCGGCTCCCTCCTCCAGTGCGTACGCCGCCTTGAGAATCTCAAGGGCACGGCCACACAGCGGCATCCGGTGCCGGCGGTTGGTCTTCGCCCGCCTGGCGGGGACGGTCCACACCCTTCCGTCCCGATCGATCTCCTTCCACTCGGCCCACCGCACCTCGCCCCACCTGGCTGCCGTCAGCACCAGGAACTCAAGAGCCAACTTGACGCCCGGCAGCGCTGCCGATGCCCGCACCCTACGTATCACCGCACCCGCCTCCCGATGGGGCACGGCCTGCATGTGCTCGGTCACGTCCTGTTGGGCACCCAGCACCGGACCGATCCGGTCGCAGGGGTTGTCATGGCGGTACTCCATGGCCACCGCCCATTCCAGGACCGCCCGCAGGCGCTGGCGCACCCGCTTGGCCGTGGCCACCTTCCGGTGCCAGATGGGCGTGACGATCTCAAGCACGTCGGCGCTGGTGACCTCGGAGACCGGCATCTTGCCGATGCGGGGGAAGGCGAACCGACTCAGGCTCGACAGCCACTCGCGGGAGTGTTTCGGATTGCGCCAGCCGTTCCGCTTCTGCTCCAGCACACGCATGGCGGCTTCGGCGAAGGTGGGAATGCCCTGGCTACGTCGCTTCTCGGCGAGCGGGTCCCCGCCCTGGCGGGCGAGCTTGCGGTTGGCGAGCGCCTTCTCCCGGGCCTCGGCCAACGGGACCAGGGCAACGCTGCCGAGTCCGAGCTCACGGCGGCGACCGCGGACGAGAAGGCGCTGAATCCAGCTGCGGGTTCCGCTGGGTTGGACGAAGAGGTACAATCCGTTCCCATCGGCGTGTCTTCCTGGCGGAGCGGAGCGGATGAAGGCAGCAGAGAGGGCCTTTTGGGGATGGCGGCCCTTGGGTTTCGTCTTACGTAGCAGGCGGGTGGTGTTGGTTACATTAATCATCCCCTTATTATATGGGGGATGGCAGTGGATCGCAAGGGATGTTTCGAGCCAGCCAAGTAGTTGCGAGAATCGTGTAAGACTCTGAATTTATATATATGTATGGACTGCAATGGACGAGAGTAAACGTTACTGGAATTGGTAAGGACGCTACTGCACGAGAAGCTGACTCCGGCGATGATCGCGTGCGGATTTGCGGATGCTCAGGAATAGAAGCCGGCAGTTTTCTGAAAAAATCCTGTGCATCCTGTGCATCGATGTTAATAAAAAAAATGGATAGACAATCCTGTAATTCCTGTGCATTGATGTTTATTTTCCCCGTAAATCACGGGGCGGTGTTTTGCCCCCACCGGGTCGACCGCGGGAGGCCGGCCTTTTGACAACTCCGGACCCCCTCCACTATACTGGCCGGTTCGGCTCAGCCCGCCAGCGTTCACAGTGGTCCCCTGACCGCGTTTACCCATTCAACCTCTCCGTTCCATGAACCGGGAAGTTCTGCAAGTTCGAGGCGCCAAGGTACACAATCTCAGAAACGTCGACTGCCAGATCCCTCACGAAAGCCTGACCGTGATCACGGGAGTCAGCGGATCGGGGAAGTCCAGCCTGGCCTTCGATACCATCTATGCCGAGGGGCAGAGGCGCTATGTCGAATCGCTCTCGGCCTACGCCCGCCAGTTCCTGGAGCGCATCCAGAAACCCGACGTGGAGGATGTGGCGGGGATCTCGCCGGCCATCGCCATCAAGCAGAAGAACAGCCTGCGCAATCCCCGTTCCACGGTGGCGACGGTCACCGAAATCTATGATTACCTGCGCCTGCTCTTCGCCCGAATCGGCCGGACCTTCTGCTGGCAGTGCGGGACCGAGGTCAAAAAAGATGTCCTGGACCAGGCGGTCAGCCGGTTGATGGCGCTTCCTCCGGGAACCCGCCTGTATATCCTGTTTCCCTTTGCCCACTACCGTCGCTTTCAGGAGTTGCGAAAAAGCCGTTCGGCCACCAAGCAGCGCTCCGGACCGCGGGAGCCGGAACTGCTCAAGACCGTGCTGCGAGACCTGCGCAGGCAGGGCTTCAACCGCCTCTACCGGGAGGGACGCATCTACGAGCTGTCCGACCCGGAGTCCTTGATGGATCTGGACTTTTCCGCTCCGCTGGAGGTTCTGGTCGATCGTGTCGTCATTCGTCCGGGGTTGCGGCAGCGCCTGGCCGACTCGCTGGAAATCTGCTACCGGGAAGGATCGGGCCACGGGCTGGTCGAAGTGGTGGGTCGGGCAGACACGGACCCGGCCGCGGCTCCCGAGTCCGGGGAGAGTGAAGCGGCGGTGGGCGCCCGTTTTGTCTTTAACGAGGGATTTGTCTGCCGTCGCTGCCATATCGGCTACGAGCAACCCGAGCCCCGCCTGTTTTCGTTCAACAACCCCTTTGGCGCCTGTCCCCGCTGCCAGGGGTTCGGCAACACCATGGATATCGATTTGAAGCGGGTGATCCCCGATCTGGAGAAAAGCCTGCGGGAGGGGGCCGTCGAGCCTTGGACCAAGCCCCGCTACCGGGCGCTGCGAGCCGAGTTCAAGCGCTTCGCCCAGCGCCACCAGATCCCATGGGAAGTCCCCTACGGCGACCTGCTTCCCCGGCAGAAGGAGCTGATCAATGCCGGGGACGAGAAGTTTCGAGGCATCCGGCGCTTCTTCGACTATCTGGAAGCCAAGAAGTACAAGCTCTATGTGCGCGTTTTCCTGAGTCGCTACCGGGGGTACACCCGATGCCTGAGCTGCAACGGGTCCCGGCTGCGTGCCGAGGCCCGGGCCGTCAGGATCGCGGGAAAGGAAATCGGAGAGGCCACTGCCATGACGGTGGGCGACGCCCGGGAATTCTTCCGGAATCTGAGGCTGACCGCCTATGAGTCCAGCGTGGCCCATCGGGTCCTGGAGGAGTTGCGCATGCGCCTTGGATTTCTGTACCGGGTCGGACTGGAGTACCTGACGCTGGACCGGCTGGCGTCGACCCTGTCCGGGGGCGAGGCCCAGAGGATTCAGCTGGCCACCTCCCTGGGCTCCTCCCTGGTGGGGGCGCTCTACGTTCTGGATGAGCCCTCCATTGGCCTGCATCCGCGGGACAACGCCCGCCTGATCGAGATCCTCAAGAGCCTGCGGGACATGGGCAATACCATCCTGGTGGTGGAGCACGAGCCCGCCATGATCCGTTCGGCGGACCGCATCATCGACATGGGGCCCGGTGCGGGGGAGCAGGGAGGACAGGTGGTTTTCTCCGGAGACTTTTCCAAGCTGATCCATTGCCGCGGGTCGCTCACGGGCAAGTATCTGAGCAGGGAGCTGGAGATCCCCATCCCCCCCTCCCGGTCCTCTCCCGACAGCCGCTGGCTGAGGCTTTACGGGGCCGAGGAGAACAACCTCAAGCGGCTGGACGTGGAGATTCCCCTGGGAATCATCACCTGCATCACCGGAGTATCCGGCTCCGGGAAGTCGACACTGGTTCACCAGGTCCTCTACGCCGCCCTGAAGGCCCGCAAGGGAGAGGCCCCGGATCGGGGCAACTACCGGCGGATGGAGGGCGACCACTGGATCTCGGACGTTCTGCTGGTGGACCAGTCTCCGATCGGTCGAACCCCCCGTTCCAATCCGGTCACCTACATCAAGGCCTTCGATGCGGTTCGCGAGCTGTTTGCCTCGACTCGGGAGGCTCGGGAGCGGCACCTGAGCGCCGGTGACTTTTCCTTCAACCTGGCGGGAGGCCGCTGCGATCATTGCCGGGGAGATGGAACCGTTACCGTGGAGATGCAGTTTCTGGCGGACGTGGAGTTGGTGTGCGAGGAATGCAAGGGGACTCGCTTCAAATCGAGCTTGCTGGAGGTGCGCTACAAAGGCAAGAATATCCACGAGGTGCTGCAGATGACCGTACGGGAGGCATTGAGCTTCTTCTCCGCCGTCCCCAGGTTGACTCGGAAGCTGAGGGTGCTGGAGGACGTGGGGCTGGGCTACCTCAGGCTGGGCCAATCCGCCACCACGCTCTCGGGCGGGGAAGCCCAACGGATCAAGCTGGCCTTTCACCTGTCCCGCCAGGTGGGTAAGAACGCGCTCTACCTGTTCGACGAACCCACCACCGGTCTGCATTTCGATGACGTCCACAAGTTGCTGCGGGCCTTTCGCCGCCTGGTGCGGGCCGGAGCCACCATCCTGGTCATTGAGCACAACCTGGATGTCATCAAGACGGCTGACTGGATCATCGACCTGGGACCGGAAGGAGGAGAGCGGGGAGGCGCCGTGGTGGCTGCCGGGCCTCCCGAGCAGGTGGCCGAGGTGCAACAAAGCCATACGGGCCGTTTCCTGAAGGAAGTGCTTGCAGACAATGGCCGAAGGGAGTGAACTGATGCCCTTACCCCCCCACCGTCAAGGATGGCCGGTCCTCCCGCCGGTAACCGCGGCCGGGCTGATTTGTCTCTGGGCCATCCTGGTCGGGTGGGTCCTGGCAGCCGACTCCCGGGCTGGCGGGCCGGCGACGGAGCGCCCGGGGCCCGGGGAAGCGGCAGGGGAGGCGATCGAGCCGGAAGAAGCGGAGCTGGATTACCTCAGCCTGGCCGAGGGGCACCGCCAGGCCGGGGAGTACCTGCAAGCCATCTCCGCCTACCAACTGGCGCTGATCGAGGACCCGCACAACTCGGTAGCCTGGTTTGGCCTGGGGTTGTGCCAGTACGAAGCCGGCCAGGTTCAGGAGGCGATCGATGCCTACAAGGAGGCCCTGCGCAGGGAGCCCGATCTGTGGCAGGCGGAGATGAACCTGGGGGTGATCTGGTTCAACCGGAAAAACCCCGGTCAGGCCCTCACCCATTTTGAGAGGGCCCAGAGCTTGAGCCCGGAAAACTGGCGGCCCTTCTTCCTGGCAGGGGAGGTCCACCGCCTGCGGGACAACCTGGCGGAAGCGGAGGCCAGCTACAAGCGGGCGCTGGATCTGACCCAGGCGGGGGACGGGCAAGCCGAAATCCATGCGGCGCTGGTCTCCGTCTATCTCGGGAAAAAGGACTATGCCGGCGCGGCCAGGCAGGTCATGGCCTCCCGTCCCTATGCCACGGACCTCGAAGCCAGCGACCGCCAGTTGGCGGTTCTTTACCTGGAGATGGGTCAGGAGGAGAAGGCCCTGGTATATTTGGAGCGTCTGGCGGCCGACCCCTCGACGGGTCCGGAGTTGCACGAGACCATCGGTTGGATGCGGGTGGACCGGAAGGACTACGACCGGGGCATCCAGTGGCTTGAAATCGCATTGGAGCGGCAGCGAGACCCCAAGCGGCGGGAGGAACTCTCCCTGGAGATTGCCAAGCTCCATATTCGCCTGGAGCAGTTCGATGAGGCCGTTGCCCAGTTGGAAGAGGGATTGCCCGGCTCCGCCAATCCGGAACGGTATTTCCTGCTGGGTTCGCTCTACCTGCAGGCCAGTCAATGGGAGCCTGCCAGGAAGAGGCTGGCTCAAGCCTTGCATCTGGATGCCGACTGCGCCGAGTGCTACAACAAGCTGGCTGCCATTTACCTGAAGCAGGAAGATTTCGGCCGGGCCATTCCACTGCTTGACCGCTATCGGGAGATGAAGCCGGATCAGGCGATGACCTACTTTTTCCTGGGAGTTGCCTACGACCGGCTGAGGCACTATCGTAAGGCCATCCCGCTGTACGAGAAGTTTTTGGAGTTGGACCAGGGCCGGCACGATCGCGAGAGCTTTCAGGCCCGCCAGCGGATGAAGGGCCTGAAGAAAAGGGCGGGGGTAAGGTAACTTGAAACCGATGGCTACGATTGACGCCGTGCCCCGACCCCCGAGGCGGCGCCGCCTTGTCTCGGAAGGAAGCCGGCGGCGCTGGGGCTGGGTCCGGTGTCTGCCGGTTTGGCTGGCGATCCTGTCCCTGACGGCGCCCGTCCTTGCCCTGGACTCCAAGCTGGCGCGCAAGTACCAGAACCAGCAGGGCAAACTGAGACGGCATGGCAACAGCGTCAAGAAGGTGAAGATCCTGATCAAGATGTCGGCCATCGATCTGGAAATGGTCAGCCGCAGGGTCAGGACGGGGCTCTACGTTGAAGCCGATCGCATCCTGGGACGATACGTCGCCACCGTCAGCCGGGCCGAGCAAGTCCTGAAGGACTCCAAGCGGGACCCCCAGCGCAAACCCGGCGGGTTCAAACATCTGGAGATTTCCCTGCGAAAGCAACTACGGCAACTGGCCGATCTCCGGGACCTCTACCCCTTTGACCGGCAGCAGGCCATCGACCGCACCATCGCTTGCGCCGAAGCTGTCAAGCAACGCATGATTGCAGCCCTGTTCGGACCCGACAATGCCGGCCGCTCGGGGGACGGGTCCGCCGGGGTCGGACAGGCGGGGACAGCGGGCGACCCCTCCCTTTGCCGGCCTGAATGAGACGATGAGAACGGGATTGCATGGCAGGGTTGGGGGTCTTTCCCGGTGGCAGCCGGTTCCACGCCCCGGCTGGGTGGCTGCCGTCGCGGGTTGGGCGCTCCTGCTCCCGGCCGCCGAGGGGCTCTGTGCCCGCACCGGCGACTATCTCAGCTCTGAGGAGATCGACAAGGTTCGAGACTCTCAGAAGCCCCACCAGCGGATGTCGGTTCTGAACGACATTTTCAAGCGCCGCATGGAAGGCGCCATCGCCAGTTGGGAGGCTGCTGAGGCTCGGGACGGTAGTGCTCGTGCCGAATCCAAGCGCCAGGACGGCGGTCCGGACGAGTCCGGCCGGTCTCTTTCCTTCAGGGAATGGTTGGAAGAGGTGGCGATGTGCCTGGAGGACATCGAGACCAACCTGGAGAGCTACCCCCTGGATCGGCCCTTGAGCGTTTGGGACCTGGAAACGGGCCGGCCCATACGCATGAATCACAAGAAGTTCCGAAATGCCTTGAAGAAGCTGCGGGACTCCCTGACCGAGTTCGACCGCTGGCTGGCCGGCAAGCTGGACCGACTGGAAGGGTCCGAGGGTCAAATGGCGGAGGAGATTGCCGATTTCCTGTCGGACCTGGCCGAGGTGTTGGAAGAGACCATCGAGCTGGCTGGCGGGGACATTCAGGATGTGGCTCCGGCGGAGCGCCGGGCCCGGCCATGAGGGACGATGAGCACCCAGCCCGAGGAAAACATTCGCCGCGGGGTTTCAACCCGCATTTCCCACCAGGGGGTAGCACTCTTCTCAAGTGTGCAACTTGGCGCGGCCAGCACAGGCTGTACTCTGAAGACTCCAAACAAAGCGCCGCAAGATGTTAAAGACAAGCACGTTTCTACCTTGGGCTCAGCGTCCTGGTGAGAAATGCGGGTTGACCCTTTCGCAAATCGGCCGGATCTTTGGCGAGGCCTACGGCGAGCTTGAAAGGGAACGGCCCTGCCCGCCGATTCGGGTGGAGTACTACGGCTTTGTGGGAATCAACCACACCGTTCGACTCAGAGAGGGCCGGCTCCTGGTTCGGCTCAGCGATCTCTTCAAGCGAGCGCCGGCGCCGGTGCTGGAGGCGTTGGCCGCCATCCTGCTGGCCAAGTTGTACCGGCGCAACCTGCCCCGGGCGGCTCGGGCGGTCTACCGGGAATACAGCAACTCTCCGGTGATGAGGCGCAAGGCCCAGGTCTCCCGGCGCAAGCGCGGGCGCAAGCTGCTGGCCGGCCCCGCGGGCAGCCGTTACCATCTGACGGCTCTGTTCGACGATCTGAACCGGCAGTATTTCAAGGGGCGCCTGCCTCTTGTCCGCCTGGGGTGGAGCCTGAGGAAGAGTCGCAGAATCCTGGGTCACTTCGATCCTTCCCACCGGACCATCACCCTCAGCCGGTGGTTGGACCGTCCCAGGGTTCCGGAAGTGGTGGTGCGTTTCGTTCTCTTTCACGAGATGCTGCACGCCAAGTTTCTGGCCCGCTCCTGTTTCGATGTCAGGAACCCGCACTCCCGCCGGTTTCGGGAGGAGGAGCAGACCTTTCGCGAGCATGACGAGGCCAGGAACTGGATTCGGACCTGTTCCTGAGCACGGCGGGCTGTGAACACGGACGAGTGCAATGTGTTCCAAACGCGGATTCCGTGGCTTTTGTGCGGATTCCGGAGACGTTTTTCACAGGCTTTTCCACAGCATCTGTTGAAAACCGTTCCGGCTCGCTGGTGAGATATGCGGGCAGCTAGCAAGATCAGGGAGCTTTGGAGTGAAGAGACTGACACCCCAACAGCAACGCTTTTTCCAGGACGAGGGCTATCTGGGCTTCGGACCCTTTCTGGAGGAGGATCGGGTCCGGCGGATCGGCGAAGCCATCGACGCCGTTGCCAGCGGCGAAGTGGACTATCCGCCGGAGTTGATTCGCTGGGAGCCGGGATCGCAAGGAGCGGACCTGGGCCGAAGTTCCGAGCGGAAGAAATTCGCCTATCAGATCCGCTACCCTCACCGCCACCTTCCGTTTTTCATGGAGCATGCCAGCGACCCGGCGGTGCTGGACGTGGTGGAGGACCTGTTGGGACCCGACCTGGTGCTCTACAATACCCAGGCCCTGCTCAAGCCGGCATTCCACGGGACATCTCAACCCTGGCACCAGGACGCGGCCTACTGGCCGATTCGGCCCATGAAGCTGGTGAGCTGCTGGATTGCCATAGACGAGGCCACGCTCGAGAATGGCTGCATGCGCTTTATCCCGGGAAGCCACAAGCTGGGCCTGGCCGAGCATCGGAGCGGCCGGCCCTTGTCGGCGGCCAGCGGAGGAACGGCGGCGGCCGTTCAGGAAATCGAGGTGGAGGAATCCCGGGCGGTGGCGGTGCCTGCCAGGCCGGGGCACGGTTCCCTGCATCATTGTCTGATCCATCACGGGACTCCGCCCAACCGCACCCCCCATAGGAGGCGGGCCATCATCTGCCACTATATGCCCCTGGATTTCCGCTACACCGGTCCCGAAGAGGAGCGGCCGCAGTTCCACGTGGTTCGCGGAAGGCGCAACGGCGAAATTGTCTGACTCTTCCGCCCGCAAAGGGTCGAGCCCACATTTCTCACCGGGTCGCTGGACACATCATGAAAAGCAGTTTGTTTTCAGCAGTTTGTTGGATCTTTTTTGACGGCTTGCGATTACACACGGTGCTGGGCGCGCCCTGGCTTGTCTTTTCCCCTTCAGCGCGCACATGCTCCCTCGCATGGTGTTCCGGCTACGCTCTTCGGTCGCGAGCACGCGCTGAAAGAAAAAATCCGGCGCCATTGTCACGCCCCCCGGTGAGAAATGCGGGCTAGGAGGCGCACGTGAACCAAAACGGGAAGGCCATCGGCGGGGTCGTTCCCATCATTCCGGTTCCCTTCGACGCCGGGGAGTCGGTGGATGAAGGCGCCTTGCGGCGGCTGGTCGACTTCGCTGTCGCCTGCAAGCTGGATGCCATTTGCCTGCCCGCATACGGAAGCGAGTTCTACAAGCTTTCCGAGGAGGAAAGGACCCGGGTGGTGGCGCTGGCGGCCAATCAGGCGGCGGGTCGGCTGCAGGTGGTTGCCCAGTGCAACCACGGTTCCTCCAAGGTGGCCTGTGCGCTGGCAAGATCCAATCTTGCGGCCGGGGCGGACCTGCTCTCCATTGCCATTCCCCGGCAGTTTCCGGTGCCGGACGAGGATCTGTTGAGGTTTCTGGCGGCTTTCCTTGACAGCAGCCCGGCCCCCTGCCTGATCCAGGACTTCAACCCGGGCGGCCCCACGCTGAGCGCCGCCTTCCTGACCCGGCTGCGGTCAGAGTGCCCCAATCTGTGCTACCTGAAACTGGAGGAGCCGCTCAGTGCCTCCAAGGTGGCTGCAATGGTCGAGGCCACCGGAGGCGAGGTGGGCATCCTCACCGGTTGGGGTGGGCTTTACATGCTGGAGTTGATCCCCGCGGGAATCTGTGGTTTGATGCCGGGTTTGGGCCTGGCCGATCTTCTGAACCGGATTTTCTGGCTGGCCAAGGAGGGGGACACCGACCAGGCGTTTCACTTTTTCGAGAAAATAACTCCGCTGCTGTTCTTTTCTCTGCAACACCTGGAACTTTACCACTACTGCGAAAAGCGCTTGCTCCAGGCCAGGGGGTGGCTGGAGGACGCCCGCTGCCGGGAGGCCGCCTACCAGCCGGACGCCTTTACCCGGGAGCATTTCGAGCGCCTCCTGCAGCGGGCGCTGCGAACGTTGGAGGAGGCCGGTCTTGGGAAAAGTGGAGAGTGAAGAGTGAAGAGTGGAGAGTGGTCAGCCGAGGGTTTCGGGAACGAGCAAGCACCTGATGAACTGACTGCGCTTACTTACTTGAAACAAACGAAAAAGACAAAAGAAAAAGAGTTATCCACGAAGGGCCACTAAGAACGACGAAGGGCCACTAAGGCGTTGAGGTTAACCGCGACGGGATACCAAGGTCGCGAAGGGATGGTCGATTTCTGATTGTTTTGCTCCCGTATGATCCGCCCGGCAGGGCGGGGGCACGGCTAACCACTATCCACTAATAAGGAGATCATCGGTGAGGAAAAACAAGCTCAAGCAACAGCTCAGGTCCGGTCAGCCCACGCTGGCGACCCATCTGCACAGCATCTGGCCCTCGGTGGTCGAGGTGGTGGGTCACACGGGCGTCTTCGACTACGTGGAGTTCGTGGCCGAATACGCTCCTTTCGATCTGAATTCGCTGGACAATTTTTGCCGGGCTGTCGAGCTGTTCGACATGTCGGCCATCATCAAGGTGGATCAGGAACCGCGCGGGTTTCTGGCCCAGCGCAGCATCGGCTCCGGCTTTCAGGGAGTCCTGTTCTCGGACTGTCGAACCGTCGAGGACGCGCGGGAGTGCATCCGGGCGGTCAAGCCGGAGACCCCGGAGGCCGGCGGCCGTCACGGGGTGGCCACCCGCCGCATCACCTACATGGGCTATGGAGGGTCGCCGGAGTATGCTCAGGCCCTGGATGACACGGTCGTGGCTCTGATGATCGAAAAGAAAACGGCGGTGGAGCAACTGGACGAAATCCTGTCCCTGGGTCGCATCGACATGATTCAGTGGGGTCCGGCCGACTACTCGCTCAGCATTGGGCGGCCCGGCGAGTGGCGCCAGCCGGACATCAAGGCCGTGGAGCGCCGGGTCATCGAAGCCGGCCTGAAGACAGGAATTCCGCCGCGGGCGGAAATCGAAAGCGTCGACCAGGCCAAGTATTACCTGGATCTGGGCGTGCGCCACTTCGCCCTGGGAACCGACGTTACGGTTCTTTTCCAGTGGCTGAAGGGGAACGGAGAAAATCTGAGGAAAGCGCTCGAGGGATCCTGACCGGCGGGTCGATCCGGGTCGCTGCCACCGGCTTCAGTGCTGCAGGACGCCGGCCACGTAGCTCAACAGGTCTCCCTGACTCCTGGAGACCTCCTTGAGCCGTCGATAATCCCCCCCGAGCTGACAGAGCTGGAAGACGGTGGGGCAGGTGAGTTGGGCCGAGTCGATGCCGGCAAGGTGCTGGAGAGATACCTCGACGGCTTCGGGATAGCGTTGGATTCTTGCCAGCAGACCCACCAGAACCTGGGCCGGATTGAAGTCCTTCTCCTCCCCCGTTTCCTGGGAGAGCTTTCCGCGAAAATGGGCGACGGCCCGGTCGACGTCCTGTCCCAGAAGGGCCCGCAGATAGAAAGCATAGTCGCCGTAGCCGTCGAAGGGCGGGGTCCCGCGGTACTGGAATTCGGAAGACAGGCGGGTCCCGTACTCGGCCAGTTCGAGTATCAGTTTCAGCGTCTCCGGGTCTTCCAGGTCCAGGCTCATTTGAACCACCGAGAGCAGGTGGGAGCTGTCCACGTAGTAGCTGAATTTTCCAAACAGCCAGTCCCGATCCTGGATCAAGGCGGTGACACAGGAGGTCTCGGGGGCTTTCCCCTCTTTCTCGGCGATGGTCCGTTTCAGATTGTCCAGCACCTCGCCGTGGAGCGTGCGGACCAGCAGGGCCACGCACTCGGCCCGCCCCTCTTCCGCCGGATATTGCTGGATGCCGGTGATGGCCCGGCAGGTTCCGTAGCTCTGCAGGAGCAGCTCGAAACCCTTGCGGGGGTTGACCCGTTCATAGAGGGCGATCTCGATGATGGCGGCCATTTCCTCCTTGGGCTCCAGCTTCTCGATGGCGGAGGCCACCGGCCCGGTCTCACCGATGGCCCGGAAGTAGGGCCAGGCCAGCTCGATGGCGCCGTCTTCCAGGAAGAGTTGCCCCACTTCGCGGGCCGCTCCAATCTGGGCCTGGTGGTAGGGGGTCGCCTTTTCCTTGGGGAGTTCCGCTTTGGAATCGACCTCGATGAGTCCCAGGCCCAACTCGTGGCGCTTCTTCATCAGGCGGGCGTTGAAGATCAGCGGATACCGCTTCTCCTGGCGAAATCGTTGGATCATCAGCTCGAATCCGGCCTCCGAGCCTGAAGATGTCAGGGTTTTTTCAACTGCGTCAAACTGGTCGTCGCTCATGAGTCTGTCTCTGAGAGGTATGCTAGTTGGGCTTGATGGAGCCGGCTGTGCCGGCTGCCCGCCTGGGAATCATACCATTGCTGACCGGCCCAGGGGGAGGGGATTGCAGCATTGCCGCGCCCCGCGCGCCTCTCATCGCAACCGGTACGGGGCAACCGGCCAGGTCAGCCCGCCGGCCGGATGGCAAGGCTCCTGCCGGCAGGACATTTGAAGGTGGGCGTTTTCCCCGTCCGCCATTCAGGAAAGGGGTTTCTCAACCATGAAGCGATTCCAGTCGTCCCTCCTGGCCGTTTTCTTGTCGGCCGCCTGGGCTTGTCAGCCCTCCACCGGCAGCCGGGGTCACCGCCAGCCGGTCGGGAATGAGATCGTCACCGTCGCCGGCAACGGGTCGGCGGGCTATTCCGGAGACGGCGGCCCGGCCGTGCAGGCTCAATTGAACCAGCCCTTCGGCGTGGCCCGCGGTCCGGACGGTCACCTCTATATTTGCGACACCGGGAACCATGTGATCCGCAGAGTCGCTTCCGATGGGACCATTGCCACCGTGGCCGGCAACGGGGAAGCCGGCTATTCCGGGGACGGCGGCCCCGCCCTCGAGGCCGGCCTGAATGAGCCCTACGAGATTCGCTTCGACCGAGAGGGGAATCTATTGTTCGTGGAGCGGGCCAACCACGTGGTGCGGCGGGTGGATCGCCAGACCGGCCTGATTTCCACCCTGGCGGGCACGGGCCAGGAAGGGTTCAGCGGAGACGGGGGGCCGGCGGTCGAGGCCAGGCTCAACCAGCCCCACAGCATCCAGGTCGGTCCCGAGGGGGACCTCTTCATCTGCGATATCGGCAACCATCGAGTTCGGAAGGTCGCTGTCGAGGACGGCCGCATCCTGACCTTTGCCGGAACCGGGGAGCAGGGCAAGACCCCCGACGGGGCCGCTCTTGCGGGGACCCCGCTCAACGGGCCTCGGGCTCTGGATTTCGATGCCGGGGGCAATCTGTGGCTGGCTCTGCGGGAAGGCAACGCGGTCTATCGCATCGACATGAAAGCCAAGTCGATCCACCACGTGGCCGGAACCGGGGAATCGGGATTCACCGGTCATGGGGAGCCGGCCGTCCAGGCCCGGCTGTCGGGTCCCAAGGGATTGAGCCTGGGTCCGGCCGGAAACGTCTACCTGGCGGATACCGAGAGCCACTCCATCCGCATGGTGGACCGCAACCGGGGCACGCTGGAGCTGGTTGCGGGTACCGGCCAGCCGGGCGATGGACCCGAGGGAGACCCCTTGAACTGCAGAATGGGCCGCCCCCACGGAGTTTTCGTGGATAGCGACGGCTCTATTTTTGTGGGGGACACCAATGCTCACCGGGTTCGGGTGATCCGTTCCAAGAAGTAGCGGGAGAGCTGATCCGGCCGGAACTCGGCCTGGTTGGCAGCGGCCCGGAACGGCCCCCCTGCAACCGCCTTTACAAGCCGCATTCTCCATGTTACTCTGCGCGACGTGTTGGAGCCCGCCGGGCCGCGGGCAACCCGTCCCTCGACAAGAAGCGCCCGGCAGGAACGGCGGCTGCCTCTTTGGCCGGCCGGTCCTTGCGGAAGCTCCAATGCCACCCGCCCGATCCCACCGGAGGGGCTGTAGCTCAGCTTGGGAGAGCGCCTGACTGGCAGTCAGGAGGTCGTGGGTTCGATCCCCATCAGCTCCACCAGATCCACTTCCAAAGAAGTCCAAGAAGATCCATTAACTTACAATTAATCAACTATTTACAATTTTACCCATCCAGGTATGTTCAATAATATTCTTTGACAGCTGGGGGTGAATGGGGGCATAATTGGGGAAACTTAGACAGTTAGAGCAAGGAGATGCCCCCAAGTGCCCCTTACCGATGTTGCCATCCGTCGTGCCCAGCCCGGCAATAAATCCAGAAAATTGTTTGACGGCCGCGGGCTATATCTGGAAGTCACACCCCGTGGGGGCAAATACTGGCGGTTGAAGTACCGCTTCGGAGGGAAGGAAAAGCGACTCTCCCTGGGAGTCTATCCTGACGTTTCTCTCAAAGAAGCTCGTCGGGGCTGCGAGGACGCCCGCCGGCTGTTGACCCAAGAGATTGATCCGAGTGAGTACCGCCAAGCCAGGAAGGCTGCAAGAGTGCAACAGGCGTCCAACAGTTTTGAAGCGGTGGCGCGGGAATGGTTTATCAAGCATGCACCCAATTGGGCTGATAGTCATTCCAGTCGGATCATCAACCGTCTGGAGCGTGATGTCTTCCCTTGGATCGGAGGCAAGCCGGTGGCATCCGTTTCAGCTTCCCAATTGTTGGCGGTGGTGCGCCGGGTGGAACAACGCGGAGCGCTGGAAACCGCTCATCGGACGCTCCGTAACTGTGGACAAGTTTTTCGCTACGCAGTAGCCACGGGACGCGCAGAGCAAGATCCGTCCGCGGCAATGAGAGGTGCATTGCCACCGGTGAAGGGAGGGCACTTCGCCGCCCTGACCGATCCGAATCAGATCGGACCATTACTACGAGTCTTGGACAACTACAAAGGGTCTCTGATCGTGCGCTACGCCTTGCGGTTGGCCCCACTGGTATTCGTGCGCCCAGGGGAGTTGCGCGGAGCTGAATGGTCGGATATCGGTCTGGATGCAGCAGAATGGCGTTTTACCGTCACCAAGACCGACACTTCACATCTGGTTCCACTTTCTCGGCAAGCGGTAGAGATTCTGCGTGAACTGCACCCGTTGACCGGACAGGGGCGTTATGTTTTTCCTAGTGCCCGCACTCCGCGAGGAGACCGCCCCATGAGCGACAATGCCGTCCTTGCAGCCCTCAGGCGCCTGGGCATTGGCAAGGAGGAGATGACCGGTCACGGATTTCGGGCCATGGCGAGAACTATCCTGGATGAAGTGTTGGGGTTTCGTCCTGACTTCATCGAGCACCAACTAGCTCACGCTGTGCGAGATCCCCACGGACGCGCTTACAACCGCACGGCTCACTTGCCGGAACGGCGAAAGATGATGCAAGCGTGGGCTGATTACCTGGACCAACTAAAGGCTGACGGAGGAGACACCAACTCCCCGGACCCCCTCTGCTACCTGGATGGCTCTGCCAGTACTCTGTAAGAGACGCTGCGACAGGGCGCTGCGGTTTCACGCAGCCTGTTCATCCTCGGCGCTTCTCTCCGATCCTTCCCTTGGCTTCCCACCAACGCGTCCGCTCGATCTGTGGCGCCGTAATCTCCACTCTCCTCGCTTCTCCTCCTGTGGTGACTGTGCAGCCTGTAGCCTCCCAAACGTGGCTACCCGTACCATCCCTCCTCTTGGGCCATTGGTTGCCTCCTGCCGCCCGCCTGTCGCTTGGGCCGGCAGGCCGGCGCAAGCCGGCTGCCAGAACGCTGACGCTCGCCCTTCGGGCCGTCTGTCATTGACTTGCCCATGCCGGCTGTCTGCGCGGCCCCGCACCAGGCTCGGCTTCGTCCTCCCGTCGTCGGGTTTGGCCGTCGCCGCCGGTCTTGGGTGAGCGGCGACGCTCACAAACCCTTAAACGTTCAGGAGGACACAAGAAATGGCTAACCAAAAACCCCACGAAGAAGTTCGGATCGGTACTGTCAAGGCAGCGATTTGGCAGAACGACGTTGCGGGCAAGACGCGCTACAACGTCACCTTCTCGCGGATCTACCGCGATGCGGAGGGTCAGTGGAAGACGGCGCAGAGCTTCGGGCGCAACGACCTGTTGGTTCTGGCCAAGGTGGCGGATCGGGCTCACTCGCGCATCTTCGAGCTGCGGCGGACCGAGGATGAATCCGAACAGGCTGCGTGAAACCGCAGCGCCCTGGCGGCGGGGTCGACCCGCCGCCAGGGTCTTACCTCTTACGTTGCCCTGTCTTGCTCAGGGACGGCATTGGAGGTCTTGCTGAAGGAACGGATGGGCGCTACCCGGCCTGATCGTGTCTTGCAAGCCGGATCGGCACCCAAACAAAGCTCACAGTTGCCCTGCGCTGCGTTTTCCCGGGCTCGGTTGTGGCCACTTGAAGACCGCCGGCCGGATTGGCAACACAACCCGGCTCGACTCGGCGGCGTCAGTTCTTATCAGTTCTTAATAGTAAAGGAGGAATCCTCATGAGCGACCAAGACGCATACCAGCGGATCCTGGCGTCGTTGTCCGACGCCATGCTCGACGATAGCCACTGGCCGGCCACCTCGGCCCTGATTGACGAGGCCTGCGGCCTGACGGGCAATGCTGTCCTGGTCGGCGAAGGCCCGAAGGACGACATGCGGGTCCTCACCGTCGGGTTCTACTCCCGGGGACAGCGGCATGAAGAGCTGGAGCGAGAGTACCTCGAGGTCTACCATCCCATCGACGAACGGGTGCCGCGGGTGCGGCGACTGCCCGACAGCCGTCTGGTGCACGTCACCGACCTGTACACGGCCGAGGAGTTGAAGACCTCACCGACCTACAACGAGATAATGCTCCGGGGCAAACACCAGAACAGCTTGAACGTGCGCCTGGAGGTGTCGGACGGTGCCCACATCACCTGGGCCCTCGGCGATCCCGTGGCCTCGGACGGCTGGGGGTCTTCCCAGATCGGGATGATCAGGACACTGCTCCCCCACATCGGGCAATTCATCCGCGTCCGGCAGACGCTGGTCCGCGCCGTGGCGCGGCATACGAGTGTGGCCGCCCTGCTCGACAATCCCCGGATCGGCGTCCTCCACCTGGACCGGCGCGGGCGGATCATGGAGGTCAATGACCGCGCCGGCAGCATCCTGCGGCAGGGCGACGGCTTGTCGGAGGGGGACGGGATGCTGCGGGCACGGGAGGCCGCCGACCGGCTGCGCCTCGAGAGGCTGGTGGCCTCGGCGCTGCCGGCCCCGGGGGCCGTTGCGGTCAGCGGGTCGATGCTGCTCGGCCGCGGGTCTGGTTCACCGCCGCTGGTGGTGCACGTCAAACCCGTGGCTGTTCCACAAGCGGACTACGGAGCGCGGCATACCGCCGCGCTGATGCTGATTGTCGAGCCGGGGAGGGGGCATCGGATCGACCCCGACCTGGTGGCCGGGACCCTGGGGCTGACGCCGATGGAGAGCCGGGTGGCGGTCTGGCTGGCACAAGGCAGGAGCGTGCGCGACATGGCCGAGGCCACGGGGCACACCGAAGGCTCCATCTATTGGCACCTGAAGCAGATCTACCAGAAGCAGCCGGTCTCCCGGCAGGCGGACCTGGTGCGGCTGGTGCTGTCAATCACCGAGTTCGGATAACCGCAGCGCTGGGGGCATCCTCACAGGGCGGAGGTGTTGCCGGCCGCTTTCTCTTCTTGCTGAGCCTACCAATTTTGGTAGGGACCGGGCGGCGCGATCGCGCCGGATGGACTCCCGGCCGCTGCCGATCTCCTCTTCTTCTCGAATCTCCCAATTTGGCAGGGACTGGGCGGCGTTATTGCGCTAGAAATATTTCCAGGCTCTACCGACAGCACCCAGCCATCGGCGCGGATTCCGGCTGCGCGGTTGGCGATGACGGACGCGGCGCCGGTAGGGGTCCGGATGGCCGACGGGCGGTGCGGGTCTCGGGGGCAACTGGTGCGGGTCACGGGGGGCAACTGGAGCCTCAACGGTGCCGGCGGGACCCCCATCATGATCCACGACGGGGTGATTCACGGCGTGACGGGGCCAGGACGGGGAAACGGGGAGCAGGGGTCGGTTTTGGAGTTATTTGGCGTGAAATGTGGGCTAAAACGGTCGAATCGAGGGTTTTTACTCGCGATAACTGGAATTATCGCGAGTAATAATCAGTTTTGCACCGATTCCGTACTGCGCCAGTCTATCGCATCGTGACAGGCATTCGCAATCACAATCCATTGTAACCCGCTGCAATCACTTCGTTTATCCGGAAAAACGTTGCCTCTGCCGACGGAAACGAAGTCGGAGCCCGACGCACCAACGCACGGAATGTTAGCAAAAATGTCAATTTTTTACTCGCGATAACTACCGCAAGGTATGAGGGGCCGATTGGGGGGGTGCAGGCGAGCCTCTACCCCGGCCGTGCGCGCTCGGGTCAGGGCCCGCAGTCCTCGGGGCGGGGTCTTTTCAGCGCTGCTGGCGTTCGGCCAGCTGGGCGGCGCCGCTGCGGCGGGCCAGCAACCGTTCCCCGTAGCGTTGCACCATGCGCGTCGTCTTCCAGCGGCCGGACTGCAGGATGGCCGGCAGCTCGATGCCGCAGGCGATCATGTCCTGAACCGGCCCGACGCGGGTGCTGTGCCCGGCCAGGGCGTCGACGACGTCGTCGGGAAGCCCGGCCCTCCGCGCCATCCTCTTGTAGATCCGCGGCACCTGGCTCGGGTCGAGCTTCCCCCGCACCGCGCCGTCCTTCCAGACCGAACGGAACAGCAGCCCCTCGCCGAGGCCGCCGGCCTCGAGCCATGCCCGGACCAGCTTGACGGTGTCCCGCGCCAGGTAGAGCATGGCGCCCCGCCGGTCCGGATCGGTCTTGCCCGCCCGCACCAGCAAGGTTGCGGACCCGTCGATATCCTCCAATAAATCAGTCATTTCCAGCGACACCAGCTCGGAGCGCCGCAACAGGGTGTCGTAGGCCACGGCCAACAGGGCGCGGTTGCGGACGTCGATCAGCCGGTCTCCAGCCACCTCCAGCAACCGGTTCCGCATGGGCCAGGTCAGCCCCTGGACCTGCGCCTGCCGGCGCCCCCGGAGCCGGTGCATCCGTTGCAGGGCGAACCGGACCGGGGCACTCTCGAGCGGACTGGTCTGCCCGAGCGCCTTGTGCAGGGTGGCGATGCTCGAGACGTAGCGGCGCACCGTCGAGGGGGCCTTGAGGCGGGCCATGGCGTCGATGAAGGCGACGACGGTGGCGGGGCCGGCGGGCACCGCCTCCAGGCCCTGTTGCCGGCACCAGAACTCGAATATCTCCACGTCCGCCCTCAGCGCGCGTTCCGTGTTGTAGCTGAATGCGCCCCGGGCCGCTTCGAAGTAGGCAACCAGTCGGTCCCCCGCCTTCGCGGCCTGTTCATTGCCTGCAAAAAGCTCGAAATCGCCTGTCCTCTCTGAAATCAGCATCGGGCGGCCTCCGTTTCAGTCGAAAAAAACCGCCCATTTGTACTCGCGATAATTCCAGTTATCGCGAGTAAAAACAAAAGGCTGACGATGCTTTTTTCCAGGAACGGCCATGGGCAGACGGCGTGGGCCCCGCGGTGGCAGGCAGGCGGTTCGGTTCCGGCGTGGCGCCGCCGGGCAAGGGCGTGGCCCCTCGAAACTCCTCTCCGTACCCGAAGGCGGGATCCCTGCCGCGCGCATGCGCGCTTCCTCTTTTTCCCATCCATGACGGCTCGGAACCGGAAACCGAACGGTTTCGGTAAAAAAAAGCAAAAAAAGTTATTTCTCCGGATCCTGCCGCTGGTCCTCGCCTCGGCCGTCCTCGCCGCCGCCCCTCCCGCCATGGCCCAGACCCTCACGCTGAGCCTGGACCCCTCGAGCGTCGCGGAAGACGCGGGCGCGACGACGGTGACGGTCACCGCGACGCTGGAGGAGGCGCGGACCGCGGCGACCGAGGTGGCGGTGAGCCGCACGGGCGGGACGGCGGCCTCGGGGACGGACTACGCGGGGGTGGACGAATTCACGGTGACGATCCCGGAGAACCAGACCAGCGGGACGGCGGCGTTTACGTTCACACCGACCGACGACAACACGGCGGAGGGCGACGAGACGTTGGTGCTGACCGGGGGCGGGGCGGGCTTGGAAGCAGGCACGGCGACGCTGACGATCGCCGACGACGACATGGTCTCGACGGCGCTGGAGGTGAGCGTGAGCCCGAGCCAGGTGTGGGAGAACGCGGGCGAAGTGGCCGTTAACGCAGACGAAACTCTTGACCCGGACCTTGCACTCGCGACGCCGGTGACGGTGACCGTGGCGCTGAACGCCGGGGCGCGGACGACAGACACCCGGTTGCAGATGAGTTTCATCGCGAGCAGCCCGAGCCTAGACTCCCGGGTGGGGTTCTACAACGGCACCCACGGTAATCAGCTGACGATCCCGGCCAACGAGACCAGCGTGACGTGGACCTGGTTGCTCGTCGTGCATGACGACAGTGAACTGAAGCCCTCCGGGACGTTTGACATGACGGCGCGCGTGCCCGGCCTAGACACGCTGGGCCTGGCGGAGGGCTCGGCGACGCTGGCGATCACCGACGACGACGCCGCGTCGGCGGTCACGCTGAGCGTGAGCCCGGCATGGGTGGCCGAGGACGCGAGCGCGACGACGGTGACGGTGACCGCGGCGCTGGGCGGCTGGACGCGGCCCACGGCGACCGAGGTGACGGTGAGCCCGACGGGGGGGACGGCGACCTCGGGGACGGACTACGCGGCGGTGGACGCCTTCACGGTGACGATCCCGGCCGAGCAGGCGAGCGGGACGGGGACCTTCACGTTCACGCCGACGGACGACAGCGACGACGAGGACGGTGCCGAGACGGTGGTGCTGAGCGGCAGCGCGACGGGCTTGGAGACCGGCACGGCGACGCTGGCGATCACCGACGACGATTCGACGCCGACGGACATTGTGCTGAGCGTGAGCCCGGAGAGCGTGGCGGAGACTGCGGGCGCGACGACGGTGACGGTGACCGTGGCGCTGGACGCGGGCACGCGGTCCACGGCGACCAACGTACTGGTGGTCCTCACGAGCCCGCCGAACGTGCCAGCAGCGACCGCGGGGACGGACTACGCGGCGGTGGACGCCTTCACGGTGACGATCCCGGCCGAGCAGACGAGCGGGACGGGGACCTTCACGTTCACGCCGACGGACGACGGTCTGCGGGAGGGCCCGGAGGCGGTGATGGTGGCCGCCGCCGTGGTGGGCTCGGCGGACCTGTCGGACACTTACGGCGCGGCGACGCTGACGATCACCGACGACGACGCCGCGGCGCTGGTCGTGCTGAGCTCGAGCGAGCAAACCCACTATAGAGAGGAGGCGAGGCTGTGGCCCCTCAACCTAGTAACGGTGTGGGAGCACCTGGGGGCGAGGGACCTCACCGTAACCGCGGCGCTGCCGGATGGGGCGCGGTCCTCGGCGACCGAGGTGAGGGTGACCAGGATTGGCGGGCGCGCAGCCGCGGGGACGGACTTCGTGACGTTCCCGGACTTGACCGTGACGATCCCGGCGCACCAGACCAGCGGAACGGCGACCTTCACGTTCACGCCGCTTGACAACGGCGACGAGTTGCCGGAGCCCACGCGTAACAATGTGGTCCTGGGCGAGCGTGTGGGGGCCGGGGCGCTGCACACGACCACCGAGTTGGAGCTGCTGATCGAGGACGACGAACGGACGCGGAGGTCCATCGTGCTGCAGTTGGGCCCGGAGGGCCCGAAGAGCGTGGAGGAGCACGCGGGGGCGACGACGCTCAGGGTGACGGCATGGCTGGCGTACCTCACGAACCCCCCCAACGGGATTGACATGAGGATACGGTCGCGGCCCTTCCCGACCGAGGTGACGGTGAGCCGCACGGGCGGGACGGCGTCCTCGGGGACGGACTACGAGGCGGTGGAGGACTTCACGCTGACGATCCCGGCGAACCAGATCCGCGGGACGGCGACCTTCACGTTCACGCCGACGGACGACGACACGGACGAGGGCAACGAGACGGTGATCCTGAGCGCGAGCGCGGACGCGCAGTTCTACCACAACCGCCTGACGCAGTCCCTCCGCAGCACGACGCTGACCATCGCTGACGACGACATCTACGTCCCCGCGAACTGGCCGCTCATTCCGTCCGGCCTCGCCGGCGGCGACAGGTTCCGGCTCCTGTTCGTCACCGCTGCGGTCGGGCGCCCGGCCGCAGATCCCTTCCCCTCCTCCGCCCTGATCGAACGCTTCAACGTCCTCGTGTGGCACCAGGTCGAGCAGGACGGCGCCCACGCCGCCATCCGGGACTACGGCTCGCACTTCCGCATCCTCGGCAGCGCCCTAGACGGCAGCCTCTTCGGGTTCATGGGTCTTACAGCGTTCTACAGCTACACCACCAACGCCGTCGAAAACCAGGCCACCCACGCGCGCGACAACACCTGGACCACCTACAGCGACGACTACAAGGGCGTGCCGATCTACTGGCTCGGCGGCAACAAGGTGGCCGACGACTACGAGGACCTCTACGACGGGGACTGGGACGATGAGGCCAATCCCACGGAGAGCTCCGGGCGGGTGATCGCCCCCGGGATGGTCTGGACCGGCAGCAACAGCGATGGGACGGCGAGGGTTGTTTTGGACTCGCAATCCCGTACTCAGACGTGGCGTTTAGGCGACACCCGTGTCGGATACGGAGTGCTGAACGATAACGATGTCGGCCCCTTGAGCGCGAGCGACACGTACTACGACATCCACGACTCCAACCGCAAGGGCTACTACGCCCTGTCCAGGGTGTTCAGGGTAGGGACGACTAGGGTCGAACCGACGGCGATCGCGCTGGGCGCGAGCCCGGAGAGCGTGGCCGAGGACGACGGCGCGACGATAGTCACGGTGACGGCGACGCTGGTCCCGGCGGCGACGCGGACCACGGCGACCGAGGTGACGGTGAGCCGGACGGGCGGGACGGCGACCTCGGGGACGGACTACGAGGCGGTCGAGAACTTCACGGTGACGATCCCGGCCAACCACGGCAGCGGAACGGCGACCTTCACGTTCACGCCGACGGACGACGACGCGGTGGAGAGCGCCGACGAGACGGTGATCCTGAGCGGGAGCGCGACGGACCTGACGGGGGGCACGGTGACCCTGGCGATCACCGACGACGACAAGCTCAGGCCGGTGTTCCCGGAATCCGCGAGAGCGCGAAGCGTGTCGGAGGACACGGATCCGTGGCAGAACGTGGGGGCTCCCGTGACGGCGACCAACCCGAACAACGACCCTATGTCCTACACGCTGGGGGGTAGGGACGCGGCGGAGTTCGGCATCGTGGCGACCAGCGGGCAGATCCAGACCAAGTCGGCGCTCGACCACGAGACAAAGGCCAGCTACTCGGTGACCGTCACGGCGCAGGTCCCCCGCGGCCGAAGCGCCACGGTCCCGGTGACGATCACGGTCAGGGACAAGAAAGAGCCGCCGGCGACGCCGGACGCGCCGACGCTGGTGGGGATAACGGCCGACAGCGTGCAGGTGAGCTGGACCGCTCCGGAGAACACCGGCCCGGCCATCACCGACTACGACGTGCGGTACCAGGCGGACGGCAGCGAGTCCTGGACCGAGTTGGACCACGCCGGGACCGGCCTGTCCATCACCGTCACCGGCCTGAGCGCCGGCACCTACGCCGCGCAGGTGCGGGCGACGAATCCGGAGGGCACGAGCGGGTGGTCGCCCTCGGGAACGGGGACGACGAAAGTCCCGGCGACAGAGGTTGCCAGCGACTGGGGCCTGGCCCCGCCGGGCCTGGCGGCCGGCGACACTTTCCGGCTGCTGTTCGTCTCCTCGGGCACGCGCGACGCCACTTCGACCGACATCGGGGACTACAACACGTTCGTCCAGAACGCCGCCGCTGCCGGCCATGCCGACATCCAGGCCTACAGCGCGGGGTTCCGCGCCGTCGCCAGCACCGCCGCGGTCGATGCCCGCGAAAACAGCGCCACGGCCTACAACTACGACGTCACGGGCCCGCCCATCTACTGGCTGGGCGGCGCCAAGCTCGCCGACGACTACGAGGACTTCTACGACGGATCGTGGGACGAGGAGGAAACCGGCCGGAACGAGGCGGGGGACAGCCTGAGCTTTGAGTCGTACGACTTTGACAACAACAAGGTCTGGACCGGGAGCGAGCCCAACGGGACCGAAAGGATGGAGTCCAGCGATTCGAAGGCTCTCGGCACCGACAATCCGGAATACGGACTCCTGAATTTCCCCTTAACCGACATCTGGACCGCCCTGCACGGCGACGACGATCCAAAGGATTCGCTGAATCCGCTCTACGGGCTCTCGGAGGTTTTCCAGATCGCCTCCGCCGCGGCCATGAACAGCGCGCCGACGTTCGCGAACAACATGGAGTCGCGCAGCGTGGCCGAGAACACGGGCGCGGGGGAGAGCGTGGGGGTGGTCGTGGCGGCCAGCGACACGGACGTGGGGGACACGCTGACGTACAGCCTGGAGGGGACCGACGCGGCGGAGTTCGACATCGTCTCGACCAGCGGGCAGATCCAGACCAAGTCGGCCCTCGACCACGAGACCGATCCGAGCTACTCGGTGACGGTCAAGGCGGAGGACGACCACGGCGGCAGCGCCACGGTGGCGGTGACGATCACGGTGACGGACGTGGCGGAGCAGCCGGAGACGCCGGCGGCGCCGACGGTGGCGGCGACGGCTGGGAGCACCACCAGCCTGGACGTGAGCTGGACGGCGCCGGGGCGCAACGGAGGCCCGGCGCTGACGGGCTATGCGCTGCAGTACCGCAAGGGCGGCAGCGGGCCCTGGAACAGCTTCAGCCACAGCGGCACGGGCGCCAGCGCGACGATCGGGTCGCTGGACGTGCACAGCGAGTACCAGGTGCAGGTGCGGGCGCTGAACGGGGAGACCCCCAGCGCCTGGTCGCCCACCGGGACGGGCTCGACGGGGAACAGCCTGCCGGTGTTCGGCGGCACCCCGCCGCTGGCGCGCAGCGTGGCCGAGAACACGGGCGCGGGGGAGAGCGTGGGGGCGGTCGTGGCGGCCAGCGACGACGACACCGGCGACATGCTGACGTACAGCCTGGAGGGGACCGACGCGGCGGAGTTCGACATCGTGGCGACCAGCGGGCAGATCCAGACCAAGTCGGCCCTCGATTACGAGACCGATCCGAGCTACTCGGTGACGGTCAAGGCGGAGGACGACCACGGCGGCAGCGCCACGGTGGCGGTGACGATCACGGTGACGGACGTGGCGGAGCAGCCGGAGACGCCGGCGGCGCCGACGGTGGCGGCGACGGCTGGGAGCACCACGAGCCTGGACGTGGCCTGGACGGCGCCGGGGCGCAACGGAGGCCCGGAGTTGACCGGCTACAAGCTGCAGTACCGCAAGGGCGGCAGCGGGAGCTGGACGGAGCCGTCCGGGACGGAGACGGGCACCAGCGCGACGATCGCGTCGCTGGACGCCAACAGCGAGTACCAGGTGCAGGTGCGGGCGCTCAACGGGGAGACCCCCAGCGCCTGGTCGCCCACCGGGACGGGCTCGACGCGGGAGAACAGCGCGCCGACGTTCGCGAACAACATGGAGACCCGCAGCGTGGCGGAGAACACGGGCGCGGGGGAGAACGTGGGGGCGGTCGTGGCGGCCAGCGACACGGACGTGGGGGACACGCTGAGCTACAGCCTGGAGGGGACCGACGCGGCGGAGTTCGACATCGTCTCGACCAGCGGGCAGATCCAGACCAAGTCGGCCCTCGACCACGAGACCGATCCGAGCTACTCGGTGACGGTCAAGGCGGAGGACGACCACGGCGGCAGCGCCACGGTGGCGGTGACGATCACGGTGACGGACGTGGCGGAGCAGCCGGAGACGCCGGCGGCGCCGACGGTGGCGGCGACGGCGAACACGACCACCAGCCTGGACGTGAGCTGGACGGCGCCGGGGCGCAACGGAGGCCCGGCGCTGACGGGCTATGCGCTGCAGTACCGCAAGGGCGGCAGCGGGCCCTGGAACAGCTTCAGCCACAGCGGCACGGGCGCCAGCGCGACGATCGGGTCGCTGGACGTGCACAGCGAGTACCAGGTGCAGGTGCGGGCGCTGAACGGGGAGACCCCCAGCGCCTGGTCGCCCACCGGGACGGGCTCGACGGGGAACAGCCTGCCGGTGTTCGGCGGCACCCCGCCGCTGGCGCGCAGCGTGGCCGAGAACACGGGCGCGGGGGAGAGCGTGGGGGTGGTCGTGGCGGCCAGCGACACGGACGTGGGGGACACGCTGACGTACAGCCTGGAGGGGACCGACGCGGCGGAGTTCGACATCGTCTCGACCAGCGGGCAGATCCAGACCAAGTCGGCCCTCGACCACGAGACCGATCCGAGCTACTCGGTGACGGTCAAGGCGGAGGACGACCACGGCGGCAGCGCCACGGTGGCGGTGACGATCACGGTGACGGACGTGGCGGAGCAGCCGGAGACGCCGGCGGCGCCGACGGTGGCGGCGACGGCTGGGAGCACCACGAGCCTGGACGTGGCCTGGACGGCGCCGGGGCGCAACGGAGGCCCGGAGTTGACCGGCTACAAGCTGCAGTACCGCAAGGGCGGCAGCGGGAGCTGGACGGAGCCGTCCGGGACGGAGACGGGCACCAGCGCGACGATCGCGTCGCTGGACGCCAACAGCGAGTACCAGGTGCAGGTGCGGGCGCTGAACGGGGAGACCCCCAGCGCCTGGTCGCCCACCGGGACGGGCTCGACGCGGGAGAACAGCGCGCCGACCTTCGCGAACAACATGGAGCCGCGCAGCGTGGCCGAGAACACGGGCGCGGGGGAGAGCGTGGGGGCGGTCGTGGCGGCCAGCGACACGGACGTGGGGGACACGCTGACGTACAGCCTGGAGGGGACCGACGCGGCGGAGTTCGACATCGTCTCGACCAGCGGGCAGATCCAGACCAAGTCGGCCCTCGACCACGAGACCGATCCGAGCTACTCGGTGACGGTCAAGGCGGAGGACGACCACGGCGGCAGCGCCACGGTGGCGGTGACGATCACGGTGACGGACGTGGCGGAGCAGCCGGAGACGCCGGCGGCGCCGACGGTGGCGGCGACGGCGAACACGACCACCAGCCTGGACGTGAGCTGGACGGCGCCGGGGCGCAACGGAGGCCCGGCGCTGACGGGCTATGCGCTGCAGTACCGCAAGGGCGGCAGCGGGCCCTGGAACAGCTTCAGCCACAGCGGCACGGGCGCCAGCGCGACGATCGGGTCGCTGGACGTGCACAGCGAGTACCAGGTGCAGGTGCGGGCGCTCAACGGGGAGACCCCCAGCGCCTGGTCGCCCACCGGGACGGGCTCGACGGGGAACAGCCTGCCGGTGTTCGGCGGCACCCCGCCGCTGGCGCGCAGCGTGGCCGAGAACACGGGCGCGGGGGAGAGCGTGGGGGTGGTCGTGGCGGCCAGCGACACGGACGTGGGGGACACGCTGACGTACAGCCTGGAGGGGACCGACGCGGCGGAGTTCGACATCGTCTCGACCAGCGGGCAGATCCAGACCAAGTCGGCCCTCGACCACGAGACCGATCCGAGCTACTCGGTGACGGTCAAGGCGGAGGACGACCACGGCGGCAGCGCCACGGTGGCGGTGACGATCACGGTGACGGACGTGGCGGAGCAGCCGGAGACGCCGGCGGCGCCGACGGTGGCGGCGACGGCTGGGAGCACCACGAGCCTGGACGTGGCCTGGACGGCGCCGGGGCGCAACGGAGGCCCGGAGTTGACCGGCTACAAGCTGCAGTACCGCAAGGGCGGCAGCGGGAGCTGGACGGAGCCGTCCGGGACGGAGACGGGCACCAGCGCGACGATCGCGTCGCTGGACGCCAACAGCGAGTACCAGGTGCAGGTGCGGGCGCTCAACGGGGAGACCCCCAGCGCCTGGTCGCCCACCGGGACGGGCTCGACGGGGGAGAACAGCGCGCCGACCTTCGCGAACAACATGGAGTCGCGCAGCGTGGCCGAGAACACGGGCGCGGGGGAGAGCGTGGGGGCGGTCGTGGCGGCCAGCGACACGGACGTGGGGGACACGCTGACGTACAGCCTGGAGGGCACCGACGCGGCGGAGTTCGACATCGTCTCGACCAGCGGGCAGATCCAGACCAAGTCGGCCCTCGACCACGAGACCGATCCGAGCTACTCGGTGACGGTCAAGGCGGAGGACGACCACGGCGGCAGCGCCACGGTGGCGGTGACGATCACGGTGACGGACGTGGCGGAGCAGCCGGAGACGCCGGCGGCGCCGACGGTGGCGGCGACGGCGAACACGACCACCAGCCTGGACGTGAGCTGGACGGCGCCGGGGCGCAACGGAGGCCCGGAGTTGACCGGCTACAAGCTGCAGTACCGCAAGGGCGGCAGCGGGAGCTGGACGGAGCCGTCCGGGACGGAGACGGGCACCAGCGCGACGATCGCGTCGCTGGACGCCAACAGCGAGTACCAGGTGCAGGTGCGGGCGCTCAACGGGGAGACCCCCAGCGCCTGGTCGCCCACCGGGACGGGCTCGACGCGGGAGAACAGCGCGCCGACCTTCGCGAACAACATGGAGCCGCGCAGCGTGGCCGAGAACACGGGCGCGGGGGAGAGCGTGGGGGCGGTCGTGGCGGCCAGCGACACGGACGTGGGGGACACGCTGACGTACAGCCTGGAGGGGACCGACGCGGCGGAGTTCGACATCGTCTCGACCAGCGGGCAGATCCAGACCAAGTCGGCCCTCGACCACGAGACCGATCCGAGCTACTCGGTGACGGTCAAGGCGGAGGACGACCACGGCGGCAGCGCCACGGTGGCGGTGACGATCACGGTGACCGACGTGGCGGAGCAGCCGGAGACGCCGGCGGCGCCGACGGTGGCGGCGACCGACGGAAGCACCACCAGCCTGGACGTGGCATGGACGGCGCCGGGGCTGAACGGGGGCCCGGCGCTGACCGGCTACGAGGTGCAGTACCGCAAGGGCAGCAGCGGGAGCTGGAGCGCCCACTCCCACAGCGGCACGGGCACCAGCACGATGATCGCGTCGCTGGATGCGTCCAGCGACTACCAGGTGCAGGTGCAGGCGCTGAACGGAGAGATCCCCAGCGACTGGTCGCCCCACGGGGGGGGGACGACGGGGACGCCCAACAGGGCGCTGACGGTCGGCATGGCGAGCGGCACCGATCCTCCGGTGTCGGAGTCGTTCACGGTAAGATTTAGCTTTTCAGAGCCGATAACGGGCTTCAACGTCAGTGACATCGCGGCGGATCAGGATCCCGAATGCAGAGACGATCAGGGCGACCTGGTATTGTGCGACCCGGGAATTGGGGTCCTGGAAACGACCGACAACCGGGTTTTCACCACCACGGTAACACCGGAGACCGACCGTGTGGCGCACAACTACACGCTGATGCTGACGGTGCCGGCGGACGCAGTGAGATCGTCGGTGGACAACAAGCCGAACGAGGAGGCGACGCTCGAGGTCCGGGTGGCGCCGCCGGGAGTGGAGGAGCCGATTTCGTCAATCGGCCTCCAGGCGAGTTCCGGCAGCGTGTCGGTGAGACTGGCCTGGAATGAGCCGACAGACCCTGGAGGCTCTGCGATCATCCGCTACGAGTACCGGTATCAAGAGGTGGGGGAGGCGTGGAGTGAGTGGGAGAATGTGGCAGCGGGGTCGAGCGGGGTGACGGTGGGAGGCCTGATCAACGGCCAGGAATATGTGTTGGAGGTGCGTGCGGTCAATGCCCTGGGCAAGGGTGGAGCGGAGACGGTGCAGGCCACCCCGGAGCGGCGGATTGCGCCCCCGCCCCCCGGCGGCGGCGGAGGCGGCGGCGGAGGCGGCCTGTTGATTCCTCCCGAGGCGCCGTTGGGCCTGATGGCGATGCCCGGGGAGGGGGCGGTGAGGCTGGAGTGGGACCCGCCGGAAAGCGACGGGGGCACTGCGATCCTGCGCTATGAGTACCGGTTGAAAGAGGGCCGGGGAGGGTTCGGCGAGTGGACCCCGATCGAAGACAGCGCCCCCGGCGAGGTCAACGCCTCGGGGTACACAGTCGGGGAGCTTGACAACGGGACGGTCTATGTCTTTGAGCTGCGGGCGGTCAACCTGGTGGACGAGGGACCGGAGACGGAGGCGGTGGAGGTGGTGATGTTGCTGGACCGGGCCTACTGGTCGAACTTCCTGGCGGAAGATCTCCAAGGGAGTGAGGCCGGCCTGGAGCACACCCCGTTTGGGGGGACCCCGCGGAGTCTGAGGCTGCGGTTTGGAGCGGGGCTGCGCTTTGAGGAAGACGAGCTGGACGGGGAGGGAGAAGTGAGCGCGGCCCGCATGGGCAGCTACGGGTACCGCTACACCAGCCAAACGACGGGGGAGTTGAGGCTGGACTACGACGGGGGGGAGGCGTGCGAGGTGCGGATGACCTTCAGGGGAGTGGGAACGGGCAGCTACAGCTATCGCTGCGGCAGAGCCTTGAGGGGACAGGGGAGCTTCCGCTTGATGGGGCTGAACCGGGCGCCGGAGATCACGAGCACAGGTCCGTTCGAGGTAGTGGAGAATCAGGCGATGGTGGGTCAACTGGAGGCGGCAGACCCGGACGAGGGGGACGAGGTTACGGAATACGGGATTGCGGGGGGAGCCGACGCGGAGCTGTTTGCGGTCGATGAGGAGACGGGGGAGCTGAGGTTTGGGGAGGCTCCGGACTACGAGAATCCGGGTGATCTGGAGAGCACGGAACCTCAGAGCGGAGCAGGCGACAACGAGTACATCGTGGTGGTCGAGGTATGGAGCGGTGAGGGAGAGAGGGAGCGGAAGGGGCAGAGGGCGATCCGGGTACGGGTGACGGACGAGGAGGAACCTCCGGAGATCACGAGCACAGGTCCGTTCGAGGTCATGGAGAACACCACAACGGTAGGGCAGCTGGAGGCGGTGGACCCGGACGAGGGGGATGAGATTGAGGGATACGGGATCGCGGGGGGAGCCGACGGGGCGCTGTTTGAGGTGGTTGAGGAGACGGGAGAGCTGATGTTCCGGGAGGCGCCGGACTATGAGACTCCGAGGGATGTAGAGAGCGCGGAACCCCTGAGCGAAGCCGGGGACAACGAGTACGTAGTGGTGGTCGAGGTATGGAGCGGTGAGGGAGAGAGGGAGCGGAAGGGGCAGAGGGCGATCCGGGTACGGGTGACGGACGAGGAGGAACCTCCGGAGATCACGAGCACAGGTCCGTTCGAGGTCATGGAGAACACCACAACGGTAGGGCAGCTGGAGGCGGTGGACCCGGACGAGGGGGATGAGATTGAGGGATACGGGATCGCGGGGGGAGCCGACGGGGCGCTGTTTGAGGTGGTTGAGGAGACGGGAGAGCTGATGTTCCGGGAGGCGCCGGACTATGAGACTCCGAGGGATGTAGAGAGCGCGGAACCCCTGAGCGAAGCCGGGGACAACGAGTACGTAGTGGTGGTCGAGGTATGGAGCGGTGAGGGAGAGAGGGAGCGGAAGGGGCAGAGGGCGATCCGGGTACGGGTGACGGACGAGGAGGAACCGCCGGAGATCACGAGCACAGGTCCGTTCGAGGTCATGGAGAACACCACAACGGTGGGGCAGGTGGAGGCGGTGGACCCGGACGAGGGGGACGAGATTGGGGGATACGGGAAAGCGGAGGGAGCCGACGGAGCGCTGTTTGCGGTCGATGAGGAGACGGGGGAGCTGAGGTTTGGGGAGGCGCCGGACTATGAGAATCCGGGGGATGTGGAGAGTGTGGAACCCCTGAGCGAAGCCGGGGACAACGAGTACGTAGTGGTGGTCGAGGTATGGAGTGGAGAGGGGGAGAGGGAGCGGAAGGGGCAGAGGGCGATCCGTGTGCGGGTGACGGACGAGGAGGAACCGCCGGAGGCGCCGGCAGCACCGGAGGTGAGGGCGGAGGGCAGCGACAGCTTGAAGGTGAGCTGGACCGAGCCTGAGAACCGAGGCCCGGCGATCACCGACTATGACGTGCGCTACCGGGAGGAGGGAGAAGAAGGCTACAGCGATGGGGGGCACGAGGGGACGGGTCTGACGGTGAGGCTGTCGGGGCTGGAGGCGGAGACCCTCTACGAGGTGCAGGTGAGGGCGGTTAGCGAGGAGGGGACGAGTGAATGGTCGGAGCCTGGGGAGGGGAGGACGGAGGCGGAGGAGGCCGACGCGGACGATCCGTCGGACTTCACCGGAGAGGATCTTGAGGGCAGGCGGCTGACCCTGCGGCTGGAGGGGGAGGAGGGGGCAGAGGGAATCGTTGAGCTGCGGTTCGGAGAAGGCAACCGGTTTGAGCAGATCAAGTCGATCTCGCCGGTGGCCGCGACCCGGTCAGCGAGCGCCGCCTCTCCATCGGAGAGCACCACCTCCCGAACGGGCACCTACACCTATGAGAAGACAGGTCCTGGCTTGGGGAGGCTGGGGCTGACTTACGATGACGGGAGTTACTGTGAGATCCGTTTGAGCTTCGCGGAGTCGGGATTGGGGGCATTCGCCTTCGACTGCGGCGGCGGAGACCCGCAGCAGGGGAGCTTCCGGTTGACGACGGGATCGCCGTTCGTGCCAGTGATCCTGAGTTCGGCCGGGCGCAACAACTCCTTTTTCACCTCAGAGCTGAGCCTGACCAACCGGGGGGAGCGGGAGGTAACGCTCAACTACGCCTACACGGCCCATATCGGTGGGGGAAGCGGGACAGCTTCGGACGTACTAGCTGCAGGCAGGCAGAGGGTCGAAACCGGCGCCCTGGATTATCTGAGGAGGCTGGGGATTCTCATTCCCGAAACAGGCAACCGGATCGGGACGCTGAGGGTGGAGGTGCCGATGGGATCCGAGGTGGGAGTGGTGGTACGGACCACGACGGTGGTGCCCGACGGGAGGGCCGGACTGGCCTATCCGGGGATCACGGAAGAAGAGGGTTTCACCGAGGCGGTCTATCTCTGCGGCCTGCGGCAGAACGGGCAGGACCGCTCCAACGTGGCCTTCCAGAACATGGGGGCTCCGGAGGAAGGCCGGATCACCTTGAGGACCACGGTGTATTCGGGCGAAGCGGGAGATGCGGGTCCCCGGGTGCTGGAAGACGTAACACTGGAGCCGGGAGGGTTTCACCAGTTCTCGGGTCTGCTGGGCGGGTTGAAGAGTGTGGACGGCGACCGCCAGGGCTACGTCAAGGTGGATCGGGTGGAGGGGAGGGCACCCTTCTATGCCTACGGGGTGATCAACGACCAGGCCAACTCGGACGGCTCCTTCGTCTTCCCGGTCACGGTGAGCTCGCTTGAGGGGACGGCGGGACAGACCCTGCCCGTGATTGTGGAGACGAGTGAGTTCAGAAGCGAGTTGACGGTGACGAACTTCTCGGAGGAGCCCAGGACGCTGGATTTCGAGTTTGTGGCCGAGGGGATCGAGGCCGATGACAAGACGGCCGGCTTCCACATGGCCCTGGAAGCCGGCGAGCAGGAGATCATTCCGGACGTGGTGGATGAGCTTCGCCGTCAGGGGGTGGCAGGGCTGGGCACGACCCGGGGCTTCTACGCGGGACCCTTGTTCGTGGAAGCGGAAGACGGAGACATGAGCGGGATCGTGATCGGAGCCAGGACGGGCTCTGAGGGAGAGGTCGGCCAATACGGCGTCTTCTACAACGCCGTGCCGGAGGGTGGGGCCTTCGGGGAGGTGGCCTGGGTGGACGGGCTGCAGCAGGACGAGGAGAACCGGAGCAACTTGGCACTGGTGAACACCGGGGAAATCGACGACAGCGAGAGCGTCTTCAGCTTGGAGATCTACGATGGGGAGACGGGCTCGTTGGTCACGACCGTCACCACCAAATCCATCCCCGCCCGGCGCTGGCACCAGATCAACGGCATCCTGGGCAACTACGCTAGGGGAACTACGCAGGGCTACATCCGGATCCGGAAGATCTCGGGCAACAACCCCTTCCTGGCCTACGGGGTCGTCAACGACGGTGGAGCGCCGGGGGAGCGCAGCGGCGACGGAGCCTACGTGTCGGCCCGGGAGTAAGCACCGAAGGAAACCGGCCACGCCAGGCACCGGATCTTCCGACCCGGACCAGACGGTGGAGGCTTCTTGTCACGGACCATCCTCGACTGAAGCGCCATCGAATCAAACCCGGCGCAAACACATGGCGAGGGATGACCTGAGTTAGCTCAGGAATGCGGAAAGAAACGGTTCGGCAGTGGACCGATGTCCCGTCACTACTCGGCCAGGAGCTTTTTCCGTCAGATTCCGAATGATCTGCTGGCCCGCTACTTCAAGGTCCGCGGCCTGTTCGGGGAGCTGGACTTTACGGCCATGAAGGAAACTCGGCCGGAGGAGTGGTTTTGGGTCTGGCTCCAACTTCCCGAAGAGCAGCGGAACGCGCTGGAATCCGAGTTCCGAGAGATCTTCGAGATGAGCTGCGAGAAGGGAGTCCGAACCCTTCTCGACGAGGCGCGCAGCCGGTGGCCGGACGGGTCCGAGGAACTGGACGCCTTTATTGAAACCTTGTCGTCGCAGCCCGGCCACTTCCACAGGGGGATGGCCGCGCTACTGGACCACCAGGAATGCTGGAAGAGTGCCGTCCGCAGCTATCACCCCCGGGGGACGGCCTGCTGGCGTAAGCGCAAACATCTGGGGCATCGGTCGGCAGCGACCGACGCGGTCAGCCTCGAGCATCTGGCAGACCTGATCCGCACGTATTTTCACCGTCGCGAGGGCCGTGGCAACCACTGCCTGGTGGAATCTTTCCGCAGGGACGGACTGGACTACTTCTTCGCCTATCCTGAAGACTACTCCCGGCAGGAGATCGAATGGGTGGATGGAGCGCTGGGTCTGAGACCGCACCATCCCGCCTTTGAGGTGGTCTTCGTCTACTCACGGCGCGAAGGCTCGCTCGACCTGAGTTTCCCGGGGCCTTACCGGTATGTGGAACCGCTGCAGGAGATGTTCGCGACAGCGATTCTGAAACTGGACCGGCTGCCGGACGAACCCGCAAATCCGCAAGTCTACGATCTCAACCCTCTGCTCCAGAGAAGCTTCGAGTTCGTTTACGGCGCGGACAGCGGCATCGAGGCGGTGACGGTCAGGAAGCTGCAGATGTCCTCCCGGGCCGTTGAGGGGAATCGGATCTCAGTGGAAACGGAAAGCTCCGATCGTCCCGAGGCACTCTACGACTTGCTCGACAGTGACGGCCGGTCCATCCCCTACAAGTACTACGGCGTCACACAGGCAGAAATGGTGGCGCGGATGGCCGCGCAGGGGGGAGAACTGGCCAGGACGATACGGATTTGCCTGGCCGGCCCTGCTTCCTGTTCGCTTGATTACGGCGAGCGTGAGTTGAAACTGCGGGCCATGCTGAAGGCCTCAGGCCTTGAGCTCCGAAGGACCGAGCCGGATCGGGTCAAGAGTCCGGAAGCCGTGCTGATCGATCTGGGCGCGCGCGTGTGTGCCTCCTCGAGCCAGACCGTCCGGATTGCACCCCGTGAACTGGATCGATGGCCCAGCGAAGCCGTCACTGCCCTGAAGGCACAGAAGATCCTCAAGAAGGCAGGACCTGCCCGCAGCACAGTGTGTCCGGGATGCGAGCGACAATGCCCAATGCCGGTGCACGGGTTGGTGAGTTCCTCCGGTCGACCGGCACGAGGGGGTACGACATCGGAGCCATTCATCGTCTGCGACAAGCGCGGGGATACCCACCGGGTCCCCGTGTTTATGGACCGGCTGGCGCAATGGGAAACGAGCGCCGAACGCCTCGGGCGGTTCGTTGCTGACGGGCTTTCCTTGCGCTGGAAGGGCCGAGAGGCGGAGGGAGGACGAGTGTTGGAAATCGGGATCACCGGCGGGAAGCACCGCCGGATGCTGAGCCTGCGGTTAAAGAGGGAGCTGAGGTTGGCGGCGGGTTCGAGCGAACTGAATTTTTCCAGCATCCTCCGCTTCCGGGACGGAAGCTACGGACTGGAGGAATCTGTTGTCCACCGCTGGCTGGATGCCGCCACCGAGGAGAGTCCCATCACCGCGACCCAGGTCAGGTACGAGTCACGGAAGCTGGACACCCGCAAAAAAAGCCTTCTCCTGCAGAAGGCCTATCGGGCGCTGAAACGGGAGCGGCCCGGCATGTCCGATGTCTGGTACGCGCGTCAGATCGCCAGGAGCGACGTAGGCGGAGGACTCAGCCCGGATACCATCCGCAAGCGGATGAAAAAGTAGAAAATCAGCCCAAAAAAGTTGGGCAAGTTCAAATCGTTCCGATTACCCAGCCGTAACTTGCTCAATTCCAAGTAGTTATCTGAATTCCTCCCCGGCGGACGAAGAGCCCGCATGTCAAATCTCCTTTCTCTAATCTGCTGATTCCATTGAGCTTGTAACAATCTTACGGGCCAATTTCCGAGTTGGACTTGCCCAACTCGGGCGGTTAGCCTCGGATTCATGAACGAGATCGAATCCGGCAGGACATTGACACCGAGAATCCTGAGGCTCCCGTCAGTCCGCGAACGCACCGGCCTGTCCCGCAGCAGCATCTATCTGCGCATTTCCGAGGGCCGTTTCCCCAGGCCTATCTCCCTGGGGGAGCGCGCCGTCGGTTGGCTGGAGTCCGAGATCACCGAGTGGTTGAACCGGAGGATCGAGGCCAGCCGGCAGGCAGCGCCTCGAGGGGACGGTTCGCGATGACGAGCGCGGTTTTGAGCCTCTACTCGGAGGACCGTCCCGGGTTGAGCCGGGGGAACGGAGCGGAGCGGATGTGCTCTTGTCCCTCGCCCGGCCATGAGGACAGAAAGCCGAGTTGCTCGGTCCGCCTGGAATCCGGGCAGTGGTTCTGCCACGGCTGCGGGGAGGGCGGCGGCGTGGTGAAGTGGCTGAGGCTCACCCGGGGCCTGTCGGGACCGGAAGCCCTGGAAACAGCCCGGCAGCTTGGTTTGGCGGGGGAGCGCCGGGTGAACGGAAGCCATCGGTCCGCGCCCAACGCACACCGGCCTTACCTTCAACCGAGTTCCGTCGAGAACGTGCCTCCAACTGCTCTCCCGTCCCGATACGCCGTCTGCTACCGATACCGCACCCCGGACGGCGCCGAGTACGCCCGGGTTTACCGCTACCCTGAGAACCGGCCCGGCCGCAAAGCCGACCCCTACACCCTGCGCAATAGCGGAGAGCACGCGGGGACCTGGACCCACCGCGCCCCGCAGAACCGTTGGCCCTACCGGATCGAGTCCCTGACTGGAGCAACCCCGGTGGTGATCGTTGAAGGGGAGAAGTGCGCCGATGTGCTGGCCGGACTGGCGGAGGGGTTTGGAGTGCTGAGCTGGTTGGGCGGCAGCGGTGCTGTCCTGCGCACGAACTGGGACGCCCTGTCGGGGAGGGAGGTGATCCTGTGGCCGGACGCCGACGATCCGGGCCGGGAGGCGATGGCGAGGCTGGCAGGCGAGCTCGACCGGATCGGGGCGGCCGAGGTTCTGGTAATCGATCCGGAAGAGGACCGTCCCTCAGGCTGGGACGTGGCCGACGCCATCGCCGAGGACGGTTGGGGATGGGAGGAAGTCGAGCGGTACCTCCTTCGGGCCGAACGGGTCGACGAGGAAGAGGACCGCCGGCTCAGACGGGTTGCCGAGCAGGTTCTGGTATCGGCCGGCGAGATTGAACCCGGACGGATCGACTGGCTTTGGGAGCCCTATCTGCCCGCCGGGGCCGTGACGCTGATGGCTGGAGCTCCCGGCTGCGGCAAGAGCTTCCTGAGCACGGCCCTGGCGGCGTCGCTGTCGCGTGGCCTGATCCCTTTTCATCGGACCCGCACAGAGAAGATCCGAACGGCGATCCTTTCCCTCGAGGACGACCCGGCCCAGACCATCGTTCCCCGGTTGAAGGCCTGCGGGGCCGATCTGGGAGAGATCGTGATCTTCGATCAGCACCATCGGGAGGCGGATCTCCTGGAGACCCTGTCGATGAGGGAAGGAACAGAGGGAGAGCTGCTGCGGGTCTTGCGGGAGGGAGTGAAGCTGCACGGCATCCGTCTGGTGATCATCGACACCCTGACGGCGTTCACCCCGGCCAGGGTGGACGGGCATGAGGCCGTGGCGGTGCGCCAGATGATGAAACCCCTGGCGCGGTTCGCCTCCGACTGCGGCGTGGGGGTCCTGGTGATCTGCCACGCCCGCAAGAGAAGCAGCCACGATTCGACCCACGGGGTCCAGGCGACCGTTCTGGGAAGCGTGGACTATGTGGCCGCGTGCCGGTCGGCGCTGCTGGTGCAAAGGGACCCGAAGGCGGAAGAGGGGACGGCGGGGGTCATGACGCACGCCAAGTGCAATTTCGGACCGCCGGGTCCCTCGCTCTCCTTCTCGATCGGGGCGGACGGCTGGAAATGGGGGGAAGTGCGGCCGCAGTCAGCCGATGAAATCGAGGAAGCGCTACTGGCCAGGAGGGACCACAGGAGGATCAGGGACCGGGAGGAGCAGCGGGAGGCAAGGAGAGCCGGGAGGCGAAGCCGCATAGAAGAGCACATCCGTAGGTACCTTGAGGAGAACCCGGGGGAAGGGATTTCAACCCGCGAGCTCAGAGAGAACATCGAGGCCAAATGCGACACCATCGCCGGCGTCTTGAACCAAATGTTGGAGGACGGGCGTCTGGTACGGCGCAGGAAGGGCAGACAGAAGGTGTTGTGGAGCCTTGCCGGTAACGGGAAGCGTGAGCAAAAAAAGGACGAAGACAAGCCGCCTAAAACCGGTTCCCGTTTTGAAACCGGTTCCCAAAAATCGGAAAGTAACGGGAACCGGTTAGATTCACTAAATTCAACGACTTACCCTGTGGAAAACAAACCGGTTCCCGTTTCTCCCCCCCATACGCG